>JBGTOA010000009.1:0-60163 GCA_041742785.1 Pyrinomonadaceae bacterium | reverse complement strand
TCGGCCGCATCAGTTTAAGTTTGACGGCAGTTATCGCTGGCCATTCAAGCTTCTGACGAGCGCTTCATTCCGCGCACAGTCGGGCATCCCTTTCAACGCTCTGGTTCCGCATCCGCTCTACGGCGACAACGAAGGTTTCTGTATTGCAGGCCTCAGTTGCGTACCGCGCGGCACAGCAATCAACCCACTGACTGGCCGAAATCGTACACCGACGACCTTCAACCTCGATTTGGGTGGGTACTTCCCAATCCAAATGGGTGAGAATCGTCAGTTGCGTTTAACTTTCGACTGGTTCAACGTCCTTAATTATCAGCGCGCCATCCGCGAAGATGAGACGGCGTTTATTAATAGCGGAGCGCCCGGCATCACGCCGGTTGCGAATCCCTTCTACGGCACGGGAACGATTTTCCAATTTCCGTCCGCACTGCGCCTCGGCGTCAAATTCCAGTTCTAGAATTGGCCTTCCATCGCGCGTAGTTTTACTACGCGATTGGGTTCACGGAGAGGCGTAAAACGTACGCCTCTCCTTTTCTTTTTGTGGTATCCTTCGCCCTTCCAGCCTCCCGATATCTGTCAACTTCGTGCAGTGTTTACTGTATGAAAAGGGGGTCTCCAATGCAACTTTGCAGCTCACTATTCGGACGAGAATTTCGGCACCCGTCTCTGCTGTTGCTTTTAACGCTCGGTGCCGTAGTAGTCTTCACCGCAAACGCTTTGGGTCAGGGCGGCAGCGTAGACTCGACAGGCACCGGTGGCCGACACTCGATTCAAGGGCGCCTTATTTTCCCATCAGGTACTCGTGCTGAAGTGCGGATGAAAATCCGGCTTGAGAGTTCAGGCTTCGGCGATTTGAGCGTCTTCTCCGACATCAATGGCAGCTTCAGTTTCAGATCCCTGGCACCTGGAAATTACACAGTCGTGGTCGATGGAGGCGAGGACTACCAAACTGTACGCGAGTCCGTATACATTGAGCCTGCTACCACGCCATCTCGCCGTTCAGTTACGTCTGTGCCCGTGTCGCGTCCTTTTAACGTGCAGGTCTACCTCACGCCGAAAGCGCAGCTGAGCAATAAGCCGGGAGTCATTGACGCGGCACTGGCCGCGGTCCCCAAACCGGCGGTCGAACTCTATTACAAGGCGTTGGAGTCTGCAGGTAAGGGTGATAACAAAGCCGCAGTGGAGCATTTGAAACAGGCAGTGGGACATTACCCATCCTTTAGCGTTGCCATAAATGAGCTGGGCGTTCAATACATGATCCTGAAGGAGCTCGAGAAGGCCAGTGAGGCTTTTCGTTCGGCCGTGAGTTTAACTCCCGACAACCTCCAGCCACGTCTGAATTATGGGATTGCTCTCCTGAATCAGATGAAGTTTGATCAGGCGGAAATGCATCTGCGCCAGGCAATCAAGATTTCAGATTCCGCGCCCACTGCTCATATGTATCTGGGCATCACCTTGATAAGTTTGAAACGATACGACGAAGCCGAGAAGGAGCTTGGAAAATCGATCGCCCTCGCCGGTGGGAAGCTGGCGCAGTCGCATTACTACTTAGGTGGCATCTACTGGAAGGCCGGCGATTTCAAACGTGCCGCTGAAGAACTCGAGAAATATCTGCAGCTGGATCCCAAGGCCGCCAACGCCGAGAAAGTACGCTTGACCATTAAGGACCTGCGCAGCAAAACTTGAGTTTCAATTAACTCTCCCGACGCTTCGTAAACCCAATCTCATTCGAAAGGTATAGGCATGGGAAAGTTAGTTATCACGCATTCACTGAATAGAGCGCTCGGGACTCTCGTTGTTGTGCTCTTCGCCTTCGCGTCGTTGCAAGCTCAGGGAGTTGGCAGTACGCGCGGTCTCGCGAATTCGAGCAGTGGGATTCACACCATTCAAGGCAGGATTTACGATCTGACTGGAAAGCCATTTGATCAACGTTTGCGCATTCGTTTGGAGGCTCAGCACACTAGCACTCTTTACGCCTCAACCGACTCGGATGGCACCTTCATGTTTAATAGTCTGCAAAACGGCGATTACACACTGACAGTAGAGGGTGGCGAGTCTTACGAGAACGCTGTTGAGCGCCCAAGCATTTCCCGCGATGGCAGCCCGGGGCGCAGAATTATTCAACTGTCCATTGGCATGCGTCCAAAGATGTCGCTCGACCCAGCATTTGCCAGGGTGCCCAGTGAAGCCCTCGATCTTTACAAGAAGGCTATTGAAGCATCGAAAAAGGGTGATAACAAGAAAGCCGCCGAGCACCTGGTCAAGGCCGTGACGATCGATCCCAAATTTGGACCGGCGCTAACTGAATTGGGCGGGGTGTACCTCAAAATGGGAGATCCCAGTAAGGCGGCCGAAGCACTTGAGCTGGCTGTGAAGCTAGCCCCCGGCGATTTTCAGACAAGGCTGAATTATGGAATTGCGCTACTGCAGCAAAAGAAATTCCCTGAAGCCGAGGAGCAGTTGTTGGTTGCTACGGAGAAGAATCCCTCGGCAGCAACACCACAAATGTATCTCGGCATCGCTCTGATGAGCCAGAAAAAGCTCGATGAAGCAGAGAAAGAACTGCGCCTTAGCGTTCCCTCCAACAATATTGAGGTTGCCCCAGCGCACAAGTACCTGGGCGGAATTTATTGGGGGCAACGCGATTACAAACGCGCGATCGATGAGATCGAAACTTACCTGAAGTTGGCCCCAAAAGCTCCCGACGCCGAGCGGATGCGTGAGAGCATTAAAGAACTGAAGGCCAAGTTGTGACTGGGTGGTAGATAGGTCCCAAACATTTCAGGCCGCAGCGTCGAACGCTGCGGCCTTCTTATGCATGGTCAGCGACGATTACCTGATATTTAGATCAAGCAGATGACCGAGTTTTTCTTTCTTCGTTTTCAGATAATACGCGGCCCTCTCTGTTGACTTCACTTCGATCGATACGCGCTCGAGGATATTCAAGCCGGCTTCCTCAAGCGCGCGGAGCTTCAGAGGGTTGTTGGAGATCACCCTCACCTGGCAAAGACCCAGATCAAACAAAATCTCGGCGCATTGCTTATACTCCCGGGAATCTACCGCGAGCCCCAGTTGTTCATTCGCTTCCACAGTATCAGCGCCTGCATCCTGTAAAGCGTAAGCCCTGATTTTGTTAATGATTCCAATTCCCCGACCTTCCTGTTGCTGATAAACAATCGCACCACGGCCTTCTTGCTGAATCATCTCCAGTGTCTGATGCAGTTGTGGGCCGCAGTCACATTTCGTGGATGCAAATACATCGCCCGTCAGACACTGGGAGTGAATTCGGACCAGCGTCGGAGTATCCCTTTGCATCTCGCCCTTAAACAACACGACGAACTCTTCGTCACTCATCAACGATCGATAACCGGCGATCTTGAAATCGCCATAGGCTGTGGGTAGATCTGCGACGCTGACCTTCTCAACAGAAAGCCGTTGATGAGCTTCCAGACATGCAGCTGAGACATCCTGCAGCAACGAATACTCCTTATTGTTTCCTAACAAACCGGACCCGATGAACCATGTCGACTGGCCCGATTATAATAGGATGGCCCCGAGTGTCACAAGGTGGTACCCCGGAGCAGGTCCCCCTGAGACCCACAGTTTAGTGAATCATTTCGGGCCGGCGAGCCGAAGGTTGAGTTCATGAGGGGCACTTTAGAACTTAAACACCTTGCGATGTGTTCTTTTGGAAACAACCAGGCCGGGGGCGCGTGTAATCCAAAGTACCGTGCTGAGGCAGGACGCGCGGTTGCGCACAATTGAACGAGGCGTGTATGCTTCTTTCGACTCGAAATTCCTTGTTGTTCCGCCGTGATAAATAAGATCAATCTAGCTAACAGGCCCTTCACCAACCGCGCATTACCCTGGGTTGCGACTGCGATCATTCTTCTCAGTTCGCTCGTCGCTTTTGTTTTCGTGATCCGTGCGTCAAGCCAGGCAAGTACACAAGCTGCCGCGATCCAGGCCGACGTCCGAAATCTACGCCGCGAGGCGGAAGGTCTCGAGCATAAAGCAAATAACGTCAGGCAATCGTTAACGCCAGAGCAGTTTCAAGCACTTCGTGCGGCTCACGAGTTGGTTGACCGAAAAAAGTTCTCATGGTCGCGGTTGTTCGGAGACCTGGAGGCGGCCTTGCCCGGATCAGTTCGGGTAACGCGGATTAGCGTTCGTGACGTTGCCGCAAGGGGGGGCCAAACAGTCGCCGAGTTGGACCTTACGGTCGTGGCAAGATCATCAACTACGGTTACCGATATGATCGCTCACATGGATCGTGCTGGCGTGTTCCAGGCGAATTTGCGCGCTCAGAATCTTCAAAAAGGACGCGGTGAAACTGGTGCTGAGTATGAGCTTGTAGTGATCTATCAACCTCGATCCGGCGGGCCTATTGCTGAGACGCCGGTTGCGGGATTGGCTCGCGCGGGTGATGTGCAAGGCGTGGATGAGGATAGGAAATGAGCCAGCAACCCACAACTCCAAAGAAGCGAATTCATGCAAGGCTCCATCGTATTCGAAGCTCGCGTTATTCCGGATTATTCGGCGCCGCTGAAGTAATCGCAGTGGCGGGAAGTGCGCTCGTTCTCGTCCTGGTGATTATCAGCTACGTCTATTTCCTGGTTCCTGCAAGATCGAATCTCGCGACAGCAAAAACAGAACAAGCCCGGCTTAAGACCCTTTTGAGTAGTTCGCGTCAGGTGGTTAGCGACGGTGAAACCACGGAAGCGGCAGTTAAGAACATCACCGAGAGTCTTGAACACTTTGAGACCAGCGGACTTTTTGAGCGCACCCGGGGTCGAATGGACCTTTATGATGAACTTAATCAGCTAATTCGTAAGAACGCTTTGCGCAACACGTCCGGTCCAACATACACAGTGCTTGAACCGGTTGGCTCACGAACTTCTGCGAACAAAGGGGCTAGCGCAAAGTGGCAGAGTATCTATCCCGGTATTGCAACCAGCCTGACTGTAGAAGGTCAGTATCCGAACCTGCGTCGCTTCGTTCGTGACATCGAGGCTAGTAAGTTGTTTCTCATTATCAACAGCGTGGAACTGGAGCGAGCGACCGAAACCAGTAGCGTCGGAGCAGATGCAAGCCAACGCGCTTCGTTGATCAGCTTGAGGCTGAACATGGCTACCTATTTTCAACGAGCCAACAGCGAAACACCGGCGGCAGATCAATCGTCTGGCAATTGAGTTATGCAACGAGCTGATATTAGTAAATCTGGCGAGCAGAAGAAGCTCATCGTGGCAGTTGGTCTAGGTGTCATCGCGCTGGTCTTCCTCTATTGGACGTTCTTTGGTTTTGGCTCCAGCGGTTCCAAACCTCGTAGTGCAACTTCACCCAGCTCTTCGCCGCGGACCGCCGTGGCCAGTCAAACTCCACCACAGAATCCCGGGGACATTAAGAGCGAACTCGGTAATCAGCTGCAACCCGTGATTTGGGGTTGGACATCGCCTCCAGTGACCGAAGCAAAGCGCAATATCTTTGCTTATTACGAGCCACCCAAGCCCCCACCGGCACCCGAAGTAACACCAACCCCTACGCCGACCCCCACACCTCCAGTCCTATTGGCATCTTTGTCGCCCTCGAATGTCTATGCTCGGACCAGCGACTTTACCTTGCAGATTACGGGTGACAAGTTCACACCCGAGTTGCGTGTCAGCATCGATGGGCGCGATCTGCCGACCAGGTTCGTCGGACCACAACAGCTCTCGGTGTCGGTTCCGGCATTGGTCATCGCTGCTCCCGGCCAGCGTCAAGTGCTGTTGCGATCTCCGGATGGAAGTTTGTACTCAAATACGCTTTCACTGAGCGTGGCCCAGCCTCCGACTCCCAATTACACTTACATTGGAATTATCGGAACGCAGCGTCATGTTGATACGGCGATCTTGCAGGACCGCAACAACCGAGAAATCATAAACGTCCAGCGAGGCGATGTGCTCGGGGGAAGATTCCGGGTCACTAGTATTTCGGAAAAGGAAGTCGTCTTCGCTGACACGACTTTAAAGATCCGGCACGCCCTTGCGCTCACCGGTGACGGGGAAAAAACTTATAGCCCCCAGCAACGTCCAACTCCAAAAGTTGAGTCTGAAGATGACGAGCCGCTGTAGACCACACCACAAGATGTATGGTACCCAGTCGGATCTGCGGGAGACTACCGATGAGCCTAATCACGCGACAACGGCTCGACAAGATGAGGGTTACGGGCTCGTCGCGCTACTCGCGGTAATGACAGTGCTCGCTCTATTTGCGCTTGCTGCTGCGCCCAACATCAGACAACAAGTGCAGCGCGAACAGGAGCAGGAAGCAATCTTTCGCGGGGAGCAAGTAGCAGACGCGATCCGTCGCTACTACCTTAATCGGCGGCGTGTTATGAATATTTCTGGACCACAGGCTCTCCCAACTTCGGTGGACCAACTGTTGGAAGGGGTCCAGATCCCAGGCCGGACCAGGAAGCTCCAGATTCTTCGCGCGAGCGCAGCACACGATCCGCTTTCAGCTTCTCGCGAATGGGGTTTTGTTCGTCCCCAATCGCCAAAACTAATCGACTTTGAGCGCAATGTCATTACCTATTCCGGGAGTTTTCTGCCGATACCGCGTGACGCGCAAGTTGCTGAGTTGCAAAAGGATATGGTGCCGCAGCTCGGAAATATTATCAATATCGGATCTTCTCTCTCCTCCTTGTCGGGAGATGAAGAGAGCGACGATGCAAGTGGTCCATTTGTGGGTGTCTCAAGTCGCAGTGGAAGAAAATCTGTTCTTCATTATTACGGCATCCAGCAACATAATCAGTGGGTCTTCACTCCTCTCTTCAGATGGTAGTGCTCCTAACCTCAAGAGTTGTGACGGTCGCCATCAATGGCCCAGCAACTTCATGCGAGCGGGTCTCTTCAAGTTATCTGGCCCAGCTCAACTGTACACACTATTTGTCTACTGGTGAGTGTGAATGCAGGAGAGTGTTCTTCACTTAAGCGTCGCTCCTAACCTTCACAACTGCAAAAACATTTTTCATCTTTGCTGTAATAAGTTATTGACATAAGATGATTTTGCGTTTATATAGCAAGATGTTGTGCGCCGTTTACTCTAGCCCACAAGAACAACACGAACACACTATCTTGTGGAGATGACAACCCTAACCAATACTTTGAAAAAAGGAGCACACAGAAGCTATGGCAACTAAAAAAGGTGCAAAGAAGTCAGCAGCCAAAAAGGGCGCCAAAAAGGGCGCAGCCAAGAAGGGCGCCAAGAAGGCCGCGAAGAAGAGATAGTTCGAACCAGCAGGTTACACCAGCAGGTCTCAGTAGGCGCACACAAACTTCTCAGGCCACGAGGCACGTACAAAAGGAACGACGAATACTTCGAGTGAAGTTCGTCGTTCCTTTTGTTTTTATCAAACGATTGGCAAGTTGACTCCGCGAGGCGTCGGCTGGGCTTCACCGGTGTTGGTTCAGAGGACCTCATGGTCAGTGTTGCATTAGTAGAACCAGAAATTCCTCCAAACACGGGTAACGTCGCGCGGCTCTGCGCGGCGATGCGAGTCCCACTACACATTGTTGGTGCGCCCGGATTTCGCCTGGATGATCGGGCCGTCCGCCGCGCCGGTCTGGATTATTGGCCAGAGGTTGAGATGCAGCGTCACCTGGATCTGAACGCGTTGCAAGCATCGATGCCCAACGGTCGTTTCGTCTACCTTTCCACAAAGGGGGAACGGTCCTATCTGGACTGGAGCTACGATGGGAATGACTGCCTTGTCTTTGGCCGTGAGACCCGGGGATTGCCCGAGGAGTTATTGCGCGCAAACTGGGATCGATGTCTCACTATTCCAATTCTTAATCCCCGGATTCGCAGCCTTAACCTGGCCAATTCCGTTGCCATAGTTCTTTTCGAAGCTCTGCGACAAGCAGGGTCACTGAAATAGGTCCGCCCGCGAACGCGTTATGCCAACCGAGGTCGCGCAAAGCCAATCCTGTTTCGTGAAGTGCGTTGGGTTCGTAGCGCTCGGCCGGGATAATTCCCCTGCAGATGTTATGATGCGCGTTTGCGCAAATAAGCTGAATTCGGCCAATTGGTTTCTATGAAGGGAATTATGAGTAACGAAAGAAAAGACATTCGAAATATCGCCATCATCGCTCACGTTGACCACGGTAAAACTACTCTCGTCGATACGATGCTTCGCCAGTCAGGGACCTTTCGCGACAATGAACAGGTACGCGATCGGGTCATGGACTCCATGGATTTGGAACGGGAACGTGGGATCACGATCATGGCAAAGAACACATCGGTACACTACGGCGAGGTAAAGATAAATATTCTGGATACGCCAGGACACGCCGATTTTGGTGGCGAGGTTGAGCGTGTCCTAAAGATGGTAGATGGCGTTATGCTGCTTGTCGACGCCGCTGAGGGATGCCTTCCGCAGACTCGTTTCGTTTTGCGTAAAGCGCTTGAAGCTCGACTGCCGGCAATAGCTGTCGTCAACAAGATTGACAGGCACGACGCGCGTCCTGCTGAAGTAGTGGATGAGATCTATGAACTCTTTTTAGATCTCGATGCATCTGAAGATCAAATCGACTTTCCGATCCTTTACGCCATCTCGCGTGAAGGCATCGCCAAGAAGCAGTTGAGCGACGAATCAAGAGACCTGCGCCCTCTCTTCGATCAGATAGTGTCGACGATTCCACCCCCCAAGCAGTTAAGAGAAGACTCGCTGCAACTGCTCGTGGCCAATCTCGACTACAGCGAATACGTTGGTCGATTAGCCATCGGCCGTATCGTCTCCGGTGAGATCGCGGTCGGCGACTTTGTCATTGTTGCCAAGGGCGACGGCACGCAGCAGAAGATTCGTGTGTCCCAGCTCTATGCTTTCGAGGGATTGAAGCGAGAGTCCATAGACCGTGCGGGTTTCGGGGAGATCGTGGCGCTTGCTGGAGTTGACGAAATCCAAATCGGGGACACGATCACCTCTGCGGAGAATCCTCAGCCACTTCCAATAATTGCCGTTGATGAGCCGACGATTTCGATGATTTTTGGCGTAAACAATTCCCCCTTCGCTGGTAAGGAAGGCCGCTACGTTACTTCGCGGCAGGTAAAGGAACGGCTCGAAAAGGAAACACTGGGCAATGTCGCGATCCGCGTTGAAGACACGGATTCGCCCGAGCAATTCAAAGTGTCGGGTCGTGGAGAACTCCAACTGGCTATTCTGATTGAGATGATGCGACGTGAAGGCTACGAACTTCAGGTCTCAAAGCCACAAGCTATCACCCGCGTTCGGGACGGCGTGACTCTCGAGCCGATCGAACAGGTTGTGATTGACTGCCCTCAGGAATTCATCGGCGTCGTTACGGAGGCGATGGGACGGCGCAAAGGACAAATGACCAGGATGGTGAATCACGGCACGGGTAGAGTGCGTTTGGAGTTCGAAACCCCGTCTCGCGGCCTTATCGGGTTCCGTAGCGAGTTTCTGACGGAAACCAAAGGCACTGGGCTGTTGAACACCATGTTTCTTCGTTGGGGTAGTTACCAGGGGTCATTGCGAGGTCGTTCCACCGGATCGCTGATCGCTGATCGTGTTGGTGAGACGACTACCTACGCGCTCTACAATCTGCAGGAACGCGGTACTCTCTTCGCAAGGCCGGGCAGCAAAGTGTATGAGGGCATGATCATTGGCGAGAATGCGCGTGCGGTCGATCTCGACGTAAATGCCGTTAAAGAGAAAAAGTTGACGAATATGCGCGCGGCTAGTGCGGACGAAGCGCTCCGGCTTGTTCCGGTTAAGGAACTCTCGCTGGAACAAGCACTAGAGTTCATCGCTGATGACGAACTGGTGGAAGTTACTCCGCATACCATTCGGTTGCGAAAGCGCGTGCTCAGGTCGAACGAACGCCCAAAGAAAAAAGAGGCTGAGCTCAAGGCTTGAGCACATGCTCGACTCGCTTCCAAAACTCTATGCAATCACGGACAGACGCCTCTCGGGGATCTCACATCCTGAACAGGTAGCAGCGCTTTGTGCGGGTGGCGTCAGGTTAATCCAGTTGCGCGAGAAGGACCTTTCCTCCCTCGAGTTTTACGCTCAAGCCAGGTCCGCAATGGAGACAGCGCGGCGCTATGGAGCCAGAATCATAATCAACGACAGGATAGACATCGCCCACGCCATCCATGCTGATGGGGTGCACCTTGGCCAGGAAGATCTACCAGTTGAGGCTGCGCGCGCTCTGCTTGGTGAAGGCGCAATCATCGGAATGTCGACTCACAGTGCCGAGCAAGCGGTTGCTGCTACGTTTCTCCCGCTCAGCTACATTGCTCTGGGCCCCGTGTTTCCAACAGTCACGAAAGATAAGGCGGATCCAGTCGTCGGCATTCGCGCCTTGGAGCAGGTTCGCAACCATCTGAACGTGCTGCCTCTGGTCGGGATCGGAGGAATCACTATGGAAAACGCGGCGGAGGTTCTAGCTGCAGGTGCAGATATCGTCGCGGTTGCTGGTGGACTCGTCGGGGTAAGAGGCATTATTGAATCTCGCACAAAGGCGTTTTTATCAATTCTCCAATCTGCCTAGCCAAAGAGGTCAACACATTTTGCTTGCGTTTAGCGTTGTTTTGCGCCACTATCTCTTCGCTGAGTGCCCGCCCGATACTCGCCTCAGCCCTTCCTTCCAGATTTAGCATCGTCCCATTCATAGTTTTGGAGTCCCGCCAGCAATGAGCTTCTTTGATCTGCCACCCATCCTTGAGCGCATGCTGCTCGTTTCAGACAAGATCAGCGACTTGAATTTCTCGGTTGGCCAGCTCCCCCAAGTTGAGATCAATGGAAAGCTCACGCCGGTTCAGCCCCTCGGAATGCAAAAGCTCACGCCTTACCAAACTGAGGTGATGGCGATGACGCTGATGAATGGCCACCCTGAGGCTGCCGAGCGACTCGCTCGAACCGGCACCGCTGACCTAAGCTATTCGCTGCCAACTCGAGCCCGCTTTCGCGTGAATATCTTTCAGCAACGTGGCGTCTATTCAATTGTGATGCGCGTTATTCCAACGGATATTCCAACTCTGAAGTCGCTCGGATTGCCACAACACCTCTCTCAAATCAGCGATTTGCGAAATGGTCTCGTGCTGGTGACTGGCCCAACCGGTGCAGGAAAGAGTTCTACCCAGGCCGCGATCATCGATATGATTAACGAGAAGAAGCACTACCACATCGTTACCATTGAAGATCCGATCGAGTATCTACACGTTCACAAGAACTCCACCATCAATCAACGCGAAGTAGGTCAGGACACGAGAGACTTCCCATCAGCCTTGCGGGCTACCCTTCGCCAGGCACCGAAGGTCATCCTGATAGGAGAGATGCGCGACTTTGAAACTACAGAGATTGCATTAGAGGCCGCAGAGACTGGTCATCTCGTCTTATCCACGCTTCACACGATTGATGCCTCAAAGACCGTAGACCGGATCATCGGTCTTTACCCCAAGAACGAAGAGCCCGTTATTCGCACTCGCCTCGCCCAAACATTTCGCTACATCGTTTCTCAGCGTCTCATTCCTCGCAAAGACGGACGCGGCAGAGTTGCCGCCCTTGAGATATTGCGATCGAGTCCGCGAACTCGGGAGTACATCGAATCCGGCGAAGCAGAGGGTAAGTCACTGCTCGACGCAATGCGCGATGGCAAGCTTGACGGCATGCAGGATTTCGATGGCGTAATTATTGAGCTTATTGAATCCAACGTAATTAGTGTTGAAGACGGGTTGAACTTCGCAACTAATCAGAACAACCTGCTGCTCTCGTTGAAGGGTTTGACCACCGGGGAGGATTTCACGCGACGTGACGGCGACACTGCGCCGGTTTCGAGTCTGTCTGAATCTGGCTCTCTTCTGGGGATGCTGGAATAGCTGTTTCAACCTCACGACGCTACAAGATCATGATCATTGTTTGCCAAAATTGCTCTGCCCGGTTTCAAGTCGACGATCAGCGGCCCTCCGCTCGTCCGAATACGGTCTGTTCTGAGTGCCAAAAGAAGCCGGCGTCTGCCAGCCCGGCAGTGGAAAATAGTGCGTTGTCCGTTGGTGGCTCGCCGGCTACTGATAAGCGGCGAAGCGTCGCTACACAATCGAAGAGCAGCTCAGAAGTCACCGAGAAACAACCCTCGATGTCGGAAACAGAGAGGTTTGTCCAGATGCTGGCGTCAATGCTCGGTCAAGCCGCCGTGAACGGGAGCGGTCCCGCAGAGAGACCGCCCTGGAAGCAACGTAAAGCGCTGGTTTGCGCCACAGATGAGCAGCGCGAGAGAATTTCGCTGCTACTTAGTCAGGGCGGCTACCAGGTGCTTATGGCCGGAGATACGAGACAGGCAGTCGAGCACATGCGTGAGAACAAACTGGATGTGGTACTGCTTGATCCGCAATTCGATGCACTCGAGCAGGGCTCTGCATTCGTAGTCAGAGAAGTGAACGTGCTGCGTCCGGCACAACGTCGGCGGCTTTTCTTCGTGCTACTCTCGCCGACTTTGCGAACCATGGATGCTCACGGAGCCTTTTTGAATAACGTAAATGCGATTGTTAATTTGAAGGAACTCGACGATCTGGTCCAAATCCTCGAGCACGCGGTACGTGGTTTTAACGATCTGTATCGGGATTTCAATCAGGCGTTAAAACTGGCTGCCATCTAAGACAGGAACCCAACGGGAAGATCTGAACGAGGGCAGGCATCTGGCCCTCCTTTTCTTGCGATCAGCGTGCTGTCCTGCCATTAAGGAATTTGCTAATCTAAGCCATCAGGTCACCATGCGCGGGCGACCTAACAGGTCGTGGAAGTGATTGCTTAATGGCATCAGAAGATCCAACCGAAGCAAAGCTCTCGTCCGCAACGATCGCGGTCCATGGCGGCGAACGACGAAACGAGCAACCTTTTGGTGCAGTCGTCTCACCAGTTTTCCTTTCCGCAACTTACAGCTTCAACAGCTTTGACGAGATGCGGCGCTACTCTCGCGGCGAATCAGAGGAAGCGTACTTTTATTCACGATACGCTAATCCCACAGTGGCGGAGGTTGAGAGAAAACTTGCCGAACTCGAAGGAGCTGATGCCTGTGTGGTTACGAGTTCCGGCTCAGCCGCTACGTTCTGTGCGATGGCTGCAGTATGTGCAGCAGGAGATGAAGTAATTGCGTGCGAATCCCTATACGGAGGCACCACTAAAGTTCTTACCGATGTTCTTCGTCGCTTTGGAATCCAGTCCCGGTTCATCTCATTGGATCAGATTAAGCATTTACCGAAAATAGCCGGCGAACGCTCCAAACTCTTCTGGTTTGAAACACCAGCTAATCCAATCAATCGAATTGTTGATTTAGACCTGGCGGCACAGGCTGCGCGCGCCGCCGGTCTGATTTCTGTTGTGGATAACACCTTTGCTACCCCCATTCTTCAGCAACCAATCGCCCATGGCATCGACGCGGTGATGCACAGTGCAACCAAGTACCTTGGCGGCCACTCAGATCTTACCGCCGGGGCAATCGCCGGTTCTAAAGAGTTCGTGGATAGGGTTCGTCACGTATCCGTATCGGTTGGCACAACGCTCGATCCCGCCGCGGCTTATCTGTTGGCGCGTGGCATCAAATCAGCCGAGGTCAGAGTGAAAGCTGCCTGCGATAATGCATTGAAGCTCGCGGAAGCTCTTTCACGGCATCCAAAAATCTCCCATGTCTACTATCCCGGACTGGAAAAAGACCCCGGCCACCAGATCGCAAGACGCCAAATGCGGAGATTCGGGGCGGTCGTAGCGGTTGATCTCCGCGGAGGAGAGCAGGAGGCTGAGATTCTTTTCGATTCGTTCAATCTGTTACGCGCAGCGCCTTCGCTAGGTGGTGTCGAAACGCTAGTCAGCTATCCACTCTATTCTTCCCACGCTGGTTTTACTGAAGAGCAACTGAAGGCCGCCGGCGTGTCTGCTGCAACTGTTCGCTTCGCCGTTGGCATTGAAGCAGCGTCGGATATCATTGCCGACGTAATGCAAGCACTGGATCGAGTTTAAGACTCTGCGAGGTCGAATTTGGGTTCAGCAGAATCAGGAGTTCATCAGCACAGTTCGCATGGTCACCGGCATGGTCGCGCCACCGACAGCCGGCGCCGACTTGTGCTCGTGCTGGTGCTCACTTCGGTATATCTCGTTGCTGAGGCCTTTGGGGGTTGGTGGACTGGGTCGCTGACGCTGCTGGCTGATGCCGGACATATGCTTACTGATGTGGCCGCTCTCTCGCTTGCGCTGCTCGCGGTTTGGTTCAGCTCGCGACCGGCAACTTCTCAAAAGACTTTCGGCTATTACCGGATCGAAATCGTGGCCGCGCTAGTTAACGGAGTTGCCCTCGTCCTCATCTCGCTGCTTATTCTTTACGAAGCTTCTCAGCGCTGGTCGTCGCCTCCAGAAGTTCGCAGTGGCACAATGATCGCTATCGCGAGCGGAGGTTTAGTAATAAATCTGATCTGCGCCGGGATTCTTCATGGCCGGCACGAGATTGACCTGAACATCCGTGGCGCGTGGCTTCACGTGATGAGCGACGCCTTAGGGTCAGTAGCTGCAATTATCGCAGGCGTCCTGATGTCATTTTATGGGTGGTATGTTGCCGATCCGTTGTTCAGCATGATCATCAGCCTCTTGATAATCTGGAGTTCGTGGACTTTGATCCGAGAGTCGACAAACGTATTACTGGAAGGAACACCTTCACACATAAACCTTGCGGCAGTTGAAAATGCCATTCTGGAAACTGATGGCGTGGCCGACGTCCACGATCTGCACGTCTGGACCATCACCTCCGGTCGCGAAGCGTTGAGCGCCCATGTGATACATTCGCCCTCGATTTCTCAGCCGGAATTGTTGCGGGATCTTCGCGCTAAACTGCAGGTCCAATTCGGGGTAGATCATCTGACAATTCAAATGGAGACGCCTGATTTCGAAGATGAGACGTTTCACTTCTGCCACGCAGGCACCGCCTGCTTTCAATCCAAGCGCGCCTGAACGCAATCGGGATTCATGAATGGAAATCAATCTGCTTTTGACACTTGACTTGCGCGAGCAGGCAGCGCTGCAAGCGGCCCTGGTAACACACGGTGCGCCGGATTGCCTTGTGACATTGGCGCTCACGGGCGGCTGTCGCATTTCCTCTCTTGATGAAGCCAGGCAGTTGCGCAAATGGTTGGCTGAGGCTCGCACCGCAGGCGAAACAGACTTCGCTTCACTACAGGTTATTGAACGTTCGCTCCTGGAGTTCGGCGTCTAAGCCATCCAAGTCATGATGCCGATTGACTTAGCTTACGGTCAGACATTCCTGCCTCTCCAGGTTGATGCCGATCAGTTTCAAGTCCTCGATGGCGGTGAGTTGCAGACAGCGCCTTTGAGTGACATTGAGATTGGCTCTGCATTGGATAGTCCGTATGGCTCTCCGCTGCTCGAAGATATTCTTCAAAGTGGCGAATCCGTATTGATTGTTGTATCAGACGCTACCCGCGCGACGGCCAGCGCTCAGATCATCAATCTATTGGTTCGCCGCTTAGTCCAGTACGGAATCTCGCCAGCAGATATTGCAGTCATATTCGCTACCGGCATCCACCGGCCGGTAACGGCGGAAGAAAAAAGCCAACTCTTAAGTCCGTTCATCGTTCAACGTGTTCGCACTATCGACCACTCACCAGAGGCGAGTAAGGAGCTGATCTCACTCGGCCACACCCCCAACGGTACGCGAATAGAGATTAATCGCGCGCTGAAAGAGTTTTCACATACGATTCTCACCGGGGGAATCTCGTTTCATTATTTCGCCGGATTCACGGGAGGCCGCAAATCAGTCTGTCCCGGACTCGCTTCCGCCAGGACGATTCGTGACACACACACGCTGGCGCTGGACCTGAAAACGGGAATGCGACGTCCTGGCGTAGGATCTGGTTTGCTTAGCGGCAATGCTGTGCATGAAGAATGCGAGCAGATTGCCGCCGCAGCTAATCCGTCTTTTGCCATCAACTCCGTTGTCGATGATCAAGGACAGGCGATAAAGCTGTATGCAGGACACTGGCGCGAAGCCCATCGACTTGGTTGTGATCAATACCTGGCAAACCACGCGGTACCGATTAACGCCAAACGCGATCTGGTGATCGCCAGTTGCGGTGGCTGGCCATATGACATTAATTTGATTCAAGCGCACAAGACGCTCGATATGGCGACGCGTGCATGCGTCGAGGGAGGTACGATTATTCTGGTCGCGGAGTGCCGAGAAGGGCTCGGTCGTCGAGATTTTCTAAAATGGTTTGATGGCGACTCCCGCTCGCTTGCGGTGCGATTGAAGAATGAGTACGAGGTGAACGGACAAACTGCATGGGCCTTACTGGCCAAAACTGAACAATATCGGATCGCTTTGGTTACTGAACTTCCTGATGACCAGGTGCGAAGTATGGGAATGGTGCCGTCACAAACCCTGGAAGAGTCGCTGAAGACGTTTTCGCAGAACCAGGAAGGCTACATTCTGACTAGGGGTGCAAGGTTCTTACCGGTCGTTCGGGCGCAGTAGGGCGCTCACGTAAATGAAGGGGGTGATTCAACTCCTTCTCCCCCAACTTAAAGCTGGTGGCTGTCCGCTAATCGCCGTCCTGGCGTTGAACCCGGGTCACATCGGCATTACAATCCAAGTCTACCCCCTCAGAATAACTCCCCCCGAAAACCCAAGGAGGGTAAGTGTGAGAACCTGGATCATCGGAATGTGGTTGGTGCTTTCATTTGGCCTGGTTTCAATCAGCGCTCAGCAATCCGTTACATCGCCTGAGGAACGTCGCGTTACTTTGTCGGAATCGGCCGTCGCTTTCGATGCGTTGGGCAGGCCCGCATTGGAAGCAACGCTACAGACCACGGGTCTGAACGGGTCTCGTGATACCCCTGTTAAGAACGTCCGCATGATTATAAAAAACACTGAACCGTTCGCTTACGCTTTCGTTTCAGGACAGGTTAGTTTTTATGACTCTTCAGGCCTACGTTGTGGCGACGGGTTATTCACTGCCGACCTACTCACCGTGAACGAGTCGGTGGAAGTGGATAGTCCTGGTATTCGCATCACCTGCTCGCCGAGCACATGGCGTATTATGGCGACCAATTTAGTGCCCCGTATTCCTCCCGGCATTACCGTAACCCCTTCGCCGAATTTGCTAATTAGTGTCGATGGCGAAGAACACCCGATTCAACTGAACAAGCCCATGGTCGTGATTGTTGGCGAGACCCGTCGCACAATCATCGTGCGAGCAGCCCCTTGACGTTTACGTGATTGTGACAGCGGGCAATCCTGCCCATTGGTTAGAGTCAGGCAAATGACTGTCAATCAAGAGGAAACGATGGCAGATCCTAAGAAGTGCGCGCATGGAGTGTGCGAATGCGCTGCAGAAGAGAACCAGAAGTTTTGCAGCGAGTATTGTGAAAACGCCGAAAACGCCGGTGTTATGGAGATAGGCTGCGGTTGTGAGCACGGTCCTTGCCGTTAGTTAACGCAGGCGCATGACTCGACTTCACAGGTGCGTTCCCCCCGGGTATTTCTGTATCCTGGCCTGATTCGGTTCTTAACTTTTTGCTTTTCCTCACTAATCCCACTAAGCCGAAAGCACTGGAGAGACTATCCATACCTGGTGGATGTTTGCTCTACCGGCGACTCCCTGAATACCCCTTGTCTCACTGAGACCGAATTGGAAATTAGCTTCCGTCTTTGGTTGTTGGAAGTATCGCGTGTGACCTGCAAGCAAGAATGCTCGGAATTCTGCCCTGCTGTATCAATCTGCCTTAAGACCCGGATTGCCGCTTTCGTGAGGAGCGAGTTACAGTAGTTCGTCGAGGCTATTTTGATGATGCGTCAACCAGTATGTTGAGAACTCTGATAGAGCTGCAGCGCCTTAAGAAACTCGATCGGACCGGATGGACCCTCCGCGGACAGGCCAATGGAACGGAGTCTGTAGCGGCGCATTCGTTCGGTGTCTGTGCCGCGCCGATGCTGTTAGCAGACGGGATGATTGCCCGCGGCGTGCAACTCGATGTTGAGCGTGTACTGCGAATGGCATTACTGCATGACTGGGCGGAAACAAGGGTGGGAGATATGCCCCGCACCGCCACGAGTTATTACGGGGCCGATGTTCGAAAGCAAGCCGAACTGGCCGCATTTTCAGATATCGTCAGCAACGCAGGTTCGGCTGCGTCGAAGTACCGTGGTCTATACGAAGACTATGAACAGCGCGAAAGCCTTGAGGCGAGGGTTGTCAAAGCAGCTGATGTAATCGATCTTCTCGTGCAAGCGCTGGCGATGGAAAGAGCGGGCGCGCGCGGGCTGGATGAGTTTTGGGAAATTGCTGAGAACGGCAATTTTGACCTGGGCGATGCGCAGGCAGTAGTCAGCGAGGTGCTGCATGCGTTGTTGGCGGCGCGCGAATTAAACCACACTTAATCGAGGTTCGTGAGTGCATTTCTTTTCCCAGCTAGTCGACTCGCTGACGTTAAATGGCGTTCTGTTTGGCCTTGTGCTGTTTGCAATCACGTTTTCCTTTAGTCTTGGTATCGTTTCGTTCATTTTGGTCAAGATCCCCGCCACCTATTTCCGGGAAGATCATCCGCGCGATTTGTGGATTGCACTACCGGCACCGCTCCGGATTGCGGGCTTGGTGGGTAAGAACATTCTGGGAGTCTTACTGGTTGCGTTGGGAATAGTCTTATCCTTGCCGGGGGTCCCAGGCCAGGGGTTACTGACCATATTGCTTGGAATAATGCTGCTTGATTTTCCTGGAAAGCGGGGCCTCGAGCGGCGCTTGATTGGTCGGCCCAACGTTCTCAGTTCGGTTAACAGACTGCGGCACAGATTTGGCAAGCCAGCATTGATTCTGGAATGAGAAACCGGCTCCGAGTGAGTTTGGGTAATAATCACATTTCAATTCAACTTCCAAGTGGAGCGGAAATGTTGCGCTTGCCAGATTTCATCGCGTTGACAACGAAAAATCTGTTTGTTAGGTTGAACCAACTACGAAGGAGACGGAATGGCGCCCATATTATTGATAGCGCCCGTGAGCACTCATTGATGCTTGATTCACCCCTGGCCGAACGTCGGCCCTTGCGATTCCTGTTCTCTCTCCTTTTAATCACCAGTCTGTTGTTGGTGTCCGGCTGCGGGTTTTTTGGTGCCAGCAAAAGGGTACAGGTTCCACAGCTCTTAACTCCGCTCGCCGAAGCAAACAAGACCCAACTAATTGCTGAGATAAATCGGCTCGCCGCCTTGAAGTCAATTCACGGAAGAGTGGATATTCAGTTTGAAGACACGTCTTTCGCTGTGTCTGGGCTCGCCGAAAAATATCGTCAAGCGGCTGGAACCGTGACGCTGCAACGTCCGGGAAGAGTCTATTTAATTGTCCAGGTGCCATTCATCGCGAAGGATATTGCGCAGATGACCTCCGATGGTGAGCACTTTCGCGTAGCCGTGTTGCAGGGCGAAGAGAGATACAAACGCTTCGTCAAGGGAACAAATAGTGCTGTCTACGAAAAGTTACCGACGAACGGAACGCCGTCCCCGGATAAATCAAAGAGGACGATGAATGAGAAAGAGACAGTGAGTGCTCTTTCGAATCTCAGACCACAACACCTGACTGAGGCTCTGATGGTGAGTCCTGTAAGTCAGAATGGGCACATCTACTCGCAGAGCGAATTCTTCCTCGAGGAGAGTGATATCCGACCTCAAGCCAAGAAATCAACGCGCATAGTACGGGGGTACTATTTTCTGGAAGAGTTTACTCAGCCCATTGAGGGTGAGGCTCGCCTGTTGAGACGTTTTTGGTTTGATCGTGTCGGTGGTATTCGGCTAGCCCGGCTGCAAGACTTTGACGAGCGTGGTCGCTTGATTACTGAAGTGGCTTATTCGGATGAAAAACCTTTTGGAGAGTCAGCAAGGCTCCGACTCCCGTCTAAGATCGAAATCACTCGCCCATACGACCAGTACAAACTGAGTATTACCTATCAGGCGCCTCCCTCCGTGGACATCGATCAAGACTATAGACCTGAGGCTTTTGTTCTTGAGAACAGATGGCAGCTTCCTGAGGTCGATCTCGATGCCTCCCAGAACAAGCCGTCCACGAACAACTGATTATCCCTCCGCGCTAGATATTGAGCTTTGAACTTGGTACTTTGTGACTGGAGCTGCATCGTTCCGGAAAGAGTACGAAGACCAAATCTTGTGAGATAAATGCGAACGATTCTGGATGCCGAAGATTTAGTGAAGACCTACCGCGTGGGTAGAGTAGACGTGCCTGCACTGCAGGGCGTTTCGCTGCAGGTGCAAGAAGGTGAGTTTGTCGCGATTATGGGGCCATCCGGTTGCGGTAAATCTACGATGCTGCATCTCCTGGGCGGTTTATTAACACCGACAAGTGGGCGAATCGTAATTGATGGCGAGGATCTTACCGCGGCGTCCGATGCGAAGAGGACTGATATCCGTCGTCGCAAGATCGGCTTTGTTTTTCAGAGGTTTAATTTGTTCCCGACTTTGACGGCGGAAGGAAACCTCCGCCTTGCCGAGCGCATTCACGGCAACGGTGGCGAGGATCCTGCCAGGCGCCGGGATGTTCTTCGGTTACTTGGCTTAGAAGGCAAGTTACATCACAAGCCACTGGAGTTGTCAGGCGGTGAACAGCAGCGCGTGGCGCTGGCACGAGCTGTAGTCACTCGTCCGGCAATCGTATTGGCCGACGAGCCTACTGGAAATCTGGACACTGAAAATTCAGCTCTGGTCTTAAATATGTTTCAGGAGCTGAATTATCGCTTTAATCAGACGATCATCATGATCACACACAACCCTGAAGCTGCAGCAATGTGCCGACGAATAGTGCAGATGCGTGACGGTCATATCGTGCAGCCTGCCGCCAGTGTTCAGATGTAAATCCCATTTACTCCGCGTTTTCCAGACGTTAGAATCTTCGGGACACGTGCTCCTAAGAGAGGCGTGCAAGTTGCTAGCTCACCAAACAGGACACTTTGTCTAGCTTTCTTAAAAAGCTCTTCTTTTGGAATTACGCCAGGAATACCTGGCAGTGGGACGCGCTATGCGTACTAATTTTAATCTTCATTTTCCTCACGCCCAAGAGCTGGTTTTCCAACAGCGAACGATGGGCACTCTCGGCGCATCAAAAGTCCACATCGACGCTGCTCGTGGGCGTCGATGTTGTTGCAAATGAGGCAGATAGGTCCCAAATACAGCAACGCGTCCGAACGCTCACAGGCAGGCCGGATGCTGAGGTCACAGCGGTACGCAGGGTGGTCAATAAGGATGGGAAGGTCGACGGGTACGAGGTTGACATACGGTGATCATCCCTTATAATTGCGAGGTTTTGCGGGCCCCAACCCGCTTGGAATTAATTTGAGGAATTTTGTATGAAGAGATTTGTTCCCCTAAGCATTCTTTTATTGGTCTTAGGTACATTAACGTTGGTCGCCCCCGGAAAGGCAATCGGGCAGAGTGCAGGTCTCGTGAGTTCGGTTCTGAACCGGATGGAAAAGAACCGTGCCAGCTTGAAGTCTTTGCGAGCGGGAATAAGCATGGAGAAGTACAACTCGCAGCTTCGGAACGCCGAGCGCTGGAATGGAGTAGTCGTGTACGTTCCGTCATCTGGCCGTGCAGCCTCAGTAAGAATCGAGTGGAGCAGTCCGGCACGGGAAATTCTGGCAGTCTCGAACGGCAAGTACACGCTTTTCAATCCGCGCAGGCAAACCGCTTACGTTGGAAAAACCGGCTCAGGCTCAAAAGGCGGAGCAGGCAGCGTGATCGAAATGATGTACATGTCCAAGCAGCAGCTCGAGAGTCGTTTTCAGCCATTCAAGGATGTTCGCGAAGAGACCCTCTGGGGTGACGTGAGCACAATTCATCTGACGCTGGTGCCAAAGGGCAATGCCAGCTTTAAGTACGCCGAGATTTGGGTTGATTCTTCGGGGATGCCGGTGCAGACAAAAATTGTCGAAAAGAACGACGATGCTACAACCCTGCGGCTGAGTGCGATGGAAAAGAACATAAAGATTTCGTCAGACGAGTTCAACATCAAACTTGATCCGGGCGTAAAGGTCATTAAGGGCTAAGCGGCTCATCCAAACCTTAAAGCCTACGGGGCTCTGTCGTTCGAAAGACCAGAGCCCCTTTTCATTTTCAGTGACCGGTTGTGGGGTCTTGCCAACCTCGGGGTAGTCGCATATCCTTCGGTACAAAATTAATGTGGGCCATCCGCTTTCATAATGAGAAAGACTAAGTTTCTTAAGTTAAAACTGCGCGAGGCGAGCTTCATCAGCCGCGCCTTGCTCTCCACCCGCCATCCGGTGCTTGCGCATTTGATTCCAATGCGGCGGTGCAATCTAGCTTGCGGTTATTGCAATGAATACGATCATTCGTCCACGCCAGTGCCGCTGGAAGTCATGAACAGGCGAGTTGATAAGCTCGCTGATTTGGGAACTTCGATTATTACCATTTCCGGCGGGGAGCCAATGATGCATCCGCAGTTGGACGACATCATTCACCACATTCGTTTACGAGGAATGATCGCCGGCTTGATTTCAAATGGTTATTACTTCACACCTGAACGCATCAAGCGATTGAATAAGGTTGGACTCGAGTATCTGCAAATCAGCATCGACAATGTCGAGCCGGATGAGGTTTCGCGAAAGAGCCTGCGCGTGCTCGATAAAAAGCTGCGCTACCTCTCTGAATACTCCGACTTTCACGTCAATATCAATTCAGTAATTGGGGGCGGTATTAAGAATCCGCAGGATGCGTTAACAGTTGCAGAACGTGCTGTAGAGTTGGGTTTCTCGACTACGGTGGGGGTGATTCACGACAACGACGGTACGCTCAAACCACTTTCACCTCGCGAGAAAGACATCTTTCAACGCGTCAAGAAACTTGGGAACAAAGATCACGCCCGTCTTAACTGGTTCCAGGACAGTATTGCGGAAGGCAAGCCTTACAACTGGCGCTGCCGAGCGGGAGCTCGTTACCTCTACATCTGTGAAGAGGGACTCGTCCACTGGTGTTCGCAGCAAAGGGGTTATCCGGGAATTCCAATCGAGGACTACTCGATGGAAGACTTTGATCGTGAGTACAACACAGAAAAGTGGTGCGCATCGACCTGCACGTTGCAGTGCGTACATCAGGTCGGAATTCTGGACAACTGGCGAGACCCCCAAAAGACCCAGGCCCAGATCGCGGCCGAGATAGAAAAGAAAAAGACTGTTGGCGAGATGTTGCGCGCCGACTGATTTCATCAATCACTCTTCCAAGTGCCTCATCGCAACCGCAACGTAAGCTCGGCCACTTTTGCTCTCGCTGACAAGCAGCGATTATCTGGATAAGCCTGAGTACAAACTCCACTGTCCAGGAATCGCTCGTACTCGAGTTTTGCCTGGCCAAGGTTGTCCATCGCCTCCAACAACGATGCTATTCGAAACGCGATCGTATCGTCGGGCTCTCCGCCTTTTTCAGCCAGCCTGAATTCAGAAAGCGCGTCGGGCCAGGATCCGTCTGCGGCCAGCTCAATCGCCAGCAACTTATGAGTGTGTGGATTGTCTTCAAGCGCCAGCGCGCGGCGGTATTCCTGGATGGCCCGGGGTCGGTCGCTTCTTACTTTCGCATAACTCGCACGAGCTAAGTGATCATCTACACTCGTCTTGTCCCGGTAGAGCGTCAGCGCTATCAGCGAAATCACAAACAGTAAATAAAGCAGCGGCAGAGTATATCGAAGCGGAATTTCCTTCGCGGCGCCGACTTCATTGGCTGGGTGCCGTATGTATCGAGCGATTACGTAGATAGGAAAAACGATGGGCGGGAATAGCAGCGTGCCAAGTGCCCACGCCACCGCAATGTGAATCCGGAACCCACGTTTGCGAGCACTGGCTAAAACCCAGGCTGAGGCCAGCGCCGCAATTACCAATACTGCCGGGCGAATCAGGTCAAACAATTCGCCGGCAGACATGTTTAGTTCAAAGTTCACGCCCGTGGGGGACTCGAATGATCAGCGATTGTGAACACTGTGACCGAACTGGACAATCCCAGACCTGACAAGCGGCCAGCCATGATCACGATCGTCTCGCCAGGTTCGACGACGCCCGCCTGCAGCAGCGCCCTCTCACCAGTCTTTAGCATTTCTTCGGTTGAATAAGCATGCGGAGCCAGCAACGCTTCAACGCCCCATATCAGCGCAAGTTCGCTTTGCACTTCCCGGGTTTGCGTGATGGCAATGATTCGTTGTTCGGGCCGCAGGGCCGAGAGTCGGCGGGCCATCAAACCTGATTCAGTAAAAACCGCGGTTATTCGCGTATCCATTTCCTCCGCTGCGAATGCAGCCGCTTCGCAAAGCGCGCGACTAACGCGCCCGGATTGTCGGCCAGCCCACTGGGCCACTTTGTTTTTGTCCGGCTCTTTGCCTGATTCAGCAGACTCAATTATTCGCGCCATGGTTTCGACCGCCGTAACAGGGTACGAACCGGTTGCAGTTTCATTGGAAAGCATCAAGGTGTCTGTGCCGTCCCAAACCGCGTTCGCCACGTCGGAGGCTTCCGCGCGTGTGGGTCGAGGATTATTGACCATCGACTGCAACATCTGCGTCGCGGTGATCACCATCTTGCCGGCCAGCACAGACTTTTCGATGATGCGCTTTTGATAGACCGGTACAAGTTCAACGCTCGTTTCGACCCCCAGATCCCCGCGTGCTACCATCAGCGCGTCGGCGGCGGCGATGATCTCGTCGAGATGATCGATCGCCTCGGCCTTTTCAATCTTGGCCACCAGTGGCGCGCGTCCGCCTGCCTCCTGGATCATCTGCTTCGCTTGAATGCAGTCCTCAGCTTTTCTTACAAATGAAAGCGCGATGTAGTCGGCCTCTTGCTCGACCGCCCACTTGAGGTCCTCAATGTCTTTCTCAGTCAGCGAGGCAATCGGCAATGGTACGCCGGGAAGATTGATGCCCTTGCGTTCGCCGAGAACCCCACCATTTATCACGATGCAAATCACGTCAGTATCGGTTTCGCTTTCGACTCGTAATTCAATCGCACCATCATCGACCAGCAGCCTATCCCCCGCCTTTACTACACTGGGCAATTCGGAAAAGTTCGTAGCGACGATCTGCGCGTTCCCTCGCACGTCCCGAGTAGTAAGAGTAAAAGTGGCGCCGGTTTCTAAAGTAACCGGTTGATTATTTTCGAGTTGGCGCGTACGGATCTTCGGCCCGGACAGATCGACCAGTACAGCGAGGCATTTATTCAACCTAACGGCCGCGGCACGCGCCCTCCTGATGGTCTCAGCCTTCTCCTCGTGCGTTCCGTGCGACATGTTGATGCGCACTCCATTCATGCCCGCCAAAAGCAACGACTCAATAACACTGTCGTCGCGCGTGGCCGGGCCCAGAGTTGCTAAAATTTTTGCTCGTCTCAAAATCACCGTCCTGTTGATGGATTAAAAGATGCCCGGAAGTATTGCTGAAACCCGTCGCGAATAGTTGTCAAACTCTGCCCCGAAGGCATCGCGCAAAAGTCTTTCCTCACTTCGCATTCTGATGATCGTGCCGATTAGAAAAATGACAACCGCAACGATAAGCGCGGGCCACCGACTAATTGCGATGCCGGTTGCCAACAACATTCCCAGCATGCCGGTATAGATGGGATGTCTTACAAGGCAGTAGGGGCCAGTGGTTGCGAGTTGGTGGTCTTCGATCAATCGCGCCCTGACGCTCCATTCTTTTCCCAGTGTGCGTACTGCCGCGATGATAATCCAGACTGAACTCCCGGCGAGGATGATCGTGATTGCCGACAACAACCAGTTCAGCGCCTCACTGCTTGAGGCCATGGCAGTGAAAGTCTCTCGACGGATTGTCCACACTACCGCGTATGAGACAACTTGCAGAATGAGACCATAGTCAGAGGCTCGATCTCTCTGCGCGTCGACTACTTCCTCACGCCTTTTGCGAAAAAGTAGAACAGCTCCAAAGGCGAACCAGCAGACCATCACGCTGACAACGACAATGATCGGCAACATCTCAAGGCTCAATGGATTCGAGGGGTCAAGTTCTCAGGCTCGAGGAGTTGAGACTATTTCGTACACAGCAACCAGAAACTCGAAACCAGGACTAGCTAATCTTGATTTCCGAGCTCGGTTTGAATCACCTGTTCGAGAACTACCGCGGCATTCTTGTCAAAACCCACAAGGTGTTTCGCGAGCGTGCCATCTCGCTTGAAGACAAAGGTCTGCGGAATAGTTGCGTCCTTCGAAAGCAAAAACTCCGTCAGCGGGCGATCGGGAAAGCCGAGCGCATATTGAATCTGAAGCTCTTTGGCAAACTCTGCTACTTTCACTCGGTCGTCTGCACCTCCGACGTTTAGTCCCACGACCGCCAGTCCCCGCTCGCCATACCGACCCTGCAACTTGACCAACAGCGGCACGCTTTCGCGGCATGGAGCGCACCACGTTGCGTAGAAATCGAGGACCAAAACTCTGCCTTCGTAGTCTCCAATCCTCGCGCGGCCCAGGCTACCATCGTCTGTTTCCGGTAACACCCAGCCCAACTCCGACACCGATGCACCTTTCAATGGAGGCATCGGGTAAGTTGTGTTCGGAGGCCCGGAGAGAGTGGGTGTGCCGGTCGAGTTGCCCGCAGGCGACTCTGTGCACGAGGTCACAACTCCCAGGCAAAGGAAGGCCGTGAACATCAGAACGATATGATTCCTGGCTTTTGACGGATTGGCTGACATGGAACAGATTCGCTTTCGAGAGGGGCATTCTACACGACCGGATTATTCCGGCGCAGAATCAAAGCTAAGCAGATGACTCGTAGACCTGAATTTGAGCTGTTATTCGGAGGCGACCCTTAAGATAAGGGCCGGTCGCTGCCGCTCGCGGTTCTGATTCGACGCCAGGGTCCGCTACCGCTCGTTGTTGTGATTGAGAACCGTTAGGCAAAACGCCAGCGCGACACCTGGTGTGAAGTGTCGCGCTTGTTCGTCGAGGGTAAAGTCTGAAGTACCTAACGTTAATTCCCGGGAGCTGAAGCCTCCGCGGTTTGCATGGCCTTCGGATCAAACGGCGTGGCCAGATACTTCTTCGCGGCTGCCTGTGCGTTGTCGTAGTTGATTCCTGACTGCACGGCCTTGTTGTACTCTGAGACCGCGCGATTGCGCTCGCCCTTTGCATCATAGGCGTTGCCACGCTTGATTCGCGCCCAGACCTCTATCCAGGATGGTTTCAATGTCCCATTCAGCGCCGCGTCAAAATTATCCAATGCATTGGCCCAGTTACGTTGTTCGAGATAAAGCAGGCCAAGGTTGTAGTAAACCCATGAGTTTGAACGATCGAGCTTCAGCGCCGCTTCAAACTGCTGCTGGGCTTCTGCGTAGATCCCTTCCTTCATTAACTCAATGCCGCGACGTGCGATGATCGAGACTTTCAAGTCGTCGGACATGCGCAGAATTCTATTATTGGGATCGACGATGACCTCAAGGGGCTGACCGTTTGATTCGAAATCAAAGTCCTCGCTCCGACTATCTATCCTTACGATTGTTGTCTTGTTCTCGCCTTCTGCACGCAGCATTAACTCCACCGGCATTTTCAAAGTTTCAAGTGTCTGCTTCACAGTGCCGCGAGCGCGAAACTTTCCCGCCCGGGTGCGAATGATCTGATAGTCCACATTGAATTCGGGAACGCCTGTGCCTTCGACCCACTGAGCAAAGAAATAGCGCATGTTCTCAGCAGCGATTCGCGTGGTTATCTTTTCGAAGTCGTCGATTGACGCGTTCTTGCCGCGAAACTCTTCCGCAAACGTTCGCAGGACGCGATCAAATTTCTCTTTCCCGATAGTTTCGCGCAACATGCGATATACCATCGCGCCCTTGAAGAAGACGATCGATTGATAGGCGCCCGACTGGTCATCGAGTACACCTGGAGCACGTGCGATCGAAGCGGTTTGCTCGAAGGTCAGGGCCCGTTCCTGCTGCTCGCGTTGCGCCGCGTCGAGGGCGCCGCCGGTCAAGTGGGCTTCGCGATATGCAAACGCGCTCCATTCGGCTAATCCTTGAGAAAGCCAGGCATCGTCAAAAGACTTCAAGCCGACCGTTTGTCCCCACCATTGATAGGCGACTTCGCGCTGCAATCTCTCTTCAGGCATCGGCCTGGTCGAATCAAACATTTTGGACGCCAAAAAAAGCATGCCCGGGCCTGAATAAGTATCAAGCGTGTCGTCGTCGACCTGGGCCACCACTAACCGATTGCCAAATCCGGGACTGCCGTAAAGCTTCGTATAAAACTCCAGCACCTGGCCCATTAGTTCAGCGTAACCATTGACTCGATTCTCACTGCCTGGTTTCGCGTAGAACTGAATCTCGTAATTTCCAAACCGCAGGTTCTTGTTAATGTATTGACCGGCAGCGAAGTCCCCCACTAATACCGGTTTGCGGTGGACGAAACGATAACGAGTGGCGCCTTCTTTCGGCGAAGGTTGGCCAACGACCGGATCGTCGCTGGTGCCTGCGACCTCAATACCAGTGGGAACGATCAGCGTGATATCCGACGTAGCGCGATCAGCGGCATAGTCGTGGAAGGGAAACCAGCGTGACGCGTAAAGCAGGTACGATCCTTCGGGCCCTACATAGGCCAGCCGCTTCGTCGCCAGCGGCCCGCCTTCCGGAGTCATCAACGCACCACTCCAACGGAAACGCAGCGTGATAGGCTGACTCGCCGGCACTACCTGGCCCAGATCGATGCGCACACTCGGTCCAAGTGCGCCAACGCCTACCGCGTCCTGAACAAAGCCTGTTAAAGGCCTTCCGTCACGTTCGATGCTTTCGACTTTCAGAGAGCCATTGAGTTCAAACACCACCGAACGTGTCGACTCAAGCGGCACGAAAGTGATATCCGCCCCCGCGCGCAGCATGTGTTGATCCGGGATCAGCTGTGCCTCGATACGATAGTTGGTGATATCAAAGCGCGAAGCTGCCTGCTGTGGCGCCGGCTGCTGTGCCGTAGCGGAAATAGAAGCCAGCACGAGCAGTGCGAGGTTCACTGCCATGGTGCGGAGGAAAGTGGGCCTAAATCTTTTCATTGGTTTTTTCAAATTTTTCCGATTATACAGCCGTGCCGAGATAACAGAACAGCGCCAGTGCAGGGCTGTTTCCACCCAGTTGCTTCCGGAGGCTGTCCAGTTGGAGGCTTTCTGTGGCAGTCAGCGCTTTGGATGGTCAGAACTTGCAGGCGGTTGGCTGTTGGGATTGTGTATGAGAAAGGAACTCTTTACCTGGGCGCAGAAACTCTAATTGCAATGCTTCTCGCCAATCCCTCCTCGAACCCTGCTCTAAGTGCTCAAGGCGTAGCTGGCTGGGTTCCCACAAATTCAACACCGTTAACGTCATCGACCGAAATGATTAGGGTCTTATCAATCGGCGCGAAAATAAAGCCTTCCTTCGATGGCAGAATTCGGAACGGCTTGTCGGATGGCGAAACGGTAAACGTGAAGTTCCCGTCGATGTCTGTTGTTGATGCGAGCACCGATCCTCCCGGACTTATCAGCACCACCACGACGTTTGCGATGCCGGTTCCGGCCTCGTCTTTCACCCGCCCACTGACTTTCAAAGTAGTCCGCTGCTTAGCTGGTGGATTAACAGGTAGATCGGCCAGCGATGGCTCAGGATTTGAAGGAGTTGGCTGTGTTGACGGGGTTGGCGAAGGGGAAGTGTCCGGCGGTTCAACTGGTGTCTCGCTTGGCGTGGCCTCCGGTGTGGCTTCCGGCGTTGCTTCTGGGGTTGCCTCAGGGCTGGCCTCCGGCGTCTCGGCTGGCGTTGGCTCCGGTTTTACCTCCGGCGCCTCTGGTGAGGCTCCAGGCGTCGCGTCTGGCTCCGCGGCCGGCTGTGTCGCAGGAGGAGATGTCTGGAGTTGGGCTATTTCAGGGGACACGCTGGCCACCGGCGCTTCTGTCGGTGAGGCGGTTGCCGGCGCGTCCGTTGTCACTCCAAGTTTCTCGTCCAGGCCGGCGCTCGATCCATTTACCTTTACGTACAACTGTTCAATCAAAGAACGTCGCAGAGAATCGGGCGATGAGGATTTATAACTCTTGATGTAAAAGCCCAGGGCTTCTTCCTTGTTACCAGTTTGCTCGAGCGCTGCGGCTAAATGCCAGGTAGCGGAAGTCCAGGTCGGCGTTCCTTCCGGCAGGATGCTGACGGCGCGACGCAACGGTTCGATCGCCTCCCCGGCCTTCTCCTGATTAAAGAGTGTCCAACCAGTAAGATCCTCAATTCGACCGCGAAGGATGTTTGCCAACACATTCCGCGGCGCCTCGGGAATATCCGGAGTGCCACCACTCGAGATTGCGCGTGCGCGAATTTCTCTTAACTCATCGGCCTGAACTGCGACCGTCACCGCGGGAGTTTCGATTGCGTCGTTTACGGATCCGCGGGCAGCTTCAACCAACTCATGGACAGTGTCTAAACCCTTACCCATGCGCAACAGGCGATTAGCGACATAGAGTTGTCGATAAGCTCGCATCTGATCGTCACCGCTGGCAAACTCTTTTCCGGCTGCAATCAACCGTTTGGTTTCCGCCGGCTTACCATCGTCAACGCTTCGTGCTGCATGAGAAAAAGCGAGCAGCGACTTTAAAAGATTTGCGTTAGCTGGACTGTCGGCGCCTGTGAACTGGAAAAGGCTTGCCCGTCTTTCCGGCGCGAGCAACTCAATGAACCCGGGAGCTTTGGTAACGGCCCGACCACCTAGTCGTGCTTCAATCTCTCCGTCCTTTAGGCTGAAAGTGTGGAGCAGAGTTTCGGCAGCTTCCTCATAAAGTCCCGTGGCCGCCAAAATCGTTGCGAGTTCATATTCGAGTGTTGGGAATTTTCCATACTGTCGCGCAAAGCGAATCGCTCTCTCTGCTTCGAGGGGCCTTCTCTCGCCGACCAGCGCACGAGCGAGCGCAATTTGCGACCACGTGTAGCGAGGTTCGATTTCGACTGCTCGTCTTCCCAGATCCAACGCGCGCGCGCTGTCGTTGTGGGCTGCAAACCAGTAAGCAGCCCCGGCGAGCAGCGTTACGTTACGGGGATCTTCCTGCAGTGCGGCCTCGAGTTCCTTCTCTCCTTCCTCTTTGCGTCCCAGGTCAAACAGCGAAACGATTACGCCGGTACGCGCAGCCTTATCCTTCGGCTCGACGGCAAGCTGTTCCCGGTAGAGAGTTAATGCCTCATCAGGTTTACCGGTGGCGCGACTGAGGTCGGCGAGGCTGCGACGAGCGGCGCGATAGTTTCCATCCAGCTCGATAGCTCGTTTGTACTCGGCGACAGCTTCGTCGAGCCTTAACGAAATATGCAGGCCGAGTCCGAGCGTGTAATGAGCTTCTGATAGATCGGGAGCGAGCTTCAATGCCCTGGTAGCAACTCGCACTGCTTCATCGCCGAGTTCGATTCCCAGATAGAAATTCGCAAGACCGAGTAGCCTACGCGCATCCGTGCCGAACTTTGCTTCGATACTTTGAGCGGCCTTGAATGCTGCGGTGCGTTCGTTACGCAAATACAGGTTGAGCGGAATCTGCGATATCACTCCGGCATACAACTTTTCCGAGGCATCAACCGGTGCCTCTTCAATTGCAAGCAGTAACTGTTGCAGTCCGCCGGTACTGTCACCGCTCCCGAGCAGCTGGTCTCCGAGTGCTGCGTGAGCACTCACGAGCAATTCGAAAGCACGCGGTTTTGATTTCGAATTCGGATAAGTAGCGATGAATTCTTTCAGTTTCACGATGCGTTCCGGGAGGGGGAGCGTCAAGGTAAGCTCCACCTCCTCAGATTCGTTGGCGTCGTCAGGAGCAACATCTTGACTGGATAGCCCGGCGGTTTGAGCTACGCGCTGCGACTCCGCAACGCGGATGCTCGACACGTTTGTAGCTTTGACCTGTCGTTTCCGCACTAATTCTGTTTGAGGTTTTACCTCAGGCTGAGCCTTACCAGCGGATTGTGCTGCTTTCACCTCCTCAGGAACCGTGACCTCAGCCACGGGTGCCGCCGGCACGTCGAGTTCCTCGACCTTAAACGCCAGCTTCTTACCCACTGCCGCGACGAACAGCTCAACGGCACTACTAACTCCCAGGTTGAACTGTCCTTCCTGGAGCAGCACTCGCAATCGTTGTGACATCTCCCCGAGGACACCTTCCGGCAAGTCTGGCTGTATTGTCCGACTAAACTGCGTGAATGAAGTCTTCTCGCTGATGGCGATGACCAGCAGGAGGCTCTTACGCGCTGTGGTCCTTGAACCGATGTCCCAGTCACGTGCCATCTGACCTGAAAAGTCGAAAATGTCCTGGCCAGATGTGGTTGGAACAGTTGCGATGTCGAACTGAAATCCAGTCCTTCGCTGCAGATTCTCAAGGATGTTCTCGAGACGCAGCCGAGTCTTCTCGTCCACGACGGCAGCGAAATCATTTACGTGACTGACACGCGCGGGCGATTGGGTTTGGGCGAAGGGATTTGTCCCCGAAGCAAGGAAGAAACCGGCGACAATGCTTAACAGAAGCGAGAATTTGAGAGTTCGGTTTATGTTCATGATCTTGATTCAATAGGCGATAACTCGTTGCTGGTTGAGTAATTCTATCGCAGGCGCGCGACGTCTCAATTAAATGGGAGCCGTGATTACGGCATGATAACATCGCGCTGGTTTTACGAGCGAACAGCGGCGAAAGCAACAGCAGACAGCTAACAGCAGACCGAGCGGTGCAATGCAGAGCTCTGTACTGCCTGACTGGTAGGTTGAGAAGTTGCCTGGATTCCGGCTGTTCGCTGTTTGCTTTGCTTCCTTAACCATGAGTGAACTGGATGAAGCATGGAACCTCGTATTGGCTGAAGCCGAGCGGCGTGCTCGCTCGGCTGGTCGCATTGACATATCCAAGTATCTGGCTCTGCGTAACTCCAACGACCTGCTGCGGCAAACTGGCCTCAGCTGGATTGTCGATACCTTCACGAGTGTCGCCGCTGAAGCGAACCGCGCGGGCGCCAGCCTCCAAATTGCCCACGACGAAGCACATCGATTCAAGGTCGGTAACTCAACAATGGTCGGCCGACTTCTGACCTTGCGAAATGGAATACGGACGCTGTTCGTGGAAGTCGGTTGGCCACGAACGCCGCGCGATGGATTTGTCAAAGGCGGTGGGTTGGCCCGTGGCAACATCCGCCATCTCGGAATGAAGTCATCGGATCTCGAGTTACTGCTTTCACATTCGGCAGGTGGCCCACCTCAATGGTTGGTTCTGGCTCAACATCGGAAAGCGCAATCCCTGCGCGAACGGGACGCGCGGGAGCAGATCTCAATCCTGCTCGATCACGAGCGAACGCGTTAATCCATTTCGTTTGACCCTGCACGATTTCGCATCGACTCCACACCGTAGTCAACCGAGACATTCAATAAATTACGGCAAGTTAGCGGCGGTCGTCGGCGCGGAACCGTTAGGCACGGTGCTTGCCATTTGTGTTCGCGGCCACGCTGCCCGAGAAGATCCCCAGCGGACGCGTTGGTAACGGGCGCTTGTCCCGAGAAGCGGGCGGCCCGGCGATCACAATCTACGAAATTTGATGGAGGGGTTATGAACAACCGACGCACATTCAGTTTTTCGATCCTGGCCGCGGCGCTGTTGGCGGTTGCACTGCCAACTGTGGCAGTTGCACAGGGACGTTATCCGGACTACAACCGAAATGAGGAACGGCTCGTTCGAGATTCTATTCAACGGCTCGACCGCCTGAGTAAAGATTTCGAGAGAGATATCGATCGGGCTCTGGATCGCAGCCGTAGAGATGGAACGCGACGCGAAGATCAAATAAACAGTCTCGCAAGGCAGTTTCGCAACTCAGTCAGTAGTCTAAAATCGCGTTTCGGCAATGGACGCGATCTTTATCGCAGTCGAAATGAGGCTGCGCGCGTACTGCAGACTGCCAATCAACTCGAGCGCAACACTCGCCCGAGGTGGTTTGATAGCCGCCTGGCATCTAATTGGTCACAGATTCGGCGCGAGCTGAATGTGATCGAAAGGGCTTACGGGCTATACGGTTACGACAACCGCGGTAGGCGCAATGATGATTGGGGACGTGGCCGCCGCAATGACGTACCCTGGTGGCAGCAGATTCCGTTTCCTCGGTAAGCTGACGCTTGCCGCATAAGAATGGAAGCTGTGACCGGCAAAACGAGCCTCGCTCCAGTTGCGAGGCTCGTTTGGAACAGCCAGGCTATGAGAGAGCGTTGGCAGACCGCCCGGTCGCTGACAGTCAATCAACCCCTGGATCACCTCCCAGCTAAACCAGCACTTTCCCATCCTATTCCTTCGCTCTTGATCGCTCAGCTACAAGTCTCCGGTAGGCGTCATCGCGAGAAATTCCAAGTTGCCTCGCTGCTTGTTTCAACGCAGTGCGTGAATCGGCGCCCTGCTCTTCAAGTTCAGCGACCAACTTACTCAAGCCACTAAGGTCGGTCGGTCCCTCCTCGGTGGCGATCACATTCCTGTCGATAATCAAAACCATCTCGCCTCGAGCATCATCGAGGGAAGCAAACTTTGCGGCCAATTCACCCAGCGTCCCGCGTAGCACTTCTTCGTGCAGCTTTGTCAGCTCGCGAGCGACCACAGCGGCGCGCTCGCCCAGCATCTCGCGAGCGTCTTTCAGCGATTCAGTAATGCGATGAGGTGTTTCGTAAAAAATCAACGTAGCCGGAATCGAACTCACTTCAGCAAACCGTGTTCTACGTTGATTTGATCTGGCAGGGAGAAAACCACCAAAGAAAAATTGATCGCTGGGAAAGCCGGATGCTACGAGAGCGGCAATAAGAGCGGTTGGTCCAGGTACCGGCACCACCGGTATCCCGTTTTCCGCCGCCAGCTTTGCAATGCGAAACCCTGGATCACTGATCCCTGGAGTGCCGGCGTCGGACACGAGTGCCAGGTTCGAGCCCTTCTGCAATCGGTTGAGGAGTTCCGGCGCGCGTTCGCGTTCGTTGTGTTCATGGTAGCTGGTGGTCGGCGTATCGATATTGTAGTGGTTGAGCAACTTTCGTGTGTGGCGAGTGTCTTCACATGCAATCAGATCGACTTCAGCCAGCACCCTCACTGCGCGATGTGTGATGTCTTCGAGATTTCCGATCGGGGTCGAGACGATGTATAGAGTTCCAGCCATTTGCGCTCGATAACTTTGTGGGGGGCGTCCTAAGTAGGACAGATATTCCTGTCTGTCAGTTCCTCGTCCCGCGCTGACGGAAGAGAGTGTCTGTCCTACCTCAACTCCGTCGGCAGTTGTTTATCAATCGTAGGCCGTGCTGGACGGTTCGCGATCTCAAACATCGTCATGTAAACCGTTCGCGCTATCTTTTCCATTTTTTGGTAGTCGATCTTGTCGGCCGTATCAGTAACGCGGTGATAGTCCTCATGCTCGCCGTCAAAGAAAAAGATGATGGGAATCCCCTTCTTTGCATAGTTGTAGTGGTCGCTTCTGAAGAAGAAACGGTTCGGATCCTTCGGATCGTCATAGCGATAGTCGTAGGTGAGATTCAAGTAAGACTTGTTGACGTGCTCGGCCAGGTCACCGAGTTCCGTGCTCATCATTCTCGATCCAATAACATAAATCTGGTTTGGGCCGGAGAGATTCAGGTTCCGCGGGTTGGTGTCACCCTCTTTCTTGCTGCGACCGACCATGTCGAGGTTTATTTGAGTCACGATCTGTCCCAGCGGGACAGTTGGATAATCTGCGAAGTAGCGCGAGCCCCAGAGGCCTTTTTCCTCGCCTGTGTGCCAGACGAGCAGCACGGAACGTTTAGGCTTTATTCTCGCTTTGGAAAGCGCCTCGGCAATGGCGATCAGCGTGGTTGTGCCTGAGCCGTCATCATCGGCACCGTTATAAATTCGATCGCCACGGGCAAGCGAGTTCATGCCCTCATGATCGTAATGTGCACCGAGAGCAACATATTCATTCTTCAGCACTGGATCACTGCCTTCAAAAACGGCAACGACGTTCTGGGTAGCGAGTGGCTCGCCCTTCGGCGTTACGGTTATGCTCATCACCTTGCCTTCGCTTAAAGCAAAAGACGCCGGCAATTCGTTGCCGCCATAAGCGCGTTCATACAACGTCGTAGCATTTTGCCGTTCACCCTGAAACAAGATGCTCGCCAGTCGAGGTGAGGCGATAATGGTCGGCAGCAAACCAACTGTTTGTGTCTGAAACTTTTCAACCATGATCGTGCCGCGTTCTGTCAGGCGCTGACGATTCACTTCCCAGCTTGCGAAGAACTGAAAATCGGGAACGACAATCAAACCGACCGCGCCTTGTTTGCGAGCGTACTCTCCCGGTTCCATCCAGTCCTCGCCGCGCTTGCCGGTCAGATCGCTCCGGATCGTACCGCGCGGCAAACCGGAAAGCGGGGAAAAGACTATGGCTATCTTCCCTTTTGCATCGATGCCCTTAAAGCCATCGATGTTTTTTGACTTCAGTAGCCAGCCACTTCCGGCGAAGACGAGTTGTCCACTTACGTCGCCTGCGCGTGGGGAGGGGATGTAGTCGTTGCCCAGGTCGAGCGAGAAACCGTTGAACTGGACGCGCGTTAGTGTCCGGTCGATCAGATCTCGACGAAGCGCAATCTTCTGAAAGTAGGTTCCGTCGTCTCCGGCAGGCTTCAACCCCCAGCGCGACATGCTCATCGCGATAAACTTTGCCGCCGTATCGAGTCCGCGCGACGGCGTATCGCGACCCTCAAGCTCGTCGGAAGCTATAAAAGAAAGATAGTCTCTCAACTGTGCGGCAGTGATGTTGTCGGCGCCACGCTCAGACGCGAGCGCGGTCATCGTTGGTTTTTTCGACTTGTCGTTCCTGCGTTGCGCGGGTGACGAGGAAACCGATACCAGGAGAACACTGATCAAAACCAGCGTAGTGATTGATCGACGCATTTACACTCCGGATTCAAAAAAAGAATTGTCGAGGCAGGATATTACGAGGTTTCAGTCGAAAAGGTTAAGCCTGCTGTACGGCCTGAATCAGGCGAGTCAGTGTGTCCTTGGCATCGCCGTAAAGCATGCCGGTAACATCTTTGAAGAAGAGCGGGTTCTCCAAACCTGAAAATCCCCTACCCTGACCGCGCTTTAACACGACTACCGACTTGGCACGATCAACCTCCAGGATCGGCATGCCGGCGATCGGGCTGCTGGGATTATCACGCGCGTCAGGATTCACGACGTCGTTTGCGCCGATGACTACTGCAACGTCGGTTGATGGAAACTCGGGATTGATCTGCTCGAGTTCATAAAGCGACGAATAAGGCACGTTTGCTTCTGCCAGTAAGACGTTCATGTGCCCAGGCATGCGGCCCGCAACCGGATGAATTCCGTATTTGACAGCCACGCCCCGCTTTTCAAGCACGTCGGCAAGCTCGCGCACCGCGTGCTGCGCCTGCGCAGTTGCCATTCCATAGCCCGGCACAAAGACGACCAGCTTTCCATAAGCCATCTGCGTGGCAATGTCCTCCAGGCTCACTTCCCGCATGGTGCCTTGCTGGCCTTCACCCCCAGGACCCGTCGCGGCACTGCCAAACGCTCCGAAAAGCACGTTTGTTAGCGAGCGGTTCATCGCGCGACACATCAGCACCGAAAGAATAAACCCTGAGAATCCATCAAGAGTTCCGGCGATGATCAGCACCTTGTTGTTCAGCACAAATCCTGTCGCAGCTGATGCCAGTCCAGCATACGAGTTCAAAAGCGACATCACCACCGGCATGTCAGCGGCGCCAATGGGCAACACCAACAGGATGCCGAAAAGCAGTGCCAGCCCGGCCATAACGAAGAACAACGGCATCGAGCCGGGAACGACGATCAGATAGATGAAGATGCCAATAGTGACTGTCAGTAAGGCCATGTTGAAGACGTTTTGGCCTTTGTATGTCAGTGGGGTGCCGCGTACCAGGCCCTGAAGCTTGGCGAAGGCCAGCAAGCTTCCGGTAGTCGTCAATGCGCCGAACATCACTTCAAAACCCAGCGCGCCCATCGTGATTGATCCGAGGTGTCCGCCCTCGCGGTAATATTCTGAGACACCCACGAGAGCCGCCGCGAAAGCGCCAAAGGCGTGCGAGAGTGCAGTGCGCTGTGGCATCGCGGTCATCGGCACCCACAGACCCAGCATCAGGCCGATGACTGAACCAATAGCGAGACCGGTGATGATCCATGTGTAAGTGAGGATTTCGTGATGGAGCAACGTGCCGATGATAGCCATCAACATCCCAAACTCGGCGAGATGCATTCCGCGCTTGGCAGTTTCCGGATGACTCAGACCTTTTAGGCCGAGGATGAACAGGATCGACGCGAGTAGATAGCTGAACTCGATGAAGAGGGTCTGCAGGTCAATCATAAGAATCGAATAATTCTCAGTTGGCTAAACTCTGGTTCCCCGGCTTGAACACGACCTGAATCATTAACGATCTAATTGGGGCCGCCCGCGGTAGAAGTGAAAGAGCCGCTCCTTGTTCTCCGTTATCATTCTTTCACCTGCTTTGCCGCCGGCTTCCTGCGAAACATCCTCAGCATGCGGTCGGTGATCACAAATCCGCCCACGACGTTGGTGGTAGAGCACACGACTGCGACGAGGCCCAGAATCGTGCTCACCTTGTTGTAACTGGCGCCCGCGGTCACGATCGAACCCACCAAAGAGATACCCGAGATCGCGTTTGTGGCCGACATCAACGGAGTGTGAAGCAGTGGCGGCACTCGCGAGATTACGAGGTATCCGAGAAAAGCCGCCAGCGCGAAAACGTAGAGCGATGACATTAAGGATTCAGGTGACACTTTATTTCTCCGCGTTAATTCTGTTTCTCACATAGCATTCGATTACGAGCAAGTGCGCTGTGGTATTTAATTGTGACCTTTTAATGACGCCGCGACTCGTTGATTTACAACAGTGCCCTGATGCGTCACACACGATGGCCCAACAACATCGTCGTTGAGATCGATGTTCAATTCGCCGTCTTTGATAAGCAGTGTCAGGAATGAAGTCAGGTTCCGCGAGTACATTTGGCTGGCATGCACCGGAATGGTTGCTGCCAGATTCAGAGGCGCCATGATTGTCACGCCCTCTCGCTCAACGACCTGGTCGGGTTGGCTTACAGCCACATTCCCCCCGGTCGAGCCGGCCAAATCTATCACCACCGATCCACGTTTCATTCCGTTCACCGCTTCTTCCGTTACTAAGAGGGGCGCGCGACGCCCAGGGACTTGCGCGGTAGTAATCACCACGTCCGCAGTCTTTGCGCGTTCGGCAATCAACTGGCGGCCACGCTCCATCGCTTCTTCAGACAGCTCGACAGCATATCCACCCGCATCTTCTGTCTTGAGTCCGCCGAGGTCTACCTCCAGGAATGTAGCGCCTAACGACCGTACTTGCTCTCCGGCAGCGGCTCGCACGTCATAAGCCTCAACCACAGCACCCAGCCTTTTTGCAGTGGCAATTGCCTGCAGTCCAGCAACGCCGGCGCCCAGCACCAGCACGCGCGCGGGCGGAATCGTGCCGGCCGCGGTCATCAGCATCGGAAACATTCGCGGGATATGCGACGCGCCGATGAGAACTGCTTTGTAACCCACGACGGTCGCCATGGACGAAAGTGCATCCATCGCCTGAGCGCGTGTGATGCGAGGGATAAGTTCAACTGCGAAAGTCGTAAGGTTCTGAGCCGCGATTTCGCCGAACGCTTCGGGTTCGTCGAGAGGTCGCAAAAAACCAAATACGACTGCACCCTTTTGTAAGCTTCTGAGATCATCGTCGGCCGGGCGATTGACTACGGCCAGAATGTCTGCTGATTCGAGCAGTGCCGCTCGATCGGCGGATCCCTCCGCACCAGCCTCGCGGTATGCATCGTCCGTGCGTGACGCTGCGAGACCCGCGTTGCTTTCAACCTTCACGTTCACTTTGAGAGCGATGAGCTTCGCGATTGACTCAGGCATCAGCGCCACACGCGCTTCGCCGGATTGTGTTTCGCGCAATACGACTATGTTCATGACACTTCGCTCGTGCGGACAGCCGCCGTGTTCGATTGCAGGAAATTATTTAGTTTCGGGAAGTAATCTGCTTGTGAGAAATAAAGAGACGAGAGCAGGGCGGAGGCGTCTTCAATTGTTCGATCCACCAGGAGGTTCGTCATAGACTCGAGATTCACGCGGGATCGCGACGGTACGGAGCAATCCAATTCAAGGAAGTCTATTGAAGGAAAAGAACGCGGAAAGTATAGCACTGCAAGACAGTGCTGAGTACTGAGTACAGTGCCGGAAGAAGTTTCGAGTTTCGAGTTTCAAGTTTCAAGTTTCAAGTTTCAAGTTTCAAGTTTCAAATTCCGGAATGCTCAGCCCTCCGAAACTCTCAAACTTGAAACTTGAAACTTGAAACTTGAAACCGGCGCGTTTCGCGCCTCCTTGCAGGCCCCACGCCTGCCGCCTATAATCCCATCCGCGGCGCATTGGTGTAGTTGGTTAACACGCTGCCCTCTCAAGGCAGAGATCACGGGTTCGAGTCCCGTATGCGCTACCACTCACCTTCCCAAGCCAATCCCAGGAAGAAGTGATCGAAACCATTGACATGCGATTCCTGTGTGACATATCGTCCGCGCGTTCTCATCGTCGGCTGAATTTCAGGAACCACGCTTTCCTGTAACACTCGCAATCCAGCCATCCGTATTCTTCTTGAATTCACACAGTTCGCTCAAGACGCGACAGTACTGATGAAGTTTCAAGCCGTGTTTAGAGTTCAGCCTTTAGGCAGCGGCTTTAGCTACCAAACAACAACGCGAACCAGAGTTTGAACTTCAAAACCGCATCAGCACTCGCGAGACGCGACTCTTTACACTCGAGGAGGTCAGCGTGGAAGTCGAAAAGGTTTCTCCGTCGCTAGCGCGCATTGTTCAACCAGTACGTACCCCTGCAGGCAGACGATCCAGTTGAGCTAATTCCGATCAAGCCCCCGCCGGGAGTTGCGCTGTGTCTTTCGGGCGGAGGTTATCGGGCGATGCTTTTTCATTTGGGCTCGCTGTGGCGATTGAATGAGTTTGGTTTGCTTAGGTCGCTCAAGAGAGTTTCCAGCGTCTCGGGTGGTTCAATTACTGCCGGCCTGCTTGGGCTCTCCTGGAAGAACCTGCAGTTCGATGGCAACAACCAGGCGACAAATCTCAAGGAACTGGTGATTGATCCGATTCGCGGCTTGGCTGAGGTAACCATTGATCGGTCATCAATCTTCAAAGGCATTCTAATCCCCTGGCGAACAATCTCAGACGGGATCGCGGCTGCTTATCGCAAGCATCTCTTTGGGAATGCAACCTTACAGGACCTGCCTTCCGATAGTGAGGGGCCGAGGTTTGTGATCAACGCAACGAATCTGCAGACGAAGGTTCTATGGCGCTCCAGCAAACCATTCATGGGCGACTACCGGGTCGGTCTTATTAATAACCCCACGCTCGAGCTGGCAGTAGCAGTTGCTGCTTCGTCGGCATTTCCTCCCATGCTGTCTCCGGTGATCCTGAAATTGGATCCAACCATCTTCGATCCGACCACGAAAGGTAACCTTCAGTTCAAGCCGTACACTTCGAAGGTGTTCCTGACTGATGGAGGCGTCTATGACAACCTTGGGCTCGAAACCGCCTGGAAAAAATACGAAACAATTCTTGTCAGTGACGGCGGTGGCGCTACGGCCGATCAAGAGAAACCAAAGCGTGAATGGTTGCGACAGACCTATCGCGTCCTCAGCTTGCTCGATAGCCAGGTGCGCAGCCTTCGTTACAGACAAGTTATTGGCTCATTTGAACTCGGGCTTCGCAAAGGTGCGTACTGGGGAATTCGCACGAACATTGCCGATTACAAGTTGCCGACCGCAATGAATTGCCCGTTCGAAGCAACAACGGTACTTGCAAATGTGGGAACCCGATTGAAGAAACTGGACGCCACACTGCAAGAACGTTTGATCAACTGGGGCTATGCCGTTAGCGATGCTGCCGTACGAACTTACCTCGATCCCGCATTGTCGCGTCCGGCAAATTTCCCCTATCCAACCAGCGGTATCGGTTGATCTGGTACTAAGTGCTTCGCCAGTTTTTTCATTCACTCTTAGGCCAAAGCCGATCTGAGGGGAAGTGATGAAACAGAAAACCGGGAATGGCCATAAATAGTGTGAAGCACTTCCGGTTGTTCAGTTGAAGATCCAACCGCAATCCCACCCACAAGCAATACTCAGGAGGTTAGACCCATGGCGACAGAAACCAGGTTCCTAAACGACGACATTATTCGCATTCCGGTCTTTGCGCCGGATGATAACGGCAACCCGACCGGTGACAAGCTGCGGACGGTGGTCCTTTTTTGGGGTGATCCAGTCAAGATCAAGGGGAAGCAAAACGGCCAGGATGTGGCTGAGCTTTCGCATCTGGTTTGGAATGAGGCAAAGCGAAAATATGACACCGTAAAACTGGCGGGGTTGTTACCGAAAAAGACCAAGTATCGAGATAGCTCAGTGTTGAAAGTGAGATTTGTCGATATTGGCCAGGGCGACGGCGCGATGATAGAAACACCTAAGGGCCAGCTGCTCTTTGTCGACGGTGGCGAAGAGGAACACATGCGCCGCTATGTTCGTGTTGCTTACTCGCAGGTACTTCGCACCAAGCCACTGCACTGCGCGGCGATAATCGTCACTCACGGCGATGCCGACCACTTTGCCGGCTTGACCAAACTGGTAAACGCTACGCGATCGTCAAACGGTGACCCCATGGTTACCGCCGATCGGGTTTTTCACAATGGACTGGTTAAGGTTACCGGCGCCTCAGGCGCTACTGCCTTCGGGAAAAGCGTCAAGGTGGACGGGAAGACCTACGCCACCGAACTCGAAGACGATCTAACGAAGGTCGCGGACGCGCGAATGAATACGCCGTTCAAGGCCTGGAAAGCGGCCTTACTCGGATTGAAGAACAAAGAAGGTAAGAAGCCGACGGTCAAGCGGCTGGAGTATGGCGATGATGATGCATTCGATTTTCTCGCCAATGAAGATGTCAGCATCAAGGTACTCGGCCCAATCACCGAAGAGATTAACGGTAAACCCGCGCTTCGTTTTTTCAAGACGCCGGGATCGTCAGGTCTTTCGGCCTCGCATACCGTGAACGGCCATTCCATCGTGCTCAAGCTTACTTATGGCAACGTGCGGTTCATGTTTGGAGCCGATCTGAACGAAGAGTCGGAAGAGTTGTTGCTGGAGCGATCCCGAGTAGACAACATTTCGCTGGCCTCGGAAGTACTAAAGGTGCCGCACCATGGTTCGGCGGACTTCAGCCCGCGAATCCTCGAGGCGATTAGGCCCGTCGTAAGCGTGGTCTCTTCCGGTGATGAGAACAAAGCCAAGGAGTACATTCACCCACGCGCCGGATTGATGGGAGCATTGGGACGATATTCGCGGTCGACGGTGGATAAACCGCTGGTCTACGTCACGGAGATGGTGGCGTTCTTCCAACGCTTTCCCGGGCGCAACAAGATCACCAAAATTACCAAGGCCGGAAACGATGGCGATCAGGTCTATGCCGGCTTCAACGCCTACTCAAAATCAGCGTTTGGCATCGTTCACGTTAGAACTGACGGTGAGCGCGTGCTCGTGGCTACGCATAGCGGCAAGGAAGATCGGAAAGAGAGTTATGCCTTTCACGTGAATGAGCGCGGTGAGATTGAGTTCGAAGAGAAACCCAGCATCGTTTGAAACTGCATTTCTGAGGAGCCAATGGAGAAGAACGGGAGAGGGCGATTTCACCCTTTCTTCCAAAACCAGCGAGATGGTCCACAAGTAATCGCCCATCGCGGCGGCGCCGGAGAGTGGCCGGGCGAAACGCTCTATGCGCTCGAGCGGGCTGTCAACGCGGGCGTGGATATCCTCGAGGTGGATATTCGGTACACCGCCGATGACGACTTGGTGCTGATGCACAATGCCAACGTAAAGGACACGACTGGCGTTGATAAGCTAGTTAACAAAGGCTCATGAAGTTGCTGAGGAGGCGCTTAGAGTTCCAACTTTAGTTCGTGGCATTGCCGCGGATAGACGCGGATAACTAGATCAGAGATCAGAGGGTACGCTGTCTAATCTCTTTCGATGCTGATCTGCGTTATCCGCTTTATCTGCGACTACTCTTCATTTTCTTCTCGTGGTGACATTTAGCGGTAAAGCGAAACATCCGGTAGAATCCTTCCGTTAATCAACCCCCCAACAAAGTGAAACGATGAAAAACTCTCTAAGTGAAGAGTCGCTTCGCGATCTCTCCGGCCGACTCAAACAAGCGAACAGCGATTTCGCCGCGCGCTATCCGGGGGAATCCGGCCTCCGGCAACCGGTCCACACGGTCTACGGCGGTGCGCACCTCTTTCAGGCAGACACCGCCGTCCGTCTCGGCGCTCTCGCTCGTCGTTCGCTCGACGCCTTCGCGCCGGACTTTCTGGTGTTTGCCAATGCGCTTGATCTGCCCGGTGCCGACGAACTTCCAGATCAGTTGTCTGAAGCGACTGAGCTGGTTTCGGAACTCGAGTCGAATCCTGAGGCTGTTCGGCACACAAATAAGGCGGCTTGGATGGCCCACACGATCTACAAACGTGTGAACGAAAAACTTCGCCGCGAGCCGGTTGAGGATTTTCGTATCGACTTTGAAGACGGCTATGGGAATCGGCCCGACGATGAGGAGGATGACCACGCTGAGTCGGCGGCAATCCAGGTTGCCGACGGGATGAGGAACGAGACGCTCTCTCCCTTTATCGGTATTCGCATCAAGACTCTTTCCGAGGAACTGCACCAGCGCAGCATGCGAACGCTCGACATCTTCGTTACGCGTTTGCTCGAAAACTCGGGCGGCAGACTGCCGGACAATTTTGTAGTCACTTTGCCGAAGATCACCGTCCCCGAACAGGTGTCGGCGCTGGTGGATCTGTTCGAGTTGCTTGAAAGTAAGACGGGACTCGATTCGGGCTCACTAAAGCTAGAGCTGATGATTGAGACTACGCAATCGATCATTAACGAGCGTGGCGAGGTCGCACTGCCTAACCTTTTGGAAGCCGCCCGCGGTCGCTGTGTTGCCGCGCATTTCGGTACTTACGACTACACCGCGAGTTGCAGCATCACCGCGGCACATCAACACATGCTTCATCCGGCCTGCGACTTTGCAAAGAACATGATGCAGGTATCGTTTGCCGGAACCGGCGTCTGGCTGTCAGATGGCGCAACGAACATTATGCCCGTCGCTCCGCACCGCTTCGTCGAGGGGGGTATGCCGCTGACTGCAAAACAGATCGATGAGAATCGCACGACGGTCCATCGCGCCTGGAAGTTGCACTACGATCACGTTCAGCATTCGCTTCGCAACGCTTTCTATCAAGGCTGGGATCTGCACCCGGCGCAACTGCCGACTCGCTACGCCGCGATCTATGCATTCTTTCTGGAGAGTCTCGATGCGGCATCTGAACGTTTGCGCAATTTTGTCGAAAAGGCTGCGAAGGCGACTTTGGTTGGTGACGTGTTTGACGACGCAGCCACCGGACAAGGTCTATTGAACTATTTTCTGCGCGCGATCAATTGCGGCGCGTTGACGGAAGAGGAAGCGATCGAGCTATCCGGCTTGACTGTTGCCGAGCTGCGATCGGGTTCGTTTGTGAAGATACTGAAGAACCGTCAGAGCCTATAAAAAACATTCACAGATTACAGATAACACAGATTCAAATCAGAGCAATAAAAAGCCTCGACGACGACGAGAACTAAAGCAGCTTTTGATTTGTCCGTGTAATCTGTGAAATCTGCGTAATCTGTGGATAGGTTTAACTTGAGAGGAAGTACGACTGTGAAAAAAACTGTTGCGTTGTTTCTTATTGCGGGAACGATTGTGATGACCTCTGGCGCTCAGAAGCCGAAAGCCGATGCCGCTGGGGACCCGGAGTTGGCAAAGAAGATTGGGCGCTTCTCGCCCACTGTATTGACGGCCGACACTTCCAAACTGTCAGCGGGAGATAAGCAGGCGCTGGCCAGAATTATCGCAGCGGCGAAGTTGCTCGATCCACTATTCCTGCGGCAGGTGTGGAGTGGCAATGAAGCCCTCCACCGAAAATTGGAAGCCGATAAAGCGCCGGCCGGCAAGCAACGCTTGCATTACTTCCTCATCAACGATGGTCCCTGGTCGCGGCTCGACAGTAATGTGGCGTTCATTGAAGGCGTGCCGGAAAAACCTGCGGGCGCGAACTATTATCCGGAAGACATGACGAAAGAGGAATTTGAATCCTGGGTCGCCACTCTGCCTGAGGCCGAGAAACAAAAGGCAACCGGTTTCTTCTGGCTCATTCGTCGTGGCCCCGACCGCAAGCTGATGACGGTGCCCTACAGTCAGGAATACAAGGAGTTTCTGCAGCCTGCGGCAAAATTACTGCAAGAGGCTGCGGCACTGACGACAAATGACACGCTGAAACGGTTCCTGAACTCGCGCGCCGCAGCTTTCGCGAGTGACGATTATTACGAAAGCGATGTCGCCTGGATGGACCTCGATGCGCCCATCGAAGTTACGATTGGTCCTTATGAAACTTATGAGGACGAACTCTTCAGTTACAAAGCCGCCTTCGAAGCTTACATAACGCTGCGCGACGAGGCAGAGTCGGCAAAGCTGGCGCGGTTCAGTCAGTACCTTCAGGAACTGGAAAACAATCTGCCCATGGATGCGCGTTACCGCAATCCGAAGCTCGGTGCGGCCTCTCCTATTCGTGTGGTGAACGAGGTCTTCGCCTCAGGCGAGGGAAACAGCGGGGTGCAGACCGCGGCCTTCAACCTGCCAAACGATGAGCGCGTGGTGAAAGAAAAGGGATCAAAGCGCGTCATGTTAAAGAACGTGCAGGAGGCGAAGTTCAACAAGACGCTGGTACCAATCTCACAAGTGGTCCTGGCGCCCTCGGAACGCACGGCGCTTTCATTCGAGTCTTTCTTCACCCATATCCTCGCGCATGAATTGATGCACGGGCTTGGCCCACATAACATCACCGTCGGTGGCGAGCAAACTACCGTGCGTAAGCAGTTGAAAGAATTGTCCTCAGCAGTGGAAGAAGCGAAAGCTGATATTACCGGCCTTTGGGCGCTGCAGTATCTGATCGACAAGGGAAAGGTAGAGAAAGGCCTGGAGCAGTCGCTTTACTCGACTTTTCTGGCGAGCTGTTTCCGCTCCGTGCGCTTTGGGATCACGGCAGCCCACGGCAAAGGCATCGCAGTGCAGTTCAACTATCTGACGGATGCGGGCGCGATCGTTTTCGATCAGAAGACCGGGACTTTCAGTATCGACCTTTCGAAGATTAAAGATGCAGTGCGAAAGCTAGCGGGTGAGATTCTCACGTTGCAGGCGGAAGGTTCGTACGACAAGGCAAAAGCGATGCTGGACAAGTACGGGGTTATTCGTCCGGAGATGAAGAGCGCATTGGATAAACTCGGCAACGTGCCGGTGGATATTGAACCGATCTTTCCGCTGGCAAAATAAGCGAACAGCGAACAGCAGAAAGATCGGGACGGCGCGCCCTGGTGAACTTTGAACTTGGAACTTTGAACTTGGAACTTTTAACGGGAGCGCAGTACAAAGCAGCCCGGGTTTCAAAGCTCACGATTTCGTCCCTTCCGGCTGTTCGCGGGTTTGTTCTCTCACAGGAGTCGTCGCTGAACACTGGCTAGCTCATGAGGCAGTGTTGAGCCTGACGACTCCTGTTCGATCAGGGTGAGGACAACTCGGTTAAGGTCCGTTGAGAGCAAAGGGACGACTAATCGATGACTGGCCCTGACGAGGCTACTCCTCTGGTTTAATCCAGCCTTTCATGGTTCCAAACTAAAAGTTGCGAAGCCTGCCGCTTGGCGATGCAAGTGTGAGATACGGCAAAAACTCAGTCGTGTTTGTAAGGCCCGCGCAGATTACTTTTGCCTCGCGAGGCTTGTCAATAATTAAGTGGAGCAGGGTAGATCACGAGTTCATACAGAAACTCAAGCATACGGTCCGAAAGTTTGAGTGGCTGGGTACTAAGTACTGAGTGCTGAGTGCCGGAAGAAGTTTCTAGTTCGAGTTTCAAGTTCCGGAATGCGGAGCCCTCCGAAACTCTCAAACTTGAAACTTGAAACTTGAAACTCGAAACTCGAAACTCGAAACTTGAAGTTTGAAGCTTGAAGCTGGAGAACCAGAGAACTGAAGTCTTCCATAAATTTCAGTTCTTTTCCGAGAATTCGGAATTCACTTTCAGCAGCTTTGCTCCTTTACTGCTTCATGTTAAAAGTGGCGAGCTTCTCAACCAGTTATTTCCGTGGAGGACATTCAATGGTTCAGTTTACGCGTTCGGCGGAGTCTCGCCGTCGCTTCGTCGTTCGTCGTCCGGCCACTATTTTCTGCTCGCTCATCGTTATTGTTTGTGCGGCCGCGTCCTTCAGCGTGTGGGCACAAACTACGGCCAGTCAAACGAGGCTGCTGCGCGCGCCCACCGTCAGTGCAACTCAGATCGCTTTCGCTTATGCGAACAACATCTGGACCGTTCCTCGTTCCGGCGGTACGGCCCATCGGCTGACCAGCTTCCAGGGCCAGACGATGAACCCCCACTTTTCGCCTGACGGAAAGTGGATCGCTTTCAGCGGAGAATACGCCGGCAACCTCGACATCTACGTCGTTCCGGCGGAAGGTGGTGAACCTCGCCGGGTTACCTGGCACACCGGTGGTGACCTGGTCCAGGGATGGACGCCTGACGGGAAGTTGATCATGTTTACTTCGGGACGCGCTACCTGGGCACCGGGTGGGACGCCTCGATTTTGGACTGTGCCCGTTGGCGGTGGGGTGGAAGAGCCGATGGCCTTGCCGCGCGGCTTCCAGGGAGAGATTTCCGCCGACGGTTCGCGCATCGCATATCGCATGAACAACTCCTGGGATGAGGAGCGGCGCAACTATCGCGGCGGGCAGAATCGGCCAATCTGGATCGTCGACCTCAAAACCTACGACGTTGTTTCTCCTCAATGGAACGATTCGAAGGATGTCGACCCGGTCTGGGTCGGGGATGCGGTCTATTTCATTTCGGATCGCAATGGCGTGGCGAATGTTTGGGAGTATCAGACAGGGAATAAAAGACTTGCGCAGGTCACTCGCTTCAAAGACTTCGACGTCAAGGCGCTCAACTCGGGCGCGGGCGCGGTCGTGTTTGAGCAGGGAGGCTACGTCCATGAACTCGACCCGCGCTCGGGAAAGACACGCCAGGTCAATATCAACGCGGCGGGCGATTTTCCCTGGATGATGCCGAACTGGTCTGATGTGACCACGCGAATGACCAACATCTCGCTTTCGCCGACCGGCAAACGCGTTGTCGTCGAAGCGCGAGGCGAGATCTTCACCATCCCCGCAGAAAAGGGGGACGTGAGAAATCTGACTAATGCGACCGGGTCCGCTGAACGCGAGCCTGCATGGTCGCCAGACGGAAAGTTGGTCTCGTATTTCAGCGACAAGTCGGGCGAATACGCGCTGATGATTGAGGCCGCGGATGGCCTTACTCCACCACGTGAAATAAAACTGCAGAAACCAACTCGCTATTACACGCCTTCCTGGTCACCTGATTCAAAAAAATTACTGTTCAGCGACACCAACCTGAAGGTTTGGGTGCTCGATGTTGCGAGTGGCCAGGCAAAGATCGTGGGCCAGGATCCCTGGATGGTTCCACAGCGCACGCTTAATCCCGTGTGGAGTCCGGATTCCCGGTGGGTCGCTTATGCAAGCCGTCTCAGCTCGCTTTATCACGCGATCTTTGTCAGCAATGTAGACACGGGTGAGACGAAACAAGTGACCGATGGGCTGGCAGCCGCGGTGTGGCCCGCGTGGGACGCGAATGGAAAGTATTTGTGGTTCCTGGCCTCGACCGACTTTGGTTTGCGGTCACAGTGGCTCGATATGACTTCTTATGATCGCGATGTAAATTTCGGACTCTATTTTGCGATTCTGAAAAAAGGAGAACTCAGTCCACTACTTCCGGAAAGCGACGAAGATCGAGGCGTGGGAACGGGCGGGCCAACGCCGTCGCCAAGTCCAGGTGGTCGCCCCGGCGCGCGTCCTTCGCCGGAGCCGAGTGAGACACCGGCCGAAGCCTCCCAAGGCGAACCTCCGCCGGGCGCCCCACCCCGGCGACCTCGCGCACCGGTAACCGTGCAGATCGATTTTGATGGACTGCAACAGCGAATCATCGCGGTTCCCGGACTTCCGGAACGACAGTACTCGCAGTTGCGTGCGGGAGCCGATGGCACGGTTTTTTATCTTGAGACCCGGCCCGGTCAGCCCTTGTTTGGTTCAGGCGGGGGCAGCGAATTGTTTCGTTATCGCCTGAGTGACCGGCGCGCAGCGACCTTCGTGAACGGCGTCGCCGAATTCAAGCTGAGCGCGGACGGCAAGAAACTCCTCTATCGCACTCCAACTATTCCTGCGGGGATACCGGGTGGCACCGGGCGTCCAACACCTCCGGCACTATTCCTTGTCGATACCGAACGTCCGCCGACCCAGCCGGGTCAGGGTCGCTTGAATGTTTCGTTGCACGTGTACCTCGAGCCTAAGGAAGAGTTCAAACAGATCTTCAACGAGGGTTGGCGGCTTCAACGAGACTACCTTTACGTGCCGAATATGCATGGTACTGACTGGCTCCGCATGAAAGAGTTGTACGGGCAGATGCTTCCTTACGTGATGCACCGCGCTGATCTGAACTACCTGATGGACATGATGGGCGCCGAGATCGCAGTCGGTCACTCGTATGTTCGCGGTGGCGACATGCCGGAAGTCCCGCAAACGCCGGGTGGCCTGCTCGGCGCTGACTTTGTTATCGAAAACGGTCGCTACAAAATCACCCGCATTTATGACAACGAGAGTTGGAATCCGGATTTGCGCTCACCATTGGCGACAGCGGGAGTCAACGTGAGTGTGGGTGACTACATTCTCGCCATCAACGGCATTGAGTTGAAAGCGCCTGACAGTCTCTATCGCCTGTTAGACGGGACTGCTAATCGCCAGACGGCGCTGACGCTGAATAACCGCCCGGTGATGGAAGGCGCGCGTCAGGTAGTGGTGGTGCCGGTGACGAGCGAGACGGGATTGCGCACGCGCGCGTGGGTGGAATCCAACCGGCGTTTAGTCGACAGACTTTCAGGGGGCCAGTTGGCTTACGTCTACGTGCCGAACACCGGCCAACCCGGCTACAGGAGTTTTAATCGTTACTACTTTTCGCAGCAGGATAAGAAAGGTGCGGTGATCGACGAACGTTATAACGGGGGTGGCTCTGCCGCCGACTACATCATCGACGTGCTGCAACGCGACTTTGACGGCTACTTCAATAACGTAGCGGGTGAGCGCATGCCCTTCACAAGTCCTGCGGCCGGTATCTGGGGACCAAAGGTGATGGTGATAAACGAGATGGCCGGCTCAGGCGGCGATCTGATGCCTTACATGTTTCGTCGTCGCAAGATTGGATTGCTGGTCGGAAAAAGAACCTGGGGTGGCCTCGTCCATACGGCGGACACGCCGCCCTTCGTCGACGGCGGTTCGATGATCGCTCCTCGGGGTGGATTCTTTACGCGTGATGGGAAGTGGGCCGTTGAGAATGAAGGCGTGGGCCCTGACATTGACGTCGAGAACTGGCCTAAGGAGGTGATTGCCGGTGGTGATCCGCAGCTCGAACGCGCAGTCGCGGAAGCAATGAAACAGCTCAAGGAGCGGCCGGTGGATAGGATGGTGAAGGAACCACCGCCGCCAACCTGGGGACAGAGGCCGTAAGATCAGTCGAAAGTCGAAGGGTGAAAGTCCAGGTACGAGGAATTTGGGGTGGAAGTTGGGATGCGAAGCCGCGATCTTTTTAGGAGGCAGATGATGTCCAGGCGGAAGTGTATTTGGTTAACGGTACTGGTACTGGTTCTTCCAGGTTTTGCTCATGCGCAAAAGGCTGGAACCCTCAAGATCAAACCTCGAGTCTTCGAGACCGGCAGAGGTGAAAAGGTTAACGCGGAATTTGGCACGCTGCTCGTACCGGAAAAACGTGGTGACCCACAGAGCAATCTAATCGAGCTCGCGTTTTTCCGCTTCAAGAGTACTGCCAGGAATCCCGGTCCGCCGATTGTTTATCTCGCGGGCGGGCCTGGTGGGAGTGGGATTGGTGCTGCTTCTGGTCCGCGCTTCCCGCTGTTCATGGCATTGCGCGAGTTAGGAGACGTAATCGCGTTCGACCAACGCGGCACTGGTCACTCAAAGCCCAATCTTTCTTGTATCCAGCGGCTCGATGTTCCGCTGGATGCGGTTCCGACGCGTGAATCGATGGCGAAGATCCTTCTCGATCGTTCGCGCGGTTGCGCGTTTTACTGGAGCGATATTCAGCGCGTTGATCTTACCGGCTATAACACGAACGAAAGTGCTGACGATCTTGAGGACTTGCGCAAAGCGCTCGGGGTGAAACAGATCAGTTTGTGGTCGATAAGTTATGGGACGCATCTGGCTTTGACTACAATTCGGCGGCATCCGCAAAGCATTCATCGCGCAATACTGGCGGGAACTGAGGGGCCAGACCATACCTACAAGCTGCCCGGTAATATTCAACAGCATCTGGCCGATCTCGCTGCGGTCATCAAGGCCGATCCTATCCTGGGCAAGGAAATTCCAGACTTTCTCGCGCTGATGAAGTCCGTACTTGATCGACTGGCAAAGGAACCGGCAATCGTCGAAGCAACCCATCCGGTAACGAAGCAGAAAGTAAAAGTCACGGTGAATAAGTTCGTGATGCAGTTTCTGACGGCTAGCAGCATCGGCACCGAAGTAACGGCGAGTTTCCCGAGGGCCTATCACTCGGCGGCGCAGGGCGATTACACCCTTGTCGCGGAGGCCTGGCTCGGTCAAACGCGTGGCGGCATCGGTTCTGCGATGTCTTACATGATGGACTGTGCCTCGGGCAATACCGCTGGACGGAGAGAGAGAATCAAACAGGAAGCGAAGGAGACACTGCTTGAGGATTTTTCAAATTTCCCTTTTCCAGATGTTTGCCAGGCATGGAAGGCACCGGATCTGGGCGATGCTTTTCGATCGCCGGTGCAATCGGACGTGCCCATACTCTTTATCAGTGGCACGTTAGACGCGCGCACTCCTGTGAGTAATGCTGAGGAGTATCGCAAAGGCTTTCCGAACAGCACGCACCTGATTATCGAAGGGGCCGTGCACAGCGATCCGCTTTTCCTTTCATCGCCAGGAATCAAAGACGTGATGTTGGAATTTATGAAAGGCGAACCGATCTCGACAACGAAGCTCTCTTCGCCACCGATGAAGTTCCTGCCGCTGGCGCCCTCTGAGGCAACAATACGGTAATGAAAGTGGGCTCGTTGCATCAATCAACACTCTTACGCCGCGAACGATCCACGCTTATTTGACGCCAATCCTGCTGCCACTGCCTGCCGCACTCGGTCGGCGCGTGCGAGTGAATCCGTCATGCTCGTGTGACTTCGTCGCTCAATATAGATATTCAACAGGTTGCGTTCGTCCGTATCGTTCCAGGTTGCCGGATCGCTCTTTCCGGTTGAGTCAATGAAATGATCGACAGCGGCAGCCAATGTGCTCGGAACATGGGCTGGCCGATTGACGTGTTGGTCGAGGAGCAGTCCAACGCCAAACTCCGATGAAACAAAATCAGCGATGAAGCGACCTTTGATCCGATGCCCACCGTCTCGATAGAAGAGATCGATCCGGCTCGAGGCGTATTCGATCTGGACTTGCCGCATCCGATCGTTCTGGCCGGACTTGAAAAACTGATACGCCCTTTCCAGTGTTCGCAGCTTGTTTTGCTTATCGGATTTGGTCTTAAGCTTCGCACCATTCAAGGATAAGAAGCCGGTGGGTGGCTGGCCGGGTGGATGATTAACTGAAGCGACGTCGAGACCAAACTGGCCAAACAGTTGATCAAAGATAACGCTGTCTCGCTCTTTCAAAAGATTGAGCAAACCCGGTAGTTCGCCCGCGCCGTCATCCTGGCCGACCGTCCACTGAAAGGTCCCAAAAGTCAGGAACGCGTTGTCCCAGGTATTGATCGCTTCGAGCTTTCCTTCATTGGCGGAAACTGCTTGCATTACGAGTAATCGGGACGGAGAGATATTTGGAAACGCGGTGGGATTCGCCTGCACAAAGCTCGCGATTGATGTTTGACCATTATTAAAGATTCCCAGCTTGAACTTCTTGCCAAAAACGGTGCCATCAGGCGCGACGGCCTTATCGCCTTTGAAATGAAAGGTGCCAGTGGGAGTGGCGGCATTGCCGGTGGGTTGTGACGAGGAGGTTCGTTTGATCAGGCTGGCTTTGACAAAGCCTTCGTCTCCGCCAGCATTCACTTTCAGGAACTCACCCAGGTCTTCAAGGATTTCAACGATCGAGTTTTGCGGCAGGACTTTCACAACCACGCCGCCCGCTGGACGACGGAGGTTCAAGCCGAGAGGTATCACGGTGCCGGTTGCCATAACTTGCTCCTGAGGTTTTAGATCGAGTGGTTCTTTTAAGATGAAGAAGAACCAGGCGTTGGATTGTTGAGGTTGAGGCGCAATCAATTGCGACCGCGAGGTTGTTCAACCAAGTGACCCGCGGAGCGTACTGCCGCGAGTTGGCGTTGTCAATGAGCGAACCTCGAGCGGTAATACTCCGAAAGCGGATGTGGGATGGTGGAACAGGAATTTGGCAATCCGGTGCGATTGCAGCCACATTTTTTGCTAGATCGTTAATCACCTCCCGTGTCCGATGGAGTTGACCCCAAGCTGGATCCAATTCAACATATCGAAAACGACGCGACCGAGCAGGTTAGACATTCGCGCGGTAGAACGATTAATAATCATGAGAAGTGGACTAGAAAGCGGTCGAATGGTACAAACGCTATTCGAAATGAAGACATTGCAATCTGAGAACGTTGAGACTCCACAGATGTCAACACAAGTAACGCACAGTACCGAGGTTACACATCCTGTATCTGGAAACGGAGCTTCGAGCTATGAGCCGCTTAGTAGCGTCTGGCAAGGAAGCGACGTGGACCTGCTCGAAGCGATGCTGAAGTTTTATCCGACGATTCTGCCGGAGCCAATCTTGGATGCTACCTATAATGCTGGTCGAATGTGGAAGGGCTCAACGCGTCAGGTTGTATCGATGGACATTGACCCCCAGTACAGGCCGATGATAGTGGGTGATAATCGAGAGATGACGGAAGTGGCGTCCGATACTTTCGGGGCGGTCGTTTATGACCCGCCGCACGTTGGGCCACAAGGGCGAGATAAGAGCATCAAGCGTTTCGATGTGGATTTTGGAGCTACGATCGAGTGCGGGAAGGAACAGGACTGGAATCTGAGTTATCTCTACCCGCCATTTTTGAAGCAGGCGAAGCGAGTCTTAAAATCTGACGGCCTGCTACTCGCCAAGATCACGGACATGGTGAATAGTCACAAATCGAAATGGCCCCACTGCGACTTTATGCGAATGGCAGAAGATGCAGGATTCATCGTTTGCGATCTGATCGTGAAGATCCGTAACGGACCAATGGTCTCAAGTAAATGGAAAAACGCCCACCATGCGCGAAAGCGTCACTGCTTTTGGATTGTGTGTCGTAATGGCACCGCCTGCGAACGAGAGATCAAGACTTTGGCGGAAACAGTTCGTTCCAAGGACTAAGCCGCGCCGTACCTGGCCGTCCCACCCCCGGCACTTTGCTGCCAAACCCACTAGTGTTCCACTTAGGTTGATAATGAGTCATGAGGGCAAACTCAGCGGCGAACACCCACCATTCGCTCGAAAACGTCAAATAGCGGCATTGCATCTCATCCAGCGTTATGTTTTGGCGGCTTACGATCTTCGCAACGTGTTCGCTGAGTCGACCGCGCAAGGTACGCTTGCTCTTTGTAAGGCCCCTCGACGCTTTACCAATATAAACCAGTTGCTTCTTGAAATAGAGAGCATAGATCCCGCTGAGCGCTGGACCGACGCCTTTGGTTAACGGGAGCAGTGAACTCGCCTCAAGCTTCTCAACAACTTGGGCACGTATGCCTCGATCCAAATCGAAATCGAATTAGTGGAGTTCGTCGGCAGGTTCTAACATAGACGGACCGTTTAACCGAATGTTCTAGTCCCTTTGACTTTGTCTTTTTTTGGCGGTTTGGTAGAAGCACGAACTTGAATGGCTTTATAGTCCATCAGGTACTTTTCAAGAGCTGCTCGTCTCTCCTCAGCTGTGGGTTCATGAGCGGGAAACTGAGACTCTAGCTCCCGCCGAAGGGCATTGAATCTCAATAGAGCTTTTTTCTCTATACGGGTACGGAAAAGCTCTTCTCCTTGCATGACAATAAGGTATGTGCCGTCCTGTTCTTCGCTAAGATGTAAATTACCGGGCAGAAAAGAAAGTTTCATGTGTGAATACGAGATTTAATTGACATCTCCTACCAACTGATTTGAAGGCAGTCAGTGGCTTCCCCGTTTGAATGGATAGTACTGCTGGACACGTGCAACTCAAAACTTTGAGGCTGGGTTTGTCGCTGTTTCACGGGAGACTGGTTGCGCGAAAGTCCTAACCCTAATTTTTCTAGACTTCAATCCGTTCTTTATCCCGCCTTAACAATGATTCAAACGGCGCAACGATCTTTCCGGCGATTGCCGAAGCTGCCACGACGTAAGGCGACGCGAGGTAAAGCTTTCCGGGCCCGCTGCGTCCGGGGAAGTTTCGGTTCTGCGCGCTGACCGTCACAGTCTCAGCCGATGGCGACGCCCCCGGTCCCGCGTTGATGCAGGCGCCGCACGAAGGATCGATCAGTTCCGCGCCGGCTTGATTGAAGATCTCGATGTAACCGCGTTCGCGTGCGTACTGCTTGATCTTCTGCGAGCCGAATTGAATGTACAAATGAACGCCCGGCGCCACGCGTTTACCTTCAGACAGTGCGTTGCGCAACACCTCGGCATACATGTCCATGTCGGCCATCTTCCCGCCGGTGCAGGAACCTCCGTAGGCGGCATCGATACGAATCTCTTCCGCCAACTCGTCGATGGGAATACCGTTGCGAGGATCTCCCGGCGTTGCCACCATCGGCCTTATCGCATCGAGGTCGATTTCAAATACCGCCGCATACTCGGCGTCCGGATCGCTGTAAATGAATCCCTTGCGAACCTCGTCCGCATCCAGTCTCCGCGTCCGCACAATGTATTCGAGGGTCACTTCGTCGGGTTCGATAATGCCAGTCGTGCCGCCCGCTTCCACGGACATATTGGTAAGTGTAGCGCGTTCGTCCATGGGCCAGCGGTTCAGATCATCGCCGGCGAACTCAAGCACCTTGCCGATTCCTTTACTGGTCTTCATGTAGTCGCTGGCGAGTATGTAGAGCATTACATCCTTCGCGGTGACATCCGGGCGTTTCGTTCCTTTAAGAACGTAACGGACAGTTTCCGGAACGCGAATGCGAATGTCTTTCGTGTACCAGGCATTCGCCATGTCGGTTGAGCCGACACCAAAGGCAAAACAGCCGAGCACGCCGGCCATGCACGTATGAGAGTCAGTCCCAATGACTACCTGTCCCGGTAGCGCGAGGTCTTCCACAACTGCATTGTGGCAGATCGCTTCTGAACCACCTTCCGCGCTTTCAGCATAGAGCCGGATGTTCTGTTGCTCAGTGAAGGCCGCTTGCGTGGTCGCGAGACCATCAGCCTTCTCAAGCAGGCCCATTTCACGATGCTTGGGTGACATCACCTTACTAAGGAAAGTCAGGTGGTCGCGGAAGGCATAAACAGATTCCGGCTCGCTGACTCTTGCGTCCGGCCCGAGTGCCTGTTTGAAAAGCGACTCAGCCATCGGCGTAACGTACTCATGCGAAAAGCGGACATCGGCAACTGCAAAAAGGGCATCGCCGGGTTTAACGGCCGTTAGGCCAATCTCACCAGCCCGCACGAAAGCGTGGCGCGCCACGATCTTTTCCACAATCGTCATGGGCCGGGCTGTGGTTTCAAGTGGCGGCGGCGCGATCTCGCCCGAGAGCCGCGCCTTGTTGTAGTTGAAGAGCCCGCCATATTCGACGATATCCTGCGAAATTTGATCGAGGCCTTTCGTAAACTCGCCCAACGGAATCTCTTCGCCTCGGCGAATGCGTTCAACGAGTCCGAGGTCGGTTGAAGTAAGCAGCCCGATATTTTGCGAGTTCTGTCCGTAGATCTTCTCAATGCTGCTCGCGATGACCAGTTGCAGGCCGGCGGATTTTTCAGCGTATGGCGCGGTCTCGCGGGAAGAGCCGCAACCTTTGGAAAGTCCCGACACAACCACTGCAAAGCCGCCCTGCTTGATCTCGTCCTTCTTTACCGCCCCGTCGCGCATTCCGACATAGACGTAATGACCAAGCGTTTCGTCGTAATAGAAACAGACCCAACCGGGAGTGATCTCGTCAGTCGAGATGTTGCTCATCAGCGGAAGATCGTCGTTGAGTAATCGCTGGGCGAGTTCAGCTTCGAGGCGTGCGGCCGCTTCACCTTCAGCCTCGAGTTGAGTACGAACGAGCGAGGTGTCGTCGGTGAGGAAGAGTATGCGGCCCTTGAACCTCATTAGATCCGGACGCCGTCCATTGTTGTCTGCAGTCATTGATGCTCCCGTAAGAATAATTGCGTGGGAGCATTATACAGAGCGGATAAGCGAGCGAACAGTAGACAGCAAACAGCCGGGAAAACGAGCTTGAAGCTTTGTACTTGGAACTTTGTACTTGGAACTTTGTTACTGGGAGCTTTGTACTTGGAGATTTGTACTTGGAACTTTGTACTTGGAACTTTGTACTTGGAACTTTGTACTGGGAGCTTTGTACTTGGAACTTTGTACTTGGAACTTTGTACTTGGAACTTTGTACTTGGAACTTTGCGTGAAGCTGGAATTCGGACTTGAATCTCAGATTAGGAGTAGATAAAGCTCAAAGCTCAAAGCTCAAAGCTCAAAGCTCAAAGCTCAAAGCCCAAAGCTCAAAGCCCAAATCAGCATGTTTCTAGCCAAAGTTGTAGGCACAGTTTGGTCGACGAAGAAATCACCGGATCTCGAAGGGGTTCGGTTTCTGGTTGTGCACCCGTACGACCTGGATAAGGAGCCCACGCGCAACATCGTTGTTGTGGCCGACCGGTTGGGAGCCGGCTCCGGGGAAATGGTGATGTGCGCCTACGGCAAAGCGGCGCGAACGGCAATCGGAAACCAGGACATGGCAATAGAAGCCGCGGTTGTTGGTATTGTCGATCGAGTTGATTTGCAGGAGTCTTTTTCCGAAGAGATGCGCGACGCGGCCAGGGAACTAATTAAAGACAACTGCAGACCCTGAAAGCATTTTTGATTTTCAACTTTTGATTTTTGATTTGACGAAAGTTTCGAAGGCTTCAAATCGGCAAAAACCTAAAATCAAAAATCGAACTAATGGCCAATGAAGATTTGATCTACAGGATTACCCGCGCTGTTTATAGCGGTTTGGGACCTAGTGTCGAAGAGCAGGCGGTTGAGGAACTAGTCACGGAGATATACCGCGAAGTCGAACCCTTCCTCGACACCAACGGCGCTGACCACCTCACGTCGCAGTCGTTCCCCACCACCGGAAGTATCTCGTCGCAGTCGCGCGAAGGCTCTCCGGACCGAATGGTCATCTCAGTCTTCGGTGTCGACCACCCGGGTATTGTGGCCGCCGTAGCCCAAATACTGGCGGCAGCAGATTGCAGCATCGTAGACATCAATCAGACGGTGGTCCAGAGAAAATTCGCGATGGTGATCATCGCGGACACCTCGCGCGCACGTGAGAGCGCAACTGAGTTGAAAGAACGTTTGAGATTACAAGGTGAGACACTCGGAGTCCGCATCTACGCTCAGCGCGAAGACCTCTTCAATGCGATGCACCGGATATGAATTTCGAATTGCGGATTTCGAATTTCGAATTGCCAAGAGGAATTAAAGATGAAACTGTGAAGTCCGAAATCCGAATTCCTACTCGGAGTTCGAACGTCACGAGAGGAATTAGTAAAGATCCGAAATCCGAAATTCTTTTTATGCCTAAGCCTGAAATTGCCCGTCGCTGTCAATCCTGCGGTGTATCTATTCGGGTACGCGCTGGTTTTTG
>JBGTOA010000007.1:0-20994 GCA_041742785.1 Pyrinomonadaceae bacterium | reverse complement strand
GTTGATGGGCGTGAAACAGCGATCGAGCCGGTTCAGCTAAACAGTGAATCAGTACTTGGCATCCTCGTAGATAGTGAGAGCACGCTGAAAGACTTTGACCGAAAAGCTGATGTCTCCCAGTGGAACATATCCACAATGATGACCTGGCTTAACTTTGAGCGGGCTCTGATCGAGTTCGGAGATCTGATCCTGGTAATTCTTGGCGCAGCGCTACTGCTCGGGATGAAGCTCGCGATGCCCTTCATGATTGCGGGGATTGTGGACAGACACCTCGCGAGCAAAACTACTTATCCGTTTTTCTATGGAGTCGTCGCTTTAACGCTTGTCTGGCCGTGCGTGTCAAAGATCATTCGAATAATCGCCTACATGTGGGGCAATGTAGCAATGGCTGTCGGCGATGGCAGCCCTCTGTACATTTGGAATTACCAGACGATGCGCGCGATCGGGGACCCGCTCGCGCAGCCGCAATACACAATTGCGTTGGCTGCTTTCGGAATGGCTTTAGGGGCGCTTTGTCTCTATGGAACTCCTTTCATCTCAATGTACTTTTTATCGGGCCGAATTTATGAATCCGTCGCGACGGTAGTCTCAAGCTGGACGGGCGCAATGATCGGGACTGGAATCGAGAAGTACAGCGCAGAGCTCATTGCAGCCGGTGCGAATTTCCAGAAGGCTCAGGTCGGCTCGGAAGTCGGACGAAGCATTCGCGAGACCGACATCGGCGCGTCGAGAGAAGTTAGCAACATCATTTCTGGCGCCCAGCGCGATCTGAGCATGACTCGCGGAAACGCGTCAGTGGGAAGGATCGAGCAGGCGATGAATGTAACCGAATCCATGATCCCGTCCGACGCCCCAATACTGAGAGGGCTAGTAACTTGGCCGAAAGTTGAAGCCGTCAATGCGCGTGAGAACGTTGCTACCAATGCTACGACACAATACAGTCGCGACATGGTTCAGAATCAGGAGACGATTGCCAAGCGCGTCATTCACTCCTCACAGCAATATCAAAGCGAGATGAACCAGGCAATAGATAGACAGGCAGGCGCGCAGATCGCCGGGGTGAATGCCGGAGCCGGTCAGGCAATTGGCGGTTACCAACGTGGCGCCACCCAAGCACGGAGCGGCGTCGATCAGAATTATCAGCTTGAGCTCGGAGCTAACAAACAAATCTACGCTAGTCAGGTCGATGCCGCCGGCCAGATTCGCGGTGCGGGACTAGAAGCCGCAAAGCTAAGGCAAGCTGCATCCGTCATCGCCGCGGTTGGGCGCGAGATTTCCAGAGAGGTGGGACAAGGGATGCGGATGAGATTTTAATGCTCTCGAATCAAAGACAGGAACAATGGATCTTGACTTCAGCGTTGCTCTTTTTTGTCCTTCGTTGACAGTTCAAAAGCCGGTATCAGTATTCCTTCAATGCGAAACGCTAGCGATCAAAGCAAACTCCCAACCCTAGCTGAATGACTTTCCGAAATTAAATTTTTGGGTCGTATTTTGCGAACTGCAATCCTCGCGTGTTTGACGATCTGACTTGCGCAGTTCACAAATTGATCATCCCAACAAGAGCCGCTTGCTGTTCGCAGTTTGCTCTCGTCCATCGTAGTAAATTCCAGGGTATAGACCACACGGATTCGTTTTGCCGATTTTTTTCCAAGCGACGCTTGTTGGGATGGTGACCACCAGCATATTAGCCTTCTGTTGCGCCGGAACAGCCGGCCTGGTTGCTATAGTGAGTGATGATCGCACCCCGGGTCCCAGGTGGTGTCCGTGGGCCCCGTCCAGCTCGTGCTCGCGAGTATCTCAGCCAACTGTCCACGGACGTGGTAGAAGAGCTTGTTGTAAACAGGGTCGCGGTGCCAACCGTTTGGATCTGATGAGTATGGTGCGCGCGCTGACTGCGGAAGAGCTAAGACTCAATCGAGAGTTTTCACATCAGCCGGAGAAACATTCTCCAAAACTTTGTAGACGATGGGCGATGCTTTTATGGCGTCCCGGAGGCTTTGACGCTGTTGGTCAGTCGCATTCGGGAAAAAAGTGATTGCGTAACCCTCATGCCCCTGGGTGCTCACTAGCAGCGTCGATTGAACACCTGGGGCTTGATATTCCCCCCGCCCTTCTGGATGGGGTCTTGAGAGAACTTCCTTTGAGAAGGCGCTTATCTGAGCTTGAGTGACGTCCTTCTTGAAATACATAACTAAGCTGGCCGGCACTTCTGGCCCAATCGGTCGCATCTCCGAGTGCCCAGACCCACCCCGAGGACACGCGAGACTTAGCAATGCCAGTGAATGGACTGCTAATAAAAGGGCGACTCGGAAACTTTCACTCATATTGACACCTCTTTAAGGCCTTCGAGTTTGGTCCGGGATAGGCTTCATCGGCTCGTGCAGAGCATCTGGAGAAGTTTCATCGAACTTCCAGACTTGCTTCGTTACCATATTCCCATTCTCATAGGCATAGCTCCAAACGCTAAACGATGGATACCCTGACGCTTGGCTGTCGGCATCGATCTGCACCAGACCTCTGCTGGGGTTAGCTTCAATGTTGAAGGAACTCCGAATCGAACCCTGGTCAACGGGTGAAACACTATTGAACCCATTCAGAGCCGTAGTGACGACATTGAATCTCACTACACCATCACTACCAAGCGGAACAGTCGTCTGACTTGATCCATCACTTCCGGGCTTTACTCCATTGAGGGTAGTTTCCGCTGTGCCCTTCGCGCCGACAATAGCTGCCACGCCCGCCAATGGATTCAAAACAGTTGCTGCTGCCACCCCCAGTCCAGATGCTCTGGAAGTTCCAGCTTCAGTCTTTTGGGAGATGTTAAATTTGCTCGGGTCATCATCGGAGCGCGAGATTATGATGTCTGTCCTGAATTTAGCGGAGAGATCTTGGTTACCAGAGTGCGTTCTGTTGTCTCCTTGAGCTAGTCCCTTGAACGTCTTGGCCGCGATGAAGGCCTCGATGCAAATACCAACTTGGCCTGGTTTAAGACCAGCAGGCGCGGTGCAACGGCCCTTCGCGTCAATGTTATTGCAAGGGCTATTCCTGACGTATGAATAAGTGTTCCAAGATTGCGGGTTAGCGTGGAACTGGTCGGCAAAGGGCTTATCCGGTGACGTAAACCTACCCTGAGCAGAGGAATAGTACCTAGCCCCGAAGTAGTCCAGTCCCGTTTCATTATCCCGTTCTTTGGAGGTTAAGAACGTGTAGTTACTTCCCGCGCCGGCCTGCGCACGAGTTCAAGTTGCCCAAGATCAGCGATCGACGCGGCTGTTAACTTTGTTAACGGCGCGTTTACAAAGTTAACGCGATTCGCCTAAGTCGTTTGGTTCTGCCAGTAGCATTTGTAGACATTTTGTTTACAACGTATACGCCACCGCCACGAAAGTCGGGGGTGGCGTGTCTCATTTTCTCAGGTGCGCAGCACCTTCCTTCATTTCCCAGGCCTTACCCGAAGCCAACAGTTGAGTTGTCAAAGAGCAATCAGCGACTAAAGAAAGAGCATTATAACCCCGTATCGTGGCCCAGCCCTATGCTTTGTTGGATGCTGTTTGGACGGCTTGTCGCAGGTCGGAGATTTCGACGTGCGTGTAGATTTCCGTAGTGCTGAGGTCCCGGTGGCCGAGCAGTTGTTGCACGTGCCGGACGCTGGCGCCATGACGCAAGAGATGAGTAGCACAGCAATGGCGAAAGGTGTGGACCGAGGCCTTGAGTTCAACCTGCAAAGCGTAGTCGCGGATGCGGTCGGCGATCATCTGATACGACAAGCGACGGCCAGTAACCGCGAGCCACAATGCCGGTGTAGATGTTGCCCAGGGTGTCGGCGATGATTGAGGGCGATTGCGTTTGATTCGTCGCTTGCCTTTGCCCCAGAGCTGGCCGGCAGCCAACTCCGGACGCGATACCGTGACGTAACGAGTGAGCCAGTGCGCGGCGGTTTCCGTCAGCGGCACCATGCGATCGCGCTGGCCTTTGCCCAGACGCACCGTGAGACGATGCGCCGCCGTGTCCACGTCGTAGAGATCGAGCTTCTGCGCTTCAGCGTGACGAATGCCGGTCGCGTAGAGAGTTTCCATCAAAGCGCGGTCCCTCAGGCCGATCGCGGTTTTGATGTCGGGTGATTCGATCAGTCTTCCGATCTCTGATTCATTCAGCACATGCGGCAATGGTTGCTCGCCACGTGGCAGGACCAGCCGCGTGGCGGGACTGTGCAGCAGATGGCCATGCGTGCACTGCCACGTGAAGAACGTGCGGATGATCGAAAGCCATTGGCGCAGCGTGGCCGCTGATATTCTCTTGCCCCTGGGTGAACGATGACGAGTGGCCGCATAGACGGCGAAGTCGCGCAGATGAGTTTCATTCACGGCCCGCCAGTCAGTGATCGCGTGCGCTTCACGCAGGTAAAGGATCAACCGTTCGAGTGTGCGTGCGGAGTGATGGCGTCGTGAGTGTGAGAAGTGGCGCGCTTCGAGTTCAGCCAGGTAAGCATCGACGGCCCGATTCATTTGCGCTTTTCACTTTCGCTTTTCCCTGGGATGACAGCGGGCGATCACTTCGGCCAGGTCGGAGAGTTCCACGCGCGTGTAGACTTCCGTCGATGAGAGTCGCCGATGGCCCAGGAGCTTTTGTATCTGCCGGATGTCAGCACGGCCTTTCAAGAGATGAGTCGCGCAAGTATGGCGCAGCGTGTGCGGCGTCACGTGCTTCTTGATGCCCGCGCGCGTGGCCGCCTTTCTGACGATGCGCACAATGTCGTCGTCATCGAGGGGACCGCCCGATCGTGTTGAGACAAACAAACGCACCTGACCGGCTTCACGAGCAAAGATGCCGCGCGCTTCTTCGAGATAGAGCTTCAAAGCTGCGATCGCTGATTGAGTCAGCGGCACGACGCGAGTTGTGTTGCCCTTACCCTGTTCGATTCTGAGCGTAGCTGTCTGCAAGTCGGCGTCGTAGATGGTCAGCCCGAGCAGCTCAGCGCGACGAATGCCAGTGGCGTAAAGCACTTCCAGGATCGTGCGGTCGCGAATGTCGCGCGGCTTCGTCGTCGGCGTTGTTTCGATGAGCCGGCGCGCTTCTGATTTCGTGAGTACGCCGCGCGGCAAGCGCTGCGGTTGCTTCGGAAGCTGCAAAGTAGTTGCCGGGTTGTAAGCGATCTGTTGCTCACTCAACAGCCACGAGAAGAACTTGCGCACCGCCGCCAGCCGCGCCGCCTGAGTGCCCACACTCAAACGCTTCGCTTCTTTCTCGTTAGTCGCTTCGTTGCCATTGTTGTCGTGGCGCTCGAAGTTGTAGAGCGCGATCTGGTATTGCTGCAGATGCGCCGGGGTCACGTCCACGAGAGAGTTGATCGCAGTGTTGTCCGCCAGCCACTCAAGAAAGACCTTAACGTCGCGCGTGTAGTTGACTCTGGTCTTGGGTGAGTAGTTGATCGCCTGCAGCCACTCCGCGAAGCGCCCGGCCATTATCTTTAGTCGCTGTCGTTGCGATTGATTCATTCCGAGCCAACACCGAGAGCTCGAGATAGAGATCTCGAGTAAGAAGAAGATCAGATCAGTTTTGAAAAAGGCCTCGACCTGCTTTTGGCCGCAACCCCACAAGGTTGGGCTCAAAGTGTTGACTGAGTTTCAGTAAGACCTTGTGGTCGCCTCACCACAACCCCACCACAACCCCCTCGTTTTCACCACAAGGTCCACAAGGTTCCAATCGTTCGAGTAGCGTGAGTGGCGCGCTCCGCGTAGCCGAGGGCGGGCAGCGGCCCCGGCCGGGCGGGGTCATCCGATAACGCGGCATTATGTCCTGGTCAGACATGCCGCCCGCCGCCGCTGATAAAGCGTCGCGCCGTCATGCGTCATGCACCGGCACATAATGGGGTCGTTATCGGAGCGCCCCCGCCCGCCCGTGGCCGCCGCCCTCTCTGGTGAAAGCGTAGCTCGTCGCCTTCGCCGCTTGGGCCTGTGGCGTGGCTGGCCTGGTCCGGCGCAGCTTGAGTCGCTCCGCGCGTCACGCGCTGTGCAAAAAGCAGCACATCGCGCGCCGCGCTCCGCTCCCTACTCAGCTCAGCAGCTAAGAAGAAAAGCGGCGATTCAAAGAACAGATCAAGCTTGTGCAGTGAGTCGTTGCTGCAACTCCGCGACGTCAGTCAGGCCGCGTAGTGTTTGCCGCTCGCCTTCGTCAACGCGGGCCAGGCTGTAGACACACGGCCGGCCGTTGCCGTTCACCGTCGTGTAGAGATATTCCATCTCGACAAGCTTGTAGCAGTAGTTGCGCACTTGCCAATCACTCCAGCCCGTCCCTTCTCTGATCTCACGCCGCGACAACTGCACGTCATCAGGATTGCACTTCAACTCGTCAGCACGCTTCACGCACAAGGCGCGCAGCTCGTCGTACATGCCGCGCACCGGCGCCGCCAGTTCATCGAGCGCCCGAGAGAGAACACTCTGAGCCAACTCATTCGCCAGCGCGATATCGTCGATCGTAACTTCCACGTATTCGAGTTCCACGTCGCCGCGTGTGGCCCGCTTGATCTCTCGTTGATGCTGATGCAGCAAGGCGATGGAGTTGATCAGCGCCAGATACTTTTTCTGCTCGCGCCGGTGCATCAGTCGATCGCTCGGATAGGTCAACTGCTCGACGAAAGGATTGACCACCGCTAACGGCCGCAAGAGCCGCTGCGCGTTGTGATGCTGCCGTTGCACTACCTCCGCCGTCGCGTTTTCCAGCACCCCGGCCAGCGTGTGCGCCCGGCGTTGCCGTTCGAGTATGGCGCGGGTCTGTTCGACTGACTCATCCATCGTCAGTTGCACAAAGCGGCTGCGCGTCTCTTCGTCGAACACTTCCGGCGACGTGGTGGTCAGCACGATCACCACCGGCCCATAGACTTCGTAATGCTCCGTGTGCAGCTTCCCGCTCTGCGGGTCCGTCCGGGTCGCCGCGATCGACAAACGCTGATCGCTCGCCAATGTCCGCAACGAGTAGACGGCAGCTTGTGCGCCTTCGTCTTCGGCGATCAGCAGAACTTTTCTTTGCAGTGAGTACGGGTCTTTGTAGAACAACGCTTGTCCCGTCAGCCGCGTGACTCTAACCGCTTCCTCAGGCGGCACGAACGCGCAGAGCGCATCCTGGAGGGCAGACTTGCCCGCACCGCTGCGCGCCACGATCAGCACGGCCAACGGCTCGGAGAGTTTCCTCGAGATAGCAGCCAGGTAAGCCGTCAACACCGTGGCCCGCTCACCCACCAGCCCACACTGGCGGAAGTCCTCCACGATCCGCTCGGTGAGTTTTGGATCTTTTAGATAGGTAAGACCTGCCGCCCTTTCATCCGGCGTCATCGGCGCGTCGTTCTTGTTTGCATCATCACCGCTCTTCCGCATCGCCAAACGCGTCGCTTCCAGTTTCTCGATCATTCGCGGCAGGTCCGCTGCGACCTGTTGTTCACTCACGCCGCACAGCTTCGCCGCGCCCTGGGCGAACAAGGCCCGCGCCCGCGCTTGATAAAGATCAATCGTGTCCAGATGAAAGTTGCCGTTGATGTTCAGCCGCACGTTTACTCTGAGCCGCTCCAACCCCACCGGCGACAAGCCACGGATGCGGTACTCACGATCGTCGATCGCAAACAGCATTGAGCCGTCGTTGCTCGTCTCAACTTGCAGCGCTGTAGGCTTGCTTGTTGTCGTGGGCGCCGCAATGATTCGGCGCACGTCATCAGCCGTGCCACCCACAGCGATGAACTCAGCCGCATCTTTTGCCGGCAACTCAACAGAGCGCGCTTCGATATTCACCGCTGCTAACCGCTGGATCATCTCAACCGCCGCTGCCCGGCCTGCGTCGTCAGCATCGAGGATCAGCACCACGCGCCGCACGCGGCACTCAACCAGGTGCGCGATGATTTCGTCCGTCAGGCCCGTTGTCCCGTAAGTGGGAATGACGTTGCGCACACCGGCGCTCCACAGCGCCGCCGCATCGATCACACTCTCAGTGATGATCGCTTCCTCAGTGTTGCGCGCGCCCTGCGGGTTGAAGATGCCGCGCCGCTCTCCCGGCAAGTACAAATGCCGCCGCCCTTCAACACTGCGGCCGTAAAGATTCACCACCTGGCCCGTCGCGGCATTCACCAATGGAAAGATCACACAGCCGCGCATGAGTTCTCGGCTTGAGCCAGTCAACACACCGACGCGCCGTAGCGCTCTGCGTCCTTCTGTCGGTAGCTTCTCAGCCAGCGTTCCGTCCGCATATCCAAGATGAAAGCTGGTCGCGATCTCCGCCGCCGTCAGACCGCGCGATCGCAAGTAGTCCTGCGCCGCCGGCGTCTCCAATAGCCGTGTGTGATAGTGATCCACCGTGCGCTCCAGCCATCGCTGATCATCAACAGCAACAGACTTCGACTCGGCTTCATGGCCACCGAGCCGCCTATGCGCTTCGCGAAAGTCCACGCCGTCAGCCTTCATCACAAACCGGTACACGTCGCCGCCCTCGTGACATGCGCCCAGACAGTTCCATAGTTGTTTCTTGGGATCGATGATGAGGCTTGGTTCGTGGTCATCATGGAAGGGACAAAGCCCGACGAGTTGCTTGCCGCGCTGCGTGAGAGTGACGCCGCGGCTGCGAATGAACGCCACCAACTCGTTCGCCCGCTTCACCCGCTCGATCTCTGCCTTGTCGATCAGCATCCAGTTTCAAAAAAGCTGTCAAGAACTTTCTGCGTCTTTTGACTTGGCAGAGGATTATACACATAATGTCTAACGATGCAAGCATTCCCTCTAACTGACGAATCGCCGGTTTATACTCCCGCCATGCAAACAGGCAGACCGGCCAAGACCGAGCGCACCTCTTTCGGCCAACGGCTGCACACGCTCCGCGAGCAGGCGGGACTATCCCAGCAACAACTAGCCGACAGAATCGGCCTCTCTCAGCGCGCTTATGCTTACTGGGAGCGTCATCCCGTCGCACTGCGCCCTGACCAGCTTCTCAGCCTGGCTCAGGCTCTCAATGTTTCGGTTGATGATTTGGTGGGTACTAACGGAACCAGGAAGCGCGGTGCGGGTCCTACCGGCAAGATGAAGCAGTTATTCGAAGCTGCGTCTCGCCTCCCGCGCTCTCAACAACAGAAGCTCGCCGCCATCATTGAACCCTTCATCGAGCATCATGCCATGCGGTGAAGATCAACCCGTCATCTCGATTCAATAAAGTTGGCGCGACGGCAAAATAGCCAATCAGGCTCAATCCAATCCTAGCGTTACCACACGATAATGCCCGTGATCGTTTATGAAGTAGAAATCAAACATATCCTTGGAAAGAGCGAAAACAGCAGTGCCCTCCGGTACCCCGAAGTCTGGTAGTCCATTGAGCTTATCAAGCCTGTCGGCGGTCGGGTTCTCCGCGATTCGCCTCTTATAGTTAGCGGATTTGAAAGCATCTCTAGGAAGCAATCGACGATATACGTCAGCCGCATACTCGAATTCACGTGTAAATCTGGCTAAGTCCTGTTTCGTAACTACCGCGGTGGTCGCTTGGGAATCGCCAATGACATTCAACAGATATCGGTAATCCTTTTTATGACTGATAAGTTCGTGCGGCACTGGCGCGTTAGGATAATTGAACTCGTATGCCAAACTCGCAAAGCGATAATTCATAATTGCGACATAAGCGTGAGCTAGCTCATCCTTTGTTGCGCTTTGTATCAAATCCGGATCCAAATCCATGCTCTTAAAAAACCCCGCAAGCTTCATGCGCTCAACCGCATCTCTTACAAAAAATGCCTGAAAACAGTCTTTGAAATCCTTCCTCTTCCGATAAGCTTCCACGAAACGCTGGGCCGTCTGTTCGAGTTGCTGACGGGTCTTACGATCCACGTCGGGGGAACCGACGGTCGACTGACCAGATGTTTGGAGCGTGATAGAGCCCACAGGAATTGTTAAAACCACAAAAAGTATTCTCAGTAACATCTACTTCTTTCCCTCCGAACAATGCAAATAGGGACGCTTTACTAATATAAGGATTTTATTCGGACCTCCGCTTTGGTCCTTGACAACGCCGGCATAGGCCCATACCGCTTTCTGCTATCTTCGTAATGTGTTCCGACGCGAATGTCAGAGCCGACGCCACCTTTCGATACGTGTCCCGGACAAAGTATGCATCGATAGTCGACATCGATATCGACGCCGGTGCCGATAGGCACACGGTTAACTTGGCCGTTCGGAGCACCGAATAATCCCTGTTCACGCCTGCTTTCCGAGTATTCACCATGCCCCTTACCCGGAATTTTATGGGTAAATGCTTTCTTGATGGCCTCCACCGCTGTGGTGTTGTTTTTGAGCTCGCCGTATACCCGATACGTCTTCCCTTCTGGTTTGTCACCATGTATCTCTGAGATTGAGGCAACTTGATCAATGACACCACGCTTCTCCAACATCTTGGTCACCCCAATGAAGTTGGTAAGTTGACCGTCATCGAGCAGACGCGAATTCGGCCCAGCCGCCGCATCACCATTGGCAACTGCTGCGGAGTTGTTCCAGAGACTCTCGGCACTGAACAAGGAATTTTTCAGCTCCTCAGCATAGTTTTTCTGGACATAGGTCTCGAACAGCCTCTTCTGCTCGTCAGTCAATTTGTCGTAGCTTCCTATGAAAAGAGGATCAAGGCCATCGGGATCGATAAAAGCAAGCGGATTATTCAAAGCATAGGTATAACGGTTGAGGGTCTGCGGGTTTGCTGGATCAATGCTTTGCAAGGTTGGGTCGACAGAAGTGAAACGTCCTTGCGTCGATGAATAATATCGGTTAATGAAGTAATCCAGCCCGGTTTCAATATCCCGTTCTTTTGAGGTGAACTTCTGCCGCACCGAGTCGCCGCTGTAACCTTGTTGCGGCGTGCGGCCGCCAATGCCGGCGTACTGTTCCTCGCCGAACGGCAGGTAGTCATGACGCTTCGTGTTGGCAAGTGAACCCGTCTTGTCAAAGATCATGCGCGGCGTGCCCAGGTGATCCGAGACCAGCCAGTTAATTTCCGCCTGGCTGCCGCTACCTGGGAGATATAACCGCGTCTGGGGAATGATCTGCTTTGCCTGGCTTGGACTCGACCAGCGTAGCCGCGCCATCGCGCCGCCACCGTTTTCGTAAAACTCCATCCTGATGTCGTAGCGTTGACCCGCCGTTAGCGCGATCTGTCCACTCCACTCCGTCGGTCCTTGATCGATCCATTTATCAATCAGCAACTGTCCGTTGACCCACAAACGCACCCCGTCGTCGGTCTCGGTGTAGAAGGTGTAGGTCTCTGAATACTGTGGCTCCACCTTTCCGGTCCAGCGAGTGGTGAAAGTGTCTACTCCGATAACCGGATCTGGCGTGCCACCACCCCAATCGAAGTTCACCGTCGCATCCGTGCGCGTCACCTTCAGATCGGTGAAGTTCATGTTGTCGTAATACTGCGCCTGCAGACCCGAGCCTTGTGTCGCTGGAGCCGTTGCCGTCACCAGCAACTGTCCGTTGCGATAGCCATATTCTTTGGCGGGCGCATTGGACGCGGCGTTCGCGGGATACTCCGCCAGCAATTCCCCACCGATCCCGTATACTTGCCAGGTTTCGACGCCATCAAGCTTGCGCCTTACCCGATGGCCTTCCCCGTCGTACGTGTAGAGCTGTTCCTGATTGTTGCCACCCCACGCGGTCTTCATTCGATTCTCGGCATCGTAAGTGCGATAGCCGGCGCCTGAATAGGTATCGTTGATTAGGTTCCCGGCGTTGTCGTAGGTCATGATGCCGGACTGGCCGCCAGGCACGCCCAGGCGATTGTTCGCCGTGTTAACGGTGAAATCCTTGTTGTTAATCCCGACGCCGTAGGTATTGCTCACATTAGGATCGATACGCCGGTTTCCATGGCGGTCGTAGATGTAGGACTGCTTCCAATAATCGCTCACCACACTCGGATTACTTGACCACCGCTCGCCGTTAACGGACGCGAGCCGGTTAAGCGAGTCATATGTAAACCATGAGGTATATGCCACGTAGCTGGTGATCTGTTCGTTATCAGGAATGTCGACGTGTTGCTTCTTAAGATTCCCATTGTTGTCAGTCATACTCTGCGTGCTATTGCTACCGCCACACATCCCCCAACACTGGTTGCTGTAGTGATTGATGATTGAGCCGCGATTCCAACTCGTGTCAGTCGGTCCTGCATAGCTCGTGCTAACGCGAATCTCAGAGAGTTGTCCGCGACTGTTGTAGAAGGATTTGTTGTAGAGCGCCGTGTCGGTACCAAACTGCTCTTTGGTCATCCCGCCCAATGGCGAGTAGATCATGCCGGTCGAGTAGCTGCGCTGCGTGCCGTCAAGGTTACCGTTAAAACTTTCCGTTCGGCCTGCGCTGTCATATGTGTAATTCGTCGTATGCCCGGATGGGTACCAAACAGTTTTTATGTTACCGGCGAGGTCGTATGCGTAGTTGACCTGGTAATACTTCCACTGCGAACCGTTATAGAAAGCCTGCGAACGTCCCAACGGCCGGCCCAGCGCATCGTAGCCACTGACATCCATGGACGAATTTGCCCCTGGAACATAGATGGATGACACACGTCCCTTGCCGTTTAAGTAGGTGTCGTAACTATGGTATGCCGACGGCGTGCCGTCGCTCGCCAACTTAACGGTCAGACGGTTGAGGGCATCATACGAAAACGAAGCGGTCACTGAGCGCGCATCGGTTTTTGTCAGCAGATTACTGTTGTTGTCGTAGGTGTAGTTGACCGTACCGCTTTCCGGATTCGTGGCCGAGGTCAGCCGCTTCAGTGAATCGTAAACAAACTGCCGCGGCGATTGTGTACCTTGCGTGACGGTGAGGAGGTTATCGAGGGCGTCGTAGTTGTAGCTGGTGAGATAATTGAGGCCCGCTGGATCTTCGTAAATCTCTTTCAATCGCCCCAACGCGTCACTAACGCTCTTGCGTTGTTTGTTGGTCTGATCAGATACGGTGACCGTGTTGCCGCTGTAGCTGGTAGTAACAACCGCGTTATCAGGCGTGGTAACTGCTAGCACTCGGCCGGCGAGATCGTAGGTCGTCGTCGTGTAGATAGCACTTTCACTCAGCGAAGGTCGGAATGGGTTGCTGGTTTGAACAGTGCGCCCTAAGCCATCGAAGACAGCTACCGTCTTGACATCTCCCTGGGGATCTCGCTTCCACGATTCCTTGGTACGCCCAAAGCCATCTGTAACGGTCCATGAACGTAACACACCGTCGCCCAAAGTGTCCTTGTCGGAGGCTGTTAAGACATCGTTCCTGGTTAATGTGACACCAGAGAACGTCGCCGGTGCGTAATAGATAGCACTGTGGCTCTCTACGCCGGGTACCCCCAACGCAGCCTTGGTGAGAGTAGGGCGGTTGAACGGATCGTTGTAGATCGTCTGCGTGATCACGTTGTTGCGATCACGAAATCCCGTCATTAAACCGGTTGAGAAATCATACTGGGAACGCGCCGTATGCACAGGAGCGCCGGGTTGGGGCGGAGGACTGGTAATCAGAGTCGGCAGGGCGTAAGTAGCGCCAAAAGGTCCCTGGCCACCGGAACCTGGATTGCTACCGTCTCCGAAATCGTCAGCAAAGCTGATTGAAGAAACGTTTCCACGGGCATCAGTGACGGAAATGATATTTCCCAGCTTGTCGTATCTCTGATAGATCCAGATTGTGTTGCCGGTTGTGTTGAGCCAGCGTCCAATGGCGGTCGCGTTTCCACGGGTGGTTTTGGCCCAGCTATAAGCAGGATCGTGTTGAGTTACGCTGCCGTAATCGACCAAAGGCGCGTGCAGACCATCATTCGTATAGTTGTCGTACTCGTAGGTCGTACGCGCCTGCTCTGCTCCACTGCCGTCATACACAGATTGTTGTGACGGCAATCCCAACATATGAATCGAGTCGTCAGTTGCGTAGTTGTAACCATTGTTAGAGTTTAGATATGAGGTTACCGTGCGCCGCTTGAGCGTTTGGTCGAAGTCGTATTCCTTTACTTCGATTGGGTTGTTGTACTGATCATAAAAGGTCTCGACTTTAGCCATCATGCCGTTGTCAAGAAACTTGCGACTCTGGTTAACGCGATTATCCTGGGCTGGTTGCTCTGTTGGATAACCTACCCACGACACTGGCGTTCGCTGCGACCAGTCCTGTTCACCGGCAGCGATCACCGAGCCAGCTGCATTTCGGGTTTCCGTGCGCCAGACCACACCGGTAGACCACAGACTGTAGTGCGAGCCGTCGTGATTACCCGGGCTGTATGGATACTCTGTATAGCGGGTCGCGGGAAGATAGTATTGAATCTGATCTGAAAGCAGGGTATCGGATGCCGATCGGACTGAGATTGAGCTGGTCGTACCATTGTAACCATAAGCCCATTTACCTTCGAGTGTTACTCCGTCGGGGTAAGTTCGTTTCAACTTAACAGCGCGGTCAACGAACTTCACGTCAGTGGTAATGCCAAAACCTGTGCCCCCTGTGGTCGTCTCCCAAAGCGGAGAATTACCAGTCGGGAAAGAAGCTACATACCCGTGGTCGTATTGAATCTTGCCCCCGGTCGGTAACTCAGCCTCGGCAACCTCACCAAACTGGTTGTATCTGAATTTCAGCGAGCGACCGTCTGGCAGCACCACTTCGGTCAAGACCTCCATGTCGTCAATCCGTTGGGCGTAAAGACCATAGGATTTTGTAAATAGCCGAGTTGGATTTCCCCACCAATTGTAACCCCACCCTTCCGGGTCCCAGTCGCCGGTGATCACCGGGAGCGCAGGATTGATGTCGGTCCGATAATGCTGACTCATTATGCCGGCTTTGATTTTGACGTAGCGGTTCTGGCCCGAATAGCCGGGTATCGTAATCAGGAATCTCAGCGTGACGCCGGGATTTTGGGGATCCGGATCAGGAACATTCTCCTGAACCGTATAAGTACGTCCTAATTGGTCGACATAACCCCCTCCCTTATTGCCATTACGATCTGTGATTGCACCATTGGGAACAAAATTCATCCTAGTGCCGTCAGCCAGAACCACAACGCCGCTTAGATTCGGAGCGGGCCACAAAGCGACGCCATTGTCGACACTGTTTATGAAGATCGCTCCCGAACCATCGGTTGCATGCCAGCGTGTGCCACGGCTCGCGGGAGTTGTGCAGATGGAAGGCAAGGGCGCTCCATTCGTAAGGTCGTCGCGGAACTCAACCTCGCCACGATCCGGCAGGTAGAGGGTCAACTTTGTTAGCGTGTAGTTATAGCAGCCAGTATTAGGGCCGCTGGTAATCTTTCCAATGCGGACTCTTTTCGCCTCGAGGCTCGGCCCGTACCCTATCGACCACCCCGCTCCGATGATCTGTTGGAGACTGGTGCCGCCGTGAATAAACGCAGCATCGTACTCCGCAAACGCTACCGGCTTTTCCGTCATAGTCTCTCGATGGGTATCCGTATCGATACTAGCCGACCACACTTTGCTGCTGTAGTTCAGTGTGAGCGGCAGCGAAATACTGCCGCGTCCACCAATAGTCGCTAGGGGGATTTTGAAGTTCAGTGCCCCATTCGCAAGGTTGATGGTTCCCATTTCCGTCGACGTGTAGCTGCCGAGTGAAGACACTCCGGATGCATGCTGCGGCGGAGTGCCCTTGTCATACTGACTCTGGCTTTGTCCTATTACAGCGGGAGCGCAACCGAGTGCGAGTAAGAGAATTATCAGCGATAACGAAGCGGCCAACTTGTAAGATTTAGCTCTCATGGTGGGTTCTCGGAAAAATTACTTAGAGGAATGGTTGTGAAGATTGCCCGAACTATGGTTCGACGATTAACTGAGCTTGATTGCGCGGTTGGCTCGCATCAAAGACTCGGTATCTCCCTCGCTCTAGTCTAATAAGCTCCCTACCCCGCCAATGATCGGCAAAGCGCTTCACTTCGCCTACACGAGACTCTTCACTGCCAGTTATTCTTTGAATCACCAAACCGGAAGTGCTATTCGTCCTGTCCTCGATGGCTATATTGAGTAGACCCGGTTGCACCCGAAGTTCGCGAGGAAAAATCCCGTCTTTCAGAAGCGTGAACCGAATCATCCGTACTGGTCCACGCTCGCTTCGATCCTGCAAAGTGGAAGAAGCGTGAGTTGGTTCTGCAACCATTGCTTTGGTAAACAGGTTCGAAATGGCGGACGCGTTACTACTGATGGCAACGACGAGACTGGCGCCCACACACAGGACTCCCAGAGAGACGAAGATCGTGCTTCTTTGAGGCATATGCTCTCCTGACAATGAGAATGTGAAACGGTTAGATTCTTGTTAGGCAAGACGGGGGAGTCGAGACTAACCTTTTGCTATTCAGGTGAAAAGAGTTTTTAGAGAACTTAGTTGACGTGCGGCTTGCGAGGAGTCGCGCGTCGAACGTGAGAACAATTTAATGACGCGCCGGACTTTACTTGTAAACCTGTGGGATGTCAAACAAAACTCACTTGCTAACAACAACAAAACTCACTTGCGAGTTGGCGAGGAATTCTTACTACTCCACGCTTACCCGTCAGAGTTCGCAACGTAAGTTCCTTTCATATTTGGAACGACGAGACATGAGTGACATTACGGCCCTTTAGCTAGCCGCGTACACGATTGCCCCTGCAGCCTTCGGCACGGGATTCGGGTGGACGCGAGATTTCAAAAGAAGTTGGGCAAGGCATGCGCATAAGATTCTGAATACTGGCGTTTAGACAATTGGAATATCGAACCCAAGGTTATAACGACCAGCGTCTAGCTGAAATCTAATCTGGTCTACCGTATGGTCCTTGAGTAATATAAGACGTGGGGCCGGCCCGTGAGTGTTTTCCGATTTCAATTTGCCGCGAGCGCAGTCTTTCCGATGCTAGGTTGACCAGTTATTGCGATAAGGCGGGGGCGTGGCCCCTTCACCTTTCGCAGCAATGTTTTCAATTCGTTTACTCGGCCATAAATGGGTGTCGTAAGAGGATAAGTCAGACATTAGATTTGTCCTGTGGAGAAGTGAGTCCTGACGACTTATTTGAATGGCGCTAAGTGTCCATCGATTCGTCCCACTGTGCTCCCATAACCCACGCGAGTGCCGACATTCTTCCTTGAAGCAATCCCCAATCGATATCATCCCAACCAAGGTTCTCGCGGCCATACTTCTCTTCAATCCTTTTTGCTGCCGCGTAGCCAGCTTCGGGAATAGTAATATTCTCGCCATTAGCAATTCTTTGCAGCAACACCTGATGCCTGTTCCACCAAACCTTGTCCCATAATTCCCGATGCTCTTTCAAAATGTCGTTATCGTTCCTGCGCAAAATCATTGGCCACACTTCGCCATCTTCTTCTATCCATTCAACCTTATCGCCATTTTCGGTGTACCCGATTTTGAACCCGTTAGGCCCAACCGAATGAGGTTCTACTGGATCAGTTGTTTCTGCTTTGGTTCGGTTACGAATGTCTCTAATAAATTCTCGGTTGAGTTCGTCTAATACCGGCATTAGATCCGAGGCGAACCGGGCGATTTGAATGCCTGCATCTTGCAGCTGAATCTCTCCTCTGCCTCTAATCGCTTCATTTCGGTCAAGTGTGCCAATGACAACTCTGCCAATGTGCCTCTCAGCAATTCTTGATGCGCAAGCAATCTTGGGGTCGTTTCGAGCCGTACATGGCTCTAGCGTCGTGAATAGCGTCGCCCCAACTAGTGTCTCGTTCGGAAGCTTTCTTTCGAGCAATGAGTACTCGGCATGTTCTCCCGGCTTAAGCTCGCCACGAAAGGACTCACCAAGGATTATTCCGTCTCGGGCGACAATCGCTCCCACCTTGGGCGATACCTTTCCAGGCTCATTCTCACACCTTCGTGCGAGTTCTATCGCTCGTTCCATTAATTCTCTGTCGGTGTAACCTTTCGGCGGCGAAGGCTTCAGTGGTTTGTCGTCAGGCCAGTAGGTTTGGATCTCCTCAATCATTGATTGGAGAATGTTCTTAGCTCGCATCAACCCGCGCTGAAATGTCGCAAGAATCTCTTCGTCAGTTGTGAGACGGTCGCCATAATCACCGAACTGAACTATCCCCTGATAACTGACACCCCGGAAATCTTTAAGATGTCGTTCCTCTTTGCCGAAGATGCGTTCTATAGCGATTTCGACATCGCGTTTCCACTTCGTAAACTCCGGTGAGAATTCGCCCAACCTCAACAAAGTTTGGAGGGCATCGATCTTATTCCGAAGAATCTCTATGGCCTGTGATTTCGTCACGGACAAAAACTCCTGTGGATTAACTACTATTGACGGCTTATATCAGCTTGCCGTCCTAGTTTGTCGAGCAGGGCCCGGCTCCTGTCGGGCTTCTTATTTTGGGTGCGGTAGAATCCAACGGTCAAACCACAAGAAGATGCGATCAATGAGGTTGGGTTTGAAGGTTGGGTCTTCCCACCTGTCGAGTAGCTGGTCCCAGAAGTAGAGAAAGACACCGAAGGCGGTGCCACCGCCGTGACTAAAATACATATGAGATCACAACTAGCCTGGCAAACATCTAGTAGTTCACCGGGATTGACTTAACTGAGTGTCGATAGATGGCACCAATTCGTCTCAGCTCCATATGACTTCATGCAACTCTATAGTGTGACACGCCCAATGCCCAAAATAACCCGCCGTAATCAACCACGGGTCCAAGTTTTCGATGAGTAACCTATTTCGCACGGGTTGAAATGAGTCGGCTGACCTGGAAGTGAAACACTGAACGCGACTTTTTTTTTGCTTTATATAGATAAGGCGCGCGCTACCGCGCGGACAGTTGTCGAGCAAGTTCCTGTATGCCCGCGTTGTTCTCCATAACGAGCCGGTCGCCGACTTCTGTGAGCTGACGAATATGCGTTGGGCTCGCGTCATCCATAGCAACAGACACGTCGGTCAGGTAAGCCTGAAACCTCCAAGTCTTAATCCGGTGAGGCAGGCTGGCTGCAAGCCCCGTGAGGACTTGGTCAGCCATTTGGCTATCTGCATCGAACATAGTCTGCATCAGGTCCATTGCGACGAGAGGCCAGGGACGTGTCTTTAGTTCCTCAAGCATCGTATCACTGGCTGCGGGGCGTTGAGGCGAACCTGTTCCGAGCGAGAGAACGCGTATCGACTCGTCGGGCGGGGCGACCCGGAATGCTTCGAAAACAGCAATGATGGACGGGTTGTTCGCTACTACACCCCCATCTATTAAGATGGGGCGCTCACCGCGCCAGGACATTTCGTAGGGAGGGAAGAAAGTGGGAGCGGCGGATGTGGCGCGACCGACATCACGCAGGTAGGCGTCGGCTCCGCGATCTGCCTTGGCATCCGAGGCACGGAAGAGCACGGGCTTCCGGGCCGCCATGTCGTAACTCGTGATAACTACCTCCGTTCGCAAGTCACTGAGTTTGGCCTCGCCGAAGAGGGTGTGCAAACTTTCTTCGAGGGCGGCGGCCGAATAGCGGGCGTTGCCGCGATCGCTCGGCTTGTCGATGCCGAGATTAAGGCGGAGCCGCTTGACCCATGGGGCAGCCCCGGCTGTCGGTCCGCCAATCGCCGTGACGAACGTCATGAGAGGGTCATTTCGGAAGTCAAAGCCGCTCGCGCCAAAAATCACCGGCCCCTTAGATGTGTAGAGATCCAAGATGGCCGAGGGGGAAGCACTCGCCACGCTACCCGTTCCGTCTGGGGCGGCGATCGCGAGCGCAAGTAGTCCGCCGGTCGACGTGCCTACTATGAGGTCGAAGACCTGACTGAGTGGTCGCTTGACCTCTCGTTGCAATGCGACGAGGAAACACGCGGGAATGATCCCTCGGATTCCGCCGCCGTCTATGGACAAGACATTCATGTATGACCCCTTGAACAATGTTTGAGAAGAATGCTATAGCGCGTCAGCTGCAAAGCTTTGTATACCGACGGTGAAACTAATCTGCTTCTCCAACCTTACCTGCTGCACCGTCACGAATAAAGAAGATCCGTCACCATGCGTTAGATGTTGGCGGCGCCACAGTCATATGGCCTGTCTGCCATGAGCGGCAGCTCAAGTATCTCTTGCTCGGTCCTATCCTATTTTACGCTTGCGGCGGCGAAGGGTACATTCCTCCAAAAACTTCTTGCGTGCTTGCAGCTCAGCAGCGGAAGGTGATTTGGAAGTACTTACAGCAAGCTTGATTATGCTTTCTGCTTTCCCCTTGATTTCCCACACTGGAACGAACCGCGTGATAGCATAGTCTAGTACGAACTCCTCATAATCTTCGTCAGATGGCAACCGCTTTTTATTTAGTATTGTTTCGAGGTGGAAGCAGAGCAAGTCCCTTAAGAATGTGTGTAGTTCGGATTCACTCGCACTCGCAAGCCCCTCACGACTACTCTTTATTTTGTTGGTACTTGCAGCAATGGCAATATCTGCCTGTGCCTCCAGTTTAATGAACTGAGCTTCATATTCAGTTTGTTCCAATTGTTGAAGAGCTCGCGTAATTTCATCAGATTGTTGAGCGTCAGGTGCAGATTGTAGTGCTTGACGGTGAGCCTCTTTAGCATGTTGCGTAGCCTGAATGGCTCGCTCAGCTTCTTCAATAGCCTTGGCCGAACGGCCGGCGGTTCGAGCTTTCTGAGCAGCCTTGAGTGCATCATCAGCGACTCTCATTTGCCTCAAGAGGTCATCAAGAATCGGCCCAAGCTTACGAACATGCTGGCAACCAACGCCACACCCGCTTAACAAAAGAAGTCCAAGCAGGTGGATTATAAATTTCCGCTTCACGGGCGACCTTCCTTTCCAATAGACTTTGAATATTGATATCAGCCTAATGCCGGCCATCACCCGCCTTACAGTTTATTAATTCAGGCAGCGTCGGTGAGTATATTTGTAGAGTCTTCGCTAGTCTAGGAGCCTGTCGGCTTAAGAGCTTATCGACGTTGTCCGGCAACTATTTGTTGGTTTTCTCGGTCAGCGATGTGTTGGCGAATCCTAATGAGAACAGTGTCTGGGCCAACAAACTGATTCGCGATGCGAAAAAGCGCGC
>JBGTOA010000003.1:0-303889 GCA_041742785.1 Pyrinomonadaceae bacterium | reverse complement strand
ATGCTTGAACTGCCGGCAGAGGATCGCGAACTGATTACGCTTAGGCACCTGGACGGACTCTCGTATCAAGAGCTGGCCGAGAGGCTGGAAGTGCCCCCGGGAACAATCATGAGCCGGCTTCACCATGCGCGAAAGAGACTGCGGGGAAAGCTGGCCCGCCTTTCGTTCACAGGATTTTCCGGAGAGTGAGTATGACTAGAGTTGATTGCGAAAGTGTATGTAGGTCAACGATGGCGAGGGAAGATGGATATGTGTCCGATTTGTCTGCTGACCAAATCGAAAGCCATCTCGCCGGATGCGCTGATTGCCGTATCGAGGTTCGACAACTGCGAGCGCTTGCAAACTTGCTTGATGGGCAAAAGCGAAGGCAGCGAACTGAGAGTGTTTGGGAGCACGTCGACCAACGTTTACCGGATTCATTCCCTACCCCAAGCGCCACGCGGGTTGTGTATCCATTCGTGATCCTCGGTTTGCTGCTGCTGGGCTACCGGCTCTTCGAGATGATACCTGACCGCCACTTCGGATTTTTGTACAAACTCGTACCCATACTCCTGGTAATCGCTGCCTTCGGTTATCTGAGAGAGAACCCGTTCAAGATCAATTCCGAGCTCACGCTCGAAGGAGTAACGAAATGAATCCTGCTAATCATGAAAGCCAGGCCCACACCGTACTGGGCCAGAAGTATGCCTATGCAACCATCTCTCTCATTCTGGGCCTTGCTTGTTTCATTAATCTGGCTGGAATGGAGAAAGCGGTGCTGGCTGTGATCTTTGGCTGGCTGGCGCTAAAGTCCACACCCGCCCCGGTGCTCAAGGCGCGGCGAGTTTGGGCGCAGGCGGGCGTGGTTCTAGGCGTCATACTGCTTATCACAATCCCGACCATCATCCTTCTCAACCTCGATCGGTTGCGCGCCATCGTTGAGGCCCTAATGAAATTGAGCGAATTGAAATGACCCAAAGATGAATTAGCAGGACATTTAGTCCACGTTGGTCTAACCGTTAATAGCTGGGCAAACGCTGAAAGGGACAAACCATGAAGATACATCCATTAGTTATCGCCATCCTGATGTTGATCACGCTTAGCGATCTAAGCATTTCAAGTGCTCAATCCAACATTCAAAATCGTAGCGCCGACACGCCCTTCACCGAGCCAGTCACGTTGGAGACCCCAACAGGAGCGTTGTACGGCACGCTGGTCCGCCCACATTCGCGCTCATCAATGCCGGTCGCCTTGATCATTGCAGGTTCAGGCCCAACAGATCGTGATGGAAACTCGCCCTTGCTAAAGGGCCCTAACAATAGTCTCAAACTGATTGCCGAAGGTTTGGCCGCACAGGGTATTGCTTCAGTGCGTTATGACAAGCGCGGCATCGGTGAGACGGGAAAGGCCATGCAGTTAGCTGCTGAAAAAGCAAAGACCCTCTTGCGTGAGGAAGACCTCAGCTTTGAGCACCTCATTGATGACGCCGTGCGATGGGGCAAGCAACTACGCGCTGATCGTCGGTTCTCATCGTTAACTGTAATCGGCCACAGTGAAGGATCCTTGATCGGCATGGTCGCCGCCCAGCGGATAGGTGCAAATGCCTTTGTGTCGATTGCCGGTGCAGGACGTCCCCTGCAAGAAATTATTCTAGACCAGCTTAAATCGCAATTGACATCTGATTTGCTGAAGACTACTGAGCATATTCTTGAGCAGCTTGCCGCCGGCAAGACAGTCCAATCGGTACCAAGTGAATTGAACATGCTCTTTCGCCCGAGTGTTCAGCCATATCTAATCTCGTGGATTCGTTACGATCCGACGAAGGAGATCAGCAAGTTGCGTATGCCTGTTCTGATTGTCCAGGGAACGACAGATATCCAAGTACGCTCGACAGACGCAAAGCGCCTTGCTGCTGGCAACCCAAGCGCGAAGTCATTATTGATTGAGGGAATGAACCACGTTCTCAAAACCGTCCCCAATGAACAAGACAAGCAAGTAGCTTCCTACAGCGATCCCTCGCTGCCAGTTACTGCCGATCTTGTTAGCGCGATCAGCAGGACGATCTGGTCACCTCACGCGCGTCCATTAAACGTCCAATAAGAGTTCCCGTGAGTCCTTTAAGTGAGATAGAGACCCAGCGGTTCCTCCGTAACGAGCAATTGAGCGCTGAGACTCTGAGTTCAAAACTCGCGGCTCACCCGCACTTTTGATGACGTGGTCAGCGGTGAGACACGGGGCCGGCCCACCTGACGGGCCGGCTCCCACTGGAGAGGGTGGCGTCGCAACTATTCGCCCCGTGCCGCCTTGCGGCGTCGGCGGGCCGCGCCGACCACGCCTGCCAGCCCCGTTGAGAGCAGCAGGAGCGTCGCCGGCTCCGGGACGGGGGCGGTTTGCGGGTCGAAGGTCACCGTCAGGTTGTCGTAGTAGACGGAGTGAGGGAAAACCGTACCCCCGCCGAGGAGGCAGATGGAGTTGATGCCGCTCGCCGACACCGACAGAGTATCAAAGGTGAAGAGGGTGCTCGTCGAGGGCGCGAGCGTGCCTGTGTCCGCCGCCAGCAGCGTGCCCGTGCAGTTAGCGTCCGAAAACGCACGCAGCAGAAGGAAGTCCGGGTCAGCGCCAAAATCCCCCATGTCTATCGAGATGCCCGTCACGCTCTGGGAGAAGTTGACGATGAACGGCGACGGGGCGACGTTAAAGAAAGGGTCAAGGCTTCTAGTCCCAAAGGCGGGGCTGAAGCCTGCCCCAGTGGTGTTGACTACATCGAAGCGGAAGCCTGCATCACGCGTGAAGGTCGCCGTCAGCCCGGATTGGGTGAGGACGAGGGTGGTTAAGTCGCCGGGGTGCGCGGTCGTGGAGGAGGTCGCGGTACTGCCCTCGAAGTCGAAGACGACCGTGTCGGCCAGCGCCGAGGTGGCTGAGCCGAGGCAGAACCCGGCGAAGATGAGCGTGGCGAAGAGAATCCTATAAAGGCCCGACATTGAGCATTTCTCCTTTCCGGTATCGGTTCGGTTAAAGGGGCTCCACCGCAAGACTGTCCGCACTGGGCAAGCGGGAAGGCTAGCCGTGAATCGACAGGGCAAGTGCCGACCCGAGAAGCCAGCTGGTGATTGGAGGCGCGGAGGATATATTCGTGCCGGGCTAAGTGTCAACACTTTTCCGGCGGCAGGCGGGGCCGCCGGGGTCACAGCGACCGGCACCTTTTTGCCGTGGGCTTCGTCACCAAAAGTGCGGGTGAGCCAAACTCATGCCCTTTGAACGTTAGAATTGAGGCTAGAATTTCTGGAGCTGCGAAAGTTGCACGAGAAGAACGAAGCGTCCCGGGGTCGCCCCCGCCTAAAACTTCCACTAAGCAGCTGGGGAAAATCGGCTTAACTCGCTCAAACAACTCTGACGCGAAAGACTCGTTTTCCTTCCAGGATTCGCTCCTCTAGCTGCTCATTGAATCAGAGTCATAGACGATCTGACCCTCAGCGACGTGATCGCGCGGACACAAGTAAGTAACTGAAGGTTGACAGAAAATGAGCGAGTCTTAATAATCCAGTCGAACCCTCTAAGCAGAGCACGATTCCGGTTTTACATCCCCGCTCTACTGCCCCCTCTATTTGTCGACCTGACAACTATTTGTCGACCCGACAATTTGGGACGACTAAGTCTGCGTCGGGTGAACTTGCGACCTTTACCAAGGCAAAGAACATGGGAATGGAAAAAGTGACTAATCTCGCAACCCCGGAGTTGGCCGCGTATTGGTGCCGATCCAAACCTTTTCATTGAAGCTGCAATTGACGCGGTCAAGCCGGCAGCCGAAGCGAGGGGTGTGCGGCTGCAAAAAATAATGGATACTGCGGACGTTTTAGTTCCCGGTGATCCGATTCGGCTCCAGCAAGTCGTATGGAATCTTCTATCAAACGCCATCAAATTTACTTCGCGCGGAGGTAGCGTTCAGGTGCGGCTGGAGCGAGTCAACTCGCATATCGAAATCGCCGTTAGCGACACTGGAGAAGGTATCGCCGCTGAATTCCTGCCGCACGTCTTTGATCGTTTTCGGCAGGCAGACCAACGCACTACTCGGCAGCACGGAGGGATGGGATTAGGCCTGGCCATCGTAAAGAACCTGGTTGAACTCCATGGCGGCTCCGTGGGGGCGGCCAGTCCCGGGTTCGGCGAGGGCTCAACCTTTATTGTCCACCTGCCCTTACTACCCGTATATGAGGTTGATCCGGAGGTCCGACGCGTTCACCCGACAGCTCGAGATTTGCTGTCTCAACCGGAATATGCTGAACGTCTCGACGGAACAGCAATTTTGGTTGTAGACGACGAGCTGGATACCAGAGAGTTATTGAGGGCAGGGCTGGAAAGGTGCGGGGCTCAAGTTGTGGTTGCCGGATCAGTCGCCGAAGCGTTAGGCGCAATCGAAGTTCAGATTCCAGACCTGCTGATCAGCGACATCGGAATGCCGGATGAGGATGGTTATGACTTGATTCGTAAAGTACGGTTACTGCCGGCTGAAAAAGGGGGCAAGATCCCGGCGATTGCTCTCACAGCGTATGCGCGTGTCGAAGACCGGTTACGCGCACTACGTTCTGGTTATCAAATGCATGTACCGAAGCCTGTCGAATTAGCCGAGCTAGTAACTGTCGCCGATAGCCTGGTCAAGCGTCGCGCTTAAAACCAGGTATCAAGTCATTGCCTTTTAGCCAACAGAGTGCGAAATGCTACTCAGTGGCGACGCAAAGGGCGATGCAAAGACGTCCAGCGAGTTAAAGTGATCTGTTGGCCGTCATTTGCCGCAATGTTGAGGTGCAATGCGAACTGCGAAGTCAATCTCAATGGTCTGGGTACTCGAGTCGGTAGCCTCCTCGGACGGGCTTCATGCTAAAGCCTTCGCCGGTCTCATATACGGAAAGGGTAAGTCTTTTCTGATAGTTCAGGTTCAGGAAGCACACCAGGGGAGCCTGTGTGGCTTTAACAAAGACCGGTTTGTAACCTCCTGCCGCACCGTTAAAGATCACAACTGTCAGATCGCGTAAATATCGATGAGACTCAGCGATCCCTGACCCTTGATCTTGAGGCGGTGATCCTTCCTTCAACAGGATAACTGCAAAATCCTGCACCTTATCGCGATTAAAATCTCCGGATCGATAAGTTGGTTTGAGGCGCGCGCCGAAATGCTTGCGTATGTCCTTCAGAATGCTTTGGTCATACGCATCTTCAGATAGGAACGCCAGGCCATTATTCTTAGAAAGGAATTGTTGTAACGCTGACGCGTGAGCTGGAGGCAAATCAGATATGGATTTCTGTGCGTGAGCATCACAGCTCAGGAACATTAGAAGCAATGCGGTAAGAAGAGCGACGTTTTGGATCATGGTGATTCAGATAGTAAATGTTCAACTATCATGAAGCAACACCGAGTCCGTGGGACACCTATGACGCCGCCAGGCTGAAGTTTGCAACCAGCGTGTTCCAATCCAAACGTCATTTGATAGATTGAGCCAGGGCTGATCGGTTGGTGGTCTTGAACCGCTGGTTAGCAGCCTGCAGCTCACTGCAAGCCAACTCACAGAGCAGGACACGCTGAATAGGTGTTCGAGCAACAATGACCGCTCTGAGTGTGGGACGGTCTACATCATGAAGAGCGCCGCGTAGACCTAGCTTGCGTCTCCCCCTGGTCTCTTTGTGAAGCCGGAAATGTTCCACCGACTTTCGATGTTCTTAAAAAGCCGCAAACTATCGAAGAAGGCATTGGAGCCACCGCCGGCGAGCTTTGATCCTTCCTGACCAGCTAACTTCGATCCTTCGTGGCCGGCGAGTTTCGTACCTTCTTGACCAGCTAACTTCGATCCTTCCTGGCCCGCGAGTTTCGATCCTTCCTGGCCGGCGAGTTTCGAACCTTCTTGACCAGCTAACTTCGATCCTTCCTGGCCCGCGAGTTTCGTACCTTCTTGACCAGCTAACTTCGATCCTTCCTGGCCCGCGAGTTTCGATCCTTCTTGACCAGCTAACTTCGATCCTTCCTGGCCCGCCAACTTCGATCCCTCCTGGCCCGCCAGTTTGCCTTCCTGATCTCCAGATACTGTCCCCGAGTCTGCTTCTCCGTGAAACTTGATGCCCGACGAATACCGGTAACGCGCTCCCACGGGAGCATCTTCATTTGTTGGCTCGAATTTCCGCAGCGACACTTCATAGAGATACTTCTTCAAAAATCCTGTCCAGAAGAATTTCCGGCTCGACGCATCCCGCGAAAACCACAAACTCTCATAGTTCTTCTTCGAGACTTCATAACCTTCACGCGACCAGGGAAAGAACACAGAGATACCGTGTGAGTACTGATACCCGCCGCCGCTAAAGCCACTGAGGATCACGGCCTGGTTCAGCTCACGCAACACCTTCCGGCATTTCTTCTGCACCTCTTTCAACTCCCACAGATCGTCGATCGCCAACTCTTCCATGACCCGGCCGCATTCCAGATCGAGCAGTTTGCAGAAATCTCCCAGGTCAATATTCTGGTCGTACATGTATGACTGACATTTCCAGTGCACCAGGAGAATCACCCGTTCCATCTGGCGATAAACCATGCTTCCCTCTTCTGCAAAACAATCGACAAGGGCCGCGGAGAGTTCGTCAAAAGCTGTGGACAAACCCCTGAGCTGACCCAGATCCCACGCCGCCATGTCAACGGAAACGCCGCCAACAGTGAAGGCGTCCTGACTCTTGATGAATTTGCGGACGAAATCTTCAATGACAGTTGCGGCGGTCTTCTTTGAATCCGCGCGGGCGAGCGATCCAAGAATCTTGGCGTACGTCCAGCCGGCGCTTGGCACGCTTCCCTCAGACGCGATCATCGTCTTGGCAACTTCACCGAACTGGTAACCGACTTCCATCATTCCCATGACGCAACTATCAAAGCCGAGGATGTCGAGCTTCTGACCGAGCAACCTGTTGGTTTCGCGCTTTTTCTCCTCACCCTCCAAGCCGTCTCTTTTCGCGTCGCGCAGTAACTGCGCTTCACTGGACACCAGCCGTTGCAGCATAAAAAAGAGATCGTTCATCTTCATCGATTTGCCGGAGGTCTCGTCGCGAAACAAACCGATGTCCTGAAAGCCGAGCGAATGGCCGGAAAAGATCATCGCGTACCTTTGCGCGCGACGGCCGAAGGTGGTTTCGCCATTGTTTTCGACTTCTACTTTGTTCACGCACCAGTCGACAAAATTAATTACTGACTTCTTGTCTGCGGCGTTTTCATTGAGTTTTTGCGGCACCGGCATGAGTTTGTCGGGCACTTTATAAGAGCGGACATACTTAGGTTTGTGTGGGTCAGAGAAATCACAGTAAAGCGTTGGAATCGAAGGTGAGTTGCCGTCGTAGTAAACGAGGAGGTTTGGGCTATCTGCGCCTTCACCGGCGACACCCTTTATTTGCTCCATAGCATAGGCCATATCGACGGCAAGATTATTGTCGCCGGGCCATATAGATCATGATCGTCCATTCTTTTTGGCTCATTTTCTTGACCTCCAACTGGTAAGCGCGGTTGGCCGCCGATTGGGCTCATATCACGCCGAATCGGGCCACATCGGGATGGTGACGACACGCACAACGATGCCGTCGGGGGAAACGTCGAACAGTTTTTCGCGATGAACTTAGTTAACGGAAGCTCGATTGGTAACCACTCGAGAAAGACTCTTCTTCCTGCCTACTTGAGTTGCCCTCAGGACACTACTTCAGCTCCGCTCGTAGCCAGGCCTTTGCAATCTGCCAGTCTCGTTTGACGGTAACCGGTGAAACGCCCAGCACGTTGGCCGTTTCTTCCAACGTGAGGCCACCGAAGTACTTCAGCTCAACAATTCGTGCCTGGCGTTCATCGAAAGTCGCCAGCTTAAGCAGCGCCTCGTCCAGACCGAGCAAGTCGAACTGAAAGTTTGACGAAGGCACAGCCCTGACCTCGTCAAGCGGCAAGTCCTCACCTTTTCCGCCTCGCTTCTGGCGCTTTCTGGCGCGTGCATGATCGATCAGGATCCTTCGCATAACCTGGGCGGCAATGGCGAAGAAGTGGTTGCGGTCGTGCCATTCTACTTCCTGCTTGTCGATCAGCTTAATAAAGGCTTCGTGGACTAAGCCGGAGGTTTCCAGGGTGTGTCCGGGACGTTCCTGTCGCAGATATGCTGACGCACGACGACGCAAATCGTGGTAGACATACTGGGTCAGTTCGGCAAATGCATCTGAGTCGCCCTGCCGCCATTTCTGCAGCAACAGTGTGATCGCGGGCGCCTCTTGGGGGTGATGATCCATAGCGATTGTAATAAGAGGACTGCTCGTCAGTTTTTCCTGCGCGAGTAAATGACCCGCTGGACGCGTTTCTGTCGCTTAAATGTCAGTGCGGTCTTCTTTTTGAATAGTCACACGACTGACATCGATCTCCAATGCCAATGACCCCTGAAAGATGGAATCAGGTTAAAGAGCTCTTTCTCGAGGCGCAAAGCTACCCGAATGTGCAACGGGCCGACTTCCTTAGCCGCGCTTGTGGAGATGACGAAGGACTAAAGCGCGAAGTCGAGAAACTGCTCGACTCATACAAGGAAGATGATCCCTTTCTGGAAACCTCGGCCGTTGAGGAGTGGGCGAACTTGCTCGCCGGAAATTTCGACGGCGTCGATCTGGACACCTTCGACTCTCCGCCTCCCCGCTTCGCGGAAAGAACGCTGCTGAATGGACGCTACGAAATCGTTCGCCTGCTCGGCAGAGGCGGAATGGGCGAAGTCTATTTGGCCCGCGATACCCGAATCAACCGCCGAGTGGCGATCAAAGTCCTCCACTCCGATCTGGTCTCGAGCAAGGAAAGCCTCCGTCGCTTTACGGTCGAGTCGCAGGTGGTGTCAGCGCTGAACCATCCTCACATCATGACGATCCATGAGGTCGATAGTACCCGCGACGGAATTCACTTCTTTGTCGCCGAGTATGTTGATGGCCTAACGCTGAACCATCTGATTGGGCCAAGCCTGGATCTGGAGAAAGCGCTGGACATCGCAATGCAGGTGGCGTCAGCACTTTCAGCGGCTCACGAAGCCGGGATAACGCATCGCGACATCAAGCCTGAGAACATCATCGTTCGGCGCGACGGTTACGTCAAAGTACTCGATTTTGGTCTGGCGAAGCTAACAAAAAAACATGATTGGACGTCGACGGCCGACTCCGAAAATCCGACCGAAGCATTGCAGCGCACCCGGCCGGGTGCGGTGATGGGCACGGCCGCATACATGTCACCCGAACAGGCCCGCGGTCTGGCGGTCGATGCTCGCGCCGACATCTGGAGTATGGGCGCTGTAATTTACGAAATGCTTACAGGACACAGGCCGTTCTTCGGAGAGACTCGAGCCGACATAATCGTTTCGGTACTTTCCAAAGAACCTCCCCCGCTGTCTGCATATGTAAACGATCTTCCGCCGGAACTCGAATGGATTGTTACTAAAGCGCTATCCAGAAATATAGAGGCTCGTTATGAGACGGCGAAAGGTATGCGGGGTGATCTGGATCGCTGCAAAAAGCGCATTGACTTTGACCGAAGCCTGAAGCGCTCTAAGGGGGCTACGTTCAAGGAGGATGCCGCGTCTTACGACGCCAAGACGCTGATAGTGGGTACGGCGAGACCAACTGCGGGAGTTGAGACGCAACCACCATTCGAGACTAACGCGGCCCTGGTCGAGCGGCAATCATTCTGGTCCTCTCCAGGTATTACCAATGTTGTCCGCCAAGCGAAATCCCACAAAACCAAAACGGCGATCCTTACAATCGCCGTGCTGACTCTGGTTGGTACGGCGCTCTACTTTGTCTTTCTTACTCCCGCGACCAGGCCACAGATAGACTCGATTGCCGTACTCCCGTTTGAGAATAAAGGTCAGGATTCTGAATTGGCCTACCTGGCTGAGGGATTGAGTGAGAGCTTGATCGACCGCTTGTCGCAGCTGCCTCAATTGAAAGTGATTTCGCGCAGCTCGAGTTTCAAATTTCGCGGTCCCGAGATCAACGTGCAGGACGTTGCTTCTCAACTAGGAGTCCGCGCCATTGTCACCGGTAGCGTCACTCGAGTGGGCGACGATCTGAACATCCGCTTTGACATCGTCGATGCGGTCGAAAACAGGCAGCTGGCTGGGGGCCAGTACCGTCGAAAGGCTGGTGACATCCAGAACATTCAGCAACAGATCGCTCAGACTGCGGCCGAGCAGCTGCAATTGCAGTTGAGCGACTCTCAATCAAAACGATTTGCGGCGAACGATACGGAAAACTCAGAAGCCTATCGCTACTATCTCAGCGGGCTCGTGGAACTAAACGGGCCCCAGGATGTGCGCGGCCGGGCGCTCGAATATTTCGAACGGGCGATCTCGCTGGACCCGAACTTTGCGGCCGCGCATACGGAGATTGCCTGGATCTACTGGTCACGGGCCAATGGCAGCCACGATCCCAACGAACTGATGCCTAAGGCCAGGGCCGCCGTCGAGCGCGCCATTTCGCTGGATCCCGACAACGCGAAAGCCCATGTCGTAACGGCGATGGTAAATGAATATGAGTTCGCGTGGGCCAACGCCGAGCAAGAGTATCAACGGGCAATCGCTTTGAATCCGAATCTCGAATTTGCGCGCAACAATTACGCGTTCTTCCTCTCAGTGATGGGCCGGCAAAGCGAAGCGTTGGCACAACTCGAACAGCAGAGCCTGCGCGATCCAATCAACCGGCGCCTGGCCTTGCTGCACCAGGGAATTGTGCTCACGCAGGCGCGAAAGTTTGACGAGGCGTTGCAAGCGTATCAGCAAGCCCAAACTTTGGAACCGGCCAGAGAGGTGCCGAACTTTTCCCTCGGATACGCTTACGCGGGAAAAGGTTTTTACAACGAGGCGGCCGGCTATTACAGAAAATCCGTGGAGCGCTTGGGAGGCGATGAGAAGTATAGCCAACCACTCGTCTATTTGGCGGCTACGTATGCGCGGGTGCCGGAAAAGCGAAATGAGGCGCGCGCGATCTTAAAAAGAATCGAGGCAATGGGCGGCTATGCTTCGCCGGCTCTGTTAGCTGCCGTTTATGCGGCGCTGAACGAGAACGACAAAGCGATGGAGTTGCTTGAGCAGGCTTATATAAAGCGCGACCTGTTGCTGCGGTTTATCGGAACGGGTTACGAGTATGACGGGCTTCGGAGCGATCCGCGCTTCGCTGATTTGCTGAGGCGCATTGGGCTTGCGAGTTAACAGCTGGTGAGGGCTTTGCACAAAAAGTACCCGCCCGATTACTGCTGCTGAAACTTAACTTCTCATTCACCCAACCTTCAAACGTGTTCTACCAGCGAACCGCGGCTGAGATTACGTAGCGTTTCCAGGTTCCGTAGCCAAGTCATGATCCGGTCCCAACTCGGAATGCTTCGGGACGACGACCTGTGAAGTAGACTTCCTTGAGGCACCCCGGAACCCAGGCGACGCACGAGCCCCTGCGGGTCTGACTATAACGTCGTCTCGATAGTGCTCACAGTTCTCTTCTTCACGATTCCCCCTCTTGGAGCCCTCAGCACCGCTGCTCTCGACTATTGATTGGCACCCTGTTACCGTCGGCCGCCACCCAAGACCCGCGGCTAGATGGTTCCGTAATGTCCCAAGCGCCATCGCTGCTCGACCAGGTTGGTTAGTGGTGACCGTCGCCGCCGGATCGCGCCTCACCTACCTCCGCGGACACGGTCACCGTGTGCAGCGCGGTTAGCGGAGCGGTTCCGCCGTTGACGACCACAATGTCGGTTATCTGTTTAGGCACTCCGCCCGCGCCGGGTCTCACCGTGACATGGAAAACGCATTGGTCGCCGCTCGGCGAGGGGATTCCTGTATTTGTTGAGGCTGTCATAACCGGCACAAGACTTCCTCCCGCCACGCCGACCAGCACTTGTATGTTCGACGGCGGCGACACGCCTGCGGAGCAGGAACTTGTCGAGTCCGTCAACGCGATGTGCGTGGACACAATGCGATTCGGCGTGGAATCAATGAACGGAAAAAGCGCACCCGCAGGTAGGTCGGCCAGATTGGCATTTTCAACGACCAATTTGGTTCTCGACCAATTGGTAGCAATTGAAGCTGGACCTTCATCATGGGCCAAAGCGGGCAAAACGGCGGCCGTGGTGAGCACACCAAGCACTATTCCTAATCCGATCTTGAGTAACTGCGTTCTGGTTTTCATCTAAGTTTTCCTCCTATCTGTGTTCTTATTCGGGGGGCCATCTTGACACTCCCTTGTGATACGCGGACACCCAGGCAGCGGCGCGCCCACTCGGCGTCTGACGACAACGATTTGCGCGTCTCGACAGTGGTCACGGTTCTCTTCCGCACCTCTATCTTCTAACGTCGCGGCGCAAGAGTAAGCCGGTGCGTCCCAGAATTCCTTGAAGAGTTCGGAAATCTTGCCGAAATAACGCCGAAATGGGGCGAAAATGGAGTAGGGAGCGAAGGCGTGGCTTTTGCCCGTCAATCCTCGCTTGTATGGGTAGGGGTGTGTTTCGTGAGGTCGGAAGTAGAACAGTGAAGTGGACGGAGTGGACGGATTCACACGAATCCGTTTTTCATCCGGTCTGAACTAGGCTTAAAAATAGTCGCCCGCAAGCCTCGGTGGGGGCGAAGCGGATGGTCAGATGGGTGGACGCACGGTAAATGACGTGCTATGGGTGGGTCGTCTCAAACGGGATCGTATCTGTCTCGTCAGGGCGTGTGCCCTGCACGCCGCAGGAGGTCTGTGAAGCGCGGGTCGGAACGAAGGCTGTCGAATATCGGCTCCACTTTGAGGAAGATCAAAAAGCCCGAGCGCTCCTCATAAAGCCTCTCCAGCCATTCCAGCGCCCCATCCGTATCGCCAAGTCCTGCATAAACTACTGCTATCCAGTAGGGCGAGACGTATCTTCGCTTCGATTCCCCCTTCAACTCCTCGATCACCTTCTGCGCCGCGCCTCTTTTGCCTGACACCGCATACGCATATCCCAGAAACCCGAGAGTCCGCGGGGTGTGATCTAATTGCCACGCCTTTTGACACTCGGCGGCGGCCTCTTCGTACATCCCCTCTTTTACGTAAGTCCGTCCCAGGTATTGGTGCGCGCGGGCGAAATTGGGGTCCATCTCGACCGCCTTCCGCAACTGTTCGATCGCTCGGTCGTACTGGCGCGCGTAATAGAAGTGCCTTCCGACCTCGGTGTGGACGATAAGTGAGACAGGATCAAGCTCCTGGGCTCGTTCGATCTCGGCGATGGCTTCATCATGCCGCTTGAGCGACGCCAGATATTCGGCATACCAATGATGAGCGGTCGCGTGGTTCGGGTTTAACTCAATGGCTCGCTTGAATTCTACTTCAGCGCCCGACCAGTCCCGATCATTTGTCATTCTGGCAAAGGCGAGCGAGATGTGCGCTTCGGCCAATTCCTCGTCTATCTCGAGGGCCTTGGTCGCCATCGCCTTTGCTCTCGGGAGAGACTCTTTTGGCGGAAGAGCGCCGTACATAGAAAGCAAAATGTACGAGTCGGCCAGCCCGGCGTAAGCCAAGGCATAATTCGGGTCGAGATCAATTGCCTGCTGAAAGTGCTCAAGCCCTCTTTTGAGACCCTCTTCCGTGCGCTTATCCGAGAAATAGCGGCCCTTCAGATAAAGCTGGTACGCCTCGGAGTTCGCGGTGTACCGCTTCGACAGCATCTCCTTCTCCGTGCTACTTAGCGTCAGCGTCAGCGACCGCACCACCTGCTCCGAGATTTGGTCTTGAACCGCGAAGATGTTGGTGAACTGCTCGTCGAACTTCTCGGCCCACAGCGGCGCTCCGTCTCGGACACTAACCAGCTGAACGGTCACGCGGATGCGGTCGCCCACACGCTGCACGCTCCCCTCCATGACCGCCTCGACGCGAAGTTCGCGTCCGGCCGCCACGGGATCTTGATCCGGGGCCTCATACTTGCGCACAGCGCTAGTCGGCCGAATGTTGATCTCTCTGATGTTACTGAGTTTGGTGATCAGGGCGTCGGCCATCCCCAAACCAAGGTATTGGTCCTCATCCGCTGCGCCGATGGGCTTGAAGGGGAGCACGGCCATGGACCTGACGCTTGCGACCGTCTTCGTCCCCTGTGACTTACGCGAACTCCAGGCGTAAGCAAGCGCGAGCGTTAGTCCGACCAGTAAGGCAGCGACGGCCACGCGGGCGACGGCCCGTTTTCGGTTGACGTCTTTCTCCGCGGTTGCGGGTAGCGCCTTCGGTTCCAGTGACGACTCGAACACGCCGCCGCCGTTCGCCACGTCCTCCTCTTCGGTGACGATGCGCGCCACAGTGCGACGTTCAATCACCATATCGGAGATTTGGTCGCGAAATCCCGGCTCCACAATATCCGTGCTTGGGTGGACGACCTCCCGCACGTTGGCGACGAAACGATAGCCGACCTTCGGGACCGTCTCGACGTATTGGGGTGCGTCGGAAGATTCGCCTAACACTCGCCGGAGCGACGAGATGTGACGATTGAGGTTGCCCTCTTCGACGAATTGGCCCGGCCAGATCCCTTTTAAGAACTCGTCCTTCGTGAGCACGTGACCGTGGTTTTCCACGAGCGCCAGGAGGACGGCAAACTCCTTCGGCCTCAGCGGAATGGGCTCGCCGTCACGCAGCAAGACGTGTTCTGCAGGGTCTAAGGAAAAGGAGCCAAACCTGTATAAGCGCTTCGCCGGTCTGCTGATCAAGCCATCACCCCTATCTGCAGATTCGAGTCGTTAGAGTTATTTGAGAAGTTGGCGGGTCGCTATTGCTTCGAGTCGGGAATGTGTCTCACGTGAAGCCTGGGTGAGCGACTCCACCGACTCCCCTATGGCTCGAAATTTGAGGCAAAATATACATACGCGTTAGCGGGCACGTCAATAGATGCGCCACCAGGTTTAGAGTGGTGCGATTCGCTCAAGCCTCAATAACATCCTCAAGTTCGATTGTCGGAGACTTTGATCGACAGCTCTGATTTCCTGTAATGCTCTGCAAAGGAGCGAGCGCAAAGGTCAGAACGGTCTATGGATCTCTTCGAGTTTCACAGTTATCACCGCGAGTCATCCGGTGGTGAGTTCGCTCAAGAAATTCAAACTGAACCAGTTTTTGCGGATACTGGGCCACTCCTCAAACCAAGTCCGTGTTCTGGGGCTTTTTCGCAGATTGATGCGCATTTTTCCCCATCATGACGAGGTGAAGGTTCGTCAGGTGTTGCTCGGTGTCCTGTGATCTTCTTAATGTGTATTCGATAGAAGATCGGTATCAACGAGTGAGCTTAGTGCGGACTTCTCTCGGCAAAGAGATCAAAGGCGAAGGATTGGTCGGGCTAACCCGCGGTTCATGTATGCCGGCGCCCCACGCGTCGTAGTCAGTTTGTGGAATGTAAACGACAAGGCTTCTGCCGACCTGAGACCAGGTTTTACGAGAAGATATTGAAGCAGGGCGCTCGTGCTGTTGCATTGAGGGCGGGCGCAGGTGGAGATGTCGCGGCAGAAGCAGTCAGTCGCCGTACTACTGGGCGGTTCACGATGCAGGGTGAGTGGAGGTGAAGTCAGTAGCGTTACGAGGTAGCGTCGGGTTAAAGCCGCAGATTCGATTGGCAGCGTTATTCGCTATGTTGTCTGAGATAAATGCCGTTAAAGATGATCCTCGTCCGCACGCCCGCCGTCTTGAGCGCGGTGGCTACAATTACCCTGGGGACGCCAGCTCCATTTCTTAGTTATGAGCGGATTCTAACAATGCATTAACCATTTCATTTCCGTCGTTAGTTTCTTTGACCGACCGCCTCACAATACTTATCATGCCTTCGAAAGTCCTCATTCCATTACTCTGATCCCCCCTGCAAACCGGTTACGGTTATACAGGTCTGTATGAGCTGAAAGTCCCGGCGGTCAGAGATCTCAAGAAGAAAAGGGAGCATATCAAGATGGCTACTCGAAGGGCTGAGAAGTTGCTGTGCGCGGCAACGGTCGCGATTGTTATTGGAAGTGCATTCGTTTATGCGCACCAGCAAAAGACCAAAGATGTTCCGTATGTTTCCACGCCACAACCTGTTGTCGATAAGATGCTTGAAGTCGCCGCCGTCACTAAGGATGACGTCGTCTATGACCTGGGCAGCGGCGACGGTCGCATCGTCATCACCGCTGCGAAAAAATATGGAGTGCGTGGTGTCGGAGTTGATATCGATCCCGAGAGGGTTAAGGAAGCCCATATGAATGCGGTGCAGGCGGGGGTTGCCGACCGCGTAAAATTCCTGGAGCAGGATCTATTTAGAACTGATCTTAAGGAAGCCTCAGTCGTCACCCTCTATCTCCTGCCTGATGTTAACTTGCGACTACGGCCAAAACTGTGGCGCGAGCTCAAACCGGGAACGCGCGTTGTATCTCATGCCTTCGACATGGGCGACTGGAAACCCGAGCAAACGCTGCAAGTGGAGGGACGGACGATCTACTACTGGGTAATTCCAAAAGACTCACCTTCAAAAGACTAAGCTTGAACATCCGACCGCGTTTCGAAGGACTATTTTTGTTGGATCGCCCAGGCGCATGCTGATGGCCGTTAAAAGCATGGCAGTCACATCGCACAAGTTTGCGGAACCTGTGCCGACCCTTGCGTCGAAAGATGCGGTGGGAATGATCGTAGGCATCGTTGTCGGAGCTGGAATCTTTCGCACTCCGTCACTGGTGGCCGCCAACGTGGCGAGCGAGACTTCATTCCTGCTGCTTTGGGTGGCAGGCGGCGCCATTTCGCTGGTCGGCGCGTTATGCTATGCCGAGCTTACCAGCACATATCCGCATACCGGTGGTGAGTATCACTATCTCACGCGGGCCTACGGTAAACCGCTCGCTTTCCTTTTCGCGTGGTCACGAATTTCAGTAATTCAGACGGGCTCGCTAGCGCTGCTGGCTTTCGTTTTCGGCGATTATGCGTCCCAGGTAGTGCGTCTCGGGGAATACTCTGTTTCCATTTACGCGGCCCTCGTGGTGGTAACCTTGACGGCTTTGAATGTTACAGGCGTCCGTCAGGGCACGCGGACTCAGAATCTTTTAACGGGGGTCGAGGTTTTCAGCTTGCTCCTGGTAATCATTGGTGGGTTGGTTTTGATCGGCTCGCCGGCGCCCGTGGCTTCCTCCCCGGCACCTCAAGGATCGGAAGCGGCAATAGGATTAGCAATGGTCTTCGTCCTGCTTACTTATGGTGGCTGGAATGAAGCCGCCTATATTTCCGCTGAGATGAACCGACCACGCGATGTAGCGCGGGCGCTGCTCCTGGGAATTGGCATCATCACCGGGCTCTATCTACTGGTCAACTGGGCATACTTGCATGCACTTGGTCTTTCAGGCATCGCGGGTTCCGAGGCCGTTGCCGCTGATTTGATGCAGCGAAGCTTAGGCAACCGCGGGGCGCAGTTTGTCAGCGTACTCGTTGCCATCTCCGCTTTAACCTCAGCCAACGCGACTGTCTTCACAGGCGCACGAACGAACTACGCCGTCGGTCGTGATTTTCGGTTGTTTAGATTTCTGGCGCGCTGGCGTAAACAGCGAAACACTCCCACCAACTCTCTGTGGGTTCAGTGTGGGATCGCATTGGCGCTGGTTTTGATCGGCACACTGACCAGGAAAGGCTTTGCAACGATGGTTGAGTATACGGCTCCTGTGTTCTGGTTCTTCTTTTTCACGGTGGGGCTCTCACTAATCGTTCTTCGAATTAAGGACCCGCATATCAAAAGGCCATTTCGCGCGCCGCTCCACCCGCTTCTGCCCCTGATGTTTTGCGCGAGCTGTCTTTACATGCTGCAGGCCAGCATCGCTTATACGGGTATTGGAGCTTTGGTCGGAGTTATCGTGCTGCTTGCTGGAATACCGGTATTCCTGATTGCGCGTCACTCGCAACGACAAGCCACAAGATTGGAGGACAAAAATGAGATCAAGACGACGCCCTAAGTCAGGTTTTTTGCTGGCAGTGATTATTGCTGCTTTCGCCGGATGTACTTCTTCAAACGAGTTTCCGGTAGACCCGGTACTGCCGACAACGTCGCCAACTCCGTCGTCAACACCACCTGAGAGAGCGTTCGACGTTCCTTACGTGTCTACTCCTCATAATGTAGTTGCCAAAATGTTGGAACTGGCTAACGTGAAGCGAAACGATATTGTTTACGATCTCGGCAGTGGCGACGGCCGAATTGTTATCACGGCTGCGCAGAAGTACGGTTCACGCGGCGTCGGTTATGACATCGATCCCCAACGAATTAAAGAAGCGAATGAAAACGCGAGAACTGCCGGTGTCACCGATCGCGTACGTTTCGTGCAGGGCGATTTGTTTGAAGCAGACCTCAGCGAAGCAACTGTGGTCACTCTCTATCTGCTGCCGGAAGTGAACTTGAAGTTACACCCGAAACTCTTAAAAGAACTCAAGCCGGGGACAAGGATTGTGTCGCACAACTACCATTTTGGTGACTGGGAGCCAATTAGAACGGAAACGGTAAAGAGTCCCAAAGGTGAGCACTTCGTCTATTATTGGGTGGTGCCTAAGGGGAAAACGAAGTAAATCGTTAGGAGCGTGAAAAATGCCGTGTGCCAAGCGACTTCCCAAAGAGTGTGCGCCTGTTGCGCGTAAAGGGCGGGACGCTCGCGCTTCTCATCACCGCACGGCATTATTCTTTGCCGTACTTTTATTTCTCCCGAATTCATGCGGACCTTTTCCGTCCGCGGAACAAATCGAAGTCCAGAAAAAAGCCGCGCAGGACTTTGCGCAGCAACGACGAAACCTGGTGGACCAGCTCAGATCGGAAGGAGTCGACAGTAGTACAGTACTTGATGCAATGCTGAAAGTTCCTCGACATAAGTTTGTTCCTTTGTCGCAGCAGCACCTGGCCTACCAAAACCGCCCGCTTTCCATCGGACATGGCCAGACTATTTCGCAACCTTTTATTGTCGGCTACATGACTGAGGCTGCTTCCATCGCGCCCGGAGAGAAGGTACTGGAAATCGGCACCGGCTCCGGCTACCAGGCTGCGGTGCTGGCCGAATTGGCGAAGGACGTTTACACCATTGAGATCATTCCCGAACTAGCAGAAGGCGCACGCACTGTGCTGCGCGAGCTCGGCTATAAGAATGTGCAAGTAAAGACGGGGAACGGCTACGAGGGTTGGACAGAGCACGCGCCGTTTGATGCCATCGTAGTTACGGCTGCTCCGGATGAAGTGCCGAAGGCCCTCGTCGATCAACTGGCTTTCAGAGGCAAGATGGTAATCCCAGTGGGCACTGCCTTTCAGGAAATGGTGATCATCACCAAAGATGAATCGGGGGTAGTTGAGCGACGAACAATCCCTGTGCGGTTCGTTCCGATGGTGGGAAAGCCGAAGCAATAGAAAGGCATGCAACTGATTGAGGCACGATTCGCTTGAATCCGTTGCCCCTGGTTGCCCTTGATAGCGTCGGCTGCTCAGTTGGAAATACAACTACTTAAGAGTCTCGGCGCCCCAAACCATTCCGACTTGGAACCAAATAGACTGGCTTCAGATAGCTGATTCGAAATAGCAAGACGGGGCTTTGCAAGAAAGACGCCCCTCCTTTCGCGATCCATTCCTTCTATCCGCGTTTCAGCAATATCGCGACAGGTTGAGCAAGAACCCTTGCGGCGGCGATGCTCTCGCTAAATAAAATTCACCCAGTTTCAAATTATGGAGCACGAACTCATGTACAAGGCTAAAGCTTATTCTGCGGCAAGCAAGACATCGCCGCTTGCCCCCACCACGATCCCGCGACGCGACCCGACGGAAAGCGACGTTAAGATCGAGATACTTTACTGCGGGATCTGCCACTCTGATCTTCATTACGCCCGCGACGAATGGCATGACGTAATGGCGGCCGTATATCCCTGTGTCCCCGGCCATGAGATCGTCGGCCGGGTCACTGAGGTCGGTTCCGCGGTAACAAAGTTCCAGCCCGGTGATCAGGCGGGCGTCGGCTGCCTGGTGGATTCGGATCGCACCTGCCCCAACTGTAAGGAGGGTCTCGAGCAGTTCTGCCCGAACCAGGTCCTTACATACGGAGGACCGGACAAGCACTCGACGGCCCCGGTTACGTACGGCGGCTACTCCGAGAGCGTCGTCGTTGACGAGCGCTTCGTCTTGCGCATTCCCGACAACCTCGACCTCGCGGCTGCCGCTCCGCTGCTTTGCGCGGGCATTACAACTTACTCTCCGATGCGGCACTGGGGCATTGGTCCAGGCAAGAAGGTCGGGGTCGTGGGCCTGGGCGGCCTGGGCCACATGGCAGTGAAGTTAGCCCGTGCATTCGGAGCGCACGTCGTTGTTTTCACTACTTCCGAGAACAAGAAGGAAGATGCGCGGCGTCTCGGAGCACACGAGGTCGTACTCTCACGCAACGCCGACGAGCTGGAGAAGCACGCGGGCAGCTTCGACTTCATCCTTGACGCCGTCGCCGCCGATCACGACATCAACGCCTACATCAACCTGCTCGCCCGCGACGGCAATCTGACGATGGTCGGAGCGCCCGAAAAGCCGCTGTCCGTCGCGGTCTTCGGCCTCATCTTCCAGCGCCGCAGCTTCTCCGGCTCGCCCATCGGCGGCATTCCCGAGACCCAGGAGATGCTCGACTTCTGCGGCGAGCACAACATCACCGCCGACGTCGAAGTCATCCCCGTCCAGAAGGTGAATGAAGCCTACGAGCGACTGCTCAAGTCTGATGTGAAGTACCGCTTCTCAATCGACATGGCTTCTTTAAAATCTGAGTAAGCATAAGGAGAAACTATGCAGAAGTGCAAACTGGGAATTAGTAAATTGGAAGTATCCGCTCTCGGGCTGGGCTGCTGCTGCCGCGACCTGCGCCGCGCATCCAAACAACAACGTCATGCCTTGAATTTGGAAGCACTTGCGCCGCCGCGCACAACGCATAGCCCCAGGTTCTGCGACCTTCCGATTAACCAGCGAGGAAGGAGACTCAAGTCTTACTCCGCTTAAATACATGCAAGGAGAAAAGAATGGAACGTAAAGAAGCATCCGATTACCCGCAGGAGTTGTTAGACCTGTTTCACGAATACCAGCACGGCGACATCAACCGCCGCACATGTACGAGGGCAAACAACACGGCTTCCACAACGACACGACTCCGCGTTATGACGAAGCCGCCGCCAAACTGGCCTGGACGCGCACCCTCGAATTTTTCAACAAGTACGTGCGGTAAGTCTGCACGGTGGTATTGACTTCATCGCTTGAGAGGGTGCACCGCTACCGCGGTGATATCGACTTCATCGCTTGTGAGCCCCAATGAAAGCTCCAAACAAGTGTTTCCGTGAGTCTCTCAGGTGCGGTAGAGTGAGAGCCGATAGCAATCAATTCCGAGCTGGCAGCTGCCGGTGCTGAAGCGTTGTAAAGGAGCTTGGATGGAACCGTCCAGAATTGGCGCGCCACAGGCAAATTTCAGGAACTCTTTTTATTGGCGACTGGCCCGTGACGCAGGCTGGCTGAAGCGCTGCTTGCCTAACAGATGGGCGCAGTCCTCTGTGAGCGCGGGGACCTTGGCGAGCAGTCTGCTCGTGGGCGGCCTACTCTTGCTGGTCATCTTTTGCGCACGCGTGGAAAGCTACGCGCAGACTACCGATCCAGCAAAGTCGCTTCCAGAGCCCAGGGATGTTGTGGTGCGCGACCGTGAACGGAAGGCCTTGCTCACCTTCTACGAGGCGCTCGGTGGACCAGACTGGATCGAGCGAGACTTCTGGGGGAGCGACCGGCCGGTAGGTGAGTGGCACGGCGTCGCGACCGATGCCGAAGGCCGCGTGGTCCAGTTGACGATCTATGACAACAATCTGACGGGGGAGCTGTCTCCCGCCATCTGTCATCTGCAGCGCCTCCACACGCTGCATCTCTCTTTCAACAAGATCTCGGGCGCACTTCCGGATGGACTTGGCGATTGCCGCGCGGTCAAGAACTTATGGCTCAAGGGAAACAAGATCACTGGACGGCTTCCCGATCCGGTCGCCGTGCTCCCCGAGCTGGAGTACCTGGACATACACGCTAACGAAATGTCGGGGCCGCTGCCCACGATCTGGGACACGCCAAAGCTGAAGATAGTTCGGGCGGAGGACAACCGGATCTCAGGAGCTCTGCCTGCGCAGTTGCTGCGCCAACCGCTGCTCGAACAGGTCTTCCTCCACAACAACGAGCTCACCGGAACGCTGCCTACTTCGCTCAGTGCGACCCTCAGTCACATGTTGCTTGCCAACAACCGGCTGTCCGGTGCGCTTCCCGAAGAGCTTGGCAGGCTTAAGAAACTTACTGATCTTCGGCTCAATCGAAACCAGCTCTCGGGACCAATTCCCGCCAGTTTCGCGGGCGCGCCGTCGCTCCAGGTTCTGCGCCTGGACCACAATCGCCTGGTTGGCCCTATCCCGGCCGGCCTCGCCAAGCGGCTGATGGTGTTCGATGCGTCGAGCAATCCGGATTTGGAATTTGCGCCTTAGGGTTCATTCCGCCAAACCGTGGTGCTTTGCAGAAAGAGTCGGCGCCATAAGTGCCGGATGTTTATAGTTTTGATTTCAGTATGAAAGTTGTTAAGTGGATCAAACGAATCGGCTTCTGGGGATTTCTCTTCTTCCTGGTTAAGGGGCTCCTCTGGCTGACTATTCCCGCAGTGATCGCGCTTCTCGCCAACTAGACCGCATAAAGAGACTCGGACGAAGACGCGATAATTAACGAGCTCAGGTAGTTAGCCATGGATCGCTCAACAGGATTGCTGGTAATCGTTGGAGGAGTTTTCATAATCATCGTCGGGCTGTTGATCTACTCAGGAGGGCTCAGCTGGTTTGGCCGTTTGCCGGGGGACATTCGTTACGAGAGCGGCCGCGTGCGCGTGTACATTCCAATCGTATCGATGTTGCTCGTCTCACTCGTGTTGACACTGATCTTCAATCTTCTCCGCAGATTTTTCTAGAGACTCGTCTTTCGCTCCGGAGTGCGGCGGCAAGCCCAGCGCAACGCCGCTTCGCTCGTGCAGGTGATCGCCCCACCCGCTACCTCGCTCTACTAACTCAATCCCGCTACGTCTTGCGACGGATCGAATAAAGCCTTCGTTCCGTTCGTATCAACAGGCGGTCGCCCACCAGCGCCGGCGATGCCAGCACAAAATCGTCGAGTTCGTTCACGTGCAATAACTTAAACTCCTCGCCCGTTGCGATCACGAATGTCTGCCCCTCTTCACTCAAGCAGAACAACTTTCCGTTGTACGCCCAGGGCGAGGTCGTGAAGGCCGTTGCCGTGGGGTCAATCCGAGTCTTGTAAGTCTGCTTTCCAGTCTTCGCGTCAAAGCGGTTCAGGATTCCAGTTTCAGTCAGCGTGTATACGACCCCGTCATAAGCCAAAGCCGACGGTAAGTAAGTACCACCGCGCGCTTGCGACCACACGATATACGCGTTCGATGTTTGATCTTTCTGTAGTGAAATGTCGCCCGCGGCGCCGGGGCGAGTTGCGAACAACGGACGTCCGCGACCGCCATTGATATAGAGCAACCCTTCATAGGCGAAGGGAGTGGGAACAGGTGTCGCCGACATTCCCGACATCCGCCACAATTCTTTGCCTGCCAGGTCGTAACTAACGACCTCTCCTGGTCCAACCGCCACGATCTCTGTGCGCAGCGCGTGCCGCCAAACAAATGGCGTCACCCATGCTGACCGCTGCGGTGGCTGTCCTTTGCCACCGAGGTCCCGATTCGTGCGCCAGACCTGCTTGCCAGTTTGTTTGTCGAAGGCGTTGATGAATTGCTGCTTCTCGTTATCGCTCACGATCACCAGCAGGTTGCCGGCCAGCGCCGGCGAACTCCCTGTTCCAAATTCGAGGTAAATTGGATTCGCTTCAAGCGGCGTGGTCCAGGCGAGCTTCCCTTTCAAGTCAAACGCCCATAACCCGAGATTCGCCACATACACATAAACGTGCCGTCCGTCGGTTACAGGACTCTCTGAAACAAAGCTGTTTTTGCGGTGACGTCCACCGGGCGGCTGCCCTGTGTAGAACTCCTTCGTCCATTCCACCCTCCCGCTTTTCAGATTGAGGCAATAAAGAACGTAGTGGAGCTTCACCTCATGCGGGAGTTCGATGTCGCGTTCCGTCACGCGCTTGATCACCTCATCCATCGGGAGTCCTTGTTTTTGTAACTCTGCGACGTACTCGTTCGAGTATTCGGTGCCGGTCTGCGGTGGCTTCGACTTGCCCTCAGTGGTTACGGTGGTTACGTACACCCTGCCGTTGGTGACGATTGGCGATGACCACCCCCGCCCCGGGATCTCTTGCGACCACTCGACGTTCTCGGTCTTCGACCAACGTTCAGCGAGGCGCGCATGCTTTCCCACCGGATTTGATTCCGGGCCCCGAAACTGCGGCCAGGCGATATCCTGGCCCTGAACTGGGAGTGACACTAACAACAGCAGACACGCCAGGCCGGTTGCGGGCAAAAAGAGATAAACGTTTCTGCGATTAGTTTTTAGTTTGGACTGCAGTGTGCTCATTAATTTCTCGTATGCTTTGCCAAAGTTGAGTTGCGTTTATATACCACGAGTTCCATGCCTTCTGCATCGGATGAGCCGTATGGGTGCGGTTGGATTTTGCTTTGAATTACGATTCGCTGCCTTCGATATCGTCAAGGATGAGCGAGTTTCTGCTTGACTTCAAACACAGTTGCTACCACGTTACGGTTACTGACTGCGATGACTGGCGGGTCTGGTCTTGTCGGAGTCGAGTCCGTCTTGTCGCGAGCGAGGATTCGCGGTAATAGTGACCCATGACCTTACCCTATGAACGTGACGCGCTGCGAGGGCTGGTGGCGGTGGTTGCTGGTGCGACGCGCGGTGCCGGTCGCGGTATTGCCGCGGCGCTCGGCGAGGCGGGCGCCACGGTCATCTGCACTGGACGGACCAGCAGTGTGCGACGCCTTAAGTCGGACTACGATCGCAGCGAGACAATCGAGGAAACCGCCAGGTTGGTGACGAAGCTTGGCGGAAACGGAATCGCTATTCCCATCGATCACCTCGTGCCCGCTGATGTGAGGGCACTGGCTCAGCGTGTCAAAGACGAATTCGGAATAATTGACCTACTGGTGAACGACATCTGGGGCGCGGAGGTGCTTAAGGGTGGCCCGCCGCAGTGGAACACGCCTGTCTGGGAGCTCGACCTGGAAAAGGGGCTTCGCATCCTGCGTCTTGCAATTGATACACACCTCATTACTTCAAAATATCTTCTACCGTTACTGATTTCCCAACCCGGTGGACTCCTCGTCGAAGTCACTGACGGCACGACGAAGTACAACTCGTCGCATTACCGAATTTCAGTCTATTACGATCTGGCCAAGGTAGCGGTGAACCGCCTCGCCTTCTCACAAGGACACGAGCTGGCACCTCACGGAGCGACAGCGGTCGCGATCACGCCTGGATGGCTGCGCTCAGAAATGATGCTCGAGAACTTTGGCGTTACTGAAAACAACTGGCGTGATGCCTTCGATCCTGCGCGAGCGCAGAAGAACCTACCAATGGCGCCGCCGGATTTTGCGTTGTCAGAGTCGCCTCGCTACGTCGGGCGCGCCATCGTTTCTCTCGCGTTGGATCCGAATCGCGCGCGCTGGAACCAACAGTCAGTAAGTTCAGGTGAGTTGGCAAAGGTGTATGGCTTCACCGACGTGGACGGCACGAGACCCGACATTTGGCAGAAGATGGAACAGAGTGAGAAAACTGACTGACCTGGCCCAATTCAATCGGCCGTTCAAGCGTGCCGGAAGGATGCCCTGGGAGATTTCAGCATGATGCTACCGTTACGTAGCACGTTGAGTGTTGCCAATCTCCACGACAAGCTGAAGCGTGTCGGACATTTTGGCTTCAACGGATACCACTGTTCCGTTGAAGGCCGCGGTTCCGCAAAGAGCGTCGATGGTTTGATCATCGGTCAGGTCGTTGATGCTCTCGCCGGGATTTTGTTGGGCCACGTCTAATTGAATGCCCAGCCGATCATGACCCCAGCCATGCGGAATGCTTACTACGCCCGGCATCATTTCGTCGGATATCTCCAGCGGCACTTCTACACTCCCTACTCTTGATCGCACCGAGACCGTTTGACCCGGTTTCAGATCGCGATGCGCAGCATCGATCGGGTGCATGAGGAGAGTGCACAGCGCCTTGCCTTTAACTAAACGTTGACTATTGTGCATCCAGGAGTTGTTGCTGCGCAGGTGTCGGCGTCCGATTAAGAGTAGATAGCCGTTGGTTTCAGGATCAGATGACGACGCGGGGCGGGCGGGCTGTCCGCGCTCCCAGGCTTTCACGCGTTCGATGTCTTTGACCAGGACTGCCGGCGCAAGCTCGATGTGTTTGTCGGCAGTACGCAAGCGTTCGGGCAGGCATGATTCTAATGGCCCAAGATCGATTCCGTGCACAGCTCCTTTAAGCTTTCGCAAAGTCAGACGCTTCGACATAGGATTGAGTTTTGCGCCGTAAGGTCCAAAGCGTAAACCTAAATCAAGAATTCTTTCCGGCCCAAAAAATCGTCTGCCCACCTTCCGCTTCACACTCCCAAAGAGACTACCGAAAGCGCCAGCGTGTTCCATACGCGTTTGCAGTTCGAGCAGGATCTCCCAGTCGTGTCTTGTATCGCCCTCTCGTTCAAACAAGGCAGGTGAAAACTTGGCGGTGTTTCGCACTGCCAGGAGATTAAACGCGAGATCGTAGTGTGTGCGCTCAAGCGATGAGCTGGGCGGTAAGATTATGTGCGCGTGCCGGGTTGTCTCATTGATATAGGGATCGATCGAGACCATGAACTCTAAGTCGGCGAGCGCGCGGTCCAACTCACGCCCATTCGGCGTCGATAGCACCGGGTTCCCGGCAGTTGTTACGAGGGCTCTAATCTGCCCGGCGCCTTCGGTCAGTATCTCTTCAGCAAGCGCGACGACCGGCAATTCTCCGGCGAATTCAGGGAGCTTGCGCACGCGGCTGTGCCAGCGTCCAAAACTGCCGCGCGGCGCCAGGCCTTCGGGGGCGGTGATGGGATCAAACGCGGGACGGGTAAACATAGCTCCCCCAGGGCTATCTAAATTGCCGGTCACCGTATTCAGCACGCTAATCAGCCACTGACACACGCCACCAAACTCCTGAGTGCTGACACCGATTCTTCCATAGCAGACAGCTGATTCGGCGGAGGCAAATTCTCTCGCCAGCGCGCGAATTTGATCTGAGTCAATTCCGGTAATAGCCACTTTCTCCGGAGAAAATTCGGCCACCAGCTTGCCGACAGTTTCCACGCCGTTAGTAAATTTCGCGAGCGGGCCGAGGCTGGTTAGCCCTTCTTCGAAAACAACGTGCAGCAGCGCCAGCAGCAACAAGACGTCGGTCCCGGGCCGAATAAAAAGATGTCGATCGGCGAGGCGGGCCGTTTCGTTGCGGCGCGGATCGATGAGTATTACTTTACCTCCGCGCTCACGAATCTCTTTGAGCCTGCGACTCATGCCAGGGGCAGTCATCAGGCTCCCATTTGAGACCGCCGGGTTTGCCCCCAGGATTAGAAAGAAATTCGTGCGGTCGAGGTCCGGGACTGGGAGCAGGAGTTGGTGACCGAACATGAGGTAGGCAGATAAATGATGGGCCAATTGGTCAACCGACGTTGCGGAAAACCGATTGCGCGTATGCAGGCTACGGATAAACCCCGGCGCGAACAGCATCGCGCCATAGTTATGAACTGTTGGGTTACCGAGGTAAGTCGCGAGGGAATTCCTTCCGTACTTCGCATGAATTCGCTTGAGGCTATGAGCTACCTCATCGAAAGCTTCGTCCCAGCCGATGCGCTGCCAACTGTTAGGAGTGCGGCGGACGGGATATTTGAGACGGTCTTTATCGTAGTGAAGGTCTTGCAGAGCCACGACTTTCGGGCAGATGTAGCCGCGGCTAAAGGGATCGTCTTTGTCGCCGCGGATGTCGAGATGTTGGTCGGCTTGAACAGTGATTTCGATGCCGCAGATCGCTTCGCAGAGATTGCAGGCGCGATAGTGTGGTGAGCTAAGGTCGGCCGTTTTCATCGCGCACAATCCAAGGGGCAGATTTAGTGGTCGCTTGTGTATGGAGCGTGAAGCTTAGCATCAGCGGCCCTGGTGCGCCATGGTGAGTTTCCTTTGCGTGAGCGAGTGCAAAGCTCTAGTGAAAAATGAAATCTTTGTCGCATTCCAGCCAAAGCTACCTCGAGATTCTGGTCGGGTCTTACAAACTCGCCCTATCATCAGTTGCTGATCTTAATCCGAACAAAGCGCAACTTAGTCTTCCGGGTTGCGTACTTACTGCGCAAAACTCGCTTTCTAGACTCCTGGGACATTGAGAACCCACAGTCCTGGGCTTGGCACTTAAACCGGCTTGAGGGCAAAAATGAATTCCATCGAGGTTGAGGGACTGTCGCGCTCTTTCAAAGACCTGCAAGCTGTAAACAACATCTCGTTTACGGTAGAAGCCGGCGAGGTTTTTGGCTTCCTGGGCCATAACGGAGCCGGCAAGACAACGACGATCCGCATGTTAAGCGGCCAGTTGCGGCCCAGCGCCGGCAGCGCCCGAGTTGCGGGTTGCGACGTTATTACTGAACACGAACGCCTCAAGCCGCTCGTGGGAGTTGTTTCTGAAAATCAAAATCTCTACGAACGTATGTCCGGCCGAGAGAATCTCGCTTTTGCAGCGCGACTCTACGGGACGAACTACGGACGAATTGACGAGGCGCTGGATCAAGTGGGATTGCTTGATCGCGCCAAAGACAACGTCCAGTATTATTCCAATGGCATGAAGCAGCGGCTGCTGATTGCTCGAGCACTCCTTCACCGTCCTCAGATAATTTTCCTTGACGAACCAACTCGCGGGTTGGACCCGGTAGTAGCACGCGAGATTCGGCGCCTGATCGTCGAACTCTCCACTCAGGGTGTGACGGTGTTTCTTACAACCCACTACATGGAAGAAGCTGATGAGCTTTGCCGGCGAGTAGTTTTTATCAGCGAAGGACGCATTGTTGCGCTTGATACACCCGACAATCTCAAAGTGGCCCATGGTAAGAAATTTCTCAAAGCAACACTTGATGATGGACAGAGTCTGACCATCGCCCTGGATGATCAAGGCGCTGGAAAACTGTTGGAAGAACTGGTCAGCGCCGGACAGATTCGCACCTTGCATTCAACCGAAGCGACACTCGAGGAAGTCTTTATCCAGATAGCCGGAAGGGAGTTGTCTGAATGAACCCGCGAGTTGTAGCTGCCATCGCACAGAAGGATCTCGTTGATGCAATAAGAAATCGCTACCTCCTTTTTGCTTTGCTGACGCCGTTGCTCGTCGCCCTCTTTATTCGCCTGTTACTGCCTGGCGCCGACGGCCTGAACAACCTGACCATCGTCGTGCATGATCCAGGCAACTCAAGTCTGGTTACCCAGTTGCGCGCGGCTCCACGGATGACTTTGGTAGAGACGGGTTCGGCAGAAGTTCTCGGAGGCGAAGTTGAAAAAAGCAAAGCAGCCGGCGGCGTGGTGGTGCCGGCTAACTTCGATGCCGATGTAGCTGCCGGTAAACAGCCGGAACTCACCATCTACGTTAACAACAAGAAGAACATAATCGAGCAAGCCGCCTTCAGGCTGCTGTTGGAGCGCCAGGTGATGTCGTTAGTGCGACAGGCAGCCCCCGCAAAATTAATTTGGATTGACGTTGCCCAGGAGGCGGCTTCTCAAACCGGACGGGGAGTTAATCTCAAACAAATGCTTCTGCCTTTGCTCCTGTTGCTCGCATTCGGGATGACCGGGGCGCTGGTTGTTCCATTACTGCTGGTGGAAGAGAAAGAAAAGCGCACGCTGGATTTCTTATTAACGTCGCCGGCAAGGCTGGTTGAGATAATCACAGGCAAAGCCCTGACCGGTGTGGTTTATAGCGTGCTGATTGCCGGAGTGTTGTTGGCTCTCAACCATCAGATGATTGGTAACTGGCCGCTGACCCTGCTGACTATTCTCCTGGGACTACTCTTGATCGTCGCAATAGGATTGCTCATGGGAAGTGTTTTTCAATCAACTATGCAAGTGAACACCTGGGCCAGTTCCGCTTTGCTTGTACTGCTTGCGCCGAGCTTTCCCTTGCCAAATTCTCCGGCGCTGCTGGAGTCAGCGATGCATCTTGTGCCCACCTACTATTTTGTTGAGTCGCTGAAAATGTCCTTGTCCGGAACTACTTCCACACGGCTTTGGATACATTTAACTGTGGTGGTCGGCTGTACCTTTATTGCGCTTTTCGCTGCGACCTGGGCCCTGCGACGCGAACAGAGTTAGCAGGAAGTGCCGCTCTCCGCTGAACCGCCATTAGACGCATCATCAGCAAATCACTAGAATGCCCGCAATGAGAAAAACGACGCGCTCTATTCTGCTGATCACTGTTGCCTTAACTTGCTTTCAACCCGGTTTACTTACCGCCTATGGACAGGGCGAAAATTCTGCAAAAATCGCTAGTCTGCTGGAAACCCTGGGCTACACGTACTCAAAGGTTTCCAACAACGTGTGGTCGGTGCCCTTCGAAGGAAAGGTACTCAAGGACTTCGACCTGATAGTCACAGCACATGAAGATCTCCTGGTGCTGTTCGTCCTTGTGACTAAGAAAGGGGACATGAGGGTCACTCCCGAACTGATGCAAAAGATGTTGAGACTGAATGCGGACCTGGACCGAGTAAAGGTGGGAATTGACAAAGACGGGGATGCTTTCGTGCGGGTCGATATGAGCACCAGGGTTTTGGACAGCCGGGAATTTAAGGCAAACGTGGACCAGGTAGGAGCCGCTGCGGATGAAGTATTCAAGGCAATAAAGCCATTCACAACAGCAACGAGGTAGCCAATACCTTGCCTGACTTTCTGCCCAGGGCGCGATGTCCCGAAAAAGAGTCCCAATAAATCAAACTCCCAGGACACTCGCGAAAAGCGAGCCTGACGACCTAATCAGAGACCGAAGAGCGAGAGCGACGAGCGGAACTCAACCTGGTTTTTCAAGAGTCTGCTGGAATGTGGCGCTAATAATTCTTCCTGGTAAATGCCTGATCTTTGTCGCGGCTTCTTATAGCCCCGTCACTGCCGTTCCCTGATTGGCCCGCGAAAATGATCCAAAACCAAACCAGTGCGAACATTGAAGGCTGCTCGCCGCTGGATCGCACGCGGCTTTCGTTTCTCGACCGCTTCCTCACGCTCTGGATTTTTGCGGCGATGGGCGTGGGCGTGCTCATCGGTTACACAAACCCGCAAGTCGAGGGCTTCGTCAACCGCTTTCAGTTCGGCACCACGAATATCCCGATCGCCATCGGATTGGTTCTGATGATGTATCCGCCGCTCGCCAAAGTGCGTTACGAGAACCTGGGTGAGGTGTTTCGCGACTGGCGCATACTTGGTTTGTCTCTGATTCAGAATTGGATCATCGGACCCGTATTGATGTTCGTCCTGGCCATCCTGTTTCTGCGTGACTATCCGGAATACATGGTTGGTTTGATATTGATCGGCCTGGCTCGCTGCATCGCGATGGTTATTGTGTGGAACGAACTTGCCCACGGAAACAACGAGTACGCTGCCGGTCTCGTCGCCTTCAACAGCGTGTTTCAAGTGCTGTTCTATAGCGTCTATGCCTGGGTGTTCTTAACTGTTCTGCCACCCGTTTTCGGACTTAGTGGCAGCATAGTCAACATTAGCATTGCTCAAATCGCCGAAAGCGTCTTCATCTACCTGGGCATTCCTTTCATTGCTGGGATGCTGACACGGTTTCTGCTGGTTAAAGCCAAAGGCAAGGAGTGGTATCACAGCGTCTTCATTCCCAAAATCAGCCCGCTTACGCTCGTAGCGCTTTTGTTTACCATCGTCGTGATGTTCTCGCTCAAGGGGAACTTGATTGTGCAGCTTCCCTTCGACGTGATACGCATTGCCATGCCGCTTCTTATCTATTTCGTCGTCATGTTTCTAGTGAGTTTCTACATGGGCAAGCGAGCCGGAGCGAACTACGAAAAGACAGCGACACTCTCGTTCACTGCCGCGAGCAACAACTTCGAGCTGGCAATTGCCGTGTCAGTCGCAGTCTTCGGCATTAACTCCGGTGCCGCCTTTGCGGCCGTGATTGGTCCGCTCGTTGAAGTGCCCGTACTGATCGGGTTGGTGAGCGTGGCTTTGTGGCTTCGACGCCGATACTTCACCGCATATCTGAAACCGGCGGAGCTTTACGCCAGAAAATAACCCTGGGGGAATATGCCGAGAGTGTTAACGAACTCGGTTTCGGGTTAATGACGAATGGCAAGATCAGGGGGCGTCTCCAAGGCGAAAATAACTATGTTTCCGTCGTGGCTGGGATGCCCTCATTTGTGAGGTAAAGCGCCAAGCCTAAATAACTTCTTTCGTGCGATAATGGCCCCACTTTAGTATCCGCCACCGGGCTGGACGATGGCCCATCTGCTTGTCGCGGTTCGGCGCCGACGTGCGTGCACAGGATGAAACTGACACGACCAGATCAGAGCATTACTGAACTGCTGGTGAAATGGGGCAGCGGCGACAAAGCGGCGCTCGATGACTTGATTCCGCTCGTGTATGACGAGCTGCGAAAGCTGGCTGCCAGTTATCTCCGGCGTAAACCGGGCGGCCACTCTCTTCAAGCCACTGCATTAGTGCACGAAGCTTATGTGCGCCTCGCCGACCAGTCGAGTATCTCGATGCAACATCGCGCGCAGTTCTACGGCCTGGCAGCGAAAGTGATGCGGGACATTCTGGTTGACCACGCGCGCAAGCGTTTGGCGGCAAAACGGGGCGGCAACCAATTGCGCATATCCCTGAGCCAGGTTGACCGCTTCGGGCGAAAACCTGAAGTAGGTATGATCGCGCTTGACGATGCATTGCACGAGCTGGCGACAACCAATCCCCAACACAGCCGAGTTATCGAACTGCGATTCTTTGGAGGCTTGACGATCGAGGAGACGGCGGAGGTAATGAGCCTGTCACCCGCAACAACCGAACGTTACTGGAGTTTTGCCCGAGCATGGTTGCGACGCGAGCTTGCCGCTTAGGAACATGAAAAATCCCGAGAGCATGCAGCAACTGGAGGAGCTCTTTCACGAAGCCGTGGGGCTCGAGCCGGAAGTGCGCGCTGATTTCATGGCGCGAATTCGCGACTCAAACCCGGAACTGGTAGACGCAGTTGAATCTCTCATCGCCGCGCACGCGCAGCCCGACAATTTCATCGATATTCCCGCTTATGAAGCAGCCGCGGAGCTGATCGCGGATACTCAGCCGGCGCTCGCGATCGGGCAAGTCGTCGGACACTATCAAATCGTCTCGCTGCTCGGAAAAGGCGGTATGGGCGAGGTCTATCTCGCTGATGACGTGAAGCTGGATCGCAAAGTCGCGCTGAAGTTGCTGCCGGCGGAGTTTACCGATCACAAGGAGCGCCTCCGCCGTTTCATCCAGGAGGCGAAGACTGCGTCCTCACTAAACCACCCAAACATTATTACCATTCACGAGATTGGTCAGGCTGACGGCAGTCACTTCATCGCCACCGAGTTCATCGACGGGCAGACACTCAAGCAACTGATGGCTCACACGAGAATGTCATTACCGGAGATTCTCGACGTTTCAATGCAAGCAGCTAACGCACTGCAGGCGGCGCATGCCGCGGGAATAGTCCATCGCGATATCAAACCCGAGAACATCATGCTGCGACCGGACGGGTATGTGAAAGTTCTCGATTTCGGGCTGGCCAAGCTGACCGAGAAATCTCACCAGGCGAGCATGAGCGCTGCGGATTCAGAGATCGACACGATGTTTAAGACCCAGACCGTGCCCGGCACTGTTCTGGGAACCATCAAATACATGTCCCCCGAACAAGCGCGCGGGCAGGTTTTGGATCAACGGACAGATGTCTTCAGCTTTGGTGTGGTGCTGTATGAAATGGCGGCGGGTCGCATACCATTCGCCGGCGCAACGAATATGGACACACTCGTGTCAATTCTTGAGAAAGAACCGGCGCCGCTCGACGAGTACGCGCTCGACGTGCCAGCGGAGTTGCAAAGAATAGTTAGCAAGGCCTTGCGGAAAGATCGAGAAGAGCGCTATCAGACGATCAAGGACTTATTGATCGATCTTAAGAGTCTCAAGGAAGACTTGTTATTCGAAAAGAAACTCGTGCGGGCAAATCTGTCGCGTTCAAGCGCCGGCCACTCGACCACATCCGGCGGGACCGAAGCGAGCGCGACAAATCAGACGGCGCCTGTAGCCACAACTTCTATTCAGTTGCCGCTGATACCAGGCAGCAAACCCGCGAAGCTGGCAGTCATTGCGTTTGTCCTGCTTGTGGGTTTGGCAATCGCCGGCTGGCTACTTTGGCCACGCAGCGAACCACCAAAGCCCCCCGCAACTTTAGCGACCCCACCAGCGCAACGGGCGATGCGCTATTGGATAACAGTGCAGAAGTACCGCGACGGCAAGCCCTATGAGGAGCCGTTTCGACTCCGAAAAGACATCAATTTTGAGAAGGATTATCAACTCCGCTTGCACGTCACAAGTTCCCAGAATGGGCGACTCTATTTGCTGAATGAGGGACCGAAGGGAGCTGACCCAATTCCGACGTTCAACGTTCTGTTTCCATCCTCAACCGCGAACAAAGGTTCGGCCGTCTTGACGGAAAATCAGCAGATTCAAATTCCTGAGCAAGGTTGGTTTTTCTTCGATGGGCAGAAGGGCACAGAGAAGATTTGGCTGGTCTGGGCAGAAAAGGACGTTCCCCAGTTGGATGCGGTGAAGGGTTTTGGCAATCCCGAAGACCGTGGAGTCATCAGCAGTCCCGGACTCAGAACTGCCGTCAATGAATTTCTGAAAGCACACTCATCGCCCGGAGCATTGGTGGAACGGAATGAGGAGACGAAAGAAACCCTTGTCAGGGCGAATGGTGAGATACTGGTGCACGTCATAAAACTGGAACACAATTGAGCAAAGGCTTTCAGTGAGCCATTGGCAGGCCAGTCAGCACCCTCGCGCTAATTGATAGCGGCAGCGGGCTGCCTCTAAAAATATTCCTTCGTGCGCCCGGTAGCGAGTAGAATTCAACCTAAGCGTTCATCCCATTTTCCTGGAGCCGTGAGGGGATCGGGCTCTCCATTTCGGTATAAGAGTCGGAGAAAGCAAACAAACCAGCTTTTACAGTTAAGCCGGATTTTTATTATTTACCAGCTATCTGCCGGCGTGACGGACCGAAACCTCCGCGTTAAATGGGTGGATCAAGATGCGGGCATGTCTGACGTGGAAAATCTTGTTCGCACTCTGTTGATGATTTGCATAAAACAACTCAGCCCTTGAGGGCTCCCATGAAAAGGAGAACATTATGGCAGTGACAATATCAATTGCGAGCAAGAATGCAGGGGGTTCGCTGCACCGCACAAAGGGGAAGTTTGCGCCGAATGGCGCCAACGCGACCGAAATCACGGGCGTAAGTGTAAACTGGCCAAATTTCTCTTTCAGGCTAAGTGCAAGCGATGGCGATTTTCCGGCGGGCAGCTACGCGTTCACAGGCCATCTCAACACTCCGGCGAATCCTTGTTCCGGACTTGGCATTATCGCCTGTGGCACGGTCACTTGGCCGAGCGCAGAGGGAGAGGAGGTGCCCTGGGTGGCATCCGGCGGCCCAAGTGAAGAGGATGATGAAGAGCCGGCAGGAACTCAAAACAAATAGCTTCAAGCCGTTACGAAAAAGCGGACAATCCAGCGCCCGGCGTTTCCTCACGTTAGACCAGGAGAAACGCCGGGCTTGCGATCTTTAGGGAACTCCGATGAGAAGACACATGCTTTTGCGGCTTAGTGCTTTCCGCTCGACTGCGTTACGTCTGTTTATCTTTCCCGCCTTAGGGCTTTTGTCCGTTCCGCTTTTCAGCGCGTCGGCAGAATCTTCGCTTTTGAGCGCGGATCCCATTTCGACCTCCAGCAGCATCATTCAGCACGACAGCACCGCGATTGAGCCGGGAGCGAATATTGAGCGAGAACTGAAGGGAGGCGAAGCTCACACCTTCCGGTCGAATCTGATTACAGGTCAGTTCATGCACGTCGTTGTAAACCAAAAAGGGATTGATGTGACGGTAACGTTGTTCGGACCCGATGGTAAGCCGATGGCCTATGTTGATAACCCGAACGGCAAGTGGGGCGCAGAGCCTGTTGTCGCTATCGCGGAGATTTCAGGAGAGCACGTTTTGGAAGTGCGCGCGCCGAATAAGAATGCCGACGCCGGGCGCTATGAGATAAAGGTAGTTGACGTGCGCGAGGCAACTGCGAAAGATAAAGACTTCGTTGCTGCCGAAAGAGCTTTCGAGCAGGGGCAAAAACTGCGCAGGCAACGCACGGCTGCATCACTGCGCGAGGCCATCGAAAAGTTCAAACAAGCGCTGGGATTCTTTGAGTCTAACGAGGCGCGCAACAGACAGGCAATGACGCTCTATATATTAGCCATTGCCTACTACAACTCCGGAGAGATTCAAAACGGTGTTGCGCACTTCAAGCGAGCGCTACCACTCTTTCAAGCCGAAGGAGACCGCAAGCAAGAAGCAAACATACTCAACTACCTGGGCGGAGCTTCCGATATATCGGGTGACTTGCGAGAAGCGCTCAAGCATTACAATGAAGCCCTACAGATATTTCGAGCCGAGAAGGATCAGTTTGCACAGGCGTTTATGCTGAATAACATTGGCAAGATCTACTATGATTTTGCCGATTGGCAGAAGGCGCTGGAATACTACAGCCGCGCGCTCCCTTTATTTGGGACTCTTAATAATCAACCCATCGCAGCCATCACGCTTCATAATATCGGCTCGGTTCACGTCTATCTGGGTGACCCGAACAAAGGATTGGACTATTACCAACAGGCGCTGCGGTTGCAGAGGGCTGCGGGCGATAAAGTAGGCGAAGCCTTAACGCTTACTTTTATGGGCTTCGCTCAAGCGCGGTTAGATAACCCGCAGCAATCGCTTGAATACTATAGTCAGGCCTTAGAACTCCATCGAGCGACGGGCGACCGTCGCTGGGAAGCCATCACGCTCGGAACTATCGGGTCCATCTATTCCACACTTGGCGATCAGCCGAAGGCGTTGGCCAATAACCAGCAATCGCTTGAGCTAATACGAGCGGTCGGCGATCGTCGCTATGAGGCTATGGCTCTTGGCAACATCGGTGACGCCTACACACTTTCGGGCCAGCCCCAAAAAGGAAAGGAACACTATGATCAGGCCGTCGCGCTTTTTCGCAGTCTTGATGATCGCAACAGTATAGCCAGGATGCTGCAAGGATTGGCCCGCGCCGAACGCAGTTTGAATAACCTCGACGGCGCTCGCAGCAGGATTCAGGAGGCTCTATCGGAAGTTGAAAAGGTACGCGGCAGAATTGGTAGTCAGCAAAGCCGCGCCTCCTACCTGGCAACACTACAATCAGCCTATACCTTTTATATAGATTTGATGATGCAGATGCACCGGCTGAGCCCGGCAGAGGGACATGACTCCGAAGCGTTGCAAGTAAGCGAGCGGGCGCGCACTCGCAGCCTGCTGGAAATGTTGACCGAAGCCCGCGTTAACATTCGAGAAGGCGTAGATGCGGCGTTGCTGGAGCGGGAGCGCACCCTGGTTCAACTACTTAATGCGAAGGCCCAGCGGCAGGTTCAATTGCTCAGCCAAAAAAATGCAGGCGTTCAGCTGGCCACGTTGAGCAAAGAAATCTCCGAGCTTGAAGACCAGTACCATCAGGCGCAGGCGGCGATCCGCAAGGTCAGCCCCGCATATGCAGCACTTACTCAGCCGCAGCCACTGGGACTGAAGGAAATTCAGGCGCAATTGGACAAGGGCACGATGCTGCTTGAGTATTCCCTTGGTGAAGAACGCAGCTATGTTTGGGCGGTTACTCAAGATTCACTAAAGACTTACGAGTTGCCAAAGCGGGAGCAGATCGAGAAGGCGGCGCGCCTGGTCTATGAGCTACTGACAGCGCGTAGTAAATCAAAACCAGGTGAAGATCTTCGCCAGAAGCAAGAGAGGATTGCGCAGGCGGATTTGCAGTTGCTCGGCGCCACCCAGGAATTAAGCCAAATGGTACTCGGACCCTTCGGTCCTGAACTGGGAACTGGACGTTTGGTTGTAGTTGCAGACGGCGCTTTGCAGTATGTGCCATTCTCAATTTTGTCCGTGAGCAGCGCTGAGCGGTCGGTCGCACAACGCAGCAACACGAACGGCGCGCCCGGTACGACTGACAACGGACCATTGACGAATTACAGGCCACTGATACAGGAGCACGAAGTAATTTCCCTGCCCTCTGCCTCGGCGTTAGCCATACAACGACAGGGACTCCTGAATCGCAAGCCGGCGCCAAACGCGGTTGCCGTAATCGCTGATCCTGTTTTTTCTGTTAGCGACGAACGGCTGGCCCAGGCCAGGCCTGGTGCGAAGCAATCGCAGGCGGATGCATCTGCGAATGCGCGGAGCATCGAGCATCTCGCCGACGAGCCAGGCTTAATCATTCGCCGCCTGAAGTTCACGCGACAGGAAGCAGATCAGATTCTGGCCGAAGCGCCGCGCGCGAAGAATTTTAAGGCGGTTGATTTCAAAGCTAACCGCGCGACGGCTACTGGAGGCGAGTTGAGCACGTATCGCTATGTTCACTTCGCTACGCACGGATATATCGACAGCGAACGTCCCAGCCTGTCGGCAATCGTCCTTTCGTTAGTTGACGCGGAGGGCAAACCACAGGACGGCTTCCTGCGGGCACACGAGATCTACAACCTAAATTTGCCGGCGGAATTAGTTGTGCTGAGCGCCTGCGAAACGGGTTTGGGAAAAGAGATCAAGGGCGAAGGGCTGGTCGGACTGACGCAAGGATTCATGTATGCGGGAGCTCGCCGCGTTGTCGTGAGCCTGTGGAACGTAAACGATAAGGCAACCGCGGAACTGATGGCCCGTTTCTATCGGGGGATGCTCAGAGAAAATAAGACTCCGGCGGCGGCCTTGCGCTTGGCTCAGACTGAGATGTCGCTGCAGAAACAATGGAAATCGCCATACTACTGGGCGGCATTTGTGCTTCAGGGTGAATGGCGATAGCGGGCACGACCCAGCCAGAACAATTCCGGCGAACCCATCCAACACCGCATCCGGATAAACGTTTCTCCAACCTTCCGGCTGCTCATCTAACCAGTTCTTCCGGCCGGAAGATCCCTGCCATTCACCTGGAGACTTAAATTTGGAGAACTGTGAGGGATTTTGCGCCCGCCTTACGGTTTAGTTAATGGGAGACAAGAGCACGTCAGATGCGAAAGGCCGAAAATTAACGCACTCTGGGGCAGCTTTGAGATGGGGACTCACGAGGCATAGCTCGCAGGCGGCCGTTTTGTTGGTTTGAAATGACGATGGCCTTGCATCCGGGCGGTTGGGAAACTACTCTGAAAGACCTCCTGACCTGGCACCTGAACTCATTCGGAGTTCCCAGGTTTTTATGAACATTGGCTCCCCGAGGTTTGAAGACTCGGGCGGAACGGCAACATTTGAACTCAGCGAGGATCAGTCCTTTTCGAGAAACCCAGGGGCATTGATAGGAGACGAGATGACACGCGGCAGAAGGACGATTGCATCACAGCTAACACTTGTGGCGTTGATAATGGCTGTTTGTTCGGCTGGTTTGTTTGTAACCATCGCCCAGCAGACGCAGGATGAGGAGGCGACCCGACACCTTTGGGATACGGCATTTATCCAGGGAAAGAAGCGTGCAACCAAAAAAAGAGTGCGGCGAACCTATCGACTTGTCACTCCGAATGTATCGGTGAATGACGTGTCAGCAGATACTGTCATCGGCGTTACCCTCTGGCGCTTGCGTCCCTCGAGGACAGCGGATATCGGCGAAAGAATTATTGAACAGGAAGGCCCGGACTCAATAAACTGGTTGCCGGAACGAGTGTCATCCAATGGACGAATGTTCGAAGGCGATCGTATTCGAGTGAGTATAGAAGCGGCGCGCACCGGCTACCTTTATGTTGTGGACCAGGAGCAATACGCTGATGGCTCGAAAGGCGAGCCGTATTTAATCTTCCCCACCACCCGCACCCGCGCCGGCGACAACTCGGTAACCGCCGGTCGGGTAATCGAGATCCCTGCCCAGGATGACAGTCCGCCATACTTCACATTGAAACGAACCCGCTCTGATCATGTAGGCGAGAGTGTGACTATTTTGGTGTCGCCAACTCCGATAGAGGGTCTGACCATTACTGACAAAGCGCAGAGGCTTTCTGCGGACACACTCGCCTCCTGGGAAAAATCGTGGGGCGCACAGGCGGGCAGGATCGAGATGGCCCATGGCGCGGGCAAGGCCTGGACGAGGCAGGAAAAAGAGGCGGGAGCAGATGCGACGCGGTCGTTGAAAGAAAGCGAACCGGCCCCACAAACTATCTATTACCGTCCCGGAGCAACCAGCACGTCAACTATCTTAATAAAGGTGCAACTTCAATACTCCCGGCCGAGGTCAGCCGTTAAGAGACGACGATGAGCCAAAGTTGGCACGGCGCATTTGAAAGCTCCCGGAGGATAGGCGGGGAGTCTCAGGATTGAGCGGCACCTCACCGTACCTTTCAAAGCGTGCGATTCTGCACTTCCGTAACGTCCATTGAACGCACATAGCGTTCAAAATTCACCAGGTCTTCCTCATCAAAGACCATACCGTGCACATCCTTAATAACGACATGTCTCGGTATCGCAGTCGTTGCCTGCGGCGCAAGTTCCAGGGTCGCATTGCACTTGTTCGGACACATCCAATAGTCGAATCTTGCGGTCGGAGCGTTCTCGCCTGCCGCTGCCGCGAATGGTTCCCATCGTTTTTCACAGATATCGCACTGCAGAACCGGTAGCCACCCGTCAAGATCGACGTGCACCCGTTTTAGTTCGCGTTCCAACTGCTCTCTATTCATGGTGATCACCTGTTAGATTCGGTTGATTGAGACGTCGCTTCTATAATACTTGAGCTCGTATTGCGCAACCCAAAAGGTTAGGAATCCCATTTTTTTCACTGATTCCCTGGTACTGCCCGTCTGGCCACGCTTCAAATCTAGTCGACGATTTTGTCTGTTTCGAGCATGCCCATCCGCGCAAATCGATGGCTAGTCCTGCTCCATCTTTCCGGCTGAAAGGAATCGCCATCGTTTAGCTCTTCGGCAATCCGCCTCGTAGTTTTCGATCGCCAGCCGCGGCATCTTGCCAGTTACAACTTCAGCGATCGAAACCAGTGCGGCTTTTGATGAACTGCCCGGTATTCCAGAAGCACAAGAGTCTTCCACGACTGTCCCAATGTCCTCGATTACCCGCAGCCGCCCGTTTTGAAACTCCACCAGGGCCGCGATCTCGATTATTATGCCCTGGTGCATATCGCCGCTCGTCATTAACAGCTCATCAACGCCATCGCCATTCAGATCAGTCTTCCGGACTATACTACTCCTGAAGTCCACATCCAGATCGGCAACCAGTTGCAGGCCTGAGAAGACGGCAACGCGTTTGGTTCCGAAGTTGTCAGCATGCGAAGCGTTACACTCGCTTACAGAAATGACGTACGCCGTCTGTTCCAGCCGGGGTCCGGTGAAACTCCCGGTAGCCATGTCTACGATCGTCGGCACTATCTGGCCCGCGTCACGAGCAGCTTTTAAAAAGTCAGTGTCCCGGCTCGCCGCGAAATTAGAATCGCACCTTGCTTCGTCAGTCAGATGCTTCCGAAAGACTTTCGACAACACCATCTTCTGTGTGGCCAGTGGAATTTTCGGTGGCGCACTCGCCCGGGCAACTCTAAAATCGAAGAGCACTTGCTTTGGTTTCTTTGTCGCTGGTTTCTTTTGCTTTTGAGCGATAAGCCCATTAGCGGCAAGCGCGATTAGCAAAAGAATGAAAGAAATTTTTTTCATTTGTCCGATTCCGACGCTCCATTTGCAGTTCTCTATTTCTCACTAATGCAGAAAAGCGCATTCTGGCTTCGCAGAAAGATCTCTCCCGCGGCAATCACTGGTGTCGCAATGAACACCTGATCGTCAAGCGTATTGGTGGCCATTACCTCAAACTTCTCACCCATCTTCAACACCACAACATCGCTATCCTCCGTTGCCAGGTAGAGTTTTCCATTAGCTCCCACCGGCGAGGCTTTAAAGTTGTAGGCCTTTGGCAAGCGTTGCTGAGCGTAATAAGCTTCACCGGTCGTGGCGTTGAAGCAACTGATCATGCCGTTGTCAGTTAGCACGTAAAGCTTGTTATCGAAGAGTACTGGCGAGGCCGTGTAGGCAACTCCCCGCGTGTGGCTCCATACAATCGACTCAGAACCGCTAAGATCACCTTCCTTGCCAAGCTTGATCGCCATCAGCTTAGGATCGCGATGTCCACTCATCACGTACACAAACGGGTCCTGAAAAGCGGGCACCGGAATAGGGTTTGAGCCCAGTCCTGACGTTTCCCAAATCACTTTGCCACTATCGGCGTCGTAGCTCCGGACTCTGTTTGTTGCGGTAACGATAATCTGCTTTCGCCCGCCATACTCGATTGCGAGTGGCGTGCTCCACGAACTACGTTCGTCCCTGGCTGAGCGCCAAACCTCTTTGCCCGTGTTCTTGTTAAGCGCAAGCATGAACGACTCGCCTTCGTGATCGAAAACCAGGAAGAGCCGATCGCCAAACAAAAGCGGCGCGCTGCCTTCGCCAAATCCCAGGCGCATTCGCATCTGCACGTCAGAGTCTCGCTGCCAGATCAGCTTGCCTTTAAAGTCGTAGGCGAAAATCCCACGCGAGCCGAACGAGGCATAAACATACTTCCCATCGGTCGCGGGAGAATTGGAAGCAAAGCTGCCGTACGTGCGGTGATATCCCTCGTGCGGCGCCGCAACTTTCGCAGTTCTTTGCCAGATAGTTTTTCCTGTCTGGCGATCCAAACAAAGGAGCTCGAATTTATGCTCGGCTTGTGGAGAAGTGTCGCCGCCGGCGCCCCGTTGCGGCGCACTCGCTTCGGCGGAGTCAGCGACAGCGGGCGCTGGCGCAGGTTTACCAGTGGGAATTGCGGTGGTCAGAAATATCTTGTCGCCCCAAATCACCGGTGTCGAGAATCCGCGTCCTGGAATGTCCACTCTCCACTTGATGTTGGACTTGTCGTTCCAGGTGAGCGGCGCGTCACCGCGAGCCATGCCATTGAAGAATGGGCCACGCCATTGTGGCCAATGAGCAGCCGGTTCAGAAACTTGGGCTCCTGCTAAGAGTCCCGGCAGGAGTAAGAGGGGCAGAAAGATGAACTTCGCTAACAACTTCATTATGTCTCCTCGGATAGGTTGGCTTTACAGAAACGATAGTCGGGAATTCTAGCCGAACTGTCGCAATAGCGATCGAAATTCTGATCTCGCAGGCCTGTTACTCGCGAGTAGAGATCGAAGCAGTCGCCAGTCAGAACGACCTGGACGGGATTCAATCTGCTTGATCCCGGTCATATTTGACTTGCCCCCAACTTGCCTTCCAGCCTAAAAACCTGCAGTTTCTCCAATCTTTCAACGATATTCAGATCTTCCAGCAAGCTGGCACGAACCTCGCAAATGTGAGCGCGTTAGCAGACTGCCGAGCGGCAACACGATTAAGTTGGAGGACATTCGAAACTGACGCCTAAGCTGGTAAGCGCAACTTTAGTCTATACGTCTCCGGTCTCGGGCAGGTACACTACGGTTGAGCAGGACGAAGGTCAGCTCAACCCTAAAGGCGACACCTGCCTGGCAATTCAGAACCAACCTCTCTTCGACCCCTAACGGCGACCCACTTCTCACGAGCCATACGCCAGGGACTCTCGATCGCAGCAGAAATCTTGCGAGGCCCAGCGCGGTCATCGTTGACGCAGCTCGTGATCAGCCATGACTGTTCCGTGCGTTTACGCCGCCCTTCTCAATTAACTAAGGAACAAAGCGTAAGTCATCGGTTTTCCCCGGCCCACAAATCGAATCAGCCATGCAGCAAACAATTTCTCACCAACAGAATTCGGCAACACCTCTCTGCGCCAAAGCCCTGCGGAATACAGAGAAGGACGAAGTTCTCAACTTTCTTCGCCGCCGCCCCATTCACACAGTTTGTATGGCCAGCTACATCCAGGATCACGGAATTGTCAGCCCGCTAAATCGCGGCGTGTTCTACGGCTGTCGCAACGCAGAGGGCATGCTTGCCGGAGTCGCGCTAATTGGACACGCCACATTGTTTGAGACCGAGAATGATGCGGCACTGAGGGCCTTCGCTCTACTAAAACGTCAGTGTGCCGGCTCTCATTTAATCAGAGGCCAGCGCGAGATGATTGCCCGCTTCTGGCAGTACTTTGCGGAACGCCACGCGCCCGAACGAGTGTCCAGCGAATCACTGTTTGAACAGACTAAGGCACCGGAAGTAAACACGCCGCTGCCCCAGCTTCGACCCGCAAGTCTCAGGGATCTCGAAGCGATTGCTGCCGTGAACGCAGAGATGATCCGGGCCGAGTGCGGAATCGATCCTCTGCTTAAACATCCGGAAGGCTTTCGCGAACGAATTACACGCCGCATTGAACAGCGTCGAGTATGGGTTTGGGCCGAAGGAAACCAACTGGTGTTCAAAGCAGATATATTCGCCGAGACCCCGCAGATGAGTTATCTCGAAGGAGTCAACGTCCATCCCCTCAAGCGCGGACAGGGCTATGGCAGCCGTTGCATGGCGCAACTCGGCCGAATCCTTTTGCAGCGCTCGAAGGCGATCTGCCTGCTGGTGAACGAGAAGAAGAACGAGCTTACCCGGTTTTATCAGAAGGCTGGTTACGAATTCCGCGGTACCTACGACACCATCTACCTTGACACGTATTCCTACTAATCATCCATGACGAGCGCGAGCACCCACACAACTCGGCCATTAACCACCACTTACATGTGGCTGATCATCATGGCGGGCACCCTGACGTGCGTCTGGGCCATCACGAACCTGCCCCTCAGCCGTATCGATCCGTACTTCAACCTACTCGCGCTGGGCACCGTGATTCTTGGTTCTCGGGTAGCGATCCGAGTGCCGCGCATCAATACAAACATCACTGTCGACGATACCTTCATCTTCCTTGGGCTCTTGTTGTACGGTGGTGAAGCGGCCGTCTTGTTGGGAATGATCGGAGGGGTGGCTGCGGGCTTGCGCATCAGCAACAAGCCAAGGACTGTCTTATTCGCCGGGGCGGCGCTGGCTTGTGCGCTCTCGGTTACCGCGCAAGGGTTGCTTTGGATTTTCGGCTCGACCACGGACCTGCTGCATCACGGGCCTTCAGCCGCCATCATCGCTATTTGTTTGATGGGCCTGCTGCAATACGCTTCCCACACCGCCATTGTCGCCACCGCCAACGCGCTGAAAGATAATCAAACGATCTGGCAAATGTGGAACCAGAACTTCCTGTGGATTTCCATCACTTATTTCGCCGGCGCTGCGGCGGCGGGTTTGATTGCCTTCAGCATCGGAACTGCCGGCTTCTATGCATTCCTGATAGCCATTCCGATCATTGCCATCGTCTATCTCAGCTACGATCGCTATCTGCGCGAAGTGAAGAGTTCGGCGCGACAGGCAGAACTCGCCGAGCGCGAGCGCGCTGAGATCGAACGCGAACGTGCGGAACAGGCCGAACGCCATGTCAAAGAGCTAAACAACTACATCGTGGAGCAGGAACGAATCAGCCGCACACTGGAAGAGACAAAAGAGCACTTTCGTCACGCCGCTTTTCACGATGCGCTTACCGGACTACCTAACCGCTCAATGTTTTCGGAGTTATTGACGGCGGAGATTAAGAGCTCGAGAATTAACAGCAATCACCTGTTCGCGGCACTCTTCATCGATCTCGATCGCTTCAAAAACATCAACGACAGCCTTGGTCATAGCTACGGCGATCTACTGCTGGTGGCATTCGCGGGTCGGCTTGAAAAGATTCTGCGCCCGGTAGATACGCTTGCGCGTTTTGGGGGCGATGAGTTTGCGATCCTCCTGAGCAACATGTCGCATCCGCAGGATGCCATCCGCGTAGCGGAGAGAATCCTCGAAGATCTGACGCAGCCGTTTGACTTGAAGGAAAACTCCTCGTTCACGTCCGCCAGCATCGGCATTGCCCTAAGCACCAGCGGCTATGATCGCCCGGAAGACATCCTGCGCGACGCGGACACAGCTATGTATCGCGCAAAGGAGAACGGCAAAGGCCGTTACGAGCTGTTTGACAAGGACATGCATGCCCGAGCTGTCTCCCGTTTGAGTCTGGAAAGAGACTTACGACAGGCGATCGAACAGAAGGAATTCTGTGTCTATTACCAACCGATTGTTTCGCTCGAATCGGGGAAGCTCGCCGGATTCGAAGCGCTCGTGCGTTGGAACCATCCGGTAGAGGGACTGGTTTCTCCTTCGGAGTTCATTCCGGTCGCTGAAGAGACCGGATTGATCCTGCAGATCGGTCAGTGGGTGTTGGAAGAAGCGTGTCGGGCCGTCAACACCTGGCAGCAGCAGTCGGTCGTGCATCGCAATCTGACGTTGAGCGTCAACCTGTCGGCAAAACAAGTTTCGCAGCCCGATCTGCTGGAACAAGTCAGTCACGCACTGGAACAGAGCGGTTTGGACGCGCGCAGTCTGAAGCTGGAGATCACGGAGAGTGTCGTGATGGAGAACGCGGAGGCGGCCACCATGATGTTCAAACGGCTGCGAGCTCTTGGCGTTCAGCTAAGCATCGACGACTTTGGAACGGGCTATTCGTCATTGAGTTATCTGCACCGATTCCCATTGAACTACCTCAAGATCGACCGTTCTTTCGTGAGCCGGATAACTGAGACCGGCGAGAACGCTGAGATCGTTCGCACCATCGTTACTCTCGCGCACAATCTGGGATTGCAGGTCATTGCCGAGGGCGTTGAAACACGTGAACAGCAGAAACAATTAGAATCCGTCGGGTGCGAGTATGCGCAAGGGTATCTCTTCTCGCGACCAGTCGAGCATGACAGTGTAAAGGCGCTGCTTGACGGCGAACTCGGATCGAACGGTCAACTGGCGATAGGAGAAGAGGCCTTACACGACGACTCCGTGGTCAGCGTGTACCCGATGTAGCTCCTCCTGGCGCGCTGTCAGAACGTAGCGAAGAGCGACTTCTTATTCACACCCTGCTTTAGCTGGGTGTCGGGAACCCTGGGGTTAACCGTCTGAGACCGTCTGAACGGTTTCTGCCGCCGCCAACCTTGAAACGGTTGCAGGAATTTGCCTCCTTTGTGGTCTGACACTGGCAATTCAACGATACGAGCCACTAGTCACGTCCAACGCCCAGGGCATCAGCGACACGATTTATATAGTTGAACCAGGATGCGAGCAGCGTGATCTGCAGAATGCCCTGGTCGTCGAAACCGGCCCTTCGCAGCTGATCGTGATCAGCGGGCGTTACCCAGGTGGCATCTCGCGTAATTTTCGCCGCGTAGTCCAGCATGACACGATCGGTTTCGGAAATCGGGGCAGTCGTGTAGTCAGCCTCCAGGGCTTGCACCAAACTCTCATCAAGCGTGACTCGACGCAGAAACTCCGCGTGTGATTCGATTCAATAGTGACAGCGATTGAGGACTGAGACGACGGTAGTGATCATCTCGTGCTGCCGCCGGGTCAGGGGAAGGTCTGGAGACATCAGCACGCCAAACGTTGCGAACGCGTGGTAAAGAGCTTCAGGAATTAAGCTGTGCGAAGCGACGATCTGGGAGGCGCCACCATCGGGTGCGGGATGAATCGGCACGGCATACTCGGCAGGATATAGTTCGCGCTGGGCGTCCAACGCTCTTCGTAGCTTCTCATCCGCTTCGTCGGTGTTAACGGTCTTGATCCAAGTCACGCGTTAGTTCCGCCTTTCCTGATTTCAGTTTGACTCTCATTCTCAACCGGGCCTCAGCCTCGGTTACTCGATACTCAACAAGAACACCAACCGTTTTAACGGTTGCTGATGCACGCTGGGAAGAGAGTCCCTTGAAACGATTAGATTCGCAGGAGTGTAACAGCACTGGGCGAGCTCGATGTGAATGAAATCTCGCCACTCGAACTGAGACCAGGAAAAGGGACAACGCCTGCGAGATTCACGCGCTAACCAAAGCCCCGCATCCCCGCCGCCGGGAAGTGTGCTTGTTAGTGTGCGTCCGTGTCCCTGTGATCAACACACTAACAGAGCACCACCCGCCGCCGTCCTCGACATGCGTAACCGACCAACCGCTGTTAAGATGGCAGCATCAAACCCCGGACAAATTAAGAGCTGGAATCTACTGGATGATAATTATTGCTAAGAAATCTTTGATGTTTGGGCTACTCATGGCGTTCGGACTGCTTTTGTTGCCTTCCTTTGGCGACCGCGCTGTTGCTCAGAACCCCAATCGGACTGACGTGGTCATGGTGCTGCCTTTCGAGAACACCCCGTTTGCGAATAAGCCCGCCCGCCCGGAATACAACTGGGTTGGAGAAAGCTTTGCCGACTCGATTTCGGAACTACTCGCTAAACCCGGCCTGGTCGTAGTTTCAAACGATGCCAGGCAGTTGGCCTACCAGCGCCTTCGCCTTCCTGAAACCGTTATTCCTTCGCGAGCCACGGCGATCAAAATCGCGCGCGAGGCCAGGGCCACAATGATCGTAGTCGGCACCTATTCGATCGCTCCAGGTACTCAAAATGAAGCGAGTGCTGCGAAGGGTGAACCAGTAGAGGCATTTGTGCAGGTCACCGCGCGAGTCATCAAAGTTAACGAAGGACGCACGCTGGGTGTGGTCCTCGACGGTGGCTGGGCAACCAGGCAATTCGATTTTGGTGGTCCGCTAACGGAACTTCAGAAGATTCATGGAAGGCTTGCTTATCAGATCCTCTATCAGAGAGATCCAGCACTTCCCTTCTCTTTGAATCAGATTGTTCAGGATGCTACCAAGATCCCGCAACAGGCATTCGAGGCCTACGTTAAAGGCCTTCAACTCACCCAGCGCGATCCGAAACGAGCAATCTATCTCCAGAACGCCTTGCGCTTATTTGCGGATGCTAATGGCGGTGCGGTTTATCCGCAGGCGGCATTTGAGCTCGGCCGGTTTTACATGATTGAGGGAAAGTGGAAGGAAGCAACGGAGTCTTTCTCGAAGCTTCGGAGGAAGGACCCTCGCTACACCGAGGCCGCGTTCTATGCAGGTTTGGGTTATTTCAAGCTGGGCGACCTTGGTCACGCGCTGGCTACGCTGGTGCCGCTTTCGGGCGACGCGCCGTTGATTGGAATCTACAACAACGCGGGGGCAGTCGCGATTCAGGCTTCGCGTGAAGAAAAGAAGGACGAAGAGAGAGTGCGTCTGCTGGGCCAGGGCAGTGCCTTTCTCGCGCGAGCTTCGGATTCATCGCCACACGATCCGCTGGTTCGCTTTAATTTCGGCCTCGCCCTGTTTTTGAGCGGTAAGTACGCTGAAGCTGCGGATCAGCTGCGTCCAGTGATTGCCGCCGACCCCAGGGATGGGCAGGCCTATTTCATCTTCGCAAAATCGCTGGAGAAACTCGGTCAGACTGAAGCAGCCACCGCCGCAGATGATCAGGCTCGGCGTTATTTGCAACAGACTTATGCCAAGTGGCAGACGGACTGGCAGAAGTCGCAAACAATGAACGGCGTGTCGGTGCGATTACGTGATGTGCTAAACCGTGATGACCTGACAAACATTGTTCCAGAGGGACCTGGCACGACTTCCCCATCGCAGGATTTTCTGGCTAAGGCCCGCGAACTCTATCAGGAAGGACGTGATGATGAGGCGTTGACCGAATTGCATCGCGTACTCACAAACGAGCCGACCAACGCCGAGGCCTACTTGTTGAGCGGGCGAATCAATCAGCGCCGCGGCGATCAGGAAGCAGCCATCGCCGCGCTGAAAACGGCGATCTTCTGGGATCCCAAGCTCATCGATGCCCATATCCTGCTGGGCAGGATTTTTCTTGAACGTGGTGATCGAGGAGAAGCCACCAAGTTTGCTTCAAGCGCGATCACAATCGATCCCAACAATCAGGAAGCGATCGCACTACAACGTCAGGTGACAATGGGCAGGAACTAACTTTAGTATGCTCGGGTTCTAAGAGGCGATCTGCAAAGGTCGCCTTTCGTGTTTGCGATCGGTCGGATGACATTAGTCTTCATAACCATCTGTTCACTCGCGGTGCTCGCGCTGGCAGTCGCCGCACTTCTTTCCCGTCGTAAGAAGTTCAAACTACAACCTGTGCAACTCATCGGATTCATGGGTGAGGTGCACTCAATTCTCGACCCGGAAGGAACAGTGCTCCTTGACGGTGAAATTTGGCGTGCGTGTTCGAGTGATGACCGCTCGATAGGGCTTGGGACTCGAATCGAAGTTGTAGGCTCGCGACAACACCTGTTGATGGTAAGGGAAATTCAAGTTTCTAGTATCTAGTTTCCAGTCTCAGATCCCAATCAGGAGGTGCTCGTAGTTGGGTACTCTGTACTTCGTGCTTTTTCCTGGAAGTTGGTGTCTTGTGGTTGGTCGTTGCGATTAGAGCATCAAGTCTTGAAGGTGAACTCGAAACTAGAAACTCGAGACCAGAAACCTGCCCTCAGCACTTTCCTTAGCGCTAATAGTCCTCCCTTTCCAGAAAAAAGATCTTGCGTGGCACAAGAGGTGCTCTAAGACATCTCGGCACGAACGGAAACCAAGGACGACAACCCGTTAACCCGCCGCCATCACACCTCTGAGCGCCGCCTGCCGCTGCGCCAGCCACCCGCCGAGCTACCATTTAGTTCTCCCTCCGAAATTGAGTCCAGTCAATAGTGACTGGGCTCTTCCTCTTTTGAAGAGAGAGTAATAAGACAGAGTTTCTAGTTTCAAGTTTCTGGTTTCAAGTTCACGAAAAGAAAGCGTTGGCACTCAGCACTCAGTACTGTACTCAGTACTTCTTCCTCAGGACTCAGTACTTTTGCTGACTTCTGGCATACGACGTGCTCTAAGACATCATCGGCACGAACGGAAACCAAGGACGACAACCCGTTACCCCGCCGCCATCAAGCCTCTGAGCGCCGCCTGCCGCTGCGCCAGCCACCCGCCGAGCTACCCTTTAGTTCTCCCTCCGAAATTGAACCCAGCCAGCAATGGCTGGGTTCTTCCTCCTTTAAGGCGCAAAGTTACTGAGTTCTGAGTACTGAGCGCCGTTTCAACCCAATAACTCAGTACTCGGTACTCAGCACTCTTCCCAGGCAGTCAGCACTTTCTTTTTCATTCAGACCGACTGATGCGTTCAGGCTGCGACGAAAATTGTCACTGTGACGGTGACGTTTTCTGTCGAAGTGAGCACCTTTTAGGTACTTATCGACCGTCAAAATGACGCTACAGAGAATTCTGGAAAATATTTTCTGCACTTCCTGAAAAAGCTGCCGACCTCATTTTTCTCAAAGCAACAGTCCTCCCTTCCCGCGCATCGGGCCCAACGGCTTCCCCGATACTTACGATGCCTGGTTCTCCATCCAAAAACCGTCAGCTGACATCCGACATCCGCGTCACATCTAACATCATCTTTAGTTCTCTAATCGCGCTTGCTAAACTGGCGCTCAATGCAAGTCACGGCACTCAGCTCCTCAGCCAATCGACGAGGAGTCTTGTCTCTGTGGGCTGCTCGGGCAGGCTTCGAACCGCCTGACCTTGTGTCATGCGGTATAGGGACGGCCTCGGCGATTCTTCTCATTCTCTCGTTCCCCGATTTCAACCTGTGGCCGCTGGCGTGGATAAGCCTGATTCCGCTGCTGATGGTGATAGCTCGCCGCCCGGCGCCGTGGCCGGCGTTTCTGTTGGGTTGGTTAACCGGCACGATCTTCTTCTATGGCTCCTGCTCCTGGATAACGTATTCGATGATTCACTACGGTGGTCTGCCAAGCTTCGTCGCCTATCTTCTACTTGTTCCAGGGACGGTGCTTGTCGGGCTGTTCCCAGGTGGATTTGCCCTCTTGTTGGCGATGGCGGTGAGACGCTGGGGCTCCAGCACGTTGCTGCTGGCGCCATTCTTCTGGATCTCGTTTGAATGGGGCAGACTCGGGCTGACGGGCCAGCTTTGGAACGCGATCGGATACTCACAAGCCTATCAACCGAACCTGATTCAAGCAGCTCACTGGGGAGGGGTTTATGCGGTTGGGTTCTTGATCGTCGCAGTCAACTCGGCACTGGCATTTGTTCTGGTGAACCGCAATAAGAAAGCCGTGCTCATGTCTTTGGTGGTACTCATCGTTGTCGCTTTGGTCATTGTCTTGAGCGCGCTGACCGCAGTTGACAACAATGGACGCGGCAAAATTGTTCGAGTTATTGCTCTGCAACCAAACGTGCCGATGCATTTGGCTAAGACTAACGAAGAGCTGCGTGAACTTATGACCAGACACTTGACGATGACTAAAGCGGCTCTTCAACAGCATCCTTTTCATGGAGCGCCAACGCTGGTTATCTGGCCTGAGTCGCCGATGAATTTTACTTACGCAGGCGACTCGCAGTTTCGTGATCTGATCGCTCGCTTCGTTCGCGAGCACCAAATCTCGTTGCTCTTCAACTCACAAGAGCCTGCGCCAAACGGTGGCATCTACAACTCCGCCATGCTCATAAATCAGGACGGTAGCCTCTTCGGTCAATATGATAAGATTCGCCTGCTGCCGTTTGGCGAGTATGTGCCGATCCCGCGCTGGTTGCCGGGCGCCGGTTTGATAACGGGAATCGTTGGCGATTTCGAGCCCGGTGCGAACTACACGATGTTCCCGGCGGGTGAAATGAAAGCCGGGGTTTTCATTTGTATCGAGTCAGCATATCCATCGATCGCGCGCGCCTTTGCTCGTGAGAATGCCGACCTGCTGATTAATATTTCGAACGACGGCTACCTGGGTCGCACGGCAGTGATGAAGCAGCATTTGGCGAATGCGATTTTCCGCGCAGTTGAGAACAAACGACCCGTCGCGCGCGTCACTAACTCCGGAATCACGGCGTACATTACGCGTTATGGCGAGGTTGAGGAACCGACTGCGGCTTTTGAACCTGCGGTTCGAGTTTGGACGATTAATAGCAGTGCGGTCGCTCAGAGCTGGTACACGCAATACGGCGATCTTTTTGTACTGCTTAACGCGACCCTGACTGGACTGTTACTGGTTTTCGCGATCGGACGGCGACGACGCAACAACACAGCCCAAACTTAAGATTTGGAGATATCAATGGTCGAAAATCTATCTATTCAGGATTTCAGAGCTACTTATGACGACTTGCGGTCGCGAGTTGAACAGCTCGGGAGGTTTCTTTGATGTTGCCGCCGGGCGCGAGGAATTAAAACGTATCGAAAGGCAGGCTTCGTCGCCGGATTTTTGGGGCGACCAGGATGCTGCGCAGAGCCTTTTACAGAAGCGCAGTTTGTTGGAGAAGAAACTCCAACGTCAGGAACATTTCGAAGCACAAGTTTCCGACGCGAGCGTGTTGTTTGAATTTGCCGAGACGGATGAGGCGTCGCAGCAGGAACTGCAACACCTCCTTCAGAAGCTGGAGCATGAATTGGGCATCGCCGAAACCGAGATGCTCCTCGCCGGTGAGAATGACGCCCTGAATGCTATCTGCACTATTCATCCAGGCGCGGGTGGGACGGAGTCGCAGGACTGGGCTGAGATGCTGCTGCGGATGTACTTAAAATGGGCCGAACAACGCGAGTTCAAAACGGAGATTCTCGACTATCAACCCGGTGACGAAGCGGGACTGAAAAGCGTGACATTCCGAGTTGAAGGCGAATACGCTTACGGACTGCTGGCGGCCGAGGCCGGTGTTCACCGTCTTGTGCGGATTTCTCCCTTCGATCAGGCTGCCCGCAGACACACTTCCTTTGCCTCTCTTTTTGTCTATCCGGAGATCGACGAGAATATCGAAGTCGACATCCTGGACAAGGATCTGCGCATCGACACTTACCGGGCCACCGGCGCCGGTGGTCAGCACATCAATACCACTGACTCGGCCGTGCGCATCACTCACCTCCCGACCAATATCGTCGTGCAGTGTCAAAACCAACGTTCACAACACCAGAACCGTGCCGTGGCGATGCAGGTACTGCGTTCGCGGCTTTATGAACTTGAAATTGAGAAGCGCCGGGCCGAGACGGCACACCTGGAAGCCAGCAAGGCCGAGATATCTTTTGGATCACAGATCAGGAGTTACGTGCTCGCACCTTATCAACTGGTTAAAGACACTCGCACCAAGCTGGAAAAAGGGAACGTCGATTCCGTACTTGCCGGAGACATCGACGACTTCATCAAGGCATTTCTGCTTGCGAAGAAGGCGGCTTGATCTTAGGTTTCCAGAGTCAGGTTTCCAGTTACTAAGTTTTGGTTGTTAAATCGCGCGAGGTGGAGCACGTCCGAGTACGAAGTTAGAAGTTCTTCGGAACCCAGTACTCAGCGCTCAATACCATTGGAAGAAGGCAGGAGATTGGGTCGCGGGAGGATTAATGGCCACAACCCCCATTGAAGAGAAACCCCGAGTTATCACGCCCCACAACACTCGTCGGAACGAGATCGTGGCAATACTGCTGCTGGCTCTCGGTCTGCTTCTTTCTCTTTGCCTGGTCTCGGCGGCGTTCTATCCAAACGATCCGTCCTGGAACTCAGCCGGACAGCACCAGGTTCAAAATTGGACCGGCGCGATTGGCGCGAATGTCGCTTCCGCCCTTTTTCAATTCATCGGTCTGGCCGCATACCTCTTGCCGGTACTCCTGCTCGCGGCAGCATGGCGAAGTTTTCGGACGCGCAGCATGCGCGCTCCCTTCTATCGTTTGCTGGGACTGGTGATTCTCGTACTCGCTTCGGCTGCGCTCCTTTCCATTGCCGGAGTGCGGCCGCTGTTTGATTTGAGCGTTCAGCCGGGCGGTCTGGTTGGGACGCTGATTTCACGTGGACTCTCAAGCGGGTTGAACACAGTGGGTGCGGTTGTTCTGCTCGCGGCGATCGCCGCCACTGGTTTACTACTCACAACCAACTTTTCGTTCGTTGCTTTCTACGAAAAACTTGCCCTCGCATTGAGTGGGCGCTTCTCGTTCATACGGGAAATGCCTCCGAAGTTCAGCGCCTGGCGTGAAGCCCGCCGCGAGCAGGCTCGCCTGCGTAAAGATGCCAGGCTGGCGTTGAAAGCCGAACGGCAAGCGGCACGAGTCATCTTGAACGACAATCGTAATCTCAGTCCCGCTGAGCGTGTGGCTGAGTTCATGAAGGAAAGCGAGGCGCCCGTCACTGCGGCGTCCGTGATTCGCGCGGAAGCGACTTCTCCCCGAGTCGTTTCGCTGAGTGCCGCGACGTCAGAGCCCGCACGCACTGTTGCAGCCGCAGCCGCGGGAGCCACGATCGTGGAAGGCCGCTCTGGTCGACGGTCGATCTTCCCCTCAGCCGCCGTTGTTGACGAAGAAGCCGAAGTCGAAGAGATGGTCAAAGGCGCTTCCGTGCTGCGGCTCAAAGGGGAAGCACCCGCGACCGGCAAGTTACCTTTTGATCCGGCCAAGCGCGTCAGCTATTCCGACTATTCGTTGCCACCGCTCGAGTTTCTGAACGAAGCGCCGCCGCACAGCGAGCAGGCTGATGCAGAACTCCTCGGATTGGCAACTCGCCTGGCGGAAAAGTGCAAGGAGTTCAATGTCACGGGTCAGATCAAGCACATCTGTCCGGGTCCCGTTGTAACTACCTACGAATTCAAACCCGATCCGGGAGTGAAGTATTCACGCGTAGTCTCCCTGGTGGATGACCTTTGCCTCGCGTTAAAGGCGGAGTCGATTCGCATTGATCGCATGCCTGGCAAACCACACGTCGGCATCGAAGTCCCGAACCCAAAACGCGAGACTATCTTTCTGCGCGAAGTGATCGAGTCGCGGGCATTCCGTGAATCTGCTTCAAAGCTGACCATCGCGCTGGGAAAAACCATTGATGGCTTGAACTATGTCGCCGACCTGGCGAAGATGCCGCACCTTTTGATCGCCGGAACAACCGGCGCGGGCAAATCGGTGGGAGTTAACTCGCTGGTCGTTTCCATTCTCTATCGGGCGCGCCCGGATGAAGTTAAGTTCATTCTTATTGATCCGAAGCGACTCGAGCTCGGTCTTTATGAAGACATTCCCCATCTGGCTGCTCCCATCATCACCGATCCCAAAGTAGCAGCGCGTTCGCTCAAATGGGCGGTGTCGGAGATGGAAAAGCGGTATCGCGATCTGGCGGGTTGGGGCGTCCGCAACATCGATGGTTACAACACCGAGATCATGCGCCGTAATCTCGTGAAGGATTATGACGAGGCGGGCGAGCCCTGGAAGCCGCTGCCTTTCATCGTGATCATCATCGATGAACTGGCCGACTTGATGATGACCTCCGGACGTGAAGTCGAAGAATCGATCACGCGACTGGCGCAGATGGCGCGCGCGGTGGGCATCCACCTCGTACTCGCAACGCAGCGCCCCTCAGTGGACGTGATTACAGGGCTGATCAAAGCAAACTTTCCTTCGCGCATCTCTTTCCGTGTTTCTTCGAAGGTGGATTCGCGCACCATTATCGATACCAACGGCGCGGAACATCTGCTCGGGCGGGGTGACATGCTGTTTCTTCCGCCTGGGACCTCGCGCCTGATTCGCGTGCATGGAGCGTTTATCGATGAGACCGAAATTGGGCGCATCGTTAATCACATAAAGGAACAGGGTCCGCCGGCCTACGATGGTTCGATTACGCAATCCGAAGAAGAGGCGCTCGGGCTCGAGGCCGGCAGCGGGGAACATGATGAGCTTTTTGAGGAAGCGCTGCGGATATGCGTAGAGATGAAGCGAGCTTCAACTTCCGTGTTGCAGCGTCGTTTGCGCATAGGCTATGGGCGCGCGGCGGCGATTCTCGACATTATGGAGCGCGAAGGCTTGATAGGCGCCGCAGACGGCTCGCGCCCGCGTCCTGTGCTTGGTCGTGCTTACGAGATGGTGGCGCAGTGGGATGAGGAGGCGGGATAAAGAAGTTTCGAGTTTCAAGTTTCAAGTTTCAAGTTGGACTCACGTCTCAAGTCCCAGCCATGAAGTCGAGGAGAGAAGGATTCTAAGAGTGAAACCTGAAGCCGTGAGACCTGCGACTTGAGAACTGAGACTTGAGACCAACTCGAAACTCGAAACTGGAAACTTGAAACTCGAAACTTGAAACTCGATTTTGCCCTCGGCCACAATTTCGCAAACATTTCCACGACTCACTGTGGAAAACTCTGTGGACAACTACTTCAGACACCGTTCAAGCGTTTACCAGTCAACGACTTTCACCAAATTGCACACGCGAGCGGCGTGTCTATAACTTCTTCACAAACCTTTGTTTGCATACATGAAACAATCGTCACGCATGCACCAATCGCAAGCTGCGTTCGTGCTCGCCCTCGTCCTGGCTCTCAGTTTCAATTCCTGTGGCGGGCAGCCACAACAATTCAAGCTTGACGAGTCCGCAGCTTTCAACGCTGCTGGTGAGTCAGCAAGGCTCGATATAAACACGGCCGGAGTTGACGAACTCGAGCGATTGCCTGGAATCGGGAAAGTCCTCGCGACGCGCGTAGTTGAGCATCGTGAGAAGCACGGTCCGTTTCGTCGGACAGAACACCTGATGATGGTGCGCGGAATCAGCGATCGGAAGTTTCGCGAACTGAGCTCATTGGTGATTGCGCGGTGAATATCTTAGGCGCTCGAATTGCCGCGCGGAAAATCTTTGAGCGCGCACTCGAAGCCGTGGACCCGCAAATCGCAGTGCGGCAACTGATCAAGCTCGAAGGCACTCAACTCATCATTGGAGAACGAAGCCTTGACGCCTCCTCCAGAAAAATCTACGCGATTGCTATCGGCAAAGCCGCTCATGCAATGGCGACCGGCCTCACTGAAACATTGAGATCCCGGCTGGCCGCCGGTGTTCTAACGGGCCCCAAATCAGACCTGCTCCGTAGTCCCTCGGCGAGTCAGTGGGAGACTTTTTCCGGAGGCCATCCGCTTCCCAACGAACGAAGTCTCGCCGCCGCGCAGGCAGTCTTCACCCTCTTACGCCAAGCTAACGAAGAACACGCGGTGGTTATGTTTCTGATCTCTGGCGGGGGGTCGGCCATGATTGAATGGCCGCGCTCGGGCGCAATCACCCTCGCAGACCTCCGAGAAACAAATCGGGTGCTCGTGTCCTGTGGCGCCGGCATTGCCGAGATCAATTCGGTGCGGGCAACGATATCCGACATTAAGGCTGGCGGCTTGGCTCGTCGAGCGTTGCAATGTGAACAAGTAACCCTGATCGTTTCGGACACGAATGAGGGTGACGAAGCGAGTGTTGCATCTGGCCCGACATTCATTGAACCCGGTTCGGCATTCGACGCTGGCGAGGTCGTCGCGCGTTACGGCCTTGAATCGTCCTTGCCGGATGCGGTTTTGAGGCTGATCGCTACCGCGGCCGGCGAAAATCAGAAGCGTCGCGGCAAAGAACGGTTCCGCAGCAATTTTTACGTCATCTTTAGTAATCATGATGCGATTGTTGCCGCCGCCAATAAATCTGTAGAGCTTGGTGTGGCAACTGAGATCGCCTCTGATATTCAGGAGCAACCGATTGCCGAGGGATGTCACTTACTGTTGAAGCGAGCGGTCGAGGTCTTTGAACGCGAAGGCAGAAAGCGACCAGTGTGTCTAATCTCTGGTGGCGAGTTTTCCTGTCCGGTTAGTGGCGACGGTATTGGCGGACGTAATTCGGAAACAGTGCTCCGGGCCGTGCTTGAGTTAAGCAATCACTCCTTCGCGGGCAATCCGTCGTTTGTGATCATTAGCGCCGGGACTGACGGAATTGATGGCAACTCCCCTGCCTCCGGTGCCATAGCCGACAGCACGACTATTGCACGAGCCCTGGCTGAGGGTCTCGATCCTCGTGACTTCCTCGCACGAAGCGATTCCTATACTTTTTTTGAGCACCTGGGTGATGCCCTGATCACGGGCTCGACAGGAACAAACGTCCGCGATCTAAGGATAGTCCTGGCAATGCCACCTGCGTAACCGAAGCGGATTGGAGTGCTCTGCATTACCAGCATTGATCAGCATCGTCTTGACGCGACACTTCGCGGCAGAATATAAAACAGGAGGAGAAATTATTTTGGCCACAGAGTTAGAAACATCAAATATTACGAATCCGCGGCTGGCGACTACGCTGTCATTTACGCGTTTGGCTGAAATTCTCAAGACGCAGCCACACCCTCCTTCACTCGTACAGCTCAATACCTGGCTCGCCTCCGTGGAAATTTCTCAAGACGAGTTAGCGCCCTACGTTAGCTTCAAAGAAGGTAACTATTCGCGGCACCGAGTCTGTCGCAATGAATTTGTCGAGATGCTGGTGCTGTGTTGGCGCCCGGGTCACCGTACACCTATTCACGATCATAACGGCTCGCACGGCGCGGTGAAGGTCCATCAGGGGATCCTTTGGGAAACCAGTTTTCATTACGATGCGGTGCGAGGTCTTTGTTACAAGACTGCGAGCGAACGCCTTTGCGGCGAAGTGACCGGCGCCGATGTACCGGACATTCACCAGCTTGGAAACCCGGATGTCAGCGAACAAGACCTCATCACGATTCACATCTACGCGCCGCCGCTCGGTGTTTTAAAGACTTACAAAGTGGGCAGTGCAGAAATCGACTCTTATACTCCCAATGAGCTTGAAGCTTAGCGGCATCTTAATCCTCACCGCACTTCTCTTATCCAGTTGTACGCGCGAGCCGGACGAAGCGCCCAGGCAGATTACGGTTGCGGCCGCGGCTGACCTGGGACCCGCCTTCGAAGAGATCGGTCGTGAATTCGAGAGACAATCGGGAACCAGGGTGGTCTTCAGCTTTGGCTCAACTGGTTTGCTGGCGCAGCAGATTTCCAACGGCGCACCGATGGATCTGTTTGCCGCAGCAAACGTCTCGTTTGTAGATGAGCTGGACAAGGATGGCTTGATCATTCCCGATACCAAAGCATTTTATGCGCGCGGCCGGATTACGCTCTGGACCAACAACGACGCACCGTTCAAGCCAAAGCAGATTTCCGATTTGACCAGGCCGGAAGTGAAACGGGTGGCAATCGCGAACCCGGATCACGCGCCCTACGGCATGGCCACCAAACAGGCTCTGGAGACCGCGGGCATTTGGGAATCTGTCAAATCAAAGTTGATTTACGGCGACAACGTGAGACAGACGCTGCAGTTTGCGCAGACCGGAAATGTCGACGTGGCAATTGTGGCGTTGTCGCTCAGCCTGGGCACTAATGGTCAGTGGGTGCTGGTTCCCGACGATTTGCATAAACCCCTGGATCAGGCGTTGGCGGTCATCAAGAGTACCAGGCACGAACAGGAAGCGCGCCAGTTCGCGATCTTTGTTAATAGTCCGCCGGGTCGAACCATCATGCGCAAGTACGGATTTACCTTGCCCGGAGAGAAAAATTAATCTCAACTTCAATAACCACCACCAGGGGATCAATCTTTCAACTCTGAAATCCTCTCTCCGTCCGACTGTATCCTCGCCACTTCAACGCCGAGGCATCGTCCGGATCATGTTATCGCGGCACGAACGTTTCCAGTCGAAGGTCCCTTCCATCACTCGTCACCGTAATCGTCCCGTAAGCGCCGGTCGTCAGCACCTGCGCGCCACTCGCCAGCCAACGCTCAACGACCTCCTTATTCGGATGGCCAAAGATAGAGGTTTGCCCCACTGGGATGATCGCAAATCGCGGCTGCGTCGCCTTTACAAATTGTTCGGTCGACGAGGTCTTGCTTCCGTGGTGGGCGACCTTCACCAAATCGCACCGCAAGTTTCCCGGCTCGCGCAGGAGCGCCTGCTCCGCCGGTCGTTCAATGTCACCCGTCAGCATCAGTCTGTGCTCTCCAAACTCCAGGAGCAGCACCACTGAATCGTTGTTTCGCGAAGGCGCGTCGGCCGGCCCGCTCGACGGCGGCCAAAGCACAGTCGCTTTCGCGTTGCCAAACTGAAGTACGTCCCCCTTCCCAATCAATGTCGCCGGAATTCGACGTTCGGTGAGCGTGCCCGCAAGCTTCTGATATTCGAGATCTGCCGACGAAGTGCGCGCCATTAGTGCGCTCCGAACGGCGAAGTTAGCGACCACGTTGTTGAGACCATCTATGTGATCGGCGTCCGCGTGTGTCGCCAGAACATAATCAACTCGCGCAAGGCCGCGGGCCCACAGAAACTCTGAAACCACCGACTCGCCTATTGGCCGGATGTCCGGCTCGAACGCTCTTGCTTCGCTACCCTCCTCCGCTTGATTCCAGAAGTCTGGCCGCCCGCCCGCGTCAACGAGCAGCGTTGCACCGCTCGGGAGCGTTACGAGCGCAGCATCTCCCTGGCCTACATCCAGAAAGTCCACTCGCAGCTCACCTTTACTATGCGGGGCGCTTAACGGGTGTTCGACCAACACGACCATCAGCGCCAGTTGGGCCGGCAGCAAGAACCAAAGGAGATGACGAGATTCACATCGGCCGCGTCCAATCGCTGCCGGAACCGGTCGCCAACGCGCGAGTTTCCAGATGAGTATCATCATCGGCGCGTAATACAGTAAATAAGTCAGGGACTTCCAATCAGAGTATTCCGGCAAGCGAATTGACGCCCCGCCAAACCATGAAAAGAGGTCCACGCTGTGAAGCATCAACCAATTAATTCCATTTGCCGCCGCAATCAGTGGCGCTGCCAGCGTCTTGCTGATCACCATCATCACCAGTCCCACGAGCGCGAGCAGGGCAAGCGTGGCCATCAACATACTCACCCCAATGTTCAAGACGATTCCAGCCAGTGAGAGCCGGTGAAAGTACACGATCTGAAGTGGCAATAATACGATCTGCACACTAAGCGAAATCAAAACAGCCGAGAACGAATAGCGAAGCACAGCTTGCAGGCGATAACGCTCGAGGGTTGCAGCTAACGGCGACTTGAACAGCCGGTACTTATGATTTGTGTGTGCGAGTTCCTCTCGCCAGCGCCTCTCGCTCCAAAAAAGCAACTCGCTAAACTCACGCAGCCATGAGGGCGCATCCGGCGGGCACGGCGTCGCGTTGCCTGGATGCCAACTGCCAATCGCCGACAACCGCATCAGCAGCGGCCACGCCAGCGCGACGATGGCGAAGACCGACAAGAACGTGAGCTGAAACGATGGATCGAAGAGTTCACTCGGTCGATAGACGAGTATTAATAAAGCAGCCGCGCCCAGGGCATTCATTGAAGCCGCTCGCCGAGCCACCAGCGGCCCAAGCGCGACGAAGCTAAACATGAATGCCGCGCGCGTAACCGACACTTCGGCGCCCACGGCAAACGTATAACTCCATAACAAGAGGGCGGATAGTAAGAACTGCGCAATCCGATTGCGTGTGAATCGTCGCGCGATCAGAAGCACCAGGCCACCTATGAAGCTGATATGCAGGCCGCTGATCACCAGCACGTGAAACGTCCCGCCTTCGCGAAAACGCTCAGCCGTCGAACGGGAAAGGCCGTAACGGCTGCCAATCAGTGCAGCATTGAGAACGCCGGCCGTCAACGGCGGGAAGGTCGAGGTTATGCGCTGCTCCAGATTTCGACGCCACCAGTAGAGCCACGCGAGCGGCAGGAATACGCGCTTGTCGTCGAGTCTCTCAATCAGCAATGGGCTCTTAATAAAGCCCGTGGCGTCGAGACCTGCTCGATCCAGAAATTCCCTAAAGGTTGAGACCCCTGGATTGCGGTAGCGGTTTGCGTGGTTGAGGTTCGTCATCACGCGCAACCTCGCGCCGTAACGCAACTCCAGAAGTTCGTATTCAGCGGCCGTCGCGGGGTTGGATCTAATCGAGAGTGAAACGCGACCGGAGGCTTCGCGGTCCACGCCTCGGTGTCGAACGCTTGCGACACCTAGTTCGAGACGCATGCCATCAGGAAAGTATTGCGGCGCACTGACAATCGCGCCGGTGAGCTCGACTGGATCTTCAGTCTTGATAACTTCGGTGTCGATCAGGTGCTTGAGCGATTCTGCACGCGCCGGCTGGCGTTCAAGAAAGAACAGCGTCGCCCCGCAACAGAAAAATGCAATCGAAACACAGACACTCGCGAGCCGCAGTTGCCTCGTGATCACGGCGACCAGCGAAGAGATTGAGCCAAGCACGCCAACTGAAACGAACCACATTAGCTGGGCCTGCGAACCGCTGATCGAAAGAAGATGACCGCAGATTATTCCAAGGGAAAGGCTTGCGCCGAGAAGAGCAAGTGGGTAAGCAGAAAATCCGCTGTGGTGAGGATCAGCTTGCATTCAATTTTGTGCAAACCTTGAGATCGAACTTGCTGGATGCTGACGCGGTATCTGGTGAAATGGAAGTTCCCGGTGGAGGGTGACGCAAACGTTTTCATGCAAGAATCTTTATACCAGCCAGGTGAGTGAGAGTGCCGGCAAGGGTTTATGCGAACAACGACGAAGAAGTGCGTGTCAGTCGAGCTACCGTTTCCACATGATGAGTTTGGGGGAACATATCAAATGCAGTGACCGCCTCAAGGACATAACCGCCGGCCATCAGGATCTTCAGATCTCTCGCGAGGGTCGCAGGGTCGCACGAGACGTAACTAATTTGTCGTGGTTTGAGGGCGAGAATTCCTTCTATAGCACTTGGCTCAGCGCCGGCGCGTGGCGGGTCAAGCAGGAGGAAATCTACGGGAACATCGTCGTCAGGCGATCTCGACACATTCGCTAACAGCCAGTCGCCGACACGGGAACTAACCACTTCGACACTGACGCGTTCCGCCGCCAGCAAGTTACGTCGAGCAAAGCGAACCGCAGCCGGGTTTGCCTCGACACCGATGACCCGCGCGAAGCGTCGAGCCAACGGTAGCGTAAACAGGCCCACCCCGCAGTAGAGGTCAATTGCCAGTCCGTCGTTTGATACGCCGGCAGGTCCGACCTGATACAAGGCGGCGGCAATTATCGGCTCCAGTAGCTCGTGATTGATCTGAAAGAACGAGGCTGCATTGAAGTGATAGGTCTCAGCGGCGAGCCTGCGCGTTACTTCAATGGTCTCCAACCGACCAGGAGGCGGAGCTACCGAAACGCCATCGTCTCCGGCCACCGCGTCGATCTCTGTGGGAGCATCCTCAAACTCGCCGTTCCGCATTTCTCCGCGCAGCGACTCGAGCGCAAGCTGTAACTCTGGAACCAGCACGGCACAGACTTCGACGTCACAAACCGAATGCGACCCTCCTTCAAAGTAACCAAACTTCTGCCGTTGGGGGTCGATCTGCCAGCTGGTTCGCGCTCTGTATTGCCACTCACGCGGCGACGGATGGATGAAGATTTCCGGAACAGACTCAATGCGCGCGATGCGGTGAAGACAATCGCGAATGATCTCCAGCTTCGCTTCGAGCTGTGCTTGATAGGTTAATTGCTGAAAGTCACAGCCGCCGCAACGTCCGAAGTAAGGACATGGAGGTTCGACACGCATTGGCGAAGCCTTCAGAACTTCAACTACCGTGGCAAACCCGACCTTGCCTCGCTTGCGATTGATCGAGACGCGCACCACGTCACCAGGCGCGGCCAACGAGACAAACAGCGTCAGCCCATCTGCGTGGGCCAGACCAACGCCCCCGGGCAGGATGCGCTCGATCTCAACCTCCAGCGTCTTGATTTTGTTGCTCACAAGTTGAAACTTCCCGACTGAGGGCCCGTTACGCTCTGTTGAAGTCAGTGCGGCCCTTGTTCTCACTGTGCTTGCTAAGCATTCGCTCCCCATTGCTGCGGTGGCGGCGGCGGCGCGTAGGTCGGCGTCGTCCCCTCTAACTCAAACTTGATCCCACCGACAATCCCGGCCGCAATGTTGTAGATCAGTGCACCGATTGCGCCGGCGATAAAGCCAATCAGGCCATAGACAATTGGGAAGCCAATCATGAACATCAACCCAATCACGATCGAGCTCACACCGCCCATTGCCTGATCCTCACCTCTGGTAGCCAACGCCGAAAGTGCAGCGCCAAAGAGCATGAAGAAGAGTCCATAGATCACTCCGATGATCAGGCCCATCACAAACATCAACAGTGCCTGCATCTTGGCCACTGAAAATACACTGAACCGTCTGATTGTCATCTCAGCCATGATGTTCTCCTTTGGGTATTGAATATTGCGCAAGTACCAGCTTCACTCGCCGCAGTGCAAGAGTTTAGAGGTAAAACAAGCTGAGACGCGGAACGGCGAAGTGCTCCCGCAAACGCTTCAGCAAAAGGTTCTCGAAGGTTTGCTCGTAAATCGCTTTATCCATATTGCTTTTGTATGGCTTCAACTGCTCTTTCACTTCCTTCTCAAATGAAGCGAGCTGTTCCGCCGGCACGACCAGGCGAATTGCATCGGTCAACACTCTTTCGAGGCCAGTTAAAGAAGTCTCCAGCTTCTGTGCGTCAGGAGACGATGCCGGCGCGAACTCGCCCTCCAGATTGCCGAGCAAACTCCCGACCCTCGCAAAGGCTTCGGAGAGTTCGTCTTCACGCGCTCGCTTTCGTTCGTTAGCCAGCACCGACAAACTTTGGCGGGCTCGTTGCAAGTGTTCGAGAATTGCCGTTCGCGGCAAGCGTGCCTCGGCTGCGTTGGCATCGGGTTCCTGCTCACCAACTCTGGTTTCCAACCACTCGGCATATTGGGCTTCAACCTCTTCCTGGCAATAGAGCAACGACTTAACGGAACGTTTGCGTGGTTTCGCCTCCCAGGAATCGAACGACTTTTCAATACCGCGGAGCGCCACGTGAAGCGGAACATTCATCTCTTTCCAACTCTCAATGAGCGCCCAATCCATCGGGCTCAGCAAGAGATGCTTTCCACGACGACGAACAAAAGCGTCTTCAATTTCGGTGAAGTAGTTAAAGTAATTCAAGTTGAGCGCGTAGATTAACAAACACCGGAAAAAGGTAAAGGGGAAGGATTCCTTCCCCCCTTTTTCCTTAAAGTACTGAGTGCTGAGTACTGAGTTACCAAAGCAGTTTCTGGTTTCAAGTCTCTAGTTTCAAGTTTCTAGTTTCAAGTCTCTATGGAGCAAATCCATTGACCCCTGTTCACGCGGAAGTCCTGCCGAAGTCCGATAGCCACTAAAACTGTTGGTTATGTTCAACTACTCCTTTCATAGATCAATCGCAGGCCTTCAAGCGTCAGTGTCTCATCAACCTCACCGATAAACTCCGAACCGGTGGCGATTAGTCGCGCCAAACCACCAGTAGCGATAACGCTCGGATTTCCACCAACCTCTTCGATAATCCGACGCAACACGCCGTCAACGAGGCTGGTGTAGCCGTGATACAGACCCGACTGCATAGCCGTAGTCGTGGAAGATCCGACAACGCGTTGCGGACGCTTGATATCCACCCGTGGAAGTTTGGCCGCCCTCTCAAACAAGGCGTCGGCGGAGATCATTATGCCCGGGGTAATTACGCCGCCGAGATACTCGCCACGCTCATTAATCACGTCGAAAGTAGTGGCCGTCCCGAAATCCACAATGATGCAGGGCGCACCATACTTTTCGATCGCGGCAACCGCATCGACAATGCGATCAGCACCGACGTCAGACGCCGGCTCGTACAGAATTTTCAGGCCGGTAGCGGTGGTTTCGTCGACGAACAGAGGCGTGAGGTGAAAGTAGGTCTCGGCCATGGTCCGCAAAGTATAGTTGAGCGGCGGCACGACCGAGGCTATCGCAATCGCGGTGATTGCTTTGAAGTCGAGCCCGGCGAGTTGGAACAGATTCCGCGCATGCACTCCGTATTCGTCAACCGTGCGCGCGCGGTTCGTGGTGAGCCGCCAGTGGGCTACCAGCTCCGTCCCGTCATAAACACCCAACGAAGTATTTGTGTTACCGACGTCAATGACCAGCAGCATAGGCAGGTTCCGGTTTCTCTGCTTCCTTGGTTTTGCTGTTGCGCAGGAATTCTTCGATCAGGTCGCACGCTCTCGCGGTTCCATCTTCCTGTCTTAGATGCTCGCCTACCACCCGAGCTTTGGCTGCATACTGAGGCCTGGTCAAGAGAACATCAAGTTCCCTTGCCACTCGCTTTGACTGGTAGTGCTTGCGATAGACCGTGCGACTGGTGCCGAGTCGTTCTGCATGCGCTGCATTGTCCGGCTGGTCGAAAGCAAACGGAACGACCAACGTCGGCAGGCCGGCCCGTAGACCTTGGGAAGTGGTGCCCACGCCGCCGTGGTGGACCATTACACTCGCCTGTGGCAGCAATGATTGATACGGTGCATAGTCAACCGCGATCATGCCGGGTGGCAACGCTTCAGTTGGCCGATTGCGTTCATCGCCGATAAGCAGAACTGCGCGCTGCTCTAACGACTTTGCGGCCTCGACACTCTCATGAAAAAAATCCCGCGCCACCCAAACCGCCGATGAACCGAGCGTGAAGACGATAGGCGGTGCGCCCTCGGCAAGAAACTCTCTCAGAGATCGTGGCATCTCCAGTTCGCGGTGGCCATCGTAAAAAGAAAACCCGACTGCTTTCGCCTGTTCCGGCCAGTCAGGCTGGGGCGCGGCAAAGAGCGATGAAAAGAGTGCGAGGACGAGCTCGGGAGAGTGCTGACCTTCGAACATTGGATGTCCATATTCATCGATGCCAAGCTCACGACGCAGATTTTCCACCGGTTCCAATGTGAACCCTCGCTTCACAAAGTTGAGCAGTGCCTTCATGAACCCAGGGCCGAGAACTTTCAGCTTACTGATCCAAGGCCAGTACGGCGGCGCCGGCGGATCGAAGGCGGAGAGAAACGATACCGGCGCCAGCACGGTGGAAATCCAGGGAAGAGAAAACTTTCGTGCTACCAGCGGACCGGCGAAGGTTGTCGGATGTGTGATCAGGAGATCAGCGCCAGCGATTGCTTGAACCAGGTCGTCGTAGCTTTCACGTAGAGAGCCGAGAATGATTTCATCGATCAGGAACTTTGGGCCCGTGCGAGGCTCCATGATCTTTTCCATCAGTTCCTGTTCCTGCTCCTGTGGCGGAGGCAGGTTCGGACGCACCGGGAAGAACTCGAGACCAGCGCTCTCGATCTTCTCCTGATAAAGCGCGCTTGTAGCGATCACTGGGGCGTGCCCGCGCGCTTGCAACAGCATCGCGAGTGCCATGTAGGGGTGGATGTCGCCAAAAGAACCAAAGGTGGCGAGCACGATCTTGTTGGGATTAGGCATATCGCTTTGGGAACGTGACCGGTGACAAGAACGTCGGGGTTCGGCACGGCCTAATGATCAACCGAGTATGTCTGACAGGTCAGGTGTATTCATAAACTCTTACCTGTTACCTGTCACCTGTCACCTGTCACTCCACTTGTCGCACAGCCGTAACCTCACCCGCGCGCAAAATAACAACCTTCCCGTCAGGTGTTAAGACGCGTAACGCGCCGTCAAGTTCAAGTCCGTCAGTAACTCCATCGATTATCTGACCATTATTGGAAACACTAACTCTTTTGCCATTGGCGTAAGAAGAGGCGCGGCGCCACTCCGCCAGCATTGCAAGATCGCCGTTCGGCGACTGCATATGATCGTACTCACGGCCAAGCGCCCCAGTAAGGGCCTGCAAGACATTTTCAGAGTCAGGTACTCTGCCCGTTGCGCCTTCGATTGAAATGGCAACGGTCGCGAGCTCAGTAGGAAGACTCTCTTTCTTAAGGTTGATTCCGATCCCTAGAATCACCGCGCGTCCACTTTGAGTGTCGACTGTCTCCGCAAGTATGCCGCAGAGCTTCTTCCCTTCGGCCAACACATCGTTAGGCCATTTGATGTCGGTTTCCAATCCGCAGGCTTCACGAAGCGCGTCACGAACTGCAAGCGAAGCCATCAACGTGATCAAAGGGAACGACTTGGGCTCGATTTGCGGCCTAAGCACGATACTGAAATAGAGTCCTGCATCCAGCGGCGAGATCCACTCACGTTCGAGACGCCCACGGCCCGCCGTCTGTTCACGGGCGACGACGCACGTTCCCTCCGCGACACCTGCAATAGCGAGCTTTGTTGCTTCAGTATTCGTCGAACCAAGCGAGTCGAATCTGATGATCGAGGTCGTTAGTGCTGTCATACGCGTGTGGATTGTAACGCTTGGACGAGTGGTTATCGAGCTCGATGTTCGGGCGGAAACCAGAAGTGTCGCGCAGTCTCACTGTTAGGAAGGCGGATCCTGTCCCGCTTCTTCACAACCACTTAACTTCCAAAATACTTAAATAAACTTGAGGGATGAACTCGGAGTGAGTGGTAGTGAGGATTGCAGCGGGGGACAGGGTCCACCTTCCTGACAGGGAGACTTCCAAGCTAGAGAGGTGAGCTGGAATTCAGTGGTTATCCAACGTGCTGCGGGACAGGGGTCCACCTTCCTGACAGTGAGATTTTGATCGAGCTCTGGGATGAACTTTACTTTCACGGACAGCGAATCTGGACCAAACAAGACACAGCAACGGATCTGCAATGGGAGCTCTGCGGGATTTTGATAGGGTCGATTCTGGCGAATGTTTTGTTGGGATTAAGACAGATGCGCCGTAAGGAAAAAGACCTCACCCCGGTGATTGCTCAAGGATGAGCGAATAAGGATGAAGGGAATGATCAAATTTCGGCCCAGTTAGTGTTAATGCTGGTGATCGCAAGGCAAAGCTGACTTTTATTTCGCCCTTATCCCGCATCCTTCATCCTTCATCGTTCATCCTTTTCCTTTCTTGATCCTTATCTCTCACCCTCAACGAGGGATCAACAAAAGTTGCTTCCAAACCTCGTGGCCTGGGTTACCATGGTTCTCCACCGAATAGAACGTTCCACGGAGGAAATGTTCATGAGAACCTTCGCTTCCCTGCTTTGCGCGCTGATCGTCCTTGCTGTCTATACTGTTAAAACGCCGGCGCAACAACGGCGCATAATTGATCTTACGTATCCCTTCGATTCGCAGAGCGTTTATTGGCCCACTGCTGAAAGCTTTCAGCTAAGCAAGGATTTCGAGGGCGATACAGACGGCGGTTATTACTACTCCGCTTACAAGTATGCGGCTGCCGAGCATGGCGGCACTCATATCGATGCCCCCGTGCACTTCGCTCGCGGTAAATACTCGGTCGACGAGATTCCGCTCGAACAACTGATGGGACTCGCGATCGTCATCGATGTTACAAAGCAATCTGCGGCAACCGCTGACTATCAAATTCTTGTCCAGGACCTCCAAAATTGGGAGAGGGCGAACGGCAGGATTCCCCGGAATGCCATCGTTTTTTTGAGGACGGGTTTTGGAAAGCACTATCCTGACCGGAGAAAGTATCTGGGAACCGACGAACGTGGAGCGGACGCGGTGGCTAAACTACATTTTCCCGGTCTGCATCCTGAGGCGGCGGTATGGTTAACAACCAATCGAACAATCAAAGCAATAGGCCTCGATACCGCCAGCATCGACTACGGGCAGTCAACCACTTTCCAGAGTCACCGGATCTTGTTTGAAAAGAACATTCCGGCGTTTGAGAATGTAGCGAACCTGGATCAGCTTCCGCTAAAAGGCTTTTCCGTAATTGCCTTGCCGATGAAGATTAAGGGTGGGAGCGGAGGGCCGTTACGAATCATCGCGACGTTAAGGATGAAGTGAGTATTGAGTTTCGAGTTTCAAGTTTCAAGTTTCGGATTCCGACATCTGAGTTCTTCTGAGTTCTGGCTTCTGACTTCTGACTTCTGACCTCTCTCTCGTGGACATAACCTCTATCGACTGGTTTCCGATTCGGCTTTCGTTTGCCGTGGCAGCTGCGGCCACTCTGATTGCTCTCGTGGCCGGTACGGGTCTTTCCTGGCTGCTCGCGCGCAAGCGATTTCCTGGACGGAATCTGCTCGACGCGTTGATCACTCTCCCGCTCGTGCTTCCGCCCACGGTGCTTGGCTATTACCTGCTCGTTCTGCTTGGCACGCGTTCGGCGTTTGGTGCGTTTCTCTATGAACAGTTCGGAATTCGTCTGACCTTTACCGTGACCGCAGCCATCATCGCGGCCACTATTCATGCCCTACCGCTGGTTACGAAGAGTTTGCGAGCGGCTTTCGAGGGGGTCGACACCGAACTCGAGTTAGCCGCCCGCACCTTGGGACTAAACAGCAGATTGATCTTCTTTCGCGTGACCCTGCCGTTAGCTTCGCGCGGCGTGTTGGCTGCAACTGCACTCGCGTTTGCGCGTGCTCTCGGCGACTTTGGAGTGACGATAATGATCGCGGGGAATATACCGGGAAGGACGCAGACTGCTTCGGTGGCGATTTACGATGCGGTCCAGGCAGGAAGGAATAATGATGCGTTTACGTTGTCAGTGATTGTGTCGTTGATTGCCGTGGTGATGCTGTATCTGATTAATCGCTTCGGCAGGTTGCGGTGGTAATTCAGCCTTAACCGGATTCGCTGAATGAACAGGACGACCCTAACCACAGCAAAGAATCGCACGTCCGGTAAGTCCTGTTAACTCTGTCAATCTATTGCGCCAGAAAACCTCGATACTTTGCTTCACTCAAAGCATATCCGGGAAAAACGGCCGGCATATTTTTTGTTCCTAGATGTCGCTGGGCGACCTCTCCGAAAACGTCGCGGAAGTCTGTCGTCAATGCCAGGTCTCGACCTTCGTAAAGGCGTTCGCCTTTCAAACCCGGCCAGTCGCCGTAAACCTTGCCGCCTTTCACACTGCCGCCGATTACAAACATTGCATTCGCGTGTCCGTGGTCCGTGCCGCGATTGCCGTTTTCACGTACGGTGCGCCCGAACTCTGACATCGTCAAAATAACTACCTCGTCCATTCGTTCGCCAAGATCAGTTACCAAAGCCGAGATTCCGTCCGCAAAATCCTGCAAGCGGTTAGCCAGTTGGCCGCGCGAGCTTCCCTGGTTCACATGCGTATCCCAGCCACCAACATCCGCAAAGGCAACTTCCAACCCAACCCGTGACTTGATCAGTTGGGCTATCTGCAGCAACGAGTTACCAAACTGAGAACGCGGATACTGCGCACCGTTCTGCGGTCGGTGCTGGCCTGGATTCACTTGTTTCAGATAGTTGATTGCCTCGAAGGTCTCTTTACCAGTGCCACGCAGCGCGTCGTTGACCGTCTCGTCGTAGATCGCTTCGAATCCTCCCTGCACGCTGGCGGAAGCTCTCCCGGCACGAATCGTGAAGTCGCTGAGATTGGAGATCGAGAGTGTCGGCGCTGCACCTTGTAACACCCGCGGCATTGTCTGTGTCATTGATACGGCGCGAAAAAGCGAACGAGCAGGATCAGCCTTGCTTTGTAAATACCGATTCAGCCAGCCAGAGGAAGTCGACTTTACCCCGGGCGTGCCGGATTCCATGTAGTCTTGTGCGTCAAAGTGCGAACGAGTGTTGTCCGGCGAGCCCGCGGCATGAACGATCGCCATTTGCTTTGAATTCCATAGGGGTTGAAACGATCTCATCACCGGATGGAGTCCAAAGAAGCCATCCAGATCGATCGCCGCGTCGGCGTTTCCCGTTAATGGCCTTGGAATAGCAATCGACGGACGAAGATCATAGTAACTGCCCTCGCCGTACGGCACGACCATGTTCAGCCCATCAACCGCGCCGCGCTGAAAAATCGCCACCAGCGTTTTCCTGCGCCCGCCCCTGACCGGCTGAAGCGAGGCCCCCAGCACCGCACGCTCAAGAAATGAAGGAACGGAAAGTGAAACGCCGATACTCGCTATTGCGACACCACCTGATCTCAAAAAGAAACGTCTGTTCATCACTACTTCCCTTCTCACTCTATCCACGGCTTGCCCAAATTCGAACCTGGCGGAAGACCACTGTTACAGTATGTTCATTCGTCTTATTAATCTGCGTGAGCTGCGAGTCTGCTGGCTCTCACTGGCGTTGGAACTCGGCTGAACCCAGAATTAATCCGACGATTCTGGTAACTGGATCGTTAACATTGGCGTCGCGATCTAACTCACGCCTGGGTCTTCGCGCCATCTCGCCGGCAACTGGTTGGGCCGCCGGCGGTGATGATCGAACATCGACGGTCATCGGCTCGTCTAGCTGCTTCACCAGGGCCTCTTTCGTCTTGACCGAAATGTCACCCGCGATAATCACACCTAGAAAGCGATCCGTCGCCTGGCGTTTGTCCACGGTGGCTGAGCCGTCCAGAAATCGCTTCAGATCTACACGCGTTCCCGGTATTCGATTGCTGGCCAGCGCCAGGCCAAAATTCATTCTTTCGAGCAGTCCACCGGTATTGACCCAACTCTCCGCCGTGTCGGCGTATCCGTTTGGAGTTTGATAGCCGTAAAGCGGCTCACCCATGCGCGCGATCCATTGGTGAAGCTGTGGGTTACCATTTGTCTCGGCCCCCAGAGCGCGGATCGCACTGATCGCTAGTTCGAAAGGCCGCTTAACTTTCGCGCGATAGGCTTCGGCGGAGTTGAACTCGGGCGAAAAGAAGATCGCCCGCAACGTTTCGCGGATATCGCCTTTGGACCTGGTAAACACAGCAGCCACACGATCGACTAAGGCTGGCGGCGGCGAATCCGTTACAAAGTAGCGAACGAGCTTTGTGGAGATGAACTTCGCAGTGGACGGATGATGCGCGAGGATGTCGAGCACAGTTAGTGCGTCCTTCATTCCGCCACCAGCAGGAATCTTGTGACCCAGCACAATCTTTTCACCGTTGTCGTGGGCGCGTGCGTTGAAGAAAAACCTTCCTGCATTCTCGCGAGCCGCCGCACCCATAAGCCTCGCGGCCGCTGCGCCACCACCGCGCGGCGCCAGGATGGTCCAGCCCGTGAAGCACCGGGCGACTTCCTGAACGTCCTTCTGGCTGTACCCACCATCGACTCCCAGCGTGTGTAGTTCCATCAGCTCACGCGCATAGTTCTCGTTAATGCCGCGACGCCTGGGCTGTGGGGCATTCTCGGGCTGTTGTGGCAGATTCCCATTCAACCTGCGTTGCGGCCGACGGTCTCCCATCCGGTTGTCCCGCTGAACATCGTTTCGCAGTCGTCCATTACCGGGGCCACGCTCAGCATTTGGACTGACGCTTTGAAAGTTGTCGAGATAGAAAAGCATTGCCGGACTCTGCGCTGTGGCCTGCAACAACTCAGAAAAGTTCCCCATCGCGTTTGGTCTGATCGTGTCGCGATCATAGGAAGTGAGTAGCCATCGAGCGGCGCCTTTGCCGGCAAACACGTTGAAGTGGTTAGACCAGAAATCCACCATCACTTCATTCAACTGTCGTTCGCTGTAAACGGCGCGCAAGATTCGCGACGCTTGCAATTCGGCGATGATGCGCTGCGGCAACTGCAATCCATTCTGGGCATAGTACTGTCGCAGCGCTCGACGGTACTCCTCGTTGTCCTGTGGGTTGGTAGTCGGCACACTCGGATTCGTCGGTCGCGCACTATCGTTCTGCGTCGCCCGCTCGTCATTCATCATCGCACCGGAGGCTGGCTGGTTCTGGCCGTTTAATCGATTTTTCTGGGCCTCGGCGAGCTCGGAAGGAAGATCACCGCGCCGCTCCAATTGGCGCAAAATCTGTCCGGGCTGCGGAAACTTCTCGTAAAGCTGGGCCGTCGTCATCGAAAGGGTCGCGAGGTTTTTCACTTTTGACTCGGCGAGAGAATCGCTGATCTTCTCGGGAGCCAGTTGTTGATTGATATAGTTCTCCAGGCCCAGCGCCTTAATCCGTTCCACATCGCCCGGCCGGCCACCGAATGCCAGCCGGTTCAGCACGTGAAGGATCTGCTGCTCGCCAGCCAGACGTGCCGGCTGGGACCGTTTCTTTTGTGCAGTTACTCCAATTGCGAATGTTGAACTCAGCAATACGAAGACTGAAAGAATTGCCAACGACCTATGGAAACTTCGGTGTGATTTAAGAGTTTTCATGTGCATACCGTCTAGTGTCCGGGGAGCGCTCTTCCAATTATGCGGGCAAAGGTTAGACGCGCCTGAGTACCGAAAGGTTTAGGGAATTAACTGGATTGGGGAATTACTACAGGGGCGGCACTTCTTGCCCCCGTTTCCCAGTAGGACTCCGTTAAGGAAACCAAAGGAAATGTTTTGTGCGCCCATTTTTCAAAATGGGTTCGCTCATATCAGAAGGGGCGGGCCCCGGAGTGCCGGCCGTGCAATGTAATTCCCCGATCTAATTGCCTGGCCGTGTCCCCGGCGCGGCACGCCCAAGGGGCACCGGAAAACTCACCGGACTGAGATTCCCCTGATGATCCACAGCACGCACACCGAAGAAGTAATTGTCCTTCGACAACCCCTTGATCGTATGAGTCGTCGAGTTTCCGACGGCGTGTGAATTGGTCCAGACCGGCGAGGTGGTTTCGCGCCAGACAACCTCATAACCGGCGAGATCAGATTCGTTATTCGCTTCCCATTTCAAATCTGTATCGTTCGTCAATCTCGCAGTAAGTATATTCACCGCTTTGGGGCGAGCGGGTGCCAGCGCCAGCATCGCCAGCGCGGCCGCATTTATACGCGCAACGTTTGCCACGTAGGCGAAGTCGACAAACTCCGGTAAGTCACCATACTGCACGCCGTTCTCAACGCGAACGTTCTGGTGCTGGTGCGTGTAGTTTTCGTTCGGTTCAGTAAAACGTACTGCGGCGTAGCCGCGCTCAAGAAATGGGATGTGGTCTCCCCCCCGCAGGTATCGATCGCGTCGATAAACCATCGTCACTCGCATGGCCGGAACGTAAGCGTCGCTCACTTCACGAATGAAACGCGCCAGTTGTCGCGAAGCAGAATCGTTTTCACCGCCAACGCCCCGACGAACATTCGCTTCTTCCGGCTTCTCGTTGGAAGGCACTCCCTCGGAAAACACTCGCACCGTTTTGCGATCGCGCACTCCGTTGCCGCCAAGCGTGTTGCCAACGATGTCATTCGTAAACATGGCCTCAATGTTGGTGCCTTTCTTCCTTGCCTCCTCGGCAAAGTAAGTGGCGCCCAACAATCCCTGCTCTTCACCTGCAACCGCCATGAAAACGATTGTGGCGTCGAACTTATGTCTCGCCATGACGCGCGCCAACTCCAGCACCGCTGCGGTGCCGGACGCATCGTCGTTAGCACCTGGCGCGTCGCACTCGCCATCGGTTGGACTACTACACATCGAATCGTAGTGACCGCTGACGACGTAGACTCGCGATTCCGATTCCGGCTGCGTGCCCTCCAAAGTCGCCACGACATTCGTCACCATAGTCGGCGAAGGTATCCGAGCAGCTTTCGGTTGTTCAAAAGTCTGCTTCTCAACCGTCATCCTGCCTGCGGAAGCTTCTGCTGCTTTTAGGAATTCTGAGTAAAGCCAGTCGCGGGCAGCTCCAATTCCGCGACTGGAATCGCTTTGAACTGAGAGCGTGTTGCGGGTGCCGAAGGAAACTAACTTTCGAATCGAGCGTTCGATATTTGCGGTATCGATTTGGCGAACAATGCTCACGATCTGCGCATTGGGTTTAGGGATGATTTTCCCTGCAGAACGAGGTGAGGTTGTTTGCGCGAACAGGGTTGGGAAAAGGGAAAGTAAGACTATTGCGGAAGTTGTTAGTCGAAGATGGTGCCTAAGATTCATGGGAGGAGAATACAGAAAACAGAACACGGAATACAGAACTCCTCCTTAAGAAATTGCGGTATTTGTTTATCTTCGCTCCGTTTCCTTGTACACCGGCGCGAAAGTGCGCGTCGTATGTTCAGTCACACTCGGAATGTGATCATGCAGGGGCGTGAGTTGGGGCGGCTGAACAAAGCCTTGTTGCGGAGCAGCAATTGCCGGCGGCGACTTCTTCATCTCTAACTGGCGCGATTCGCGCTGCAGCGACACCAGCTTCAACCAAAAGCGCAATAAGAGCGCAGTGCAGCCAAACAGAGTGGCCATGCCGAAGAGCACGATCCAGGTCAGTGCCGCGGGGTGTATTTGCATTCCCGCCAGCTCTCTGGCGCCGGAAATAATGACGCCCAAGCCTGCGACGATTGTCAGGCCCACAACCAAAGTGGGCCCCGTAAGCTTCATCGGAACCGGCACCATCATCGGCATGCTTTGCATAGTTTGGGTGAGATTAGCGCCGCATCGATTGCAGTACTTCAATTCAACTGTGATCTCGCTGCCGCACGACGGACAATACATTGGCTTCTCCAGTCTTGGTTGGAAAGGTAGCAGGAAACAGAAAAAACAGAATACCGGAGGCAGAGAACAGAATCATTAGGTATTCCGTGTTCTCTTCATTCCCTCACTGAATTCGATAAGCTCGCCCTTTCCAGACTACGATAACCAACCCGGAAAGTTCATCGCTAACTGTCTTCAGACCGGGCTCATCCGCTACCAGGGCGCGAAACTGCTCTGATCCCCGACTTACTTTCACAACGCTCGCACCGCTGTGGTAAGCAGTGTCGATCCAGGAATTTCCTTCTCGACGAAAGCGCCGGCCAGCCACCGATCGAGTATCCTCATCGCGCGTATTCTTTCTCTTGTCCTCAGAAGCAGAATCATCGGCACGCACACCTGCGCGTCGACTCGCTGGCGGGCTCTCCAATTTTCTGGCTGAGATGCCGCCTGCCACACTCCCTTTCGGGGAAATCGCGTCGCGCTCCCTTTTCTCTCGTCCAGTTTCAATGCGCTGTTCTGCCTCGGTGGTCCGGACGGCTTCACTCGGCTTTTCCTGGACTGCTTTTGGCGGCGATGCCGGCGCAGTCGGTGGTTCGGGAGCGTAGGTCGGCTGAACAGCATCGGCTGTGTCGGTCTTTGCGGGCTGGTCTTTCGCGGGTGTGGAGGTCGCAACTTCGTTAGATTGTGCCGACTCTTTTCTATTAACGCTGACAACTTCTCTGGCTGCATCACGAGGGCTGGCGTTAGCGGCGGGACTCTTTTGACTTTCGGCCGCAACGAGTCCTGCTACATCGCCGCTTTCTTGAGCGCGTGTCGGTTCACTCAACTCGGTGGGCGAAGTTTGCACCACCAGGCGAGCATTGCCTCCTGACTGATGCAGCGCGATCAAGCCGATTGCAATGAGAGCGGTGAGCACCAAAGCCGGGGCTGCGTATCGTAAAACTGACGGCGAGAACCACGGCGCAATCTTTTGCCAAACTTTTTCCCCTGCGGGCGCGGCTACGACCTCAAGCGCGGGAGTGCCGGCACTGAGCGTCAGGCTGCTCACGAACTTCCGGCAGCTGGCACAATCGGCGATATGGGACGTGAGCCGAGCACGAGTTACCGACGGAAGCGCATCCTCGGCATATGCACTGAGCTCATCCACGTCAAGATGATCGGGCTCGTCATTGCTGATTGGCTGGTCGACACCCAAGGCAAGCTGCGAGCGCTTTGCCAGACCGCGCAACAGAATATCGACCTCATTTTTATCGACGTGCTTCATGATTGAGACTCAGCCGTGTTTAGAACGGCTCTTCCCTGCTTCGCTTGCGTCAGCCAACTTCAGCCCTTCCATTTATGACAGTCGGTGAAGCCAATAAAGGTTCAAACTCTGTCTCGAGATGCAAAGCCACTTCCGAGAAAGCCCGCTCAGCCTCCGCCTGTGTCCACCCCTGCTCGTCAACCAGGGCGCGTTGCACTGACGACCGTAGATCGTTGTGAATCCTATTCAGCCGGCGACTAGCTGTAGCCTCGTGTACGCCGAGCACCGCGCCGGCCTCTCGTAACCGCAAGTCATCAAAATAATAAAGCTTGACCAGCAGGCGATCGTCGGCTGAAAGCTCCTGAATCGAGCGCGCCAATGCCTCCTGAATCTCCTCGCCCGCAACTTTGTCACTTAAGGCCTTTTCCGGATTACCAGTGCCCATCACCACCGCGTGCGCAATACTCTCTTCCTCACTTGCGAGTCGATCAAAGTCAGAGTCCTCTTCAGTCTGCACTAGTCGCGACTGCTTGCGATGCTGATCGATTGCCAATTGTCCCACTACGGCACGCAGCCACCCCGCAAGCGACCCACGACCTGAGTAGTACGCCAACTTGCTTGCTCGGGCACCGTCGTCCCGCACGCGCAGGCCGTAGAGTTCGGCCCAGATGGACTGCGCCAGATCCTCGGCAGCATCTTCGTTCGAAGTAGCACTACGAGCGGCGGAACGCACCGTCACTGAAAAACGCTGAAGGAGATCGTCCCAGGCCGGTTGATCACCGCGTTCGCAGGCGAGCACGAGGCAAAGATCGTCCGCCTGCAACTCTTCCATGAATGACGTGATCGATTCCGTTGACGCGGCCGGGTCGTCTTTCAGCAAATACTTATCGACGACTTTTCTGAGGCGCGGCGAGATCGCGACGGCGTCTAATTGGCGCCCATCATCTGCGCGACCGAGCAAGGCGCGTGCACCCTCCGTCACTAGTTCGTCGATCTGTTCTGCTCTTCGACTCACTGGGGGATTCTCATTGATTACCTGTGTACCCACGACTCGAAAATCGAGTAATGCTAACACGACAGGTTCAAAGCGTGCCGCTGTTTCATTGACCAACAGACACCTTTGCTATGATGTCAAATCGACCTTTCAGTTGCCGCTTTCGCACAGGACGATTGCACGAGCGGGGAGAAGGACACTCCGCCGAAGGCGTTGATCCGCTAATTTCGGCGTAGATCCTCTAATCACGAAGTGTCATCTTTGACAGTCCGTTTGTCGCTACGCTAGATTCCGTCCCACGTATTGAGTCTGAAGAAATGCTGCGCGTCACCGAGATCTTCCGTTCCATCCAGGGCGAATCAACACACGCCGGTCGCCCCTGTACGTTTGTCCGGCTCACGGGTTGTCCGATGCGTTGCGTCTGGTGCGACAGCGAATACACCTTCACTGGCGGGGAACACCTGGCAATCGCGGACGTCCTTCAGCGAGTTCGCGATTTTGGCTGCAAGTTAGTCGAGGTTACCGGCGGCGAACCGCTTGCGCAAAAGGAAGCCCTGAACCTGATTCAACAGCTTTGTGACGACGATTACGAAGTATTGATCGAGACCGGGGGTTACGTTTCACTCGAAGGAGTTGATTCCCGCGCCGCGATAATTTTGGATGTGAAATGCCCTGCGTCAGGCGAAGCCGAACGGAACCACTGGGCCAACCTCGACCGATTACGCCCCGGAAAGGACGAAGTGAAATTTGTGATTGCCGATCGTTCCGACTGGGAATTCGCGAAGGAGGTTATTCGGAAGCACGGGCTCGAGCAGCGTGCGAAGGCCGTCCTTATTTCGCCAGTCTGGAATTACATGGACCTTCAAGAAATCGCAGGGTGGATTTCCGCGAGCGGTTTGAACATTCGACTGCAGCTCCAATTGCATAAATACATCTGGGGAGCGGAGGCGCGAGGAGTCTGATGGGGGGGTTTGATGAAAGTGCTCACGAGCCTGTCAGCGAAGGCCTGAGCCAAAGCAGAGAGTTAGCCGTATGCCTGGTGTCCGGCGGCTTGGATTCATGCGTTACTGCTGCCATCGCCAACAAAGATAATGAAGAGTTGGCTTTCCTGCATGTTTCCTATGGTCAACGAACTGAACAGCGCGAACTGCTTGCCTTCGAAGAGATTGCGAATCACTATCGAGTCCATCATCGACTGGCGGTCTCGATAGAACATCTGTCAATGATCGGCGGCTCGTCATTAACAGACCCGGACATTCCTGTCTCAAAAGCAGATCTTTCAGCGCCACGGATCCCTTCCAGTTACGTTCCCTTTCGAAATGCTCATCTACTTTCAATTGCAACGAGCTGGGCGGAGGTGATCGAGGCTTCAAGTATATATATTGGAGCAGTGGCCGAAGACTCTTCGGGCTATCCGGATTGCCGGCCGGAGTTTTATGAAGCGTTTCAGAAGGTAATAAACGTCGGCACGCGACCTGAAACCGAAGTGGCAATTCGCACGCCGGTCATCACCTTGAAAAAGTCCGAGATCATAAAACTCGGCGAACAACTCGGCGCGCCCCTTAAACTTACCTGGTCATGCTATCAAGAAGCCGAACGGGCGTGCGGCATATGCGATTCATGCGCACTACGCCTTCGGGCTTTCCGCGAGGCAGGTTTCCATGATCCCATTCCATACGCAGCTTGACAGAGGGCGTTCTGCTTATTAACTTTAAGGCCTACTCAGCGTTCAAATTACAACTTTACTGCGGGATGAGCGCATCCAAGGAGTCTCTCTCGCGAACCGATCCAGTCGACATTGCTTGGAGGAAGATTAGATGTTTCCGAGATACCTGTTTTTGATTATCGGCAGTATCACTCTCGTTGTTATGACTGCAGTGGCCGCACTAGCGCAGAGTGGTGAGTTGCGCGGCCACGTAACCCTAACGCAGGCTGACGGGCAGAAGGTGCCGGTAGCGGAAGCTTTCATCGATGTTTACCGCACTGATTTGCCGGGCAAATACAACACCAAGACCAACAAGAAGGGTGAATTTGTGTTTGCGGGTCTGCCTTACATTGGCACCTACACGGTGGTGGTAAGCCACCCGACGGCGCGACCCACGTGGCAGGCGAATATTAAGGTCGGACGCAACATCGATTACGCTTTCGAGGTCACCCCTGGCGACGGCCAGCGACCGACATTTGAAGATATCAAAGCGGTAGCGGCACGAACCGGCGACGCGGCGCCCGCCGACGCAGGTCGAGAGAGCGCTGCGGACAAAGCAAAACGCGAAGAGATGCTGGCCAAGAACAAAGAGATCGAAGAGAGCAACAAGAAGGCCGAAGCCACGAATGCAATCATTAATCGCACGTTCAAAGCAGGTAATGACGCTCGGGCCGCGAAGAATTGGGACGAAGCCATTCGGCAGTACGATGAAGGGCTCGTTGCTGATCCGGAACAGTCGGCGCTGATGACCAACAAAGCGTTGGCGCTGAAGTCTCGTGGTGTTGACCGCTATAACGCGGCCATCACTTCCAAGGACGATGCTTCGAGGGCTACCGGGCTTGCCGCAGCTCAAAGCGACTTCAAGGCGGCCGCGGAAGCTGTCAATAAAGCAGCCGATTTATTGAAAAAGTCGCAACCCTCAGCAGGCGCAACGACTGACCCGGCTGAGCAGCAAAGACAAGCCTCGAATAGGCTCGCTACTTACGCAGCACGCGCTGAGGTTATGCGGCTGTTCGTAACGAAAGCCGATCAAACGAAGACCGAGGAGGGTCTAACTGCCTATCAGGAATACCTGGCAGTGGAAACGGATCCGGTGCGAAAAGCAAAAGGCGAGCACGACCTCGCTCAGATGCTATTCGATGCGAATGCCTTTGATAAGGCGCTGGTGCAATATCAGAAGATTCTCGAAAGCAACCCGGATGATCTCGCAGCACTGTTGCGTTCGGGACAGGCCCTCTTTAACATTGGCGCAAGCAGCAGCGATGGTTCTTCCAAAGCCAAATATCAAGAGGCTGCGAATTACCTCGCCAGGTATATTGAGAAGGCCCCGGATAGCGAATCCGTTATGAAGGAAGACGCCAAACAGATCCTCGAAGCCATGCAGCAGCAGGAGAACGTCAAACCGGAGAAAACTCCAGCACCCGCTCGACGTCGCCGGCCGTAGGCAAAGGGTAGATTACTCGGATAGGTGGCCGTACCGGAGCCCTCCTCCGCTACGGCCTTTGTTTTGTTACGACGTGAACCACGCGCAAATACGCGAACTGGCTGCATCAGGCAATTTCATCGATCCAAACCCCCTAAAACATTGGACTTGACACTTTTGAGGTTCAACTTGTAGTATCCATTTGCCAACAGTGTTTATCACTTCGGCGTATTGTTCCAAGGCCCTGCAAGATCTCCACCGTCTCTTCCCCACTTGGGGACTCTTCAAACATCCGATTCGGGAGCAAATGTCAGCCAAACTAGGCGAAATTCTCGTCCGCGAAAACCTCATTAGCCCACAACACCTGCGTGAAGCGCTCGATTATCAGCGCGAACACGGTGGACGGTTGGGCTACAACCTCGTAAAGCTCGGCCTGGTAACGGACGATATGATCATTGCCGTGCTCTCGCGGCAATATGGCATTCCATCAGTTAACCTCGACCTCTTTCAGATTGATGAAAACGTTCTCCGCCTTATCCCTCAGGAAGTCTCACAGAAGTACTCGGTTCTCCCCCTTTCCCGAGTAGGCGCCACTCTCACGCTGGCGATGGTTGACCCCACCAATGTCTTCGCCATGGACGACATCAAGTTCATGACAGGTCTCAATGTCGAACCTGTCGTCGTCGCCGAAGCAAGTATCCAACACGCAATTGCAAAATATTACAGTTCCACCCGAGAGATTGAACTGGCTCCAGCGATAGCTGACGAAATCGTTTACGAAAGCTCTCTGACTCCGCAAAACACCGGCATCACTCACGCCGATTTGGTGTCGCTCGACAGTATCGACTTCACGGGCGATCGCTCCGAGGACGTTGAAGTAGTCGAAGACAATGAAGAGATCGACTTGTCAACGCTCTCGAGAATGAGCGAAGACGCGCCGGTCGTTCGACTCGTGAACGTGCTGCTGGTCGACGCCCTCAGGCGCGGCGCATCTGATATCCATGTGGAACCCTACGAGAAGGAACTCCGCATTCGTTTCCGTATTGACGGCGTGCTTTATGACGTCATGCGTCCACCCTTGAAGCTGAGAGACGCGCTTATTTCGCGCGTCAAGATCATGTCAAAGCTGGACATCTCGGAAAAACGTCTGCCGCAGGACGGCCGTATCAAGATCAAGGTTAAGGTCGATGCTCGTTCTCGCGAACTGGATTTTCGTGTTTCCACCCTTCCTACGCTCTTTGGCGAAAAGGTCGTACTTCGTCTCCTCGACAAAGAAAACCTCATGCTCGATATGACGAAGCTGGGCTTCGAGCCGGAATCGCTCGTCAAGTTTCAACGCAACATCTTTAAGCCTTACGGCATGGTGCTGGTGACGGGACCAACCGGTAGCGGTAAGACCAACACCCTCTATTCCGCGCTGCAATCTCTGAATACTGTCCAGACCAACATCATGACTGCCGAAGACCCGGTTGAGTTCAATCTCATGGGAATTAACCAGGTGCAGATGAAAGAACAGATTGGTCTGAACTTCGCAGCAGCACTCAGAGCTTTTCTCCGCCAGGATCCGAACATCATTCTGGTTGGTGAAATCCGTGACTTTGAAACTGCGGAAATCGCGATCAAAGCTGCATTAACCGGCCACCTCGTACTCTCAACCCTCCACACCAACGACGCTCCCTCTACGATCTCTCGTCTCATGAATATGGGTATCGAGCCTTTTCTGGTCGCCACCAGCGTGAACCTCATCCAGGCTCAGCGACTGATTCGTCGCGTGTGCAAAGACTGTAAGAAAGAACATCCCACTCCGCCCGAGGCCCTGATCGAAGTTGGTTTCACGGCTGAGGAATCGCAATCGCTCAAGACCTTCAAGGGTAAGGGATGCACGACCTGTAATAACACCGGCTACAAGGGACGCGTTGGCCTTTATGAAGTCATGGAGATCAACGACGAAATTCGCGAGCTCATTCTAATTGGCGCGTCTGCTCTCGAATTGCGTAAGAAAGCCATCGAAGACGGAATGATCACGTTGCGCGAGTCAGGTCTGCACAAGATTCGCGCCGGCATAACAACTTTGGAAGAGGTGGTTCGCGAGACCGTCGCGTAAGGAAGGAAGATAACTTCATGTTGCGTTCACTAACTTTATCGTTGCTGATGCTGGTTTCAATCGGAGTAATGCTACCGATTGCCAGTTCCACGGCTCACGGTATTCGCCAGAGCGTGGAAGCCAAATCGAACCGCAAGTTCAAGCGCCACTCCCGCGCGTGGTGGCGACGATATCGCGCGCGCGTGCGTGCCGGTCGTGCGGCTGCATTGGCAGCTCATCGCAACCGGCCGCTCTCGCAACTGACCCCCAGCGCACCGGGTATTGATGCGAATGCGCATTTATCAAAACTTCCTGCCGGCTGGAACGCTCAGACGGGAAACTCAGCCGAGATGAAATTCAAGACCGATAACGGCGTCGCCGCCGTTCCCGGTCAGGCCGCGTTGTCGGTAGTGGCAATGAGCCGGCCCGCTCCCGCTTATCTAACTGCGCGTGAACAAAAACGAATCCTTTCCGGTGTCTCTCACACTGAACTGAGACGAATCGTAATCGACAAGATGGTTGCGAATGGAGGCTGGGTAACGAACGACTACGAGCGCGACGTCGCAGGGCGGCGAGTGTTCGTCGTCAACGCACAAACCCCCAGCGATGGGCGTTCGCCGGAAAAATCCTGGAACTTCTATTTCACTGAGGTCAACGGAAAGATTTACAGCCTGACGACCAACACGCCGCCGCAGTATGCCGATCGCATGGCCATCGAGGCGGAACGCTTCATTGCTTCACTCTATCCCGCCGGTAACAGCCAGCAAGCAAACCGGTAAGCCTTTCGCCACACAGGTGGTGATTCCAAATGTTCGAGATCAATTCCTTGAGGAGCCCCCTAAAATGGCATTAAACGAGAGCGTCCCGCAAATCTCGCTTTCTGAGTTGCTGCGCAAGTTATCCGAGCTGGGCGGTTCTGACCTTCACATCACCACCGGCACCGCGCCGCAGGTCAGGGTTGATGGTCATTTACGACCGTTGGAAGGCTATCGCCAACTGACGTCGGCCGACACCAAGCAGTTGGCCTACTCTGTTTTGACTGATGCGCAAAAGCACCGCTTCGAAGAAAACCTCGAACTGGACTTCTCTTTTGGCGTGAAGGGCCTTTCACGTTTTCGCGCCAACTTGTTCAACCAACGCGGCGCGGTGGGTTGTGTGTTTCGCGCGATTCCCTACGAGATTAAAGCGTTCGAGCAACTGGGCTTGCCTTCCGTCGTGCAGAAGATGTGCGAGAAGCCACGCGGGCTGATCCTCGTTACCGGGCCTACTGGTTCAGGTAAGTCCACCACGCTCGCCGCGATGATCGACAAAATAAATCGCGATCGACATGAACACATTCTCACGATCGAAGACCCGATCGAGTTCTTGCACAATCATAAGAGTTGCCTGGTCAATCAACGCGAAGTCAACGCCGACACTCATGGATTCGCGGAAGCTCTGCGCACCGCGTTGCGCCAGGATCCGGACATTGTGCTCGTCGGTGAAATGCGCGACCTGGAAACCATCGAGTCAGCCTTGCGTATCGCGGAAACGGGCCACCTTACCCTGGCAACGCTGCACACTAACTCCGCCGCCTCAACTATCAACCGTATCATTGACGTGTTCCCTTCCGATCAGCAGGCACAGATTCGCGCACAACTTTCAATGGTCCTGGAGGGGATCATGTGTCAGGCGCTGCTGCCCAAAGCCGAAGGTGGAGGACGTGCGATGGCCCTCGAGATCCTCGTACCGAACGCTGCTATCCGAAACCTTATTCGCGAGGACAAGGTCCACCAGATCTACTCGATGATGCAGACGGGCCAGGACAAATACGGCATGCAAACCTTCAATCAGGCACTGGCAACGCTTTATCACAAGCGACTGATCACCCAGGAGACTGCTATTCAGCGCTCTTCGAACGTGGATGAACTAAAAGAACTAATCGAACGCGGATCCGGATTGAATACCGGAAACGCCGCCAAGCATCCGAGTCCCTACGCTCAGGCGCGGCCCGTTGGAACTCGCCCCTCAGTCTAACCGGCAAACTACACCTTTGGAGTTTTAGACCATGCCTACCTACGTATTTAAAGGCCGCAACAGAATGAATGAGACGGTTGTCGGCGAAAGAGTTGCCGATAATCGTGAAGCTCTTCGCCAGATATTGCGGCGTGAGCAGGTAACTCTCACGTCCGTGAAGGAGAAGGGTCGCGAGATCGGCATCCCCAAGATCGGTGGGGGCCGGAAGAAAGTTAAATCGAAAGACCTCTCGATATTCACACGCCAGTTCTCTGTGATGATTGACGCTGGTCTGCCATTGGTCCAGTGCCTGGAAATCCTTGCCCAGCAACAGGACAACAAATACTTCCAACAGATCCTTTTGCAAGTGCGACAGGATGTGGAAGAGGGATCGACTCTGTCAGGCGCGATGGCCAGGCATCCGAAGGTATTCGATCAACTTTACACGAACATGGTGGACGCCGGAGAGACGGGCGGTATTCTCGACCTGATTTTGCAGCGCCTTTCGACCTTTATCGAAAAGATCGTCAAACTGAAACGCGATGTTGTCTCGGCCATGATCTACCCGGCAGCAGTAGTGCTCCTGGCAATCTGCGCCGTCGCAGTGATCATGATCGTGGTCATTCCGCAGTTCCAGAATATCTTCCTCGGCTTGTTGGGACCGGGAGAACAGCTTCCCTTGCCAACGCGAATCGTAGTTGGCTTCAGTAACTTCCTTGCCGGATGGGGCGGGCTGGTTATTTTGGCTGCCGTCATCGGCACCGTGATAGCGGTCCGTTTCTATTACAAGACACCGTCAGGTCATCGAAACATTGACCGCCTTCTCCTCAAGCTGCCCATTCTTGGCAGCATCTTTCGCAAGATTGCCGTCGCGAGATTCTCGCGAACGCTGTCCACGTTGCTTTCGTCTGGTGTACCGATTCTGCAATCGCTGGACATCACGGCCCGCACCTCAGGAAACCTGATTATCGAAGAAGCAATTTTAAAGGTCCGAGCAGGAGTGGAACGCGGCGAAAGCTTTGTCGAACCCTTAAGAGCCACCGAAGTCTTTCCACACATGGTGGCGCAGATGATTGGCATCGGTGAACAGACCGGCGCGCTCGACGCGATGCTCGGCAAGATCGCCGACTTTTATGAGCAGGAAGTGGATGCGGCGATTGCTAACCTGCTGACGATGATTGAACCGCTCCTGATCGGTTTTCTCGGTGTAACGATCGGCTCAATTGTGATTGCCATGTACCTGCCGCTCTTCACTCTGATTGGCAAGCTGTCGCAAAGCCACTGACACCCTCTAACGATATTATTACTGAACAACGAAAAAGCCCGTCTGCACGGGCTTTTTCTTTTTTGCGGGTAGTGACCATCTATCACTGTGCGCAATCGGCGTTGGTGCGCGTTACGAGGGTACCGAACCGTTGCTGATACTCCTCCGAGGTTATGAACGAACAGATCATCCCGCGGTAGTTGTTCGGCTCCTGATTGTTGAGCACGTTCAGCCAGAAGTTGTAACCGCCGAGATCGACGCCGCGGCGCAGATAACCAAAGTACTCCATCAACACGAACGAGCGGTTGTATTCGCGGTCCTTGAACTCCACGATCTCGATCACGTCGAGCAGCACTTGTGCTCGCGTCTTGCCGTTGTTGGTCATCGCGTCGATCTGTTGCTGGCGCTCGGTCGCGTAAGGCGTGAGCCCTGCGGTATCGAAAACCTTATTTACAAACTGAGCGTTGGTTTGACTCAACGGATACTCAGTCAGGAAGCTCTGCCGCTGCACAAACGCGTTCGCAAAGTCGATGGTGCTTTGCGGCAAGCCGGGACCGTCGACGATCAACGGCCGGTCAGCCATGAACTGTTCAAAAGTAAGTTTAGCCAGCGTGGGCGCATTTGCCTCATTCCCGAAAGCGGCGCGATGCATGCGATACACCACATAACCTGTGCGCTGGAACTCCAACTCGACAAAGAAGGCGCCGCTCACGCCAATACGACGTTGATGGATGCAAAGTGCATCGTTGCCGCAATCGGTAATCTGAGCAGTCCAGTAATCCCAACCGCCCTGGTCGGGCTCGCGATTCAGAAAATCCAGGTAGTGTTGGCGGGCGAAGAACCGCGCCTCGTCGAGCGGATTAATGATTGACGAAGTTGGATCGTCGTCAGTGATTGTGAGAACGCTCAGGCTTTGCTCGTCGAGGAAACCGTTCTGCGGATTGCTCAGTGTGAGATAAACCGTCTCTGGGTTCTCGCGAAACGAATCGTCGTTCAAAGTGATCGAGAAGGTCTTCGACGTCTCGCCACTAGCAAACTGAAGCGTACCGGAGACTGCGTTGTAGTCCGCCGTGTGCGCCGTCCCATGACTGCTTTGATAACTCACGGATGCGGCCGCAGTGGAGCCTGACCGAATAACGGTGACAGTGACGGTACCTGCAGCTTCTGAAGCGACAATGTTTGAGGCGTCAAACCGAAATGCCGTGTTGGTCGTGGCACTGCCAGCCACGAAGTTATTGTTGTTCGAGTCGAACCTGAAAAACTCGAGGTTTATGTGCGACGGATTAAAGACGGTGCCAACCTTCACCGGAGTGACGACATAGTTAAAACCCGCCGGGACGTCGTTGAAGGTATACCTGCCGTCCTGGCCCGTATTGACCGCAGCGTCCGTTCCGCCGTGGAGCTTGATCAGAACATTGGGGACGGGACTTCCTTGCGCATCCGTAACTAGTCCGCTGATGGACCGTGCAGCTGCTTGCGGATACTGAACGAAGTGGGCGGTCTGGTTAGTTAGCACATCATTCAAAACTACACGAGCCGGCACATAGGAATGTCCCGGGGAGATAACTGCAACGACATAGTCTGCGCCAGCGTCCAAATCCATGAAGCTATAATTACCATTCGCATCGGTGGTGGTAGTGGCCGCGTTTAGTTGAACAGTTACACCACTCACTCCGGTATTCGGATTTCCCGCTTGAGTAACTCGACCACTAATAGCCACAGTCGCCGAAATCCGGGAAACAAAAACCTCCGTATCGGCTGCGAATCCATGTACGGGATTCAACGTGGGAAAATCCGCGGAGGAAGTAGTGCCAACGACATAAGAATTCCCCCCTGCATCCAAACCAATCCCAAATGCAACTTCGCCCTCATTTCCTCCGAGAAGTGTAGAAAATGTCAGCGCATTTCCCGCTGCATTGAATCTCGTGACAAACGCATCCGCCAAACCACCAAGGTTAGACTGAATCGGTGAGACGAGCGGAAATGTGGCCGACTGAGTTCGCCCGGTTACTACAGCTTCACCCGCGCCATTAACCGCAATCGCATACGCTTCATCGTCGCCAGCTCCTCCGAGATAGGTAGAGTACATGTAGCTAGAACCTGCAGCATTGAGCTTAGTTACGAACGCGTCCTCATTGAAGAACTGATCCCCAGGCCCAGGTTGCAAAGCATTGGCAACAGGAAAATTCGCGGAGTTAGTGTGGCCGGCAACATAGACATTGCGGCTGGCATCAAGAGCGATACCGCGTGCGACATCACTCGAATCACCTCCCAGGTAGGTCGAAAAAATTAAGGACGTTCCCGTTGAATTCACCTTAGTCACAAAGGCATCCGGAGAAACAAACGGTTCCGTAGAGGGAGCGATTACGGGTTGAATGGCTTGGAATACGGGGAAATCGATCGAGGTGGTAGAACCCGCGAGATAGACGTTCCCATCGCCATCGACGGCGACGGCATTTCCGACGTCGGCTCCTTGTCCACCCAGATAAGTAGAATAGATCTGGGAATTACCGCTGGCGGATATTTTAGTCAAGAATGCCTCCGCCCCGCTAAAACCTCCCAATAAGAAAGTATCCGGGTTTGACGGATCCACTTGAAGCGTAAGAAATGCGCCTATCGGCGGAAATGTTGCGGGGATCCAACTAAGGCCTCCGTCAACTGTCTTATAGAGATTTCCAAGCGTGGCAATATGGATGGTTGCAACGTTTGAAGGGTTCACGAAAAGATGACTGATATTGGGGTTCGCCAGATTGCCGTTGATGCTGGTCCAGGTGGCGCCCCCGTTCACACTTTTCCAGACAGTAGAACTGCCACCGCATAAATAGTCGAGGGATTTCCCGGCTCGAGCACTAGAGCCTTTATGGCCTCAAAGGTGATACCCGCGTTGGCGGCAACAAAGGTTGCCCCCGCGTTCGTACTCTTGAATACTCCCCTATTGGTGCCAGCATAAACGGTGGTAGGCGTGCTGGGATCGACGACCACAACATTCACTGCGTTCACGTTACTGATGTTACTTAAACTCCAGTTGGCCCCACTGTCCACCGAACGGTAGACAAAGCTGCTGATGGACGTCGCATAAAGGTTGGTCGGCGTTATTGGATCGACCGTGATCGTCCGAACAAAAGTCGGGTTCAGACCGTTGTTGATTGCGGTAAAGGTGTCTCCCCCATTGGTACTGCGAAAAGCACCGCCGCCGGTTGCGGCATAGACGATAGAGGGATTGACGGGATCAAAAACCACTCGGTTCACTGGGACAGACGTGTCACCGATTCTCATCCAGTTGGCTCCGCCGTTCGTGCTCTTGAAAATTCCGCTGTCGCATGCCGCAAGCACAGTGGAAGGAGCTCCCGGCGCAAACGCGAATCCGTTTACAGAACCTGCGACTAGACCAGAATCGCTGGGAGTCCAATTGGCTCCCGAATCGACCGTTCTGAAAATTGCGGTTCCTGATTTTGCCGCTTGCAACGGGACCGTAGTTGGAAAGTCTCGCGAGTTTGTCTGACCGGTTACGTAAGCTTCGCCGTTGGCGGCAACAGTGATCGCATTCGCGGTTTCGAAGCTGGTGCCTCCCAGGTAGGTCGAGTAGAGCAATGCTGAACCGCTACTGTTAAGTTTCGCCACGAACGCATCGAATCCGCCAAAGGTTGATTGCAATGGGTTAACTAATGGAAATGGACCACTCGTCTCGCCTGTCACGTAAGCATTCCCAGCTGAATCGACCGCAATTCCCTTACCAATATCGAGGCCAATGCCGCCAAGGAAAGTGGAATAAACAATTTGCGAGCCGCTCGGGTTCAGCTTTGTTACGTACGCGTCAGTGGCGCCGAGGAGTCCCGATTGAATCGAACTATTATTCGGGTGATGTACGCACTGCCGGCGCTATCAACAGCGATGGCCAATCCCTGATCGCTCTGCGATCCGCTCAGATAAGTCGACTAAGTCAGTACCGGATCGATAGTCAATGGCAATTGCCGATCATAACGACCGAGGAGAAAGGAAACTTCGCCGTTTACATGGAGTCGGTAGCGGCTCGCGACACCCTTTCGCTTGCCATCGACCAACTGGTAAGCGACCGGCTTCAGCAGCTTGATCGATCCAGCAGGCGTGCCAATAACAAGCTGACCCTGTCGATTAATTCTGAGTTTTTCCGCAGCACTTACGGCGAAGCGAATTTGCCTCGGATCAGTTTTCGGTTGAATTATCAGATCGTATTCAAGTTGGCCCTGGTTGCCGTAGTAAACCAGATCGATGCCGGGATAAAGACCTTCGTACTTGACCCGCGCAAACGTGGCAATTCCGGAACGCCAGTCACGCGCATCACTGCCGAGAAAATAATTGACCTTGCCCGGGAGCGTTTGCACGCCCTCAACCGTTGCGTCGTTTGATGCGCCAACCCAAGCAAGTTCGATGCCTTGCGAGGCAGCGCTCGCATGTGCACCCTTCTTTGCCTTCGCTGGAAGAGAAATCACAGCACCTGTCTTCGTGAGGAAGATGCCATATCCAATTCCTCGGGCCAGAAACTTCACGCTCGAATCCGTTTGGCCTGCGTTGACTTCAAAACTCAGCGGCAATTTGCCGTAGCGTTCCAGGGTAGTTACTTCGTCCACTTTAGGCGTCGTCGTGTGATTGGGCGCGGCAGTCGTGTTCGAGTCAACACTTGCCGCGGAGGTGCTAATAAAAATCCCTGCCGCCGACAAAATCGCAAGGCACGAGGTGAGGGCCAGACTCAAGAAAAAAACATTCCGACGGTGGGCCTTGGAAGCGAACATCGAAAATCTCCTAAGTGGAAAGCGTTTGAAGTGTGAAAAGCCAAAACTGGCGGTTGTTGTGACTACTGAGGCGGGGCGAGCAACCCTGCACAACCTTCAGCTTGAGACTAAATGCATTCTAGGTTACTTCTTACTAATGACCCCCGAACGCTCGCAACAAGTCGCGGAGATTTTCCAGGCGGCTCTCGATCGCGCTCCGGAAGAGCGTGGTCGGTTCGTGTCAGAAGCCTGCGCCAGCGACGTGTCGCTCAAACGCGATGTCGAAAATCTCCTAACCCAACACGACAGTGCTGCCAGCTTGTTCGAAGAACCTGCGGTCGAACGATCAGATTTCACGCGAGCCGCTACCGATTTCGACGAAGACGTTGATCCGATGATCGGCCGCCGCCTCGGCGCGTATCGGATTGAACGCGAGATCGGTCGTGGCGGCATGGGCACCGTCTACGAAGCAGCGCGCGCAGATAACGAGTTCACCAAACGCGCAGCCATCAAACTGGTAAAGCGCGGTATGGACACAGACTTTGTCCTGCGGCGCTTTCGCAAGGAACGACAGATTCTCGCGGCCCTGGATCATCCACACATCGCGCAACTCCTGGACGGCGGTACGACAGAAGACGGCTTGCCTTACTTCGTCATGGAGTATATCGAGGGCCAGCCGCTCTACCGCTACAGCGATGCCAACAATCTGACCATCAAGGAACGACTCAAACTATTCCTCGCTATTTGTGACGCGCTGCATTACGCGCATCAAAAGCAGGTCGTTCACCGAGACATTAAGCCATCCAATGTGTTGGTTACCCTCGACGGCGTGCCCAAACTGCTGGATTTCGGCATTGCCAAGTTGCTGGATCCCGGATTGGTGGGCGACATCACCCACGATCCGACCGCGACCGCGATGCGATTGATGACGCCCGAATACGCGTCTCCCGAACAGGTGCAGGGCGGCATGACCTCACCGACCACTGACGTTTATTCGCTTGGTGTCCTGCTCTACGAATTGCTGACCGGGCATCGGCCCTATCGCTTGCGCAATCGCGCTCCTTACGAGATCGCGCGCGTGATCTGCGAAGAAGAACCCGCACCGCCCAGCTTTATCATCACTCGTCCCGACGACCTCTTGCCGAAGTTTTATACCGGTGAAGATACCAGTCCGCTCGAGCAGGTTTACGTGACGCGAAGCGCCTCACTTGAATCCCTGCGCCGCGATCTCACCGGCGATCTCGACAGCATCGTGATGAGGGCGCTGCGCAAGAAACCGGAGTGGCGTTATCAAACAGCGGAACAGTTACGCGACGATATCGCGCGTTATCTAAAAGGCCAGTTAATCTCGATCTGGCCAGACTCGCCCGAGACACACTTGCCGGCTGCGAGATCTGAGCCAATGACGGAGAACTCGCTCGCCGTATTGCCGCTAAAGTTCCTCGACGCGAACCCGAGTTCTGAATCCGGGCCCGACTATCTGGGGACCGGTTTAGCAGACGCTTTGATCACCAGGCTCAGCGCCATTCGACGTTTTGCCGTGCGGCCGACCAGCAGCGTCCTGCGTTATGGCGCCGAATCCGATCCCCTCATGGCTGGTCGTGATCTGGGAGTCGCATTCGTGCTCGACGGACGTGTGCGCCGAGCAGGCGAGCGGATCCGCATCACCATTCAGTTACTCAACGTCCGCGAGGGCACATCGATCTGGGCGGGACAGTTTGATGAGGAGTTTACTGATGTGTTGAGTTTGGAAGACACGATCTCGGCGAGCGTGGCCGAAGCGATCATTCCACACCTGACGGGTGAAGAACGACTCAGATTGGCCAAGCGAGGGACAAATAATCCCCAGGCCCACGAGGCTTACCTCCGCGGCCGTTACTACTGGAACACTTTTACGGAAGACGGATTAGCGCGTGCGATTGTCTGCTACAACCAGGCAATTGCTCTCGATCCGAACTACGCCGTCGCTTACGCGGGAGTCGCTGCGTATCACAACTGGCTTGGCTCTTTTACGGTGATGCCGTTTGCGGAATGCGCGGCTGCAGCATTTGAAGCCGCGTCAACAGCTATCACTATCGAGCCCCTGCTGGCGGAAGGTCATGCGGCACTGGGCCAGGCGATGCTTTGTAGAGACTTCAACTGGGCCGGCGCTGAAAGAGAATTACTCACCGCGATCGAATTGAACCCTAACTACGCAGTAGCGCGTGTCTGGTATGCACTTCAACTGACCATGGAGGGGCGCTTCAACGAAGCGGTACACGAGGCGAAGGTTGCGCGTGAGCTTGATCCGCTGGCGATCGTATCGAGTTTTAGCCTCATGTGGTGTTCTTACCATGCGCGCCGTTTTGAAGAAGCACTGGAGCTGGCAGAAGAAACATTGAAAGTTGAACCGAAGAACATGCCGGTGCTCCATGGCTCGAGTTTTCTGTTGAGCCGCCTGGGCCGGCATGAAGAAGCGATCGCGGCAGCGAAAAAATCGGTCGATCTGATGGGCAAGGCTTCGTATACGCTAAGCCGTCTCGGGACGGCCCACGCACAGGCCGGAAACAAAGCCGAAGCCGAAGAAGTGCTGCGCGAGATGCATGCGATCTCCTCGCGCCGGCACGTGTCGCCTTATCACTTCTCGCTGGTTACTTGCGCATTGGGACAAGTCGAGCAGTCGTTGGTTTTGTTGGAAGAAGCCTTTGAAACGAAAGACGCCAAGATACTTTGGATGGCAGTCGACCCGGAACTGGATCTGTTGCACGGTGAGACGCGGTTAAAGGAATTGCTGCGGAAGTTAAATCACCGGTACGGCGCCCATTCCACTCTGCGAACCCCGACGCTTGAGGGCCAGGATTCGCTCGCGACACCACCGTCGCGCGCTAGTTCGCGACTGGAGCATACCGGAGCAGAGCTTGGGTCAGTCACTACACCCATAGTGAGCCCGGCGCCGCAAACGCTCGAGAGTGAAAACGAAGAAGCGCGACAGTTGTACACCGCGGGACGCTATTACTCGACACGTCGTACCGCAGAAGGTTTGTGGCAAGCTATCGAACGATTGAAACGCGCGGTAGAGCTGGATCCGAAATTCGCGTTGGCGCATTCCGAGCTGGCCGACTGTTATTCGCTCTTGAACTGGTATGTCGAACCTCCGCCGGAAGAGGCGTGGAAACTCGCCAGGCAATCCGCAGTCGACGCGGTGAACGCCGATCCGGAACTCGCCGAGGCGCGTGCTTCGCTGGGCTTCGTGAGACTTCATTACGATCGCGACTGGGAGAGTGCTGAACGCGAGTTGCGCACTGCTATTCAGTTGCGGCCGGGCGCGCAGGTCGCTCATCGCTGGTACTCCTTCAGCTTGTCCGCAATGGGCCGGCATCAGGAAGCGTTCGCCGAGATGGAACGAGCGAGAGAGATTTCACCGCAATCGCCGGTGCTTGCAACTGCGGTGGCAAACGTGTTGTTCCTCGCCGGCAGATATGACGACGCCATCGCACAATGTCGAAAGGCAATGGAACTGGACGCCGGCGCTGTCTCAGCTCATACAGTTTTGCGTTGGTGTTATGAGAAGAAAGGTATGCATCGTGAAGCGTTGGCCGCTTTTGAGCAGGAACGAATTTTTGCCGGCGACACTGCGACGACGCATCTGAAGCGCGCGAGTGTGCTCGCGGCTGTCGGCAGAAATGACGAAGCACATTCCGTCTTGCGCGAGGTACTCGAGCGGCGGGCGCAGCAATGGGTCTCTCCTTACGAGATTGCGATTGTGTATTGCTGGCTGGGAGATTATGACAACGCGTTCAGCTGGCTAGCGCAGGCTGAACGCGAGCATGCCGTCGGCTTCACCTTCGTGCGCGTCGATCCTCGCCTGGAGGGCTTGCGTTCCGATCCGCGCTTTGAGGATTTGCTCCGTGGCGTTGACCGCACAATGTCATAGTTTCTGATCGACTCAGAACCGACCGGGCAGATTCTTAGCGACGCAATTCCTTTAGAGGTGGGTCTTGCGTAAGTGACCCGGGCTTCCCAGGGTTGGTCAGGCACAACTCTGGGATGGAATTCGCCAAAGGCTTCAACGTTACCTCATCGTTCACTTTTCACCTCCCGCGACTCGACGCAACGCTCCTCGTTCGCTAAAGTATTTGCTGTGAAAACAATTCTTTTGCTGAACAAAATCGCATTTCTACTTCCGCTCTTCCTAACCCTTTCCGTGCCGCAAACAAAAAGCCAGACAAGGGCAACGATTGAGGATTTTCATTCCTATGCGAATCCTGGCGACGTGCGCGTGCGGCATATCGATCTCGACTGGGACGTTTTGTTTGATCAGAAGACTTTGCGCGGCACTGCCGTATTGACTGTCGAGCGTGTGTCGGCGAACAAGCAAGCACCGCTCATCCTCGACTCGAGAGCACTAATTATCACGCGTGTTGAAACTTCGACGGATGGCACGAACTACGCGCCCGCGACTTTTACAGTCGGCGCCGTCGACAAAATTCTCGGCGCGTCGCTGACAGTTCCCTTGCCTGAAAAAGCCACTCGCGTCCGCATTCACTATTCAACTGACCCGGGCGCTTCCGGCTTGCAATGGCTTGACCCTTCCCAAACCGCCGGCAAGAAAGATCCATTTGTCTTCACACAATCACAGGCGATCCATGCGCGCAGCTGGATTCCTTTGCAGGATACGCCACAGGTTCGCGTGACATACTTCGCGCGGGTGAGAACACCGCGAAACCTCCTGGCGGTGATGAGCGCCGAGAATGATCCGCACACAGCTCGGGACGGCGACTACCAGTTCACGATGCGCCAGCCGATTCCTTCCTATCTGATTGCGTTGGCGGTGGGCGACTTGAGTTTTCGCGCGCTAGGCCCGCGCACCGGCGTCTACTCTGAGCCTTCAGTGGTGGAGAAAGCGGCGAGCGAATTCAGCGATACGGAAAAGATGGTCAGGGCAACAGAGAAATTGTACGGACCGTATCGGTGGGGCCGTTATGATCTGCTGATATTGCCACCGAGTTTTCCTTTCGGTGGTATGGAGAATCCGCGGCTAACCTTCGCTACCCCAACTATTCTCGCCGGCGATAAAAGCCTGGTGGCCCTCGTCGCGCATGAACTGGCCCACTCCTGGTCGGGTAATCTCGTTACAAACGCTACCTGGCGCGACTTTTGGCTGAACGAAGGCTTCACCGTCTATCTCGAAGGGCGGATTCAGGAAGCCGTTTACGGAAAAGCGCGTGCGCAAATGGAAGCTGTCCTGGCTCGCCGAGAACTGGAAGAAGAGATGGCAACCCTGGACGACCGCGACGAGATTCTGCATGTCGACCTTAAAGGCCGCGACCCCGACGCAGGTTTCACAGGCGTTCCGTACGAAAAGGGCGCGCTCTTCTTGCGTCACCTCGAAGCGACATTCGGACGAGCGCGGTTTGATCGCTTCCTGCGCGGCTACTTCGACCACTTCGCATTCCAAAGCATCACTACCGAGCAGTTTCTGGAGTATCTCAGGAAGAACCTGCTGGATCGCTATCCCAATCTGGCAGCGCGGGTTCCGGTCGATGAATGGATAAACAAACCCGGTCTCCCACCGAGTGCTCCAAAAGCTGAGTCACAAGCTTTTAGTTTGGTGGAACGGCAGGCGAAGAGCTGGCTGAAGGGCGAGGTTGCGGCGGCGAGGATTCCCGTTACTAAGTGGACTACTCAGGAGTGGCTGCATTTTTTGAGGTCACTACCGCAGCAGCTCGAGCGCCAAAAGATGGCAGAGCTGGACCAGGCGTTTCGGCTTACGCAGTCCGGCAACTCCGAGATCGCTTTTCAATGGCTGATGATGTCGATCCGAAATGCGTATGAGCCAGCATATCCGCGGCTGGAAGAATTTCTTACCACCATCGGGCGTCGGAAATTCATCAAGCCGCTCTACGAGGAGTTGGCTAAAACACCCGAAGGCAAAGAACGCGCGCTTTTGGTTTATCGCCGCGCGCGCCCGTTGTATCACCCGATCGCGGTTACGTCGATCGACGACGTGCTTAAGTGGAGCGACAGGAACTGATCTCGCGACTACGCCGATACTGCTACGAACCCTGGGATTCACGAACGTGGTTAATCAGCTTGCAGAGCTCGACGTTCATTCGTACTGGTGTCCTTCGCCCGTTCTTTTGTTCTCCGTAAACTGCAAATCCGTAGATGCTTTTGATTTACCACGCTAAGGCCATTGGATCACCTTGGGTTTCGGCGTGGCAGTGGTTTTGGGTGGCGCAGCCTTTGGCGGATTTTGAGGGGTACGGACGGGTTGGCTTACCGGGGCAATGTTTATCGAGCTCGCGACGCGAGGCGGTGTTACTACGTCCGGCGTCGGCCTTTTGGGAGCAGTGACGGCTGATGTCGTGGTTCTGCTTTCTTTGCGCGCGGGGCGCGAGTCGACTCTCTGCTGCTGGCGTTGCCCGGCTTTCGGATTATTGCTTCCGACATGTTTAACCTGGGTCGGAGGGGAACTCGTTGAACTACTTTTCTCACCCACTCGTTCAGTCTCGTGATTCGACAGTTGCTTCGTATCAATCGCGTCCTCGGCAGGTTTGATAAGCTGCGAATCTGTTGACTGATTGACCGTATTGGTCTGCCTGACTTCAGGATCGACTTTCACAGGCACATTTGGCTGAGAAGCACTCTGCTTTACTTCCGCGTTCGCGCCACGGCTCAAGTCTCCGCGAAGTTTAAGAAACCCGAAAGTCCCAAGGCCCGAGACCAGGATCACCACCAGGACGAGTAGAGTAAGATTCGCTCCGCTTGAAGTAATACGGTTGACAAAGGCCCAACCCGGCTTGAACTCGACGCGGTTTTCCTGCACCAGGTTCCAGATCTCGGGCGGGTCCGAAAGAGTTCGCAGGGCCGGACGAGCAACAATCGTCTCCTCGTCTTCGTCGTCGAGCATCCTCTCCTCTCTCTCAACTTCAGCCTGTTCGCCGTGGACCAGAACAGCTTGTTGGATACGATCCGAAACAGCTTCATCTCCGATCCCAACGGTCGAAGCTGCGGGTACGATCTTTAGATCGGCCGAGATCGGATCTCGTACTGAGAGCAGTTGTGAGTTCGGAAGGTCATCACGGGCATCGTTCGGGCCCAACTCGAGAGCATCAGCGTGACGTGCGGCGCCGTTGCTCGCTTTCGCGAGGTAGTCGGCTATTTCACGAAACGATCGCGCGGTGGCCCACATCTGTGCCGAAGTTCCAAATCGCGTGCAGGAAGTCATGTCCGCACCGCGTTCCACTAACGTCCTGACAACTTCCTCATGACCAAAAAACGCAGCCAGAATTAAGGGCGTTAAACCGTCGGCCCTCCTCGCATTCAGATTCGCGCCATGATCGATTAACGCGCGTACCATTTCCACCTGGCCGTAATATGCGGCCCGCATAAGAGGGGTGACGCCGTCGCCGTTGATGGCATTGATCTTGGCCCCGGAGGCCAGCAAATATTCCAGCTGCCGAACATCGCCAGTCTCAGCGAGGCGCCACAATTCCGCGGTCGCAAAGTTAGTGTTGAATTTTATTCGGGCTGGCGCTGACATCTCCGTATTCCTTAATCGACGATTGTGATTCTGTCGCCTGCCTGCAGCAGCGGGTCCGGCTTCTTTCCGGACTCGATGTCCTTCACCTTGTAGCGATTCACAACCAAAAACCCCTTGCCGTCATCGCGCGCGACTCGTGCTTCCTTGGCGCCCTTGCTCAAGCCGCCCGCGGCGATGATTGCCTGCGTTAGCGTTAATCCGGACCGGAAGGTCTTCTCTCCCGGCGCTTCCACCTTGCCCGCCACATAAAAAAACAAGGCGGGACTGGCCTGCAGCGTAACCACATCCCCGGGACGCACCAGCAAATTCATCTCTGCGGCATTTGCCAGAGCGACTACGAAGTGTTCGTTGGAAGAATGCCGCGCTACGGACGCCCTGGCAGCCTCGGCGAGCGGTTGAGCATCGGCAACTACGACGTAGAGGGGAATGGCTTCTCGCTTGATTATCTTTGTGCCGGGCTCCTTGACGAGGCCGCTAACCAGGATGGTATGACTAACGTAATCGTGAACCGACACCGACATCCTCTGTATTTTGTTCGCCGGCGAACGCCGCAGAGTGTCTTCGAGCCGTGTTGAGATCTGCTCAACGGTGAGCCCGCTGACGGAGATGGTCTCTTTTAGATCCGGATGTTGCAGCAGACCCGCAGAGGTAATCGTAATCAACGTCGACTGGTTCGCGGCGCCGGTCATGCGCAGATCGAGCACGTCACCTGGGCCAACACGATATAGCCGGGTAAGGCCCATGTCGTTCGCAACCTCTTTTGCCGGAGCTGACGCCGGAAGCGTCGATGTTTTCATGGCGACGTGGGTGCCTGTTGGTTGTTCTGGCTCAGGTGTTGCTGCGAATGCTTCGTCAGGTTGGACGTCGGTCGGTGGTAATAGTCGGGCCTGCTCGAGCAGACGGCGCGCTTCTTTATCCCCGGGATTCAGGTTCAGGGCGCGTTGCAACGACTGGATCGCTTCGTCACCTCGGCCCAGATCAAAATAGGCGTGGCCCAAACTGTAATGAGCGTCGGCGTAATCTGGCTTCAACTCCACAGCGCGCTCGAAAAGTTCGACGGCTTGTTTGAGAAATCCTGCGCGGGCGTACTTAACGCCTTCCTTGTGGAGACGCTTAGCTTCAGTGTTTGCCTGGGAGGCGTGAGCACGAAGCTCGGTGGCTTCGGAATCGGAAGAAGCGGATGGCACATCCTGTCGCTGATTCGTGACGACGCGTGGACGCGTCGTGGTTTCGCTTGTCTGCGCGTGCACAGCGCCGAGCGGCGCGCCACAGACCAGGAGCGTAACGGCAAAAACTAATTGTTGAAGTAGGAAACCCCTGGTATACATCTGACGTTTACCCGAAGAGCGTGAACAACAGATAGTGGTTCGTAACGTCTGAAGAGACGTTAGCTGCAATTTGATCCGCGCTGGGGAGAGACGTTGACTGTGTGTCGTGGTTATACCACTTTAGCGGATTCATTCCAATATCCAGCCCCAGGGTTTGTCGTTAGCACATGATATGTCCGATCGAATTGACACATGAAGTGTCCGATCTGAGCGGTAATCTGCGTAATTTTTCGGATGCGCTTCAGTTGGAGTTTTGAAGCCCGCCTCCCCTTTTCCGAAAAGTGCTGAGTTTTTCTCGAATCGAAGGTGAACGCATATGGAAAGTAAGCTAGCGCTGCGAATCATTCTGGAGAGCCCGCCGGCCGGCGTCGATTTTGGCGTGCAGAAGGGTCGCGGCAGCATTTACGAAACTATCGAAAAGCAGAGAGCGAAAGGCGGCGACCTGCTTTTTGACTTTACCGTTAGAGTTAAGGCGGATGAAGGCGCGCCGAACTTTCTCGGGCCGATTGTGCAGGGCCCACCGCAAGCCCGCTTTGTCTATCTCGACATCGGCACTTGCGCCGGCCAGACCGAAACACAATGGAGCCGCCGGTTGAAGATTCCCTTGAGCGGGATCTCAGCGGAGCTAATCAGGCAGGCGTTAGGTTCCGCGAAGGTTTTAACTGCTCGCGTTCCAGGTACCGGCGGCGATGGTGGTCCAACGTGCGGCACGGTTAAGCCATTTGATGGCTGGAAACTAAAATAGAGTGAGGGTCCGCTGCAAGCAATGGCACGCAGCCGGCGAGAGGCTACTAACTTCTGTGAACACACTTAGGTGGTTGACTACGAAGGAGCTGCCACTTGCGGTCTTGGATCACCGGGTTTTAAGCCGGGTGTGAATGAAAGGTGGGACTCTAAGACATTTGAGGCAAGGCCAAATCGCCTGGCTTCTTGACCCTGGTTCCGCTTGCAGCTACGCTCAGCGCGGCGTTCAGGCCGCCACCTCGTCCGCGGGCAGGACCGAGTCCACCTGAATCAATCCGAGTAACTCAAGGTTCCGATGCGAACCTCCTTTGCCCGAGCCAAGCGGACCGCGGGCCTTACCAAAGGAGGATCGTATGCCAAAACGTCGCCTGCCCGTTCGTCCCAACCTCGATCAACTCAAGCACCAGGCTAAGGATTTGCTCCGCGCAATTCGGCGCCGCGATCCGGCTGCTGTCGAAGAGTTTCACACTTATCATCCCGAGGCTGTTTCACCAGATCAGGCCAAACTCGCAGACGCCCAGTTCGCAATCGCGCGCTGTTATCAGTTATCAAGCTGGCCGCGCCTGGTCCATGCGTGCAAACTCATTGACGCCATCTGGCGAAATGATCTGGTAGCCGTACGCCAGCTCGTTGTCAAGAACCCGCACCTGTTGCACGAGATGGCGCGCGGTACGGAGAAATGCAACTGGGGGCCGCCGTTGAGCTATGCGGCTAACCTCGGAAGAGACGAGATTATCAAGATGCTTTTTGAGCTCGGCGCAACTGATCTCGAGTCAGCCCTGGATCGAGCAGTGCTTCAAAGCAACATCGGCACAGCGCGCATGCTTCATCAAATGTTAGGTTCACCGGCGCAAACGAAGGAGGCGCTGGTTGGAGCGGCGTACACGCTTAGTTCCTCCGGAACGGCGCTGATGCTCGAACTCGGCGCGCCTGTCGTCGATAAAAGCGGGCAGCGAGTCGCGCCCGTCGACGTGGTGCTTGAATCGGATAGTCGCAAGTCTTCGGCAAAGCATGAGATTCTCGAGATGTACGTCCAGTGCGGACTCAAACTTCCTGACACACCGACAATGGCGCTTCACCGCGGTCGCATCGATTTACTCGAGCAACATCTCCGTCTCGATCTCGCCCTGCTGCAACGGCAGTTCACTCATGAAGAAATCTATCCGCCTGAGTTGGGATGTCATGACGAAGTTCTGGCGACGCAGGGAACCCCACTGGCCGGAGCAACGCTGCTGCACATGTGCGTTGACTATGACGAGCTTGAGATCGCGCGCTGGCTGCTGGAGCGAGGAATGAATGTCGATATAAAGGCGGCGGTCGATGCTGATGGTTTCGGTGGGCATACAGCGCTGTTTGCAACCGTGGTTTCCCAGCCAAATTTTTGGATGAACCGTGGAGGGAAAGTCGAACCTCAGGGTGACGATTCCAAGTCGGCTCCATTCACACGGCTATTATTAGATCACGGAGCCAATCCAAACGCGCGCGCCTCTTTGCGCAAACAACTGCATCCAGGTTATGTGCCGGAACGCGGCGACTCGCGGATCCACGAATATCGCGACGTCACACCGCTCTCGTGGGGTAAGCGCTTTCACAGCAGAATCTTCGTCAGCGAACCGGCAATGCGTCTGATCCAGGAGCATGGTGGTCACGAGTGATTAGGCAGGGTTGATCACCTTGGGAATTTGCAGGTCAGGAAGGTGGACCTTGTCCCCGCCTAACTCTGCACGCCTTGATCAACCGAAATGCTCTCGCTTGGTTCACTCGTGTATTATGTTGCGCCTAAGACCTGCCGTCAGAAACTTAGATGATCATCCAGCAGAACATCTCCCAATCATTCCAATCACCCTTTGTCCGAGTGTTGCTGGTTGCAATCGCTATCGGGCTGCTGTACGTCCTTTGGAAAGAGGTGCGGAAGATCCCCGCAAAGCTTTTCATCCTGATGGCGACGGCATTCATCGACATGCTGGGACTATTGATGATCATTCCGCTGTTGCCGTTTTATGTGAAGTCGCTGGGCGGCGAGGGCATCGACTTCCTGGGAATGCATTTCGGCGTCGGCATTATCATCGGCTTTATCGTCGCCTCTTTCACAGTGGCGCAACTGCTGAGCGCTCCAATGTGGGGACGATTCTCGGATCGAGTGGGACGGAAGCCGACGCTGCTAATCGCGTTGGGCGCTTCAGCAATCGCGTATCTGATCTTCGGCTTCGCCACTTCCCTGCTGCTACTTTTCTTTTCGCGCCTGGTCCAGGGCGCGGGCGGCGGGACAGTCGGCGTGATTCAAGCTTACGTCGCTGATTCAACAGCACCGGAAGAACGCGCCCGTGCCCTGGGATGGCTATCGGCAACAACAAATCTCGGGGTGGCACTTGGTCCCGTGCTCGGCTCGTTCGCAATCACGTTGGGAGATTACGACTTGCTGCCGGGCACGGCAACTCTGCGAATGGGTCACTCGGCTCCCGGCATTCTGGCGGCAGGACTGTGTGTTTTGAACATGGCGTTCGCCGCGCGTTACCTGACCGAATCGCGGGACTTGAACGAGGAAGTGCAGGAAGGCGAGGTGCGTCCCACGTCGCGCCAGGCGATCTGGCGGGTGGTAACTCATTCCAGTGAGCCTTCGTCACGACTAATCTGGATTTATGCCATTTCGATCGGCGCTTTCCAGGGAAGCTTTTCTGTGCTGGCATTGTTTCTCAACGCTCGGTTCCAGGTTACCGAACATACGATTGGCTATTTTTTCATGTACGTCGGCGCGATCTCGGTTTTTACGCGTGTGCTGCTGCTCGGACGAATGGTCGATTGGCTGCGCGAAGCTAAACTCTCGCGACTCGGCCTGGTGCTGCTGGCGGCGGGAGTGGTGGGAATGCCGCTGGCAAGAAATCTTTGGATGCTGGCGTTCGCAGTGGCGCTGATCCCGCTGGGTACCGCATTTACGTTTCCCTGCGTCACGGCATTATTGTCGCGAGTGACAGCGCCGAGAGAGCGCGGGCTTTACATGGGAATGCAGCAAACCTACGGGGGCGTGGCTCGCATCATCGCCCCGCTGTTTTTTGGCTGGTCATTCGATACGCTCGGAGTGTCGTCGCCATACTACTTCTCGGCCGCGTTCATAGTCGCGACGATCTTTCTCGGGTTCGGGCTGGACCAGTATGCGAAGCGAGCACCTCCAGCCCCCGCCCCTGTTAGCGCGTAACGTTGTAAGAGCGCCATTTCGCATCGGCAATCCAGCTTCTAACAAAAATAGGGTGTCCTGGGAAGGACACCACTACTATTACGACTGGTTGAGCATCGGCTTTAGATACTTATAGACAGTCTCTGCCACCAGCTTCGTTCCTTCGATGTTGGGATGGATGCCGTCCGGCTGGTTCAGAGACTCGATACCCGCCACCCCTTCCAGAAAAAACGGAATCAACGTCACATCTTTCTCACGCGCAAGGTCCACGAACATGGTTCGAATCTGTTCTTCGTATTCGCGCCCTGCATTCGAAGGCGCCAGCATACCCGCCAGCAGAACCGTCACGTTTTTGGCCTTCGCGCGATCTATGATCTCGTCGAGGTTCTTCCTTGTTTCCGCAACGGGTTGACCGCGCAAGAAGTCGTTTGCGCCTAACTCAAGAATCAGGAAACGAACGTCTCCTTCGAGCGCCCAAGCGATGCGACGAACTCCCCCGGCGCTCGTGTCGCCTGAAACTCCGGCGTTCACGACTTCGTAATCATAACCATCTCGTTTGAGTAGATCCTGCAGCAGTGCTGGGTATGTTTCTTTGACGTTAAGCCCAAGCCCGGCGGTGAGGCTGTCGCCGAACGCCACAATCTTGGGTAAACTCTTCGTAGCTTGCGTCCCTCCGGCCGAAGCTCTTCCTGAAGGAACCGGTTCCGGAGCAGGGTCGCTTTGTTTTGTGCATCCAACTACACAAAGCAATCCCAGCAAGCAAAGGAAAAAGATTCTCTTCATGATTGAGTTATTCAACGTTTCCAAGCAGGTGCCTTCAGGTTCGGAGACGCTCACGATTCTGCATTCGCTGAATCTTACCATCCCGGACGGCCAGTTCATTTCGATCGTCGGACCGTCAGGAAGTGGCAAGTCAACGCTTCTCGGATTGATGGCCGGGCTCGACGCGCCGACTGAGGGTGACATCCGGATTGATGGCGATTCGGTTGTGGCGATGAACGAGGATGAGCTGGCGCTCCTGCGAGGCAGAAAAATAGGATTTGTTTTCCAGTCCTTTCACCTGATCCCCTCGTTGACGGCCTTTGAGAACGTGCTCGTGCCGATGGAGATTGCGGGAGTGCCCGGGGCGGCGGCTCGAGCTCGACAACTGCTCGTGGATGTTGACCTGACGGCGCGTGCCGGGCATTACCCTTCGCAACTCTCCGGCGGAGAACAACAGCGAGTCGCCATCGCTCGTGCCTTCGCAAACAATCCTTCAATTCTGCTGGCAGACGAGCCCACCGGAAATCTTGATTCACATAACGGCCGTCACATCTTCGACCTCATGGTCGAGATCCATCAACGAAGATCCGCGACCTTGATTCTAGTCACTCACGATCACAACCTGGCAGAACGGGCCGACCGCAGCATCGCGCTGAGCGACGGACGCGTGGTTGCCGACCGAATGCGCGAAAATCCGCCTGAGACTCCGGACCGAGTTCTCGCCGAGGTCGTTCAGTCATGAACTTCGTCCTGCGAATGGCCCTGCGCGAAATTCGGTCCTCCTGGAAACGTCTGCTCTTCTTCTTTGTCTGCATTGGAGTGGGGGTGGGTTCGATTGTCGCCTTGCGCTCAACTCTTCAGAACTCAAACTCGGCGCTGGTAAGCCAGGCTCGTTTATTGCTGGGCGCTGATGTAATGGTTGATTCAACCCGCACGCCTGACGACGCGAGTCTCACAGCGTTAGATAGCGTCGCACAAGGTCCTCTCGTCACGGGAAGAACCGATACGGTTGAGCTGCCGACAATGGCGCGGCCAAATGATGGGGCGAAAGCAGGAGCGCAGCTCATTGAACTAAAGGCGGTGGGATCGGGTTTCCCACTTTACGGCGATTTCACCCTCATGGATGGCAGGCGCTTCGACTCGCGCATGCTGGAAAACCGCGGTGCAATCGTCGCCCAAAGCCTGCTGGAGCGATTGGACCTGCGCGTCGGTGAGGAAGTGAAGATAGGCGAAGTGCCTTTTCAGATTCGCGGAGTAATCAAAGCCGATCCAGGTGGAGGCACCGGCTTTCGTCTGGGACCACGAGTGTTTATCGCTAGATCTGCGATCGCAGAAACCGGCCTGATCGGCTTTGGCAGCCGAGCGCGCTACAGAGTTCTGTTGACTACAAACGAGGGATCGCTTGATGCGCTCGTCAGCGAATTGCGTGCGTCGCTCAAAAACAGTCTGCTCAACATTCAGACTTACAAGGAGTCAGAGCAGAACATCAATCGGCAGTACACCCGTTCCGAAAACTACTTGTCACTCGTTGGGTTGGTCATCCTGGTATTAGGCGGCATCGGGATTGCCAACGTGACGCGCGTTTTCATTGAACAGAAGAAAAAAGCGATCGCTGTGTTGAAGTGTGTGGGCGCCACCAGCCGGAAAATCACAACTGTCTATGTTGCCCAGGTGATCGCGTTGGGACTTGCGGGAAGCATGTTCGGCATTCTGCTGGCGAAGCTGGCGCTGCTCGGCGTTGGGAAATACTTTGTCGACAGCTTGCCGGCAAACATGAGCCAGTCGCTGCGACCGGGAACCGTAATCCAGGGACTCCTGCTTGGCCTGCTCATCTCGTTTCTGTTTTCGGCGCTACCGCTGCTGCGCATCAGACACATCAGACCAAACATGCTGCTGCGCGATGAGGACAATCCGCTGAGTTGGAGGGTCGACCTATTTAAATGGGCCACTGCGCTCGTAGTCATCGCCGGACTGGTGGCTGTTTTTTCCTGGCAAGCAGGTTCAGTAAAGATAGGCGTAATCTTTCTGACTGGTCTCGCAGCAACAGGAGCTCTGTTGCAACTTGCCTCCATGGGATTGATTTGGATCGTCAGACGAACTCGCCAGGTTCACTCCTTCACGGTTCGGCACGCCATTAACAGCCTTCACCGCCCCGGCAATCAAACGCGCGTAATCATCATGGCCGTGGGGCTAGGCGCTTTTATGGTAATCGCGGTGCAGTCGCTCCAACGAAACTTGCTGCTCGAGCTGGATCCGGCAAACCGCGGCGACCTGCCGGACATGTATTTGATCGATATTCAGAAGGACCAGAAAGAGGGAGTGGAGCAACTGATCGCAGAGACTACCGGCGAAAGTCCTGAGCTTATTCCGACCGTCCGCGCTCGCATCACGGCAATAAATGGTCGCGAGATCGATCTGGGTGCGGGCCAATTGAGGGGTGAACGAGGAATGCTGGGCCGCGAGTATGTCGTAACCTACCGGCCCGCGTTGGAGTCGAACGAGACAATCGTCGCCGGCCAGATGTGGGAGCCGACGGCTGCAAGCGAACCGGAAGTCTCCATTGCTGAAGAGCTCAAGGGACTTCAGGGGCTGGAGGTCGGTAGCACCATTACTCTCGATATTGTGGGCCGCAAGCTTACGGCGCGCGTGACAAGTGTACGCAGTGTGGACTGGCGCAAGTCGCGCACGGGATTTCTGATTCTGTTCCGCCCAAATGTTTTGGAGGATGCCCCGACGATGTACGTCGGGGGTTTGAACGGTCCACCTGATGACGTCTCGAGGTCGCGCTTGCAGCGATCCGTCGTGGAGAGGTATCCGAACGTGACGATTATCGATGTCGCTGAAATAGTCCAGCTCGTCACTCGCTTGCTCGCAAACGTGACGCTGGCGGTGACCTTTGTTGGCGGCTTTGTTTTCTTTAGCGGCACTCTAATTCTTGTCGGCTCGATCGCGATGACCAGGCAGCAACGGGGGTACGAAGCGGCACTTTTGAAGACCCTCGGAGCAACAAGACGGACGGTGCTGACGATAGTGATGGCCGAATATGGATTGCTCGGATTGATCGCGGGATTGATTGGGTCAGCCGCGGCACTGGCGCTTTCTTATTCGCTGGCGCGTTTCCTGTTTGAAATTCCGTGGAGTCTGACGCCGGGAGTGATTGGGTTAGGAGTGGCAGGCACCATGGCACTCGTAGTTATGGTTGGTGTGATAGCGAGCCTGCCGTCAGTGTCGCGAAAGCCGTTGGGTGTCTTGCGTGCACCATGACGTCAAAGACATCGCTGTTCGATTGTAGGGGCGGCCTCCTCCGTGGCCGCCCTCTCGTTTCGCAAAAGGCTCTTTGCCCTGGGCAAGGTCACACTTGCGTGTAGTAGGCTGCGCCTGTAAGTGCCGCGCAGTTTTATCCTTATACCTTGCTTTCATTAATCCCTGCCATTTCTCTGAAAGGCACTTGAAGCAAAGCGGGGGCGGCCACGGCGTGCCGGCCTCTACAATCCAAATCAAAAGGTCACAATCTAATCAACAGATCTCTTCCTTCGATCGCTTCATTGCCGGAGTAGTCAGCAGCGATGATTCGCAGGATGTAGTCTCCCTGCGGCAATTCTGACGTGTCCCATGTTCCGACTGAGGCGCTACCGTCGCGCACCGTGTTCGTCACCTCATAAAGGAATCTCGTCCTCGCGCTTCCATATACAGTGATTCCACTCTCGTTCGCATAAGCGATCTTCGTCGCCGCCCTGTCCGGCGGCAGCCGATTAAACTCGATCGTGATGCGCTGCTGTTCAAAGCCCTGCGCGGGCGAGCCATCAGCCTTGAGCAACTGATATCCGAGCCGATACAGACCGAGACGACGACGATCCGCATTCATGTCCGCGCGATCGAAGGCCTCCACAACAATCCGCACTCGCCCGCTCAGGACAATCCGCCCTTCCTGCTTCTCGCTTAGCCGCGCGCCTCCTTCATCGAAAAGTTGAATGCCGTCCTTCTCAATCACCGGAGCGACCTTGTCGGAAAAACCAACCGGCGAGAGGGTGAGCGGATTGGTCTCCGCACCGGGAGGTCCGACGTTCAAGTGAACGTGATACATGCGGTTGACTGTACCGACTGCATCGCCGGGACGAAACCGCGTGCCGCGTCGCACACGAATACGCGCGGGCTTTCCGTCCTCGCCCGGCACCTGAACAAAGCGCGAGTCTGGGAAAACTTTTCCCTCCTTATCTCGCCCGACATGGATATGTATGTACGAAACAATACCCACGCGAATTCCTTCATTGAGATCGCCGAACGCCCAGTTTGAGAGTGGACTTGTGACCTTCTCAGATCGGATGGCTCGGACGACATCACCGTAGCCGCCGAAGACATCAAGACCGCTGTGGAGATGATGCCGGCTTTCAAGAGGATCAAAGCTGCCGCGCGCTTCGCCAATCGTTGCCACTACTTCATGAGGACGGTCTTGCGGGTCTAGCGGCCACAGAAGACTCGGTTCACCAAGCGTTTGATTTGTAAGACGAGGAATCGGCGGCGTCAAGGTAATCGTCGTGACTGGGGTGGGGCGTCCACGGAGTGATGTTCCGACAGAAACATTCGGGTCGCCCAATTTCCGCACGAGATAGTTGGCGCTGTCGGCGACGTATAGAGCGCCGAGTGAGTCGAGTGCGATGCCTGACGGTTGGTTAAAACGTCCTGCGTCAGCGCCGTCAGCATATCCGGCGCCGCCACCCGCTATAACGCGTGCAGCCCCATCCGGCGCAATCTGAACCACGCGAGCTCGATCCGGTTCGGTGGTGTAGAGAAAGCCATCGTGCGTAAGCGCGAGTCCCAACGGCCTTCTGAGATCGCCAGGGTTTGCGTTCGCCGGAAACGTCACAGGCACCGTCGAGACTTGCCCGTCACGAGTAATCTTTCGCAAACGGTGATTACCCGTGTCGGCAACTATCAGAGTTCCGTCAGCGGCGACGACGAGTGAGCAAGGCGTATCAAAGCGAGCGACACTCGCCTCGCCGTCCACGTACCCCGGACCATTGCCACCCGCGACGGTGCTAACCTGTCCGTTCCGCGCAATGACGCGAATGCGATCGTTATAGGTGTCGGCAACATAGAGATTGCCCCTCGGATCTACGGCGACTCCGACGGGCGCATCGAAACGCGCCTGCGCTGCCGGACCGTCGACATATCCCGGTTCTCCGTCGCCCGCGACAGTTGAAACTAATCCGTCCGGCGCAATCCGGCGGATGCGGTTGTTCCCGGTATCAGCAACAAAGAGATTTCCATCCGTATCAAGCGCAATTCCCGAGGGCGAACTAAAAGAAGCGTGCGCGCTCGGGCCGTCGTAAAATCCTTCAGCGCCGCCCGCTAACGTCGTCACCGCGCCATCAGGCGCTAGCCTGCGAATGCGATTGCTGTCACCTGCGTCCGAAACAAAGATCGTTCGGTCCGTGGCTACTGCGACGCCGAACGGATCTGCAAATGCTGCCTGTGCTCCTTGAGTGTTATCGCGAAATCCGGGAGAACCGTCGCCGGCAAGTGTGGTGACCTGAGCCTGCCAGCCGAGCGGCGTTGGCAACGGTCGTGACTTGCGCACCCAGAGGAATAGAGCTATCGCTACTGAACTACAGAGAATGACAATGATCAGGAAAGCGAGGACTCGTGTGCGCATTAGCCGGAATCGAGGTTCGATAATTTGCCGTGGGGGAAGGGTCTACTCAGAAAGCAGCTTGACCAGAACATACGACGAAGGGTGATAAGCCCAGAGTCACTTTGCTTGCTCAAACCTCAACGCCGCCGAGTTCATGCAGTAGCGCAGTCCCGTCGGCTTAGGGCCGTCATCAAACACATGTCCCAGATGCGAACCGCAACCATGACACTTTACTTCCGTGCGCACGATCCCGAGACTTCTATCCGTCTCAGCAGCTACATTCCTCTCATAAGCGGGCGCATAGAAACTCGGCCAACCGGTCCCGGAATCAAATTTCGTTTCTGAACTAAACAACAAGGCACCGCACGCAGCGCAGTAGTACTCACCTTTCTCGTGGTTGTCCCAATAAGCACCTGTGAAGGCTCGCTCGGTTCCGGCCTCGCGCAAAACGTGATACTGCTCGGGTAAAAGCTCTTTCCGCCATTCGTCGTCTGTTTTCGATATTTTCTCGCTCATGCCACTACTCCCTTTTGCCGATTTAGTGCATCACTCCGTCAAGAGCTTTTGTATAAGTCTAACGGTTTCTTCATATGCCTTTTCGCCAACCTGAGTCCAGCACCCGCCGTCATTGTTGTCGGTCACGGAACAACCAGGGTCCCGTCTGATCACCATCATAATCGCGACCCGCCTGCGTGCACTATGAACCATCGTCACAAAAACGCAGCCAGCCGGCTTAGATAATGCTCTTCCTGGGACCGCGCCCGGCGTCGCCCGCCAGGTTGGCCATAATCTGCTTTGAATAATCTAAGCGGCATCGACGGAGAGCGGGCTGGCCGCCCGCGCTCCCCATGCTTCCTAATCCAAAAAAAATGGGAGAGATCCTGCGGATCCCTCCCATCTGCTTCATTGCCCTCAGTTAATAACTAAGGTAGCGCTTCGATATTAACAAAGAAGCGGAAGGTGCCCGTCTGCTGGAGCCCAAGCAGGAAACGTAAGTTGATGCTGGCGCCCGGTGCGAGCGGGGTTCCCAGCGTGATCGTTCCTGAGGAAAGGGACGAGTTAAACGCACCACCGTTCGGCTGCGCCGGTGGCTCTTCGAGCGTCGTCCCCTGCACCGTCACTGTACATGGGCTTGGCGCCGGCGAGCAGGTTGCTGTGTCATTGACGCCCGACACGACTACTGCTCCCGATGTGCGAGCGCGCATGTCAGCAAATCCCCCAGGTGCCGGGAAAGTAGTCTGGTCCACGACGCGGAACCGGAGTCGCGTCACGTTTCCACCGGTGTGGTTGGTAAAGCGACGGCGTATTTCGAGCGTTCCGAACGTTGAATTATTGGCCGGATCGGAGGTGAAGTCTCTCACTCGATTTGGTGGAGAGGAGGCTCCTGCGCTCGCATCAAGCATTATCGACGCGAACAATGAGTTGCGCTGAATGGGTGAAGACAGATTCTCCGGCCCTGGCGCTCCCAGTCTTTGCCCCGCCCCGGCAGAGGTGCCATTCGTGTCCACGAAGACAAAGTCCGCGGCATTGCTATTCGTGTCCTTTGGTAACCCTCCAGTGGGGCAAGGACCGGCTTGCGTAATTGATCCACCCTTACCGCACGTATCACGATACAACGAGTGGTCAATCGCGGAGGCCGTTAGTGCCGGATAACCAGTTCCTTCCTTGTAGAGTGTGTTCGCCTCAGTGGTCGAGCCAACAGCATCGAGCCGATTGGCGAGTGTGAAGTTGGCCGGCGTAGAAGTGTTGAATAGGGCGATGCCGGCGTTTGCAGGAATGTTGGTCGTGTAAGTGGCATCACCAGCCGCCGCGCCCGTCCCGCCATAGTTCGCGAGCGAGTAGCCGGAGGAGTTCACGCACAGAAAGTGGCCACGCGCGGGGATGACGGTCCCGTTCGGGATGGTACACCTCAAAACACCGTCCGATGCCGCAACCGAGTATCCGTCGGAGCCGTCCACAGTCGTCACCGTGTGGGCAGCGTTCGCGGTGTTGTAGATTTCAATGAACTCATCGTTATTCGGCTCTGCAAGCGGCGACCCGTTAGGCCCGAATAGACGGAACTCCGAGATAATCAGCTCACCGGGTGAAGCAGCACCGGATACCTTTGCCCACCAGGTGCCCCAGCGCGAGTCGTTGCTACCCTGGCCGGTCGTACCGGTGCGTAACATCGCATACTCCTGAATCGTCCAAAGGTCGCGATCATTCACCGGGTCAACAACCGAGTGGCTGTAATCACCCCACCGGTTCCTCGTACCTCCAAACGTTTTGGAATAGTAATCCTCACCCTCTTTGAAGACGACTGGGTCGCGCATCGTTCCGGCTGCGTCCGAGCCGAGTCGGAAGGTGTAGGCTGCATCAACATAATCGTCAGACTCGAATTCTGAGAACCCGAAGAGCACGTCATTGTTCATGTTCACCGCGATCGACGGGTAAGAGTAGTGCTTGCCGCCGTTGAAGATTTGCGCAGTCGGGTCCTCGACGCGCCCCCCGTCGAAGAATGTGCCGTCCGGATTCAAGACCGTCCATTGCGCGACGAAACGCGAAGCGACTGTAAGACCTCCGGCCGGCAACGCGATGGACTGCGGATACCAGATCTTGCCATTGCGAAAGACTACGTTCGAGCGGAGGAAGGCGTCGGCTGCTTCGAGTCCACGAGGTGTCGCAGGACAGGTCTGCGTCGGCAGACCAACGCCAGGGATGCATTGCTGCGGGAGATTGTCGCCGCCGGGTTGTGTCCACCCGCCGCCCGGACGCGTACGAGCCGTCGCATCGAGCGTGAAAACCGGCGCAGCAGACGTGCCGGTAATTGTATGCAGGCGATAGAGTGCGCTTCCGCTCTGCTGATGTGTTGGAACGTAGAGAGTCTCCTCGGTGCTTGAGAAGGTGGTCGCCGGATGCATACAGAAGCCGGTAGCTGCGCTGGCGTTTGTGAAAATTGTTCCGCCGGCTGCACCTATCCGTAACGTTGGATAATCAAGCATGAGCATCTTGCCTCCGACGAAGGCGCCGGTATTGATTGTGAACTGGTTCCAACCGATGGCGATCCAGTTCTTGTTGAATCCAAGCATGGGAAAGTCTGCCCATTCCCCCTGGGCATTGCAGCCTGCTGCACCCGCTGCGCAGCCAACGATGAATCGGAAGAGCGTGTAAGCACCTTGCGGGTCAGAAGTGTTCGAGATTCCGACAACGACCGACGAGTTGGCCGTCTGCGCGTTAGACACTGCCGTTAGAAGCCAACGGTTCTGGTATGGGTCGTACTGCACGCGCGGGTCAAATACTCCTGTCGCGCCGGTGGCAGCCCAGAACGCATCAATCGAGGCAAGACTCAGTTGCGCGCCCGTGGTCTTGTCCTGGATCTTGTAGTTGTTGTTTACCGTAACAAGAACTTTATCGAGCCCGACCGCGCCCATGGTGTCAGGAGGAACCGTAAAAGTGCCGGAAGGTCCGCCACCCTTGGCCTGATCGATCTCGCCCTGATAATTAGTTGACGGACCAGGCGAGGGAATTGAAGGGCCTGGCAGCACGTCGCCCGAGCTCGTTTCCGGTTTCGGCTTGCTTACGACCGAACCTGCCGGAGACTCCTCGATAGTCATTGGCGGTGGAACCACGTGCTCGTCTGCGCTGCCGCTGACCTTTGGCCCCTTTGTTCTCGACAGTTCCTTGAAATTGATGACCACGACAGCAGCGGGAGCGATACGTTCCGACTGGACGGATTCTGTCTGCTGGGGGTCTTGGGTGACCTTATCTATCGGAGCCGTCTGCTTTTCCGGCCCGCGAATAAGAGGGCTGGAATAGACAAAAGGCGCGTTGATGACTGGCGCTGAAGTGTCGGCACGACGGCTGCGTCGTTTCTTCTTAAGCGCCTCTTTCTTTTGCTTTTCAGTTTCTTTTGCACTGGCCTGACGAGCCTGCCCGACAACGCTGCTGAGTCCGATCAAGCCTGGCCCCTGCGTCAGCAGGGCCCAAAAGAGAATCGCGAACATAAGATGGCGATTATTTCGGCGTAAAGAGGATATTGCGTTCGAGCGTCTTAGCATTGCTGCCTCCGGAGGTTTTAGAAATTGCGTCGACTTCTACATCATTCACGAATCAGCACATCAGGGCCTTCACACGGGTTCGCTTACAGTAACTTCAATTGATGAGGGTTCAATTCCCGCATCCCAAGGAGCTTGCTGTTGCTTAAAACTCATAGAGAAAAGCTTGAACTAGTGAGGGTGACCCGGCGAGGGCTGATAATACTTTGAAGGGCGTCTGTCAACAACCGATTTATTTGGGTGACTACAAACTGAAATATCTCTTCTGGACAACGCAAGCTACTCCGGAGTAGCAACCGACGGACCTGCCCAACCTTTTCCCTTTTTACATTTGCCGGTCTGCAGGTTAACGGCGCCAAGGATGACGGGTGTTCGGCGCCTGGCTTCCTCCTTGACCAGATCAGAATCTGCAGCAACTGACCTGGCGTCGCTCTTTTTCCTGTTTGGCGCGTTCTTGCTGGTGAGTATGGTTAAAGCACTTGCGGTTAGAAATAAACCGGCCCGCCCGGTGTTGTCGACCGGACCTAACTCGACCGCCGTAGTTGAGAACTTGCCGAGACAGGCGCGGAGAACAGTTTCAGCCCTTTTGCGCGAGATTACTCGCCGAATCTCCGTCATCGACGGCAACACAGAGTTTATCGAATGCGAATATTTTCTCTCTGTGCCCTGCACGTAACTCCCGATCGCGTCCTGAACCGTCGTTTCATATTCCCCGATTCTGAAGATCCAGACGACCCTGCGATCCGCAGGCGACTCATGAACCGCGTACATCTCGAAATGCTTATCGAAGTAACTTTCCGAGATTCCGGTTCGCAAGATCGCGTTGCGAGATCCCTCGATCAATTCAGTCTCCGCTCGAGTTAACTCGCGCCGGCTCTGAATTGTTTTGGTTTCGTAGGCTGATAACTCATGGTCGCGTGCGACGCCCCTTCCAGCGATGACTGCGAACAGCAGCAGGGAGAGGATGAACAAACAAATGCGCCGAATCATAATCTTGTGTCAGGACACCTTGAGTGCATTTTTCGATATGGCACGAAGCTTAACACGGCGGGTGACAAATGAAGGGTGACAGGTGATAAGTCTGGCTGACCGCTAAATAATCCGACCTCAGACATCTGACTTGTCACTTGTCACTTGTCACTTGTCACCTGTCACTTGTCACGTGTCACCCAATCTCTTCAACCGGCAGTCCGGCCTTCTTCCAACCTTCCCAGCCATCGATTAAGGCTCGTGCGTTTTTCCAACCAGCCTGTCTCAATTCCTGCGCCACCCGGGCGCTGGTTGCTTCGTTTGGTCAAGCGCAGTAGGCAATCAGCCACGCCTCCTTCGGCAGCTTCAACTCTTTCGCCCGTTCCGCCACATGGTCGGGCGGCATTCGCACTGCTCCCGCGGCTTTATCGTTAACACCTTCGATACTTCGCTCGGTGCGAACGTCGAGCACTATCAAAGGCTCATTCGTCTCTCTGAGCCGTTTTAGTTCGTCAGTCGTGATTGACTGAGGTCTGATTGTTAAACCTACGCTCGATGTGTTTGCCGCATTGGTCGCACTTGCGACCGGGCAAGATCCGTCGTCAACGGAACCGGCCGGACAGGAGGGCGCCGTCGGTCCCTGAGCTGAATTTGATACCTCCTCGGTTTTGGATTCTGCGGTGCGAGACTCATTGACTGGGTCCTCAACAACAGCATGAGCCTCATTCTGCGCCCGGCGTCGCGACGCTCCTGCGAGTAACATCGGTGAGCCACCGTGCAGTACGATTGAGACCAACACGACCAGCGAACAGATCGAAAACAGTTGTTCACTGCCAGGCACGCCTGCAAAGACCGGCAACAACACCAGCAGCAGCGAACTCAACCCGCGCGGGCCAAACCAGGCGATCAGCAACCGGCCACGCATGTTAACTTCAGAGCCAAGCAGAGAGCCGAGGTAGATTGGAGTTCGGATCAGAACCGCAATTGCCGTGAAGAGCAAAGTGGGAACGCTAATGATCGTAAACGCGCTCCAAATCAGCGAACCACCCAACAATACGAATGTGAAGAGCAACAGCATCTCTGCCGTCACCGCTCCGTACTCAACAAAACAATCACAGAGTTCCACGTCCAACGAAGCGATGGTCATGCCCGCAGCAAAAGCTGCTAGAAAGCCGCTGCCATGAACCGCTTCGGCGGCAGCGTAGGCAGTGAAACAGATGCCGAGCGAGTACAGCGACTCGTAATCTCGTCTGACGCCCGAACGTTTTCTAATCAGATCCAGCGCCGCAACGCCAATCAAGCCGATGAGAATTCCGGCGCCTGGGCCCAGAATGAAAAGGTCGAGTCCGAGTTTCGCAAACCCCGATCCGGTGAGCCTGCCGCTGGGACTGAGGAACGCAATTCCCACGAGCACAACCGGCAAAAGGACCGCGTCATTGAGTCCGCTCTCGAGTTGCAACGGATATCGCGCGGCTTCCGGAAGGTCGCGACGTCGCAACAGTCCACGCAGCAACACGGGATCGGTCGAGGCGAGCGCGGCGCCCAGAATCGCAGCGGCCGCGAGTGATAGCCCAAGCAGCCACCAGCCGGCTAGCGCGATCACTGCAGCAGTCAGCAGCGTTCCGGGACCAAGCAAGCGAATCGCCAAGCCGCTGCGTCGACGGACTTCGGTGATGTTTAGCGATACCGCATCGGTAAAGAGCACGAGGGCCAGGCTGAGAATTGCGACAACATGTAAAGAAGATGACGTGAGCGAGATGTTGAGCAACCCGAGGCCGAAAGGACCGAGAGCAGCTCCGAGAGCGAGGAAAACCGCGACTTGCGGCAAGCCACTGCGATCAATCAAACCAGACAGTAAGGCTGATACGATAATCACTGCGCCGATGACGGCCAGGGCCCCGGCGAATTGTTCGAGGGAGATTGTGGTTTGGAAGAGAGCGAGCATGGATCCTCGGGGGTGTTCAAACTTGAAGTAATCCGGTTCGTCTTCTTACCATCACTCGTGACAGTCCTACAAGGATACCCAGCGAGTCTTTATGAGGCGCAGGCCGGCGCGTGAGAGTCACAGGCTTTTACGTCGCGCTGTTCTAACCATGAGGTTCTTATTTCTTCACCTGCGAAATGAGTCACAAATGACCCTTGTCGCCCGTCGGCAAGGTTCAACCCCAATGACTGGAAAGTGCGCGACGTAGTCGGCAATGTTTCGGAGACTGCGAGAACGGTTACATTCTTATTTCAGGCGCGAGGTGGAAACACGGTGGATTCTTCAGTACCTATTCGAATTAAACAAGCGACGGTAAACGACACGCCGGTCGTCCTGGATTTCATCCGCGAGTTGGCAGTTTATGAAAAGCACCTCGAGCACTTTGAGGCGACTCACGAGCATTTAACTACGCATTTGTTTGGAGCAAACCCGAAGGCGCGAGTGTTGATTGCCTACGAAATAGACAAGCCGGTGGGGTTCGCCGTTTATTACTTCACCTTCTCTACTTTCGCTGGACTCCCCGGAATTTATCTCGAAGATCTATTCGTCAAACCGGAAGTGCGCGGCAGGGGCGTCGGTCGCGCCTTGCTAAAATATATGGCACGAATCGCGAAAGCGGAAAGATGTTGGCGAATAGAATTATCAGTGCTTCATTGGAACGAGAACGCAATCCGCTTCTACCAGAACCTCGGCGCCACGTCCAAAGACGACTGGGATATGTATCGACTTTGGGGTGACTCGCTCGAGCAGCTTGCATCTTAAGTACAGATTGTAGGTTTGTCCTCGGGGGCGCGCTTTCGCAAAGCAAAACCGCTTATGAAAACTTCTCAGGAAGTTTTTCTTGTGCTGTCTCTGAGTGACAGCCTATGTAATCGTCGCCGCCTCTACTCAGCCGGCATTAGCTTAATGTGTGCGGACTCTGGGCGAGGGACGTGAGAGCCTTGCGGTTCCGGCTGGCACATTGGCGAAGATGAAATTAGCCGTCACCCCATGAGATCCCTCTGTGGTAGGCTTGGCTCGATGGCTGAAGAAGAGAGATTAGAACCGGGTCTCTCGTTGAGACAGAAGCTCTGGTGGCTGATTATTGGTCGCCTTGCCGCTGCGCTCGTCCTCCTCGTCGCCGGAACGCTGTGGGTGCGATCCAGCGCCGGACAGCCCGCCTGGGGCAAAACTTTCCCGCTGCTCACACTTGTGCTCGGTCTGACAATTATCTATTCGCTGGCGCAGCGCTACTCACGAAAACTTCTGCTTCAGGCACGGCTTCAGTTGGCAATCGACATTGCGCTGGTGACCTGGCTCGTGTGGAATTCAGACGTTGTCCATTCACCATATACCGCCCTCTATATAGTAATCATTGGCACTGGAAGTCTTTTCATCGGCCCCCGCGATGCCGTGATTATTTCTGTCGGCTGCGCCTTTGCCTTCACCAGCTGCGCCATCGCAGCGCTCCTCGGAGTAGGCAATCATCCTGCGAGCAAGGCCCTCGAAGAATCTCTCTCTCAGACCGTTCAAACGGTCGGACTCTTCGACATTGCGTTCCTGGTAGTTGGCCTGCTCTCGGCTCAACTCGCAGGGCGCCAATCAAAATCCGATGTGCAACTGATTGCGGCAACGCAGTCGCTAGCCAATCTTCGCGCCCTGCATGAAAGGATTGTTGAGTCTATCCGCTCCGGAGTTGTGACCACCGACTTACAGGGCCGGATTTATACTTTCAACGCCGCTGCCGAAGAGATCACTGGTTACAACGAGAAAGATGTTCGCGGCCAGGGCGCATCCATTTTTTTCGGAGAGATGAAAGAACATGTCAGACTTTCCCTGCAGGCTGCCATGCACAGCGAAGCCAGCCCGCGATTCGAAGCCGATTGCCTGACTGCTGAAGGACTGAGGTTGCGGCTGGGATTCACTATCTCGCCACTTTTTTCCGAGCAAGGAGAAACTACCGGAACGGTCGTCACATTTCAGGACCTGACGCACATTCGTGCACTCGAAGAGACCTCACGACGCCAGGATCGCCTGGCTGCGATTGGACGGATGGCGGCCTCAATCGCTCATGAGATTCGAAACCCTCTGGCAGCAATGCGCGGTTCGATTCAGATGCTCCGGTCTGAGATGGAGGAAGACTCTTCGCAGACTGAGTTGATGGAGATTATTCTGCGGGAATCAGACCGGCTCAACAGAATTATCAGCGACTTTTTGAACTATGCCCGGCCGCGTTCGATTGTGCACGCACAAGTCGACGTCGGCGAATTGCTACAAGAGACTTTTACCCTGCTTCGGCATAGTCCGGAGGTGCTGGAGAAACAGGTGATCGAGGATGAGATTCCCGCCGGCCAGTTGTTCGCAGATGCCGATGCCGAACAGTTGCGCCAGGTTTTTTGGAATCTCGCACGGAATGCTTTGCAGTCCATGCCGACTGGCGGCACCTTGCGCGCCACAGTTAAACGAAATTCGCATAACCGCATGCGCATAATCTTCGCTGATACGGGCCGCGGGATGTCCCCACAGCAAGTCGAGCACCTCTTTGAGCCGTTCTCATCGACAACGGGGGGCACCGGTTTGGGTCTTTCAATTGTCTATCAAATCATTCGCGATCATGGTGGTACAATTAACGTCCGCAGTCGTGAGGGAAGTGGAACAACAATTACAATTGAGCTGCCTGATTCAGAGATAAAGGAACCTGAAGAGACGAGCGAGGACGCCTCGCAACGAATGCGACCGAACTAGAGTCTGAGATCTCGGAATTGGGTTCAAAGGCCCAGGTCTCAAATAGCAGCGCACAACGAACCGAACCCGACTTCTGTATTCTGTATTCTGTATTCTTTTCCATGCCCAAGCTACTTATCGTGGACGATGAATTAGGGATGCGCCAGTTTCTGACGCAACTGCTGCAGCGCGAAGGCCACGAGGTTAGGGTTGCTTCAAGCGGCAGTGAGGCGCTGTCTTTGCTGCATACCGAGCCCGCAGAACTCATTATCTCCGACATTAGAATGCCGGACATGAGCGGCATTGAACTTCTTCGCGCCGTCCGTGCAAAGTGGCCGTCAGTCGAGATGATAATGATGACCGCGTTCGCCAATGTTGACACCGCGCGCGAAGCCTTCCTCCTGGGTGCTTACGACTTTGTACAAAAGCCTTTCGATAACGATCTACTAAAAGAGGTAGTCGCGCGCGCGCTCGCGAAAGTCTCACTGATCAAAGAGAAGGAAGCGCTCCTCGAAGAGAACAAGGTACTGATCCTGGGCCAACGAAGTCGCGGGCAAGTGGGTAACATTATCGGCCACTCCGCGAAGATGCAGGCGCTTTACCAGATGATCGATACCGTGGCCCAGGTTCCTTCCACCGTATTGGTCACCGGCGAATCAGGAACGGGAAAAGAGTTGGTCGCCCGCGCCATCCATGACTTGAGCCCTCGCGCTGAAAAGCCGTTCGTGTCGATCAACTGTGGTGCGTTTACCGAGACCCTGCTGGAGTCCGAATTGTTCGGTTACATTAAGGGCTCGTTCACAGGCGCAACCTCAAACCGCAAAGGGCTGTTTGAAGCGGCCAACAGCGGCACGATCTTTCTCGATGAGATTGGCGAGATGTCTCCCGCGATGCAGGTCAAGCTGTTGCGTGTGTTGCAGGAGCGCAGGTTGAGGCCAGTCGGATCAACGGATGAAATTCAGGTCGATACCCGTGTGATTGCTGCCACCAATCGCGATCTCGCGAGCATGGTAAAGGAAGGAACTTTTCGCGAAGACCTCTTTTACCGAATTTCAGTGATACCGATCGAGCTTCCGCCGCTGAGAGAGCGTTCAGAAGATATTCCAGAACTTTCCGACCACTTCGCCCGCAAGTTCTGCGGCCAGACCGGTCGAAACCTAAAGGTTACCGACGCTGCTCTGCGGCTACTGGAGAACTACTCCTGGCCGGGCAACGTTCGCGAGTTGGAACACACTATCGAGCGCGCGGTGGCTTTGGAGTCTACTGACGCGATTCAGCCTGAGCGGTTGCCCGATAGAATCACGAACTTCAACCCTGATCGCGTAGCTGGCAGTTTTGACTTTCCGGAAGCAGGAATCCATCTCACTGCGCATTTGGATCAACTGGAAAAGACCTACGTTCTCGAAGCGTTGCACCGTACCTCTGGAAGCCAGACCAACGCCGCTGAACTTTTGCGCTTATCAGTGAGATCGCTGCGGCACCTGCTGGATAAGCACGGCATCCGCGCGCTCACCGCTCACATGCGTGACGAACGTCGCAGCCCCGACTCAACGCCTCGCCGCAGGGCAACCGATCCTGCGCCAAGACGCCGTAACGATGACGAAGCGGAGTTTGCGGCCGGCGCCGGCGAGAATTAGACCACCTTCCGAATCCCCTCCATTCACGACCAGGTGTCATTGACGGAAAGCGTCATCCGTATGCTGCCATTAATTGTCAGCCACCTTATGAAAGGGCCCTTGCATTCCCGTCAAAATTGAAAGACTGGTCGCTTTTCTGAACAATTCTCCAAATCGCAACGGTGGCACAGCCCTTGTAACTCTGGCGGCGACACATCGCGTTCTGCGCGGCAGATATCGTGAGGACGACAGCCGGTGGCGCGAATTACGTTTAACCCACATCTCTTAAGGAGCGAACAAAGAATGAAAACGAAACGCCAAGAGGGCTTCTCACTGATTGAACTTTTAATCGTCGTCGCGATTATCGGCATTATCGCCGCCATCGCCATCCCCAACCTTCTCTCGTCACGTCGCGCCGCCAATGAGGGCTCTGCTCTCGCCACCATGCGCGTTATCTTTTCTGCGGAAGCAACGTACCAGGCAACTGCCGGTGCCGGAGCTTATGGCAGCTTGGCCAACCTCGGAACCCAGGGTCTTATCGATTCGGTCGTGGTCGCGAGTTCCGTCGCCACCACACCAAAGAGCGGTTACAACTTTAACGCCGCGAGCGTTGCGGTAACCGGTATTCCCGCTTTTGATGCTACCGCCGTTCCCGCTGTTTATACGGGCGTCACCGCCACGGGTACTCGCAGCTTTTACGTCAATGAGTCAGGCGTCATGTATTTCAACCTGGCCGCCACGGCGCCAACCTGTACGGCAACTGCCGCACGCACAGTCACCGGCACCGTATTGAACTAGTCTCGCACGGTTCTCCTTAACTATTTGCGGAGACGAGCCCCCTCGTCTCCGCAAATTAGTAAAGCCGGAACCCAATCGCGAACCCCGCTGAGTCAATTCTTTAAGGAGCGAATCAAATGACAACGAACAAACGCCAAGAGGGCTTCTCTTTAATAGAGTTGCTCATTGTGGTCGCGATTATCGGAATCATCGCAGCGATCGCAATTCCGAATCTTCTCTCATCCCGACGCGCGGCCAACGAAGGCTCAGCTCTCTCGTCGATGCGCATCATCTTCAGTTCCCAGGCCACGTACCAGGCAACAGCAGGCGCGGGTTCTTATGGTGAACTGGCTGACCTGGCCGGACAGGGATTGATCGACACAGTGCTCGCCGGAAGCGGTACCACTCCTAAGAGCGGTTATCTTTTTGCAACCGATGCAGTCGCCGGTCCGACCTCTCCGGCATTTGATGCCACGGGCCAGCCCTCAGTCTTCGGGGGCGTGACGGCCACCGGTACACGCAGTTTTTTCACGAATGAAAAAGGCGTCATGTACTACAACCTCACCGGCACTGCACCTACCTGCACGGCCGACGACGACCGTACCGTTACTGGCTCAGTCTTGAACTAACTCACTTAGTTCAGTTTCCTCTCCGCTTGCGGGGCGAGGCTTAGGGCCTCAGCCCCGCATTTTTTCTTTGACCATCCTCTGAGACTCGAGAAGATCTGAGATCTGAAATTTGAGGCCTGCGATTTAAGATCGAGGTTTGAGATTTCAGGGATAAGGAAACCTGCCACACTCAAGCATCATGTGTTATTTTGACTTTGCTAGTTTCGCTTCGTCCAGCACATCTCTTACTTGAACACATACCCAATCGCTGACAATGGAACAAACAGCCGCAGCATTCGCTCGAACGGAATCTGCCCTCGACCGCTCCTCTGTCTGGAAACGCGTTTTCAGCATCGCCCGTAACACGTTCCGCGAAGCCGTGCGCGATCGCGTGCTTTACAACCTCGTGCTGTTTGCCTTGGTGCTAATCGCAAGCGCGATCTTTCTGGGAGAGCTGTCGGGCGGGCAGGAAACCAAGATTATTATCGACCTCGGCTTGAGCTCCATTTTGCTCTTTGGTCTGTTCATCGCGATCTTCGTGGGTGTTGGTCTGGTATATAAAGAGATCGAGCGCCGCACGCTTTACGCAATTCTTTCAAAGCCCATCGGTCGTGGCGAGTTCCTGCTGGGTAAGTATCTCGGACTTTGCCTCACATTACTGGTTAACGTGATAGTGATGGGAATCGGCGTGTCGCTGGCTCTTGTTTATGTCACACGCGGGTGGAATCCGCTGGCGCTGAGTATCTGGCCGACGATCCTCTTGCTCTATCTCGAACTCGCGATTCTGACTGCGGCGGCGCTGCTCTTCTCCACCTTTTCATCCCCCGCGCTGTCTGCACTACTTACCTTCTTCGTCTTCGTGATCGGGCATTTCAGTGCAGACTTGAAGACTTTCGCCAACTCGCTGGGAGGAAACGCGGCCCGTTCGGTTTTCACCGGCCTCTATTATCTGCTGCCTAATCTTTCGCACTTCGCTTTTATAACACCGGCTGCGCATGGTGAGGTGCCGGCAGCTTCCTCGGCGCTGGTAGCGGCTTTGTATGCCGCTGTTTATGTAACCGTCTTGCTCTCGGCGGCTACTATCATTTTCAAACGGCGTAACTTCAAATGACGACGCCTTCCAAATATGGATTCAGCAACCTGCTGCTGGGCACGATCATTCTGCTCGGCATGATGAGTGTCGTTGGTCTGGCACGTTGGATGGAGCAGAACCGAGTTACGCAAGATTCACAGTTCGGCGAAGCCGATCTCTACCTGAACGCGGCGGCGGCGCGTCGTCTCAGCCTGGGTTTCAATGGGTTGGTTGCCGATTGGTATTGGATGCGTTCACTCCAATACATGGGGCGCAAGGTCGTGCACCATCGCGACACGGCGACTGTGCCGCTCGACATAGGCGATTTGAGAGTCTTGAATTTGCGGCTGTTGCCCTCGCTGCTGCGGATAACCGCCACGCTCGATCCGCAATTTATGGCGCCGTACCAGTTTGGCGCTACCGTACTTACGACATTCGACACTGACGCAGCTTTGCAGTTGCTTCATTACGGAATAGAACAGAACCCAAATCAGTGGCGACTCTATCAACACCTCGGATACATCTACTGGCAAACAAAGGATTATCAGAAGGCGAGCGAGATCTACGCAAAAGGCGGAGCATTGCCCAACGCCCCGCGCTGGATGGCTGAGATGGGCGCACGCGTCGCGGCTGAAGGTGGGTCGCGACGGGCGGCGCGCGAGATTTATCAGCATCTGTACGATGAGGCAAAAGACAACGAAACTAAATCTCTGCTGGCCCGGCGTCTGATGCAGGTCGATTCGTACGAAGAGCGCGATGTGATTACTAAGGTGCTTGACGCTTTCGCCAAGCGAGCCGGTCGGTGTGTTACTTCTTGGAAGGAAGTTTCGGTGCCGTTGCAAACGTTGGGGCTGCGCATCGATCTCACGAGTGGTGCGCCACTTGATCCGGCGGGCACTGCGTACGTCCTCACAGAGGACGGTTGCAAGGTCGATCTAGATTATCGTTCACAGGTTCCGTTCCGATAGGATTTGCAGAGAATCACCAGTGATGGCCCACATAATTGAAATCAACAATTTAACAAAGGATTACGAAGTCGGTTTCTGGCGAAAGCGATTGGTGCGTGCGCTCGACGGCCTCTCGTTGACGGTGGAACGCGGCGAGATTTTTGGATTCCTGGGCGCGAACGGCGCCGGCAAAACTACTACACTGAAACTACTTATGCGTCTCGTCTATCCCACTGCGGGCGAGGCTCGCATTCTCGGCCATGACATTGGGAATGTATCGATGCATTCCGCGATCGGCTATCTTCCTGAGAATCCCTATTTCTATGACTATCTTACGGCGCGTGAGTTCATTAGCTATTGTGGCGAGCTTTTTGGGTATGACAGCGCCAAACGAAAGGCGCGCACCGAAGAACTGCTGACAGTAATCAATCTTGATCAGAAGAGTTGGGACCGGCAGTTAAGAAAATTTTCGAAAGGTATGCTGCAGCGCGTTGGTCTGGCGCAGGCACTGGTAAACGATCCTGAAGTGGTATTCCTGGACGAGCCGATGAGCGGACTCGACCCCGTGGGCCGCCGTGAAGTCCGCGACTTGATCGCATCGTTGCGACAGGCCGGCAAAACGGTTTTCATGTGTTCGCATATTCTGTCGGACGTTGAGGTGCTGTGCGATCGCGTGGCGATCTTGAAGCAGGGAAAGCTGTCGCAGGTGGGCCACCTGGATGAACTTCGGCAGCGTGACGACGGATCAAGTCAGGTTGAGGTGCTCGTAATTGGCATCGATCCGGGGGGCTTGAAGCGCCATCTCAATACGAAGAGCGCGGAGGTCAGTGCGACTGCCCATGGCGTAAGGATAGAACTCGCAGATGAAGGCGATGTCGATGAAGTGCTGTTAGCTGTTCGGAAGGCTGGTGGGAAACTCGTCTCGGTCCAACCTCTAAGGCAATCCCTGGAAGAACTGTTTCTAGAAAGAAAGTGATTTTCGGGCTCGGTCCTCGCGTTCAAACGAACGAGTCGGCAATTCCTGAGGGCCCCGGGCCGCCACGTTGAATGCCGCTTAGCTTACGTAGAAGAGTCTCCCGAACTTCAGTGGAGTGAAGATTTGCGGGCGAGGCCGCACGCGGTTCCAATTCGGACGCTGAAGATTCGTTCGAGTTACTTAAATCGGAAGGCTGTTATTTCCATCTTGATGTTCGCGCGGGCATCACTTTCGCTAATCCCCTCAAGCATCACCGCCACGGGCATCGTCTTGTTCGGCGCCAACTCAGGTTGCCGAGTTGGGATCACGATCACCGTTCGCTCCTTTATCGGCTTGCCCTCGTAATCAACTACTGACGCTTTCACTTCCAATCCATTCAGAGTTCGATTTGTGAAGTTGCGGACTGTTGACCTCACCGTCATCACAATGTCTCCTAGAGGCCGTCGCGCCTCATCAGCCTCGGGAGTGTCCAACGCAAGCTTCGATTGGTTTTCAGAAAATTCCGGCGCCCCGGAGCGAATGGCTCCTTCGAGAGTTGTGGGGGCCGTGGTGCCACTGGTGGCCCGAAGCAGGAAATAAAAAAGACCTCCAATTACCACGGCGGCAACCACGGCTACGACGATGACTGTCGTCCGGCGAGAGTCGTCGTCGCTGGTAACCTGTCGTTCAGTGCTCATAGGATGAAGAGATTGTAGGGGTCGTGAAATGAGTTTGCAATCCCGGGAAGCGAACAGCTTCGCAGCTTCAAACTCGATCGCTACTTAACAGTTTGTCCACGAGTTCCTCGAGTTCCGCAAAGTCGATCGGTTTTGTAATGTATGCGTCACACCCTGCGGCAAGTGCCTCACTATGAAAGTCGGCCGTGTCATGAGCCGAGACCGCAATGATAGGCACTTGGGTCAACGCAGGCAGCCGTCTGATCATTCGGGTCGCGCGGAGTCCATCTACGATGGGCAAGCTCAAATCCATAAGAATAATGTCCGGTTGTTCGACGTCAGCTAATCGCACTGCCTCTTCACCGTTCACAGCCTCAACAACATCAAACGAGCTCATTTCAAGCAGTCGCTTCATCATGAAACGATTATCTTCGGTGTCTTCCACGAGCAACACCTTGGTTGCCTTTTGCGAAAGCGTCATTCGGTTGAGAGCCTGTTTCTTCGGGAATGCCTGAAAATAACCGGCTAAGTCATTGAATCTGCTGTATCAGTAGAATACGCCGGTCTTTTTTGGTAGTATGCCGCATCGAATTGCAACACATTGGGTTGGATGTTTTGGTCCTATTAGTACACCCAATAGCCGTGCTCCCCTCTCCCGACTAAAGGCACGGCGGGCACCAGACTGCGACAGCAAATATGCAGCCCTTATTATCGAAGCTGGAAGACCAGGATTCGCTTCAAACGCTGGGGCGAGCTTCTGTTCAGATTGTCCATGACCTAAAGAACCAACTTAATGGTCTCAAACTTTATGCCACGTTTCTGAAGAAGCGCATGGAAAGGAGCGAAAGACCGCAGGACGAGCAGGAAACTGTGGTCAAACTAATGGCTGGCCTGGAAAGAGCAGCAAGCGACCTTTCAACCCTGGTTCAATTTGGACGCCCTATTGAACTGAAGAAACAACCCGGCATCGACCTGCAGAAGATAATGCGAGGGGTGGTGATTGGGCTCAGTACTCCCACCGGCGTAACGGGCGCGCTCAACGGACGGTTTGCCATCGAGTCTCCCGATACTTCGATGCCGGGTGAGTTCGATCCAGTGGCGCTGGCAGATGCGTTCAAGGCCATCTCCCTGGGGGCTTTGAAGGCCCGGCGCCCCCAGGATTCCGAGACTCCACTGAAAATCAGTATGAGGCGTGAGCAATCGCGAGCCGAGGCGGTAATCGAATGGTTGGGCGTGAGTCTTGATCACGATCCATTCGCCTCGTTTGCCGGCAGCGACGAAATCAGGATGTCCCTCGCCGCCAAGATCATCAAAGCGCACGGCGGTACTGCTAAATATGACAGCGAAGCGTTGCGAGTCTTTCTTCCGACCACGGCTTAGCATCGACAATCGAAGCGCAACTACTAAACATGAACACAACGGGCACAGGTCCAGGCTGGGAGGAGAATAAGGTGGAGCATAAAGACGTGCGGATTCTGGTTGTCGACGATGAAGCGTCAACCGCTGACTCGTTGAGGCTGAACTTGATGGAGGAAGGTTACACAGTCGATACCGCGAGCACCGGGGCAGAGGCGATCGCGCTGTTTGATCAGGGCGGCCATCATCTGGCCATTTGCGATTTGCAACTTCCGGACATGGATGGATTGGAAATCATGCGGCACATGAAGGACGCACGTCCCACCACGGAAGTGATCGTTGTCACCGCACACGGCTCGACTCCTAAAGCTGTGGAAGCAACGAAAGCCGGGGCGTTTGATTTCGTGGACAAGCCTTTCGACTTCGAAGAACTAGAGTTGAGAGTTCAGAACGCGCTAAAGCACCGTGACCTGGTAACGGAAAACGCGAATATGCGCCGCCAGCTTTCTACGCGAGCCGAGTACTTCAATATCATCGGTTCGTCAAAGCAGATGCAGACGATCTATGAAACGATTGAGTCAGTTGCGAAGTCGGATGCGAATGTTCTGATCGTCGGCGAGTCGGGAACCGGCAAGGAACTGATCGCGAACGCGATTCACTACAACTCGCTGAGATCGAAGAAGCCCTTCATTAAAGTAAACTGCGCCGCGCTGCCGAAAGAACTGATCGAATCGGAACTCTTCGGCCATACGAAGGGTGCGTTCACGGGCGCACATGCAGATAAGGAAGGTCTGGTACAGCATGCAGCGGGTGGTTCGTTAATGCTCGATGAAATCGCCGAGATGCCTGTCGAGTTGCAACCGAAACTCTTGCGGGTGTTGCAGGAAAGGAGTTATCGAAAAATCGGGTCCGAGAAGACATATGCAGTCGATTTCCGTCTGATCTCTTCCACCAATCGTCCCCCGGCAGACGCCATCCGCGATGGTGTGCTGCGAGATGACCTCTTCTACCGCATCTCGACCATCACCATTCACGTACCGCCGCTGAGAGACCGCAGCGAAGACATTCAATTACTAACTGAGCATTTCCTGCAAATGTATGCACACAAATACGAGCGTCCCATCACGGGCGTATCACAGGCGGCTTATCAACGCTTGTTTGCGCACGTTTGGCCCGGCAATGTGCGTGAACTGCAGAACGTGCTCGAACGCGCGGTGCTGCTGGCTAAAGGAAATCGCATCGAGCCCGTTGATCTTCCTTTCGATAATGGGTCGTTGCCGGAAGGATCGTCGGCTGGCACCGGATGGGACATTCCGCCCAATATGACGCTGGAAGACATCGAGCGCCTGGTGATTGAAAGAACGCTGCAGCGGACGGGTGGGAACAAGCAGGCGGCGGCAAATCTGCTGGGTATCTACCGGCCGCGGCTTTACAGTAAGATTCGAAAGTACAACATTGACGTTAATTCGCTTGTCTCAGCTTGATATCCCAGCCAACCAAACCCAACCGCAGATCTGAAGGTGGCCATGCTTAAGAGAGTTTGGTCACTTTGACTGTGCGCATGAATTCCCTCGATAACGAGCCTCACAGCACCGGGCGCTAAGCATCTGTGCTCTTCGCGGAGCAGCAGCGCTTGGCGTCGTTCTCTATCACGCTGTCCTGCAAACTGTTCGGACCCATTCACAATCTCTTTCAGTGGCCGATCAAGGGAGTAGCGGGCGCTCGAAAACAGGATCAAAAGGAAGCGGTGTTACCACACGCGATTCCAGCGTTGGAAGAAGTGTGACCTTGCGGGAACCGCGGGCGGCCGCCCGCAGTCTCAGGAGATCAATCGATCTGGTAGGTCGCTACGCTGGTGGGAGTTTCAAAACATCTAACCTTGTAAATCTGCACGCGATCATCGCCAACTTTGGCCGCCACGCGCTCTAGCACGTATTTCGCCAGATTCTCGGCTGAGGGCTGCAATACATCGAAGGGCTCAAGCTCGTTGATATTGCGGTGATCCAGGTATTGCACCACTTCATCTGCGGCGGCCTTTAACTCAACAAAATCAACCAGCAAACCAATGTGGTCGAGCTCGCGGCCGCGAGCGTAGATCTCGATCTTGTAATTATGGCCGTGCAGATTTTCGCACTTCCCTTTGTACTCGCGTAGTTGGTGAGCGCTCGAGAAGTTGCGCTCGATCATCACTTCAAATTGTCCCCGCATTCTTGTCCTTTCCCATCGCCTGAGCCCTCCGCTGCCATTTGCTTTCGCAGCTGAGCGGGCGCATGTCCGTCCACACCTCTGCTGTAGGCCATGCAGTCTTCCTTCGTGCCGGACTTCCCTACCTGCGTCCAGCCGAGCGGGTTTCGCGGTCAGCGGGCCAGATCGAATATTGCTCCTCGTGGTTGATTACGACGTTATAGATCATTTTACCTTCGGGTCCGTCCATGTCCTTCTCCTTCAAAAAAGTTCAGGCCCTGGACGTTTGCCTCAATGACGAATACCGAAGAGAGGTCCGCGATGCGCGACGTTACGCGACATTGCGGCAGGCTCTGTAAAAAAATTCGTCCATAACTCTTCGTCCGCAGACGCGGATCGAGCACTGCCAATACACCGCGATCCGTGGTGCTGCGAATCAGCCTTCCCAGACCTTGCTTCAAACTGATGATCGCCTGGGGCACGCTGTACTCATGAAAACTCGAACCGCCTTCGTCTTCGATGAACCGCTGGCGCGCGGCGACAATTGGATCAGTCGGCACTGCAAAGGGGAGCTTATCGATGATGACGCAGGACAACTGTTCTCCCCTCACGTCCACGCCTTGCCAGAAACTGGAGGTCGCAAACAGGACCGCATTCGGCGTTTCTCGAAACCGCGTCAGCAACTGGCTCTTCGAAGCCGTACCCTGCAGCAGGCAATAGTAATCAAGCTCAGGCATAACCAGATCATAGAGCGATCGCATGCCGGCGAGACTGGTCGATAGTACAAACGCGCGGCCCTTGGTCGCGTTAACGAGCTTTACGACCTCATCGGCTGCGGCCTGGGCCCAATCCGACGAACGCGGATCCGGCATCTTCGGCGGCAGATAAAGCATCGCTTGGGACTTGAAATCAAAGGCAGATTCGGCAATCAAATCTTCCGCCTTATCCAACCCCAGACGTTCACGAATGAAACCAAAATGTCCGGCACTCGATAGTGTCGCCGAGGTTAGAACGACTGTATCTACTTCGCCAAACAGCTTGTCTTCCAGCAAGCCGGAAACATCAATGGGAGAGGCCCGCAGAAAAATGCCGCGCCCGCGTCGCTCGATCCAATAAACAAATTTCTGATCATCACCGGAAACGATAAACCGCAGATCGAATCGCGACTGCCGAATGCGACGCACCAGATTTTCGACCTCAGCCGGTTTCTCTTTGAGCGCATCGAGCGTGGATTCCAGCCGGGCCAACGCGCCATCCATGGCGACATAGCGATCGCCGAGCGCGGTAGAGTTGAGTTGCCCTTCGGTATCGCGCTTTACAAACGTCCCCGGCACGATTGGATATCTGCCGTCGTCACCTCTTCCGGTGCGAAACCCCATCCAGAAGTCTTCGGCAAAGCGCGACGCGCGCGCGGAACTGTTGCTGATTTCCCGAGCCGCATCCGTGTCTTCGATGGTCACGCGGCCCAGATCGCGAATCAGATCGTCAAGCTGGTAATTTGAAACCTGCGCGCCGAAATACTCCGAGGCGACGTCTTCGATTAGATGAGCTTCGTCGAGAATGACTGCGGAATAATCCGGCAGGACGCTGCCGTAGGCACTGTTTCGCAGCGCGAGATCGGCGAAGAACAAGTGATGGTTGACCACGACGATATCTGATTCAAGCGCGCGATTGCGCATCCGAGTGATGAAACAAGGATCAAAATCCGTGCACTTTTGGCCGAGGCAAGTTTCCGAACGCGCGTCAATATGCCGCCAGAAGGAGAGCGACTCAGGCAAGTTTGCGAGTTCGGCGCGATCGCCGGTAGCGGATTCCTTCGCCCAGTACGTGACTTCCTCGAAGTAGTCGACTTCATCCAGCCCCTCCAACACGGGTGCACTCTCAGCACGGCTAAGCCGGGTGAGACAGACGTAATTGTTTCGTCCCTTCATGTAGGCGGCCGTGAATTTTTTCGGCAAAACGTTTTGCAGGAACGGAATGTCTTTCTCCATCAACTGCTCTTGCAGGTTCTTGGTGCCAGTCGAGACGATCACACGCCCCCTTCCGCCAACTGCGGCTGCGACAGCAGGCACGAGGTAAGCGAGAGTCTTGCCGGTACCGGTACCAGCTTCAACGATCAAATGGCGGCGTTCTTCAAACGCTCGCATCACGGCCTCGGCCATTTGGACCTGGCCGGAACGATACTCGTATTCGGGGTGTGCCCGCGCGATGAGGCCGTCAGGACCAAAGATTGATTGCATACTAAAATCATCCACAGATTACACGGATTTCACAGATTAAGCGCTAAATAGCCAGAACTATTTAATTGCCTTGCGATAGGGTCTTGCTGGTTCTAACGGTCTGCTCCTGTGTTAGTTAGTTTGTTTTGCTGCGTGCCCTGCTTACTCTGCCTGCTTACTCTGCCTTCGCTGTTTAATCTCTGTCATCTGTGTAATCTGTGGAGGTCTTATTCTTTCCCAGCCTCGATCTCCGTCAGCGCCTTCTTTGTTGCATTCAAGAGGGCTTCGGGACCCACCGGAGCACCCGTCGCCTTCCTCATCCAAAGATCTGGAACGACGCTCCCAACGGTAGCCATCCGCTCAAACTCACCGGCGATGCTTCCGGCCTTCTCCATTTGCTCCTCGATCTGAAACGCGATTAAGTGCCCAATCGGATAGTCAGGCAAATAAAGGAACGAGTCGATCATGTGCGAATAGATCCCGAGCAACACCACGTCACGTTTTCCGAAGACGGGTGCGTAGTACTTATTCCATGTGTCTTTGGATATCTGAATGGTCGCCGCCTTGAGCTGGGCCGGGGTTGCATCAGGATGGTCATACATCCAATGCCATACTGCCATATCGACCAGGGCGACTCCGGCAATTTCGTACGTTGCCCAAAAATCATTCAATGTCTTTAGGGCCTCGCTCTTTGCGTCGGGCTTTGCCAGCCCCAGCAGCTCAAGGTCCTTATTCTGGAAGACAAACGCGAGCGCCTCGGTGAACGCTGTGTTGGGCACGCCTTGCAACAGGGTGAAATCAATATTATTGAGCGACAGCGTCTGCTCTACATTGTGGCCCATTTCATGAACCGCGATGTTAAAGCCCTTGTAGTTCATGCCGCCTTTTTCGACGCGCGTCCGTAAACGAGTCTTCGCCGAACGCATTCCCGCTCCCATCGCGTGCCCGGAACCTCGCGCCGGATCGACGACGATGTTGTCGGCGAGATACTGCGCCCGTTCCTTTGAGAAGCCCAGCTTCATCAAAAGATTTGGTAAGTCCTGTTTGTACGCCTCGGCCGTCGGGTATCGCTTTGCGACAATCTCATCCAGTTGCGCTTCCGTGTAGGCGCCGCGGGGACGAAAGCCGTTGTACCAGATATCAAAAGGCTCCAGCGGACGCTCCAGTTTCTGCGCCACGAGCTTTGCGACCTGAGGCACGAGTGGGGAAGAAAGAACTTGTTCCAGCATCGCCTTCATCCGCGATTCGGAAATTTCCCGGCCTTCGTCGAAGCTGCGTGCAATGTGCGTGGGCGTTGTCGGTGAATACGGATCGACTTTCCGAACTGCCTGATACGCCAACAAGAGGTTGGCGTACCGCGTGTCCGGTTCAGGTCGATTGAGGTTCCCAACAGGCACAGTGACAGATGGCGTGGCTTCAACGCTGTCTTTCACCGTCGCGGGCTTTACCTCGTTGGTGAAGGGATTCCAATCGTAGTTCGGATTGTTGACCACCACTTCAGGAATTGTCTGCGTCACAATGCGCTCCATCACCTGCTGAATCATCCGCTGCTTTGCCAAACCGTTCTGCTTATCGCTGTAGTCTGCTTTGATTTCGTCTCTCAGATTCCAATGAGACAACAGGCGAAGTTTGGGCGGAAACAGACGATTACCCTTATCGTCAATCAGGTGATGCATCCAGATATTGTATTCCGCGATGTAGCGTCCGGCGTCTGCTGATGCTTGGGCTACTGCTTGACTCACCTCAGCGGGAATGCGTTTTGAGAACCGTTGCGCGAGCCTGGTTTCCGCCCATTGCCGGCGCGTCCATTTTTCACCGTCAGCTATCCGTTGCTCCAGAGTGGTCAAGGGAAAGTTAAGCAGGACGATGAACGCGAGTTTGTTTTTAAAGAAGTCGTCGTTGATGTGTGCCGAGGGATCGTAACCCGCGAAGAGTTCATCAAACCCGAGGATGGGACCAAGATCGAGATCTGATTGCTGGCGAAACTCGCGACTCAACTCCGTCATATGCCCGTTGAGCTTTTCGAGCAGGTACTGAAAGCGCTCAAACATCGTATCGAGCGTCGCTTGATCCCCGGCAAAGTTTGCCCGCACGAAGTCTTCGAATACTCGCGCGTCGCCATCTTCTGTACGCCAGAAGCTTGCTACCTGACTCAACCCTCGTTGCAAGCGTTCGCGCTGCGCCTCGCCGTATTTCGAAGCAAGCTCAGCCTGCATTCGCTCGACGGATGTGCTGACCCAGGATGGTGTCTGTAGACTTGGCGTTTCGATGGTTGTTGCATTAGTCATTTGCGGAACGAAGAAGAGTTGGATGAGTAAAACAGAAATAGCGACCACGGTTGCTAACTTTTTCATGGAAAACATCCTGGCGGAATCGACCGGGCCAACCGATAAAGATTCCTTCACACAGCAACTTGCAAAGAGGGGCTTTTCAGAGCGGCGACGTCCCTTGGCTGCCGGGTCTGATTGCCTCGACGTCGCGCTGCCCTTTTTGGATCCCATGGCTGGTTTATAGTTCGGGCCTGGCTGCCGGAGGTTTCACAACAAATGAATTCAGGAACTTGTCCTCGTCAGCAAGCTCCATCTTTTCAGTTCGCATCACCATCGCCACATAAGCATGGCGACGGATCCGGGTCATCAGAACTCTTCCCTTGAACTGTCCCAGATTGAACAGTAGCTCGCGTCCTGCGTGGCCTGCGAACGTGGCCGGCCGCTGACGTATCAACTCGGCCCGTTCGGGACGCTTGCTTGACACCATGCCTTCGTCAAGTGATTCGCGTAGTCCCTTCCACACGCCATCGTAAAAAGCAGTAGCGTCCACCGCCCAGTTCTCGGCTGCCTCGCCAAGGAAAGCGTACTGGGCGCCGAAGACTCCGTTTGGCGTTGAGACGAAGTACAAGTATAGGTCGATTGGAACGTCGGCGCCTGGAGGCGAAGGTTTAAATTCTTCACTTGGCTTTGCCGGTAAGAGGGCCGTAAAGGTGCCTTTGCCGAGTTCGTATCGTTTCCACTCCGACGCAACTCCAACGTGTTCCTGTGCCTGGCAACTCAAGATCGCGCCAAGGATCAAATGAACCAGCCCAATCAAAACCGATGGTCGTTGATTCATTTTGCTCCTGGAAACAAGAGGAACGAGCGGGGGAAAGCTTCTGCTGCCGACTCTCAGACAGCGCCATTCGATCCCATCTGTATGAAAGTCTTCATGCGCTTCTGGTAAAGCGGAAACCGCGCCGTGAGATCAGCCACGCCCTGCTGCACTTGTTTGCGCACATCTCCAGATTCCGGCGCGTGAATGATCGCCGCGATCAATCTACCAATTTCCTGCATTTCTGGTTCCGTCATCCCCCGCGTGGTGACGGCAGGTGTCCCGATGCGCAAGCCCGATGCGACGAACGGCTTGTTTTGATCAAACGGAATGGTGTTCTTGTTAACGGTGATGTGCGCCGCCTCCAGCGCCTTCTCCGCATCTTTGCCCGTGGTGCCCTTTCCGTCCATCCAGACGTCCACCAGCATAAGATGATTGTCGGTGCCTCCGGAAACCAAACGCAGACCCTGCTCTTGCAACTCGCTTGCAAGAGCTTTGGCATTGGCCAGAATCTGTCGTTGATACTGCTTAAAGTCATCGCGTAGCGCCTCGCCAAACGCTACAGCCTTGGCCGCGATGATGTGAACCAGCGGTCCGCCCTGCACACCGGGAAACAGTTTTCGATCAATCTCTTTTGCGTGTTCCTCTTTACAGAGAATTAAACCACCGCGCGGCCCGCGCAGAGTCTTGTGAGTAGTTGTTGTCACGTAATCTGCATGTGGCACTGGCGAGGGGTGAAGACCTGCGGCGATTGGTCCCGCGATGTGTGCGATGTCCGCAAACATGCGCGCGCCAATGCCCTTAGCAATCTGCCCGATGCGTTCGAAATCAATAATTCGAGGATAAGCTGAAGCGCCACACACGATCAGTTTTGGCTGGTGCTCTTCAGCAATGCGCTGGAGTTCGTCGTAATCAATCTGCTCCGTTTCGCGCGACACGCCATAGTCCGCAACTTTGTAGCTGATGCCGGAAAAATTCATCGGGTGTCCGTGTGTGAGATGGCCACCGTGCGAGAGGTTCATGCCGAGTATTTGATCGCCATATTGGATCGCGGCGAGATAAACGGACATGTTTGCCTGAGCGCCGCTATGTGGTTGCACGTTCGCGTGCTCCGCGCCGAACAATTCCTTCGCGCGATCGATGGCAGCCTGCTCAACAACATCCGTCCACTCGCAGCCACCGTAGTAGCGCTTTCTGGGATAACCTTCGGCGTACTTGTTGGTGAAAACCGAGCCCATGGCTTCGAGCACGGCTTCACTGACGAAGTTTTCGGAAGCGATCAACTCAAGCCCATTCGCCTGTCGCGCAACTTCGTTGTCGATAGCTTCAGAGATTAAAGGGTCAACTTGAGCGAGCGGGGCGTTTATAAGGTCAGTCATTATGTCCTCGGAAGAGCAGATTCAGATGTCAGAGGTCAGAGGTCAGATGTCGGATGTCGGATGTCGGATGTCAGAGGCTTGAAACTTGAAACTTGAAACTCGAAACTTTCCCCCGGCACTCAGCACTCAGCACTCAGCACTTCTTTCTCGATCTCCTTGATCTTCTCAACACGCGCGGCATGACGACCACCCTCAAACTGAGTAGTGAAAAAAGTCCTGATGATTCCGGGTAGTTCCCCTGCCGGGGTCGTGCGCGCACCGACTGCGAGCACATTCGCATCGTTGTGTTGGCGCGCGAGGCGGGCCGTCTCCTCATTCCAGGCGACCGCCGCACGAACGCCCGGAACCTTGTTCGCCGCGATGACCATTCCCGCCCCTGATCCGCATACCAACAATCCCTGATCGGCCTGACCGCTGGAAACCTCTCGACCAACGCGGGCCGCATAATCGGGATAGTCAACCGATTCTTCTGAGACGGTGCCGAGATCATGAACCTCAATCCCCATTTCCTGCAGCAATGGTTTCAGTTTCTCTTTCTCAGCAAATCCCGCGTGATCGCTTGCGAGTGCGATTTTCATGATGCCTATCCTCAGCTTGAAGTGTGTAGCGAATGAAAGAAGTCGATGGTACATCAACGAGGGTGTTGGGTGAAGGGGTAAGGGCTGAGTGAATAGTGACGGGTGACAGGTGAGGAATCAGAAGGTGTGCACGGACTGTCTGGTTAATGGTCGCCTCTTGCTTGTCACCTCTGCATGTCACCTGTCAGGACATCCCCCACACGCAATACCCTCCGTTTGCGCTATCTCGGCGGCTAGGCGAGAATGCATTGTCGACATTCAGTCTGGAACCGAAACCAAAAACATATGCGCTGGTCACAATATTTCATTCCGACTCTCCGTGAAGACCCTGCCGATGCAGAGGTCGTTTCACACAAACTACTGCTGCGTGCCGGCATGGTGCGCCAACTCGGTGCGGGTATTTACTCTTACCTGCCCCTCGCGCAACGCGTAACTCTAAAAATCATGCAGATCCTGCGCGAAGAGATGAACCGCATTGGAGGTCAGGAGTTTTTCCTGCCGGCGCTTAATCCGCGCGAAGTTTGGGATGAATCCGGACGCTGGTCAGTGATGGGCGACAACATGTTTCGGCTCAAGGATCGGAAAGGAGCGGACCTTTGCCTGGGAATGACGCATGAAGAAGTCTTCACATCTATTGCTCGCAATGACCTGCGCTCCTACAAACAACTGCCGCAGGTTTGGTATCAGATTCAGGTGAAGTTTCGCGATGAAGCGCGGCCGAAATCAGGCGTGCTTCGTGTCCGCCAGTTTATCATGAAGGACGCTTATTCCTTCGACGTCGATCAGGCAGGTCTGGACAAGGCTTTTGAGGATCAGCGTGAAGCGTACAGGCGAATTTTCGATCGCTGCGGCTTGAAGTATGTGATCGTCGAAGCCTCGTCGGGCGCAATGGGCGGTTCTGCCTCAAACGAGTTCATGGTAAAGACCGATGCCGGCGAAGACATGATCGCGACTTGTGATAATTGTGGGTATGCCGCAAACCTCGAGAAGGCAACCTCGCTGGTATCAGAGGTAGAAGATGGCATCGGTCTCGACTTCCCTGCTGAATTTCCAACTCCAGGTGTTCGCACCATCGAAGACTTAACCAACTTTGGTGAAGGCGTTCCCGGTGAAAGGCAAATCAAGACGCTCGTCTATGTCTCAACTCTCAATGGAGAATCAAAGACGCTGCTCGTTCTTTTGCGCGGAGACCATCAGTTGCACGAAACGAAGCTTGCAGACAACCTGGGTGGTGGCGAAACTCGGCCAGCCCATTCTGAAGAGATAGTTTCCCTGCTTGGCGCCGGCGCGGGAAGTCTTGGCGCAGTTGGAGCAAAGCAGAAGGCCCGTCTCGCCGGCAGAGACATAGAGATTATCGCGGACCAATCCCTGCGTGGCCGGCGGAACATGATTACGGGTGCGAACACAGATGACTTTCACATCCGCGGCGTTGAAGTCGAGCGAGATATCAAAGTTGACCGCTGGGCCGATCTGCGTCTCATAAGTTCACGCGAAAAATGTCCTCAATGTCTTACGGGAAGTCTGGAAGTGGCCAAGGCACTCGAGATTGGACATATCTTCAAACTCGGTACGAAATACTCTGAATCGATGGGCGCAACTGTGTTGACGCAGGATGGCAAGGAAGTGCCGATCGTGATGGGCAGCTACGGTATCGGCGTCGAACGCATCATGGCGTCCGCGATTGAACTACATCATGATGCGGACGGGATTATCTGGCCCAGGAGTCTGGCTCCGTTTGATGTGGTGGTTACGCTGACAAATATTAAGGACGAGAACTTGCAACAAACTGGGGAGAAACTTTACCAGGACCTGCAGCGAGCGGGACTCGAAGTATTGCTGGATGATCGCGACGAGCGCGCGGGAGTGAAGTTTAAAGATGCAGATCTGATTGGCATTCCATATCGCGTCACTGTGGGGAAGAAAGTTTCGGATGGAGTAGTCGAGCTATTTAACCGGGCTACGAAAACCAGCGAAGACGTCAAGCTTTCCGACGCTGTCGCGCAAGTCCAGAGGCTCGCGCTTACTGGGTTATGATTCGGGGAAACCTCAACTGCCGGCGTCCTGAATCGTCGACGTTACTTGCAGGGAGCGCGGACCGGCTCGTCTGCACAGTCAGCCCCGAATCAGTTTGGGTAGATTCTTCAACTGGAGTGTGGCAATTCAATGTTCAGCGGGCGGCCTGCCCACCGATCCAGTGATGAGCGCTCTAGGCTTCTTAATGATTCAAGCCGGCCAGCGGCTACAACGCGCGGCATTTTAAGAATGAAATTTTTCGGACTCTTATTCCTGTTACTGGTCGGCTCCACTTCCGGAACCTACTCACAAGGCGATCTTCCGGAACTCGTCCGCCGCATCAAGCCGTCTGCTGTGGCCATAGAAACTTTTGACGCTAAAGGCGAGAAGCTGTCTCGAGGCAGCGGTTTCTTCGTAGAACCAGATCGCATCGTTACAAATCGGCACGTGATCGATGGTGCCTTTCGGGCTGAGATTCACTCATCTACCGGCGCTACGTTCCCCGTAAAAGGCGTGCTGGCGGTCGACGCCGAAGGGGACCTCGCTCTACTCAAGATTGACGCTCCGGCGGCCCACATCCGACCTCTCTCGCTGGATCGCACGTCTCCACAGGAAGGCGAAAGCATTGTCGTGATCGGCAATCCGTTCGGTTTGGAAGGCAGCGTCACCAACGGCATCGTCTCAGCCGTTCGCGACATTCCGACGTTTGGCAGAATCATTCAAATTACCGCTCCGATCTCGCCAGGCTCGAGTGGTAGTCCCGTTGTCAACATGCAGGGCCAGGTCATAGGCGTCGCCACGCTGCAAATTACCGGCGGGCAAAGCGTTAACTTTGCGATACCTTCCGAAAGAATTTCCCAGTTGCAAATCTCAAGCACGGCGATGCCATTGTCCGATCTGGTTGTTGCGGCAGGAAGAAATAAACGGGCGAAAGCCGTGCAGTTCTTTCGGGATGGTTTGAGTTTTCTTTCCAAGGACGATTGCGCAGCGGCGTTGACTTACTTTGAGAAGGCGGCCGAGTCAGACAGCAACTACGCCGAAGCCTGGGCGCAGAGCGGCTTTTGTAACGAGAAGTTGGGCCGTCATGCTGAAGCCATTGATGCCTCAAGAAAGGCGGTCAGCCTGCGGCCATCGGCTGAATCGTATTTCAATATCGGGCTCGCGAGTTACTACCTAAAGCAGTACCGCGAAGCGGTCGATGCTTATCGGCAGGCAATCAAACTCGATCCCTACAATTCTGCGGACGCTTATTATGCGCTGGGCCTGGTCTATCGTGATTGGGGAAAAGCTGATGATGAGATTCAAGCGTACAAACAAGCGATTCGACTCCGGCCAGACTACACCAGCGCATATGAGCGATTGGGTTCTCGGTATGTGAAGTCGAAGAAGTACAACGAAGCGGTTGAAGTGTTCAAGCAGTTGTCCTCGCTTAAGCCCGGCGACGCAGGGGCGCCGAATAGTCTGGGCGAGGCGTACATAGAACTCGGCAAGATGAATGAAGCGTCGGAATCATTTCGGCAAGCAATTAGATTGAAGCCTGACTTTGGGCGGGCCTATTACAATCTCGGCCGATCCTTACTCGCAATGGGAAATCGGGATGCAGCGCTGGAGCAATACAATATTCTGCAGAACCTTGATCAGGACTGGGCGGAGAAATTGAACTACTTGATCAATCCCTGATTGGCTACCTGATTTCTGGCACTCAGTGTGAAAACAGAGTCGGCCACCAACCCTAGCAAGAGAGCCTTACGTTGGCTAAACTGGAGCCACAATCATTTTGGTTAGGAGTCCTGCTTAATGAGCAACGATGACTTCGACAGAAAAATGTCCTTCATAGTCGAGCAGCAAGCTCAGTTCACTTCGGACATCCAGCAACTCCGTGAAGTTCAAGCGAAAACTGAAAACGTTGTGGCGCGACTTGCCAACTTCACGCTGGAAGGCTTCCAGGATGTTAACTTGAAGATAAATGCCCTTGTTGACTCTCAGATCGCCCTCTCTGCGGCGCAATCTCGCACCGAAGAAAACCTCAGAAACCTGGTCGCCGTAATTGATCGCTATTTCAGCGAGGGACGCCCGGGGGCGTGAGCTGCCTGGTGGCGAGCAGTTGTTGACTTGGATCTGATCTTGGTGTGTTACACCAATATTCCGATCCTTTAGTACCGTCTAGTACCGTCCGCCTCGCCTTCCTTACCGTATTGCTGACCGAGGGCGAAATCATGAAAGAACGAATTATCGAAATAGAGGCTGACTCGTTTGAGGAAGCGACTAGGCAACTGTACCAAGATGATCTAATTGTTTCTGAAGAGTCAGTCTTGGTTCTTTGTTATGGAAACCTGGAAACCATCGAAGGCACTGCCGGGAGTACTGAAGAAGCATTGCTGAAGGCAATGAAATTGGTTCCGCAGAATGCTGAAGTACAGGCGCAGAAGAACGAAGCAACTCCCTTTATTATTGTGCGAAAAGTAAGCGGGAATTCTGAAGAGGACGCGCGGGATAAGATCGAACTCCAGAAAGCTCAGCTACTAGAATCAATCACCCTTCATCGCAGAGCAAGAAAGGGATTTTTTGGTTTTTTTAAGCGTCAGAATGTTTATAAGGTCGCAATCCAGCAGCAAGCCCTCGTCAGTGTACGATTTCGCGAAAAGGCCAGACTTCAAGCCAGCGTTCGGAACTATCTGGCAGAGGATTTATTGCAGATTATCGCTGAAATTCGCCAGACACCAGTCGCTTGGAAAGATGCGATCGAACTTCTTAATCCCAAGAATGATCCTGAAATCGGAACAATACTTTTTCAGCTGAGCGCCTCAAACGTCTTTGACTTACCTTCGCTGCTGGACCTAATTGAGCTCGTTTGCCGCAGGAACGAAACCGCAAACTGGGGGTTAGCGCTTAGGGAAGCTCATAAGCAGGCAGCAGTTGAGCGACTAAGATTTAGGACCGAGTTGAGGAGGCTGGATGCAAAACTCGCAGATGTTTTCAACTTCTACACTCTTGTTGATCGTGAACCACAATTTGGGAAAGAGCCGACTGGTGTTCCTATGGGTGCTAGTACCGAAGATTGGGGCCGACATGGTTCTGATTCAAGACACAGCCAGACCATCCCTCACTACTCAACTGACATGAAGGACTTTGATGTGCTGAAACGTAGAGCTGAGATACACAACGGCTATCTCTGGAAGCAATTGCTAAATGAACAGGGCTTAAATGAAAGCACCGCGACTTTGAGGCAGAAGTGCCGTGCGATTCTGAAAGCTAAAGAGTCGGAGTTAAAAGGAATTAACCGAAGTGGGCTGTAGCGAGCAACACTCCTTCTCTCACCTGATCGCCTCGCTCACCAACGCGGTCAACGCGTTGTCCTGAAGCGTCGCATTTTGCTGCAACCGCCCGTGCAGATCACATCCAAAGACCGCGTAAGTGAGAGCCAGTGGCGAATCAAACAAACTGCCGGCTCGCCGACGTCCAGCGAGATCTTCCCCCAGTAGGGATCGTCGCGTCACTCGGCCGTCGCCTGGCGCGTACATCGCAGCCGTAACCTCCCGCTTTTTGATCTTCAAGCCCGTCGCAGTCCTGATCTCCTGCGGACGAATCAAGGTAACCCAGCGATTGTTTTTGTCGCGCATCAACACCGGCGCGTCCAGCGTCTCTTCGCAATCACCCCCTACCGCAAACAGCATCACCGGCGGATCGATCTCCGACGCTGCGTCCAGTGCTTCGTGAAAACGCTTCGCGCGTTGCAGAACGGCGGCAAAGTAAGCGTCGAGGTTTTGTAAGGGATCGCCGACAACTGCCCGCGGCGCCACTCCGTTCTTGCCGGCGGCATACTTTTTTCGATACTCGGGATCGTTCACTGCCGACCAGCCGAAGCGCCTCCACGTTTCCGGATCGTAAAGGTCAACGGCGATAGGCTTAAGCTGATCATCCAGAAACCTGGCGGCCGCACTGTGTGGGAGTAGCTGAAAGAGCGCAGGCGAGGTGATCGAGTCTTCGGCCGTTAACTTGTTCAGCAACGGCACACGGCGGCGCAAGCCCTCGGTGATCGAATAACCGTACAGGAGCGTCGCGAAGGCATCCGCCGATCCCTCATTCGGGACGCCTAACATGATGATTTTGTGGATATGAGCCGCTCCGGACCAGCTTGGTTGAATGGAAATATCGTCTGCGGGAAGATCGTTATTGCCGTACATCGCTGCGTATCGAGCTATCAATCCACCCATCGAGTGCGCGAGTACATTGAAGCGCAAATCCGGACGCTGAAGAAGTTCCTTCAATCTCTCAATGCGCCGAGTTAGTTCCCGCGCGTTTTCGACGTTGTCGCGTCGCCAGTCGTAAGCAAAAACGTAGAAGGTGTCCTGGTCCCCATCGGTTGGTGGAGCGTTCCAGTCACCTTCGCGATAACCGCCGTACTGTCTCAGCGCTTCAAGCAAATCCCGATAGACATAGACTTCAGGCAGGACGCTGCCCAGACGCAGGGTCTCTACAATCTTTCCGGGCACCAGATCATCGCGATTCGCAGAGAGGTCTGGAGAAACGGGCAGGATAGCGTCGGCTTTAGAGGTGCGGAAAACAGAGGGCCATTCCACCTCGCCGGTTTTGGAGTTGATGAGCTGCGAGCCGAGCATGCCGGGGATAACAATCACGGGTCGCTTACCGGTCTTGGCTCGGGCCGCGGCAAAGATTCGTGCCAGATTCGGTGTGCGTTTAGGAGAAATGCAACCTGAAGCAATCAGCGACGAACAAAGCAATGCAACCAGCAGTGCAGACGAGAACCTTTTCCGAGGCTGAATGATGGGCGCCGTAATTAACGAATGGTTTGACAAACGATTTAGAAGAGGCGTTATCTGCAGATTACGTCGATTTCGCAAAACTCTGCTCGCATTAGCTGGTGATCCTGAAATGTCAGCTGCTTCCGCTTAAGTGATCCGCGAATCCGTGGTCACTCTGCTCCCGCTTGCGATTTATTAAGCTTGCAACAAAACCCGCGCCAAACCCGTTGTCGATGTTCACTACGGTCACGTTGGATGCGCACGAGTTCAACATTCCTAACAATGCGCTCACCCCGCCAAAAGATGCGCCATAACCGATGCTGGTCGGAATGGCGACGACCGGGACCGCCACCAATCCTCCGATCACGGACGGCAGTGCGCCTTCCATTCCAGCAGCAACAACGGCGACCCTCGCGCGCTGCAACAGCGCGCGCTCAGCCAACACTCGGTGAATGCCGGCCACACCCACGTCCCAGACTCGATCGACCCGGTTGCCCATCGCTTCGGCAGTTAACGCGGCCTCTTCGGCGACCGGGATGTCACTGGTTCCCGCGGTGACAACCGCAATCGAGCCCATGCCGAGCTCAGTCTTGTCGCGCTGGATTCGAATGAGCCGCGCAACCGGATGCCACTCGGCATCGGTAATCACATTTCGTACTTCTCCAAACGTGCCTTCGTCAGTATGAGTGACGAGGACATTGGGGGCTCGCCGAACCAGCCGCTCAACTATTCCCACTACCTGCTCGCGAGTTTTGCCTGCGCCAAACACGACTTCGGGAAATCCCTGGCGCAAGGCGCGCGCGTGATCAACGCGAGCATAGCCGATGTCTTCGAAATGAAGCTCGTTGATGCGGCGAGCCGCCTCAGATTTATCCAGCTCGCCACTTTTGAAAGCGGACAATAGTTGCTCTATCTCTTTGAGGATCATGATTCGTTGTTCAGTCGGAGCATTCTAGCAGATACCGAACTCTCAACATCGACCAGCAGACATTCAGAGAGTTCGCGGCAACCGCGAAAGAACCTGCTCTTCATAGGCTGCTGTCGGCTTCCTCGTTTGCTGTTCCTTTCAAATACAAAGTAAGATTCCGATACCGAACGCAACATGGAATTTACCGTCGCAATCACCGGGGCCTCGGGCGCAATTTATGCCCTAAGAACGCTGATGCATCTGGCGTCCAGCGGAGTCGTCGAGCGAATCAATGTGATCGCCTCGGCAGCAGCCGAAACGGTTGCGAAAGTGGAACTTGGCATCGATCTGACCGCTGGCCTGGACGAGATGAATCGCCGGCTTGGTCTGCCCTTGAACTCCAAGCTGCTACGCTTCCACCGAGTGCATAACGTCGCTGCCAAACCAGCATCCGGATCTCATCCGCAGCAAGGGATGGTCATCGTTCCCTGTTCAATGGGCACTCTGGGAGCAATCGCCTCGGGAGCGGGCACAAATCTGATTCATCGCGCTGCCGATGTGACCATGAAGGAAGGTCGACGACTCGTGATCGTTCCGCGCGAGACGCCCTACAACGCGATTCATCTCGAGAACATGCTGCGCTTATCACGTGCAGGCGTTCACGTGATTCCTGCCAGCCCCGGCTTTTATCATCGACCGCAGACAATTGATGAACTAGTCGACCATCTCGTCTTTCGCATTCTGGATCATCTCGGTGTTCCGCATTCTTCTGAGACCCAATGGAAAGGAATGAAGGTACACACCGAGGAGGTTACTCCCGCTCGCTAAGCTTACCGTGTTAACCACCATTCGGAACATTCGCAACACGCTCGAGATGATCAAGATCGAGCACACGCTGTTTGCGCTGCCCTTTGCGTTTCTCGGGGCGATACTCGCAGCTAACGGCCTGCCGTCCCTCAGACAGGTTTTTTGGATTACGGTAGCGATGGTGGGCGCGCGTTCCACGGCGATGGCGTTCAACCGCATCGCGGATCGCGACTACGACGCGCAGAATCCGCGAACAATGTCTCGCGCGATTCCCGCAGGCATTCTGTCGCTGTCTTTCGTGTGGGTGTTTACTGCGATTTCAGCTGCTCTGTTTCTTCTTGCTGCCGCGATGCTGAACCGCCTGACGTTGATGCTTGCTCCCATTGCTCTGGCCAGTCTTATTCTCTATTCCCACACCAAACGTTGGACGGTGCTTTCGCATATTGTGCTTGGCTGGTGCCTCTCAATCGCACCGACTGGGGCCTGGATTGCGATTCGCGGCGATCTTGATAGTCCGATCCCGTTGCTGCTGTCATTGCTTGTTCTTCTCTGGACGGCGGGCTTCGACGTTTTATACGCTTGTCAGGATTACGATTTCGATGTTAGGGCTGGGCTATATTCGATCCCAGGGCGCTTTGGAATCCCGCGCTCTTTGTGGATTGCGCGGCTGCTACACGTCGCCGCGTTTGCAGCGCTGCTTACGTTATACTGGGCAACAGCACTCGGGGGGTTTGCACTAATCGGAGTGATTGCGACTGGGCTTTTGCTGATTTACCAACACAGATTGGTTCGCGCCGATGATTTAACGAAACTCAATTCTGCTTTCTTTACCACCAATGCTTTTGTGAGTGTGATTCTATTTTTGACTTTTGGCGGCGCCGCGCTCTTGAGGACATACCGATGAATTTTTCCCACGATAAAGCTCTTTGCGAAATCGCCGAGAAGGTCAGCGGCGGCGAACGATTGGCACTTAGTGATGGACTCGCCCTGTTCGCCACGGACGATCTGCCTGCGCTCGGCCTGCTCGCCGATTCTGTTCGTCGCGCAAAACATGGCCGCACGACATTTTTCAACGTCAACCGGCATTTGAATCCCACTAACGTCTGTTACGCGGATTGTAAATTCTGCGGCTTTTACCGCACTCCCCGGCAGCCCGACGCTTACACACACAACATTCAGGACAGCCTGAAAGTAGCCAGCCAGGCAGTGAGCGAAGGCGCCACCGAATTGCACATCACTGGCGGCTTGAACACCAAACTCCCGTTTAGCTATTTCACCGACCTGCTGGCTTCCCTCAAACAGCATTATCAGCAGCTCCACCTGAAAGCCTTTACGATGGTCGAGTTCGACCACTTCGGAAGTTTTTACAAGATGACTGACGAGGACGTGATTCAGCAATTGATTGCAGCAGGACTCGATTCGTGCCCCGGCGGCGGCGCGGAAATATTCAGAGAGCCAACGCGCTCGATGATTTGCGCCCATAAGTGTGATGCTGACCGCTGGCTGGAACTCTCGGGAAAGATCCACGCGGCGGGTCTGCGTTCGAATGCCACGATGCTCTACGGGCACATCGAGTCAATTGAAGACCGCGTCGATCACTTGATTCGTTTACGCGCCCAACAGGATGAGTCTCATGGCTTCCAGTGCTTTATCCCGTTGGCTTTCTACCCGCCGAACACCCAACTCGCGCACTTGCCGGGACCCTCCGGAGTTGACTCGCTTAAAACCATGGCAGTGGCGCGGCTAATGCTCGACAACTTTGATCACATCAAGGCGTATTGGGTAATGCTCGGAAAGCATCTGGCTCAAATCGCCCTGCACTTCGGCGCTAACGATCTCGACGGTACCATTACAGAAGGTGGCGAACTGACCGAAAGCTACTCGATCGAAGCGAATAATGAAGTGAAGATGTCGAAAGCTGAGCTGGTGAGCTTAATTGAAGACGCTGGTTTCGAAGCCGTCGAACGCGACACCGTCTATAACCGAATCGATCGCGGCAGCGTCAGCTTCGTCTAGCCTCCAACCGAGCGATTAAGAAAGGCTCTTTGAAAGTAGAAAGCTAATGCGCACCAAACGTGAACCACGCACAATCAGCGTTGCTCATTCTCCGGATTCGGATGATGCCTTTATGTTTTACGGGCTGGCTACCAGCAAACTCGATACGGGCTCAATCTCGTTCACCCATGTTCTCAAGGACATCCAGACCCTAAACGAAGAAGCGATGAAAGGCACGTTTGACGTGACCGCCGTCAGCTTCCACGCCTACGCATATATCGCCGAGAAGTACTGCTTGTTGCCTCATGGTGCATCGATCGGTGATAACTACGGCCCCGTCGTCGTCGCACGAGAACCGCAGCGACCTGAAGATATCTCAAGAATGAAGATCGCCGTTCCGGGAACACTGACCAGCGCATTTCTCGCGCTCCGGATCTTTAACTCCGACTTTGACTACGAGGTTGTTCCGTTCGACAACATTATTGAAGCCGTCCAGGCTCGCGAATGTGATGCGGGGCTGTTGATTCACGAAGGTCAGCTGTTTTTTGAGTCAAAGGGTCTGCATAGGGTTCTTGACCTGGGCGAATGGTGGCACGATCGAACCGGATTGCCGTTGCCCATGGGCGGAAACGTAATCAAACGAGACCTCGGCCCGGAGCTCATCCGCGAAGTCTCGCGTCTGCTGCACAAAAGCATTCGCTATTCACTCGACAATCGGGAAGATGCGCTGCAATACGCGATGCAGTTTGCCCGCGATATGGAACCTGAACTTGCAGATCGGTTTGTTGCGATGTGGGTGAATGATCTGACGCTGGACTACACTGAGCGCGGACGCGAGGCGGTACAAAGACTGCTGAACGAAGGATTTGAAAAAGGAATTATTCCGCGCCAGGTTACGGTCGAGTTCACCGCTTAAGAGAAGGATGCTGGGGTGTGCGCGGCGGCGTAATGCCGCCCTGCCCAGAGTTGAGCGGCAAAACCGCCGCGCACATCATCGGATAACCGCCTGCACCAGGCTTTCTCCCAAAAACCTGATTGGCTTCATCCCATATAGCAACGCGGCGCAGCTAACATTGCATGCGTTCGCGCGCTGAAAAGTTCGTGAGATTTCCGCCGCTGGTTACCGATGTGAGGACCGAGTTGATCCCTTTTTCAATCCTGCTATCCGAATATGCAGTTCAGGCATGTCTCGATAAACCACAGTGTAAGTTTTGGGTAACAAGGAACGTGTCGACAAGATAATACGTTGACTGAACAGCACATTACACCAATTGCAGGATTCATTGCAACATTTAACGACCCGTGAGTTTTGAGCCGAAGCGAGGAGCCAGCCGCGGCCGAATTTTCTGGCAACATGTGTCGGGCTTAAGGCATCTGACGGCAGGTGCCACTCAAGGCTAAACCCTTGCGAACTGCAATCCCTAAAGAGTGATTAACGATGCGAATGAATGATCTCAAGCTGCTTCTCTCCACGGCCACGTTGCTCCTGTCGCTGGTTGCGGCCGCCAATGCCCAGAACGAAACAATCTCCTCGCCACCAATGACGCAGGCCCAGATTGATCGGGTAATTGCCGCCTTCACTACCAAGGAAACGGTCTTTCGCAAAGCTCTCAACCTGTACTCTTTCAAGCGGGATGCGCTCGTACAGACTATCGGTCTGGGGCAGCAAGTCACTGGTGAGTTTCATCGAATCTCGACGTTTACCTTCGACGACGCGGGAAGGCGTTACGAGAAGATCACTTTCGCTCCGATGCCATCTTATGGCGGAGTCACCTCGGAAGACCTTGAGGATCTTGGTGGAATCCAGCCCTTCGCACTCGAGCCTGCAAAGATTCCTGAATACAACATCAAGTATGTCGGGCGTGAGAAGATTGATGAGCTGAATCTGTTTGTTTTTGATGTGTCTCCGAAGGCCATGCCGGATCCGAAGAAAACCAAAGAGCGATATTTTGTGGGTCGTATCTGGGTTGACGATCAGGATCTGCAAATTGTGAAGACACGCGGCAAGGGGGTTCCGGAGACAAAGATAAACAAGTTTCCGGTTGTCGAAACCTACCGCGAGCACATTGACGGACGCTTCTGGTTTCCAACTTATTCATACGCCGACGACGAGCTCGTATTCGACAATGGAGAAACCCTGCACATTCGCCTTAAGGTGAGGTACTCAGACTTTGCTCCAGCACGCGCCGATGTCAAGATCTTTGAGGTTGACGAGATTGACAATCCAAAGCAGGAAACTCCGGCAACACCGACTCCGCCTAAGCCGAAACCTTAGCCCGAGTCTCACTTTCTTCAAGCCCCAGTTCTCGCGCCACTAAAGCATGGACGTGGTTCACTAGTTGATTCAGCTCCTGATCTTTCGTGGCGCCTGTTGTCGATACCGGCGGCAGCAGGACCATTTCCACCACTCCCGACCGGGCCACGCCTGTACCCTTCCCCATCAACTGATCCGTGTGTTTGATTGCCACGGGGATAATCGGTACTCCGGCCTGCGCCGCCATATAAAATGCCCCCTTCTTGAAAGGTAAAAACTCTCCGGGCCTGGCGCGCGTGCCTTCCGCAAAAACGCCGAAAGAGACTCCTGATCGAATGCGGGCTGTTGCTTCTCCGGTGGTCCTCAGCGCTCGTTCGCGGTTCGAGCGATCGATGGCCATGATGTTGACGAACCCCATGCCCACACCGAGAATGGGCACTTTCAACAACTCCTTCTTGGCGAGCAGTCCTATGCGCCTGCCGGTAAATGCGAAGAGCGTGGCCGTATCCAAATAGGACCGATGATTCGAGACGAATACGTACGGCTGGACGGGATCCAAATTCTCGGCTCCGATTACCTGGACGCTCACTCCGCTTAGTAGCAGCCAATTTCTGGCGCCAAAAAGCGCCCATGGATATACAAGCTCCCGTCGTCCAAGCAGCCAGGCGACGGAGATGGAAGGCGGTCCGAAGATCGCCAGCAACGCTCCAGCTACAAACAGTGACCACCAGTAGTGAATTCGGCCCCGCAGAGTTCGACGTTTACCTATGTTAGACTCCGCTCCGCTCGGCCCACGGCTCGGCCTGACATCTTCCAATATTTCACTAGAGGGATTTCCTGAATGATTGGTCATCGGACTCTTTGTTGCACTTGCTTGGCTATCGTTCTTTTATATGCCGCCTCAATTTGCTCTCTCGTTCGTGGGCAAAGTGCAATGCGCACAACTACGCGAGCAGGACTGCCTTCGCCAAGTTCTGTGCTCGGCTTTACTCCAGGTGATGATCGAAAGGTTGCAGACTGGGGTCAGATTACAGACTATTTCGCACGTTTGGACAAGGCGTCCGATCGTGTTCAAGTTCAAACGCTGGGCCATTCCACGTTGCAGCGACCACTCATCGTAGCGTTCATCAGCTCGCGGGAAAACCTCCTTGCGCTCAATAGGTTTAAGAACATTCAGCAGAAACTTGCCGACCCTCGTTTGGTTAAGAACGCGATCGAACGCGATCGGTTGTTGGGGGAAGGCAAAGTCGTAGTTGCAATCTCTTGCTCAATCCACTCGACAGAGCTTGTCGCGTCGCAGATGTCGATGCAACTGGCATATGAGTTGGCATCGGCGCAGGACGCGGCGACGCGAGAAGTTTTACAAAACACGATTCTAATGCTTATCCCGTCACCGAACCCAGACGGGATTGATATCGTGGCGAACTGGTATCGCAAGACACTGGGAACACCGTTTGAGGGAAAGGCGCCACCTGAGCTCTATCATCACTATGCCGGCCACGATAACAATCGCGACTGGTTCATGCTGAATTTACGGGAAACGCAATTGGTGACACGACTCTTCTGGAAAGATTGGTTTCCACAGATCGTGTACGACGTACATCAACAGGGGACTAACACTGCGAGGTTTTTCATTCCACCGTTTTACGATCCGCCCAACCCCAACATTTCTCCGTTGGTGTTGCGTCAAGTGGGACTGGTGGGCCAAAGGATCGCAACCGATCTACAGGCCGCCGGCTTCAAAGGCGTGATCACGAACTCCACTTACGATATGTGGTGGCACGGCGGGTTTCGTTCGGCACCATATTTTCATAATTCGATTGGAATTCTTTCGGAAGCGGCCAGCGCCCAATTGATGAGCCCTGTCAAGGTGACGAAGGAGCAGCTAGCGAGATCGACCGCCAGAGGAATGCGCAACGCCCTCGAGCCCTCGACCAATTTTCCTGATCCCTGGCAGGGTGGAGATTGGCGGCCGCGCGACATCATGAATATGGAAATGATCGCGTCGCGCTCGATTTTGACTTTGGCAGCCAGGTATCGACGAGATTTTCTGCAGAACTTTTTTGAGCTCGGTAAGCGAAGTGTGACCGTGCCTGGGTCGCCGGACGAGCCGCTCGGGTATCTCATTCCAGCCGGTCAGGGGCGCGACGAGGAAGTCGCAAAACTGACAGCGGTCCTGGTTGGCCAGGGAGTAGAGGTTCATCGGCTCGACAGCGAACTGCATGCCGGCTTTGGTCCTCAAGTTCTGCAACGAACAAATTCGGCTTCGGAGAAACTCGGGCAGTACCGCCGGTTGATAGCGCCCACGTCCGGGTTTCACGAGGTCCCAGCCGGCAGCTACATTGTCTTCACCGCCCAGCCGCAACGCGCGAATGTGCTGGCATTATTTGAACCTCAGATCTATCCGAACCGCGTGAACGCGCTAGGCGAGGCGGAAAGGCCATATGACGTAGCCGGTTGGACCCTGCCAATGCAGTTGGGCGTCGATGCTCCGGCTGTGATGGAGATTCAGGAAGTTGCCGCGGCGAGAAAACTAACGCTGATTCAGAACGCAGAAGAAGTTCGAAAGGATCTCGGATTGATCGCGAGCGCGGGGTCAGCTTCGCCGATTAGAAACCCGCTGGGAAGTTCGATCCGGATCGGCCTCTATAAAAGCTGGTTGGGCAACATGGATGAGGGCTGGACACGTTACATCTTCGAGACGTTCAACGTTCCTTACCAAACGTTGGTTGACGCAACGGTGCGACAGGGAGAATTGGCGGCAAAATATGACGTTATTGTTTTTCCTTCTCAGCGTTCGCGAGAGATTCTTGAAGGAAATGTTGCCGGGAGTTATCCAGCGGAGTTTACGGGCGGAGTTACTCCTGCCGGCGTAATTAAGTTGAAGACCTTCGTCGAGAGTGGTGGCACGATTGTCTGCCTGGACGCCTCATGCGAATTGTTCATTAAGCAATGGAGTCTGGCGATCCGTAATGTATTGGAGGGGCTGCGGTCATCCGACTTTTTCTGTCCCGGATCGATATTGTCAGTCGAGGTTGAGCGGTCACATCCGATAGCTCGGCGCTTGAGTTCGCGTGTCGATGCCTACTTTATTAACAGCTCCGCCTTTGAAACGACCGACCAGAGTGTGCAAATCGTCGCGCGATACGCCAGGGAGAACGTTCTTCGTTCGGGCTGGTTGCTGGGCGAAGATAAACTGAGGGGACGCGTGGCGCTTGCGGAAGTACCGTTAGGTAAGGGGCGAGTGGTGCTGTTTGGCTTTCGGCCTCAGCATCGCGCCCAAACGTGGGGCACGCTGCCGTTGTTGTGGAATGCGATTATGAGAGCGCACAGCGGACAGCCAAATGGAAACGGCGACTAGTGGCCACTTTCGCCCGGCAACTGACGACTCACGCTGTTGCCGTTTGCTCTGATCCAGCGTATCTTTCGGTTCGTACCTAATTCTCTCCCGTTAGCTCGGTCTCCTCCGGGCAGATAAGCATCCATTTCGACTATCGCGCATCAAAAATGGGCTGCGCCTATCGCCAACTGGTCAGGAGCCTTATCATGAGACGAATCTATACTTTGTTCACTGTCCTCGTCCTCCTAACCTTTTCGGTTGGAGATCTGTTTGCTCAGACTCGGCCTCGACGAGTTGGCCAGCGTACTCCGACTCCGCAAACGCAAACGCCGTCGCCCGGGAAACCTCCGGAACTGCGCGGGAACAACTATCCAAATCGTCCGGCTCCGAGCGGGCCACCATCGACCGCTCAAACCGGCCCGGAAGAGGTTGATGCCGGAGACGTGATCAGGGTCGATACCACGTTGGTGACCATTCCCCTCAGCGTTATGGATCGCGATGGCAGATACATTCCAAATCTACGTAAAGAAGATTTCCGGCTCTGGGAAGATGGAATAGAACAGGAAGTCGCCTATTTCTCATCGGTGGATAAACCGTTCTCGCTGGTACTGATGATAGACACCAGCGGTTCGACGCGGTTCCGCCTGGAAGAGATTCAGGATGCGGCGATCACCTTTGTAAGCCAGTTGCGCCCAGACGATCAGGTAATGGTTGTTTCATTCGACGATCGTGTTAGGGTGCTGAGTGAATTCACTAACAATCGAGCTCGGCTTAGAGATGCGATTCGTCGAACTGAAACGGGCGGCGGCACCCGCGTCTACGACGCTGTAGACCTGGTGATCAATCAGCGACTCAGCCGAATCGCCGGTCGCAAGGCCGTCGTTCTGTTCACCGACGGCGTAGACACCACCAGCAAGAACTCTTCCTACGCTGATAACCTCCGCGATGCGGAAGAGCTCGATGCGCTGATCTATCCAATCCAGTACGACACTTTTATGGACGTGAACGGAGGAGGAGGAAGCCCATGGCCGGGTAGTGGCCGGCAGACAGCAATCGATATCCTGGGTCAGATTCTTGGTGGCATGTCGCGTGGTGGTTCCGGACGTCGTGGAGGTGGACGTGGCGGCCGCAGTGGCGGGGGCGGGGGACTTGGTCGCAACGACTACGAGCTTGCAAACAGATACTTGCGAGAACTCGCTGAGAAAACCGGGGCGCGCCAGTACCAGGCCGAGACGACTCAGAACCTGGCAACGGCATTTGCGAATATCGCAGAGGAACTGCGACGCCAATATAGCCTCGGTTTCTATCCCAAGAACCCGGCGCAGGCCGGCGAGCGGCGACAGATTCGCGTGCGGGTAAATCAACCGAACCTCGCCGTGAGAGCGCGCGACAGTTACGTCTTCAATCCCGCTGGTGGTCACGAAAACGCAGCCGCGCAACCGACTGCGCCAATAATGCGACGGAAGTTTTCCGAGGCACCGGACAGAATCACTCCATTCATGCAGTGGTAGCCGGAATCCCGGACATGGATGCTCAAAATTGCGGCGAAAAATCCGCTATTTAAGCAATCAAGCTCGAACAAGCAAAAGCTCATAAAAAAGCGCGGTGAGCCCACTACGACTCACCGCGCTCAACTACACCCACAGGAGGAAAAGGGGAGTATTCAACGCGCGGATTATACACCCACCCCCCTGCCTGGCCAAAGACTCTGCTTGTCGAGTTCAGCTAAACACCCACTTCTTCGATCAAACCGATTTTCGAGCTGGCCGCCGGCCAAATTTTCCTCAAGAGCACTCCTAACCCAAAAAGAATCAGTCCGGTCAAAAGCGTTATAAGCGCCCAGAATTTCCAGTAAGCGGTGAAGTTGGTTTGCCAACCGTCATAGACGCTGTGTGCGAGGTTTACGTTCAGCGCCACGGGAGTAATTAACCGTGAAAGTAGTTGTAGCAATAGATACGCTGCAAACGCGAAGACCCATGAGTCGCGATCCATGCCTACTCTGCGTAGAGCGATGATTGATACTGTCAGGCCGCCCACATGCGCAAGTGTCGAAGTCAGAAAAACACCCCACGCGAGCACAACGTAGACAAACCACACGACCAGCCCGGGAATCATCCAAAGAGTCGCGATCCGAATCAGCGGCGCCCGATTGGTAAATAGCCCTATGGCTAACAGGAGATTGCCGATGTTGCAGGGCCAAAGCAGGTGGCCAAGCTCGCCGGGATTGTTGAGACGCCAATAGTGAACCGCCTGAGCGAAAAAGAAGACTAGTGGAAGGATTCCAAGCAGTGGAAAGTTCAGTTGGCGCCAGTTGTTTGCGACTGTTGACAAGTGCTCTCCTTCCGAAGTGTACAGATAGTTGAAGAGATACTAATGCGGACGTGGTTGACGATGCAAAGCATCTCGCGAGCTGTTCGGGCTCATGGTAAGTCCTGGTGAATCTTGTTTATAAGGACCTTAGTTCTCCCGCGTTTTCGAATTTTTTGGTGCGTAAACGTGCTGTGCTATCTTACGCACATCTTAGCCTTGGAAACTATTGAAGTGATCTGAACTGATGCCTTCGCTCGACCAACTCCTCAACAAATCCATTCCCGAACTGCGCACGATGTTTATCGAACCGGGTCGAGCCGTACCTAAAGGTTTACTTGAAGCTTTGGAGCAGGACGGCCGTCAAGGCGCCAGGCATCTCGCCAGGCTTATTCGCAGCAGATATCGTAGCAATCGTTCGGAAGGGCAGCGCTTGCACTCGTTACTACGATTCGAACTCGAACTGTGGTCGCAGGGCTATGATTTGATTGCTGGTGTAGATGAAGCCGGGATGGCGCCGCTTGCCGGGCCGGTGGTTGCCGGGGCAGTGATCCTGCCGCGAAACTACAAACTGCGTGGTCTTAACGATTCCAAGAAAATTCTTGACGAGAGCAGGCGGCAGGAACTCGCCGACCAGATTAAGGCTGACGCGGTTTGCTGGTCAGTCGGTTTCGCTGCAGTTGAAGAGATCGACAAGATCAATATCTATCATGCGGGACTACTCGCGATGCAGCGCGCGTTTCAAGGGCTAAGTTGTATGCCGGATTTCGTACTCGTAGATGCCCGAAAGATTCCGCATTGCTCGACGCCGCAACGCGGCATAATTCGCGGGGATGCTCTCTCGGCAAGCATCGCAGCGTCATCCATCATCGCCAAGACGACTCGGGATGCCCATATGCTTGAGCTCGACCGCCAGTATTCGGGTTATGGCTTTGCTTCGCACAAGGGCTATCCCACTCCTGAGCATTGCCGCGCGCTCAAAGAGTTAGGTGCACTTCCGATTCATCGAAGGAGTTTTGGCCGTGTTCGTGAAGTGTTGGGACTGGATCCGGTGCAAGCTGAATTGTTTGACACCGCCAAGACCGACGAGGTAACCGAGACTGCGGCCGCCCTCTAGTGCAACCAGGAGTCGTCGCAGGTCCAAAGGGATTTTCTTGCAATGGCACTTACTGAATACAAGAAGAAACGCAGTTTCGACAAAACCCCAGAGCCCGGACCCGAGAAAAAGCGAACCAGCTCCGGTCGAATGTTTGTCGTTCAGAAGCACCGTGCGACGCAGCTTCATTACGACTTCAGACTTGAGGTGGGCGGGGTCTTGAAGTCCTGGGCAGTTCCGAAAGGTCCATCGCTCGATCCGAAGGTGAAGCGACTGGCAATGGAAGTAGAAGATCATCCGGTCGACTATGCAAAGTTCGAGGGCGTAATTCCGGAAGGCGAGTACGGCGGTGGAACGGTGATGGTTTGGGACTATGGCACCTATAAGCCGGAGGGAACGGAGAGCGTAGTGGCAGCGCTGCGAAAGGGTGAGTTAAAGTTTTCCCTTAACGGTAAGAAGCTGAAAGGTTCCTGGGTGCTCGTAAGAACCCGCGGCCGCCAGTGGTTATTGCTTAAGCACCGCGATTACTACACTACCCAAGAGGAAGTGACTGAACTCGCACCTGCATCGATCGTGACCAGGCGCACGCTTGCGGAGATAGCCGAGGACGAGGGCGGAAATGTGAAGAAAGCGGCGACTGGCGATCCGAAAAAGATCCCGCCGCGCAGTGGCGTGAAGCGAAGGAAGAAGGGTTCGAAAGCTAAGGTCTGGCACAGCAACAGGCCAAGCTAAGGTTTTACTTCAGCTAGCAGATATTTCGGAGCCCCTTCAAAGAGCAAACCGCTCCACTCCTATCGTTGGGGTTGCTCAAACAGCAGGTCTAATCCACGAACAGCCCTTCATACGACAATCGTCCACCTACAATCCGCGCTACCGAAGTGTAAGGATGCAACTCGCTTTTCTTCTCATCAATCAAATGCACGATTTTCACACCGCTCGCCTTTAGATAATCGGCAATCAAGCTGCGATGGCAACGCCACCAGACAGCTTCAGCGCACATAACTGCGGTGTGCTTATCTTTCGCGAGACTCAGGAGCTCCTCTATGCCGTTCGCAAACTCATTCGTCTCCATGTAATCAGCGTACCCTCGAAAGCCCGCGTTCTTCCATGCAGTATTCATTGAAGCTGGAGACGCACGCCGCCGGCCGCCGAGTTGAGGCATGTGCTGATACTGGACGTTCGACTCCCCAAGCAAGTCCCTCAGGTTCACTTTGTTGAAGTGCGGATATCGTCGCGAGCTGGGGAAACTACGAACATCGGCGAGCAGCTCAATCTGATGGGCTCTTAAGATCTCTAAGAACTCCTGAGCCGAACGCGTCGAGTGACCCACCGTGAACAAGGTAAGTTCATCAGACTTGTTAATAATTGACTTCAACACCCACCCGAATCGCCCTGCCAATCAGTAAACGCTAATATCAAGCTTCAACTGTCTGCTTGCCGACCGTTTAAGTCTTTCATAAACCTTGCTCACCGGATCGTCTTGCCATCACAGCTCACCTAAAGAAAAGTCTCAAGCTTGAACCGTCCCTTCTTCTCAAGCAGGGGCTTCCAAAGATCGCCAAGTTTGCTCACCCTCTTCGGGACGTTGTCGATTCGATAATCGTCAATCGTCGCTCCACGTTCAAGCTCACGCCACGTCACAGGTGTGGAAACCGTAGCCAACGGTCTCGGCCTCACAGAATATATTGAGGCGAGGGTTCTGCCCCACGCATTCTGGTTGTAATCAACCAACACCCTTCCCTGCGGACGCTTCGCAACCTTGTATACCGCGGTTAACAACTCTGGAGCTTGAGCCGCCACTGCATGCGAAAACTCTTTCGTGAAACTCCAGACCTGCTTCTGTGTCGGCCCCCGAACTATCGGAACATAAACGTGAATCCCGCGCGACCCGGTGGTTTTTGCGTAACAGGGAATTTTCAGCGCCAGTAACGCATCTCTCACAAACAACGCTGCGTCGCGTACCTTTTCGAAGTCAGCGCCGGGCACCGGATCCAAATCAAAGTGAATATAGTCGGGGCGATCAACGTCATCGCAGCGCGCGTACCACTGGTTCAGGTCGATGCATCCGAGGTTGATCACCCAAAGCAGTGAAGGCAGATCCTGAATCATTGGAAAGTCGATGACATTGCCGGACGAGTGTCTAATGCTGCAGATCTCAATCCACTCGGGACGCGGGTGTGGCGCTCGCTTCATGAAGAAGAAGTCGCCAAGTGCACCGTTCGGATAGCGTTTCATCACCATCGCGCGGTCAACTAGATGTGGAAGTAGGGCTGGAGCCACGTCGGCGTAGTACTGGATCAGGTCCCTTTTCGTAAGGCCGAGGTCGGGCCAAAAGGGCTTCTTGAGATTCGTCAGCTTGACCACCCGGCCCTCGATCTCCATCTCCAACGATTCGCGATCTGTGGGAAGCCTGATGGCGGGGACCTTCTGCTTTCGCGCGCGCGCAGTGGTATCAGCAGCCCGACTCACCTTGGCAGGATGATAGTCGCGTGTGGGCTCCGCTGATTTTTGCCGGGGCATTGTTAATGAACTGCCTGAGGTGTTAGTTCAGGGACTGGCCTGAGCAAGCGAGCGTGGACCTAAAGTAAAACCTCAGACATTGATGTAGGCGTGACGTTACGGATTGTTCTCAACTAAGGGGGGAATCTCTTCCAACTCCTTCTCGATTGCCTGGAGACCCTTCATTAATACCTCTCGATGGGCGGAATGCGCGGCTCGCTCGAGCTGCTGCAACAGCCTCGAACGGGACAGCTTTAGCGAGTCTATTCGCTGCTGCCGAACCTTGTTATCCGCCTTTACTACTGCTCTGGCGGAATCGTAGGCTCGGTGATTCCCTTCCTCGATCTGCGATTCGACTGATTTACTTTCCCAACCTCTAGCCACAGGCCAGCCCTCCTAAGTGGTCGCGTAGCGATGTCGCTTATGCTGTAACGCCGTCCCTGACCACTGCGTTTTTCGGAACGATGATAATTCCATCGCGGATGTAGTAAGAGCCTCCGGGGCCATCTGCCTCGGTGACGCCTGCTTCGTTTAAGAGTTTCACTCCGCTGCCAATGCGGGCATTCTTGTCGATGATGGCACGTCTGATGATCGTGCCCTCGCCGATACCTACTCGCGGTTCTCCCTTTTTGAGATCGTCCCGCATTTCTTCAAGCGTTTGATAATAGTCTGCTCCCATCATATAGGATGCTTCAATTCGCACCCCCTTTGAGAGCCGTCCTCTGAGCCCAATTACGGATCTTAAAATGTGCGCACCATTTATGATGCAACCGTCGCTGATAATCGAGTCGATTATTTGCGACTCTTCCACTTTCGAAGGCGGCAGGTAACGCGCTCTGGTATAAACCGGGGCCTCGGAGTCGAATAGATTGAACTTAGGAATCTTCGACGTAAGATCCAGGTTCGCACGGTAGAACGCGCTAATAGTCCCTATATCTTCCCAGTACTCCTTGAAGAGGTAAGCCTGAACCGGACCTCGCTCGGTAGCACCGGGAAGGACTTCTTTGCCAAAGTCCACCCAACTCGGATTCTCCGCAAGCAACGTTTCAAGCCGCTCGTATTTAAAGACATAAATTCCCATCGAGGCAAGAAAGGGCCGGGCCAAGGCTTCTTCAGGACTGAGGCCAAGCGTTGTTGTATCAACGGTCATCGAATCAAGCTCTGCGCCTTTGGGCTTCTCCTTGAACTCGATGATACGGCCGTCCGAATCGGTCTTTAACAACCCGAAATCAGTTGCCAGGGTTGGGTCACAAGGGATTACGGACACCGTCACATCAGCGTCGGATTCATAATGCTGCTGCAGAAACTGTCGATAGTCCATGCGATACAGATGGTCTCCGGAAAGAATCAGCAGCGTGTCGATGCCCCAATCCCTGATGTGCGGGAGGACCTGGCGGACGGCGTCAGCGGTTCCTTGAAACCAGTTACCACTCTCAGGTGTTTGTTCGGCAGCGAGCACCTCCACAAAGCCATTGGAAAAGTGCGAGAAGCGATAAGTCTGTGCGATATGGCGATTCAAGGATGCGGAATTGTACTGCGTGAGGACAAACATCCGCAGCACGTCCGAGTTGATGCAGTTCGAAATCGCAATGTCTACAAGACGATATTTTCCACCCAGCGGAACAGCCGGTTTTGAGCGCTGTTGCGTGAGCGGAAAGAGTCGCTTACCAGCGCCGCCACCGAGTATGACAGCGAGCAGTTTGGGGCTTGCGGGCATTGTCGTTCACCGAGTTGATAAATTCGGGTGCGAATGCAGCATAGACGGAGAGGTGGCGTTGTATCAACCCTTCCCTGGAGGAAACCGTAACAGGGGTGATATCGGTGGTGAATGGCGAGTTGGTTAAGCTCGTTCATTCGAGACAGGGAGCCTGCGCTTTGCTGGGAGCGCGGACGGCCTCGTCCGCTCAACGTCGAATGCCTCGGAGCCGAAGAGTAAAAGATATTTTTAGACTTAGTTTGAGGCGCTCATTTGGCGGACGAGGCCGTCCGCGCTCGCAACAATCAGTAAGCGGCAGTGCCAAAGGTAGGTTTTGCCCCAGCCGCTTCCTGCGCAATCTTTACTCCGACACTCGCGCCAATACGCGTGGCTCCGGCCTCAACCAGCTTCCGTGCATCGTCAAGACCTTTAACACCACCAGACGCTTTGACACCCAACTCAGATCCTACTGTCCTCCTCATCAACGCAATGTCTGCGACAGTTGCTCCGCCTTTTGAAAATCCCGTTGACGTCTTAACAAAATCTGCGCCAGCGTTTTTGGCCGCGATACAGGCGCGTACCTTTTCATCATCCGTCAGCAGAGCAGTTTCAATAATCACTTTACAGATGCAATCGTATTCGTGGGCCACTTCGGCAACTGAACGGATGTCGTGCTCGACTAAACAGTCGTCACCACTCTTCAACGCGCCGATGTTGATAACCATGTCGACTTCCCGGGCGCCATCAAGGATCGCGCGACGAGCTTCATAAGCTTTTACGTCAGACACTGTGGCGCCCAACGGAAATCCGATTACCGTACAAACAGGTACGTGGGTGCCGCGCAGGCTGCAGGTTGCAACCTTCACCCATGCCGGGTTTACACAGACCGATGCAAAACCATAGCGTGCCGCCTCTGCACAGAGCCGTTTGATATCTTCGTCAGTCGCTTCGGGCTTCAAGAGTGTGTGGTCGATTAAGCTGGCCCAGTCTCTGGCCGACCCCGTCTCGCCGAGCACCAGTCCAATGCGCGCGGCACCCGCGTCGACTATGCGATGCATTCGTTCTGGACAACGATTAAAACATTCAGAGGTGCAACCACACAGCGCGGCCTGGTCAGCGCCATCGCCATTCAAACGCGCGACAATCGCATCGGTGATCTGTTCAATTAAGAGATCGAATTGTCCGTTGTATTGACTCATGCTAGTTGGATGCGGAATTGCTCAGTGTGAACGAGTCAAAGAACTTCGTCATCCGCTCGCGGGTCAGTTTGGCTGCATCGGGTGTTTGATGTTCATTGGTGACGACCAGCAACTGAAAGAATGTGTTCGAGACCCAGTACGCTTTCGCCGTCGCCCTCATGTCGTTTGGAAGTGAAAGCAGCCACTGGCGTCCTGAATATCCTGCCAGCGTAATTTCGGATTCACCTCGTAGCGTCGCCTTACTGGTCACGCCGTCGCGGCCCCTGTCGAGCATGAACCTAATCGCTGCCGGATCACTAACGGGATCAGGGAATTGCAAATAGGAGACCATAAAAACGTCGCCTCCAAGGTCGGCGATAGAAACTCGATTGGGCTTCTTACCGGCAGGAGTATCCACCAACTGTTCCTGGAATGTGATCTTGCCGGGCAGCAGCACGGTAACGCCCAATCCCGGAGGGGAAAATTTCTCCCAACGCTTCTCCAATGTCGCCACCGGCGGCGCTATCGGAGTGGCGGCCGCGACCGGCGGTACTCCTGATGCTGTAGGCAGTTGGCCCTTCGCAATCCCGGTGGGAATGAAGACAAGAACCAACGCGGCAAAGACAAATTTCATTAAGGGTCTGCTCTCTTTAAGCCTTCAGACATGTGTTAACGGTATTGTCGCTCTATGGCGTCTATCTTCGCAACGCGCTTGCGATGGCGATCTTCTGTGATTTCAGTTCCCAGCCATGCTGACACTATCTCGCGCATCTCCGCAGGGCTGATTGTCTTACTACCAAGTGTCAACACGTTCGCATCGTTGTGTTCGCGTGAATTGCGCGCGACGGCAACCGAATAACAGGCTGCAGCACGAACCCCCGGCACCTTGTTCGCCGTGATAGCGCTGCCAACTCCGGCGCCGTCGATGACAATTCCCAGGTCGGAAGTGCCTTCCGAAACGGCTCGGGCTACCGCATGTGCGAGGTCAGGATAGTCGACTGCCTCTTCAGAATGGGTTCCGAAATCCTGAACGCGATGGCCCAGATCACCCAGATAAGACCTGAGATCTTCCTTCATCTTGAAGCCGCCGTGATCGGCTCCTATGGCAATCATTTGGGAAGTTCGGGAACCGCGGCGTGACATTCGACGGATAAGCTCAATTCCCTTCTCGCGAACGATATCGGAGGCGAGTGGAGTGAATCTTGCGCCCTCAGCAATTCGCAATATTGCCCCAGGCTCTAAACCGCGAACGTCATCTTCTGTGATTATGAGTTTTGACGACTCGTCGCGTGTGAAGGGCGGGTCAGGTTGAACCTGTGGGGTGGTATCGACGAAGCGGCCTTTTGGCGAAACAGCCGCGTAGGTTTCGTCACCGCTCGGGAGGCTCTGCTTGAGTACTTCGCGGACTAATGCGCGCACTCGATCGCGACTTGTTTGATCTTCCGGCATTTGATTAGGACAGACATCTTGTCTGTCATCGCAGCTCTTTGGTCTTTGGAACTCTCTTCCAAGGGGAGTTGACTACGGAATAGAAGTCAAAGGCCAAAGATCAACGACCCAAAGGACCAACGACCAACTACCGACCGACAGGTCTCTTCTACGTGAGCGATCCATCCCGCAGATCCATCAAACGAGTTCTCACCGCCACGACTTTCCCTGCTCTCATGGTGAAATCGGTCCGGCCAACGTAGATTCCACTTTTGCCAACTTGAAAAATCAGCGTCTCTTTCCCGCCCGGCTGCTTTACCTTTACCGGTTGCTTCATAAAAGTGTGCGTATGTCCGCTGGCGATGTAATCGATACCGTCAACCGCGGCAGCAACCTGACGGTCGCCAACTTCGCCTGGTTTGGCGTCGGCGTAGTAGCCCAGATGCGACATTCCAACTACCAGAGAGCAGCGCTCCTGTTCGCGTAGCGTCCGGACCACTTCGCGCGCTGCGGCAATTGGCTCGCGATAAGTTACGCCCTTGAAGTTTGCCGGAGTAATTAAGCCAGCCGGACTGATACCCATTCCAAAGAGTCCGACGCGAACGCCGCTCAGCACTTTCACAACGTAGGGCTTTACTTTTTCTTCAAGAGGCGTGCCCTTAACGTCGTACGTGATCGACAAGAGATCGAACTTCGCGAATTTTGCAGCGGCCGCCAGGGCCGCAACTCCATTATCAAACTCATGGTTGCCGAGGGTGCCGGCGTCATATCCGATTTCAGACATCGCCTTGTATTCGACTTCACCTTTGTAGAAGTTGAAGTATGGCGTTCCCTGAAAAACATCGCCGGCGTCGATAAGGAGGGTGTTAGGGTTTTCCTTCCGCACTCGTTTAACGAGAGTCGCCCTTCGCGCGACGCCGCCCTTCCCTGGATTAGCTGTGTCATTTTCCGGCAGCGGATCGATTTGGGAATGGGTGTCGTTGGTGTGGAGGATCGTAATTACGACCTCTCTCTCAATGGGCGAGACACCCGCAAACAACGACGAACTGCGCAGCGGCGAGCTCACCAGCGCGGCAGTGAAAACGGCAGATGAACTTAGAAACCGGCGACGATTGATCATGTGGGCCGCCCCCCCGCGTTAACTTTCTTCGCAGTCTCCACTAATACGTATCGGCCATCATTTCCGGCTTTGATCGGGCGTCCGCCAGCGGTTTCGGATTTCACGTACTCCATCAGCGCGTCGCGCATCGTGAGCCCGAGTGGAGTTGCGTTTTGCCCCTCCTGGAGAATTGAAAAATCACCGCTCTTGAGACTCAGTAAGTAATCGATGGTCACAACGCTGTAGATCTTTTTGGGGTCAATTTCCATTTCACGACCATCGCGATCCAACAGGGTTGCAAGGACGAGCTCGAGGTTGTTTTCGGCGTTGACTCGGTATTTGATTCGCGCTCCTGATTGCGCGTCGCGGCCCCGGAGCACGACGCTCAGGAGTTGCAGCAACTGCGCGCCCGTGAAATCGAGTCGCACCAAAGCATTTTCAAACGGCAGTAGTTCAAAGATGTCGCTCGCTCGAAGTTCACCCGGAGCGATCGTGTTCTTTCGCAAGCCGCCGGCGTTAGTAACCATCACGTCCACGGGCTGCCCCAGTTTGCGGCTGGCTTGCGCACGGAGACCTTCGGTCACGAAATTCCCCAACGATCCGGCACCGATGCGTTCCTTCTTTAACTCTCCGTCCAGTTGACCGATCACGATCGCGAGCGCGCGCACTCTGGCGTTATAGGGAGCAATCAGTTTCTCCAGCTCCGGATCGTCGGGAATGCTTTCGTCAATGAGAGTCTGCGTCGTCTCAACCTGCTGGACAGCATCCTTCGCTGGACTTGCGCTGGTCCCCTGAAAAAGCACTTTGCCTTTTGCTGGAGTATCTGTGCAGGGCTCGATAGGGGTGCTTTGCTGCGCGAGAGTTGCGGTCGCACTCAGGCCAAGAATTATCGCAAGAATAATCGTCAGGCGAGGACCATTACTCCAGCCGGCTACTGAGTGTTGCAAGTGCATTTTGGTTTTTGTCATTGACCTTGAAGGAAGAGCTTGCATAGTATGCTGTACCAAAAGGCTGCAAAGCAAACCCGACTTCAACCAATCCGCACCGTTTCACGGGAGAGAAGCAGTGGCAACTTCGTCCGCTCACATCGAGTCCGAGTTTCACAATCCTAATCTGGATGTTCTTTACTCGGAAGTACAGATTCAGAATCGCATCCGAGAGATCGGAGCCGAGATTACTCGCGACTATGCTGGTCGGAATCCGTTATTGATTGGGGTCTTGAAGGGCGCCTGTTTTTTCCTGAGCGATCTACTGCGCTCGATCGATACGCGGCTAAGCATCGAGTTCATGGCCATCTCGAGTTACGGCTCGTCGACTCGCACTTCGGGTGAAGTGCGCATTCTGAAAGATCTCGACGTTGCGGTTGAAGGCCGCGACATCATCGTGGTGGAAGATATCGTCGATACGGGTCTGACACTTTCGTATCTGCTTGCCAACTTGAAATCGAGAGGCGCGGCGAGCGTGAAACTCGTTGCGCTGCTGGACAAGTTCGAGCGCCGCGAGCGTGAAGTGAAGATTGATTATCTGGGCTTTCGCATTCCCGATCATTTTGTGGTGGGATACGGGCTTGATTTCGCCGAGCGCTACCGCAACTTACCCTTTATTGCGGTGTTGAAAGACCCCGAAGCTTAGTCGCCAACCTTTGAATGCACTTACCACCGTAGCCAGCTTAGTCATACTCATAAGGAGACTGTCCTTGAAGACTACCATTAGGAGTTTCTCTTACCTTTTTGTCCTCTCCTTAATTTTCCTGTCCGCGACTAACTCGTGGGCGCAGGACTATTCAAAAGTTGAGGTCAAAGCCGAGAAGGTTGCAGGCAACATCTATGTGCTGCTGGGGGCCGGTGGCAACATCGGTGTTTCCGTGGGGCCCGACGGCATTTTGATCGTTGACGATCAGTTCGCACCGCTGGCCGACAAGATCAAAGCTGCCTTGAAAACCCTGGGCGAGGGAAAGCTGAAGTTCGTGCTCAACACGCACTGGCATGGCGATCACACGGGCGGCAACGTCGTGTTTGGCCCTGAGGCCCCGATCATTGCCCATGACAACGTTCGCAAACGCCTGTCGACTGAGCAGAGATCGGAATTCTGGAAACGCACGACCCCGGCCTCGCCCACGGAAGCATTGCCGGTTATTACTTTTGGGCATTCCTTGTCGGTGCATTTCAACGGCGAGGAGGTCAAGGTTATTCACTTTCCTAAAGGCCATACCGACGGCGACAGCGTGATCTTCTTTACGAAGTCAAACGTCGTGCATATGGGTGACAATCTCTTCACCGGCAGGTTTCCTTTCGTCGATCTCGAGAGCGGCGGCACGGTTGAAGGGTTGACGAAGAATATTGGCGACATCATCGCCAAGCTTCCGGCTGGAGTAAAACTGATTCCTGGACATGGACCGATTTCAACTGTCGACGATCTGAAGGCCTATCACCACATGCTTCTGGAGACTACCGACATCGTCCGGAAGAAAATGGCAGCCGGGAAGACGGTTGAGCAGATTAAGACCGAGGGCTTGCCAGAGGAATGGAAGGAATGGGGCACCGGATATTTCAAGACCGATTTCTGGCTCGAGACGATCTATCGCAGCTTGGCGCCAAGGAGTTGAGTCGGTGCCGGCGCGAACGTGCGCTCTTAATTGTCGGGCCGGCCAGTGAGTGGACGCGACAGCCCGTCCGCTCACTTTGAATCTATGCGAATTGTTCCTAAGCTTCCGGGTTTAACTCTCGCAGGAAACTCTGGCCCGTCGCCAACCTCAATTCAAAGTTCTCGGCAATCGTCTGGCCGATGTCGGCGAGCGAATCCCTAGTTCCCAGATTCACGGCGCGGGCCAGCTTTCCATAAACCAATAGAGGTGCAAACTCACGTGTGTGATCACTTCCCGGGAAGGTCGGATCATTTCCGTGGTCGGCGGTAATGATAATTAGATCGTCGTCACGCATCGCGGCCTCAATCTCTGGTAATCGATAGTCAAAGTGTTCGAGCGCCGCAGCAAAGCCTTCGGTGTCGCGACGGTGTCCATACAACATGTCGAAATCAACAAGGTTCGAGAAGATCAAGCCGCGCGATTCTTCTTCCAGAGCATTGATTGTCTGATTGATTGATTGCTCGTTGTTTTTGGCCGTCAAATCCTTTGTCACTCCCATCGAATCATAGATCGAAGCAATCTTGCCGATGCAGACCACGTCGAGTCCTGCAGCCGCCAGCGCGGGTAGGAGGTTCTCGCCTGGCGGTGGAACTGCGTAATCGTGCCGGTTCTCAGTACGGAAAAACGCGCCAGATTCGCCGCGGAAAGGCCGAGCGATCACGCGGCCTACTTTGTGTTCGCCGTCCAGAAGATCGCGAGCAGTTTCACAAATCTCGTAAAGTCTTGCGAGCGGGATTACTTCTTCATGAGCTGCGATTTGAAAAACAGAATCGGCCGAGGTGTAGACGATCGGTTTCGCGGTCCTAACATGATCGTCACCCAGCTCTTTGATAATTTCAGTGCCGGACGCCGGCACATTTCCCAGAATTCCGGTTATCCCAGTCTCTTTCACAAAACGATTGATCACTGCCGGAGGAAAGCCTTGCGGATAGGTTGGGAAAGCCTGCTCGAGGACGATCCCCGCCATTTCCCAATGACCAGTGGTGGTGTCCTTGCCATTTGAAAGCAAAGCGCATTTCCCGAACGAGCCTGCCGGCTTTGCGAGCGCAGGCACTCCGTTAAGCGGACGGATGTTGCCCAAGCCGTAACGCTGAAGATTTGGAAGGTGAACGGTTCGTGATTCAAGTATGTGGCCGAAAGTATCAGAGCCGGCGTCCCCCCAGGCAGGGGCATCCGGCATCGCGCCAATACCAGCGCCGTCAAGAACGATGATGGCGATGCGATTGAAGAGTTGGGTCATTTTAGGGGTCGGGTGGTGGGCCGATCTCAGGTCCCGGGTTTTGAGTCTCAAGTGGTTTCAGGTCTCACGTCTCAATGTTAAGAACTCAAATCGGAGAATCTCAGGAATCTCAGATTCAGTACTAACATCCGGCATCTGACCGCTACCTCGGCGCATAGTAACCTTCGCGTGCGCGCACTTGCCCCTTCTCGGGCGTTCCTTTCACTTCCACCTTAATCGTTCGGTACTTTCCATCGCGGGCCTTGTTGGTCGGATAGTACCCTAAACTGTATTGAGTTCCGATCTCATTAGCGACGAGCGCAAAAGCAGCGCGCGCGTCTCGCAAACTCGCAGCCGTGAAATTCTTCCCCCCACTCACCTTTGCCAAATCATCCATCTCCTTGCGAGCAAGATTGTATAGGTCGCGGCTGATCTGCATCCGCTCAAACGAACCCATACTGCAAAACTCCCTGTAGTCCTCCGCCCGCCCGCGGGGAACGAAGATCCGTCTGTAACGCTCCAACTGTTTTGCTGACAAGGTGAGCCGGCCATTGTCCTGACAATCTTTCAGCAAGCGTTCCTCGACGAATTCTTCAGTGTTAACCTGCACAAAATAAGAGGCCAGGCCGGAACGCAGGAGCCGCACCCGCGCTGTGGCAAAGTCAGTTTCGCTTGCCGAATCTACACCATCAGTTAAGGCAACAATCGCCCGGCGCCCGCGCAAATCGTCGCTGGGAGGATTCCGAAATACCTGAGTCGCCACGCGTTCGAGGGCGTCGTAAAAAGGCGTGCCGTTGCTCGCCCCGAGATCATCGACCGCTCTCCGCAGCGCTTTGCGGTCATCGGTTAGTCCCGCCAGGATTTCCACGGTAGCCATTTTCGATAGGCCAAGATTCTTATTGTTGAAGGCAACCAGCGAAACGCGATCTCCCGGACGCAAGGCGTCGATGAAGGCGTTTGCCGCCTGGCGAATCAGCCCAACGTCCGCACGAGTAGAACCGGAGGTATCAAGGAGTAAAGCGATTTCAAAAGGAGCTTGCGTGGTGCCAAAGTTGGCAAGGGCTTGCGGACGGCCGTCTTCATAAAGGACGAAGTTCTCAGCTTTCAATCCCACCAGTGGCCGGCCTGAGCTTCCAGTCACCACCGCAGGGACGGAAACTAATTGGGTTTCAACCTTTACGACATCGCCTTCGTCTACTTCCTCGGGCGCCGGATCGTTCGAACCTTTAGCTTGCGAATTTTCTGCGCCCTGAACGCGACGTGGGCGCTCCTGGTTCTGCTGCTGAGCGACAGGAGAAAGAACCAGCGCAAAGCAGACAATAATGAGGGACGAAAACCTGAAAAGCATGTGGTACCTCTAAATCTTGTCCGGGGTTGCCCCGAATATAGCTGGAAACGTGCGTAACCGAAAAGCACTGGCGAGCAAGTTAAATTTGCTGGTCCGGAGATCACCCTGATTACGCAGATTCCAATTGACACATAAGCAAGGCATTAGGCTCAATGTCCCGCGTGGCTTCGTATTGCATTCTGTAGAACAAACCGCCGGACATTTTGGTGGTTCAGGAATCAAACTCGACGTCCACAATGGCATTGCCGCCGGATGCAAAGCCCGCAACACAACGACCAGGTTTGGTTAAGGCTACGTCGCACCAGGTATTCTGCGTCATTCATAGATAGCACGTTGAAAGTGAAAGTGCCTCTCCTTGACACTCCACCCTCGTTCTCTTAGCATGACCTCGCAGCTCCACGGTCGATGTCGCAAGTGATTTTTGGTCTTTGATCCGAACGTGTCGAGCAAGGTTTTTCGGTCAGACATTAGTCTGCCAAGGTTGTGGGATTGACAGGAGTCCCGCGGTTCAGGCACGTACGTCAATGGTAGACGGCTTCCCTTACAAGGAAGAGGTTGGGGGTTCGAGTCCCTCCGTGCCTACCAGGAAGAGATGAGATGCTGGATGTGAGATGTTGGTCAGAAAGAAAACCTGATATCTAACATCTGCTTTGCGGAGTCGTAGTTCAGTTGGTTAGAACGCCGGCCTGTCACGTCGGAGGTCGCGGGTTCGAGTCCCGTCGGCTCCGCCACTATCACGTGGTAAACGCAGCACTCGTGGCCTTCCCTTTGGGAAGGCCATTTGTGTGTTTAGAGTCAGGTTGGCAAACAACCTGAACCATACTTTTTGCCAGCCTTAAGACAATACAAGAACACTGGAAGGCAGCGGCTGATAAGTGCTCAAGTTAACAATCTGGCAATCACACAACACACAACCCCCCAAGCCCTGATGAAAGGGGAACTCCAATTGAAGCAGAAGATCAGTTGGATAGTTTTTAGTGATATCGCTCTCGGGAAGCGTGACCCTAACGGCCTTTCCCCTTATCAATAAATGTTGAGGATCGCTATCGCGAGATCGATTGACTGCCGTTGTCTCGGCGAATAGTGTTCTGGGGTACAATCCCTTCATGAATAAACGAGCCAAACAGCGATTGAAAGAAGCCATTAAGAAGGACATCACCGAACGCTCAGACAAAAAGGCGGAGCAGGGCTTTTCTTCTCCTACCAGGAAGAAGCCACAAACTCGGGGCTTCACCGCAAGGCCCGATAAAAAGCGAGGCTAGAGTGCGACGCAATAAATTCGGTCTCTCCACCGACGGCTTATAATGTCGTCCTCTCCCCGTTGCACAAGAGACCTGAGACTCTTTGTCACCCCCACGTGAGACTTAATTCCTGAGACTTCGGGCCTGACGGCTTGAACTGGAAACTTGAAACTCGAAAACCTCAACAGCCGTGATTACAGTCACTGAAGCAATCAACATCGTGTTGCACCAGACTCGCGTGCTACCCACTGAGGACGTTGCGCTGGTAGACAGCCTCGGGCGCTATCTTGGCGAAGATGTCATCGCGGATTCAGACCTGCCGGCATTCGACCGCTCTCAAATGGATGGCTATGCGGTGCAAGCCGACGACACGTTGCGCGCACCAGCGAGATTGCAGATTGTCGGCGAGTCAGCAGCCGGCAAGGGCTGGCACCGTGAGATGAAGCGGGGCGAAGCGGTCCGCATTATGACCGGAGCGCCGGTGCCCGCCGGCGCCGATGCCGTGCAGCAGGTGGAACTCACCCGTGAGATCGCAGACGTAGTTGAGATCCTAAAACCGGTAATAGCGGGACGATCAGTCGTCAAGCAGGCGAGCGAGATCAAGGCCGGTGAAAAAGTTCTTAATCGCGGTGAACAGATCAATGCCGCGATGATTGCCGTGCTGGCCTCATTTGGCTATGCGCAAGTGAAGGTGGGACGCCGGCCGCGAGTAACCGTACTTGCAACTGGCAGCGAGCTAGTGAGTGTTGACCAGCGGCCCCAGCAGGACCAGATTCGCGACTCGAACAACTACTCAGTGGGAGCATATGCTGAGCTGGCCGGCGCAATCGTCGAGCGGTTACCACTCGTGGGCGATAGAACGGAAGAGCTTAAAACCACCATCGTCGCCGCTTCGGAAGAAGCAGACCTGGTCGTGACTTCAGGCGGCGTCTCGATGGGTGTTTATGACTTCACGAAAACTGCATTGCGCGAACTCGAGGCCGAGATCTACTTTGAGCGCGTGGCCTTGCGACCAGGAAAGCCCACCGTGTTCTCTCGTCTGCCAAACGGCACTTTGGTGTTTGGGCTTCCCGGCAATCCGGTTTCCGTATCAGTGACGTTCAATTTGTTTGCGCGAGCGTCGTTGCTGGCAATGCAAGGCGCGGCAGCTCCGACATTCGAATGCGAATGGGCCACACTCAGAACAACTTTAAAGGGATCAGCCGATCGTGAGGGTTATCTTCCGGCGAGGCTGACAACGAGCCCGCAGGGAATGCTCCTGGCCGACCCGTTGAAGTGGGGCGGCTCATCGGATTTCGTCGCATTCGCGCGCGCCACTGCGATGATTGTCGTTCCGGCCGGTGTTAAATCGCTGGAAGTCGGCACACTGGTTAAGGTCATAAAACTGCCGGCATAAGAGAGCGCCAAAGAGGGCAAAGGACATGAGGGTGCGGAGATGAGTGCTGCTGCTACGCCTGGAGTCGGAAGGGCAACTGCTCTTCACGCTTTGGGGAAATGTTCTGGGGTTGCCGCGATGGCCCACGAAGCTATCTACGATGTTGTGCTCGGCATCCTCGATAAGATTCGCGTGGGCCTCGTGCTTGACGTTCCCGCAGGTGAAGGCGCCCTGGCTGCGAGGATGATCGCTCGTGGGATTGAGGTTAAGTGTTGCGACCTATATCCGGAAATATTCGAACTCTCCGGAACGGAAATCCGCAGGGGCGACTTATCGGAACGGCTGGAATACAAAGACGAATCTTTTGATACAGTCGTATGCGTGGAAGGGCTCGAACATACCGAGAATCCGCAGCAAGCCATTCGTGAGTTTGCCCGCTTGCTGAAACCCGGTGGACACTTAATTATCAGCGTTCCTAACGTGCTTAACATCGAAGAACGTTTGAAGTGGCTGCTATTCGGTTACACTTCGCATTTCAAGCCGCTTAGTACGGACTTCCTCCGCAAGGAGCTGGGAGAGTTTAGCGACCGGCCGGAAGTCGTATTGCACATCAACCCCATCGGGTACGCTGAATTGCGATACACATTGGAACGTTACGGATTCAGAATCGAGGGAACTTATCGCGATGCACCGAAAGCCCACTTATGGCTTTATTGGCCCATCACGGCGATCATTCGAGTGCTCCTGGCTTGCACTCCTGCTCAGAAGCGAAGAGAACGTTGGGCAGATGAATTGCAATCAGATGAAGTACTGATGGGAGGTAATACTCTCATCGTTCTCGCTGAAAAACCCGTTAAGGTAAAAGCTGCTACTGATAGTTAGTAGAGACCCTGTGAAGGAATTTTCTCATATTGATCCGGAAGGCCGTGTCGCAATGGTTGACACGAGTCAAAAGCTCGTCACTACGCGCCGCGCCGTGGCATCGGCATCGGTAAAGATGTCGTCGGAAACGGTTACCGCCCTGAGGGCCCACCGAACACCGAAAGGTGATCCTTTGGAAACAGCCCGGCTGGCTGGGATCATGGCAGCCAAGCATACGGCCGACCTAATCCCTCTCTGTCATCCGCTTCCAATTACTCATGTCGATGTCAGAGTCAAAGTCACCGACGATGGCGTCGAACTGGAAGCCGACGTTTCCACAAACGCTCAGACAGGTGTCGAAATGGAAGCCCTTACAGCAGTCTCCGTGGCAGCGCTCACGATCTACGATATGTGCAAAGCGCTCGAAAAGGGTATGACGATTACGGATGTGCGCCTGGAGAGCAAAACTGGAGGAAAGTCGGGCGACTATCTGCGGTAAGGGTGTTGGGTATGGATTTGAGCAGCTTTTTGGAAAACCTACGGAGCCCCGCTTTCGGTAAATGGAACATCAAGATTTTGTTTGACGTTTATGCCTCTGAATCGAGCTGAGTCGCACGAGTCCGAGAGGCTCCCCCAATTTTTGCAGGCTTTGACGGAGATTTAACCGATGAGAATGAGTATTTCCAGGGACGCGAGGCCGCAGGCAATGACTTTGCTCGCCGCTGCAGCAATCTCGATCGTTTTGTGGTTTATCCCTTACGCTGAGCTGCTTACTTATCCATTCCGCATTTTCGTAACCTTTATCCATGAGGGTGGTCACGCGCTGGCTGCGCTGGTGACGGGCAACACAGTCGATAGTTTAAGTGTGGCCATGAACGCGAGTGGCGAAACGTACACAACTCGAGGTGGTTTGTTCTCACAGGTATTAGTTTCCAGCGCGGGCTATATCGGTTCCATGGCCTACGGATCGTTACTGCTGGTGCTGATTCGCAAAGCCGTGGCGGCGCGACTCGTGCTCCTAGGTTCGGCTGGTCTGATTTTCGCCTTGACGATGATCTACGGCGTGTTCAAACCTATCTACTCGTGGGGTTCGCTTTCCGGTATTCCCTTCACACTTTTTGCCGGTATAGCACTCACGGTCGGATTGGTAGCATTGGCGAGGTTTGCCAGCGCCCGTGTCGCAACCTTCTTTGTCAGCTTGTTGGCAGTCCAATGTGTGCTCAATGCATTGATCGACCTCAAGACAGTCTTCTTTCTTTCTTCGCCTTTTGGACCAAATGTACCAACTGACGCCGTCAACATGGCAAACGCAACGGGCATTCCGGCGTTCTTCTGGGCCCTTGGTTGGATCGCCCTTGCGTTTGTGATTCTTTGGATTGCGATGCGACTTTACGTAGCCAACCGCGACGCTCGTTCCCAGCCCGATCTACCCTTCGAGGAAATCCCCCTAAGCTGACACCACGCAGGCTAACCGAGCAGAAGAAAGGCGCTGTCGCATTGACAGCGCCTTTCGAGTTTCTTAACAGTTGTTGAATCAGCGCTTCACCAGCCTGTGGCCGCATTGCCTCACAGAGTCAGGCGTTCGGACGGAAGGTTCATAGAAGTGGGTCGTTCTTTGAGTTTCTCACTCCGTTAGTTACGACTTAGAATTTGTAGCGATACCGCACGGTTACTCCTCGCCCGCCGCCATCGATGCCCCAGCTGATTCCGCGGTACGACTTGTCGGCGATGTTTTCGAAATCAACAAAGATTTCAGAGTGCTCGTCAAACCGATACGCAGTGCGCAATCCGACCAGACCGTATCCCGGAACTGCGTTGAAGAGTGGCACTGCTGAGTTGTTGTCAACGATCGTCACACCGTTGATGGTGGCCCCAATTGGCAGCAGTCGGTCTTGAACCTCTAACAAAGTTTCGCCAGTTGGGATCAAGATGCCGCCGGCGTTTCTGCAGCCGCCGGCACCCGGAGTCGTCAATCCGCGCACGCAGGCTCCGCGCCGGAAGAAGTTCTGAATATTCGTGCGCGTGCGCGCTGCACCGGTGCGGCGATCCGCTAAATCAAGTGATGAGAGACGTCGTTGACGTCCGGCAAGAGTCGCGTAGCCCTCAAGATAAAAACTCCACTTCGGCTGATAACGCAGGCTAAGGAACCCAGATGCCGGGGGAATGCCACCTTCCACGTTTGGTGGTTGTCCGTTGAGAAGGCTGTAGGCACGTATGTAAGTAAAGTTGCCATTCGAAGTGAAGTGGCTGCTGATTCGCGCTTGCGTGTTGAACTCAACTCCGTTGAAACGCGCGTCGTCAAAATTGACCCGCACGAGCACCGGCGAAGTCGGCGCCGACCCTACAAAAACGATTCCACTTGGATCCTGACGAACGATTTCCTCGCTGCCAAAAAATGTTCCGACCGCTCCTGCCGGCAGTATCACAGCTTGATCGAAGTACCCGTCTTTGAGCTTGTTGGTGAAGCCCGCCAGTTCAGCGCCAAATCTCTTATGGGTATAACGCAGCGTAAGATCGAAACTATCGCTTGTCTCAGGGCCTAGCCGTGAGACCGGAACACCAGTTGAAACAGCATCGGGTCCTGAGGTGGTGCCGATAAACCCGCCACGGCTGGCTGCGGTAATTGCGTCGACCTCAAAGCCATTGCCAACCAGACCGAGGATTCCCAGATCGGTCGTATTGGGTGCGCGAAAACCGCGTGTGTACTTTCCGGCAACGTCAAAGCCCCTTCCAACGGTCAGCACCGCGCCAATGCGGCCGGAAAGAGCACTGAAACGCTGTCTGTCATCGGGAAAGAGAGGAAGTCCATCGGTCCCGAGCGGAGCATTGGCCGCGCGGGACTCGTAAGAAGCAACGTTGTATCGCAAGGCGCCGCTCAAGCGCATGCGCTCCGGAATGACGGTAAGTGTGTGCTGTGCGAAGAAGCCGTGTGAAATATAACGAGCGCCGTTTGGAATCCGAGGCCGTGAGGCCATAGTCACGCCGGTGGAAGGATCAAAAGTGAACGCAGGGGCGGTGATCTTATCGCGATAAACGTCGGCGCCTATTAGCAGTGTGTTGCGCTCGCCGATCTGTTTGTCGAGGTAGAAGTTAAATCCGAAAACGTTAGTGCGCTCACGCTGATTAGTAATTGCACCAAACGGATCCCCCTGTCCGCCCTGGTTAATTCTCTCCTCACGCTGGCCGTTGAAAGAGAAAGTGAACGATGCATGATCAAAAAGGCCGAGCTTCTGTCTGAAGAGGCGCGCGTAAAACAATTCGGTCATCAAATTGCGCAAGTCTGCGATCAAGTTTCCATCACCACCTGACAATTGATCGTAGCGCCGGCCCCCGTCCTGGTGATTGCGCGCGTAGCTCAACAGGAATTGATTCGACTCACTCAGGTTAAAGTTGGTGCGAATCAAGCCGCCGTATTGAGTGAATGCGGTATCAGGCAAGCGCTCGCCAAAGACACTCGACGGTAGTCCGAGAAACCGTGTTACCGCGGCATGGTAATCGAGCCCATCCGCAGGGCGCAGCCGGTTGATGCGACGAGCATTTATGTTGACCAGCACTCCATAGTCGCGCTTACCGTAAGTGAGCAGAGTGTTTCCGCCAAATCCATTCGTCAACGATGAGTAGAACTGGTTGGTGTTACCGTGAAACTCACTGTCTACATCGCCGTACTTTGGCGTGTGCGAGATGAAATTGACGACTCCACCCAGCACATCGGAGCCATACTGTGAACTATTTGGCCCACGCAAAACCTCGACAGTTTCAAGACTGGACGGCTCAATTAAACTGAAGAAGGTGCCCACGCCACCGCGCTGCGCACTGGTGGTATACCGAATCCCATCAACATAAACGCCGACGTTCCGCCCAGTCAGCCCGCGGACAAAGACCGCGCTTAGCGAGGGAGCCGTTCGCTGCAGGTTCACGCCAGGTTCTTCATCGACGACCTGGGCCACAACCTCAGGTGCTCGATCAAGAATCTCTTTCTCACTGATCACGTTTACCTGAGTATCGAGACTACGCGCATCGGCAACCTGACCGGCTTCAGCCGTGACCGTGACATCGCCGCTAATCTGATTCACCTGCAACACGACGGTGATCTCTTTGATCTCCCCGGTGCCGATCTGCACCACAGCTCGCTGTCTTTCAAAGCCGGTGCCGGAGACCGTCAGTTCATAGCTGCCGGCGGGAACGTTATGCAGTGTGAAGCTGCCGTTGGCATCTGAGAGCGCTGTCCGCAAAACCGCTTGATGTGGATACACCAGCGAAACCTCAGCGCCGCTAACTACCGCATGGTCTGAATCCCTGACGGTTCCGACAATTTTTCCAGCGGCCGACTGGCCTGAAACCATCGCCGGCAAGGACATGAAAACGGTGGTTACGATTACCAATCCTGCCACCAAACGCGCCAGCATACGCATTTCTGAAAAACTCGCCTTCCTTAGTAACGACTTCCGAGTAAGCCGCAATGTGTCAGTTTCGATGTTTGATTCAAGAGGAATGTGAAACTTGAGGGCCCCGAAGCTTTTGTGAATACGAGGACGCATTGTTGAGTACGCTGGTCTAACGTGTCAATAGATCAAGCCTGGAAGCCGTCGTGAAACTATGCACCCGTATTTCCAGTGCAGTAAACGGTCATCGGTGACACGCAACAGAACAGCGAGTACTAGGATCCGCTCTTGAGTATGCCAGGGCACTCATGCCGTCAACGCTCGCTCGCTGCTGTGAACCTCACCGCATTTCTCCTTCGCCGGGAATCAAGGTATTATTCGGGGTTTGCGAAGGGGCTAAAATTCACATCTGTGTGGCCTCGCAATAAAGAATAAATAATGTCAGAAGAAGCAATCCAGGTTCGTGGGGCAAGAGTCAACAACCTCAAAAACATCTCCTTCTCGATCCCCATCAACCAAATAACGGTGGTCACCGGGGTGAGCGGATCAGGCAAATCCTCGCTCGCTTTTGGCACGATCTACGCCGAAGGACAACGTCGCTACGTCGAGTCGTTATCGGCTTATGCGCGTCAGTTTCTCGAGCGGATGGACAAACCCGATGTGGATGAAGTGCGAGGAATCGCGCCGGCAATCGCGATTCGGCAGAAGAACTCCACACGAAATCCACGTTCGACCGTCGGTACGCAAACGGAGATTCACGACTATCTGCGGCTGCTGTATGCACGCGTGGGAACCACCTTTTGTCGGGTCTGTGGACGTGAAGTACAGAAAGACTCACCCGAGTCCGTAGCGACTGAGGTACTCGCAGCGTTGTCTGAGGGAACCAGATTCTACGTGTTGTTTCCCGCTGAAGCCGGACTCACAGAAGCTGAAACAGAGAGCCCCAAAACAACTAACAAAACAAAAGAATCTTCCGCAAGACGAAAAGCTTCGTCGACCCGGACCGTTTCGCCTCGTCGGTCGCTTACCGCTCACATTCTCAGCTTAATGCAGCGCGGCTTCACGCGACTCCTCCATAAGGGACAGACAATCGAACTTCACAGTCCGGATAATTTCACCCTGGAGAATTTTGATGATGTCTACGTGCTTGTTGATCGGCTCGTCGCCCGTTCCGACGTGCGCCAGCGTTTAGTGGATTCGTTGGAAATTTGTTTTCAGGAAGGGTACGGCGCCGCGGTAATTGAGACCGCGGAGTCGGAACCAGAGCGGCTGAATTTTTCGGACCGCTTTGCCTGTAAATACGATTCAACTGTTTACGCCGAGCCCGAACCGCGCCTTTTCAGCTTCAACAATCCTTTTGGCGCCTGCCCGACTTGCCAGGGCTTCGGCAATACCATCGGGCTCGACATGAACCTCGTGGTTCCGAACCCAGGATTGAGTTTAAAGGAAGGTGCAATTGAGCCGTGGACCAAGCCGCAGCACGAGTGGGCAATGGAAGAGCTGAAACAGTTTTGCAAGGCGCATAAGGTCCCGACGAATGTTCCTTTTGCGCAGCTCGCGAAAGCCGACCAGCTAGCCATCATAGAGGGCCAGGGCGACTGGGGAGGCATTCGCGGATTCTTTGAGTGGCTGGAGACGAAGAAGTATAAGTTGCACGTACGCGTCTTCCTTTCGAAGTATCGCGGGTACACACTTTGTCCGGATTGCGGCGGCGGCCGGCTGCGTCAGGAAGCACGCGATGTGAAGCTGGCCGGGCGCACGCTGCCCGAAGTTTGTTCACTTTCGATAAAGACCGCGGCAGTCTTCTTTGACGCGCTCGAACTCTCAAGTGAGCAGAGCGCCATCGCGGAGCGAATTCTGTTTGAAGTGCGAAGGCGACTGCGATTCATGGTTGATGTTGGTCTGGATTACCTTACGCTGGATCGGCTGGCATCCACCTTGTCGGGCGGCGAAGCGCAACGAATTCAACTCGCCACGAATCTGGGATCTTCGTTGGTCGGCGCGCTCTACGTTTTGGATGAACCATCCATCGGGCTCCACCCGCGTGACAATGCTCGTCTAATCCGGCTGTTGCACAATCTGCGCGACATCGGAAACACAGTTCTCGTCGTAGAGCACGATGCTGAGATGATGCATGCTGCCGATCACATCCTGGATATCGGCCCATCCGCCGGCGAGCTTGGCGGTCGAGTGATGTACGAAGGCGACTTCGCCGGGCTGTTAAAGAATGAGAGTTCGCTTACTGCGCGATACCTCCGCGGCGAATCCGAGATCAAGGAGCCGAAGCAGCGTCGGCTTTTTCAAAAGCGAAAGTTAAGCGTGCGCGGTGCCAGCGAGCACAACTTGAAAGCGATCGACGTCGACATCCCCCTCGACATGCTGGTGTGTGTTACCGGCGTTAGCGGGTCTGGCAAGTCGACGCTGATTCACGATTGCATCTATGCGGGCCTTAAGAAACAGCGAGGCGACTGGCAGGGTCAAGTAGGCGCCTTTCGGAAACTCGAAGGCGGCGACTTGATTGACGACGTGATTCTGGTGGACCAATCTGCGATTGGACGCACGCCGCGGTCAAACCCGGTAACCTACATCAAAGTCTACGATGCGATTCGCGAAGTTCTTTCGTCGACTCGTGAAGCCCAGGCACGAGGGTTTGATCCTTCTCACTTCTCTTTCAATCTGCCCGGTGGCCGATGCGAAGTTTGCCAGGGCGACGGCACCGTCACGGTGGAGATGCAGTTCCTGGCTGATGTGGAACTCGTCTGCGAAGAGTGCAAGGGCACTCGCTTCAAACAACAGATTCTGGACATTCGGTATCGCGGCAAGAACGTGCACGAGATCCTGAACATGACCGTCCGCGAAGCCATCTCGTTCTTCCGCGAAGTGCCCAGGATCACGAATCGCTTGCGCGTGCTGGATGAAGTAGGGCTTGGCTATCTACGACTCGGACAGTCGGCTACGACTTTGTCGGGCGGCGAGGCACAGCGCATCAAGCTGGCAGCACAGCTCTCCAAACGTACCGGAGCAAAAACCCTTTATGTTTTCGACGAACCTACAACGGGACTACATTTCGACGATATCAATAAGTTGCTGGCGGCTTTTCGCGCACTGATCAACGCCGGTGGCTCGCTGCTAGTGATCGAACACAATCTGGATGTGATAAAAACGGCTGACCATATCATCGACCTGGGTCCCGAAGGCGGCGACGCGGGAGGATATGTGGTAGGAATCGGCACGCCGGAGGAGATCATGGCCCAGGATTCGCACACCGGGTACTTTCTGGGACAGTACCTGGCGAAATCCAACGTACACAAACTCTCGGCTTAACGATGAAAGCTCCTCAGGGCACAGTTTCGGTTCACAAGCTCTCTCGCAAACGCCGCCTCTTTTTTGCTTCGCTCATTTATCTGGCGTTTGTCCTGGTTCTCGCAATAGCTGAGATCACCGTACGCCTCGGCCTACCACCGGTTTCCAGTCTCGATCTATTCGTCAGCACTACTCAACAGAAGGCGCAGATTACCAACGCGCAACAGTCAGCAATCTTCGAAGGCGATGCTTCCCTGCTGTGGCGATTGAAACCAAACCTTCGAGAGGTGGTGTGGGACTTCACCGTAGTCTCAACCAATGCAGAACACTATCGCGCTGACTATCCAGTCGGTAGAAAGGGGAGCGACGTTTTCCGGATTGTTTGTGTGGGCGACTCGGTCACGTTTGGCTATCGCGTGCCCCCCGTGTGGCCTGAAAGACCTGCCGATTATGATCGTGGGTGGCTGCCCTATCCGATGTTGATCGAGAAGCAGTTGCGCGAAGGCAACCCTGGAAGGAAGATCGAGGTGATCACGATGGCCGTGCCGGGCTATACAAGTCATCAGGGGCTCGCCTGGTTGCGTCGAGAGATTGATCAACTGGAGCCGGATCTACTCACGGCGAGTTTCGGCTGGAACGACGTGAGCATGAGTGATGCACCGGATCGCGAGACAATCCGCGGCGACTGGTATGTGGTAATGACACGCTGGCTCATTGAGCACAGCCAGGCGTTCGCTCACCTGACGAAATGGCTGCGAGCTAGGGAAGCAAAGACTGGAGCCCTAGTGACAAAACCACAGCCACGCGTATCGGAGCAGGAGTATCTGAATAACATGCTGGCAATTACCCAGCTGGCCACCCAACGCGACATCAAGACAGTTGTCATTGCGGCGCCGTATCGCGATCAGACAACTAATCCGCTCGAGGCACAGGCTATGATCCGCTACCGCGAGTCACTTCGAGCTATGGCTCAGCGCAACCAGGTGCCGTTCATGGAGCCGTTGGAACTCACGCCTGCGGCATACCCGTCAAATGAAGGATGGTTTGGCGAACTGATTCATCCAAATCATCTGGGACACCGGTTAATGGCGTCAGAGCTACTGAAGCTATATGAGCGAAATAAAATGCTGCCCGGGTTTACGATTCCCGCGCTTACGCCCTAGCATGAATTTTAAGGGCGTCCCTGTAGCCGCTCCTCGATTCGTCAAAAAGGAGTCTTAACCAATGAGTCTTAGACAACAAATAATTTCCGACTTGACCGTCTCGATGAAAGCCCAGACCGCAGACCGCACATCGACTCTGCGCATGGTGAAATCCGCAATTGTCTATCGCGAGAAGGAGAAGGGCGGTGAGTTGGATAATGAAGAGATGATGAAACTGCTCCGCTCGCTGTTAAAGCAGCGGCGCGATTCCGTCGACCAGTACGAGAAAGGCGGACGTCAGGATCTTGCGGACAAAGAGGCGGCGGAGATTGCCGTGATTGAAACGTACCTGCCCCCGGCAGCCTCGCAATCTGAGATCGAACAAGCAGCCGCAGAGGCTATCGCCGAAGCCGGCGCCACCTCCATGAAAGACACGGGCAGGGTGATGAAAGCCGTGCTGGAGAAACTCGCCGGCAAGAACGCCGACGGCCGAACGATTAGCGAGGCAGTGAAGGCGAAGCTCAATGGCTGAATGGGATTGTTCACTCAGCCATCAGGCTCCTTCTCCGACCTATTTGTAGGTAATCTCGATCGACGCTTTGCCACTTGGGAAGTTTGCATCGCTGAAGCTTCCCAAAACTTTACCCGCCTCGTCCTTCACCACGATTAAACGAATCTTCTTGGCTTTGCTCTTGTCCTTGGCTTCCTCTTTATTTCCCTTGTGGGGGTATTTCCCCTTGCCATCGCTGGGGTCGAGGCAATCTGTGTTGTTGGGACACTCAATGATGAGCGAACCACCCTTGATGATGATGACGTCGTCACCCGGCATTACCTGTGTGGATCTGCTGACGAGTGCGAGGGCACCGAAGGAAAGTACGAGAATGGTCGCTAAAGCGATTACTAGTAAACGAAGGTGATGCATTGGACTCGCTCCTTTTTTCTGGGCATGGAAAAACTCTATAGAACCGTTGCGGCCCTATCGGACGGGATAGCTAAAACACTAAGCGGAATTGCTCGAGTTCTGATCTGCTATTACAGACCTGACGCGGGGACAAACTGATTGAGCTGTCTTCTAAACCCTTGCACATCAGGACGGCCAAGGTAGCTATTGTAATTGTCAGCACCGAGGCGTTGCTGCAGACTTTGAATAGCTTGCTCTGCTTGGGCGCCATATTCGCGTGCCTTACTCGAATCACCCAAACGCAGGCTGGCCAGGGCTGCAATCAAAACAGCTCGCCACTCAGATTCCCTCTGTTCACCCCTGGCAAATACCGCTCGCGCCTCCAAAGCGTTGGTTAACGCAGCTTGCGGGTCGTTCGCAAGCAACATGACTTCGGCAAGCGCCAGCTTCGCTCTGGCAAGTTGCAGTGGCTCATTAAAGGTGCGGGCAAGTTCGAGGGCTTCCAGGTTTGTCTGTCTGCCAACGGCCACTGCGCCGCTGTACGCCTGGGCTAGTCCAAGAACTCGCTTGGCGCCGAGAGTCACCTCCGGATATCGCGACGACGTGGTGGCCAGCACGTTCTCGGCACGTTGGCGAGCATCCGCGAAACGCTCCTGAGTTTGAGCGAGTTCGGCAAACGCCAGCTTAATCTCCGCGGACAGTTCCCTCTGCTCACCCCCAGGTCTGTCCGCTATGCTTAGGGCTTGATCAAGCAAAACCTCTGATTCTTGAAAACGGCCAAGTATCCAAAGTATTTTGCCGCGGTTTGCAAGGTTATTACCCATGCTTCGTTGCTGGCCCTGGGCGTTAAAACCGGCAAATGCCTGGTTAAGATGATCGAGAGCTTCGGTGAACTTCTCTTCTCGATTCAGGGCAGAGCCCCGCTCCGCATGAGCACGGGAAAGCAGGGACTGATCATTCAGCCTTTCTGCCACCTGGAAGAGTTCATCGTGCGCGCTGGCGGCTCCTGAATAATCTGCATTTTTAAGCTTGACTCGCGCAAGCAGCGCGAGACACGCAAATGATTCCGTCAGATAACCGCCTTCTTTGTAAAAAGCCAAGGCCGGTTCAATGTAACGGAGAGCGGCGTCTTGATCGTTGCGTCTACTGCTCACGTTCGCGAGCGACACCCTCGCCCTCGCAGCGTTTCTTCTCGCTTTGACACGCTCTGCAGATTCCAGTGCTTGCAAAAAATACTCTTCAGCCTCGGCAATTTCGCCGCGCACGAGAAAGGAATTTCCGAGATCGATCAAGCCCTGCGCACTCAAGTTCTCCATCCCATTCCGCTGGGCCAGTTCCACCGCTTCCCTGGCATACTCTACCGCTCGTCCGGTTTCCCCGAAATCTGTCGAGACACTGCTTAGTTGAAGCAGAGTCTTTATTGTCTGTGATTTGTTATCGCTGGCTTTGGCTAAAGCGAGGGCATGGTCCAACTGCACTCGCGCTTCAGTCAGTTGATTGAGCTTGTTAAAGAGCGCGCCACGCTGCAGCACAACCTCAGCCCGGCCCTCAAGATTACCCAGCGCCTGGTAGATCGACTCTGCCTTCTCAAACGCTGCCATTGCTGCCGCAGTATCGCCCTGCTGACCGTGCAAGATTCCCAGGTGAAGGTATGCGGTGGCGTATTGCGGATTCCGCGTCGTCGCCTCGGAAAAGCTCTCAATCGCCTTCTTTGCCTCGTTGTTGTTCTTGTAAGCACGGCCAAGATCGACGAGGACGAAAGCTTTTTCATTTTCAGGGGTTAGCTCGACGATTTCCCGATAGCGTTCAATCGACTGGGCAAAGTCATTTCTGGCCGTCGCAGTGATCGCGTCAAGATAAATAGCGTCGACCGGAGACAATCGTGACCGATCGGCACTCGTAACTCGGAGCAACTCATTCTTGGCACTGTCGACGTAGTCGAGTTCAACGAGCGCTTCTGCCAGGCGCGCATGCGCAAGCATGAAACCATCGTCGGCGGCCGTCGCCCTTCCCAGAGCCTGACTGGCTTGATAGTAAGCCGTGTCCCTGATTGCGTTGGTTCCTACTTCGTACCAGCGCTGGGCTTCGGCCGATGGCTTGTAGGGACCAGGGCGCAACAAGCGCAACGTTAGCCAGCCCCCTCCCATTAACATAATCGCTCCAATGATCAGGTAAAGAATGGGGACACTTGGGCGTTGCAGTATCTGAGAGATGTTCGTGTAAGTCGTACGCAGTGTCTTTCCCTGGGCCGATGCGATTGAAGGTGAGGTCTGCTTAATCAGAGTTTGTCCATTGTTGGCATCCAGGTGCTCCCTGACCGATTTGAGATCTGCAACCAGATCATTGGCTGACTGGTAGCGCTTTTCAGGCTTCTTGGCGAGAGCTTTACGAACTACAAAATCAAGCGCCTTGGGAACAATGGGATTGATTTGGGAGGGTGGCGTTGGTTCAAAATGCAGCACGTTCGCAGCAATTTCAATAAAATTTCCGCCGTGGAAAGGTGTCCGGCCGGTGATTGATTCGTAAAGAACAATTCCCAAAGCGAAAAGATCGCTGCGGCCATCCACGGAGAGTCCCATTGCCTGTTCGGGAGAAAGGTAGGCTGGCGTTCCCAGGACAACTCCGCTTCTAGTCTCAGTGGAGACTAAGGTTGGGGCTTCGGGTTCTGAGTTCAACACGTGGTCGCGTTGCAGCTGCTTGGCGAGTCCGAAATCCAGCACCTTAACCTGTCCGCGTTCGTCAATCATGATGTTCGAAGGCTTAACGTCACGATGGATCACGCCTCGGGAATGGGCTTCCGCAAGCGCCGTCGCGACGTCGCAAACCATTTCTATCGCTCGCGGCAGATTGAGTTCTCCATTCCTGATCACTTCCGCCAACGTGCGTCCGCGAGCAAGCTCCATGACGAGAAACGGCCGGCCGTCATCCGCTTCCCCGTAGTCGAACAGCGTGGCAATTGCCGGATGACTTAATTCCGAAACCGCACGGGCTTCGCGCAGAAACCGAGCGCGATAGTCGACGGTAAGAGAATTAACGGAGGGAAACTTGATAGCTACGCGCCGGCCCAGGTGCGTGTCTTCAGCCAGATAGACAGTGCCCATGCCACCCTCGCCGAGGGGTTCAAGAATGTGATAGTGGGAGATGGTCCGGCCAATCATTGGCTGTGGCTAATGGTGCACGAATGGTGGCGCGACATGTCCAAAATATTGGTGGGCTTCAGTTGGATGGGAAGCGCGGCGCGAAAGATCTTGGCTGTGTACGGAGCGAATACTACGCTTCAGGTTGAGGGTTTTCAACCTACTTTACGTTGAAGCTCTTCAGCTTAAGGCTCCTCAGCTTAAAGGTTGAGGCTAAAGTTCAGAACCGAGAGCGTACCGGCTTGCTATCGTGACTGATACAGAGTTAATGCAGTCGAATCGGCCACATTCGTTCTTAGGTGACGATGAGTATGGGCGCAGTTTGTAGCGGACGTTCAGATCTCAAACCTTGGTTTGGGTCGCAGTCGGTGGAAAAGTCGCAACCTCAAGGCTGAACTCTGAATAACCTGCTTCAAACTGCATCAGATACCTGACAGCGACCCCCAACTTGCTTCCCCAGTACCCTTTCCGTATAATTCACGGCTTGCTCGAAGCGCGGCTGTCTCATCTGTGGGTTCGCGCCCACTTTTTATTTTGGGGTGACAGCTTTTCGGAGGTGGAGCTTGGGTTCGAGTGCGATTGAGGAACGCGTGCGCGTTATTGCTGAGAATGTCGCAATCGACCATGGACTCGAACTGGTGCACACCGAAGTCGCCGGGCCAGAGAACAAGCCGATTGTTCGAATCTTCATTGATAAGCCAGATGGTGTAACCCACGACGACTGCTCGGAAGTTAGTTTCCACGTTGGCACCGTGCTCGATGTAGAAGACTTCATACACGCGGCATATACCCTGGAGGTATCGTCACCGGGTCTCGAGCGCGGACTTCACAAGCGCTCAGATTACGAACGATTTGCCGGCAACCGGGCAAAGATCAAGTCGCGAGTGCCCGTGAATGGCCAGCGCAACTTTCGCGGCCTAATAGTAGGAATCGAAGGCGAGGAAGTGCGAGTCGAGGATATAACCAGCGGATTGGTGACGATTCCTTTTCAAGCAATAGTAAAGGCCAACCTCGAAGTCGATATCGACGCCGATCTTAGACGCGCCAAGGGTAAATAGCTTTAGGACAACGGGACAGCCCGGATTAGATCCGGGCTTCTGACAACTGAATAACAACCGAATAGGCTCAATGCGACGCAGGTATCCCACCGGGCGTCGAGCCAGAGAGAACGTGAGTTAATGAGTTCATCCATCGCACAGAACATCGAAGCCCTTTGCCAGGAGCAAGGAATTGAGCGCGACCTCGTCATCGAGGCGATGAAAGAGGCGGTGCGCGCCGCTGCTAAGAAGCAGTTCAGATCCGGCGAGGATATTCAGGTCGACTGGAACCCTGAAACCGGCATTGAATTGTCCGCGTCAAAAGTGGTAGTCGATGAAGTCGAAAATGCAGCTACCGAGCTTTCGATTGACGAAGCTCGCGAACTGGCCGGCGATGAGGTGGAACTGGGAGACGCGCTGCTTTTGCCCTTACCAATGGAAGAACTCGGCCGAATTGCTGCACAGACAGCTAAACAGATTTTGTTTCAAAAAGTTCGGGATGCGGTGCGCAGCAATGTCTACGAGCAATACATCGACAAGATTGGTGACCTCGTCAATGGTTATGTAAAGCGATTTGAACGCGGCAACCTGATCGTTGACCTGGGAAACCTCGAAGCTATCCTGCCGCGCTCCCAGCAATCTCGTGGGGAACAGTGGAACCAGGGTGAACGAATTCGCGTCGTTATTAATAACGTCTCAAAGGAATCCAAAGGACCGCAGGTTGAGGTATCGCGCACCTCGCCGGAACTACTGCTCAGATTGTTTGAGATGGAAGTACCCGAGATCTATGACGGCACAGTCGTAATCAAGTCGGCAGTTCGTGAACCGGGCGAGCGTGCCAAGATCGCCGTCATGTCAAACGAACGTGACGTTGATCCCGTCGGCGCCTGCGTCGGCATGAAAGGTTCTCGGGTACAGGCAATCATTCGCGAACTGCGCGGCGAAAAGATCGACATCATCGAGTGGTCCGACGAGCCTTCAGTTTTCGCTGCTAACGCACTATCGCCAGCCAAGGTCAATCAGGTCCGCATCACCGACATTGAGAATCGTCAGATGGAAGTAATCGTCAACGAGGACCAACTTTCGCTGGCCATCGGCAAACGGGGACAGAATGTGCGGCTCGCAACCAAGCTGGTTGGTTGGAATATCGATATCCGAAGTGAAGAAGAACTCAAACGTGAAGTTACCGAAGCCATGGGCGCACTCATCGCATCGGGTGAATCCGTGCCTTTGTCAGCCATCGAGGGTGTCACGGCGGCGCAAGCTGAGGGACTTGCCGAGCACGGCATTAATGATATCGACGCACTTGCGCAAACCACCGTTGATGACCTCGTTGAATTCCTCGATTTGAGTCTCGACGAAGCGGAAGTAATTCTGAATGCTGCCAAGGCGGTAATCGCGATCCGGGAACGAAGCCTTCAAGTCGACATGGAGGATACCCAGGCCCCGGCGGAAACGACCGATGCCGATGCAGTGGAGCTAATCGCTGATTCAAACACCGAAGTCGCAGTTGCAGCGGCCGACGAGGATTCATCTGCAAGGGATGAAACCGAAATTGGCTACGATGAAGCGGTCGAGCGAGGCGTTCCCTTCTCCGCTGAGCCCGAGATTCTTGCGCGCGGGTCTGTAGATCCAGTGCCGGTAACTGAATCAGAGCCATTCACTGAAGAAGAATTACCGTTGCTCCAAGCAGGGCGCGACCTGCGTCCCGACACGATCACGCCCGGACCTGACCTCTTGTCTACCGAAGCCGACGCCGCAGAACACGTTGAAGAGTTACTCAATGACCAGGAGGAACTCGACTTGCTGGTTAATAATGCCGACGCGGATGCTGAATCTGACTTGGCGCGTGACACCTCTGCCTCTGGATCCGACGACGATGCTGCACCGTCCGGAGGCAATGATAAAGAGAAGCAAGATGCTTCCCCAGATGCAGCAGAATAGTTTCGGCGGACGCACCGGATTAGCCGGTCCGTTTGGCCGCTCGCTCTCAAGCCACCGCTACGCGATGCGCTTCTAAAGGCAGCCTTCAGTGTGGTTGTGAGCGGGGTAATCACACTGAAGCAGCCGGACGCTACGGTTTTTGAGCGTCCGAGAAGGAGTGCATGACAGTAACCTCTAAGGTTCGTATCTACGACCTGGCCAAAGAACTGAAGCTCGACACGAAGCGACTTATCGAAGAGGTGCGTCGTGAGGGTGTTGATGTAAGTGTTCCTTCAAACTCAGTTTCCAAAGAGCTGGCTGAAAAAATCCGCAACAAGTATTTCCCCAAGAAGGAAGTCGCGGTAAAGCGCGCCGTTAAGGTCGTTAAGAAAGCGGCGCGCCCTGTGGAAGAAATTCGGGTGGCCGAGGAGCCGGACGCCCGCGTTGAAGCCGAGCCGGCACCGATCGAAGCTGCACCGGTCGAGCCAGAGGTTGCGGAACCGCCAGTCACCCCAGGAGTTGCGAAGCGCGCTGTTAGCGCCCGGCTCGTAAAGAAGATGACGCCGGCCACTCGCGCGGAACAACCGCCGCAGGCGGCAAGCGCCGCGCCTGCACCCTCTCCAGAAGTGGAGGACGGGATCGCCGACGAGGTGGCAATGGGAGCGACGCCAGAGTCCGTAGCTCCCGAAGCCGTTCAGGCACCACAGCCCGCATCAATTGTCCCGGCACACCAGATCCGAGTGCTACGTCCCACGGCTGCTGCGCTAAACGCCGGTATCCGACATGGCGAAAGGGCTCCCGCGCCGATTCCTCCGCCTCCACCGGTCACGCCTCGGGAACGTGCCGAGCGCAGCGGGCGTGTGAGAGAGCGCACGCCACTTGCCCGCACAGAGCGGCTTGGAACTCCCGGCGAAACGCCAACGCCGCAAACCACTTACATTCCGCCTCCTGACGCAGGACGCCGCCGGTCGCGACGAACGCCTGCTCGCGGTGGTCGCAAGGGAATGGAAGGAAAGGGCGGCCGCTTTGATAGAGGAGAGTTTATTCCGCCGCCGAAGGCCCTTTCGCTGGAAGATCGCATTGCCGGACGAATGGATCCGAATGTTCCTGGGGAGATCAAACCGGTCCGTCTGGTTGAAGGCTCAACTGTGAAGGAGTTTGCAGAGAAGCTCGGAATCAAACCCAAGGACGTCGTTACTCTGCTATTGCAACGTGGAGTCTTCGCTACGATCAACCAGCCTTTGAACGATGACGTTGCCGTCGACCTGGGCAAACGCTTTGGATACGACGTCGCTTTCGTGCCGTTTGAAGAGATGGTGGCGGAAGAAGAATTTGAAGAGCTAATCGCCACCGATGCCGACGATGTCGAGCTGCCACGCGCTCCAGTCGTTACCGTTATGGGCCACGTCGATCACGGCAAGACTTCGCTTCTCGATGGCATTCGCGCTACGGATGTCGCGGCCGGCGAAGCTGGCGGCATTACGCAACACATCGGCGCATACAGCGTCCAGGTTCCCAGTCCGGATCATCCGGGGGAGACGCGGCGCGTGGTGTTCCTCGACACGCCGGGTCACGAAGCGTTCACCATGATGCGCGCGCGGGGCGCGAAGGCGACTGATGTCGTGGTGCTGGTGGTGGCGGCTGACGACGGCGTCATGCCACAAACCATCGAGGCTATCGAACACTCGCGGGCAGCCAACGTACCTATCGTCGTGGCCATCAACAAGACGGACAAGCCCGATGCCAATCCGGATCGAGTTAAGCAGGAACTCTCGCAACACGGTCTCTCGCCTGTCGAGTGGGGTGGCGAAACGGAAATGGTCCAGGTTTCAGCCAAGATGCGCCAGAACCTTGACGGCTTGCTGGAAACAATTCTGCTGACTTCGGACATTCTTGAGCTGAAGGCCAGTCCGACGCGTTTAGCGTCTGGCGTGGTACTGGAAGCCAAATTGGACCGAGGCCGAGGTTCGGTGGCAACGGTGCTCGTGCAACAAGGCACGCTCCGCGTTCAAGACCCGTTCATTGTGGGCCAGATCTTTGGCCGCGTTCGCGCGATGTTCAACGACAAGGGAGAGGCGTTGACCGAAGCTGGCCCGGCCACGCCGGTTGAAGTGCTGGGACTACAGGGGGTGCCGCAGGCAGGCGAAAGCTTCCAGGTCGTAGCCGATATTACCCGCGCTCAAACGATTTCTCATCACCGCCAAATGGTTAACCGTCAGGCCGCCTTACTTCAGACGACCAAGCGTGGTATCGAGGCCCTCGGCGAGAGTGAAGTCAAAGAGCTTTTGGTGGTCATCAAAGCAGACGTGCAGGGCTCTGTCGAGGTCTTGAAATCAACGCTGCAAAAACTTTCGACCGACCGCGTAAAGGTAAAGGTGATTCGGTCCGGAGTAGGAGCGATTACCGAATCAGACGTGTTGCTCGCTTCTGCAACGCAAGCCGGCTCCTCTTCATCCGCAGTCGTGATTATCGGTTTCAATGTTCGTCCGGAAGTTCGCGCCGCTGATTTGGCGAAACAGGAAGCAGTCGACATTCGGCTCCATTCGATCATTTACAAGGTCGAAGAGGAGATTCGCGCAGCCATGATCGGCATGCTTGAGGCCATCGAGAAAGAGAAGATCATCGGCAAGGCCGATGTACGCGAAGTATTTCGAGTTCCACGGGCCGGCGTGGTTGCTGGGTCGATGGTGATTGACGGCAACATCAGTCGCAAAGCACGAGCCCGGCTGATCCGCGACGGCGTCGTCACCTGGGAAGGCAACATCGCATCGCTGCGTCGTTTCAAGGACGATGTTGCTGAAGTCCGTGAAGGCTTCGAATGCGGTATCGGACTGGAGAACTTCAACGACGTTAAAGTCGGCGACCAAGTTGAGGCTTACATCGTGGAGAAGGTGGCTGCGACGGAGCTCTAGAGGAAAGGATGAGGGATGAAGGATGAAGGATGAAAGTTTTGGCGCGGCGGAGATCTCTCGCAGAACTTTCAATTGGGAAGGATAGTCGAGTCGGATAAAGGACTGACTTTCATCCCTCAGCCTTCATCCCTCATCCCTATTTCGGACATGCGTCGCGCGGAGAGAGTTGCCGACATCATTCGTGAGGAAATCTCCCAGATAGTTGGCTACGAGTTGGAGGATCCTCGACTGACGATGGTAACCGTAACGGATGTTCGCCTTTCAGAGAACCTCAAAGCCGCACGGGTGTATTTTACCGTTGCCGGCGACGAAGCCGAGCACAAAGCCGCGCATGCGGCACTCAAAAAAGCTGCTGCCTACGTTCGCAAACAAGTCGGACTGTCGCTTAATCTTCCTCGCGCTCCTGAAATACATTTCGTAAGAGATCGGGTCGAAGAAGAAGGCGAACGCGTTGATAAATTGCTGCTCGACATTGAGCGAGATTGGGAAAGTAAAGGAAAGGACCAGGAAGAAGATTGAAGGAAGAAGGATGAAGGATGAAAGCCGAGCCCCGGAGCTGGCTTTTTCACTTCATCCCTCATCCCTTATCTCTCATCCTTGCTTTATATGTTAAGCCAAGTAGTTGAGTTGATTGAGTCGAAACGCAAGTTCGCGATCACCTCCCATATTCGCCCCGACGGAGACAGCCTCGGTTCTTCTCTCGGTCTTTATTGGTTGCTGCGCGCGCTTGACAAAGATGTAGAGGTCATCATGCGAGACCCGGCGCCACACTCCTATCAACAACTGCCTGGCGCCGATGAAATAATCGTCACTCCCGCAGTAACTCAACAGTATCACGCAGTTTTTGTTATCGAGTGTTCTGACATAACCCGTCCCGGGCTAATCGACCTCGACAAACAACTCGTGGTCAATATCGACCACCATTCAACGACTGCTCTTTTCGGCACCATCAATTGGATTGACTCTACGGCTTCGGCTGTGGGCGAAATGATCTACAACTTGTGCAAAGCGACCGGGGTGCGCGTGACGAAAGAGATCGCCGAGTGCGTCTACACCGCGTTGATTACCGATACGGGTTCGTTCCACTACTCGAATACGACCGAGCGTACGTTTAAAGTCGCCTCGGAGCTCGTGCGCACAGGTGTGAAACCTGCGAAAACCGCGGAAGCTGTCTTTGCGAGTTACCCCTGGAGCCGAATCCAGTTAATGGGCGAAGTCCTCTCAACTGCGCGGCGAGATCCCACGGGCCGCGTCGCCAGTCTGCGATTAAGCCAGGAGATGCAACTGCGTTCACAGGCGTCCGACGAGGATGCAGACGGATTTGTGAACTATCCCCTCACGGTTGGCGAGGTCGAAGCGGTCGTGCTGCTGAAGGAATGCGCGCCAGAAGTTTATCGCACGAGCCTGCGTTCGAAAGGCGACGTAAATGTGGCGCGCGTGGCGGGGATGTTTGGCGGCGGCGGGCACCGCAACGCAGCGGGCTGCACCTTGCGAGGGCCCTGGGACACGGTTGAGAAGGAAGTCATGAAGCTGCTGCAGGAAGCAGTCGATCGCGCGAATGGCTACCAGGACGTCACCGAGGATGCGGTGAAAACTGAAAGTGACGACGCAGTAACCGAGCTTGGTTAAGTACAGTCGCTGTTAGTGATCCGTAGTCCGTTGCAACTTTTCGGGACAACCCATCCAGATCCGACAAAGGGGAAACAACTGACAACGGGCCAGACAACGGACTGTATTATTAGGAACGCTCTGCTGGAAGAATTCCTGACAGATGGAACCCCCGGAAAAGAAATACAAGTGGCGGCGCGAGGATTACCAGGAAACGACTCGCGGCCTGTTGATGGTGAATACCGGCCACGGCAAGGGCAAGACCACTTGTGCGCTCGGGCTAATGATGCGCGCGGCAGGGCGGGGCCTGAAGTGTTGCATGATTCAGTTCATGAAGTCGCGCACTGATCGTTATGGGGAACACGACGCCGCTGAGAAACTTGGAATCGAAGTTCACACAATGGGGGATGGTTTCACCTGGGACACGAAGAATCCCGAGCAGGATCGGGCGACTGCCCGCGAGACCTGGCACCTTTGCGTGGAGAAGATGCGCAGCGGCGACTATGACATGCTGGTGTTCGATGAGCTGGTTTACGTCTTAAGTTATCAGATGCTGCCTGTCGAAGAGGTTGTTGAAGAATTCAAAGCGATCCGCGCCGCACAACCGGCGCTTCACATCGTGGTTACCGGTCGCGATGCGCCGGAAGAGTTGATTGCCGCAGCCGATCTGGTTACCGAGATGCGGGAGATCAAGCACCCCTTTAACGCGGGTATCCGGGCCCAGCAAGGCATCGAGTTCTAGGGTTTGAAGTCAGAACCGAGCTGCTTTGCTCGTCTCATTCGACGATTACGCCTCCTTCAGGGTTCTCACTCGATGTGCTACTCTCGTGCACGTTACCATCCCGAATCTAAACAAACACAATTAGCGGCTGACGCATGCCCTGGTTTAGCAAGAAAAGTAAACGAATTGAAGCGGTTCCCCCCGAGGAACGCGTCGTAAAGACGGAAAATGTCTTCGTCAAATGCGATTCCTGCGAAGCCCACCTGTACAAGCGCGAGCTTGAAGAGTCGCTGCAGGTTTGCGCGGAGTGCGGCCACCATTTCCGCATCGGCGCCCGCGAGCGGCTGGCGATGCTTTTTGACGACGGCAACTACGAAGAACTCGACGCCGAAGTAATCTCAATCGATCCGCTCAACTTCGTCGACAGCAAACCCTATAAAGACCGCATCCTGCAGGCGAAGAAAACCTCCGGCTTGCCGGAGGCAATTGTGAACGGGCGGGGCAAAGTCGGCGATCACTTCGTCATGGCCGGCGCGATGGACATGTCGTTCATCGGAGGCTCCATGGGTTCTGCGGTTGGTGAGAAGGTAACGCGGCTGATCGAGCGTGCCCTCAAAGAACGAGCGGCAGTCGTGATTTTCTCCGCATCCGGTGGCGCCAGAATGCAGGAAGGCACTCTATCACTGATGCAGATGGCTAAGATTTCCGCCGCTCTCGCCATGTTGGATGAAGCGCGCCTGCCTTTCATTTCAGTCTTAACCGATCCGACCACCGGTGGCGTAACGGCGAGCTTTGCCATGCTGGGGGATTCGATTATCGCTGAGCCGAAAGCGCTGATTGGGTTTGCCGGCCCAAGGGTGATCGAGCAGACAATTCGCCAAAGATTACCCAGGGATTTTCAGAAGTCTGAGTTTCTGCTTGAGCACGGTATGCTTGATGCCATTGTCGATCGGCGCGAACTGCGTGACTTCATCATCAAGCTCCTCGGCTTCATGATGAATCCCGAAATCAGAACCGAGCATTTGCCACAAAGCTTTAGCGCGCGCGCAGCCGGCAGAAAATATTCCTAAACCAAACACGAGTGCGAGCGAGAGCGATGGAGTTTGCCGAGACGCTTCGTTATCTTCTTAGTCTGGGCCATGAGACTCTCGCCATTAAGCTGGGCCTCAGAAACATCTCACTGCTACTTGACAGGCTTGGCAATCCGCACCAGGGATACTTTTCCGTACAAATAGCGGGCACTAACGGCAAGGGGTCAACCGCCTCGATGCTGGCATCAATCTGCGAATCTGCAGGGATCTCCGCGGGTCTCTTCACCTCACCTCATCTGTCGTCACCTACCGAGCGAATCAGAATCAATGGGCGCGAAATATCCGAAGACTCGTTCGCAGCTTGCGCGACGCGTGTACGGACTGCCGCTGAAGAGCTATTGGCAGCATCTGAGATTGTGGTCGTGCCAACCTTTTTCGAGCAAGTCACGGCGATCGCGCTGTTGGCATTTCGGGACAATGGGGTTGAGCTGGCAATTCTCGAGACCGGACTGGGTGGACGACTTGATGCAACTACCGCCGCCGGAGCAGCGCTTGTTGGCATCACGCCAATCGCAATCGATCATGAAGAGTATCTCGGCGAAACACTTTCCAGCATTGCAAAAGAGAAGGCAGCCATCATACGTCCCGGTGTGACCGCGATAGTTGCGCCTCAGTCGTCCGAAGCACTGCACGTGATTCTGGAGCGGTCGGCAAGGCGTGACGTCATCCCGAGTGTGAACGCGATCGAAACTGAGATCGAAGGCTTCTCAGATCACGGTCGCGCGCGGGTGACATTTCAAACCGCGGTCGGTCGGTATCCGAACGTATCGCTGGGACTACGAGGCAGACACCAGGTAACGAATGCCTCCCTGGCGGTGCGTCTGGCTGAGTCGCTCAGAGAGCGGGGGTTCGCGGTCACAAGTGCTGCGATCATGAAGGGACTCGAAACCGCTCGCCATCCGGGGCGGCTCGAACTAATCATGTCACAGCCACGAGTACTGCTCGACGGAGCACATAATCCTTCCGGAGCGCGTGCGCTAAAAGACTATCTGAACGAGTTTGCGGTTGGGCCATTAACATTGGTCTTTGGCGCCATGCGGGATAAGCGACTCCAGGAGATTGGTGAGGTACTGTTCCCACTCGCACACAACCTCGTTTTGACTCGACCTGATAATCCGAGGGCTGCTTCGCTCGATTCATTGCTAAGCATCGCGGACCAAGTAGTAGGACAGAGGAAGCCGATGGTGAGTGAATCGGTAGATCAGGCGATGGCCTTAGCCGGTGCGTCAACGCCCCCGGAAGGACTGATCTGCGTAACAGGTTCGCTCTATCTCGTCGGCGAGGTCAAAAAACCAGGACAGACATTCGTGTCTGTCTCTCCAAAGTCGTAAACAGGCAAGACAGATGGGAATGTCTGTCCTGGGAAACAGATGATTGAAACGAAACCAAAGATTATCGACAGCCTCGAAGTATTTCGCGGTCCCGTGTTCCAGGTCACGACCGACACCATTCGCGAAGGTGACATCACCTATCAACGCGACGTGGTGCATCATACAGGGAGCGCGGTGATCATTCCCGTTCACGCTGATGGCGCCGTGGTTCTGGTCCGCCAGTACCGTCATCCGGCCGAGCGCTACCTGCTAGAGATTCCCGCCGGCACTTTGGAACACGGTGAATCCCCGGAAGAAGGTGCCGCGAGAGAGCTGGAGGAAGAACTGGGCTACGTCGCGGGAAGACTGGAAAAGCTTTCAGAATTTTTTGTCTCGCCGGGTTTTTGCGGAGAGAAGATGTGGCTTTATCTCGCGACCGATCTGACCCAAACAAGTCAACGTCTCGAGGAGGATGAGCTAATCGAAATCGTGAGAGTACCTATCGCTCAGGCGCTGGAGATGATTACCGCTGGAGAGATTCAGGATGCGAAGACAATTATCGGGCTCTTGCTCATTGCACCACGAGTTGGAGCAGTCGCAGATTATCCCGCGGTATGAGATTCAGGATTAAGTCTCAAGTCTCAGGAGGTCTCAGGACCATCTTCGGCTCCCAGATCTCTTATCGCGAAACCCCGAGACCTGAGACTTGAGACCTGAGACTTGAGAGCCCGAACCCCGAGACATAAAAGCCCACACAAACCAGTGATAGGTTTGACCCTTTCCAATCATCTCCAATACACTCCTTCTCATCGTGCCCACAAATGAAACCGTTCCCGCAGAGACTTTGATCGAGCTGGAAGCGTCGAGGTCCCCACCGCCTCAGGAATTCTCCAAGCCGGCAAATCCTGATGACCCGCCCTGGAGCTTGCTGCAGGGGTTCCTGGTTTGGGCAGTCAGCGTCGCACTCCTGCTATTCCTGCCGCTGCTCTTGATCCTCCCGTATGTGGCATACAGAATTCTGGCCCATGGCTCAATCGAAGTGCTGGCGTCAGATCCGAACCTTATTTTCCTGTCCATTCTCGGTGTCTTGCCAACGCACATTCTGACGTTCGTGCTTGTCTGGGTAGTTGTCACCAATCGCGGCCGCCGGCCTTTCTGGCCCTTGCTCGGCTGGAGCTGGCCGAATAGTCTTGGACCCTGGAAGACTATCGGGGCAGCAGTTTTCCTACTCGCGCTCGGATGGCTGATCACACATTTTCTTGGCGGCGCCGAAACGCAACTGGATCAAATCATCAAGAGCTCGCCACAAGCGCGCATACTCATCGCTTTGCTCGCTGCCGGTACTGGCCCGCTCGTCGAAGAACTGGTCTATCGCGGCGTGCTCTACTCCGCGGTCCAGCGAGCCCTGGGCGTCTCCTGGGCAGTCGTAATTGTTTCAGTTTTGTTTGCCGGCGTGCACATTGCCCAGTATTACAACAACTTTGGGGTCATTGCAGTTGTCGCTGTCTTGAGTGTTTCGCTCACGCTCGTACGTGCAAGAACCGGTAGGCTGCTGCCGGCCTACGTTATTCATTTTGTATTCAATGGCATTCAAGCACTCATTCTGATCCTGCAACCATGGCTTGAGAAAAACCAGAACCTCCAAAATAGCGCTCCCGGCATTCTCATCGCTTTCATCAATCGAGTCTTGAGCTAACAATGGCTTACGAAGTTGTCGTTGTCGGCGGTGGTATCGGCGGACTGACAGTCGCAGCAATGCTGGCTGCGCGAGGCGTTGGCGTCTGCGTACTTGAACGGGCATCCGAACCAGGTGGATGCGCGGCCAGCTTTGAGAAATTCGGATTCACGTTTGAACCGGGAGCCGGGCTCTACGCGGGTTGGCATAAGAGCGAGATCCATGATCGGATTTTTGCAGAACTTCCCGTGGCGCCGCCCGAGGTGCGATCACTTGACCCTTCGTATGTCGTTAGGTTGCCGGATGGTGCTGAGGTTGTGCTGACCAGTGACAGGAGGGAGTTCGAGGATAGCCTGTACAGAGTTTTTCCGGAGTGCCGAGATGAAGCGGTAAAGTTCTACCGGAAGATCGAGCCATTGAGCCAGACCGTGCGGCGGGCGCTGGTCAAGGTTCCGGACTTACGAACGGCTGGAACGATGAAGAGCCTGTCCGCCTTCGCGCCGAATCTTGCCGCCGCGGCACAAGTTGCCAGTCTGACGTCGCATACTGCCCATCAACATCTCGACCGAACCTCTCCGAGATTTCAAAACTTTATCGATCTTCAATTACAGACGTTCACGCAATCGGCCAGTGCAGAATGCTCTTATCTGTCAGCTGCGGTTGTGCTCGATTCGGCGCGCTCATCACTCTTCTCAATGAGAGGAGGCGCGGCGGCCCTCGCAAATGCCCTGGCAGATTCTATTAGGAAGAGCGGCGGGAAGATTCGCCTCGACACGCCGGTACTTCGTCTCGCTTTCGAATCCACGGATGAACAAGCGCAAGCTGTCGGCGTCGACCTTCTCAGCGGAGAGACCGTTGCTGCCTCTAGGGCAATCATCAGCAACCTGACAATCTGGGACACGTACGGCAAGCTTTTTGGACTCAGTCGCACGCCCAGCGATGTTCGAAAGCAACTCAACTCTCTTCGTAGTTCGGGCGCTTACCTGATTTTTGCGGCACTCGACGAAGAGGCGGCTAATCGTCTTCCGGCAGAGCATGTGCTTACTTCGGTTGATCGCGAGGACGAAACTGCACCCTTGTTATTTTCAAGTGCGCCGGCATGGGACGCGAGAGCGCCCGCAGGAAAACGGGCCGTTACGATTCAGGTTCCCACTGACGTAAATGACTGGTTTACATTTCACCGTGACGATACTGAACACGAGAGCAAAGACGAGCAGACTTTGGCTGACCTTTGGCAGCAACTTCACGAGGCCCTGCCGGAACTCGGCTCTGCGGTTGAGATCATTGAGACGGCTACGCCACGGAGTTTCTACGATCAAACTCGCCGGAAGCTCGGAATGACCGGCGGCTTAGCTGCGGTTTCGAGCCCGCTGGGTCCGAAGATCCTCAACCACCACACACACGTGCGCAACGTTTATCGCGTTGGCGATACCGTTTTTCCCGGCGTCGGCATCTCGGGCGTAACCCACTCCGCCTTAGCCGTCCTCTCAGACTTAATCTCATAGCGAAATAACCTAATCCTGGACATTCGCGAATTGTCTGGTGTATACAAGCAACAGACAATCTGGAGGTAGTCGCGGTGTATATAACCATCGATGAGCGGGACCGAAGACCGATGTATCAGCAGATCACGGACGAAATAAAAGGGCTGATTGCTCGCGGAGAGCTACCGGAAAACTCGGCATTGCCACCGGTTAGGCAAGTGGCCGCCGACTTGGGCGTCAATCTCAACACGATCGCAGCGGCATATCGCCAGCTTCAGAAAGAGGGATTGATCAGGGTAAGACATGGTTCGGGAGCCAAAGTAGTCTCGCGAGTGCGGGCAAAGATCGATGAGGAACGCGCCCATGATCGACTCCAGGCTGCGCTAACGGATTTGGTTTTGACTGGGTTGACGAGAACAGAAATTCTGGCGCTCGTGAACAACGCTCTTGGAAACCTGACGAGCGCCAGAACTTAACTGGCTGGACTATTGGTTCGGTTGATTCGGCATCCGGTCATTCAATCGTTCTACCTTGCGTTCAGCCGCCGAAGGCATGGAGGTTGGCATACTGGGCGTACTGGGTGGTGCTGAGGGGGGTATGACGTTGCCTCCATTTCTGCCTCCTCCATTGTTTCCCCCGCCACCGCCGGAATTTCCGTAGCCCCTCCCGCCGCCGCCATTGGTCACTCCGTACACAGATCGGCCACAGCATCCATAGCCGCCGTAAACAGACATTCTATATGACGAGCCGTAGGGCGAGCCCCAGCCCATATGAAACGGCAGGAACGTGTAGCAACCAACTGTTGGGTTGAAGTACCAGAGGCCGTTTGGTCTCCCAAAACCGTTATTAAACCAATTGTTGTTGTAGCTGGCCATCAAAAGATTTACGTCTCGACCGCGAATCCTTCGATTTGCTTTGGCGACGGTCTCGGCTCGCTCTTTGCTCCATGCATCCAGGGTGTCGAAATCCTTCTTTTCCTGCTTCTGTAGTTTTGCCACCCAAACGGAGCCACCTCTCGTGAACGTCACTTTGTTGCCGCCTTTGACCTTTGTTTGAGAGTCCTCGAGCATCACTCGGCCTTTTCGGACGATCAGTTCGGTCCCATCTCCCGGCCTCACATTCACCCGATACAATCCGCGGCGAACAATCGCCATCCGCGTATCGGGTGTGGAGATGTTGATCAGCAGTTCGGTGTCTTCGGCACCAGCAACCTCAACGATTGCGGTTCCGCGCACGAGCTTGACTTCAAGACTGTCCAAACTATTGTCCGTAAGCTCGAATTCCGAATTCTCTCCGACTCGAAGATATGCTCCCGGATTCAGCAGCATCTCGACCCGGCCATCGCTGCCGGTCTTTACCACGTCACCCGCATTCAAATCCTCCTTAATGGTGAGTTGTTGCCACTCGGAGGTTCCCCGGCCGTGGACAACAGCCCGGCCACTGACCGCGTTAATGCCTCCAGCCTTCGCCGAGATAACAAACTTTTCCCGCGGCTGGGCGTTTCCCATCACCGTCGAACCGAGCAGCAAAGCGACACTCGCGGCAGCAAAATAAAGATATTGGGAAGCTTTTCGCATGGGAATCTCTCCTGTGAAGTTAAGAACCGGGAGCTGAAACAAGCCTGGGGCTGATTCGCATTATAGCCCCCTCCAAGTCATTTACAAGGCTTGTCGGTGCGGCGAACCAATCAATTTATTGAATTGCTGTCCGCCTTTGCGTAATAACCGCTCTTGGTGCGAGCGCTCAGTTCCTGCCGGGTCGGGACTTTTACGGTGACTGAACGCCAACTGCCGTCACGCGCCTCATTCGATGGCTTGTAGCCAATGCTATAAATCGTTCCGAGATCATGGATGACTTGCTCGTACACTTTGTCCAGGTCCTTCAGTTCGGAAGCGCGGTAAACGGTGGTCCCGCAAGTCTGCGCCAGTTGGTTGAGGTGGGCGCGCGCGATTGCATAAGCGTTTCGCGGCGTCCGTCGTTTTTTGACTTCCTCTTTTTCGGTATCGAGATAGATGGGGAAGACCATTATATCGGTGCGACGAAGAATCTCCAGCAGTTCCTCAAACGGCGTGAGCGAGCCATCACCAAAGACATCCGGAAGAGCATTATCCACTCCATCAGTCATAACCACCACGGCCCTGCGTTCGGATACCTGGTTTGAACCGAGAATGCTTTCCGAAACGAACCGCAGTGCATCCCAAAAATTCGTCCCGCTGACGGGCTTCTCGATCTTGTCGATTGCTTTCTTCAACTCACCACGATTCAAGCTCAAGTCCGAAACCACTCGCGCAATGTCGGTGAAGGTCACTACGGCAACACGATCGTTGGGCCGTGTCGCATCAACAAACCGTTTGGCCGAGCGGCGAATCAAGTTGATCTTTTCAGAAGTCGAGCCGGAGAGATCGAGCAGGAGTACGAGATCAAACGGGGTATCAGACGCGGCGAAGAAGGAGATGTGCTGGCGAGTGCCATCCTCGAGAACCAAAAAGTCCTTCTCTTCGAGAAGCGGCGATTGCTGCTTAGGTACCAGGCTGACCACGCTGACTTTGAGATCCACTAAATCTGAGTCCACCCGGACCGTATCGATCGGTTCCTGCGCCGCGATTGGCATCGCAAGCGTGAACAACATGAGCAGCGAGACCAGACAGGCCGGGTTCAATCCAGTCAACCTGTTCGCGACAAATGCCTGCGACTGCACCTCAATTTGCATAATAGCCATGCTTGCCCCTGGCCACCGCGGTGGGGCGATTCACCTGCACTCGTATAGCGCGCCAACTTCCATCGCGCGTCTTATTCTCGGGTCGATATGAAAGACTGTACACTGTTCCCAAATCCGCAATCACGCGCTCGTACGCACCCGCCAGATCTTCCAGCTTCAGCACTTCGTAGAAGGTTCCGCCACCCGCTTCAGCAATTGCTTTCATGCGTACGTGCGCGGTGTCGAAGGCCTCGGCTTGAGTGTCTTTGGGATTCAAGGCTTCGTAATAAGTGTCAAGCCAAAGTGCATATAAGACCCCGTCAAACTCCTGCACCCTGCTAATGAGTTCCTGGTAAGCGAGCTTGGAGCCTTGTTGTCCAAACACTCCTGGAACGGTGCCATCCAATCCATCGCTCATCAAGATAATTGCGGTGCGCCGCGAACTCTTCGAATCGCCCGCAAGGTGCCTCATCGCAAAATCAGTTGCATCATAAAGCTTGGTATCACCAGATTCGGTATCGATGGTGCTGATGCTCTGGTGCAAACGATCACGATCAAGCGTCACCGATGACACCAGCTGCGTTCGGCCCGCAAAGGTGATGATGCCGATGCGGTCGGAAGGCCTGGCTGCATCAACGAAACGCGACGCAGCTTGTCGGATGAGCTTTACCTTGTCACGAGTGGATCCGGAGAGATCGATTAGCAGAACAAGGTCGAAAGGCGCCTCGGCTGAATCAAATTGCACAATGCGTTGTTCGGCGCCGTCCTCGAGAAGCTTGAAATCACTCTGAGCCAATCCCCGAATTCCCCGGCTCGTGGTCCGATCAACAACACTCATGTTGAGCGTGACCAGTTGTGAATCGACGCGAATCACGTCTCCCTCACTGACCTCTTCCGTCTGCGCTTGATTGGCCGGCGTCCCGGCTCCCGAACTCTCTGTGCCGCGACCCAGCAGCACCGGCGCCACCGGCTCAGTGGGAATACCCGTTTGCAGCCGTTGCACTATTACCAGGCTAATTTGGCCGCTGGCGGTGTTCACGCTCAACACCTGTTCACCTGAACCCAGACGCGTTCGCAGGCTTCGGCCACCATCCACCAACGGCGACTCCAACTCCGAACGAATTACGCCGGAAACCGATCGCGCGTTGATATCCACATTCAGCGGTTGAGACAGTTCGGCCCGAACGTCTCCTGACACGGAACGAGCCGAGACGCTCGCCGGCAAGCCAATTAAGACAATAGAACCGTGCCCAGTAGTTACTTCGACATGGACGGTGCGTGGAATTCTTATCGTAAGCAGAATTCCGGCGGCAGGATCGAGCGGCGTTCGAATTATCGAGATGAGGAGCAGTTTGTTCCGGTTGTCGATTACCACCGGTGAGCGCTTGAAAATGGCGCCACTCTCAAACTCAGCCGCTACCAGCACATACTTCTCATTCCAAACCTCGGCCTTCACAGCGCCAAATTGGTTTTCGATCCGTACTTGACCGTCAACGGGAACGTCGATGCGAATCCCCTGCTCTGCCTGCATAGATGCAACCGCGAGCGGAGCAGTTATTACGAGGAGCAGAAGTTGAAGCGCAAGTCTTTGAATCCGAGACATAGTATGGCGTACGTTCCTTAGGACAATTAAGAAACTACTCGGGAAGAGTGTCGGGAGACTGGGGTTGAAGTTACGACTATCGCTCGATGAGATCAAGCATCGAACCCTCTTCTTTGGGTGGCTCGGGTTTTGGCGTGAGTGGCGGTGCTTCGCTCAAATCGGCCAGCTTTAACAGCAGATTGTTGGCGTTGGTGGCGTAAGGAAGGGCTCCTTCCCTGGTCAAAACGCCGTCGCGAACCATTTGCTCGATCACGCCGTCAAAGGTCTGCATGCCGTCCTGATCACCTTGTTCCATAGCGTCGATTAGAGACTTGCCATCGGTCTCGCCCTTCTCAATGTATTCGCGCGTGCGCATTGTTGACTTAAGAATCTCAATCGCCGCCACCCGACCGGTGCCGTCTGAGCGCGGAATAAGGCGCTGCGAAACAATGTAGCGAAACGACTGCGCGATTCTGGTGCGGATTACCTTCTCTTCGTTCTTCGGAAAGACCCCAATGATGCGATCGACTGTCTTCGAAGCATCGATCGTGTGCAGGGTGGAAAGCACGAGGTGGCCCGTTTCAGCAGCTTCCAGCGCGACCTCTATCGTCTCGCGATCACGCATCTCGCCCACTAGAATCACTTTTGGCGCCTGACGCAACGCCGCACGTAGGGCAATGGCAAAGCTGGGAGTATCAGAATGGAGTTCCCTTTGGTGGATAGTCGAATTCTTGTGAGTGTGTAAGAACTCAATCGGGTCTTCGATCGTCACGATATGGAAGTACTTCATTTCATTGATTAGGTCGATGACTGCGGCGAGCGTGGAACTCTTACCGCTTCCGGTGGGACCAGTCACCAGTACAATCCCATTCTTAATTTCAACAATCTCCTTCAACTGCTCTGGCAGATTGAAGTCTGCGAATCTGGGAGGATGCATGGGAATCACGCGCATAACAATGGCGTGAGTTCCTCGCTGTTTAAAGATATTGACGCGAAATCTGGCCTCGCCCGGAGCGCTGAAGGAAACGTCGGCGGACCCGGTCTTTTCCAGGCTTTCGAGTGAAGTTTCGTGGTTGCCGATAATGAGCTTTGCGATCCCGGCGGTATGTGCCGGCGTCAGCTTTTCCAGACCCGGAATGTTTACGGGCTGAAGCTTTCCCGCAAGCTCAATTTGTGGCGGGCGGCCAGGAGAAAAGATCAGATCGCTCACCTTGTCGGACGCACTCAACATCTGTCGCAGGACAACGATGAAGTTTGGCGCGGGTGGACCAGACGAAGTGCTTGTTACTGGAGGTTGTAGGCTCATTTATAGGAACTTTTCCACCTTTTCAAATTTCAAAAGCGTATGATAGCGCGTGGCAAAAAAGAAAGCATGACTGAGAACAAACTAAACCTTTCTTCCGTACATCTTAGTGATTGCTCGGTGGGACTGGCTTCTAAGCAGCTGTGGTCCCGAAATTGACAAGAGGGGAGGCGCTGAAACATGGCAACATACAGAGATCCTGTTAGATGCTTTGCACCAATGGAAGTAATCGAGCGCCTGCTGGAAATTCGTACTGAAGCGGGTTATTCAACCGCCATCTATCTCCTTTCACCCGATGATTTGGCAGACTATCTCGATGCATACGGTTTTGATGTCTATGCTTTTTCGGAGGCAGAAGCCGAATTCCACTTTGGAGATTATCGCGCGCCGCTGGCGCCCGGTGGGGACCATGCCCACAGCTCTGCAACGGCACATTGAGAGATTGAGTTCTCGGATTTGAGTTCCCGGCTCTCGGAGCTTGTAGAAAGAGACCGCTAGTTGCGGTCTCTTTCTATTGACTGTCCCTCAGTCATCGCTTCCCGCAACCGCATTTAGGGCTTTGATTACGAAGAAAGTTCCGTCATCGCTCATTCCCTGTCCGTCAGTCCAATCAATTACATCCTTGTAGACGGCTGTTATCAAGTCTCGCGCACTGCGATATGCATTCGCTTTGACTGAGATGGCCAGGCGATCCCTGCCAAACTCCTCACCGTCAGCGTTCATCGACTCCGTCACACCATCAGTGTAAAGCACCAACAATTCGCCTGGCTCAATCGACAGGTAGTATTCGTGATAACGAGTATCGCTGAACATTCCCAGCGGAACATTTCCCCTCTCAAGGAAGTGTACCCCCCCGTTGGCGTCGAGCATTAGCGGGGGATTATGGCCGGCGTTAGCGTAGGCTAGCGTGCGACTCGAAGCGTCCAGTATCCCGTAGAAGGCGGTAACGAACTGGTTCCTTTCGATAGATTCCCATAGAAGGTAATTCACCTTGGCGAGGGAGATGTGCGGTGCGTAACCCACGTGCGTTGCGGCTCTTAAGCTGGCCCGAAGAAAAGCCATCAGCAATGCTGCAGGTACACCCTTTCCCGAAACATCCGCAATCACCAAACCAATCTGATCGTCGTAGATGCGAACCCAATCGTAATAGTCGCCCGACACTTCTTCGGTCGGAAAGTTGTAAGCGCTGATGTCATAGTCTGCAAGCTTCGGGTCGTTCGGCGGCAGCAACTCGAGTTGCACCTGGCGCGCAACCTCCAGCTGCCCTTCCAAGCGCTTCTTCTCGATCAGTTGCTCGTGGAGCATCACCTTCTCAATGATAATCGCCACTTGCGATGCGAGCAGCATCAGGACCTGCAGATCATCATCTGAATAGGCATTCAGTTCATCACTTTCCAGATCGAACACACCTATTACTTCGTCATTTGAAATTATCGGTGCGACCATCTCGGACCTGGTCTGATTCCGCGCGTTGATATAAATAGAATCCTTGCTGACATCGGCGCTGATAATGGGCTCGCGAGTAAGCGCAACGTGACCGATGAAACCTTCGCCTAGTTTCAGATGAAGCTCAGACAATTCATCGATGTCATAGCCCCTGACGGCTTCGGCCTGAAAAACGCACGGTTCCTCTCCTTCGGTACGCAACCGCTCGTCGACACACTTCAAAACAAAGATCCCAGCGGCGTCATAGGGAAGCAAGGAGTCCAAAGTCTCCATTACAAGATTTAAGACTTCCTGCAAATCCAGCGAGCGGCTGATCTTCTTAGTAATGTCCAGGAGCAAGCGCAGCTTATCAACGGTCGTTAGGCCGGGCAGCGTTAGCTCAGTTGTTTGTTCGGTCATAATTCAGCGGGTAGCTTGTCGATCGAGTCCCCCAATGGCGAGAGTCCCAAATTATAAGGCGTCGCAAGCTAAGAGCGAAGTGATAAATCGCGCGGTGGCCCTGGCTGGGGTTTACGCGTTTGGAGGATTGGCTTTTCGATAGACCTGCCAAAGACGTGTGATCTTCAGGCGATATTCAACCAGGTCGCGACTGACGTGAAAGTGTTTGGCAATTTCCGCGGATAATCGTCCGGCATACACCGACTTTCGCAACGCCGAAAACGGCACCAGCGCCGCAGCCCCAACGCCATAAGCCTGCTCCTCGTCCGCACGCCGATAATCACGGGCCAGCGTACGTCCGCTCTCATCCTGAGCCACGACTTTCAGACGGCTTGGTCGATGTCCGAGGAAGACGTGTGATACCTCTTCCATCAACGTCGCGTTGGTACGCAAGCGCCCATGTTTCGGATTCAGGATCACAATCTTCCTTCCATCAGGCAAAGGGACTGATGAGGCACCGCCCGACCAACCCTGAGCAGCAGCCCCAAGCAAATGAGCTTTGGCGTCCTGACTGAGTGCTTGAATTTCAGCGAAGTCCACAACCAGCAGATTGGCAAAAAAAGCCAGCTTAAATGGATCGAGCGGATCGTCTGGCCCAACTCCGGCAAAATCGCGCAGTCCCAATCCTTTCAACTCAAACTCTCGCCACTTTTCACCGGGAGGCAGTTCGCGATATGGCATCTCTACAGTCCAATCGAGCCACAATGAGAGTAATTATTTTCGCTTACGCGTACTCTTGTCCGGACTTGAGTGACTAAACTGCGTGTATGCGACGCGGAAAAGCTCGGACAAAGCAGAGGCGGTTTCGGGCGTGAGGTTACGATCTGCACGCAGATGGGCTTCAACGATTTCCGGGGTCGACTCGTGCGGGAAATAGATGACGGCTTTGGTGGCCTCATTGTCGCCGTGGCGTCCGGCAAGAACCCGTTCCATTGGCATGTCAAGCCATGAAGTCAGCCTGGCAATGTTGTCCGCATCCGGCTTACCGGTACCGTTTTCGATACGCGAGAGCGTGGAGGCAGAAACTCCGGTCTCGTCGGCAACATCGCGTAAGCTCAACGTCAGCTCTACCCGCCGGCGTCGAATTGCGCGACCAAGCTCCTCAGTGTTCACCAGCGTCCTTCCCAAGCGAGTCATCGGGGTCCCTCCGTTTCAGTCTGAGCCGCAAATGCCTGGATGACGTTAGCACGAGGACAGTTTTAGTTGCAACACCGTGTCTTACGGCTGAAACGCAGCAAATGCGGCAATAAAGAAAATCGCTCCAAACTAAACCAGCCGCGATTACCTCAGCGTAGGTTTTTCTTATTGAACGCAGACATTGCCAGATTCCTGGCACGAGGGATCGCGTCGATGGCCTGGGCCAGCTGAGGATCGTCCCACATAACGAAGACGCGGTCGGCGGTCACTCGACCAAAAGCGGCAGACACTACATTGAAGCGCAACTGGAACTCAACGAAACGACGATTGGAGTCCAGGTGTTGGGCTAAAGCCTCGAACGCCGGATCCTTAATCATGAAATCCTTGAAGGCTTGTAAGAGGGGTTCAGTAATGGGGAAATCTGTACCCTGAAGTTCATGCTTGAGATTACTCGGTCCCCGGACGCGGTAAGCATCGAGGCCTTTGATCCGCCCGTTAACCAGCTCACGCGCAAACGCAAACACGGGGTTAAGGAAACGTCGTTGCGTCGCAGTCACGGTGCGAGGCTTGACTGTTTCATCTGGCGCTATGCCACCGCCGCCGTAGACCGCGCGACCGGTGTCTGTCTGCTTAACCTGTCCGGAAGGCTTCGCGGTTTCTTCGGCTTGATCCAATTGGTTGGAACCGCCCTGCGTGTAGTAGTCGTACAAGCCGCCGTTTGTATAATCGCGCTGAATCAGACGACCTGACGGTGTGTAGTACTTTGCCGAGGTCAATGTCAGGCCTGCCCCATACTCCAGGGGAATAATGCTTTGCACCAGTCCTTTTCCAAAGCTCGTCGTACCTACGATCAATGCACGGTCGTGATCCTGCATTGCCCCAGCGACAATTTCAGAAGCTGAGGCCGAATTACCATTGATCAAGATCACCATCGGAGTCAGGTCGGGCGAGTTGTTCCTGGATTCGTATGTGTTATCACGAAACCCGTTACGTCCTTTTTGCGTCAGGATTAGCTGCCCGGATGGCAGAAAAACCTGGGCCACATGGATAGCCTGATCAAGAAACCCGCCAGGGTTATTCCGCAGATCCAGTACTAATGAAGTCATTCCCCGAGCATGCAGCCGGGCCAATGCGTCCTGCAATTCATCAGTGGTCGAGTAGTTAAAACCACGCGTCATGTCGATATAGCCGATTCCCGGTTTAACCATGTACGCGTCAGGAACCGATGGCTGCGGCACGGCATCACGAGTTAAAACTACCGTTTCGAATCGTTTGTCGTGCGCTCGTTCGAGCGTCACCTTTACAACCGAGCCGCGGGGACCGCGAATTTTGTCTCGCACCTCGAGAGATGCCTTGCCGCGCATCTTAACGCCGTCGACTGCCACTATCTTGTCGCCAAAACGGAGTTGTGCGCGGGCGGCCGGAGAATTCTCGAACGTGGAAGTTATGAAAGTATCGGCTTCGCCTTCCGTCACGTAGTTCAGAATAGACGCACCGATTCCGAAGTACTCGGAGCGCTGGTCTGTCTTCAATTCCTCAAACTCTTCCCGGTCGTAGTAATTGGAATGTGGATCCAACGACCGCAGCATGCCCACCACTGATGACTTGAACATTGCACCGTAGTCCAGCTTCCTGCCTTGAATGTAGTTCTGCTCAATTAATCGTAGTGCTTCTTCAAAATCTCGTTCGATCTGAGGAATAGCAGTTCCCGTAGTAGATCTTGTGGAGCGTTTTCCGGTGCCGGTATTCGGTGACCCGGATCTACCGTTCGAGGTGCTGCCCACTGGAGACTGAGTTTGCGAACGCTGCTGCGCATTCACAAGGGCGGGAACGAGCAAAGTAACGATGAAGAATGCAATGGAGAAAGGCGAGATTCTATTTTTCACTTAGGCCTCTGGAAACACCGAAGTCTAATCGTCGAGGGTTCGAGTCGAACCGCTCTCCTGGGGTGTGATGCGCCTGAATATAATTGAAGCCGGCCCGAGCAGCAAGTTGGCGTATGACTGGTAGCCTGCTCGGTCGCGATTGCCGCTCCCAAATAAGAGTAAATTACTAAAACCCGTAAAACTCCCAAGGCGATGTTTGGTATCGGAGTGCCTGCTTGACGGCCATTTGAACCCGTGTAGAATGAACTTACTAATCGCGAAAGACGTATTTCGAGCCAGTGTTGATCTAACGATCAGTTAAAAGGAGTTTTTTCAAAATGAGCAGTCCCTATCAACGAGAGGAACACGAAACCCCGGAAACGGTTGACGATCTCCTGGTTCAAGAGAGTGATGCCGAGGATTCGGATGAAAGATCGCGAGCGGCTAATTCGGTTCGCGACATTGCTTCACGAATTCCGGAATCGTTAAGCGCCATTGGACGAGACATTAGCCGCACGATTGAACGTGCAATGTCCGCAAAGGATGACTACGTGGTAGCTGTCAAGATTTCACCAGAAGCGCAGGACAAGCTCGAGCAGCTGGTCCAGGCAGGTGTCTTTCGAAACCGAGCCGAAGCAGCCGGTTTTCTGATTGATGAAGGCATTAAGACCCAGTCGGCATTGTTCGAACGAGTGCAGCAGAAACTCGCTGAGATTGAGCGCCTGCGCGCCGAGTTACGTGGATTGATCAACGAAGGGCCCAGCTAAAGCGGGCCCTACTTCCCCTAATTTCCCCATCCGGAGCAGCCGTTCCCCACACGGTACGAAGCACGTCTAAAGCAAGAGTGAAACGAGAGTAAAGTGGCTGAAACATTTCAACTCCCACGAACACCAATCCAACAATTCACACTGGCCAATGGCCTGCGCGTCATTTTGAACAGAGATCAAGCAGTGCCTGTCGTGTCCGTAGCCGTCTACTACGATGTGGGATCACGAAACGAAAAGACCGGTCGTACGGGCTTTGCACACCTCTTCGAGCACATGATGTTTCAGGGCTCTGAAAACGTCCCGAAGGCTGCGCACTTCCAATACATATTTCATGCGGGCGGTACCATGAACGGAACCACCTCGACTGAGCGCACCAACTACTACGAAACGTTACCGGCTAACCATCTGCCGCTCGCGCTTTGGCTGGAAAGCGATCGCATGCGCTCGCTCAAGGTCACTCAGGAGAATCTCGACAATCAACGTAATGCCGTCCAGGAAGAAAAGCGCCTACGCTACGACAATCAGCCCTACGTCAACGCTTTTCTGCGCATCAATGAACTTATTTTTCAGAACCCGGCGAACGCACATTCAACCATCGGCTCGATGGAGGATCTCGACGCGGCGACGATTGACGATGTGCGCGAGTTTTTCCGGATTTATTACGCTCCTAACAATGCCGTGCTTACGATTGCCGGCGATTTCGAAGAGGCTGAAGCACGGCAACTGGTTGAGGAATACTTCAGCGATATTCCCAGTCAGCCTACCCCACTTCCAGTTGATGTCAGCGAACCGAAGGAAGTCGCAGCGCTAGTCGAGACTTTCTACGACAAGCTCGCTCCGGCTCCGGCGTTTGTTCTCGGGTGGAAAATCCCAGCGCGTCGTACTCCTGACTTCTATGCTCTGTCACTTGCGGGCGAGCTGCTTTTCGAGGGCGACAGTTCGCGGCTATATCAGAAGCTGGTAAAGGGTGACGAATCGGTAGTATCAATTCAGGGAGGGGTCGATGAACGACGCGGTCCATCGGCACTCTACATTTTTGCACTCCCCAAACCGGATGAAGAAGTTGGCTCAATCCGTGAACAGATCTTCGATGAAATAAGAGAGCTTGCCGCCCATGGACCTTCAGCCGAAGAGATGGAGAAACTTCGCAACTCCCTCTGCAACGATGCCGTTCGTGGCCGCCAGTCGACAATGTACCGAGCACAACGCATCTCTGAGTATGCCCTCTACGACAACGATCCAATGGTGTTCGATACTGAGCTCGAGCACTATCTGGCCATTACTTCCGACCACATCCGGTCGGCAGTTGATGGGTTTCTCAACGTTGAGAATCGCGTGATGTTGGACATCATCCCTCAGGCTACGGTGGAGGAAGAGGGAGTTTCGTTAGCAGCTTCGCCGCAGCCACCCGCAGATCCTAAACAACCAACGTCGCCCGCCCCACAAGTCCCAGCTCCTCCTTCGGCGCAGCCTCCGGTTTCAACGAAGCCGGAAATGGTCGTCATTGAAGGTGAGCCACCCCATCCGGAGAAACCAGAGCAACCGACCGATCCGCCAAAACATGCGCGGCCCGATTCAGGTCCACTACACCCATAAAATGAGTTCAACTGAAACAGTTCGCCAACAACCACCACCGCCGTTACCTGCGCGCCCGATCAGGCTCCCCAGACCGCGTGAGTTCTCGCTTCCCAACGGTCTGACTATCATTATTGTTGAAGACCGACGCCTACCGCTCGTGAGTTACCGTCTGGCGTTTCGTACTGGTGATGCCGACGATCCGGCAGAACTACCCGGTCTGACCGATATGCTGACTGGACTACTCACGGAAGGCACCGAGTCGCGTACCAGTCGCCAGATCGCGGATGAGGTTGCTCGGATGGGCGCAGCTTTGACGGCGGGCGCCAACTCAGACTATGCCACGGTCGCGGCGTCGTCGCTTCGAACTTTCAGTGATCATGTGCTCGCGTTGATGGCTGACGTAACCCTTCGTCCCTCGTTTCCCGAAAACGAAGTGGAGCTCACAAAGCAGAACACTCTCGAGAGTCTGAAACAGCAGCGAGCACAGCCGTCGTTTCTGGCGACCGAGATGGTTTCGCGAGTGATGTACGGAGCGCACCCGTACTCGATCGTTGGACCAACGCCCGACTCCCTCAATGCCACCACTCGTAATCGCCTGGTTGAATTCCATCGCCTGAAATTTGTACCCAGCAACGCGGTGATGTTTCTTGCCGGCGATATCGACAGCGATCATTCCCTGAAGCGAATCGAAGAGTTGTTCGGCATATGGGAGCCGGGCTCGGCTAGCTCGAATGAGTTTCCCGCACCGCCGATATCTGGATCTCGAACCGCGTATATCGTAGACCGTCCAGGATCGGCCCAATCCAACATCGTGATTGCGAATTCCGGTATTGATCGAACCAGTCCTGATTACTTCCCAATGCTGTTGATGCACACGGTGCTCGGCGCCAATGCCTCGTCACGCTTATTCATGAACCTGCGCGAGGAAAAGGGTTACACCTATGGTGCTTATTCGAGCCTTGATGCTCGTCGGACGGCCGGGACGGTGCGCGCCAGCGCCGAAGTGCGTACGCCTGTAACCGGCGAATCGCTCAAAGAGTTTTTCTTTGAACTGAACAGGATCCGCAGCGAGCCAGTTTCGGAGAAAGAGCTCGAGGATGCAAAGTCGTATCTCACCGGAGTCTTTCCGATTCGGCTGGAAACTCAGGAGGGTATGGTAGATCAATTCGTGCAGATCAAGATGTTCGGTCTACCAGCGGACTACCTTGAGACCTATCGCGATCGCGTGCAGGCCGTAACGATAGATGAGATTCAGGATGTGGCTGCTCGCTACATAAAAACAGAAGAGGCGTCGATTGTGATTGTTGGTGACGGGCGTCAGATTGCCACTCAGGTAGAGCCGTTTGCCACGGAGATAGAATTTTACAACACGGCTGGTAAAAAGAAGGAACGCCCTGCGAGTACTTCAGGCATTGCCGCCATTGATATCAGCGCAGTTACGGGAACGTGGAAACTGGAGATCGAGACGCCGCTCGGTCAGAACATTCCCGCTACTCTGAGTTTAGTAAACGCAGAGGGGACGCTGTCGGGCAAGGTGGACTCAGAAATGGGCAACGCCGAGATTCGCTCGGCAACACTAAGTGGTAATACTTTCACCGCCATCATCGCCTTTGACATGTATGGGCATAAGACCGAAGCTGAGATTGCGGGCGAGATTTCCGGCACTGAGATGACCGGCACGGTGAGCATGCAGGGAATGCCGCTTCCCTTCACCGGCTCGCGCGAAGCATAACCGGAAATTCGGAGAAAATTACGAGGTTTCGTGGTGCTTATTGAAGGCTTTCGTGCAACGAAGGTTGCAAATATGTTATTGAGCAACCCGATGGTAAAGGAATTACATCTCAAGCTTCGAGGTTAGGGAAATGTCGCAAATATAGTGGCAACCATAACACTCGGTTCCTCCTGTGATTCGCCCGGCATGTCGTGCATGCCGGGCGGTTTTTCTTTACGGCTCATACCGCAAAATCACACCATCCCCGCCGACTGCCCACCCGATCTTCTTCCTGAAATCGAGCGCATAAAGATGTTGCTTCGTTGGAGAATGCCGCTCCACCCAGGTTCGTCCCCCATCGCCGGATCGAAGAATTGTCCCTCCGCGTCCAACAGCCCAGCCGTCATCGTCGTTCACGAATTCAACGCTCAAGAGGGTCGAGCGAACTTCGGAATCAACTGGTTCCCAAAGTTCGCCGCCGTTAGTGGTGCGCAGGATCGCACCCCGTTCGCCAACCGCCCAGCCTCGCTTGTCGTTGCGAAAATCGATGTGGTAAATCGTGCTCGCGATACCCGTATTTTGTTTGATCCAGGTCAATCCTGCATCAGTAGTCTTCAGAATCGTCCCACCTGCTCCCGCGATCCAGCCTCGCTTCTCGTTAGCAAAATCCATATGAATCAGCTCGAGCCTGCTCGGCGCTCGCTGTCGTTGCCACGTCTGACCTGCGTCGGTGGTGTATACAAGAATGCTGTCAACGACCAGATCGCGTTTGCTGACGGAGCCCACCACCCAGCCCTTCTTCTTACTGGGAAACCTCACGCTATAGAGTTCAACAAGCGCGCCGTCGAACTCACGAGGAAGAAATCTTCGGGCTTCAGTCCAACGGGTGCCGCTGTCTCTCGTTACAAAAATCGCGTTGCCGGCAATCAGGAAACCATCCTCCTTGTCGCTGAAATAGATGTCGTTAATGCCATCAGTCGTTCCCACGACCTGTCGAACCCACGATTGTCCGCCATCATCGGTGCGGCTGAGAAATCCATTGTCTCCACCGACCCAGCCACGTCTGCTATCGAGGAAGTAGACCGTATTCAAATCCTGATCCCTGGCGGCCACGGTTGCCATCGACCATCCCCCTTGAGCGAGACACTGGAAGGACGTTGCCAGGATGATCATAAGTACTGGCAGTGAGACAAGAAGGAATGAATAGTGGCGCCTTAATCTAGTGCTCTTGCGCGCTCGTAGTTTCGATCTAGACATGACGGTTGAGTTGGAGAGTGGTTAATGGAACCGCGAGACTGGATTCAACAGGAGTGCTGACAGAAAGACCCTCTCCTCATTCAGAGCTCAGTTTTGCGTTCACCTTTACCTGGGGGCTACTAAACTTTTACACAGATCGCCGCGTGCTGACAAGATTCGATTATCAAGTGTCGCGGGTTTGCGAACGACTCAACGGTCTGAGCCGCACGGGCATGCGCAAGTTACGAACTAAGGGCACACACGAAGGAACGCCCCCACAGTCTCGCGGCCTGGCCATGAACTATCGCAATCTATTTCCGCTCGCTTTCCACCCGATAAACTCGGCCATCAAGCACTACAACCACGGCCTCGCCCAGCGAAAAGAAAGTTCCCAACTGCGTATTCGTCGTCAAAAGATCGAAATACTCCGTACTGCCAAACTTGACTACGGTTTCCGGCAGCTTGGCCTCAGCTTTGAATTCCGAATCGGTCCAGACCTTATCGCGCAAGTAAAAAGTTTTGCCGCCGATGCTCTTCACCTGCGCGGAAGGCGCGTCACTATCGACCTTAATTAATTCCTGCTGTTCACGCGCACGTTTACTTTGTTGGACCGCGACGGCTCCGGTCGTGGCTTGAACATCGGCAGGTTTTGGCGCAGACACCGCGTCAGACCTATTCCCTAATCCGCCCATTCTGTTCTTATCTCCACCTGTTCTTCGTTGGACGGGTAGATTTTGCGCGTTTTGCGGCTGCTCCAATGCGAGATATGAGGTGTACGGGGTCACAATGCCGTAGCGAGTACCAAGGTCGACTATCTCATCACGCAACTCCTGTTGCTCGCCATTCGTACGCACTTGTTCCATCAACCAACCGACCCGTCGCGTGGCCCAGAGTCGCGGAAGGAAATCGTTCTGTTCGTTGCGCAACGGAAAGCGCAGATTGTCGAAGTTGAAAGTTCTTTCCTTCTCTGCAGCCATTCCGTTAAGCGTCAAGCGCACGTAAGGCAAATCAGCGGAATTTCCGTAGCGACCGATGAGCGTCACTTGCGACCCGCGGAAGACATCGGGCAGCGTGCGTGGATAAACCAGATCTGTCTGAACACCAGCCAAGTCGAGCCGCAAATCGGTGAGCACCGGATGATTGATCTTTGCAAAGAAGTTGGAGACCTTTATTTCCAGATCTTCCTTCGGTTCAACATAGTCAGAAACGCCACCATTTTCTGCGGCGAGTTTGTCGAGTAGCGCGGTGTTGACGTTGTAACCTACGCCAAAGGTGAACAGGCGCACGCCGGGAATGCGGGCCTGCCTAGTGACTTCAACGATGCGCGCGATATTGGTCTCGCCTACCGTCGGCAATCCGTCAGTCATGAAGACCAGAATTCTCGGCCGATCGCTCGCGCGAAACTGCGGCATGGCAGTGAGCAACGCCTGAGCTATATTAGTCCCGCCGACTGGTTTCAAAGCGTTTACGAAAGCTTCGCCACGTTGACGCCCGGCGTCGTCAGCAGCAATCAACCCGGTTTCCATCAAACGCTCTTCGCCCGCGAACGAGATCACGTTAAAGCGATCCTGCGGCCGCAGAATTTTGATTCCATAAAGCAGCGCCGCGCGGGCCTTCTCCATCTTTCCGGCTTCGGCCATTGAACCGGACGTATCCAGCACAAAAACTATGTCTTTCGCTGAATACTCCTGCTCCGACCAATCGTCCTTTGGGGAAATCATTATCAGGAAGTAGCCGTCTTTGCCGGCGCTTCGATGAGTCAGCAAGGTCACTCCGAAATCCTCCCGCGTAACCGTATAGAACAGTTGGAAGTCCTGCGCTGTCGTTCCGGCGCCGGTTTCGAAGGAGACCACTGAACGGCGATCACCGTCTCGCTTAACATCAAGTGCATGAGTAGGCGAATAGATGTTCCTGAGCGGAGCACCATTTTCCAAATGGATGCGTCCTGACACCGTGCCAATTGGCGTCACCCGTTGTCCCGTGCCAAGCGGATAGCGATAAGCGACCGTGCCCGACTCAGCACGCAGCACTTGCGTGTAAGTAATCTCCAGCTTCTTATCGGAATGTGGGGGAATAGGAAAGATGCTCGCCTGGAAGAGGTCCTTGCCCGCGTACTCGAGTAATCCGGGGTCTCGTTGTCGCCTGACGATCTCGTCATAGATTCGGCGCGCTTCTTCGCGGGGACGCACCTCGCCTACCAGCCGGCGATCACCATCCCAGATAGCAAACTCGCTGATGGAAGCTGACTCAGGAATCGGAAAGAAGTATGTGCCTTCGAGGGTTGCGTCCGTGTCGTTGCGAAAGACTTGCTCAACGTGAGTGGTCGCAACTTGCGAGGCGACCCGCGTCTCAATCTTGATGGACTTGACCGGCAGCGCTCGCGGCATAACCTGCGGAATAACCCGGACGCGGTCCGGACAACGATTGCACGGCCCGGGAACAATGACGCCCTGGGCGGTAGCGGTGAGTGTCGAAAGGCAAATAAGCGTGGCAAATAGCAGGCAGGCAGAAAGTCTTCGGGTAAGCATTACATTCTCCTCGAATCCTGTAGTGCGCCATAATCTCAGCGCTCGAAGGGTAGAACGGTCACGAGGTTGGTTCTTGCGTTGCCCGCGCGTGTTTAATGAAGTTCTCGCAGTCGTGGGTTGCTCAGAGCTACGTAAGTGACATAGAGCACGATCGCAATGCCTCCCGCGGCCAACGTCTTCTGGGCTCCGTAACTCTGTGAAACCGCCCCAGCGAGCAGGTTGCCAATCGGCATGGTGCCGAGGAAAGTCAGGATGAACATGCTCATCACTCGACCCCGCATTTCGTCGGTCACAAGTTGCTGCAATAAGGTATTAGTCACCGCGACCGAGGTAACAACAGAGAACCCGACGCCAAAAAGAAAAGCCAGGGACAAGTAGAGGCGAGTCGAAAGCGCAAACGCAATCAGGCATACCCCGAAGGAAAAGGCGCCGCCGATCACTGACCATCCTTTTTTCTTGAAGTCGCCGAGATAGGCCAGGAGTAACGCGCCCGCAAAAGCCCCGGCTCCGGCTATTCCCATCATCCAGGCAAGTCCGGAAGCCCCAAGGTCAAAGATATCTCGCGCAAAAATTGGGATGAGTGTGAGATATGGCGCGCCAAAAAGACTGCTGACTGCAGAAAGCACCAACAAGGCCGAAACGCGAGGGCGATTGCGAACGTAGCCAAAGCCATCCATCAGATCTTGCCAAAGGGCGCGGCGATCTTTAACAGAGTGCGCCGGGCGCATTTTCTTACCTTGATCAAAACGCACCATACGAAGCGCTATCACAACCGCCACGAATGAAATACCATTTACGAAAAAGCAGCCGGCCAGACTAAAAAACTTTAACGCGAGTCCAGCCATCAACGGGCCAACGACCCGGGACAACTGGAACTGTGATGAGTTCAACGCTACGGCATTTGCGAGATCCTCACGCCCAACAAGATCGAAAGTTATTGCCTGGTAAGAGGGGCCGGCGAGCGCCATGCACGAGCCCGTGAGAAATGAAAACCCAAGAATCATCCAGACGGTCACGACGTTCAGCCAGATAAGGGTTGCCAGGGCCAACGCTCCCAGACCGGCGACGACTTGCGTATAGAGCAAAAGGCGCCGGCGATCGACAAGGTCGGCAAAGACTCCGCCGGCGAGGGTCAGAAAAAACCCGGGAGCGGTCGCCATGAAGCCGTCGACACCCAACCAGAATGCCGAATTAGTGAGCTGTAGAACCAACCAGCCCTGCGCGACCGCCTGCATCCAGGTACCAACGTTTGAGAGAAAAGCACCGACCCAAAAGATGCGATAGTTGCGATGCGACAATGACCGGAACATTCCGGCGGCGTGTCTGGAAACTTGAGTTTCACCGCTGACTTCGTTTGCTTTCAAAACCATCGTAGCGTCTAGTTATTGAAAATTCAGATTTCAGATTTCAGAAATTTTCAGATCGGCGCTGCTGACATCTCGACTGCTGACTCTTTCTCTAAATCAACCCTCAGTACTCGAGACTCTCTTCCGCCTCCACGCTGAAAGCGACCCGCCCTTGCCGCCTCTTCGTTCGGCCACGATCTCAGCAAGGATTGCCAGCGCAACTTCCTCGGGGGTGACTGCCCCAATGTCTAAACCGACTGGCGCATGAACGCGCTGCAATTTTTCCTCCGCCACACCTGTCGCTCGCAACCTCTCGAGCACGATATTCGTGCGCCGCTTGCTGCCAATCAGGCCAACGTAATCAGGCATGGTGTCGACCACCGCACGCAGGCATTCCTCGTCTTCGTTGTGCCCTCGCGTTACAACCGCGACCGAGACACCGCGGCCAATGCCGATCGCTGCTCGAACGGCGTCAGCCCAACTATCGGCCATGACTAACTTGATCTCTTTCTCGGAAATGCGGTCGACACTCAGAAATTCGGATCGATCATCAATTAGTGTGACCTGGTAGTTAACCGCGGCGGCGAGCCTGGCAAGGGTGGCGCCGACGTGACCGGCGCCGCAGATTACGATTTCCGGTTGCGGATGAATGCGCTCAAACAAAATTCGCGCTTCGCTCCAGTGTGAAAGTTCCGGAGCAAATTCCTTCACCTGGAAGACCTGGGCGGCGTCTCTTGATTCAAGGAAAGCGGTTGCGAGCCGGCCCACTGCCGTATCTAACAACTCGTCGCCAAGACTACCAGAGCTGGTTCCACTATCTCGCACAAGCATCTTGGCGCCGACCTTATCGGCTGCCTCGACGATGGTGATCAACGCGGCATTACCCCCTTCCTCAAGCACCTTCTGAATCGCTTCGAAGATACCTGGGCCTTGTCTTATTTTACTTTCCGGCATGAAGAAGTAATACGGTTTAGTGTCTGGTGGAGGTAGTCTTTGATAGTCCCATTGCGGCGACGGCACGTCGTGCGAGCCACAATGGCCCAACGAGGAGATAAACCGGGTTGCGCAAAAATGCCGGTTGGTTTCCCTCGATCGCATGACCGAGAAACTGCAGGATCCAGCCAACAACGAATAGCAGCAGGGCCCAGCGCCAGCTGATCACAAAAAGCGGCAGCGATAAGACAATCAACGGAATACCGATGGCGTGCGTCAACTTGTTCAGCGGATGTTGATGCTTGGCTTTGTAAGTTTCGATAAAGGACTCGTGCATAACCGGCTCACTTGTCATTTGTTACACCACATCAATAAAAATATCCATTGTCCCACCGCAAACCATTCCCTCCTCGCTCGCGTCTTCGGCGGTGAGCGAGAAATGATGGAGTGCGGAGCGACCGTTACGCAGCGCATCTTTTGCTTCCGCCCAGACTTCCGCTTCGATGCAACCGCCACCGACGGTTCCTGCTGCTTCACCGCTTTCGAAAAAGAGCATCTTGGCCCCGCGCTGTTGCGGCGTCGAGCCGCGAGTGTGCGCCACCGTGGCCACAACCACACGCTCGCCCCGTGCAGTGGCTTCTGAAATCAATCGATAGAGATCACCCTGTGGAATAGTCGACATGGAACCCGTAGTAGCTCGCCGCAAAGATTACGGCTTTGGGTTGCCGGAGGAGCCGGCTTCAGATTTAGTAGCGTCGCGCTCCTCCTGCAATTCCAGCCGCCGACGAAGCCTATCCACCTCAGCATCGGCAGTGAGCAATGATGCTTCCAGACGCTGCTTACTGGTCTCGAGAATTCTGATCTGGGCCTGAGTTCGGTTGCGATCATTCTCCAACTGTCTACGTCGCATGTCGCGCGCCTCTTCAGGTCGAGTAGTGCCATAGCCCTGCGTCGCGCGCTCGATATTTTCCGGCCTCAGGGAGTATTCGAACTGATCAAGTTTGGATTGAAGGTCAGCCAATTTGCTCTCGACATCAATAAGCTGCGCACGCAGATTCTCAGTACGCTGCTCGGCCCGAGTCAGCCGCTCCATATCCAGAAGGGTCTTATCGTTCTCCTGCATCTGGCTGAGTTTGTCGTTCAGCCTTTCGACCTGGTTTGAAAGAGTATTGATGGTGTCCTCAATCTCTTCTTTATCATCTTTTGACGCCGTTTTTTTGCCGCCAGAGGACTTGGGCCGTGGGTTAGTTTGTTCCTGCCCTTCTTCGGCGGCCCCCTCGTCAGCAGTGCTTATGATCTTCGGCTCGTCCGCCTCGGTCTCACTCGCAGGTGCAATCGGAGGATTCTTCACGACCGGCCTGGTCGCACGGGTCGAAGCCGCCCGGCGCCTGCTCTTCGTCTGCGGATTGGCTGAAACCACCTCCACTAAGCAAAAGCAGAACACAGTCACACCGAAAGCGAACAACATGCTGAGACTGAAATATCGATTTTTCATTAAGTGACTCCTGTAGAACCAGGACAAAGATACGCCCGTCAGAAGATGCCTTCAAGCAACGACAGGATGCTTAGTACACGTGGGAGGGACGGCTGGGTTCCGAATTACCCTCAGAACGGTTGGATTTGAAAACTGACGGCCAGGGAACGTGCAGTGTTGGTCAAACCTGTGACGCCAATCAGATCTACGCCAGTGTCCGCATAGTCCCGGACATTCTCGAGTGAAATACCGCCGGTACACTCGACGCTCACATTCGGGTTCAATTCGCGAGCAAGCCCAGTCAAATGGGCGACTTCCGCCAGTGCCAGATCCTCGAAAAACACAATGTCAGCTCCGTTGCCCAGCGCTTCTCGCAGGTCGCTTTCATTCGCCACCTGTACCTGAATTTTGTGGAAATGACCCAGCTTCTGCTTGACGCTCTTCACCGCAGTTGCGATGCCGCCCGCATTGAGAACGTGATTGGCTCTAATGACCACTCCGTCATCCAGGCCGAATCGGTGATTCTGACCGCCACCCAATTGCACCGCGTACTTTTCGAGCATCCTCATTCCCGGAGTAGTTTGGCGCGTATCGACAATGCTCGCCTTTGTTCCTTCCACCGCACGCACAAACAGATTTGTGATCGTCGCGACGGCCGACAAACGCTGAATCAGCGTGAGCGCAACTCGTTCACCAGCCAGCAGTACGTCGGCGAAGCCCGACAAGCGCGCAATCACTTTGCCGGATTCAATCTCCTCTCCATCAGAGACAAAGGCCTCGAGCTGTTGCTGCGAATCAAGTGTAAGAAACACTTCTTCCGCGGCTTCTAATCCGGCAACAATCATTCTCTCACCGGCTACGAATCTTCCTTTCGCGCGCGTGTTACGAGCGATGATGGACTGCGTGGTTATGTCACCGCGGCCGAGGTCCTCTCGCAGGTAAACTGCGATTTGTGAATAGAGTGCGCCTTCATCGAGCCAGTTCATTGTAGGTTCTCGACAGTCTGCTGTAGCTGGGCCGTCCGTTGTGCGATGTCAGCAATTCGAGCGCGCAGTTCGTTCACCTTTTCCGCGGGCGCACGTTCCACGAAGCTGGGATTGGCAAGCTGTGTTTCAACTTTCACTGCCTCGGCACGCAGCTTCTCCTGCTCTTTGCCAAGACGCTGACGTTCCTGCTCAAAATCGATAAGACCTTCGAGCGGTATCGCGACTTCACCGCCACCTGTCAACACGGCACGAGCAGACGCTCTGGGAGCTTCACTGGCGGCCGAAATCTGCAACTTGGATGCGCGCACCAATCTGCTGATCTGATCGGCGCTCGCGGAATAGACGGAGCGCAGTTGCTCGTCGGGTGATGAAACCAGCACGGACACTCGCTCGCCCGGTTTTATATTCATTTCCGAGCGAAGGTTTCGCGCCCGCGTCACGAGATCGATTACGGCCTGCATCTCCCATTCAGCTTGTTCATCGATCAGCTCGTCGCGCATCGTGGGAAAGGCGGCCAGCATGATCGTTGGGCTGGCTGAGGCGTAGGCCGGATGTAGCAAGTCGGACGCTGCCCCAGGCAATCGGAGCCAGAGATCTTCGGTTATATATGGCATGAACGGATGAAGCAGACGCAGAGCTTGATCGAGCACGCTTAACAAGCGCGTGCGAGACTGAATACGTTGCGGCCCTTCTGCTTCGCTCGTCACATCTGCCTTCGTCAGCTCAATATACCAATCGCAGAAATCATCCCAGAAGAAGTGGTAGAGCGTCTGCACTGCCTCATGAAACTGGTACCCGGCAATTGCTGCCTGCAGATCGCGAGTCGTTTTGTTCAAACGCGAAAGAATCCAGCGATCGTGTAACGCCAGATCTTCGCTCTTAGCCAGCGTGCGGGGATCGATCCGGGCGCCCTCTGAATTCATCAGCGCAAAACGCGCCGCGTTCCAAATTTTGTTCGCAAAGTTTCGGTAGGATTCAACTTGTTTCTCATTCCAGCGCGAGTCCGTGCTGCCCACAGAAGCGAGCATGATGCGAGTTGCGTCCACGCCGTATTTGTCGAACACCTCGAGCGGGTCGACACCGTTCATCTTGGTTTTGGACATTCGCTGGCCTTGCGGATCCAGGATTGTCCCCGTGATGTAGACATCGGCGAATGGTTCGCGGCCCATGAATTTCATGCCCATCATGACCATCCGCGATACCCAGAGGAAGATAATGTCGCGAGCGGTCACGAGTACGGATGTCGGATAGAACGTCTTCAGATCATCTGTCTCCACCGGCCACCCAAGAGTCGAAAAAGGCCATAACGCCGAGGAAAACCAGGTGTCCAGCACATCAGGATCCTGAGTGAGTTTGGCTGTTCCGGCTTTCGCCGTGGCTTCTGCGAGCGAGCGGGCAACCACCATTTCGCCAGTCTCTGTGTACCATGCGGGTATTTGATGTCCCCACCAAAGTTGACGCGAAATAGTCCAATCGCGAATATTCTCGAGCCAGTTGGTGTAAACCTTGTCATATGACTCGGGACTGAAGCGGGGTTTCTTTTCTTTCGACAATACCTCGAGTGCCAGATCTCGCAATGGCTCCATGCGCACGAACCATTGCAGCGAGATCAAAGGTTCAACCACCGTCTTACAGCGCTCGCACTTTGAGATTGAAAACTCATAGTCGATAACTCTCTCGAGTAACCCGAGTTCTTCAAACTGTTCGACAACCGCTTCGCGCGCTTTGTAGCGATCAAGACCTGCCAAATCGGCTCCGGCGGCTTCAGTCATCCGCGCATGAGTATCGATAACTACGACCTGGTCCAGGCCATGCCGAACGCCCATCTCGTAGTCGTTTGGATCGTGTGCGGGCGTCACCTTCACCGCTCCAGTACCAAATTCAGGATCGACAAAGTCGTCGGCAACCACGGGGATCTCGCGACTAGTTAGCGGCAACAACAGCGTTGAGCCAACGAACCTGCGATATCGTTCGTCCCTGGGGTTGACCGCTACACCGGTGTCACCCAGCATCGTTTCAGGCCGAGTTGTCGCGACCGTAATCCGTTCATCACTTCCCTTCACCGGATACTGAAGGTAATAAAGCTTTCCCGCTTGCGGCACCTTTTCGACTTCCAGATCCGAAAGAACCGTCTGATCGTTCGGGCACCAATTCACGATTCGGTTGCCACGATAAATCATTCCTTCTTCATACAAGCGCACGAAGACTTCACGCACCGCCCGCGAGAGGTCTTCATCCATGGTAAATTTCTCGCGTGACCAGTCGACGGAGGCGCCTTCACGACGCATTTGTTTCGTGATCTGCCCGCCCGATTCCTGTTTCCATTGCCAAACACGTTCGACAAACTCTTCCCTGCCTAAATCATGGCGGGTGAGCCGCTCTTTCTTTAACTCTCGGGTCACCATCAACTGCGTCGATATTCCCGCGTGATCCATGCCCGGTACCCAAAGAGTGCGATAACCACACATTCGCTTGTAACGAGTCATCACGTCCATCATCGTGTGTTGTAGCGCATGGCCCATGTGCAACGAGCCGGTGACGTTGGGAGGTGGAATTACGATGGAAAAGACGGGCGCATTCCGATCCTGGTTGGCTTCGGGCGCGAAAAAGCCGGCTTGCTCCCAGCGCGAGTAGTGATGTTCTTCGGCCTGTTTAGGATCGTATTGTTTGGGAATTTCCATTTTGAGAGGTGGTCTATTTTTGACTTAGGGCATTTTGTCTTCGTGCCTGTGACTGGTGCTTGTTCGAACCTCAACCTAAGCCTCAAACGTTCTAAGGTTCCAAGTTTCTAAGTTTTCCTAAGTCAAAGCTCAAGTCTTCAGAGTTCGTCCGCATTGTAAGGGAATAATGCGCGCTTTTCATCTGGCGACACTGAGCGAGCCTGACAATCACAGTTCCCAGAAAACAAATTGAGCAGGCCATCTATGAAAGTTGCCTGCTCAAGTTACTCCGATTCTTTACCCCGGATTAAGGTTTGTTTTCTTCAAGCTGCTGCTTTATTAACAGTTCCGATAGCTCAGGGACGACTTCCCAGGCGATCTCTTGCACTACCTTCTCAGAAAGCATCTCGACGGCTCGTCGGGCAATCGCCTCGATCACTTCCGGCGCCAGCTGATCTAAGGTTATCTGCCCGCTGGTTGCCACAGCGGCTGACTGTCGTTGTGGTGCCGGTTCGCCCGACTCCGGATCATCAGCGTCCGTAACTCGCTGAAGCTGAGGTTCCTGAACCTCGAATGGGTGCTCGGGTCTCGGAAATTCCTGGGTTGTGGCCATCGGGTCTGAAAAAGCCTCGTTCTCTGCCTCAACCACCTCCAAAGTGTCGGCGCTCGTATCCAAGTTCGAGACAGCGTGGCGGCTGCCGTTCTCGGATTCTAAAATATGCGGCTCCAGGAAAGGTGCGACTGATGCCGTAGTGCTGGAGGCGTACTCGGACTCGTCGACATCGTCGAAGTCAAGGTCCAGGACAAACTCATCTGAGATCGGATCGTCGATCGCACCGATGTCGCCAAGATCCAGAAGTTCGTCAACAGTCTCCGCTGACGCTGACGAAGCGCCTACTGATTTTTGTGAAGCTTCCATGTGTGCAGGGTCCGCACTTTCTTCGGCCGCGACGACGTTCGGGGAGATGACTTTATCATCCGGTTCGCGCCTGCCTGTATGAAACTGCTGGGTGTCAGCCGTGGTGAACTCAAGCTCTTTCTCGCTGAGTCCTGGTTCCGGATCGACAGATTCAGGTTTGGGGAGTTCTGCAGTCTGGGCTTCTGCTACTCGCTCGCCGCCCATGAGCACGCCAACTCTGTCGATCAATCGTCGAATTGATTGGAATGGCTTAGTCAAGATTTCGTCCGCGCCAACTCTGCGCGCCTCCGCCTCGTCGAAAGGCTCGAACGAGCCAACTAAAAGCACAACCGGAATGTGCTTTAGCTGAGCGTTCTGTTTGATGTACTCACAGACTTCGTAGCCGCTCATATGGGGCATGAAGACATCGGCGAGCACGATGTCAGGCGCAATCTCCTCCAGTCTTTCGACTGCCTCCCTACCATTGCCAAAACAAATTACTTTAACGCCCTCATCGGCAAAGGTGAGGTCTACAACTTTTTGAATTGTAATCGAGTCGTCGGCAAGTAGGAGTTTGCGTCCAGCTAACAAAGCCCAATCCTTAGCTGATCTCAGCGCCACTGGCGGGGTCAAGATACTGAAAACAGTTGGCGCCAGGCATGTTCATTTGTTCGCTACCCCCAATTGAGGGAGCAATTGAAAGCTAACACCCGCCGCAACAGCCCGTCAAGACTTTAGTTATTTGGAGATTACGGGTAGTTCGGCAGGTATTACTTGCTAACCACGATGTCGTCAGCGGTATTCTGCTTCCCATCCGGCCCAACCGAGCGCAACGTGAAGCGCCCACTCTCCCCCTGATACTCGTAAGGTCGGTGCCATGGGTCGATGCGAATTACCTTTGAGATGTAGCGGGGCGATAAGTGGTTAACCAATGCTGCTTGATTGTCGGCGACGATGTAGAACCCGTGCTCATTTCGGTAATTCTCCAGGGCTGACGCCAAAGCCCTCAACTCCGTTGTGGCTGCGGAAATCTTCTCTCGGCTGAGTGCAGTCACCAGGTTGTCAACTGAAACCCAGTCGCTCGACCCGGTTCGGAGCTGGGAAACACGCCAGCTCTTGCCCTCTTTCACAAGCTTAAAATCAATTCGAAGGATGGCGACCACCAGTGCCGACGGTCTCGATGCTAGCGGCAATCCCAGCGGCACAATCTCTCTAATCCGCACCTCATCGGATGGCAGCGTCACTCCGAGTAACTCGGCCAGCTCACAACGGGCTCGTCTCGTACTGGGTCCGCTCCCCGTGCTCCCGTTAACTGGCCGGACAGCATCGCAGGTGCCCATGGATCGCGTGGAACCAAGTGCGGTTGCGATCAGCCCTATGTCTTCCCAACGGTCCGGCGACACTCGCACGTCCATCACTGACCAGCCGCCGGATTGCTCCGCTGCGAGTCTGAACGCAGTTTCTATTTCCGCATTAACCTCTGCTGACGCAGTATCAGGTGAAGAGATCAGCTTCACGCGAACCGCGCTTGAAGGCAATTCGATCCCGGCCATCCTTGCGATCAGTCTCCGCGCCTGTCCGGAGTTGATCTGGGCAGACGCGACACTGGCCGTCAAAAATAAAACGCTGAACAGTATTAGGCGAAAGTGAAATTTCATCTTGAGTAATAGGAGCTCAGCTGTTGCTCTTACCGATTAGCATTTGCAGCATGATCTGCAGCTGTGCAGTGGTAAATGGTTTTGGAAGGAACACCACTGCACCGGCGGCGAAGCTGTCAGATGAAAGTTTGGGATCCTGCTCGGCGGTCATCATCATGACTGGTATCTTCATCAGTCGCTTCTCGGTCTTCATGTAACGAACCAATTCCGGACCGGAAATATGAGGCATCACCACGTCAAACACCGCAGCAGTGAAATCCTGGTCAGTCTGAAGAATCTTATAAGCTTCACGCCCGTCTCGGGCCGAAATTACTGAGTAGTTTTCCTTCTCAAGAATGGTTACCACCAATCGCAGGATTGCCGGATCGTCATCTGCAACCAGAATCCGACGGCCTCCTTTAGAGGTGCCACCTTTAGGTTCGTTATTTGTCATCGCCTCTCAAACTTCTACCGCCCGGCTACTTTCGCCTGCGATTGTTGACAGCTCGGCTGCGAGCTTGATTGCCGCGACCATACTGGAATGTTCGGCCAGCCCCTTGCCGGCGATATCAAAAGCGGTGCCGTGATCTACGGACGTTCGTATGAACGGTAAGCCCAGCGTGACGTTTACCGCCTCTCCAAAAGAAAGACACTTAACAGGAATCATCGCCTGATCGTGATAGCAAGCAACGACAGCATCGAACTCGCCTCGCGATGCTCTTAGAAACACAGTGTCTGCTGAAAATGGTCCCTGCACATTTATTTCACCCGCACTGCGGCACACCTCAATGGCAGGAAGCATTTCGGACGCTTCTTCAACTCCAAATAGTCCGCCTTCGGCTCCGTGCGGATTGAGTGCCGCGACGGCAAGTCTGGGCCGTTCGATTCCCCACCGCTGCAGCTCGCGATGGGTCAGGTTAATAGTCTTCACCAAACGATCCCGTTCGACCATCCTGATGGCTACCGCCAGCGGGACGTGAGTCGACAAGAGGACGATTCTCAGATTCGCAGCGACGAAGGCCATTGCATATTCTTCGGTGCCCGTAAGATGCGCCAGAAACTCCGTGTGGCCGGGAAAGCTATACCCGCCAAGGAACAGTGCGCGTTTGTTGATCGGAGCTGTCGCGATCGCATCGACTCCACCCGCTGCGCAGAGTTCAACCGCCGCCTCGATATAACCTGCAGCAGCTTTTCCGGCGGTACCTGACTCAATGCCAGGCTCAACGAAGCCGCCGATATTATCGAGGTGGTATATCTGGGCTTCCTCGATGTGATCGGGGAGTGACTCTCCCTGTCGAGTGATCTCGTATCCAGATTGCAGATCGAGGGTGCGAGCAGTGTGTGCCAGCAGCTGCGCGTCGCCGATTATCACCGGTACGCAAGCTCGCCTTATTTCGGGCTCCGCGACGGCTTTGAGAACCACTTCCGGACCTATGCCCGCGGGATCACCCATGGTGATACCGACCCGAGGCAGACTTCGCCTCGTTCGAGGATGCAGATTGGCTGAGCTATTAGCGAACTGTCTCATTGGTTGAGACGACGCGTAGGAACTTAGGACGGAGGGCGAAGAAACCTTCTCTTATGGTGCCGCCTGCTCGACGCGTTCGTCGGCCTTGAACATATACTTGACGTTGCGCTTCAACACAAGAAGGTTGGGGCCATCTTTGCGATTGACCTTGAGCGCGCCGCGATCATACCACTCAATAGTGCCTTCGATCTCTTCACCGTCGAGCAGGACGATTACCATATCCGTGTGAGCATCGATCTGTTTCTTGTAGTAAAAGATTTCAGCATTCGTCTCCATCGGTGGTGGAGTGCGCTTCCGAACCTGAACCGACGATGACTGACTTGGACGTGGGGCGGAGCCTTCTCTAGCGCCATCGCCACTTTGGCTGCGCGCTGGGCCTCCGTTGGATCGCTCTCTGGGCTGAGGCGCTTCTCGGGTTTTACCCTTCACTTCAGCAAGCGTAGTTCTAATGAGTTTCCGGTTCACAATTCTTCCTCCAAATAAACTGAACGACTGGGTTTTTGAAAATTTTCAATCTTCGCCAGGCACGTGCGGGAGGGAAAGAGCTGACGTAGATCCACAAATACTTCTCGCAGGCTGCGGCCATCCGAGGAAGAGGACGAAACTTTTTACCCGTAATGGAAAATCCTGCAAGGAATGATTGACATGCTACACAACCGGGAAGGAAAAAGCAAAGGGGAAGCCAACGCCGATGCGACAGATTATTCAGAGATACTCTTTGATCGTAAAAGAATTTTCGGAACCCTGTCGTAAGCAAAAGGGAAGGCCCTCAAGCCTTAGCCTTCCCTCGTTGCTGTCGCATTCACGTGCGAAACTAATCCGCCTTTTTGCGAATAAAGGTAGGAACGTCGAGATCGTCGGAACGAACGTGGGACATCATGGGACGCCGCAAGTCGTCAGCCGGACGGGGCGTGAAGCGTGGCGCATTCGCCGGCAATGTCATCGGCGACGCCACTGAAGCCACCGCAAAGTCCTCCTTATCGAAACCGGTGGCAATCACCGTAATCTTCATTTCATCATGCATGTTTTCGTCAATCACAGCGCCGAAAATGATGTTTGCGTCTTCATCTGCCGCCTCGCGGATGATCGAAGAGGCAGCGTTCACTTCAAACAACGTCAAATCGTTGCCGCCCGTAATGTTGATGAGCACACCACGCGCACCCTGAATCGTGGCCTCTTCCAAAAGCGGTGATGAGATAGCTTGTTGAGTTGCTTCGACCGCGCGGTTCTCTCCACGCGCGTGACCAGCCCCCATCAAAGCCATTCCCATTCCCGACATGATTGATTTCACATCTGCAAAGTCCAGATTGATCAGACCGGGAACTGTAATCAAATCGCTGATTCCCTGCACTGCCTGGCGTAATACGTCGTCGGCTACTCTAAACGAGTCGGACAGCGATGCGCCTTTCTCAACCGTATGTAGCAGCCTCTCATTGGGAATCGTAATCACGGTGTCGACGCACTCGCGCAGCTCGCGCAGACCCTGCTCGGCCTGATGCATTCGGCGCCGACCTTCAAAAAGAAACGGCTTGGTCACGACGGCTACTGTCAGCGCATTCAACTCTGTAGCAAGAGAGGCAATAATCGGCGCCCCTCCGGTTCCCGTACCGCCGCCAAGTCCAGTCGTCACGAACACCATATCGGCGCCTTCGAGCACCTCGATTATCTTGTCGGTGTCTTCGAGGGCAGCTTCCCGTCCCACGCCGGGATCGGCGCCGGCGCCGAGCCCTTTTGTCAGCCTGCTACCAAGTTGAATCTTGATTGGTGCGCGCGAACGTTTTAGCGCCTGGAGATCGGTGTTGGCAACGAGAAACTCGATGCCTTCGATACCTGATTCGATCATGCGATTGACAGCATTGCCGCCGCCACCGCCGATGCCGATTACTTTGATCCGCGCGCCTGTGATCGGCGGGTCATCATCGATGAAAATATTAATGCCATTTCCGTGACGAGCGTCCGGTGCCATAGTTAGTTCCTCTCTGCCGAAGCGTGAAGGCGTCCAGGGTCTTTTTCTTCTATATTGGGTTGCTCGTGCCATCGGCATCGATATGTTGCGGACAATATCTTGTGCAGCCGGGCCGAGAGCATACAACAACTTGTCAAAAAATACTACCGAAACGATTTCGAAATCTTGAGACAAAATGCGTGAGCTTGCCGGTAGATCCGCGTCTGCCAGTGCCGGAACGAATCTCAGTAGCTTGAGCTCGCTGAGCCACAAGTGCCAGACCAGCGGCTGCAGCCCACGCAGGACTCTGTACGTCCTCGACGAGTCCTCCAAAGCGATCGCGCTCGGGGAAACCGATGCGCACGGGAGCATCAAAAACCTGTTCCGCAATCTCCGTCATTCCATTCAACAATGCGCCGCCACCGGTGAGCACTACACCACTCGACAGTTGCCGCTCCCAGCCCGCATCTTTGATTTCATCAGCAACATGCATCAGAACCTCTTCGGCACGTGGTTGCAGGATGTCGCAGAGGATCTGTCGCGAAAGTTGACGCGGTGCCCGACCACCAACGGACGGCACATCAACCAGCTCGCCGCGTTCCATCTCACTCAGCGATGTGCTGCACGCGCAGCCCACTGCTCGCTTGATCTTCTCCGCCTCGGGAATTGGGGTGCGCAATCCGAAGGCGATGTCGTTCGTGAAATGGGAACCACCCAAAGGAAAGACTGCTGTGTGCTGCACTGCGCCGCGTTGGTAAATGACGAGCCCGGTCGTCTCCGCGCCAATGTCTACCAGGGCCGCCCCAAACTCTTTATCATCTTCAGTTAACGAGGCTTCAGCAGCGGCCAATTGCTCGAGCACCATGTCTGCCACAATCAAACCGGCACGATTCACGGCATTGATTGCGTTCTGCCGGGCCGTGACTGGACTCGTGACAATGTGAACTTTTACCGCCAAGCGCGCGCCGATCATTCCTACCGGATCATTAATTCCATCCTGATCGTCGACGATGAATTCCTGGGGCAAACGGTCGACGATTTCACGTCCTGCCGGCAGTTGAATCGCGCACGCTGAATCGATGGCGCGCCGTACGTCATCGGTAGTGATCTCGCGGTCGCGACCGGACACAGCGACGATGGCCTGACCGTTAAAGCCAAGAATATGGGAGCCGGCCAGGTTGATAGAGACTTCTTCCGCCTGCAAGCCACTCATACGTTCAGCTTCTTCGACGGCTCTCCTGATAGAGTCGACCGCCGCATCCGGATTGACGATGACTCCTTTGCGCAAACCACGCGCTTCAGACTCGCCGATGCCCACGATGTTCAGCAGCCCACCCTCACCCATTTCGCCAGCGATACACGTCACCCTGCTCGTTCCAATGTCGAGCCCGACTGTGTGCTGTGCGCGCTTGGCCATTTAGCTTTGCTCCTTAGTCGCGATTACCGTTCGGCCCCTGGCGTGGAATCGGCTCGGCCCTTCTCGTTGGGACGCGTAGTCTTGTCCGGTCTCTTCGTTGCCTCTTTTTGGCTGGTCTCTCTGATCGGTGTCTGTCCGGATGACTGCTGAGCGGCGATTGCGCTTTCGGCCTCATCTGTACCTGCTGAGACATGAGCGCCGGATATGAATCCGACGACGCGCTTGCCGTAACTGAGGTCGATGTAGCTAATGAACCGACCACGCGGCAACTGGCGCTGCTGGTCCAATACCCTTAACCCTTCCTGCAATCGCTTATTCGTTTCTTGCGAGCCTAAGCGAAGTTCGATCTGCGAATCGTTGCCCGCGAGTTGAACTCGCACGTCTTTAACATCCATTAAATTAACTTCACTGATTCGCTCTGACAGCCCGGCGGCTTCGGACTCGCCCTGCAGCGCCAGGAACATCCGCACGCGGTCGATGTTTTCACGTCGAGCAATCTCCGTGTCCTCTTCGCTAAGCCCGCGCAGGAAAAAAGCGGGCATATGGTCAGCCGGCGACATCTCTCCCAGCGGCACCGATTCTTCATCCACCCAACGAAAACGGCCCGCCGCAGTACGAACCACCGCGACCGGAATGCGTTCAGCGATTCTTACCCGCACTCCGTCTGGCAGCACCCTCGAAACAACAGCGTTGCGTACCCACGGAAGGCGTTCGATCTTCTCGCTAAGCATATTCAGATCCGCATTCCAGACTCCGGTTTTGCTTGCTTCACGTCGGACGAGCGCCTGCACCTCATCACCAGATACGCGGGAGGCACCTTGCACTTCCACCTGACGAATCTGAAAGAAACTTGCTGCAGCCGCGGCGCGATATCCGAGGAACAGCATGACACCCAAACCCACCGCAAGCGCCACTTTCAGAAGACTTGGGAAATAGCCCGACAAGTTTCGCAAACGCTCCGCCAAATCGCTTTTTTGTGAACGTTTTGATGGACGTTGGACCGCGCTGGTGGAGCGACGGGTACCGCTCAATCCGCTGCGATTACCGACCTTCTGAACTACAGCCTGGTCTCTCATTGCGGCGGCTCCTTTTCTTCGGTTTGCTCAACAGCTTCGTTAGCTTTGCCGGCAGGTTCATCGGCTCTCCAAAGCTCGACCTCGTATTCCAACTCGATTCCGTGTTCGCGCTTCACCCGCTCGCGAATCTCTTCAGCCAGAGCCAACGCGTCGTCGGCGCGAGCTTCATCGCCTTCGGTCACAATAAAATTGGCGTGGACCGGCGAGACGACTGCACTGCCACGACGCGTGCCCTTCATTCCCAGTTCGTCGATCATTTTTCCAGTACCGACCAAGCCGGTTGGAGGATTCTTGAAGAAGCAACCTGCAGAGCGGGAACCATGGGGTTGGGTTGCCATGCGTCGACTCTTGGCCTCCTCCATTCGGACTTTGATCTGTTCCGGGTCGTCGGGAGTCAAACGAAGAGTAGCTCCCAACAACAGATCACCTTCTTTGAATGATGTGTGCCGATAGTTCCACTGAACGCTGTTACCAGGAACTTCGACTACTCGACCTTCCTTAGCCACGCGCACGATTTCCGTAACGGTCCCAATCTCGTGATCGTATGCGCCCGCATTCATCCAAAGTGCGCCGCCAACCGTTCCCGGAATTCCGCCGAGACCTTCAATGCCCGACAGTCCCTGTCGCGCAACGTCGATACAAAGACGCGGGAGCGAATAGCCGGCGGAAACTGAAACCCGCTCTCCGTCAAATTGAACATCGGCCTTCAAGTCCTTCAGGCTCAGGACAACGTAATGATGTTCGCCGTCGTCGGCGAGCACGTTGCTGCCCGATCCCAATGGGCGCCACCCGACTCCCGCTCTTTCAAGTTCGTAGACCACCGCTGCCGCCTGTTCCTCAGAGTCCGGCGAAATCACCCAATCGATTGCACCGCCTACGCGCAAGCTGGTCAGGTCTGCAAAACGTTTTCCCCGTTCTGCGCGCACTCCCAACCTCTGGACGATCTCTTCGAGAGCTGCGTCTCGTGCTGCCAAACCAGGGTTGTCTTGAAGGACAGACATAAATTTAACTGGCCGCCGCCTCGGGTTTCTCTTGAAGCAGTGCGAGAAGCTGTTCGCTAACGCGGTTAACAGTTCCTGCGCCGAGCGCGATTACGAGGTCTCCGGAATGCACCTGGTCGCTGAGAGCACTCGCGGCGTTTTCCAGGGGCCCGACGTAACGAACGTCCTTATGACCAAAGGCTTTGATGGCCGCCGTTAGAGTTTCCGCGGTCACACCTTCAATTGGCTCTTCACTCGCAGCGTAGATATCCGTCACAAAGAGCGTATCCGCGTTGTTGAATGAACGGGCAAACTCTTCCATTAAGTCGTGAGTGCGACTGTATCGATGCGGCTGAAACAGCACGACGATGTGCCGGCCGCCCGACCCAATCTTTGCCGCCGCGAGCGTCGCTTTAATTTCGGTGGGGTGATGACCGTAGTCGTCGACGACCAGAACTCCACCGACTTCGCCTCTGAACTGAAACCTCCGGCCGGCCCCTGTAAAGCTGACGAGCGCTTCCCCGATCTGGTTAAAGGGCACTTCCAGTTCAACACCGACTGCGATGGCTGCGAGTGCGTTGTAAATATTGTGCAACCCAGGAACATGCAACGTAACGTCTCCGATCGATTCGGTTCCCCGCCACACGGTGAACACCGAGCCGAAATTCTGGTCGTAACGGATGTTGTGCGCCGAAACATCCGCCTGCGCACTGAGGCCATAAGTCATTCGGCGTCGTTCGATGCGCGGGATGATGGCCTGCACGTTGGGATCGTCAAGACAGAGGACGGACACCCCGTAAAACGGGACTTTGTTGACAAAGTTCGTGAAGCACGTACGCACGTCTTCCATGTCGTGGTAGTAATCCATGTGCTCGCGATCGATATTCGTCACGACGGCGATCGTCGGCGTCAGCATCAGGAACGAACGATCGCTTTCGTCCGCTTCCACAACCATCAGATCACTGGTGCCCAGATGAGCGTTCGATCCGAAGGCTCCGACAACGCCACCAACCACAATTGTCGGATCCAATCCAGCGTGACCCAGTACGGTCGAGACCATCGAGGTGGTGGTCGTCTTTCCGTGCGATCCGGCCACCGCTACCGAATGCGGTTTTAGTCGCATCAGTTCCGCCAACATCTCTGCGCGAGGGATGACGGGAATTGAACGGCGATGCGCTTCAACAATCTCCGGGTTGTCATCTCGTACCGCAGTTGACCGGACTACAACGTGCGCGTCGCCGACGTTTTCGGCGGCGTGCCCCTCGGCGAACTCGATGCCCATGCCTTGCAGACGATCGGTAACATTCGAGCTCTTGGCATCTGAACCGGACACGCGGAACCCGAGATTGATCAAGACCTCAGCGATTCCTGACATGCCGATGCCACCGATGCCTACAAAGTGGACGTGTTGAATTCGACGGAACATAGGGTAGTCAGTTGTCAGTTTGGTCTTTGGTCTTCGGTCTTTGGACTTCTTTTCCGGACTCGTTGCTTCTTTGATCCTGGAATCTCAGATATCTCCAATCTGAGTTTCATGCCCCTCGAGCCAGGCCTTCAATCAAATCCACGGCCGCCGCCGCTGCATCGCTTCTCGCAAGTCTCCGACTTGCCTCTTCCATTTCGCTCAACTTGCCCCCATCTCTAATCAGAGTCTGCAGTCCTTCCGCGAGGCTTTCTCCCGAAAGGTCCTGCTGCAAGATCATCCTGGCCGCGCCGGCCGCTTCGAGTGCTTCAGCGTTCTTCCGTTGATGATCGTCGGCGGCGAACGGAAACGGAATCATGATTGCTGCTTTACCCGCCGCCGTGAGCTCCGCAGTGGTCGTCGCGCCTGCCCGACAGATCACAAGATCAGCGGCGGCAAACGAGGCAACCATGTCATCGATGTATGTTCTGACGTCCAGCTGTTCGCTCCAGCCGGCTTCGGTGTAAGCCGCGTTGATCTTTTCAAAGTCCGTCTCGCCCGTCTGATGTGTAATTTTCAAACGATCCCGCAGACTCTCCAGCCTCGGCAATGCGGCCACCATCGCCTCGTTGATCGCGCGTGCGCCTTGTGAGCCGCCAAACACCAGAATCGAAAAACTCCAATCGCGGCGGACCCGCTGCGGTATCTCAAAGAACTCGCGTCGCACCGGGTTTCCCGTCACGACGCCTTTTCCGCGAAAGTAAGGCAATGCGGCCTCAAAGGAGACCGCCGCCTTGCGAACAAAGCGCGCCAGCGTGCGATTGGTCCACCCCGGCAGCGCGTTGGACTCCATGACCATCGTGGGCACTCGCATCAGCGCAGCTGTCAAAACCACTGGCCCGGAAACGTAACCACCGGCGCCTACAACCACGTTGGGTTGAAACTCTCGAATCAGCCGGTGGGCTGCACGAAAGCTGTGCGGAAGAATCAGCAGGCCTCGCAACCGCGCCGCGATCCCAACGTTCTTGAGTCCTTCACTTTCAATGAGCGACAACTGAAACCCTGCCCGGGGAACCAGTTTGTTTTCCAGACCGCGCGCGGTGCCGACGAATCTGACCTCGGCTTTGGGTTGTCGTCGCATAAGCTCGTTTGCGACCGCGATCCCCGGATAGATGTGTCCGCCAGTGCCGCCGGCGGCGATCAAAACGCGCATCGCAGGTTTCACCCGACACGCGACGAGGTCAGCCCCCGCACTGTCGTTGGCTGAGTTCCTCGCTCGTTGCGTGAAAACGAACGTAGCGCATCCACGTCGATGCCACCGGAAGCGTGTTGCGAGATATTCAAAAGAATGCCGACGGCAGCCAGTGTGGGAACGAGCGACGATCCCCCATAAGAAATAAACGGCAGCGGAATTCCCTTCGTGGGCACCATCGAAAGCACGACGCTTATATTGAAAAGAGCCTGGGCAACGATCACGATCACAATGCCCAAACTAAGCAACATTCCAAACCGATCGGGCGCCAGTAACGTCGTACGGATCCCACGCCATAAAAAAAGTCCAAAGACCAGCAACACGCCGAGCGCGCCGACTAGTCCCAACTCTTCGCCGACTACTGCGAAAATAAAATCCGAATGCGCGAATGGCAGGAACAACATCTTCTGCTTGCCCTGAGCAAAGCCGAGCCCGTCAGTACCGCCCGATCCAATCGCCAACAGCGACTGTACAACCTGGAAACCACTATTTTGCTGATCCGCCCACGGATCCAGAAAAGTGACCAGCCGGCGCATGCGCCACGGCACAAGGATTAAAAGTCCGACGACCCCAACAAGCGCCGGCGCGGCGGCCAAACCGAGATGCAACCGTCGCACACCCGCAGTGTAAGTCATTACTAAAAACAGTACTGCCAGCATCAGGGCCGTTCCCAGATCTGGCTCGAGCACGATCAACACAGCGAGTGCACCCGTGATCGCGGCGCAGGGGACAAACGTTCGCCAGAAATCCGTCTCATCACCTGCGCGTTTTTCAAGAAAGTATGCGAGAAAAATCGCGAGTGATAACTTAGATAACTCTGACGGCTGAATAGAGAAACTGCTAAAACGAATCCAGCGGTGCGCCCCGTTGACCTTTCCAAACCCAAACACCGCCACTAACAGCACTACAGTAACGGCGAGCAGTCCATAAACCACCGTGCTGCTCTTCCAGTGCCGGTAGTCGATCTGCATCACTACGACCATCACGAATAAACCGATGGCAGTCCAAATTCCCTGCTTGATGAAGTAGTAAAACTGGCTGTGATTCTCTGATTGCGCAAGCATCGCCGAAGCGCTGTAAACCATTACGACGCCGAACAGCGCGAGCCCGGCGGTCGCCGCGAAAAGCCATTTGTCTGGGTAGAGCTTACGGGCCATAGGAAACAGAAATCCGAAGGTCAGAAATCAGAAGTCAGAATCAAGTCTCGCGTCTCCCGTCCACGTCTCCTTTTGATCTCAAATTATCTCAGAGATCTTTTAGATCTCATGAGACTTGAGACTTCCTTCTTAAAAGCCTGTCCGCGATGTTCAAAGCTTGTGAACATGTCAAAACTCGCACAAGCCGGCGCAAGTAGAACCGTGTCTCCTATCTCAGCGGCCGCAAATGCACGTTCAACCGCGTCTTTCATGTCGACAGCCCTTTCACTTGCGGCAAGATCACCAAGTTCGGTTTGAATCGTCTCCGCGTCTTCGCCAATCAGCACAAGCTTTCGTGCCTTTGCCCCGATCAGCTTCGCCAAAGGCAGGTAGGACGCTTTCTTGCCACGACCACCCAGGATCAAAATTACTCTGCCGGGATCGTCCGCAAAGGCTTCAAGGGCTTTCAACGTTGCATCAACACTCGTTGCTTTCGAGTCGTTGTAGAACTTCACGCCACGAATTTCTGCCACAAACTCCAATCGATGCTCGACGGGTTCAAATTGCTTCACCGTCTCTCGCATCGTTTCGGGATCCGCTCCGCAGGCCAATCCCGCAGCGACTGCGGCGAGCACGTTCTCAACGTTGTGCAGCCCGCGCAACTTCATTTCGTCGCGCTTCATCAGGACCCGTTCGCCGTCAACAGTGCGCGAGACGATCTCGTTGCCCCGCAGGAACAGACCCTCGTCGAGTTCTCCATTCGCGCTGAAACGAACTACATGCGCGCGTAACCCTTTTGCCCAGGATGCGACCACTTCATCGGAGTCATTCAGAATCGCGACGTCTCCTGGTTCCTGGTTCATAAAGATCCGGTGCTTCGCTGCAGCGTAATCGTTGAACGATTCATAGCGGTCGAGATGGTTTGGCGTTACGTTCAGCACAAGAGCAACGGTCGGATGAAATTGCTTAATCGTTTCCAACTGAAAGCTGGACAACTCAACGACCGTCCAACCTTCATCAACCGAACTTTCAACTAGTGAGATCAGTGGCTTGCCGATGTTGCCTCCAACCTGCACATTCAACCCGGCATGCCCTAACAACTCACCGATGAGTGCCGTCGTGGTGGTCTTGCCGTTTGAGCCGGTAATGCCGACTATTCGTCCTTTCAAATAACGAGAAGCCAGTTCGACTTCACCAAGCACTTCGGCTCCTGCGCGTTCAGCATAACGGATGGGAATGCTTTGCGAAGGAACTCCGGGACTAACGACTACTAGTTCAATTTGATCGAGGAGCCAGGTCGGCACGTCGCCGGCGAAACACCCGATGCCGGCGTCCCTTAAGGTCGCGGCTTCGGGACTCCACTCCTCAAGTGGCTTACGATCATTGAGGGCTACCACGGCGCCAAGCGCGGTCAGAAACTTCGCGCTGGCCACACCACTGCGCGCCGCCCCGATCACTAAAACTTTCTTGCCGGTAACTTCCAAACAATCTCACGACCTTAAGTGTTCATCGTTAACGCAACTTCAGCGTTGACAAGCTCAGCAGCGCAAACAGGATCGCCAGAATCATGAACCGAAAAACGATCTTCGACTCCTTCCAATCCTGCATTTCAAAGTGGTGATGCAGTGGAGTCATCTTAAAGAGCCGGCGACCGGTTCCCGTGGTGCGTTTGGTCATCTTGAAAACGCTGACCTGTAACATCACGGAAAGCGCCTCCATCACAAACACGCCGCCAACCATCACCAGCATGAATTCCTGCTTTGTCAGCACCGCGACCGTTCCTAACGCTCCGCCGATTGCCAGGCTGCCCGTGTCTCCCATAAAGACTTCAGCGGGCGGCGCGTTGTACCAAAGGAACCCGAGGCTCGCGCCGGCCATCGCGCCGCAGAATACTGTCAACTCAGCCGCCTCCGGGCGATGTGTTAGCTGCAAATATTCGGCCCAGCGAGCGTCGCTACTGAGATATGTCAAAGCGGTCATTGCAGTCATCGCGATGAACGTGATGCTGATCGCGAGTCCATCCAACCCATCAGTCAGGTTCACGCCATTCGAAAATCCCAGCAGGACTATTACGATGAACGCTAGATACAAATACGGCCCGATGTAACTAACACCAAACGGTTCCGCAGTGATCTTCAAGAACGGAATGCTGACGTTCCACGAATAGTCACTGGCCCAGTATTTCGTGGAGATGTAAAGAACTGCCCAAACGCCGATAGCGATCAGGAATTGCGCCGCCAGCTTTTGTTTACCGGTGAGCCCGAGACTTCTCTGCTTCGCCATCTTTGCGTAGTCATCGACAAAGCCGATGGCGGCGAAACCGAGCGTCGCCAGCATCACCGTCCAAACGTAAACATTCGTTAGTCGCGCCCACAGCAAAGCTGAGATGATTACTGAGCCGACAATCAGCACGCCTCCCATCGTGGGCGTTCCGCGTTTTGCCATGTGCGCTTGCGGGCCCTCTTCGCGAATCTGCTGTCCGATGTTCCACTTTCGCAACGCCTCGATAAATTTCCCGCCGAACAACAGCGAGATGAGCAACGCAGTGATGGTGGCGTAAGCAGTGCGGAAGGTAACGTACTGAAAAACGTTGAGCGCCTTGATGAGATACCACTCTTTCTCTTTGAAATGGCCGTAAATCAGTTCGTAAAAGAGGTAGTAGATCATTTAGCGGCTTCGGTTCTGAAACTTCGCAGTGTGAAATCAGATTAAGACTTATGCCTGATCTTCACCAGCCAGCGGAAAGCGGCTGCGAAGTTCGGCAACTATTTTGTCGGTCGCAACTCCCCTTGAGCCTTTTACCAGCACGAGATCACCTTCCTTAATTTCTCCCAACAATGCGGTGGCTGCAGCCTCCGAACTCGGGAAATACTCTGCGTTACCCAGCCCTGCGTCCCGGGCCCCACTCACTAGTTGTCTGGCAAGTCCGCGAACTCCCCATAAAACATCGACACCCAGCTCAGCAATCGCTCGTCCAGTCTCGCGGTGCAAGCTCTCTTCATCGGTTCCGAGCTCGAGCATCTCCCCGGCGATTACAATTCGCCGTTTGCTTTCCAAGCCGCCCTCAGAAATCGTGCGCACCATGTTCAGGAGCGAGCGCGGATTGGAGTTGTAAGAGTCATCCACAACCGTAAAGCCCGCGGCAAAGTCGAGGACTTCGCCACGCATCCGCGGCGGTCGTGCGGTTGTCAATGCCGTTGCAATCGAAACGGGTGCGATGTCAAAAATTGTCGCCACCGCCGCGGCAGCCAAAGCATTCATCAGATTGTGACGGCCGCTCATGTGCAGTACGGCCGGCGCGCTGCCAAGTGTCGTGTTCAATCTGAACTTGATTCGCCCCAATCGCCCGGTGTCGATCTCGGTGGCGCTTACATCAGCCGAATGATCGATTCCAAAAGTAAAGGTCCGCCCCGGATGCTTGTCACGCATCTTCATGACCCACTCATCGTCCGCGTTGAGCACTGCCGTTCCTCCCGGCTTTAACCCTTCCACCAGTTCAGCCTTCGCTGCGACGATGTTCTCAATGGACCCAAGGTGTTCCAGGTGAACTGGAGCGATCATCAACTCGACGGCTACATCCGGCGGCGTGATTTGGGTCAGGCGTCGAATCTCGTGCGTTGGTGACGACATCCCCATTTCAAGCACTGCCAGGTCAAATTGATCAGGAGTGTGGCCTTCACTCACCATGCGCAAGACTGAGAGCGGCAAACCAAGGCCATTGTTATAGTTTCGTTCGCTCTTCAGAACGCGTCGTCCACTCGCCGACAGCAGGTGAGCGGTGAGTTCCTTGGCTGTAGTCTTGCCAGCACTCCCGGTAATACCCACCACTGGCCGATCCCACTGCTCGTAAACACGTCGGGCCAGCAACTGCAGTGCGGCGATAACATCGTCGACCAGCAGTAATCTGTCCTTAAGCGCCGCCAGGCCTCCATTGCCCTCCATGTGGTCTCGACGCGCAACCGCGGCAATCGCGCCCCGCTTGAATGCCCCAGGGATGAAATGATGAGCATCAGCAAACGTGCCGTTGAAACCGGCGCGGGCATAGTCTTTCTGAGACAACGCAAAGAACAGCTCGCCCGCGTCAACCGAGCGCGAATCGATGGAGAAGCCTTTTATCTGTTTTTCAAACAGCTCGGCGCTGACATATGTGCCAATCGCGCCCATTAGGACTGACGCTTCTCTAACATTCACGTTATATCTGCCTCGTCCCGATCATTCCTGCCGCCTATTGCGCCGGCTTTCCCCCCGACGTTTGCTCGAATGTTGGCAAATTCGAGCATTGAGAACTCAGCGGCTGTTTCATTAATGCAAGTCTGCACCACTTCAGCCGATGAAATTTCAGCCTCTTGAAACTCGTCGGCCATGGAGTCGGAGAGTTGAGTTCTGTGGGCGCGGACCGTGCGCAAGCGTTTGCGGCAAGCGTCTACTCTATATCTTACGGCAGCTCCAGAATTCTCCCGGTTCAGCATTCGATGGGGGATCATGTCGGGTCGTGCGCTCCATCCCAAAAAGTTTCGAGTTTCGAGTTTCGAGTTTCGAGTTTCGAGTTTCTAGTTTCTAGTTTTAAGTTCGACTGTGAAAGTCTGATAACAACTTGAAACTTGAAACTTGAAACTTGAAACTAAAAACTTCTTAACTCCAGGTAAACCGTCTGACCCGGCTGCACCTCAGTTCCCGGCGAAGGATTCTGCCGCATTACCCGCCCTTCGCCGTGCGCCTCCACTTGCAATCCAAGCTGGGCACACGCTCGTGCTACATCGCGCACACTCTTTCCCTGCAGATCCGGCATCAGCATCGCTCGACCACTGGCGACTGCGTAAACAACTTCAGCACCTCGGTGATCGCGGTTGGCAACTTTGGGCAAGGTCTCTTCGCGCTCCTCCGCGGTGCGGTTTTGAGCTTCACGCGCAGCAAGCGTGATCACCCTTTTCGGCGTGGTTTGCGCGAACAGCTCGGACGGCGCTTTGAAATCCGTGTCAGGCATTACGCCGAGATCCGGCAGGATTTGCTCCGCGATCTCCCGAAAAATTGGAGCCGCCACATCCCCACCGTGATAAGCGCCAGACGGTTCATCAATCACCACAACGATCACCACCGCAGGGTTGTTCACCGGCGCAAAGCCAACGAATGAAGCGACGTGCTTGGTGCGCGAATAAGCCCTTGTCTTCGGATCTATCTTTTGAGCTGTTCCTGTTTTTCCTGCTGCCGAGTAACCATCGAGCTGCGCCTGTTTTGCTGTGCCGTTCAAGGTCACGCCTTCAAGCATGCCTCGCAAGGCAGTCGCTGTCTTTTCACTGACAACAGTTCGGTGCTCGGGATTGGCGCGATAGACCGATACACCTGACGAGGTACGAATCTCACGCACCAGATGAGGCGATACACGCACACCGTCGTTTGCCAATGTGCCAAAAGCCGCAGCCATCTGAAGTGGAGTGACACCTATTTCCTGTCCAATAGCAATCGATCCAATCGATGAGGGCTGCCAGCGTTTGACCGGACGCAAGAGCCCTGCAGTTTCGCCGGGCAGTTCGACTCCAGTCTTCGAACCAAAACCAAAGCGGGTGATGTACTCATGCATCGCCTGATCACCCACGCGCAAACCAAGTTTGATAGCGGCGACGTTACTGGATTTCTCGAGCGCTTCGGTCAAGGTCAAAGTTCCAAACGCGGTATGGTCTCGGATGACACGCTTCGCGACGGTGATCGAACCCATCTGGCAATCGATCCTATCGTCGGGCTTTCCCAGACCCTTTTCCAGCGCCGCGGAAAAGGGAACGATCTTAAATGTCGATCCGGGTTCATAGATATTTTGCAACGCCCAGTTGGAACGAGAGATCGCCGGAGCCGCACCCACGTTATTGGGATCGAAAGTAGGAACGGTGGCCATGGCGAGAATCTCGCCGTTGCGTGGATCGATCACAATTGCCGAGCCGGATTTCGCTCGAGCTTTCTCAACTGCGTTCGTAAGCGCCTGCTCCGTGCGGAATTGAACCGACAGATCTATCGTCAGTACGATCGTTTGACCTGGATTCGAAGGGATCTCAAAGCCCTCATAAGCTTTACCTTCAGAGTCCTTTTCTAAAAACAACTTGCCGGGCTCGCCCGTAATTTTCTGGTTATAGACCTGCTCAACGCCGCCGAGACCCACGTTGTCGAGACCGACAAACCCAAGCACGTGTGCCGCCAGCGATCCGTTCGGATAGTAGCGCTTTGGCTCTTTTCGTATGTGGACCGCCGGAAGGGTGAGCGCTTTAATCTGGCGCCCAAGCTCTGGAGAAAGCCTGCGCGCAATCCAGACGAAGCGTTGGTTCTTCGCAGCGCCTTCGCGGAACTGTTTGACAAGGTCTGCTTTGCTCTTGCCCAACATGCTGGCCAGGGCATCTGCTGTGCACTCAATCGCAGCTTCCGTTTGAGTCTCGTTCTGATTTAACTCATCAGGTGCGATGAAGATCGAATCGGTATCAAGACTTCTCGCGAGCTCGCGACCATTTCGATCAAGCAACTGTCCGCGTTGTGGGCTGGTTTCGATCGCGTCCTGCTGTTGCTGACGCGCGCGCTCGGTCAGCTTGCCGTGCCGAGATACCTGCAGGTAGACGAGCCGGACGCCGATGGCGAACATCCACAAGACAATAAAGGCCGCGACGAAAAGCGCGCGGCGGAGTGAGGCATCAGGTCGAATTTTGCTTTGAGCGGCAGCCCTTGCCAGCATGATCGTGTGTGTCCCTTCTTACTCCTTTGAGAGCCTGTTAGCCATGACTGACTTCCGTCGGGAAAGAGTCAACGAAGATTCATCAACGAGTCGAGGCTGACGCTTTCGCTTTCGCTTTGTCCTTCTGGAGTTGAGTTCGAGCTCGTGAGGGATTGGACGATGAGTTCTGGACTGAACTCGTAAACCCAACTTGTCGCGCCTGCAACGGCTTGAGGCCTAAGGCACGGGCAGCAGATTCGAGTCGCGCTGGAGATGAAACCTGTTCCTTTTCGAGCAACAACTGCTGTTGCTCACGAAGGAGTTCCTCTCGTTCCTTGCGTAGCTGTTCGCTTGTGTACCCGTACTTTACGGCGGCGAAATGTTGTTTGGCTGCAAAAACGAATCCCCCCGCCAGCACGGCGCCACTGAAGAGCAACAGTGACAGTCGAGACAGAGCACGCAGATCGCGTTCGCGGTGGATTCGGGCGTTAAGTTGGCTTGCAGGGAGTCGTCTCATGTTAACCTTCTTGTCAGTATCGGCTGCGGCAGTTGGTTTCAACTCGCTTCAAGTTTTCGGCAGGCACGCAATTTCGCGCTGCGGGCCCGGGAATTTTCCGCTACTTCTTCTTCAGTCGGCGCGATCGGTCGCCGGGTCAATAGTTCAACCTGTCGTCGCGCGCCACAGGAGCAAACCGGAACGCGAGGTGGGCACTGACATTGACCCGAAAGCCGCCGCAGTTCTTGCTTGATGATGCGATCCTCAAGCGAGTGAAAACTTATGGCGACAAATCGACCGTCAACTTTTAAAAGATCTACTGACTTTTGGACGAAAGAGCTTAGGCCCTCAAGCTCATGATTGACTGCGATGCGCAAGGCCTGGAAAGTACGGGTTGCCGGATGAACTTTGGACTTCCTGGTGCCAACCGCCCTGGCCACGAGATCGGCCAACTGCTTCGTAGTTGTTATCGGCTCGCCTTGTTCCCGTTTTTCAACGATCCATCTGGCGATACGCCGTGAGCCGCGCTCTTCGCCATACTCGAAAATTATTCTCGCGATCTCCACTTCTGAGAGTTGGGCTAGAAGGTCGGCTGCAGTCGGCTGGCCTCCTTCCGGGTCCATTCGCATGTCAAGTGGAGCATCGAACCGAAAACTAAAACCCCTTGTTGGGGAATCGAACTGCAAAGAGGAAACACCCAGGTCTACCAGGATCCCTACGACGTCGTCACCACCTGTTTCAAGCACGCGATCGATCTCATGAAAATTCGCGTGCATCGCGTGGAATCGTTCTCCAAAGTGCGCGAGTCTTTCTTTCGCAAAACTCAGCGCCTCAATATCGCGGTCCAGGCCGATGACTCTGGTCTGTTCGGATGATTCAAGGATCAGCTCGCTGTGTCCACCAAGACCTACCGTGCAATCAATGAAGAGACCTCCTCGTGCGGGTTCGAGGTACCGCATGGTCTCTTGTGGCAGCACGGGGCGATGGGGCGCGCCTCTGCCCCCCAAAGGCGCAACCATCACCACCGCCCCGTGATCTCGTTCAAAGAACTAAGAACTAGTTTCGAGTTTCGAGTTTCAAGTTTCGAGTTTTTCCTCATGGAACTTGAGTCAGCATTCCAAGCTCTCTGCTCATCCTCATATTCCAAAATCAACTTACTCCTGGAACCGCGACGACCCTTAAGGGAACTTGAAACTTGAAACTTCCTTATATCCCCAACCGCGCAATCGCCGCTTCGTCCTCTTCCGTGTAAGGATCCGCGACCATCCGTTGCTGGAAGACATCCAATTCCCAAACTTCAAGATAGGTCAGATACCCAAGCACTGCGACATCGCCGAGTACCGCCGCGCTCTTGCGCAACAAAGGATGAATCAGCAAACGTCCCTGTCCATCAATGGTCGCCTGCTGTCCGTAGTAGTTCGTTCTGTCAAGGAACTTTCGTCGCGCCGGATCCATCGTCGGCAGTAGAGACAATCGCTGCTCGATCGATTCCCATTCCGGCAATGGATAAATGCGAACGTTGTCTCCGGTAAGACTGGTTATGTAGAATTCGCTGCCGTGCTTGTCCTCGATGAGGCGGCGGAAGGGAGTCGGCACCTTTAGCCGACCCTTAGGATCGATTCGAGCCGTGTAGTTTCCCCGCAGCATATCTTTGGACCCGGCGAGCAGATTTTTGGGTGGCCTCTAGGAAAAGTTCTCTGATCGGTTGCTTGCTACGAGGTTGGACCCACTTCCGACCACTTTCGACCACCCGAAGCGGATACTACGCTCGCGATTTTTCTCTGTCAATAGGAAAGGTGAGAAATATCTAAGGCTTTGAGGGAACTCGGAAAAGTTGCGGAAAGATCCTGTTCGCCTATTGTCGGCCACGGAGGGGCTCAGGTCTCAAGTCTCAGGTCTCAAGTCTCCAGGGGTCTCAGGTCTGAGATCTCAAATTTAAGATCTTGATCTCAGCACCCCCAGTGGCCCCAACCGTGAGTCCGAGTTTTTTGCCTTGGGACATGAGAGCTGAGACTTGAGACTTGAGACCAGTGAGTCCCTGAGATTGGCAACCCAATAGTCACGCCATTCGCCTTGCTGTATATTCCTTCCATCGAGTTCATCTTAAATTTTTCCGTTGAGTGTTACTGAATGGAGTCCATCTTTGGCGGGGTTGCGGGACTTCTCTTTTTCGGCCTGCTCGCTGCTGGCGCAAATCTGGTTGGTGGTTTTGTCCTCATCAAATCGGGCGCCCATCGCTATGGTGAACGCTTCTTGAAATACCTGGTGGCACTCGGCGCTGGTTTCATGATGGCCGCGATTTTTATTGAGATCGTTCCCGAAACAGTCCGCATCTGGACTGCCGACCTGCAGGGATCGAGTGCGGCAGAATCAGTCGTCGGCGCGATGACCCTCCTGCTCGCCGGATATCTTCTGATTCAGCTCTTCGAACACACCATCGCCCCCCACTTTCACTTCGGCGCAGAAACTCATCCTGAATCTTTAATGCGGCCATCGGCGGCTTACACGGCTGTTGGCGGCTTGTGGATTCATACTTTCTTTGACGGTGTTTCGATTGCCGCGGCGTTTCTGGTGGACTTCAAAGTTGGGTTGCTGGTTTTCGTTGCCATCCTGCTGCACAAAATGCCGGAGGGATTTACAGTGGCTTCGATCATGCTCGCGTCAGGACGTTCGACTCGCACGGCTCTAATCGCTACGGCGGCTATTGGCGCAGCGACTCTGGCGGGAGTAATTACCGTCGCGTTGTTGAATTCGCGGATTGAATCAGCGGTCGCTTATGCGCTGCCTTTCTCTGCCGGTGTAACGCTGTATGTAGCAGCCAGCGACCTTATCCCCGAGGTCAACCATAAAGAAGAAAGAAACCCCACGGTGTCGATTGTCGTTTTTGTGGGAGTGGCGCTCTTCTATCTTTTTCACAAGTTGATTGAGGGTTAGCAAACGAGTGTTGGTTTTTCCGTCTCAGCGAAAAGGGGGAGTATCGCCGTTGCGATCGCGAATTGAGCGACTCGCACCGGTCAGCGCATTAGTGCTGGTCGGTCTTATCGTCTTTGCCGGCGACCGGGTGCTGGCTCAATCAGCACGATCCCCCATTCCACTACCATCTCCGTTCACCCCTATCGTCGATAACGCAAACGTGATCGAACCGGCGACCAGGGCCAAACTGGAGACCATCTTCACGAACTTAAAACAGCGCGCCGACATTGAGTTTGCAGTGGTCACGGTTCCGACTACCGGCGACATCGACATCTTTGATTACTCGCTCGCTATTGCCCGTGGCTGGGGGATTGGTTCAAAGGAAGGAGATAAGGCGGGATTCCTGCTGGTAGTTGCCATTAACGACCGGAAGTATTTCACTCAGATTAGCGATCACCTCGAGGGAGATTTACCGGACGGAGCCGTGGGCCAGATTCAACGCGAGCGTTTGGTCCCGCATTTTCGGCGGCAAAATTATTCAGAGGGGATCTACGACACGATACAAGCCTATCTGGCTACGCTTGCCGCCAAACGCGGCTTTACGATTGAGGGAATTGATCAGAGTTATGCGTACCGGCCGGCGCGCACGCAAACCGGCAAAAGCTCTGGCTCGCTCTCCAGCGTGTGCTGTGCAATCCTCATTATCGGCTTCGTCTTACTTCTGATTCTGTCGGCGGCCAGGAGAGGTGGTGGCGGGAGAGGCGGCGGCGGTAGCGGCTGGTTGAGCACATTACTGCTGGCCTCGTTCTTGAACAGCGGCAGCCGCGGAAGTTGGGGCGGAGGATCGAGTAGCGGCTGGAGCGGCGGTGGTTTCGGAGGCGGGGGCGGTGGATTTGGTGGAGGCTTTGGTGGTGGCGGCAGCTTTGGTGGTGGCGGCGCCGGAGGAAGTTGGTAGAAGACGAGGTCGAAGTTTCAAGTTTCAAGTTTCGAGGCTGTCTGTTTGGCCACTATTGTTTCTGGTACCAGACTGAGATTTGAGATTTGACAGTTGATATTCGAGATCTAAGAGAGACCTGAGACCTGAGTCTCGAGAGACTTGATTTGGTATCATCGGACAACACCATGGCTAGAAGAATTGTTCAGGACGCGCTGAATGGTCTGATTGAGGACCTCCAGACCACGCACGGCAATAACCTCGCTTGTATTGTGCTCTACGGCTCAGCCGCCGCCGGCGACCATATCGAGCTAAAGTCTGATTACAACCTGCTGATTGCGCTCCACCGCATTACACCTGAGGATCTGCGACAGGCCCAGGCGCCGATGCGCGAATGGCAACGGCTTGGCCATCCGCTGCCGGTTTACTTCACGGTTGAGGAACTATCGGACGCAGTGGACGTATTTCCCATCGAGTTTCATCAGATGGCTAACGCGCGCGTGGTCCTGTTTGGTAATGATCCCCTGAGATCTGTAACGGTCTCGAAAGAGGAGATGCGGCACCAGGCGGAATATGAGTTGCGCAGCAAGCTGATCCAGTTGCGGCGGCTCTATATCCCGGCGTCGGTTTCCATTGAACAGTTATGCGATTTGATGAGCGAGAGTTTGGCAAGCTTCGCGGCACTGTTTCGCGCAGTGCTGGTGCTCCATGGGGCAGAAGCTCCGGTCGCAAAGCCCGATACCGTACGCGAGACAGCCGAGTTGCTAAAACTGGACGGTGCGCCCTTTGAGAAGATCTTTGCCATGCGCGCGAGCGGCTGGCGGCCGGCGACTGATCAGGAGGCCAACGATCTCTTCGCTGCCTACATGCTGGACATCGAGCTGGTTATTGAAGACGTAGATGAGTTGCACCGCAGGGCTATGGAACATTAGTCTGTTGTCAGTTTCCGTTGTCCGGTGTTGTCAGTGTCTGGACCGATCGAACAGCAAATTTTCAGACGACAACGACACAACTGATAACGAACCACGGATAAGTGACCAAAAGGGAGATTACCGATGACCGCAAGACGATCGATTCTACTAGTATCTGTTTTCGTGATTGCTCTGGCCGGCAGCGGCTGTGGCTATAACACGCTGACAACGAAACAGCAGAATGTGAAGGGCAAATGGGCCAACGTCGAAACACAACTGCAACGCCGCAGCGACCTTGTTTACAACCTGGCTGAAGCCGCAAAGATGGCGGGTGTTCAGGAGCAAGAGGTCTTCGGAAAAATCGCCGAGGCCCGATCCAGACTGCTGAACGCAACCCAGACGGCGCCGCAAGGCGAAGGTGGCGACCGTTCACCTGAGCAGAAGCAAGCCGTGATGGATGCGGCGAATAGTTTTGGCGGAACCATCGGCCGGCTCCTCGTGCTACAGGAACAGTATCCGGTGCTCAAGTCCAATGAGAATTTTCTAAAGCTTCAGGATGAAGTGGCCGGTACGGAAAATCGGATTGCAACCGCCCGGAAGGATTACAACGACGCCTCGCAAGACTACAACACCACCCGTGCCAAGTTTCCCACTGTAATCTCCGCGAAGCTCTTTGGTTTCAAGGAAGAGCCTTACTTCAAGGCCGAGGAAGGTGCGACGCAACCGCCACGACTGGACGCGAATAGCCTGCGAAATTCGCCCACGCCGGCGAAGTAGCCCGTGTCTGTGGTGCGTCGAACCGCGGGCGACCCGCCCGCAACGTTAAATGGCAGTTAGTTTCAGTCTCTGAGCTGAAGCAAGGCGCGTCTCAGCGAGGAGCCGCCTGCGGGCCCAGCGCTGAAGGAAAGCGAAGTAAGTCCAGGGCGCTTTCGCTTATTCGCCCTCCAAAATGGAAGGGGCCACCCAAACTGGGTGGCCTTTTTCGTGATTGCAGCTTAGTTCCTGATTTAGAAGCCGCGCGTGCTGCACATCGCACAATGGTCACAGGGCTTGCCGCCTGGCTCGACGCTGCACTGCTTCTCTCTTTCAAAGAAGTCAACCAACTCGCTAACCACTGCTTCTTCCACGCCAAACTTTTCCTGACTTGGATGGGCAGCCGTTGCGTTCACGCCGGCGAGCCACGGCGAATGAGTTAGGGGTACGAACGTTTCGGATCGAGTTGTCGATCCACCAATCGTGTAATCGCTCGCGCCACTCCTAAAACGGTTTTCAAGCTGAGCGAGCTTCAGCTGCAGTTCGCTCAAGCCTGCTCGCACCGCCGCCAATTCAGCAGAAACGTTGCCGTTCGCCCAAGCTGAAGACGGCTTGGATTCTGCCGCCACTCGCTTGGCAACTCGCTCTGCGATCAGTTGGGCCTGTTCTAGTTCATTAGCCATTCTTAAATCCGATCATTGCGTCCCCGAGTTGGCCCACCCGCTACCGCGTGGTGGTACTGCTCTCATCGCGCCCGGATCGCGGCTGGCTCCGGCTGTTTGCTGTCTTCTCTTCGCTTCTATCTGACTTCAGCTTCCAGAAGATCAATGCGATCTACGACGCCCACTATCGCCGAATCGATTGCTGCGCCCGCCTTGCCGGTAGAAGCTGTGGAAGCGCTCCAGCCTTCCTGCACAATCAAAACTGTGTCGCCGACGCCCGCGTCAACTGCATTCAGTGCCAGCACTGTCATTGCCGTCTGTTCGCCCTCTAGTGTGACCTGCTGGCAAAGCATCACGCTGGCATTCTCGTAGCGATGGTTTTTCTGCGTTGCCACCACGTTGCCGAGTACCCGGGCAAGAATCATCTGCGCTGCCCCTGGGTAACATGAGATTCCGAATCCACAATGCCGATGATCGTACAGTCGGTGGGCGTGTCTTCGCGCTTAAAAGGAAAACTGGCTTCCTTGCCCCGGCACCAGAAGACCAGTTCACCAACACCGGCACCTACCGAATCCACCGCAACCATAGGCTTTCCAATAGACTCCAGATCCTTGTTCAGCGTCTGAATCACCAACAACTTACGACCCTCCAACGAATCGTTCTTGATGGTGGCGACGACGGTGCCGATGACGCGGGCGAGTTGCATAGAAGAAAAGTTTCGAGTTTCGAGTTTCAAGTTTCGAACGGGGCTTTCAGATTTCAGTCGAGGGGCAAATCAGCGAGGGGCGCAGCAACTTGAAACTTGAAACTTGAAACTCGAAACTCGCTTCAGGCCGTTATATCTACCGTATCGATCACGCCGACGATCGCGGCGTCAACCGGCACATCTTTCATCCCTTGCGCCAAGCGCGCGCTCGAGCCGGCTACCACCAATACGCGCTCGTGAAAGCCTGCGCCGACTGTGTCCACCGCAACTACATAACCGGTCGTGTCGCTGCCATCGACATTAAGCGGACGCACGATCATCAGCTTCTTGCCGATGAGCCGTTCGTCCTTCTGACTGGAAACTACGGTGCCGAGAATTCGTGCAATGATCATGCTTACCGGTTACCGATGGGAAGCGCGTCGTCGACACTGCCGTGCGGTCGAGGAATAACGTGCACGCTAACCAGTTCACCGACGCGCCGGGCAGCAGCAGCACCGGCATCGGTGGCCGCCTTGACCGCGGCAACGTCGCCGCGAACGATAGCCGTCACAAATCCCGCGCCAATCTTCTCGTAGCCAATCAAGGTGACGTTGGCAGCTTTGACCATAGCGTCGGCCGCTTCGATCATCGCCACCAGGCCCTTCGTCTCAACCATGCCGAGTGCTTCTTGCATTCCGATGCTCCTGTTTGTGGTCAATGGTAAATCGTGAATAGCAATCGGGCCGCTCGCGGTCGATGACCATTCAGCATCCACTATTGACCACTGACTGCCTGACTCAATAACTCAACCAACTCTTCCCTCGTAAGTGAAATCTTCCCCGCTCCATTAGTCTCTCTTGAACTGCCATGACCACGCGCCGGGCGCTCACCGCTGGCACATGACAACTGGGTGTCATGCAAATAACCGCAAGCCTGACAGCGAGCTCCCTCGCCGAGATATCCCGCGGCCTCACGCACGTTGATCAACTTCTCAATCGCATCTGCCGGTAAGTTTCTTGAGCCACCGAGTATACGCGAAAGTATCGCGATGCGCGCCGTATGCTCCAACGTCTCGAGTCGATCGAAGGCTTGCCAAAGATCCGAACCGTAAGCAACTGCGCCGTGGTTGGCCATCAACAGTGCGTTGTGATGCTTCACCAGCGGCTGCATCGCTTCCGTCAACTCATCCGTCGAAGGAGTGCCATACGAGGCCAGCGGTACGCAGCCAAGTGTCAAAATCACTTCTGAAAGGATGGGCTGATCGATCGCGAGTCCTGCTACGGCGAAAGCAGTTCCATGCGGCGGATGAGCGTGACAGACCGCTTTGACGTCAGCCCGTTCGCGGTAGATCAGCAGATGCATTGCCAGCTCGCTGGAAGCTTTGCGATCCGAAAGAGCCTTACCGTTCTGATCAGTCACCGCCAGCGAGTCCTCCGTCATGCGGCCTTTGCAGGTCATCGTCGGAGTGGCAACAATGCGGCCGTCGTCCAAACGCACACTGATATTGCCGTCGGAAGAAACAACATAACTGCGCTCGTACATCAGTTGGCCGATGCGCACAATCTCTTTGCGTGCGGTCTGTTCATCCATGAATAGTCTTACAACTCTTGCTCTGGTTGCTCACTCAGTTCGGACACGCGCTTGATACCGCGAGCATTTGTCACGGCGCTGGCGGGCGGACGCGCCAGGAAGTAAGACAATGATTCAAGCGACGTCGTCAGATCAACGGTCTTCACCTTCACGCCGAGCCGTGCCCTGAGCGACACGGGGGCGAAGTTGAGAACCGCACGTATGCCCGCTGCGGTTACTTGATTAAGAACACGCTGGGCCGCTCGGGCGGGAACGGCGATTACTATGAGATCAATCCCTTCGGCAGTCACAATTTGTTCAAACTTTTTCACATCATGAACGAGGATTCCACCGGGTTGGATCTGCTGGCCGACTTTTGAGGGATCGTTGTCGAACAGGGCCACTATGGTGAAACTCGATTTACTGAGCCCGTTGTAATTGGCGAGCGCTGTTCCTAACCGGCCGGCGCCGATAATTCCTACTCGATGAGGCATATCGAGCCCGAGGATCTTCGTGATGTGATCGCGGAGATCAGCGACGTAGTATCCAACGCCACGTACGCCAAACTCGCCGAAGTATCCGAGGTCTTTTCTGATTTGGGCGGAGTTCAAGTTGAATTGCTTTGCGAGCGCCTGTGAAGAGATCGTTCTAAAGCCCGCCGCCGCAAGCGTATTCAAGCAGCGCAAATAGATGCTCAAACGATTAGTTGTAAGCTCTGAGATTTTTTCTGACTTCATTTGAGGGACCTGGCGAGACAAGTATAGCCTCGATTGTGGTCGTTTGGTAACCGCGGTGGGATTTGCACATTGTGAACATGTCGGGGGTGTCCCACCCCGTGGGCATCCCTGGCTTGTTTTCACGAACTTCAACTCCAAAACGCTATTCGGCGAACAGGGTGTGTCCACCGAGGGACACCTCCCTACAAATGTTCGCAAGGCTACCTGCAAATTATCTCGGTTGTAGCGGATCCATCTACTTGACTCACTCAGAATCGGGTTAGTGCTACAATCCGCCCGCTTAGACGATTCGCTTTCCGTTCAACTACTACCGTAAATGATCGCCCATCTATCCGGAACTCTTCTTGCCAAGAACGCGACGTCAGTGATCCTCGACGTTTCCGGCGTAGGCTACGAGGTTACCATTCCGCTTTCGACCTTCTACGATCTCGAAGAAGCGGGTTCGAGTGTACAGCTGCGTATTTACACCCATGTCCGAGAAGATGCCCTGCAGCTTTACGGATTCAAAACGGCGCGCGAACGCGAACTCTTTGCGCGCTTGATCTCAGTAAGCGGAGTCGGCCCCAAACTCGCCATCACCTTGCTGTCAGGGATGAGCGCCGACGAAATGATCGCTTCTATACGCACCAACAACCTGGCGCGTTTGGTACTAATTCCGGGAATCGGGAGAAAGACTGCCGAGCGGTTGGTGATCGAAATGCGAGACAAGGTGGCTTCGCTGTCTTCGCCCGAGCTGGAGGACGAGTTGGGAGCCCAAACCGGCGTGCCGGCCTCAATGTCTGAGGATGCGATACGTTCCGATGCACTGTCAGCGTTATTGAACCTCGGTTATCAGCGAGGGCCGGCGGAAAAAGCGATCGGCGCGGCGATGAGCGAAGGCGAAAATATGACTGTCGAGTCGATCCTGCGAAGCACTCTGCGTAAACTGGCAAAAGTTTAGCTACGAGAAAAGTGATGCCCGGAGATCCACAAGCTGCCCAATTGCATGACGTGCCGCTCAGCGATGCTGAGCGACAGTTTGAATTGACGGTACGTCCCACCAAGCTGGCCGAATATATTGGTCAACGCCAGATCAAAGAGAATCTTCGCGTCTACATGAAGGCGGCGCTCGCTCGTCATGAAGCATTAGATCACGTGCTCTTGACTGGCCCACCTGGTCTCGGTAAAACGACGCTCGCAAATATCATCGCCAATGAAATGGGAGCTGCGTTGCGTTCCACTGCCGGCCCGGCAATCGAAAAGGCGGGCGACATCGCTGCGCTGCTTACGAACCTGCAGGAAGGCGACGTGCTTTTCATTGATGAGATTCATCGGCTGCTGCCGGCGCTGGAAGAAAAGCTTTATCCCGCGATGGAGGATTACAACCTCGACCTCTTGATCGGGCAGGGCGCCGCCGCGAGATCGATCAAGTTGGACTTGCCAAAGTTCACCCTGGTGGGCGCCACAACTCGTGCCGGTTTGCTCACTGCTCCATTGCGCGGCCGCTTTGGTATCGTTTTTCATCTGGACTTCTACCCACACGAAGATTTGGAGATTATTTGCACTCGTTCGGCTGAGATTCTCGGGGTTGAAATTGAGGCTGCTGGTGCTCGCGAAATCGCGCGCCGGGCAAGAGGCACGCCGCGAATTGTGAATCGCCTTCTGCGTCGGGTGCGAGATTATGCGGAAGTCGACTACGACGGAAAGATCACGCAGCAGGTCGCTAATGATGCGCTGAATCGAATGGAAGTCGACACCTTCGGTCTCGACGAGATGGACCGTAAACTGCTTCTGACGATCATTGAGAAGTTCAATGGCGGACCGGTGGGCCTGGGAACGATTTCCGCGTCCATCCACGATGAGAAGGATTCGATTGAAGAGATTATCGAACCATATCTAATCCAGATCGGATTCCTCGATCGCACGCCCCGTGGACGAATGGCCACCAGGCTCGCCTACGACCACTTTGGTATAAAACCCTCCCACCCGCCCCGACTCGGCCTTTTTGATTCTTAGTGAAAACTTTGACACGCTTAACTCGTATCCGATAAGCAGTAGTTAGTTTGTGATGCGAAGTCTTCTATCCTTTACTCGCCATTCATTCGGTGTGCGCAACCGCTCGCCATGGCTTTCCATGCTTTCGCACTCGCTTCATCAGTTTCACGAGAATGATCTCTTCACTTCGTCGGCAGCAATGAGCTACTTCGGTTTGATGGCGCTGTTCCCGGCTCTGCTGTTAATGCTGGTCATCGGCAATCAATTCGCCGCCGCCAACGAATTACTAACCCGTGCTGTCGAGGTTTACCCTGGCTCAGGAAAATTTCTACGCGACACTATTGGCTCGCTTTCCTCCGTTGGTAAAGGCGGAATCGTGACGTGTGTTGTGCTCGTCCTCTGGGCGGGCTCCTGGGTCTTTGCTGTGATCGAGCGCGCGCTGAACAAAATTTGGGGCACTACTTCGCGGACCTTCTGGCACGGTCGCGCGCTTACCATCGGAATGGTTGGAATAGTCGGTATCCTCCTGGCGTCGTCGGTGCTGACCACTTCGGTCGTGGTTGGTTTGAGAGAAATGGCCGGGAGCTTGTCTCCGAGACAGATGGCCCGCTATCCCCTGTTAATTTCGGTCGGCAGTGCGTTCTGGCAGGGCTTATTTGCGACGGTCAGTTTTTTGATTACGGTTGCCCTCTTTGTCGCGATCTATCGCTTCATGCCGAAAACTGAAGTCAGCCTCCGTGATGTACTCCCCGGTGCAGTGCTGGGCGGATTGTTGTGGGAACTGTCGAAGTACGTTTTCGCGTGGTCGCTTAGTTACTTTCATTACGATCAGATATACGGTTCAGTGGGAGCTGTGGTTGCCGTGCTCACCTGGAGCTATGTCTCGAGCCTGATACTGCTATTTGGAGCGCAACTCAGTGCTGTCTTTCATCGCGAGCACCCGGCCTAAACGAGATTTGAAACGAACCGCTCGCAATGGACATCGCGGAATTCGATTATCAACTTCCCGAAGAACTCATCGCGCAGCAACCTCTCTCTCGGCGCGATGCCTCTCGCATGCTGGTACTGAATCGGAGTGAGCACAGTTGGGCCGACAATAACTTCCTGTCACTTCCTGACTTCGTGCGAAAAGGCGACACCCTTGTCATCAACAACACGCGGGTCTTCCCCGCGCGTTTAATGGCTGAGCGCGAAGGCACCGGGGGTCGTGTCGAGATCTTGCTGATAAAGGAAGTGGAGCCACAGGAGTGGGAAGCGCTGCTGCGACCAGGTAGCAGGCTCAGAGAAGGAGACGTCCTTCGCTTCGCGCAATCGGAGCTGCGCGCTGAAATTTTGAATGGGCCAGGCGCCGACGTGCGGCGAATGCGGTTTGATTCAGCGGAAGCCTTCGAAAGCGTTCTTGACTGCAGCGGCCAGATACCGCTCCCGCCCTACATAAAACGGCCGCAGGGGACTACCACAGAGGATCGCGATCGTTACCAGACAGTTTTCGCTCGCGAGCGCGGGGCAATCGCGGCACCAACCGCCGGTCTTCACTTCACGCCTAAGACTCTGGATCAGATCAAGGCATGCGGCGTGGAGATCGTAGAGATCACTCTTCACGTCGGATATGGAACATTCGAACCCGTACGAGCCAAGGCGATTGAGGAGCACAGCGTGCGGCCAGAGGCGTATGAAGTAAGCGAGGAAGCGGCAGAAAGGTTGAATTCAACCAGGGCGAACGGCGGGCGCGTCATAGCGGTCGGTACCACGACCACTCGCGCTCTTGAGGCTGCAATTGGTGCTGAAAATCGCGTGACCGCGACTCGCGGCGCGGCCTCGCTGACGATTACCCCTGGATACAATTTCAAGGTGACGGATGTCTTATTGACAAACTTTCACCTGCCTCGATCTTCGCTCCTGCTACTGGTATCTGCGTTTGGTGGGCGAGAGCTAATTCTGGCGGCTTATAATCACGCTGTAGCGGAACGTTATCGTTTTTACAGCTACGGCGACTGCATGTTAATAATTTAATTATCCAGCAACGTGATGGTAAAGTAATCCTGCTTCCCAGCTTCAGACCTAATCACACGCCATGGCAGTACTCAAGAAAATACGTTCGCGCTGGTGGTCACCGTCAGAGCCGGAAGAGAGTCCTCCCGCGCGGGCTGAAAAGAGTGTGCGACCGGCAACTGGTTTCCGATATGACGTTCGCCCGCTCACCCTCTCGCAACTCGATGAGTGCTGGCGTTTAGATCAGCGTTGTTTTGTCGATGGCGAAGCCTATAGCCGCGAAACGTTTGAGTACCTGCTCACCTCATCGGAATCCGTGTCGTATCGGGCAGTAACATCGGGCGGTATCATGGTTGGATTCGTAATCGGCCTGGTAGAGCCGGATCACACGGGCCATGTTACCACGGTCGGGGTTGCCCCTGAACACAGACGCCGGCACCTCGCGAACCGCTTGATGGCGGAGGTTGAAATGGGTTTTCGTCGCCGGAACGTCAGACTGGTACGGCTCGAGGTGAGGTCACTAAACACCGCGGCGCAGCGACTGTATGAAAACCTCGGGTATACCGTCACTCAACGATTGCCTAGATATTATTCAAACGGGGGAGATGGTCTGCTTATGCTGAAGTCTCTGACGTGATGCCTGCGGTTTATCCCTTGCGCAATTCTGTCAGCACCTGCTTTGCAACTGCTTTCAAAGTATCGAAGACGCCCGCTCCCGTAGAGGCCACCGCTTCCACCACGGGTTCATTTTTTCTCAACAACTCAGCGGCAAGATCCTCAACCGGAATAACGTTCGGCAGGTCCCGTTTGTTTAGCTGCAGAACGTAAGGCAGCTTCATCAAGTCGTAGCCCTGAGCGCGCAAGTTTTCTTCAAGGTTGTATAGCGATTCAATATTCGCATCCATTCGCTCTTCCTGAGAATCGGCGACGAAGACCACACCGTCCACTCCCTTGAGGATTAGTTTACGAGAAGCGTCATAAAACACCTGGCCGGGGACGGTGTAGAGATGGAATCGCGTTTTGAATCCACGTACCGTGCCTAACTCCAGTGGCATGAAATCGAAGAACAGCGTTCGATCTGTTTCCGTGGCAAGGCTGATCAGCTTGCCTCGCGCCTGGGGGGCGGTGGCGTCGAAAATGTGCTGGAGGTTTGTCGTCTTGCCGCACAAGCCCGGACCGTAGTAGACGATCTTGCAATTGATTTCCCTGGAAGCGTAGTTGATGAAAGTCATAAGGCGGTTACTTAATTGAAGAGGCTATCGATGTCTTCATCCGTGATCCCGGCAAATGGTGACTCTTCATCCCCATCGGCTTTGGTGATCTCGGCAATCATGTTGGAAATTTGTTGGGAGACTTGCTTGCTGCGAAGTTTTACCAGCCCCAGGCTCGAACGTTCATCGAAGACAACCACCAGGAGCAGGCGCTCGATGACCGAGATGTGAATGCTTTCGCGCTCGCCTTCATGGGACAGGGTGGGAAACTCTTTTTCCCCGATCAGTTGTGCCATGCCGCCGGTAGCAGCGACATTTCCCGCTGCCAACGAAGCCAGACTGGTCGTGTCAAGATTACCCACTTCGCCCTGGACGGCTATTTCCTGGCCATCCTTGTCGACAAGAAAAACCACCTTGGCGGCAGAATCCAACCGGAGGCGAGCCAACACGGCTTTGATGTGCTGGTACTGCTGTTCTCGGAGCAGGATCGGAGCGTCTGCCATTGAATGCGGCTTTCTTTTTGGATTCTAAATTAAGGGCAAGGACTCTGGCGGGTGCTGCTGCTAGGTGCGGTAGCGGTGACCTGCAAAACTCGAAGTCTTTCAGTTACTTGAGCTGTCAATCTCCGCAAACGTCCCCGTCTGCGACCGTTACGGAAGGCACTGTAGCATAGCCAACAATGTGCTTCAAGTGTTTTCCCGTGTTGGCCATTTGTGGATATTTAGTATCCGATGGGGAGGCAAATGAGCCGCAACTCCCGTTATCACGTTGATTTACGAGGTCGCCTATGTTAACCTCCCGCCAGATTTTGGCGGTACTTTTCGCCGCATTGAAACTTCTTTCGATCTTCTAAATGAGTAGTCCAGTGGCAAAAGGATTGAGGCGGGCACCAACTAAGGGGATCCGTTCTTCGGCCAAGACATCGGCCAAAGGGCGGGGTCTCGGAGCGAAGACTGCGCGTCCCAAAGCAAAGCGTGCGCTAGCTGCTAAACCTGCCGCAAAGAAGGTTGCGAAGGCGGTAAGCGCTCGGGGTAAAGCTCCCAAGGTGGCAGGCAAGCCCGCCAGGAAGGCTGCTCCTAAGCGAAAGCTCGCACCTCCACCAAAAGCTAAAGCTGCAAAGAAGGCCGCTCCCAAAAAAGCACTTGCTCGGAAAGCCGAAGTGAGTCGTCCGAAGAAGTTCGTGGCTCCAAGAGTCAAAACGACTCAAAAGCTGGCGGCGGCTCGTGCGCCCAAGCCGTCATCGGTCGCCCCGCCTCCGCCGCGTCAACCCACGCTCGACGAAGCGGCAGCGCTGCGGTCGTTCGAACGTGCGCACAAAGAGTTTACGCACGGACATTTCAGCGAAGCGCGGATCCAATTTCGAATCCTGCTGGACAAATACTCCCAGGTATCAGAAGTAGCAGCGCGGGCTCGAACTTATTTGGCTATCGCTGAAGCTCGACTTCGTACCGAAAGCATGCTGCCGCGCGATGCGGACTCTCTTTACGATCGAGGTGTGATTGAGCTTAATCGTGGCGAGTACGTGGCCGCTCAGGAGATGTTTGAACGAGCGTTGAAGCGGGAACCCGAAGCGGCACACATTCATTATGGTTTGGCTGCGACTCGTGCGCGGTTGGGATCTGTCGACCTGGCGTTGCAGTCCCTGCAACGCGCTCTCGATCTGCAACCCAATCTGCGTGTTCGTGCGCAGCATGATCATGATCTTACCGCCCTACGCAATGATCCCGACTTCGATAGGCTGGTCTTTCAACCTCGTCTCTAGTCGACTCAGTGCCATCCTTCCCGTCTGTTCGCTTTCCATTGCAAAATCTGCGGTTTCAAAGCCCTTCTCTTTTAGGTATGATTCTGTACCAGAGTTCAATAGTTACTCTTCGTTTATAGCCGCTCCTAACGAATCAAAGTGCATCATTCGCCGGAAATGAATCGCGGGACCAACCTCGTCGCTATCGGCGGCGGGACTGGGTTGTCGACCCTTTTGGCAGGATTGAAGAAACTCGTCGGCCAGCGAGATGGCGACGAAACGTGGATCGGAAATCTATCCGCGATTGTGACTGTATCGGATGATGGTGGTAGCTCGGGTCGCTTGCGCGAAGAGCTGCAAATGCTGCCCCCAGGTGACATTCGCAACTGCATGATCGCGCTATCCGAAGACTCGACCTTGCTGGCTCGACTATTCCAGCATCGCTTTCGCGGAGATGGCGAACTCGGCGGTCACAGTTTTGGCAACCTGTTTTTGGCGGCATTGACCGAAGTAACAGGTGATTTTGTTGAGGCGGTACGATTATCGTCCGAAGTGCTGGCAAGTAAGGGGCACATCTTTCCCGCCACGATCAATGATGTGAGACTGGTTGCGACTTTGAATGATGGAAGCAGTGTCCGTGGAGAAACTCAGATCACTGCGTCGCGATCAGGCATTCGGTCACTGCACCTCGAGCCGCAACAGTGCTTACCACTTCCGGAAGCACTTGCGGCGATCCGCGCCGCTGATGTGATTACCGTTGGGCCTGGCTCGCTCTACACCAGCATCCTGCCGAATCTCCTGGTGGCGCGGGTGGCGCGTGTGATTGGCGAGTCTTCGGCGACAAAGATCTACATCTGCAATCTGATGACGCAACCGGGTGAGACTGATGGTTATTCGGCGAGACAACACCTCAAAATGGTAAGGCAGTACGCGCCTGAGATTCATTTCGACTATGTGGTGGTTAACAACCGGCGCATTGCCCGTGAGCAGGCGTTGCGGTACGAGTCCGAAGGCGCCTATCAGATCGGATTGGAAGACGATTCGCTGGACAACGCCCTCGAGGGCGACACTGAAATCATTCGAACGGACCTATTGGATCAGGAAGACAAGGTGCGTCACAACTCAGAGCGTTTGGCTCGGGTTGTCATGTCCTGCCATCAACAAGCCCGCTCAAGACTACCGCTGACAGTCTCCAGATAATTCATGGAGGACAACCAACCGCAACCTGACAATTCCGGCGCTCCGCTTGACGTGCTGATTATGGCTGCGGGTCTCGGCACCCGTATGAAGTCGCGCAAGGCGAAAGTGCTTCACGAGGTTGATGGTCGTCCATTGATCGAGCACGTCTCCCGCGCGGCGCAACAGTTGAACCCACGAAAGCTTTACATCGTCGTCGGTCATCAAGCAGCGGAGGTGGAGGCCGCAGTCAGGACGTGTGTTCCGAATGACCGGGCAAGTTTCGTCACCCAGGTTGAGCAGAAAGGCACCGGGGATGCAGTTAATGCGGCGCGGGCGGCTTTGGCGAATTCTGAGTCGTCGCTGATGATTCTTTCCGGCGATGTTCCGCTCGTTCGCCCTGAAACTCTCGCGCGCCTTCTCAAACAGCATCGAGAATCAGGCGCAGCCATCACCGTATTAAGCACCCGCCTGGAAAACCCAACCGGCTATGGTCGTGTGATTCGAAGCGCGAAGGGTGAATTTGAGAAGATCGTCGAGCATAAGGACGCTTCCGAAAACGAACGAGCGACGAGAGAGATCAACTCCGGCTTTTACTGCTTCCAAACCCGAATGCTTTTCCGAGCCCTGGAGCAGCTCCAGCCAAAAAACGCGCAGGGAGAGTATTACCTGACTGATGTCGCCGAGATTCTTCTTTCCGCAGGTGAGAAGGTTGAGATTTACCTCCATCCCGATGCTCGCGAACTATCAGGCATCAACACTCGTGCAGAACTTTCGGAGTTTGAGAACCTTGTGCGCCGCCGCACAATTCGGAGTTTGATGGTTGAGTCCGGCGTAACCTTCATCGATCCTTCACATGCCTACGTCAGTTCAGCGGCAAAGATTGGACGCGACTGCGTGATTCATCCCGGTGTGGTAATCGAGGGTGATACGGTAATCGGTGAACGCTGCGTGATGCGAGCTGGAACGCGAATCACGAATTCGGTGATTGGTGATGACGTCACCATTAAAGACCACTGCGTAATCGTGGATTCTCGTGTCGACTCGCACGCCTCTGTTGGTCCCTTTGCTCATTTGCGTATGAACGCCAAACTCGAAGAGCGGGCCTCCGTCGGGAATTTTGTTGAGATGAAGAAGTCGAGCCTCGGCAAAGGCTCAAAGGCGATGCATCTGACTTATCTTGGTGACGCCACTGTTGGCGAGAAAACGAATATTGGCGCCGGCACGATCACCTGCAACTACGACGGACGCAAGAAGCACGAGACAATCATTGAAGACAACGTCAAGATTGGTTCAGACACAATGCTCGTGGCGCCGGTGCGAGTAGGAAGCGGGGCAGTCACAGCCGCCGGATCGGTGGTCACAGAGGATGTCCCGCCGGATTCGCTGGTAGCCGGCGTTCCAGCCGTATTGAAAAAACATCTGGGTGAAAGGAACGATGAGAAGAAGCGGTAAATTTCAACTCCGGCTCATCAGCTGATCTTTATGTGCGGAATTGTTGGTTACGTAGGAAACAAACAGGTTGTGCCTCTCATCATCGACGGCCTGCGCAAGCTCGAATACCGCGGTTACGATTCGGCTGGAATCGCCGTTGTTAATGAGAATCACGACCTCGAGATTCGACGCGCCGAAGGCAAGCTGCGAAATCTCGAAGAAGCGATTCGGCTCAGTCCGCTCGACGGCACCTACGGCATTGGACATACCCGCTGGGCTACACATGGACGTCCTACGGAAGAGAACGCGCACCCGCATCGGGACTGCACCGGCCGCGTCGTAGTCGTGCACAACGGCATCATCGAAAACTACCTGCAGCTAAAAGACCGACTCAGCCGGAACGATCATCAGTTCGTCACGGAAACTGACACAGAGATCATCGCGCACCTGATTGAAGAGAATCTGAAAGCCGGCAGCACCTTCGAAAAAGCCGTGCGCGAGGCCACCAAAGAGCTGCGCGGAATCTTTGCACTCTCAATCATCAACGCCGACGAAGCGGACATGGTGATTGCTGTGCGGCAAGGTCCGCCGGTCGTGATTGGGCTCGGCGATCGCGAGTTTTTTGTTGCCTCAGACATTCCTCCGATTCTTCAACACACCCGAGATGTCTTTTTCCTCGGTGATGGCGAGATCGCAATTCTCACCAGGGACTCAGTCCGCGTAACTGACTTTGAAGGAAACTCGGTCGAGCCTGCCATTCAAAGAATCACCTGGGATCCGATCATGGCGGAAAAGGGTGGTTTCAAGCATTTCATGCTCAAGGAGATTTACGAGCAGCCCCGAGCCGTTCGTGACACCGTTCAGGGTCGTATCTCCCTTGCGACCGGCAAAGTCTTCCTCGACGAAATGAAGAATATTACCGAGGCAGACTTCAAACGGGTTACGTCGATCAAAGTCGCTGCCTGCGGCACGTCGTGGCACGCCGGCCTCGCGGGCAAGTACATGATCGAGCAACTGGCTCGCATTCCTGTCGATGTTGATTACGCGTCCGAGTTTCGCTATCGCGAGCCGGTGATGGACGAGGACACGCTGTTGCTGGTCATCTCGCAGTCGGGTGAAACTGCCGACACGATTGCCGCGTTGCGGGAAGCGAAAGAGCAGGGCTCGAAGGTGTTGGCAATTTGCAACGTGCAGGGTTCGATGATCATGCGCGAAGCAGATGGGACTATTATGACGCATGCCGGCCCTGAGATCGGCGTCGCCTCCACGAAAGCTTTCACTTCGCAGATGATCGCGCTCTATCTTCTCGGTCTCTATCTCGGCGAACTACGCGGCACACTTACTACTGCTGATGGGATGTATCACGCTCAACAGCTCGCCGAACTTCCGGTCAAGCTCGAGCATTTGTTGAACGACTCAGACGCGATTGAAGAACTATCAAAAGAGTTCTTTCGCTCAACCGACTTTCTTTACTTGGGTCGTGGTATTAACTTCCCTGTCGCGCTCGAAGGTGCGTTGAAATTGAAGGAGATTTCCTACATCCATGCGGAAGGCTATCCGGCCGGTGAGATGAAGCATGGGCCGAACGCCTTGATTGATGAGCGCCTGCCGGTGCTTTTCATAAACACACGCGAGGAAGGTAATCGCTCGTCTGAACTGCGTTACGAGAAGACTCATTCAAACATTGTGGAAGTGAAAGCGCGGGAAGGAATCGTGATTTCGGTGCTTACGGAAGGCGACACTATGTCCGCGATGGTGTCGGATCACATCATCGAGATTCCGCCGGCTAGCGATCTGCTATCGCCAATACTTTCGATCGTTCCGCTGCAATTGCTCGCCTATCACATTGCAGTCCGGCGTGGCTGCGACGTCGATCAACCACGAAACCTCGCCAAGTCAGTTACAGTCGAATAGCAATGTCTCGGCTCGATCTAGTAGTAGTGATTACGAAGAATTGAGTCATGCCCTAAATAATTAAGTTGTGCCGTGAAAAATAAAGTAGTTCCTCTTTAAGATCACGGTTCAGTTCTTCAGTCGAACGTAATAATCCTTACCAGCCCTCGAGCCGCCAAATTCATCGTTGCTGCATCGAATCCGACTCTTACTTGATTCTGAACGTGAGCGATTCTATGTCTAATTTTGGCAAATTGCGCAAATACGAAATGAGTTTGAGGGGTAGTGGGTCAGTCTCTGTCGAGCGTCAGAATCTCACAATGAGAATGTCGATGCGTCGCTTCACTCGCCTCACAGACGGCTTTTCAAAGAAGCTTGAGAACTTGGCCCATGCTTAAAGAACATCTAGATAGTGCTGCCAATCACAATACCGGAAGGGACGACAGCTTGTCCTTGACGTTGCAGCAGTATTAGCCACCTTCAGAACGCGTTCCCTCCATCCAAATTTCCTTGGCCGCTTTAACGAATGTTATGACGAAGGGCCTCTGGACGAGAATCCTCAAAACTAACTGCGTGACACTCACGCAATCGAACGGTCGAAACGACCGGAGTAGAAGCTCGGAGGTGTGGGGGCTAGCGAGGCAGTCACGATCGTGACACAAACACAAAGCCTAATCTATCCGAACTTTTTTGGAGTAGGCTTTGGTCACCTGCAGGTAGCCTTTCCCCGAGTTATAACACTCGAACGTGTAGTAGGCATCAGTCCGGCGAAGGTAATCGACGATTTTTCGCGCGTCATCAACGTGCGCGTAGTACTCAAGGCGGGTGGGCTCACTCTGTCGCATTCCACGATCCAGCCATGACCCTTGGCCGGGGCGCAGGCCGGCACCCGCACGAGTGGTTGCGTGCGAGAACTCTACGATCAGTTTCACTCGTGATTGCACATTTGTACCGTCCATGCGGAGGTAAAGCTTTCCGCCCCTGACGTGAAGCGGATAGCTGGGCGGCGGCGCTGCCGTCGCGGCCTGAAGGCAGAACATTACAGCGACCGCGGCGGCCACTAATCTGACTGAATTCATTTTGAGTACTCCTTCGGTTAAAAGTTAGCGGTGACGAATTGTGCTATCGGACAACGTCCGGCGCACTGATAGGCAATAGTGCGAAAACCTTGAGAAAGCTACCCCAGCCGTCACCAACTTTTTTAAAGCCGAACCGCGTGTTAGCAAGAGTATTGTCGGAAGTCTCGTCGCTAGAAGGCGCACCGCCCGATCCTGGTCTCCGCCTCTTACCGAGAGTGGTTAGTCGCTTGAACCAGAGCAAATCGCCGCCGGTTGTGACCGCATAGATGATGCCGTCGCCGCGCGAAAACACATGTTGAAGATCGCTCCAGTTGTATACACCCATAGATTCGGGGCCTTCCCATGCACCGGGACTCTCTATGCCCCGACCGTTCAAGTAGGCAACGTGTCTGTACTTGCTAAGCTTGCCGTCCTGCGTGACTGCGTAGATGATGCCATCACCACCCGGGAAGACGTGCCTGAAGTCGGCCCAGCCCCTGCCGACTATTCTTGGGTTGAGGTCTTCCCATGATCTCACCCAGTTTAGTTGCAAGCCTGCGCCCACCATGCCGGAACCTGCGCCCATAGGCATCTCTACCGCCTCCGTATATTGCTTGTGCTTGTACCAGAGAAGATTGCCGCCCTGATCAATGGCGTAAATGACGCCGTCACCCGCTGAGAAGATGTGCCGGAAGTTTTGCCAGCCTTTGCTTACAACTCTTGGGCCGGTCAAATCGAGGCTCCTCCTTCTCTGTGGCCTGACGCCGTAGGCAGTGTCATGGCGATACCACAGCAGGTCGCCCTGCTGATTGACGGCGTAGATGATGTTTTTGCCGCCGTTAAAAACGTGCTTGAAGCTTCCCCAGCCGCCGCCGACCGGCACGGCGCTTTGCCACTGCGGAAGGCCCTGTTCGGCCCCGTCGTGGCGGCGCCACTCCAAATTGCCGTCCGCGCCGACGGCATAGATGTAAGAGACGATGCTCGGCGGCGGGGCTGAGGTATCAAACCTTCCATCCTTCAGGCCTGGGTCCGCTGCGACACCTTCAACCCGCGAGGAGCCGCGTTCGCCAACAGGGCTTGCGGGGTCCCTTGCTAAAGAGGCCACGGACTCTCTAATGATCTCGATGACCGGCTCATAGACCGTCGCAATCGGCGCATCGGAGCATTCTGGTATGTTGGAGGTCCATGTCCAGTCGCCAGTCGGGCACATCTGACCAGGAAGACAATTGCGTCGGCACGAAGAGTGGACGCCTACTAGCGCCCGGCCTCTCTGGTTGATAATGAAGGAGGGTCCGCCGCTATCTCCCCCTGCGACAATCTGGTTTGAGCTGTTGCGCGGGAACCAGTAAAGGTTCCCTTCAACCTTCGTGATTTGCGTTTTGGCACTCCGGTATTGGCCGTCATTCTGCGATGGCGTCGCGGCCGCCCCGGAACCCTGTGCCAGAACGTTGATGCCGCGCCCATATGTCTCAATGGGGTATCCCACTAGATTGTCCATCTTGTTCGCAACCAGTTCGCGCCGGAAATGTTTCCGCGAGCCGCCAACACTGAAAGGGTCTCCCACCCGTATGAGCGCGATGTCCGGGAGGGCCGTGCTGAAGACGGTACGTACGCTGCGTAAGCTACGTATCTCAATGGCCTGTCGCGTTTGGACCACAGTCCAGTTGGCCGTCACCGTGACTTGGTTGGGGGTACTGATGTCGGCCGAGTTCAGACAGTGGGCAGCGGTGATGATCCATTCGTTCGTTAGGAGCGACGCGCTGCAATGGGGATTGAAACCTGCCCTGGCGAGCGACAACAAGCCGAGTTCTTCCAGCATTCCAATGTGCACCGACGGGCCGCCCACAATTGCCTGTTTTGTCTGGCCTATATTCTCCTCCTGCGCGAAGGTGACGGCGGCGCACGCGATGGCAATCAGCGCGGCCAGCGCAACCCGAACAATCAGATTGCGACCGAAAAGTTTTACGCTCATATGTCCTCCTGCAATGTTGCGGATAACGGCGGCACGGTTTACGGCTTTGTCTCACTTAAGCCATTCGCTGTGTGATATGAAACCCGTCGAGCCCGTGGACGTTGCGCATTTCACAACCACTCTCCTACCTAGCCTATAACTTCACCGTGACTGTAACGGTCGCGAGCCGCTGGCCCGCGTCAGTTAAGATGAACAGATAAGTCTTCCCGGGCTCGATCGTCACTTGGCGTGTCCCCTTACCCTGTTCGACAATAAAAGTCTCATCAGCAGCGTCAACTTTGACCCACACTTCGGCGTAAGGATGGTCCTTGCCGCCGTCCCAAGTGAGCATAGTTGTGCCCCGCCCCTGATCGGCGGCGATCATGACGACAGCGGGATTCGCGATGATAAATGGCGGCACTGCGTTAGGTGGCGGAACTGGTTCGCGCACCGGTTGCGACACTTCAGTGCTTTGGCCAGGCGCCCTCAACTTGCGCTTGCCAAGAGTGGCAGGCGGATTTCTTTTGCGCTTGCCAAGCGTAACCATATTCCTTTCTGACGGCTCGGGTTTTGGGCCGCAGACCAAGCCTAAGGCATCAAGAAACTGGCCTGCCCGACCACGAATACCCACTGCGACCATGCCCGCCGGACATTCTTGACGTTCTGGTTTTACTAAAAGCTCAGACCCGCTAGTGTTACTAGGCTCAGAAGCGAGCAGACCAGTGCCTCTCATAGCCTTAACTGGCCCAGGCAAGAAACTTCTAGTAATTAAGTCGGCGCAAACAGGCCTAATGTACCCGAGGAAGCGCTTATGCTTATTTACGTCAACCTCTAAGCCTGCGACTCCGACCGAGCTAAGGTAATCGGCACTGCTGATGGTAAAACACGTGGAGTAATTGGTGGTTGGGCGGTCGCCGCCGAATACTGGACCTTCCCGCTGCGGATCGGCGACGCCTTTGTCCTGAACCCTGGCACAGACAGCCTGCACATTGTCTATCCAGACTCCGGCATAACCTCGCACTCCGACCAACACGCGACCCGGCCCGCAGATATATTCAAAGCTATTGCCGCCGTAGCCACCGAAGATGGGTAGCCGCACCAGCTCCTTCGACGCGGCGGGCCCGCTCGCCAGAAGACTTAATGCAATAGCGAGTGCAGATACACAGAAAGTGGATCGCAAGCCGTTCAAATAACACCTGACCCAATTAGTGATCTGCTTACTCACGTTCATCGTCTTATCCATCGTTCCCTCCAAGTCAACCGGTCGCCCCGATAAAGTAAAGAAACGTTGTAGCGCGTCTGTACCGCGCTACCGAGGCCTGACTTCAGCTGATTACCTTCTTGAGAATCAGGATCACGGCGTCTTTCTTGTCGCCGATGCTGCGTTCCAGCGACGACACTCCGACGTGGTACACCCGTCCACCAGCTATCGCGGCCGCCTCGCTCATTGAATCCCCACCGTATGCGTAACCGCGTTCGCCAACATCAATAGCTTCCGCTTGCTTGCCAGCTATCATCTTGGCACCGGACCTTACTCTCTCCAGGAACTCGTCGCCTTTACTCGCGGGAGCAACGTTGATCGCTACGAAGGCGCCGAGCTTGGTGGCCTGGTCATCGGAAACTTGGTAGTTGCAGCTCACGTGCTGCCCGACGGAACGAGTCGTCTCACGGATGACGCGCACCTGAAACCCAATAGCATTGGAGATGTCGACTTCCTTGAGGCATGGCGTAGGGATGCCGTCGCTCGAACTCCCACCGTCGCCGTCAAGCTTGTCGCTTCCGGCCGCGGTCGTCGCCGACTGATCTCCGGGTTGGCCCCAACTACAGCCGTTAAATGCTGCCGTAGTGAGCACGAGGGGCAAAGCTAACAGGATGAATTTGTTCGAGACTCTCATGTTAGTTTCTCCTCTTGCCGGTCTAATTCTGATTCGATTTCGCGCGGTAACTTGTGAACCCAATAGCCACATTGCGGTCGCTGGCTTTGACCTGTAGGTTGCGTGTCACATCGCTCTGGGAGTGCGCCTTGTGCGCGGTAAAAGGTGGTGATTAACCATCATCATTCACTCTCCCTTTTTAGCTTTTCGAGTTCCCCCCGGTCGCCGCTAAGGACAAGCTCCTTACCCTTAACGCGCAGGTCGGCTGAGAATCACGCCAACTTTTTTCAGTGCCGTTTCAGGCGCGGCTATGACATAATTCGCGCCTCGCGCGTGTCGCTCCCGCCTTAAGGTTTTTGCCGCCAGTGACTGTTTCATGGGGGTACTCCGCTCGATTTACCAAACAATGAATGCCGTCAACTTCTTTCGTCATGCAATGGCCAATAACTTGGCCGGGAGGGAACTATGACGGTCCCCTCGAGGACGCACATCACAGAACTGCTAGTCGCCTGGAGTGGCGGTGACCGGGGCGCTCTCGACCGGCTGATGCCCCTAGTCTACAACGAACTACGCCGACAGGCGGCCCGCCACCTCCGCCGGGAGCGCCTCGCTCACACTCTCCAGCCCACCGCGCTGGTCAACGAGGTTTACCTCAGGCTCGTCGACCAGCGTCGAGTAAGCTGGCAGAGTCGCGCCCACTTCTTCGGCGTTGCGGCCCAGTTGATGCGACGAATCCTCGTCAGCCATGCCCGCGTCCGCGGGGCGGCGAAGAGGGGCGGCGCGGCTCACAGGCTGACGCTCGACGAGGGGGTAGCTCTTTCCCCTCAGCGGGACGTGGGCCTACTAGCGCTCGACGACGCGCTGGTAAAGCTGGAAGCTCTAGACCCAGAGAAAGGTCGGATGGTGGAGCTGCGTTTCTTCAGTGGGCTGTCAGTCGAAGAGACGGCTGAGATATTGGGCGTGTCGCCACGGACGGTGGACCGGCAGTGGCAGACGGCGAAGGCCTGGCTACAACGAGAGATGACCAGAGGTGAAGCGCATTGACGCCGGAGCGTTGGAAACAAATCGATGGAGTTTTCGAGAGGGTGCTCGAGCTGCCCGCGAACCAGCGCACCGCAGCGCTCGAACGCGAATGCGAGGCTGACAAGGAGCTGCTCCGCGAGGTCGAGTCACTGCTCGAAGCGCACGCGCAAGCCGCCAGCTTTATCGACAGCCCCGGCCTTCTCCTCTCCGTTGACTTGCTCGACTGGCCGGGAGCCGCCCTCTCGGCCGGCCACATGATCGGGCGTTATCGGATCATCAAAGAGATCGGGCGCGGCGGGATGGGCGAGGTCTATCTGGCCGCGCGTGCGGACGAGCAGTTTGAACAGCACGTAGCCGTCAAGCTCATCAAGCGCGGCATGGACACGGACGCAGTCGTCCGCCACTTCCGAAACGAGCGCCAAATCCTCGCCGGCTTCGACCACCCGCACATCGCGCGTCTGCTCGACGGAGGGACGACCGACGACGGCCTTCCATACTTCGTGATGGAGTACGTCGAGGGCGTGCCCGTGGACGAATACTGCGACGCGCGCGGGCTCTCGATCACCGAGCGGCTCAACCTTTTTCGCGAGGTCTGCGAAGCGGTCTCTTACGCGCACCGCCACCTCGTCATCCACCGCGACATCAAGCCCTCCAACATCCTTGTCAGCGACGAGGGCGTGCCTAAGCTGCTCGACTTCGGCATCGCCAAAATCCTACACCCCGGTGATGGCGAGACGGCGGCGACCAAGACGGGGATGCGGTTGATGACGCCCGAGTACGCCAGTCCGGAACAAGCGCAGGGCCGGCAAGTCACGACGCTGAGCGACGTCTACTCGCTGGGGGTTGTCCTTTACGAAGTGTTAACGGGGCACTCGCCGTACCGCCTCTGCAGCCGTGAGCCGCACGAGGTCGCCCGCGCGATCGGCGAGATCGAACCGCAGAGGCCGAGCACCGTTATTGACACCCGCGACGTCGAGCAGACAAGAGACGACAACGGCAAGGTAACGGTCCCAACGCCCGAGTCTGTCAGCCGGACTCGGGAGGGGAGCCTCGAGCGTTTGCGGCGGCGGCTGCGCGGAGACCTCGACAACATCGTGCTGATGGCGATGCGCAAGGAGCCCGCACGACGATACCAGTCGGTCGAACAGTTCTCCGAGGACATCCGGCGTCACCTCGAGGCGCTGCCCGTCCTGGCGCGCAAAGATACGCTCGCCTACCGCGGCGCGAAATTCGTGCGGCGTAACCGCGCGGCCGTGGCCGCTGCCGCGCTTGTCTTCCTGACTCTCGTCGGCGGGGTCGTCGCCACGACGTGGCAGGCGGGCAGGGCCAAGGCGGCTCAGGCGCGGGCTGAGCGCCGCTTCAACGACGTGCGCAAGCTCGCGAACGCGGTGTTGTTCGACTACCACGACGCGATCAAGGACCTTCCTGGGGCGACATCTGTGCGCGAGCGTCTGGTCAAAGACGCACTCACGTACCTCGACAGCCTCGCCGCTGAGGCCGGCGACGACCCGGCGTTGCAGCGCGAATTGGCCGCCGCTTACGATCGTGTGGGCGACGTGCGCGGGCAGGTGCGCGCTGCTAGTCTCGGCGACAGCGCCGGCGCAATGGGGAGTTATCTGAAAGCACTACGAATTCGCGAGGCGCTGGTCGCCGCCGACCCGCGGGACGCGCAGAAGCGGCGCGACTTGGCCGCCAGCCTCAGAAAGGTCGGCAACCAGTTGATAGAGACGAGCGAAGCGGCTCGCGGCTTGGAATACCTTCGCAGGGTCCTCCAGATCTACATTGAGCTGGCCTCGGAACGGCCGGAGGACTCCGCAGTTCGCTATGAGCTGGCGGCGATTTACAACGACCTGGGGTTAGCGCTGGAAGTCCCCGGCGATATGGCCCTCGCGTTGGAGCATCACCGCAAGGCGCTGGCGTTGCGCGAAGAGTTCATGACGGCCAACCCGGAGGACCGTAGACACCGTCGCAGTCTTTCCGTCACGTATGAAAATATCGGGAGGACCCTGTTCCTGAGCGACGACGCGGCGGGGGCGCTGGAAAACAACCAAAAGGCGCTCGCGCTGCGCGCGGCATTGTCGGCCGACGATCCGACCAACGCCGACTACCGGCGCATCCTCGGTATCAGCTACCAGAACAACGGCGACTTCCGGGCCTGGCTCAAGGACACCCGCAGCGCATTGGAGAGTTTTCGCAAGAAGCTGGCAATTGACGAGGAGTTGCTCGCCGCCGACCCCGCTAACGCACAGGCCGTCAGCGACCTCGGTTACACCTCCCAAAGAATCGGCGACCTGCTGTCGGAACTGGGAGAGCACTCGCAGACGCTCCCGTATTACCGCAGGGCGCTGGAGATGCTGGAAAAGATCTCGGCGGGCGCCCCGGATGATCTGATTACGCGCCTCAGAATCAGCAACGCACGTGCCACCCTCGGAAGGACTCACGCGAAACTCGGCAACTTCGCGCCGGCTCTCGAGGAGTGCCGTCAGGCGATCACCCTTCTTCAAGAGACGGTTGACGACCCGGCCAACGTTGAGCGTCGTCGTCTGAGGGTCTTGTCATACACCTACCTCGGTGAGGCTTACGTCACGCTGGCGTCCCACCGAAGAGCGCCGCCGGGATCGACAGGCGACCACTGGCGCGCGGCGCGCGAGATGTACCGGCGGAGCCTGGACATATTGCAGGACCTGAGTGACCGCGGCATTCTCGACTCAGAAGAGGTGACTGAAATCGAGGTCGTCGCCCGCAAGATCGCCGAGTGCGATGCCGCTGCGAGAAAATCCCGGTGACCTCGCCGGTCGGTTTTTTCCAATGGTGTCTGGCAAGAAAGTTTTAGAGTCGCGGCCTTAGAGCCTTTAGGGCAATCAGTAGTTGAGTAAGAAGCAAACGATCCGTGGGATGGCTACAACGAATACGGGTCAAGTGCGCAGCTCAATCTTAGCCGGCAGTCCTCCTTAGCCGGCAGTCCTCAGCCGTTTGCAAGATTCGCGGTCGTACTCAAGACACTCCGCGTTCAACCCGCGCCTTTGCCGGCTCTCTCTCGTTCGGACGCAAGCAGCTTCTTCTTTCTTTCAAGTCCCCACCGATAACCGCCCAGATTCTGGTCCTCGCGGATTACTCGGTGACACGGAATCACCAGCGCGACCGAATTGCTGGCGCATGCGCGTGCTACTGCGCGCACGGCACTTGGCTTGCCAATTCCTTTCGCAACCTCGCTATACGAGCGAGTTTCACCGAGCGGAATGGCCTGCAAAGCTTCCCAAACTAGTCTTTGAAAAGCAGTGGCTCTAATGTCCAGCGGCAACTCGATCCCCGGCTGCTTGCCTTCAAGATGTCTGACGATCTGCGCAACCGCGCCCCGCAACCCTTCGTCGTTCGTTCGTATGTCAGCAGCGGCGAACTCCTCGCGCAAATCCGATTCAAGATCCGCCACCGTGTCACCCAGACGCACCGCGCAAATCCCCTTGTCGGTTGCAGCAACCAACAACTGGCCCATGGGCGAACTTGCTACGGTGTAACTAATCTTCATTGCTTTACCGCCTCGTCCATATGTTGCCGGTGTCATCCCGAGTTCAGATTCGGCACGCTCGTAGAGTCTGCTGCTGGAACCGTAGCCGGCCTCATACATCGCAGAGGTGATCGACTCGCCACTTTGGACGCTGCTGCGAAAGCGTCGCGCGCGGCAAGCCTCTGCATACTGCCGGGGCGTAATTCCCATGACCCTCTTGAAGGTTCGCTGGAAGTGAAATGAACTAACGCCGAGTAGCTTGCCTAGTGCTTCCAGACTCACCCGCTCCTCGTCTTGTTCTTCAATCAACCGGCAAGCGCGGCGGATGAGTTCCAGACGTGGATCCAGGGCACTCACGTTCTTCGGGTGACAGCGCCGGCATTCTCGAAAGCCTGCCTCTTCGGCAGCTTCGGGCAGCGCGAAAAAAGTAACGCGGTCGCGACGGGCGCGACGCGCAGGGCAGGACGGACGGCAGTAGATACCGGTCGAGCTGACGGCGAATACGAACTGGCCGTCGTATTGTCTGTCTTTCGATAGTACGGCCTGCCAAAACCTCTCGGTGTCATCGCCAACGGAATTGATTTCGTTTTTGAACACTGCACTCATTCTACACCTCACCAGGTTGATGATCTCAAGAGTGCAGCTTAGAGGGTTTGCGGGAACGAATATATCCGGTTCTTGCGGTTGAAATTTATGCCTAATGCTTTACATCGACCACCAACCTGGTCGGATTGGTTAACTCGACAACACGAAAAGGATTCGCCTTCGCTAGGCCGAGGAGCGACTGCACCTCGGCTTCAAAATCACAGATGATTTTCATCTGCTTCAACTCCGGAAGGTTAGTTAATCGCTCACGCTGCGTAACTGTAGCTTGCCCTTGCTCGTTGTGAGCGTACGCCGGCACCAACTGGACGAGCAGGTCGGCTTGGCCCGCGACTTCAACCACCTCGCCTGCGCCACACGACCGCGCCGGCTGCGCAAGGTATTCGACGCGATACCCAGGTATTTGGGAGCCGGCGAATTCAAAAACCACTCTGTCAAACTTCTCATGTCGCCCGGCGCGCACTTCCCTCAAGATTACGGCGCTGGACGTAGTCCGCTTCTTTTCCACTATTTCGATAGTGCCCGCAAAATCTTCAGCTGACGTGTCCCCAGTTTCGGGAGGCGCTAAGCCGCCTGATGCTTCAGGCGCAGCTGCCGATGCGCTGGTTGGTGCAGGAGAAGCCATCTCTCTCGTGGGGGTTTGAGCTCCGGTACACGAGATAACTGTCGCGCAGGAAATGATCAGGACGAGAATGAGTGGTCGTTGCATTCGGTTCCTCACTAGTTTCGTTTTTGCGGCCTCGCGCTGGTGGGCCAGAGCGATTCTACAGTCGGCACATGATGAAGTCATCTAACATCTGGCATCTGGCATCTGACATCCGACATCTGATCTCTCTTTCCGTGGACCAGTTTTGTCGTCTCCGATGCGTGTGCTTAAATACCACGTCAACGATCAAGCCAAATGACTGATTTCCTCGCTTCATTAAATCCGGAGCAGCGCGAAGCTGTTCTCAACACCGAAGGCCCGCTACTGATTCTGGCCGGCGCGGGCTCGGGCAAAACTCGCGTCATCGCACACCGGATCGCTTACCTGATCGCAGAAAAGCGCGTACAACCCTGGAACATCCTGGCTGTCACTTTCACAAATAAGGCCTCGCAGGAGATGCGCGAACGTGTGCAGCGCTTGTTGCGCGATCAGAAGCTTTCGAGCGCTCCGACAGTTTCGACTTTTCACAGTATGTGCGTTCGCATTCTGCGACAGGACATAGAAAAGCTGAACGACAAATACACTCGGACGTTCACGATTTACGATCAGGATGACTCGCTGCGTCTGATAAAAGCCGCCATCAAGGATCTCGGTTACGACGAAAAACAACTGACGCCCCGGTCGGTGCAGAGCGCGATCAGCGCCGCCAAGAACCGCGGCGAAGATGTTGATGCCTACGCCGCGCGTGCCGAATATGTTGACGAGCGGCGCGCGTCAATTGCCCGCGTGTACGGAACCTATGAAGAACGGCTGCACACCAACAACGCTCTCGATTTCGACGATCTGATGATCAAGACGGTTCGTCTGTTGCGGACGGTCCCCGAGGTGCGAGAGAAGTACAACAACAAGTTTCGCTACATTCTGGTGGACGAATATCAAGACACGAACACGTTGCAATTTGCCCTGATCAGCTTTCTTACCGAGAACCAGCAGAACATCTGCGTCGTGGGCGATGAAGACCAGTCAATCTACAAATGGCGCGGCGCCGACATCACCAACATTCTCAATTTTGAGAAGCACTTCCCAGGCGCAAAGATCATTCGCCTCGAGCAGAACTATCGATCAACGCAGGTCATACTCGACGTCGCCGGAGCTGTCGTTAAGCACAACGTTGAACGTAAGGGGAAGAATCTTTGGACTTCGAACCCGCGCGGTGAAAAGGTCCGCTACTATCAGGCCTTTGATGCAGAGTCCGAGGCCCGGTTCGTGGCCGCCCAGATACTCGAGCATCGCCGCGAACAATACGACCTGCGCGCCGCAGTTCTATATCGCACCAACTCCCAGTCGCGGGTTTTTGAGGAAGCGATGCGTCGTAGCGGGCTTGCCTATAACATCGTTGGCGGCTTTTCGTTTTACGAGCGAATGGAAGTTCGCGATGTCATTGCTTACCTGAAACTCGCTTTGAACCCAAACGATTCCGTTGCGCTACAACGGGTCATCAACAGTCCACCCCGCGGAATTGGCAAACAGACGCTCGAAGAGATCGAGCGGCGCGCCAGGGATCATGGCCTCTCAACCTGGCAAACGATCGCGCTCATTATCAGGGAACCACGGAACCTGAGTCCGAGAGCGGTTTCGGCTTTGAGAAAATTTCGCCAGCTGATTATCAAACTCGGTGGGCTCGCGGGCATTGCCGCAGAGGAACCGGTCAGCGAAACATCTGCCGCGAGCCAGCGAGTGCTCGAAGACGTTGAGACCGCGAGTGCGAGTTCCCTGGGCGAGACTCCCGATGACTGGAACGAGCCCGAGTACCTTGATGACGAAGATGAAAGCGATGACCCGGTTTCGGCAGAATCACCCGTGTCCGATGTCGTCAAGGCAGCTATTCTCGAAACAGGTTACGAACTCGCTTTGAAAAGCGAGAAGACCGACGAGGCTGATGCACGTTTAGAGAACTTGCAGGAGTTGGTAAACGCTGCGGTTGATTATGACGAGCAGGGCATTGAAGGTCTCCGAGAGTTCATCGATCACTCAGCCCTCGTCTCTGACACGGATCAGTACAAACGCGATGCGCCAGTGACACTGATGACCGCGCACTCGGCGAAAGGCCTCGAGTTCCCGCTCGTCTTTCTTGTGGGTTTGGAAGATGGGCTCTTTCCTCATTCGCGTTCCGCTACGGATCCGGAGCAGTTGGAGGAAGAACGCCGGCTTTGTTATGTGGCGATTACGCGGGCGGAGCGTTACCTTTACGTGACGCATGCGATGAAACGGCGCGTTTACGGCGAGGAACTCGCCTCGGAGCCTTCGCAGTTTCTTAATGAGATGCCGCTGGATTTGATGGAGGACCTTTCACGCGGAAACTCCTGGCTTTCTTTCGCGCGAGGCTCGTCCACGATCGACTACGAACAGGGTGAGTATCGCAAGGAAACGAAAACATATACGGGCAAGACTTACAACAGTGCGGACTCCATCGCCGACTTCTTCAGGTTGCGGGCGCAACAGATGGGCCAACCGTCGTCGCATAATTCGGCGACAAAACCTGCCGCGACAAAAAAACCGGGAACGCACAGCCGTTATGTGGGCTTCAAATCGCCTGGTGCGAGAGCCGAAAGTTCTGCGTCGGAAGGTCCTGGAGATTTTGTGCCCGGATCGTATGTTCTTCATGCGAAGTACGGTCGCGGCCTTGTACTGAGACGAGAAGGTGTGGGTGAAGGATTGAAATTAACGGTGAGTTTTCCAGGTTATGGGCAGAAGAAGCTGGTGCAGAAGTATGCGAACCTGGAGAAGGCTTAAGGGAGTTTCAGGAAGAAGTTTCTAGGTTCCGAAAGTAGTTTCGAGTTGGAAGAAGTTTCTAGTTTCTAGTTTCGAGTTTCAAGTTGCCTCTGGTCTCAAGATTCAGGTCTCAACGTTTATCTGAGATTTCAAATTATCTCAATACTAAATCTCTCAAATGCGCGACTTGAGGCCTGAGGCAACTCGAAACTTGAAACTCGAAACTTGAAACTCAATATAACGCCTTACCCCATCCCATTCCGTCTAGTCGTGAATCAAAACGTCAGCAAGCTGAATCAATTAACCTAACCTACCTTGGCTTTTTACTGCTGGAACGAAGGTTGCGGGGTGAAGGTTGCCCCAGGATCTGGCATGTCCAGCCAACAGCATTTAACCGAAGGGAAGATCAATGAAGTTTGAACATTTCCAAAGCCTCGCATTGGCGACACTCCTTTCTGCCGCCGCAGTTCTAGGCATGTCAAATACTGCCAGCGCTCAAGAGCGACGAGGACGTGGTCGGGAAGAGAACGCGCCGGCACGCGCCCAACGCGAACAGGAACGCCAGAATCGTCGGGCCCAGCAGCAGCAAACGCGCGAAGTACAGCGACAGAGTGCGCAGCAGCAGCAGAACCAGGAAGGCGCTGAGCAACAGCAGCGTTTGGAACGGCGTCGCCAGCAACAGCAGGAACAGCAACAAGGGCAAGAACAACGACGTGCGGAACAGCTGCAACGTAGACAACAACAGCAGCAGGAGGACCAGGGACGCGTTCAGGAACAGCAGCGTTACGAACAGCGTCGCCAGCAACAGCAGACCCAGCGACGCGTTCAGGAACAGCAACGTTTGGAACAGCGTCAGCAGCAACAGCAACAACTGCAGAATCAGGAACGTGAGCGTCTGCAACAGCAGCAAATTCAGGAACAGCGACGCGCCGCCGAACTTCAGCGGGGTGTGCAGCAACGTCAGCAACAGCAGGGTCGTCGCGATCAGAATCAGGACGGGAATCGCGGCCGGCGGAACGACAATCAAAATAATGGGACATGGCGTCGACAGCCGACTGAGGCAGGGCGCGACCAATGGCGGGCGACGCAACAGCAGCGAGAGAACCGGTATAGACAGGAGCTACAGCGCAGGCAAATCAACTCCTCGCAACATCAGCGAGCATTAGAGCGGCAGCGACGTCGAGCGCAACTCCGGTTCCAGCAGCGTTACATGGAGCGGTTGCGTCAGGACCAGTTGCGTCTGCAACAGTGGCAGTACAACCAATACCTGCAGAACAACTATCGTTACCGGCGCGGCAGTAGTTACTACGAGACCAACCAGTACGGCGCCCAGATGTTGCAACGCGCCATCAACGATGGTTACGAAGAAGGTTATCGGGCCGGCCAGGCTGACCGTGAGGACGGTTGGGGATTCAATCCGCAGCAGGCCTATGGCTATCAGGATGCCAGCTATGGCTATGACGGATATTACGTCGACCTAAACGAGTATCAGCACTACTTCCGAGAAGGATTTCGGCGCGGTTATGAGGACGGCTATCACAGTCGTTCGCAGTATGGTCGCTATTCGAATGGGAAGTTTGCAATCCTCGGCGCAATCCTCGAGGGGATCCTGAATCTGCAATTGCTGGATTGAACTGAAACGTAACTCTCCAGGTAAAGCCCAGGTTTGGCCGTTTGGCTAACCTGGGCTTTTTTTGTTAGAGAGTCCTCTCTTTTTGGAAAAACTTTTTAAGGGAATTCACGGTCAGGGTCACACCTTCGCTTTGGTCCGCACAAATGCGTAATTGATCTGAGGAAGTGAATTGAAGTTGGCAGCCTTTCCGCAGAACTCCTTCGCCTTCCCCGCGTCTGTCTTCCCCTGGTAGGCCTGACATAACCGGTAAAGGTTAAACGGATTCTGCTGATTGGCTTGCTGTAACTCGGCGATTGATTGATCGTAATCCTTCTGCGCGAAGGCGATCATTCCCGCCAGTTCATGCGCCTGCTTGATCTGGAAAGAGTTTTTATTCGCTTCGGCTCCCTTGCGAAATTCCTCGGCTTCGGTTTTCGCCGTCGTCAAATCATTCTTGCCCAGAGCCACTCGGGCCAGATTGAAATGATTGACGAGCCGCGCGTTGTCCTTGATCGGCTGCGAGAGACTGGAATCCGAAGTCAGCTTTAAGGCGCGATCAAAAGCCTGCTTCGCGTCGTCATACTTCGCCATCTCGAGCAGAATGTTACCCTTCAGTTGCAGATCGCCCGACATGTTCGCGACGTCGCTGGTCTTCTCTCCCAAAGCGTACTGTTTATCGACTTCCGCCAGCGCCTGGTCCAGCTTGCCGCCGTCAGCCGCCAATACAGTCAGAGCGAAGAGTGCCTGTCGCCGTTCACCATCGCTGCGAGCCTTACCCGTGATCCGAGCAAATTCCGCCTCAGCCTCGGCCGGCTTGCCCTGATACATCAGCGCAGCGCCGATTCCGAGATGCGAATTGACAAAGTTCGAATCAATCCCCAGCGCCTTATTGTATTGCGCGATCGCCTCGTCAAACTTGCCCATCTTCAGGTAGAGCTCGGCCAGTGAGTCATATGGATTCGGATCGTTTGGTATCAGCTCAATGTACTTACGAAAGGCCTGTTCGGCTTCGGTGTAGTTCTCTTTCTGCCGGAGCGCGTAACCGAGAATGTTGAAAGCAGGCGAGTAAGTCGGCGCCAGCTCAGTGGCTTTCCGGTAATGGACGATTGCCGAATCGAATTCCTGTTGTCCGAAGTAATAGCCACCAAGATTAAAGCGCGCACGCTCGTCGTTAGGGTAGGTGGCAACCAGCTTCTCCAGAAGCTCTTTTTGTTTTGTCGGATTGCCATTGCTCCCGGCCTCGGTGCCGAGGATCAACAAACGCTCTCCTTCCGAGGCCTTGTCTGCCAGACTCACAGCGTGGTTCAAATGATCAAAGAACTCTTTCGCAGTCGGGGAAGCGTTAGCACGATTGAGATGCGCCAACGCAAAATTAGGATCGAGCGCGATCGCCTTGTCAAAGTGCTGCAAAGAGTTCTGAATCAGCAGCCTTTCAGCGAGATCGCGACCCTGAAGAAACTCCTTGCGCGCTTCCTCCGATGAGGTCGTGTTGGGAATTTTCCTGTTGGCCGCGTTTTCGGAACTTGCGGTATCGCCGGATGGAGCACTGGCGCCGGGATGTTCGTCCACCTTCGAGCAACCAGTCAGTACGATCAAGCCGCAGCCGAGTATTGCGATAAGCAGGGTCAAGTGAATGCGTCTCATGTGGGTCTCCTCCTGAAAAAAACTCGATTGCCAAGGTTGGTTACCTGAACACGTTGGCGAGTGTGCCCAGTTGCCGTGAATCGCCGAAACGATCGACATGGCCGGGTAATGAACTACTGGGTAGCGATCACTGCGATTGAAGAATACAGTATTAGAGGGGTGTGAGCATATTCCTGGACCACGAGCCTAGTCAACAAATGCTATTTCGGAATTCTTTACAAGAATTTGGAACAAAGGAACAGACATGCCGGCATGCAGCAATGGGTGTTGGCAAAGGTTTGTTCGCGCTCCGCGTTCATTGGAGGTGGGCCGCCTGCGCTCCCAGGTTCAGGACCCACGGTTGCCGCTTAATTCCCTTCACACACGACGTATCCAATTCCTTAATGCTTCCCCGCTCTACGAACTCACTCTGCAACTTGTTTACACACTCAACTCCCTGCATCCCGCCGAAGCCATGTCCCCCTTGAGGTACCACGAGATGGAGACTGTTAGAAAAACTCTTCGCTACGAAGTTCCCATTCGACGGAGGAGTTACCGGATCCCACTGTCCTGTAAAAATCAAAACCGGTAACGCAGATTGAACCGGCGAGCTATAGTCGGGCGGGATTGGCGAACGAGGCCATAATTCACAGGCCGCCCGCTGCTGCTTTAACCGATAGTCACCAAGAAAAGTATTCTGCGACAAGCGCTCTCCCTCGTCCGGCTTAATCCACGGCAAATCCTCGGCACAGATAACCGAAAGGTACATTCCATTGCTGCCTGTCGAAACAATCTGCTCGCGATAATTCAAAGCCGCCTGGGCCAGGGGAACAAAGTTACCCTGCGCGGCCTGATGAAGGAACAGTGGAATCCTCGGTACAGCGCCCGGGCTATACAGCATGTACCTGATTGCCTCGGCAGCCAGATCTCGCGAAAGCTTCACTTTTGTCGGTTCAGTCGCTGGTGCACTCTCGCGGGTGTTCGGACGGATGGACACCTCGACTGGGCCTTTCAACAATCGGTCGAGCACTGCCTTCGCTTCGCTGCGAATGTTCGGGAATGCTCGATTACAAACTTCATCGGCTGAACATTCAGCCAGGACACCCTGCAAGGCCCGTTCAGTATCCTGAGCAAATGAGCGTGGCATGTGGTGGCTTGTCGGCGACACGCCAAACAACGTCACGGTCCGCACACTCTGCGGATGCTGGCGCAGGTAGGCCATCGCCGCACGGGTTCCGTATGAGGCGCCCATCAGGTTTAGCTTGTCGTATCCCAGCGCCTGCCTTACCTCCTCAAGGTCGTCCACCGCGATCGAAGTTGTGTACAGCGTCAGGTCAGCTTTCTTTTCGAGTTGCTCGCGACACTTCTTCACATCTTCGAGAGGAAAGAAGTATCCGAGATAACTTTGGAGGTCCGCGGGATTGAATAACTCGCAATCAAGTGGATTGGAACCACCGGTGCCACGTTGATCAACGAAGAGCAGGTCTCTTTTCTCTCTAATCCTTCCGAAACTCCGCGCCACGTAAAGCGCGTCCTCGGTGGCCGACGAGCCTGGCCCACCAGGAATATAAACAAACGGATCGGAAAGACGGTCTGTGCCCGTCGCTGGAAAGACGACGATCTTGAGTTTTATCTTTCGCCCGGTCCTGGTCGCGCGGTTCTCGAAGATTTCGTACTCGCCACAGCGGGCTTGCACGCCGGCAACCGTGCAGGAGTTCAACGAGAGTCGCGGCGTCTGTGCCGGCGCCAGGTAGCTCAATAATAACTGCTGAGCGAAAAACGCAATCGCGACCCAGGTGCATCTGGCGAAGAAGCTTTGAAGGTACACGTCACCCTCCTGTTAAATACTGAAAAGGACTGTGGGTGATACTACCGCAAATGGCGGAAGAGATCTTAAATCGGAGTTTATCGGAGACTTCAGGTTCAGCCCATATGTCATTTTCCATACTATCGCAGCGTCGAGGCAGTTCTGTGGTTGCATCTTATTGGATTTGATCGACTTAACTGCGCGGGCGGTCGGCATCGATTTCAAGTTAGTGGGGCGAACGGTTTCATTCACACCGCGGCTTTTAGCCCGGTGAGGGCTTTGCAACAAAAAGTCTTGAGGGGTTGTAAAAGCCAGAGGCTACAGTTCACAGTCCACATCCAACGGCCACCGACATCCGACATCGACATCCGCCATCTGTTCTAGAGTATGATTGCGACTCACACTCGGGGAGGTCGTCCATGAAAATCATCGCTTTGCTTTGTGCCCTCGCACTCCAAATCTCAACTTTACTGGTTATTCCCACTCGGATCGTCGTCGCGTCGACCCCGTCATCGGCAACTCAAGAGCCAAGGCCTACCCCGTCTGACAAACGCGGGATTGGGATTGACGCATCGCCCTCGCCGACTCCTCACGCCTCCCAAGCCGTTCCGCAAAAGTCAGGTGCACCAAAACCCGAGATCGTCCTGCAGGCCGGTATCACATCACCGCAGACGCAAATTGGCTTCAGCCCTGACGGCCGGCTGCTCGCTTCAATGGGCATGGGAGGAAATTCGATCAAACTATGGGAGGTAAGCTCCGGCCGGCTACTTCGCCAACTCGAAAGCAGCATTCCTTCCCTGGGCGCAAGCTCAATGTCCCGGCCCTTCAGATTCAGTGCAGACGGAAAGACGTTGGTCGCATACACGGAAGGCCGTTTGCGCCGTTGGGAAGTTGAGTCGGGAAAAGAACTCAACAGCACCATGCTGCCGGCGGCGAAGGATCTTGTCAGCGCAGTATTGAGCGAAGACAGCCGCACTCTTGCAGCGCTCAGCGCCGACAATTCGTCAGTTTGCGTGTGGGACCTAGCATCCGGACGTGCTCTGCCTGGGATTGCGTTTGAGAAAGATGATCGAATCGCCTCTCAGGAAAGCGTCGCGCTTAGTCCGGATGGAAAGGTTCTGGCAACCTTAATTGAAACCGTTAAGGGTTCGATGAAGGGTGTTGAAACTACTTTCGAGTTACAGATCTGGGACACATCCAGTGGTCGCAAGACGCAAACCTTCAAAGTCAAAACGACTAAGACACCGTTTGGAGTAGTGAGGGGGACGCAAACGGTTGCAAACCTCGCCTTCAGTACTGACGGAACGTGGTTGGCGCTGCGCGACGAAAGTTCAATGAAGATCTGGGACGCCGCAACTAGCCGCGAACTGAAGACGTTTTCCACGCCCCCATTAACATCAGCGAGCACCGAAGCCATGTTTGGACCCTTTGCCGGAAAGTTTCTTTTCAGCAACGACAGACGTCTGCTTTCGGTGGTCACGGAAGTCAGCAAGATCAGTATCCTGGATGGAACGACTGCGAACAGACTGCATCTTCTTTCCGGTCACGATGGTCCGATCGTTGGTGTGAGTTTCACCAATGACGGCAAGCTACTCGCCTCCTCGGGTGTTGATAATCAGATCAAGCTCTGGGACGTTGCTACCGGAAGCGAAGTCAGGACTATGAGCGGCGCCGCGATGCCGTTGAATGATCTTACCTTCTCGAGCGATGGTAAGTCGCTGGTGTTGTCTGGCCCACAGGGCGTGAGCTCCTGGGAGATAAACACTGGCGGCGTCAAACGCGCGGTCACACTTTCCAACGACTATTCGCGCTCGATGTTGCGTAACCCGATGACGGGCGACGCATCTGCACTTAGCGCGAACGGCAAGATGCTCGTAGCAGGCAGCGATTCGAAATCGATGGCCAAGGTTTGGGATGTTGGCACGAGCCGCGAGATCCGAGAGATTGCGCTCGCTGACGGAAAAGAACTTGGCAAGGCCGCGTTCACCGCGGACGGAAACACGTTAGTGCTGGTTGAGAAGAGCTTCAAGAAACCCGCCACTCCGTCTCCGACAGCAGCAGGGCAACAGCCGGCCGTTACTCCACCAACCGCGATGGCAATGCCCGACTTGACCAAACTCATGGAAGAGGCGCGCAAAGATCCCAAGAAGATGCAGGAGCGGATGAAGAAGGTTGAGGAGGCGATGGCCAAAGGCGATCTCAGCGCCGGTATGGAGATGATGGAATCGATTGGCATGACGACGGGTCAAAAACCCGCAAACAAGAATGTCATGCGAATCATCGACGTCGCGTCGGGCCGACAGGTTCGCACCATCGATTTGCCCGGCGGCTTCATGAACGAGATGGTGGGCGATTCGATCATGGCCAGCTCCGCCGTTTCATTTAGTCCTGACGGAAAACTTCTCGCTTCAGCGTCCGGGTTTGGGGGTCCGGTAAAGCTTATCGACGTCGCGACTGGCCAGGAGTTACTGGTTCTTAAATCTGCCTTGTCATTGAGTGTCAACTCGATTTCCTGGAGTCCTGATGGCAAACGACTCGCATCGGCGCATTGGGGAATGAAGCGAAATCCTGCCGACCCTAATGCGAGCCAGGACTTCTCGTTTGAAGACATGGTGTTCTCGATCAAGATTTGGGATGCGCAAACGGGCGCTGAGTTAAACGCACTTTCGGGCCACAACAATTTCGTAAACCGGATGGTCTTCAGCAGTGACGGACGGCGAATTATTTCGGGGAGTTACGACAGCACGATTAAGATTTGGGACGCCGGAAATGGACGTGAGCTGAATACTTTGAAAGGTCACACCGGTTCAATCACCGCGCTCGATTTTAGTCCCGATGGCAGATTTATCGTCTCTGGCAGTGACGATGGCAGTGCGCGGCTCTGGAAAGCAGAAACCGGTGAGTTGCTCGCGACACTGGTGAGTTTGAATCAAGGAGCCGACTGGCTCGTGGTGACACCGGAGGGTTTGTTCGACGGCTCGCCGGGTGGTTGGAAACAGATACTCTGGCGTTTCACTCCGACAATATTCGATGTCTCGCCGGTCGAGATCTTCTTTAATGAATATTTTCACCCGGGCTTACTCGCCGAAGTTTTTGCCGGCAACAGGGTCGCCGTGGCCACCGATATCTCGCAAAAGGATCGCCGGCAACCGCGCGTTAGCGTCGCAGCGCCCGGTCTTACCCAGGGAAATGTTTCCACTCGCCAATCAAATCTAAAAGTTACGGTCAGCGATGCACCCGCCGGCGCGCGCGATCTGCGTCTGTTTCGAAATGGCTCGCTGGTTAAAGCGTGGCGGGGCGATGTCTTGCAGGGTCAAGCAACTACCACACTCGAAGCGACAGTCAGCATAGTTGCGGGCGAAAACAACTTCACCGCATACGCCTTCAATCGCGACAACGTCAAGAGCACTGACGCGACGCTCACGTTGCGAGGCGCAGACAGCTTGAAGCGCAGCGGCACTCTTTATCTGCTGGTCGCCGGTGTAAATGAATATGCGAACGCGGGCTACAACCTTAAGTTCGCGGTGGCCGATGGCCAGGCGTTCGCACAGGAAGTTGAGAAGCAGCAACGAAAGCTGGGCCAGTTCTCGCAGTTTGAAGTAACCGCGCTTTACGACAGTCAGGCCAGCAAAGCAAACATCGTTTATGCCTTGTCTCGGCTCGCCGGAATCAATGCTCAACCACCGGCCGGCGCGCCGGCGGAACTTCAAAAGCTGGAGCCAGCCCAGCCGGAAGATGCGGTCGTGGTCTACTTCGCGGGCCATGGAACGGCCCAGGACCAGCGTTTCTATCTCATCCCGCATGACCTTGGTTATCAGGGAAAGCGAACTGAACTGGACACGGCGGGACTACGCGAGATTCTTACGCACAGCATTTCTGATCAGGAACTCGAGCAGGTGGTTGCCGGCATCGACGCCGGGCTGTTGCTGATGGTCGTGGACGCCTGCAATAGCGGGCAGGCGCTCGAGGCGGAGGAGAAGCGCCGGGGACCGATGAACTCAAAAGGCCTCGCACAGCTGGCTTACGAAAAAGGCATGTACATTCTGACTGCCGCGCAGAGTTATCAAGCGGCATTGGAAGCCGAACAGTTGGGCCACGGATATTTGACCTTCGCTTTGGTGGAGGAAGGATTGAAGAGTACCAAGGCGGACACTGAACCTGCTGACGGCGAAGTGTTGTTGCGTGAGTGGTTGAATTACGCAACCGATCGCGTGCCGCAAATGCAAGAGAACAAGATGCGCACCGCACGCGGTTTGAAGCTCGACATCGCGTTTGTTGAAGGCGACGAGAAGGTGGGCGAAGTTGATAAGCGAAGCGTGCAGCGACCACGCGTTTTCTACCGTCGCGAGCAGGAGACGCGACCGATCGTTATCGCCAGGCCGTGAAAGAAAGTTTCGAGTTTCGAGTTTCTAGTTTCAAGTTGGTCTCAGGTCTCAAGTCCCAGGTCTAAGGTATCAGGTCTCACGTGGTAATTCCTAAATCCCAGGTCGCTAGTTGAGATCTCAAATTATCTCAAATCTCAAATCTCAAATCTCAAATCTCAGATAACAAAGATCTCTTCTGAGACCTGAGACTTGAGACCTGAGACCAACTCGAAACTAGAAACTTGAAACTAGAAACTTCGCTTAGTTCTTCCTCCACACCCACTCTGCAGACGCAGCTTTCCCGTTCATCATGCCCTCTATCTTCGCGTGCAGCGCGCCCTCGGCGAGCCAATAAATAATCCGGTTTGGAAAGTCGTGTTCCTTGTTTTCAAACGCTGCGTAGTTTTCGCGGACTTCGACAAGCTTGAACGGAGTGGGCGGGCGTCCGCCGGGACTGGCCCAGTAAGTAATGCCATCGGGCTTGGCTTCGATTCTCAAGAACTCGAACGACACCGTGCGCACGCCCTTCACATCGCGGTGCAGCCCGAGCATCGTGTTGCCCTTGGCGGCCGTCCAGAGTTCTTCCATTTCCAAGCCATCCTTAACGCCGCCCCAGTTGCCGGCCAGCCACGACAGACTCGTCAGATCTTTGGGTGGCGCGGCTGAAGGGTTCTGCCCACAGACGGCGACGGCCGCAAGCATAAGCACCAAAAATGCGACTGTGATTGTTGATTTGTTCATGCATTCTCCTTTGTCCACGCAGACTACACTGGAGTAAACGCAGTAGTCTTGAAGAAATGCGACACGAGGCGATCAGTGAGCGCGCGGTGGTGACTCGGTAGTGATCGTAGCACGCAGATCCAAATCAATCTCAAGTCTGAAAGTCTCCCAAGCAGGAAGGCGGACCCTGTCCCCGCTCTTACACCGAAGGTGTTGCGTCCTCCAGCCCAGGGTTGCGCGCTTTGGCGCTACCCTGGGATCAAGTACGAATCGAAATCCTACCCCAGCGGGGTTGCGTCTCGATGAACAGCACCCGAGTTTGTTAGACGTTCAGATGGTTTTTTTTATTGACGAGGCCGGACGCAACCCCGTTTGGGTAGATTCCTCAAACTCGCGTGATCTCCCAGGGTAGCGCCAAAGCCCGCAACCCTGGGCTGGAGGCTGAAACACCTTCGGTGTAAGAGCGGGGACAGCCACCTTCCTGACTGCGAGACCTTCAAGCTTGCACCATTAGCTTGGAGGGATGTTCATGTCATTCGCGGTCCCAACAAAGTTGTCAACCGCTGCGGAGAAATAAAGTGTTTCGCCAGCACCCCAACCGCCTTCACTTCACTCTCCGTCGGACTGTGTCCGGTGAACTCGCGAAACTCGCGCACCATGTGCGGCTGGTCGGAATAGCCCGCCGCCAACGCAACGTTGGCCCACTCGCGCAGCATTCCTTCGCCTACCGTTCGCAGCAGATTCTGAAATCGGATAATCCGTGCAAAAGACTTTGGCGACAGTCCTAAGCTGGCGCGAAACTCTCGCTCCAATTGGCGCGCACTGAACCCGACGCTTTCCGCAAGCCGATCGACCCGAGTCTGTCCACCGCTTTGGATGATCCGTGCCACCGCTGCTTCAAACCGCGGTCTCTGATCGACGAGTGAAAGTCGACGGAGGAGAAACGCTTCGAGCAAAAGCATTCGCTGGCGATCGCCAGGTGCATTAAATATCGCATCCTCGAGCGCACAGCCTTCTTGCCGCCAGACGTCTGCGGTGTGGACTGTTTGATCGGTTAACTCAAAAAGTGGCAAGGGCAGCAAACGATAAGCGCCACCCGGTCGAAAACGAACGCCCATTACCGACGGACGTCCCACGGGTTGCAATAACAAATGCCTCGTGAGTTCGCCAACTAAAAAACTCCTGGGCTGCTGCTCCCAAATTCCATTCGGCAACCGACGCTCGAACGAAGCGCCCAGATGAAAGATCCACTCGAGACAGCCATCGGGCAGCACTCGCTCCGGCGCATAGTTCGCTAGCGGCCCGGCGACGCTAACGAACCAAATGCACTCAACGTGCTGCTGGAGAGCGGGCTGCGGAAGATGTTCGGTGTAATGCATAGGTTTGCGGACCCAAGATAACCCAAAACGACATGCGTTGCGGAATTCTCTACGCCGTTATTCGTACGGCTCGCGCCATCGCCTTATTGAGGAACTCTCAGACGCGCGCTATCATCGCCCCAAATTGGAGGCTGATCGATGCGCCGATTACTCCCACTCATTCTCTTTGCCTCAATCGTCACGGCTCTTGGCTGCGTGACTCGCAGCTCGTCTGAAATCCAACCGCCACAACCAGCAACAGTCAATAGCTCTCAAACTCCGAGTCCGGGTGCGACTCCCTGTCTATTGCCGGTTCCGGCAACCTACGTCAGCGATCAGGCTAACGTGCTCGACCAAGCGGCTCGCGATCAACTCGAGCGCAAACTGCAAGAATTCAAGACCCGAGGGAACATCGATTTCTCAGTCCTGTTCATAGGCACGACCGGCAGCCGGGACATCGATAGTTACTCGCTAGACCTCGCTCGCTGCTGGGGCGTCGGCGCAAAGAACCCGGACGGCGCCGGAGTGCTGTTGCTGATTGCGGTCAATGATCGGAAGTGGCGCATCCAGATCTCAAAGGTCCTCGAAAAGCTCATAACAAATCCTGAGGTCTATGACATTGGCAACCTCATGACGCCTGACTTCAAGCGAGCGAATTATGCCGCCGGCGTGAACAAAGCTGTGGACGCGATAATTGAAGTACTTGCTAAGCAGCGCAACCTTTCGGTCACGTGACGTCACGAGACCTCAAGCGGAGATCAAATGCTCTTTCGCCTAAAGTTTCTCGACGGCATCAAGGCCGGCACAATCACCGTAGCATTTCGGCGTTGGCGGCGACCGTCGGTGCGCGCAGGCGGCACATTATTGACACCTGTGGGCCAACTACACATTGACTCGCTGAGCGTCATTGAGCTGAAACAGATTTCGGCTGCGGACGCCAGGAAAGCTGGGTATGACTCTCGTGAAGAGTTGTTGGCGGAACTGGGCCTTAGGCCAGCAGGTGAGGTTTACCGGATCAACCTTGGATTGCTGCTTCCTGACCCACGAATCGCACTACGAAATTCACTGGTTAAGGGTGACGAGGAACTTCAAAAGCTGCGGCTGCGTTTACAAAGACTGGATGCTCACGGAGCCTGGACCATTCGGATTCTTGAAATCCTGCAAACCAATCCTGGCGTTCGTGCGGGTGACTTGTGCGTTTTAGTTGGCCAGCCACTGCCGAAGTTTAAGCTCAACGTCAGGAAATTGAAGAAACTTGGCCTGACGGAAAGCCTGGGCATCGGTTATCGCCTATCGCCGCGTGGCGTCGCGCTACTCAAGAGTATTCGCGACGACAAAAACTAAGGACTAACGTGATCAAAGCGAACGCAGTAGTCGAAGAGGAAACCGGGTAGTGGGTCAGGGTGATGTTCGACACGCTTTTAGCTTGTCGTGGCGTTTCGACAAACTGAGTTTGTCAGACCCTCCAGACGACGTTGAAACCATTTCCCTTTGAACGCCGTAGCTAGGCAATGGAGGTGCCGGAATGTTTTGTCCAACCTGCGGTAAGGCCTTGACCTTGCAAACGAAGTATTGCAATCGCTGCGGCGCTCAGTTGAGCAGTAAGGATCCTGACGCGATCAAGTTATTTGAAGAACGCATGGACAGCGAGATGGAAGGTCTTTTCTGGAGCACTGTCCTCGGCCTTGGACTCATCCTCGGTGGGCTGGCATTACTGAAGAAAGTTGAAATTGGCGACTGGTACATCCTCGCGTACATGATTCTCAGCTCGGCTGCGTTCATCACCTATTTCGGACTGGGACTTTGGCAGGTTCGTCGTGTGGCGAGAATGTCCAAAGAGGCGAAGGGTGATATCGAACTAGCGCAACGCGACACGACAGAACTTGACCCGGCAAGATCAGCAGTGCCACTCAACGCCGCGCCGAGCGTGACCGAACACACGACGCGCACGCTAGAGCCGATACCTCGAACTTCAAGAAGTGATCGAAGCGCAGAGGGAGAGATCTGAAACGTGATTTATTTCGAAGTGGGCGAAGACACTAGTTCTCGTCCTCTCAATTAAACAGGGACACTCCCGAGATTCATCGTCGGCGCCACTGGATCCGGTCGCTGCCGCTTGCGGTTCTGATTACAAAAAAGTCCAACGCTCATTACCGAACGTTGGGCTTTTCGACTTTGGACCTTGGACTCTTCGACTTTGGACTTGGTCTTCAGCCCTTCGACAGTTCATCCGCAACTTCATTCGCGTTAAAGATCTTCCGCAGTATTTCAGTCATCCCGCGTGAATCAACTGAGATCGCACGATTCACCGACTCGTCATACATGAAATCACCAACGAGCGACTGAATGTTTCCATCGAAGATCAACCCGACCAGTTCACCGTTCTTGTTGATCGTCGGCGAACCTGAGTTACCGCCGATGATGTCGTTGGTCGAGACGAAGTTGAACGGCGTCTTTAAATCAACCGCCGACTTCTTGTCTAACCAACGCTGCGGCAGGTTGTAGGGAAACTGCTGTTTGAAGCTCATCGAGCGATCGTAAAGTCCGCCGAGCGTGGTATACGGCGCGATCTTTTTGCCGTCCTCGTTGTACCCCTTCACCGCACCATACGAGAACCTGAGCGTGAAGGTCGCGTCCGGATAAAGCTTTGTTCCTTCAGTGTCAAATTTCGCGCGGGCGATCTTCGCATAACTGGCACGCTCGACTCCCGTCACTTCATTTTCGTAACGCGTTCGCAGTTCGCGTGCTCTTGGATCGATCAGGCGGGCCAGAACGATCATCGGATCGGTAGAGGTCTCGATCGCCTGCTTGCCGCCCGCAGCCAACTGCTTGCGATATTCCGGATCCTTGAGCTTGCTGCCGCTGATCAACTCACTCGCCCGGGCTTCCGGCGTTTTGCCGTTCAGGACCTGCTTGACCAGCTCGTTGTCTGCTCCGAGCAGTTCGACCATGAATTCCAAAGAGTCAGTCAACTTCAACTTCTCAAAGTCCTCATGAATCGGCGCCGGCGAATAAAGAGCAAGCTCCAATGAAGGACGCCGAGCATCTGTGAACTCTGGCAATCGTTCAGCATTGGGCTTGGCATTCTCCTCGGCCAACCTGACCAGGGACCTGGCAAAGCCGAACAGTGAGCTATTGAAGCCGCTAGCCTGATCAAAAATCCTGCGGTCGCGGATGTAGGTGGGCAATCCCTGATGAGCCTTGGCAATCGCGTCCCAGGCTTCGCCGTACATCTTTTGTCGTTCCGGACTCGCGGCAATCGATTTTCGAAGCGCCTCCTCCTGTTTCATCTTGCGGTCCATCAGCGTTTTGTCTTTGAGTCCGGCAAGCTGACCGCGATAGACCTTCAAACTATTCTGGGCGCTGTTCAACTCATTCTGCGCCTGACGCTGCTGTTCCTCGCCCATCGTCATATACCTTTTCAACATCGCTTCGCGTCGTTCGAGCAAACGAATGATGATCGGAATCGAGGTCTCTCGCATTTCTTCGAGATGGGCCACCGTGTTCAAACGAGCAGTCGAACCGGGATGTCCGGTCACAAACACGAGGTCGCCTTCCCTGGTTCCCGCAGTCGACCACCTGAGATAGCCTTCTGGTTTCACGGGCTTGTCGTTCTCGTATGCGCGAACGAGTGCCATGTCGATGTTGAAACGAGGAAAGTTGAAGTTGTCAGGATCGCCGCCAAAGAACGCCGCCTGAAACTCAGGCACAAACACGAGGCGCACGTCCGTATACTTTTTATAGCGATAGAGACTGTATTGACCGCCCTGGTAAAGCGTCACGACGTCGGAACGCAACCCGGTACTCTTGGTTGACTCGCCCTCAATCGCGGCGAGTTCCGCTCGGCGTGCTGCAAACGCCTCGGCATCGGACATGCCTGCTTTCACGGCGCCGGTTACACGCGGGGTGACGTCTTCAATGCTGTTGAGAACGTTGAGTTCGAGGCTGGGAGCCTTGATCTCTTCGCCGCGCGTGCGGGCAACAAAGCCTGCCTTCGCCAGATCCTTCTCAGGCGTGCTGACCTGGTTAACGATGTCTTCAACGATGTGGTAGTTGGTCAGCACTAATCCGTCGGGCGAAACGAAAGAGCCAGAGCCACCGTTGTTGAAGCGAACGGAAGCGAGCTGGAGTTTCTTGAGCCACTCATCGGTGACGTCGAAACCGTACTTACGTTTGATCTCAGCCCGGGGAACGTTGTTGAACGTCCACATGCCTTCATCGGCAAGGGCGGTCAGCGGCAGCGCTTGAATGCTGAACGCAGTCAGTATCAACGCACACAAGAGTTTTCGGATATTCATTATTAGCCTCGAGAGAATCGATTTTCAGGAGAAAGCGTTAGAGCGTTTTGCCGTCCAATTGGATGCCTGTAAACGTACCACAGCAGGAGTGAGGAGCACTATTGAGACGCGCGAGACGCGGAGACTCGGGCCACCAGCGGGGGTAAACCACATTTTCCGACCTTGAGATTCCCAATCGTCGCCGTGTCCCCGCGTCTCCGCGTCCCAGTGTCCCCGGCTCTCAATTTTTTGTGGCAGTTGGGTGGGATCAGTAGTTTACTCAATAGACGTTCTGAAGAATGCAGGTGTTTTGACTCGCGCCAAGCTGATCTCTTGTGGCTTGCCTCCTTCGTTGCGGTAAGCCTTTAGGCTTACCGAGAGACTCTTATTTGTCCGAGGCTGCGCCTTGGAATCGGTTCCAGAGGATAGCCTCTTGAATCGGAAAAAGCGGATCGGAAAAAGCGGATCGGAAAGCCGCAGGCGTTCCGCAAGGAAGGCGGCAGAGCAGCTTTGGCAGGTTGCGATTCTTGAACTCCTTGAGTAGCCTCTCGGCCACATCGCTGACGCCAGAATCACATGAACAAATCCCGTTCTACCACCAGGAATTCACCGCGCCAGGCCCTGACAGAATTCAGCTCTCGCCTTGCCGCCGAATTGCGAAAGCTTGGTCTGCTTAGTACCGGCGCGCCAGTTCTGGTCGCGGTATCTGGCGGCGCAGATTCCACCGCGCTGCTGCTGGCGCTCAATGAATTGATTGAAGCGAAAAAGCTGAGCATAACTCCTGTTGTGATTCACTTAGATCATAACCTGCGTAAAGCGAGCAAAGAAGATGCGGAGTGGGTGTCGCAGCTTTCGGCGAAGTTAGGCTATCGAGCAGTGATCTCGTCCGCGAACATCAAGAAACGCGCTCGGGAGACGGCAGATAATTTGGAGCAGGCTGCCCGGCGAGCCAGGTACGAGTTCTTCAAAAAGTCTGCGACCGCGGAAGGTGCGCTACTGGTGTTGACGGCTCATACGCTTGACGATCAGGCCGAAACAATCCTGATGCGACTCATGCGCGGAAGCGCGGCAGAAGGTCTCAGTGGGACCGAGGCTGTTCGGCCGCTACAGGAAGGTTCAACTGTTTCGGTCGCTCGGCCAATGATTTCCTGGGCGCGTCGCTCTGACACTGAACAATACTGTCGCGCCCGCCGGATTCGCTTTCGCGTGGACGAGATGAATGATGACGAGGGTTTCACGCGAGTGAAGATCCGAAAACGGCTTTTGCCGCTGATGCAATCCTTTAATAATCGCATCGTCGACGCGCTGGCTCGGACGGCAACGCTCTTGCGCGAGGACGCCGCCGCGCTTTCAGGACTAGCCGACCAACTGCTGAAACGTGCGAGCGAAAAGGCGCCCGCCGGCGCTCAACTCCCGATTAATGTGGGTGTCCTCGCGGAAGCTCCGCCGGCAATTCGCCGGCGAGCGCTGCGCCTTTGGATCGCGAGAGAAGTTGGACACCTGCGCCGGCTCGAGATGGTGCACTTGTGCGCGGTCGAGAACCTCGTCGACGGGAATCGTGGCCGCTCAGCCGAACTGCCCGGCGGCATTACAATTACGAGAAAACGTGGCTGGCTGTACTTGACAGTCAAAGGGGTTGAAAAAGCCACCCGCAAACCCTAGAATCGTTCCCGTGCTACCGCCGCTCAACCAAGACGGCGGTTTTCGCTTTTTGCCTGGGCAAGTCGGAAAGCTCGCGGCTGTGGGGCGCAACCGGATGATTCACCGCAGCATCAAAGCGCTCGAACTTTTGGGGTTGTGAATTGTGGTCGGCGCTGTTAATGAGAGACCGAGTGACAGCCTGAGTGTTGAAGCGACAAAGCAAGCCGACTTGAGTTATGATCCATCGCGGAGGCGTTAATGACATTGAGTTCTACAGCTAGACAAATAATTTTCTGGTTACTAATCGTTGCGGGAGCGCTACTGCTCTACAAACTCGTCGTGAATCCCACCGGTCGGAATTCACAGGCGATTGATCTCGCAGCGCTCTATCAAAAGATGGAAGCTTCGGATGTGAAACAGCTCACCATCAAACAAAACGAGACTATTGCTCTGGACAAGAGCAATCAGGAGTTTCGCGTACAGCTCACCAACGAAAACGCGAAAAACGACCTGCTGAAGAAGGGTTACGAGCAGGTCAACGGCCAGCCGCGCGTCCCGAAAGTCGAAGACGAATCGGGTAGCAGCAGCTACATCTGGCCGATGCTGATCACCTGGGCACCGTTGCTGTTCATTATCGGTATCTGGGTTTTCATGCTCCGGCAAATGCAGTCGGGCGGAAACAAGGCCCTGTCGTTCGGCAAGTCGCGCGCAAAACTGCTCAACAATCAACAGAAGCGAGTGACGTTCAAGGACGTTGCCGGCGTTGAAGAAGCGAAGGAAGAGCTGCAGGAGATTATTGAGTTTCTGAAAGAGCCGCAGAAGTTTCAAAAACTCGGCGGTCGTATTCCCAAAGGCGTCCTGATGATGGGACCTCCGGGAACCGGCAAAACCTTGCTGGCTCGTGCTATCGCCGGCGAAGCAAACGTTCCCTTCTTCTCGATTTCAGGTTCTGACTTCGTCGAGATGTTTGTGGGCGTGGGCGCCTCGCGCGTACGCGACCTTTTCGAGCAGGGAAAGAAGAATGCTCCGTGCATTATCTTCATCGATGAGATCGATGCGGTGGGACGTCATCGCGGCGCAGGCCTCGGTGGTGGACACGACGAGCGCGAACAGACTCTTAACCAGTTGCTGGTTGAGATGGATGGTTTCGAATCCAATGACGGCGTGATCCTGATCGCGTCGACCAACCGGCCCGACGTGCTTGATCCGGCGTTACTCCGACCCGGTAGATTCGATCGCCGCGTTGTCGTATCTCGTCCAGACGTGCGTGGCCGCGAAGGCATCTTGAAAGTTCACACTCGCAAGATTCCGCTCGGCGAAGACGTTGATATCAGCGTGATCGCTCGCGGCACACCGGGATTCACTGGCGCAGACCTCGCGAACCTTGTAAACGAAGCGGCGTTGAATGCAGCTCGTTACAACAAGAAGCTGGTGGCGATGGGTGATTTTGAACTCGCGAAAGACAAAGTGCTCATGGGCGCGGAGCGCAAGAGCATGGTCATCTCGAACGAGGAGAAACGCGTTACCGCTTATCACGAAGCCGGCCACACGCTGGTTGGTTTGAAAGTGCCAAACGCTGATCCGGTGCACAAGGTCACCATCATTCCGCGCGGCATGGCTCTTGGTGTGACGCAGCAATTGCCGGAAGGCGATCGTCACAACTACAGCGAAGAATATCTGCTGGGCCAGATTGCGATTTTGATGGGCGGACGTATCGCTGAAGACGCGTTCCTCGGCAGCATCACGACTGGCGCTTCGAACGACATCGAACGAGCGACTGAACTGGCGCGCGCGATGGTCTGCGAGTACGGTATGTCGGAGATGGGCCCGCTGACTTTCGGCAAGAAGGAAGAGCAAATATTCCTCGGCCGTGAGATAGCTCAGCATCGCGACTTTTCTGAAGAGACGGCGATCAGAATCGACGAGCAAGTGAAGAAGATCGTCACTTCTCAATATGATCGCGCTAAGGCCATCATCGAAGAGAATCGCGACACGATGATTCGGTTAGCGGAATGCTTGCTTGAGCGAGAGTCGCTCGATGGCGTGGAGATTCGGCGGATTGTTGCTGGACTTCCGTTGGACGATCAGCAGCCGGTTCCAGATATTGGGAACGATGAGGATCGCCCGCAGTTGAAAGAGCCGAAACCGCTCAAGCCGATCCTGCCGCCGATAACCGGAGGCAATCCCGCCCCGGCGTAATCAGAACCAAGCGGCAGCGACCGGGTTCATCCTGGGACACCACAAAACTTAAAGGGGAATGGGTGAAAAGCCCATTTCCCTTTTCGTTTGCGAGGAACTATCCACAGATTCATCCGTTTGCCACATTCAACCAATCAGAACCGCAAACGGCAGCGAACTGGTTTATTCGTGGCGAAAGCTCCTTCGTCTTATGCTCCGGAGGAGCTTCGTCCTCCAGCCCAAGGTTGCGCGCTTTGGCGCTACCTTGGGTTATTCGCCTTAAAGAATCCTACCCGGGAACGGGTTGCGGCTAATCTGGGTGAGAGTCAGGCCTGATCTAACATCACCTCGGCCATGCACGCCGCAACCCATTCTGGGTAGGTTGCTCATTGGACTTGTTCCAAGGGTAGCCGAAACGGCAACCCTGGGATCTGTTACGGAACCGCGTTGCGGTTCTGACCTTGCCTGAAGACCTGTGTTAGCTTTGTCGCATGCCTAATCACGAATGGAAAATTGCCGGTCGAGTGCTCCAAATCGGCCGCCGGACGCTGGTGATGGGGATCCTCAACGTCACTCCCGACAGTTTCAGCGACGGCAACCAGTTCCTTTCCGTTGACGCCGCTCTCAGACACGCCGAACAGATGATCTCGGAAGGCGCCGACATCATCGACGTGGGCGGCGAATCAACTCGCCCCGGCGCCGGAGTGGTCCCACCCGAGGAAGAGATCGCGCGAGTCGTTCCCGTCATCGCGGAACTCGCCAAACGCTTCGATACTCCAATCTCCATCGACACAACCAAAGCCCTCGTCGCACGCGCGGCACTCAACGCCGGCGCGGCAATCGTTAACGACATCTCTGCACTGCGTTTTGATTTTCACGTCGCCGACGAAGCAGCAAAGTTTGGCGCGGGGTTGGTGTTGATGCATTCACGCGGAACGCCGGCGACGATGCATCGTTTACCGCCAGTTGCAGACATCATGGAAGAAGTAACGCGCAGCTTGCGAGCGAGCATCGCAATGGCCGAACGCCGCGGTGTTGCGCGCGAATCCATCGTCATTGATCCCGGCATCGGCTTTGGCAAGAGTCAGGAACAAAACATTGAGTTGATCGCGAAACTGGACCAACTCATCGCGGCCTTCCCCGACTTCCCTGTTCTGATTGGAACCTCTCGGAAATCCTTCATCGGCCGCATCCTCGCCGACGCCGACGGCAACCCCGCTCCACCAGAAGATCGCATCCACGGCACCATGGCTTCTGTCGCCATCGCCATCCTTAAAGGCGCTTCCCTCGTCCGCGTCCACGATGTTACGGACTCGCTGGAAACGGTGAAAGTTATTGGTGCTTTGCGAGATTGATCGGAGCGTGATTGGTGATTCTCAGAACGACCCTCCCTTCATTTTGCTATTGATCGTTAATCGACTAGATCAGTTCCGCGGGCATAAATAATCTTTCGGGTCCCATGAAGTCGATGGCGTCGCGTTGGGTTTTTATTCGTTCTTTCATCAACGCAATCATTGGCTGACTCACTTGCTGTTGCTGGTTACGCATTCTCGCAACGGCGATGAGGATGCTCATTTGTAAGTCGTTTACGGGTTGAGCGAGTAATTCATCGTCCGTGCTGCCGACGATGCAGGTCGAGATGATCGAGGGCCAGTTGGTGTTCTTGTTCGTATCAGCGAGCGTCAGGATTGGATAAAGCGTGGGGGCGTTTGCGATGCGTGGGCTGGGAAGGAACTTACCTTTCGGATTGCTCGCCATCTTCTTCCAATCACGCAGCGTCGCAAGAATCGAAGTGTGATCGTAAGGAGTTGTCTTCGGCGTGTAAGGCGGATTCACCGGCGGCACTCGAAACACAGTTCCCGGTTGCACGTAAGACGACACCAGAATCGTTGGCACGCGAACGCCGAAGCGATCAAACTTGAAGTTGCCGTAACGCGAAACTGATCCGGGAACCGGCGCCACCGAACCTGCTTGCGGTGGATAGTGATCGTAACAACCACCGTGTTCGTCGAAGGTGATCACGAGCAAAATCTTGTCGCGATACGGACTTTGCCTTACAGCATTGTAAACATCCGCCAAATACTGCTCTGCCAAGCAGACGTTGTGTGGTGGGTGATAGTCCTCCGGATGGTGAATCTTTATTCCCACCAACTCAGTCATAAAACGCGGCTCGAGAAAAGAGTACGACGGAATCTTCTTGTTGGCCGGCGCGTTCGCTGGAGCGCTGCATAGCGATTTGAAGGTCGAGAAGTGATGGAAGTGCTCCAGATGCAACCAGAGTTTCGCAAACTGCAGATGAGTGAGCGAGGGCGTGTAGAACGTATCGTGATAGACGCCCCACGAAATTCCCTGGTCCTGCATCACGTTGAAGATCGTCTGAATGTCGTAAGGCTCGGAGTCGTCGTTGTTGATGTGTCCATCCGACGAGCCAGTGTGAACGAAGCCGCGATTGGGCCACGTCTGACACGGCGCCGACGCATACCAGTGATCGCAAAGCGCGAAACTCTGCGCGAGCTGCGAAATCACATTCACCTGCTGGCTGTTGTAGGACTG
>JBGTOA010000075.1:0-53667 GCA_041742785.1 Pyrinomonadaceae bacterium | reverse complement strand
TTGCACCTCTTAGTCACGCGCTCTCAGCGACGCCTTTGTGAGAAAGCTGGCCATGGTTGCGCCTGTAATTGCAGCTCATTACGAAAGCCTCAACTCAGTGCGCTATTGCTTCGGCGTGAAACGCGACAGCGGATATGGCGTCGAACTTGCCGGACGGCACGTTGAGTTGACCCATGCTGTTATCGCCCCACGCGATCAGACGTCCGCTTACATCTAAACCCAGGCTGTATCCGAATCCGCCGGCGACGTCTTTGAAGCGCACACCCGCCGGAACGTTCAATTGTCCGTTTGCGTTGCTACCCCAGGCCTCGACGGTCTTGTTCACATTGATCGCCAGGGCGTGAAAGTTGCCCGCCGCGATCCCTTTGTACTTCTTGTCGGCGACATAGAAATGCCCCTGACCATCGGGCGTCCAGGTATTAAAGATTCCCGCGGCGTTGGAACCCCAACCGAACAAGGTGCCGTCATCGCGAAGTGCGAGGCTGTAATGGATCCGGGCCGCGATTGCGGTGAACCGTCCAGCCGGAACGTTGGTTTGTCCAAAGGCGTTGAAGCCCCACCCGTAAAGTGTTCCATCCTCAGCCAGGCCGAGGCTGTGGCTGTTGCCCGCGGTAATGGTGTCGAAACGGACGTTAGTAGGCGCATTCAGTTGACCCGCACTATTATCACCCCAGCCCACTACGCTACCGTAGGGACGGAGTGCCAGCGCGTGAGAGCGACCAATGGCCACGGAAAGGAATTCATCCTCCGCGATCGCGGCAGGAACAGGGGGAACGGCCCCTGGGTCGTTGAAGCCGCCCCAAAGCACGAGTGTTCCATCGGATCGGATGGCGAGGCCCTGAAACGCGCCGCCCTTCGCGATTGCTCTGAATTCACCAGTCGGCGCGTCTGTGAGCTGGTGCGCCGAGTCGGCGCCCCAGGCGGAAAGTATTCCCGGTTGCTCAGTAATAGCGACTGGGGCTGCAGCATTGCCGGTGACGCTTGAATTGATTCGGGGAGCGGCAATTGCCGCAAGCCCGAAAAGGCTGAAAGCTATCAACGTTAGTCTAATTTTCCTCATGGTTCTTCCTCCTCATTAGTTTCTGAACGGTTGTTGAGTTCGCTCGAAGATGAAATGGCCGGCGATGGCGTTATCTCAGTCGGTATGAGCGTCCCTGCCTCATCCGCAGGTTCCGGCACCGCCTTCCGGATAATCCAAACTTCATGTGTCTCAATGGTCGTCACGGTGGTTCGCTTCTTTTCGCTCATCTCGTGTCGCCGTAATTGCCAGCCAGATAGGCGAGGGCTAGAATTAGCAAACTCGCTGTGCCCTTCTTTCGCGCCGGACATCAAATTCTCGCCATGGCGGCAGACGGTAATTGAGGCGCAGCGGGAAAGTCCTGAGAGATATCTCGGAAAATTCTCGGAAAATTCTCCAAGCGTTATGTCCACGCGCCCGCAACATTTATATGAATTCGGCCCGTACCGTTTGGACGCGGCGGAGCGGCTCCTCTTGCGTGACAGCGAGCCCGTGCCCCTGACACCGAAGGCCTTCGAGACGCTGGTCGCACTGGTCGAGCGCAGCGGCCATCTGGTTGAGAAGTACGAGCTGATGAAAGTCGTTTGGTCGGACGCCTTCGTTGAAGAGTCCAACCTAACCAATAACGTGTATGAGCTGCGAAAGCTGCTCGGCCAGGGCGAGAACGGCCGGAGCTATATCGAGACCGTGCCCAAACGGGGCTATCGCTTCACCGCTTCGGTGAAAGAGTTGCCGCCCGAAGCTTTGGTGGTTGAAAAGCGAACTCTCACGCGCGTTGTGACAGAAGAAACCGTCGCTGATGACTTGCCGCAGAAGCCTTTGATTGGTACAGGTGAAGCGCTGACTGTTGCACATGCTCCAGGTCACTCGGAGGCGAGGTCAAAGTGGCCCCGGTTGGTCATCGCGTTGTTGAGCGCTGCGTTAGGCATTGGCGGTTTCTTCATTTATCGCTCACTCACCACCGCGCTCGCCCGCCAAATCCAATCGATCGCTGTCTTGCCGTTTAAAAACGAAAGCGGAAATCCTGATGTTGAATATCTCTCGGATGGGGTGACTGAAACGCTGATCAATAGCCTGTCGCAGCTTTCCAATTTGTCAGTCAAAGCACGCAGTACGGTTTTCCGCTACAAAGACAAAACGGTCGAGCCGCAAACTGTCGCAGCGGAGCTATCGGTGCAAGCGATCTTGATCGGGAGGGTAGTACAACGCGGCGACGATTTGACGTTGCACCTGTCGTTGGTCGATGGGCGCAATGGCAATCAACTTTGGGGCGGGCGTTACGATTGTAAACTTGCAGACTTAGTCGCAGTGCAAAACGAGATCGGGCGTGACGTTTCGCAGAAGTTGCGAGTGCATTTGTCAGCCGGAGACGAGCAAAAACTGAAAAAAGAGTACACGTCAAATGCTGAGGCCTACCAGCTTTACCTGCGAGGCCGATACCACGCGCTCAAACGCACATTCGCAGAAACCCAAAAAGCCATTTCTTATTTCCAGCAGGCAAATGCCGCTGATCCCTCTTACGCGCTCGCCTACGTCGGGCTCGCTGACGCTCATGTCTCGTCGCTCGCCGCTAACCTTCCCCCAAACGAAATTTTTCCGCAAGCGCGAGCCGCTGCACAAAAGGCACTTGAGATTGACGAAACGCTCGCCGAAGCTCATTCGCAACTTGGATTCATAATCTTCTGGTACGACTGGGATTGGGGTGCATCTGAAACCAAGTTCAAACGGGCTTTGGAACTCGACCCGGATCGCGCGGACGCTCACTTGTTTTACGCGCACCTGCTCTCGAACACGGGGCGGCACGCAGAGGCGCTTGCCGAAGCTAAACGCGCCAGAGAACTCGACCCACTCAATCTGAGGAACAACGCGCTTGAAGGGCAGTTCCTGATTCACGCAGGGCGAATCGATGAGGCGCTAACAAGGTTGCAGCAGACCTTAGAGATGGACGCGAATTATTTCCTCGCCCACCTCTACACGTCGAGCGCGTACATGGAGAAAGGAATGTACTCAGAAGCAATCAGTGAAGCGCGGCGGGCGAAAGAAATTTCCGGCGCCAGAAGCACTTACTCGGACGCGTTCCTCGGTTACGCACTGGCAAAGTCCGGCAAAGAAGTCGAGGCGCGCTCAGTCCTGGAAGGTCTGTTGAAGTCCTCAGCTAATCGTTACGTTTCGTCTTACGACATCGCGCTGGTATACAACGGCTTAGGAAAGCACGATGAGGCATTGGTCTGGCTGGAGCGAGCCTATGCGCAGCGCACGCCGGGGATAGTTTTCCTGAAGGTCGATCCGAAGTGGAATAATCTGCGCTCAGACGCCCGCTTTCAAGATTTGCTGCGGCGGATGGGAATTTCATCGTGACAAGCATTTCTTAACTTGAAACAGACAGCAGCGCCGCCCCACGCGGCATGATGTAGCCCCTCGCATTCCTTGCAATGCCCGCAAACACCGACTCGGTTGATTCAGCCGGAATCATGCTCATGCGGCGCACAGTTTCGTCATCGAGTTCTGTAACGATGTGCACACGAAATTTTGCGGCCCATCAAGCCGCTAACTGGATCTATTTGGGCGAGACGAGCGGACGGGGTCGGATGGATAGGAGTCACGAGGCTCACGGACGCGCCGTGAAGCGTATTTACGTCTATCAACTACGTCGCGACGTACAACGGCTATTGCTAGAGACTAGCAAAACTTACGGATGAGCCGGTGCCTGGTTCTTCAGTGTTGGGAGAACCTTGATTGACTTTCCCGCTTTCTGTTCGGCCAGCCGCAGTTCATACAGACTTTGCAGATTCAACCAGAACTCCGGGCTCGTACCGAAGAAATGGCCCAGCCTTAAGGCAGTGTCGCCAGTGATTTCCCCCTCTACGGGCCGATTGTGCCACGAGAGCCCCCCGGCCAGAACAAACGCGCTTGTCTGCAATATCCACGAACTGATCGCTGAGTTAGAAGAACGGATCGAGGACGGAGAACCGTTCGACAATCCGAAACTAACCCGAACCGCTGAGCGCGTATTCGGCGGCAGCAGAGCGCAAGGCAGATACACGCCGCGCGATGCTTACGACGCCGTAGAAATCGCCGTCAATAATTATCTATTAGAGAAACACGCCGCAGAGCTAATGCAGATGGACGTGACCGAAGCGCTCGCTTCCGTTTTGCGTCCATTGATGCAGCGGCTACCGCGACAAACTGATCGCACGTTAGAGCAGACCGAGCTACAGCAATTCTCGACACCGCCGACACTCGCTTACGTCGCAGCGCGGCTTGTGAATTCCAAACCCGCTGACATAGTTCTTGAGCCATCAGCCGGAACCGGCAGTCTCGCGATCTGGCCTCGTGCGATTGGCGCGAAGGTTATCTGTAACGAGACAAGCTTGCGCCGATTCTCGTTGCTTTGCTGTGTTCTCAACTTCGATCCGTTTCCGCTTGATGGAGAGTTCATTGACGATCTGTTACCCGCAGACATTCAACCGACCGCCGTCTTAATGAATCCGCCTTTCAGTTCCACGAGCGGCAGAGTCAAAAGCACAAACCCAATTTACGGAGCGCGACACGTAGCGAGCGCTTTGCGCCGATTGAAAGAAGGTGGACGCCTGGTCGCAATCGTCAGCGAATCGATGAGCTTTCACCATCCGAGCTTTAGCGAATGGTGGCAACGGATTGCTTGTCTCTGCAAAATCCGCGCGAACCTCACACTTGAGGGCAGAGAGTATGCGAAATACGGAGCCGCTCCGGACGTTCAGATTCTAGTCATTGATAAGACCGGAGCCACACCCGGAGCGAATTGGCAGGAGCAACTAAAGCAAATCAGTTGGGGCAACGCCTCGACGCTTGAGGAAGCCTGGGAAGCACTCAAACACTTAGTTGAGCCAACACCGACAAATGAGCCGGACGACGAACCCGAAGAACCAAGCGGGAATCTGTTTGTTCCATACGTGCCAGCGAAGTTAAGAGGCGGCAAACCGCACCCGGCCGTAATCGTTGAATCCGCATCTATGGCGGCTGTGACACCGCCCGATATTACTTATAGACCACACCTCGCGACGGAGATTGTCAGCGAAGGGCGATTGTCTGACATTCAGCTTGAGCGCGTTATCTACGCCGGACAGAGACACGAGCAAAGACTACCAGATGCATCACGCGCAGGTTTTTTTGTCGGCGACGGCACCGGAGTTGGCAAAGGCCGCGTACTGGCCGGCATCATCGCCGATAACTGGAATCAAGAGCGACAACGCGCAATCTGGCTGTCAGTCAACAACGACTTGCTCGAATCAGCCCGCCGCGATCTCACAGACCTAGGACTGGCTACCATTCCGCTAGCGCGAATCAATGACTATCCACCAGCCGGAGAAATCAGCCTACCTCACGGCGTAATCTTTAGCTCCTATTCATCCCTGATCGCGGCAGCCAAAACGGGAGAGAAACGCATAGACCAAATCCAACGCTGGCTTGGCAGTGATGGCGTAGTCATCTTTGACGAAGCACACAAAGCGAAGAACGCGCTTGCTGGCGGGTACGGAGAGCCTACCCTCACCGGCCAAGCGGTCATAGACGTACAAGACCCGGAGCGTAACCCTGATTATCGCGTGGTCTATTCGTCAGCTACCGGAGCGACAGACGTTCGGAACATGGCCTATATGACGAGGCTTGGACTTTGGGGAATAGGTACAAGTTTTCCCGGCGGCTTTCAGGAGTTCATGCAAGAGATTGAATCCGGCGGAGTCGGCGCAATGGAAATGGTCAGCCGCGATATGAAAGCCCTTGGCATGTACTTATCAGGCTCGATCTCATTCGGCGAATGCCCTCACAGTGGCAAGGCTGTTGAGTATCGCGAACGAATTCATACGCTCACGCCGCAGCAGCACGAAATGTACAACCGCGCCGCTGCGGCTTGGCAGAGTGTATTACGGAACATCGACGCGGCCTTACAAGTTACAAACGGCGGGCCCCGTGCGCGAGCCGTCGCGCTCAATAAGTTTTGGGGAGATCATCAGCGATTCTTTCGCCAAGTGATCTGTGCTTTCAAAGTGCCAAGTGTCATTGCCGAAACCGAAGCTGCGTTGAGCGAAGGCAAATCAGTTGTGATCTCACTGGTAGGAACCGGAGAGGCTCGCACCAAGGAGCAAGTTGCAAAGGCGACGGCAAACGGCGGCATGCTTGAGGACTTAGACTTCTCACCGCGCGAAGTGATCGCGGCTATGGTCGATCGCGGATTTCCAACCACGCTCTATCAGGACGTTACCGACCCAGGCACAGGCAAGACAATCCAAGTGCCGGTTATAGACGGCAAAGGCAATCCCGTTCAAAGCAAAGAAGCCTTACGCATGAAGCAGGAAGTTATTGACGGTCTATCAGCTTTGGAGTTGCCGGAGAACCCACTTGACCAGCTTGTGAATCACTTTGGCGAGCGGAATGTGGCTGAACTTACGGGACGGACGCGAAGGTTAATTCGCGATTCACACGGACGAGTCGAATATAAGAAGCGAGCGCCCGAAGGTGTAGCCATGCACCGCACCAACGTTCACGAAATGGAACAGTTTCAAACGGGCAAGAAGCGCCTCGCCATAATCAGCGATGCGGCAGCCATGGGAATCTCGCTTCATGCTTCCAACCGTGCGGAGAACAAACAACGACGCGTACATGTCACGCTTGAACTTGGCTGGTCTGCCGATAAGCAGATGCAGACCTTTGGCCGGACGCATCGCAGCGATCAAGCTGTGCCCCCTGAATACGTCCTACTCTCAACCGAGCTTGGCGGGGAAAAGCGCTTTAGCTCCACGATAGCGCGAAGGCTTGGCAGTCTGGGAGCTTTGACCAAAGGCGACCGCCGCAGCGCCGACAGTAGCGACCTCGCGAAGTACAACTTTGAAACGGAAGAAGGCCGAGCGGCGCTTTGCCTCATGCTGCGACGTATTGTAGAAAGCGGCAATGTTCCTGGACTCGCGAATCCTCGTCAGACATTGCGCGATATTGGCTTGCTTGTCCGTAACCGCGACGGATGCGAGGAAGTACGAAAAGATGATCTCTACAACGTGCCGCGATTCCTTAACCGCGTGTTGGCTTTAGACGTTGAGCACCAGAACGCCCTCTTTGATCACTTCGCCGACTTGTTCGATCAGACTGTGCGATATGCGAAGGCGAACGGCACGTTTGACGAGGGAGTAACTGATATCAAAGCGCTCGCGATTCGGATCGCGGAGCCTCAGCGGGTAGTGCATACCGACGAAATCACACAGGCTCAAACAACGCACTACACTTTAGAGATTGACGTGCCATCGGCGGCGGTCAGCTTTGACGAAGCCGAGCGAGTACGAAAGCGAAAGACGGGAGCTTTCTTTCGTCACCGAAAGAACGGTCACTTCATTCTCGCAATTGAGTCTGGACTTCACACCAACGCCGAAACTGGAAACAGCTATCGCACGTTCGCGGTCTGGAAACCAGCAGCCGCCCGAAGTGCATACATTCACGACGACGAGTTAAAGCAGAAATACCGTCCGGTAGTACCGTCTAAGGCTCGCGACTGGTGGATCAAGAAGCATGCTTCAGTGCCGCCAATTGAAACAGTCGAAACTCACATCATTGGCGGGGCGATTATTCCGCTGTGGCAGAGATTCAAGACACACGAGGACGCGAGGCTTCGCGTCGTTCGAGTGACCACGGACGATGGTCAGCGAATTGTCGGCATTCGAATCCCACCGGAGCAGGTCGGGCCTATTGTCAGAGCCTTAGGCGCTGGCCGCGACTTGCGTGAGCCGGAAGAAATCTTTACCGGCATCCTGGACGAAGGAGATGAAGTCAATCTCGTTTCCGGTTTGACGCTTTGTCGGAGATTCCTTCACCGGGAGCCAGTCATTGAGCTAATCGGAGCTGATCCGTACAAGTTTGCGGAGCTTCGCGGCCTTGGCCTTCTTAATGAGCAAGTTGACTGGAAACAAAGATTCTTTGTTCCGACCGATGAGGACAAAGGTATTGAAATCCTGTCCGCGTTGTTGGAGCGGTATCCGGTCATAGTCAGCGATGAGCAGAGCGACGGTCAAGACTTGTCCGCTGAGAATGGGCCAGTCGCAGAAATCCATCCAGCGACCATCGTTGACCTAAACGATTGGATTGTCGCGGTAAGGAATAAGCCCGCACTTTATGAATCTGTTGAAGCGGCGTTTACGGAGCGTTCGTCGCAACCAACCGAGCCTGGTTTCACTTTGACACCAACAGACGTCTTTGTGCCCCGTTCACGCCTGGACCGAGATGCGAGCGAAGTACAGTTGGCCTTTGACTTTTGATTACCGAAACGATGTCAGCCGCCTTTACCAAATCAGAACAGTCCGCCGCGTGCGCTCTTGGTAGCGACTCGCAGGACCGTGCCCTTGGGTTGTCCGAATCGATGTCGTCCTTAATGGCTCAAGCGGAACCGCTGGTTCTTAGAGGAGAGCGCCTATTGGCAGCCGAGGCGATGTGGCTACTTATCCGTCTAGATAGAGACATCCGAGAAGCTCGCGCCCAATGGAATCAGGACTGGTTCCGCCGACTCATGCACCTCCGGTCGAAAGCGGTCTCCCGCCTACGCCGACGCTGGCTAGCTCTGAATCCCTCACCAACCCTTTCGCTTGGCAGTCTGCGCAGGCGATACCACGCCAATCTGGCTCGATACCTATACGACTAGGCCGCTACGCGATTGCTGCTGAATCGGAGCGGAATGCGTTCTGGCGCGTGCTCTCCATGGCCCCGAAAGCGGAGTGCAGGTCGTCGCCTGTCCTTTATCAAATGAGCCAAAAGCGGAGTGCGCGCAGCCGCTTATTACCCCGTTACTTGCCTCGTTGCGGTATCCGGGATTTGGGGAAATGAAGACCAAAACCTCGCTCGGGTCCGGTTCGGGTTGCGCGCGCTCACGCGCACCCTCGTGGTTTTCCAAGATTGCCTTTCTCATCCTTCGTTGGCCGTCGTTTTGCGCCGTGTGCTTCGATCGATCAACTGGCGTCGTCTTCAGCCTGCCGGTCGGTTACTGGTGATCTGAAAAAAGATTCGTTGACTCTTGGCTGGCTGGAAGTTTGACCTTCGATTGTCGTCTTTTAGGTTTAGATAAGGCAATAAGGCAGAGCAATAAAGTGGGCAGACAAGATAGAGGCTACAAAACAGGCGTGGTTCAGCTGTAAAGCCCGTCAAATCAATAGCTTTGTCCCTTATCAAATTCAATGAAAGATCTTTGGCGGATAAGGATAGAGCAAAAGTTCAGTTGAGTCAGTTACTTGCAGATTTATGAGTTGGTCAAAAAACAGGCCGCTCATTCAACTTATATAAGGCGGTCAATAACATGCAAAAGCGACTGAGGGGAAGCAAGCGAGCCATTCTGAAGAAGGTTACGGCTGTAAATCTCTTCGCCGATCAGGCTACTCAAATACAAGCAATCATGGAAGCAACCGGCGCTCAAGAGGTCGCCCCGATTGTTCGGTTACTACTAGACGAAGCGTTGGGTGCGCGTCGCCGGAAATCCGTTCAGAGCGGAGAGCCCGAGCCGCCTCCGCCAACGCAGGATATTTCTGAGACGCTTCAGACCCTCCAGACGCTCATGTTGAGAATGATCGGACAGGGAGGGCGCACTTTCCAGATGCAGAGTGTGAGCTTGGAGCTTCTCCAAGAGGCAATCGTAGAAGCCCGTAGCGGAAAAATGAATGTCTGGGAATTCCTAGTGGTCCCCCGTCTCAGCGATAAGGGCAAAAGCAGTGGTGAGATCGCCGAACTCTTCGACGGACAAAACGAAGACGCCAAAGACTACGCTTATGGTTTGGCAGAGGAAATCAAAAAGGAACTTGATGCAGACGACTCGGATTCAACGAGCAACACCGTTGATGATGATCGTCAGGGGAGCTTTACTTATGACCCATCTGATACTTCAGGAAACGGCGCACCAACTACATAATTGATATCCAGCCGAATAGATGTAGTTGTGTTTTACAACAGGTAAGTCGACTTTCACTTTTGTGAATCTCCCACCCCAATCTCACTCTAACCCTAAAACCCATATTATGTGATTGTTTTCGTCGCTAACGCATGCTTCGACAAAGAACCTCCGCCATGGCACACCGCTTGAAATGGCCTCGAACCGATGAGTACTTATCTAGACAGCAAAGCGAGCCAAATGACTCAGGAGGATCTCGCTCAACAAGTGGTGCGCATTTACCAGCGAGCCCAAACTGAAACGCTGGCGTTGATTCAGTACCAACCGACAGAGAAGATTGTCACACCACTGCGAGAGTGGATGAGCGCGACCCAACTCGCCGAATACTGGCAACTCTTGAATGATAAGAGTGAACCCACCACCGCTGGGATTCTGAAATGGTCAAGGCGACCTCCTGATCAATTCCCGCTTCCGCACGCTTACATGGGTGACCTCTTGCGATTCAATCGTGAGGAAGTCGACTCGTGGGCAAAAGAAGAAGCTGAAAGGCGACGAGTTCAAAACGAAAAGCGGCGATTCAAACTCGCGTGACACGAAACGAGCCAACAACTAAAATCGTGTTGCTTTGACGGCTGCTACGTTCTGAAAGGAGAAAAGCAGCTATGTCGATTTACAAACGTTGGAAAGGAAGGAAGATTAATCCAGACCATCCGCATTGGAAGGATGCGCGGTGGACGGCCGAGTTCATCCTAAAAGGGCGTCGCGTCATTCAGGCGGTGCCCGAGGCGCGCACTCAAGCTGAGGCAGTGCGAGCGGAAAGTAAACTCAGAGAGGACATCTATCATCGGCGTTATGGCGGCGTGAAGGATGTAGGTTTCAGCGACTTCTTTGAGAATAACTACTTGCCCTGGCTCAAGGATCATCACCCGGCCTCGTATCGAGATGCAGTTTCCCGTGGCAAAGTATTAAAAGAATTCTTTGCGACGCTAAAGCTGCAAGACATCACCACCAAAGAGTGCGAACGGTTGAAGGTCTTCTTGAAGCGAGGCGATACTCCGAGAGGCAAGCCCCGCTCCGGAACAACAATCAACCGCTACGTCTATCTACTATCGGCTGTCTGCTCACGGGCCATCGCTGAAGAACGGCTCAATTCTAATCCGTGTATTCGGATAAAGGACGAGCCGGAGAAGGGTCGCGAGAGATATCTGACGCCACATGAACATACGAACCTGAGAGCCGTGCTGAAGGGAGATCTAGAGTTCCTTCAGTTGCCGATCGAGGTTTCGCTTGGGACTGGTATGAGAAAGAGGATTGAACTCTTACGCTTGAAAGGTGAGCACATCAATTTCGGTGCTCGCCCAATCTTCTTTCCAATCAGGGGTGGTGATGTCGAGATTCCCCCAGGTTGGCTGATTGTGGTTGAAGGCAAGGGGAACAAGTACCGTTTGATTCCATTGAACTCTGTCGTTCGCGCCGCTCTATTGGAGGCTATGCAAGGTCGGTCGTCAGAGGGGTTCGTGTTCGATGTCAACCACAATGGGGTAAACGAACACTCTCTCAAGTGGGGCTTTGAAGAAGCATGCACGAGAGCAGAGATCGTTTATGGCGAAACAAAGCCAGGAGGAATTATCTGGCACGATCTGCGTCGAACTTTTGCAACGCGTCTTCGCGCAAACGGAGTACACGAGTATGACATTCAAGATCTCTTGGGCCATGCAAAGCCCGGAGTCACGAAAGTCTATGCTCGCGCTACTCTGGCTGTTCTTGAAGACGCAGTGAATAAACTCACCGAGCCATGGGGCGAAGTGATCAAGTTCGAGCGCAAGGCAAGTTGAGGTGTCCCTCATCTTCCCCTCATCGGGCAAGCCGAGGAAGATGTGAGAATTCTAAAAGTGATGCAAAGCGCAGTAAATGAAGTGGTGCCGAGGGCGGGAGTCGAACCCGCACGCCCTTACGGACAACGGATTTTAAGTCCGTAGCGTCTGCCATTCCGCCACCCCGGCATCTTTGGACTAAGTCTCACGTTCCAAAATTACGCGTTCTTTCTGTCGGTTAAGTCAGCGACCAAAATGGCCGGATGATGTAAATGTGATGTAATTCTTAGCCCGCTGCCCGGAATTCTACCACCGGTGCTGGCGGTTCTCGCAGCCGCTCGACGGCCCGGCGCATCGCTCCCGGCGAACCGTGCGCATAGTTGTTTTTCCGTTTGTACCGATTATGCCAACAAGTTATCGTGCTGCGAACTCAATTTCGGAGTGACTCCCAGTAACGGGCGACTATCCACGCTGCTGATCTCTGGCATTCTGAAAAAGGCGGGGCTAAACGTAGGGGCTGGCGGGAAACGTCGGGAACAGTTTTGCAATGCAGGTGGCGAAGAGGGGTTACGATTACGATATGCTTGAACTAAGTAGTTTTCAGTTGGATGGAGTGTTCAAAACAAGAATCAACATAGCCGTCCTGACAAACATCAATCGCGATCATCTGGATAGATACGGTTACACGTTGCGGAATGCTGTGTCTGAACTCAACACTCATTCCGGAAACCCAACCTGGCGGAGCAGTTCCTTAAAGCGTGGATCGTCGCGCAGACTTGTCCATTTTGGGTCGAATTTCAAAAAGATCATCTTTGGATCGCGTTGCTCCAGCCCCCGTTCCAACATCGCGAAAGTTTCGTCGCGTTCGGCTAACGCGTGATGAGCGATGGCGAGGTCGTACGGTGGAACGTAACGTTCAACGGAACGTTTCTTCAGCTCATTGAGCGCAGCATTTGCTTCGGCGCGCTTACCTGACAGCGCCAGGGCGTAAGCAATCGTGGCTATGGCTTCGCTGCTGCCACCGGAAAGATCTCTTGCCCTTGACGCCGCGGCAATTGCCTCCGTGTACATCTGTTTCTCGATGTACCCATTAGACGCGAACAGGTGGGCCGGGAAGAAGTTCGACTCCAGCTCAATAATCTTCGTTAATTTGGCAAGCCCTTCATCGCTTTGTCCGGCGAGAATCAGGAACTGTCCTTCCAGCGCGGCTGCTCGAAAATTCAGCGGGTCGATTTCTCTGGCTTGCTTTGTTTCCGCGAGTGCTTCGTTGAACCTTCCCGTCACCACCAGTAAACCCGCATATGCCATGTGAGTGTCAGAACTGTTTGGGTTGAGGTCCAAGGCACGTTTGAACTGGCGCTCAGCTTCACTCCAATCTCGGTCGTAGAAGAGGATGGCAAAACCGAGCAGGGCATGTGCTTCGCCGAGCCGGTCATCAATCTCGGTCGCCCTCTGCGCTGCAGCCTTTGATTTTGGAAAATACTCAGTTGCAGGCAAACCAAGTGAGAGCGCTTGCACTCTATGCCCGTCGGCGAGCCCGACGAAAGCGAGCGCATACAAGGGATCGAGGGAGATCGCCTGCTGAAAGTATGAAACACTGGTCTGAACATCCAGTGGAGTCAGCTTGTTTAGGTGATAACGTCCTTTGAGGAACAACTCGTAGGCGGTTGCGTTCTCGGTGTACCGCCTGGTCAGTATTCTCTCTTCGTCACCAGTCAATCTCAAACGAAGCTTCTCAGAGATCTCCATTGAGATCTGTTCCTGCAGCGAGAAGATGTCTGATAGCTTTCGGTAATATCTCTGCCCCCACAGCTGGGATCCGTCCGACGTATAGGTAATCTCCGCCTGGATAGTGAGATCGTCCCCTTGCTGAATGACCTTGCCCGTCAGCACGGCATCAACTCCCAGTTCGCGCCCCACGCGTTGCGGTTCGATTGGCTGACGCTTGTAGCGAAAGGCGGTTGTGCGTGGCATTACCTTCAGTTGTGGCAATTGCGACAACCTGTTAATCAGGCTCTCTGCGATGCCGTCGCTCAGATACTCCGCGTTCGGGTCGGTGCTTGCGTTCTCCAATGGCAAAACCGCCAAAGAGCGTATTTGCTTCTCATGCCTAGTGCTGAAATAGATGATTGCCGCGACAGCGAGTAGCGCCCCAGCCGTGAGGCCGATTACCATCCTGTATCGCCAAATCTCAACTGAACGACTTGAAGGTGGTGGCAAGGAAACGGGCTTCTCTCTGGGTTCAAGACCGATCCCCTTAGCTTCGGCTACTTCGTGAGAATCTTTCAAGTCCCCAATGAAACGGTAACCGCGTTTGTGAATGGTTTCGATGTATCGTGGCGCCCCAGCATTATCTCCTAAATTGCGCCGGATCTCCTTGACTGTCCGCGTTAGCGCATTGTCCGTGACAAAGGTTTCTTTCCAAACCTGCTCGAACAACTCCTGCTTCTCCACCACTCGCGCGCGCTTCTCGATCAGGTAGGTGAGGACGTCAAACGCGCGCGGTGTAAGAGCTACCAGCTCCCCTCGCTTGCGGACCTGGAAATTGTCGCAATCAATCGAGATATCGTCGAACTGATATGCAGGACTGGTTTGGGGTGGGTTTTTCATGGGCACAATCGCCGCAAGCAATAAGTCAGGGTTCGGTCAGCGTTTGGTCATGACCCGAAACTCGTCCGTGATTATAGTCCGCCCCTCGTGGCTTCCACGACCAAAGGTACCTAACTCTAACCGACGTACTTAAGCAGAAGGAGAAAAACATGTTTAGCATCACCGCAATCACGCTATCGAGAATGAACATTGTGCGAATCGCCCTCGGATTGGGAATAATTGGATTGCTGATTCCGGGGCTGTCCAGCTTCGAGAATCGATTCGGCCCAGTTGACCCCGCACTAGCTCAGGTCGAGACCTCGGCAAATGTCGCATCTTCTGATGGCCGCCGCTGCAGCAATTCCACACTGGCTGGAAAGTTCGCACACAAAGGCGACGGAGTTGTTCCCGGCGGTCCGCCACCAGCCCCTATGGTGCCTTTCGCCACGCTAAGCCTCATTAGCTTTGACCCCGCCGGAACTCTGACCAATGATGCTACGAACAGTCTTAATGGTAATGTCTTCACTGGAAATACCACTGGGACTTACAGCGTCGAAAGCAACTGCAAAGGGACAATGAGCATACTCATCCCGGTTCCACCATTCCAGCTCAACTTCGACATTGTTGTGGTGGATGGGGGAGAGGAATTCTATGCAATTTCGACGGTGCCGTCCGTGTTCACCTCATCTGGTAAGCGAATCAAACGATAGTTGAGATGGGTGCAGGCTGTAGACGCGAAGTGAAGCGAGAAGAAGAACGAACCCAGTTCGGATTCCGCATGAGATCATTAAGTCACATGCGGTCCGACCGGGTTCCTCGCAAAGTTGGATCGGAACGCGAAAATCCGCCTCGCCTGCTGAAAATGAAGTCATCAGTACCGAAACGCAGCGGCGTTGCGTGACAGTTTCGGATTGGGCAGACCGTAATCGCGGGCGTTGACCCGACGATACCTCGTTCAGTACTGACCACATCACAGACGCGATTGGCACTTCGGAAAGCGCGTCGAAAACTAAGGGGCGGAATCGGCGGAATCTGTGGATAGATCCTCGGAGGCTATTCTGAAACTCCGCCAGCGTGTTTATGACGTTGGACGCGGGTGAGATTCTTAATCAATCCGCATCTATAATGAATCCCTTGCAGCAACTTGGGTTCGTGCGGATGGAATCTCACGAAATTCATGAACCTGATCAAAAAGTGGTTAATGTGAAAGGGAAGCGGTTGGGATTCCGCTTCCCGTTTCGATACACATGGGGCAGATTAAGAATTTGTTACTGGTAGGTTGGGCCATGTTGACTATGAGGAGGACGTCCCAACTGTTAATGCTATACATCGGACTCGTGCGCATACCTACAACTCACCTTCGCGTCTTTTTGCTTACGATACAAATCACATAGCTCAAAGCCCCAAACACGTGACAGCCTCCGCATCGCGTGGTATGCATACATGTATGTCTCGGCTCTGGAATGTACAGGATCAAGCAGCACGGCTCGCGGAACTCACCAGTCAAGATAGCGATCTGAAGGAAGCTCCCTTGCGCCGCGATGTGCGTTCGCTTGGCCGTCTGCTTGGCGAAGTACTCAAGGAGCAGGTTGGCGACAAATTGTTTTCAGCGGTCGAAGAGTTGCGCCTGTTGTTGATTGAGCATCGAGAGTTGTGCGCGCAACCCGGACACGACCTTGAGAACGAGCGACGCTTGATCGAAAGGGCGGAGAAAATTATCAGTCGTTTGAATGTTACCCAAGCGCATCAGATGGCGAAAGCGTTCGCGATTTATTTCGAACTGACAAACCTCGCTGAAACCAATCATCGCAAACGTCGTCGCCGCGCTGCCCAGACGTCGACCGAGTTGCTGGCCCAACCAGGCTCATTTTTGGGAACTCTGCGTCGGATGCGTGATGACAGCATCACCCAACAGCAAGCACTTGAGTGGCTGAAGAAAATCGAAGTCATACTTGTATTCACTGCTCATCCCACCGAAGTTGCAAGACGCACCGTGTTATTCAAGCGACAACGTATTGCCTCCGAACTCGAACAATTAGATCGTCTGCCACTGACTGAGAGAGAGTCAGAAAGACACGAGCAGGCGATTATTGCGGAGATAACGGCACTCTGGCAGACCGATGAAGTACGGCGCCGTCAGCCGACAGTTCGCGACGAAATCAGGATGGGGCTCGATTACTATCCAAGTGTTTTGTTTAAGACCTTGCCGGCGTTGTATGACGAGTTGGCCGACGATTTCCGTGAAACCTATGGTGAAGAGTTACCGCCGAACGCGTTGCCTCGAGTGTTGCGGTTTGGTTCGTGGATTGGCGGCGACCGAGATGGTAATCCTTTGGTTACGCCCGAGTGCACGCGAGATGCGTTGCAGATAGCTCGCGAAACGATTCTTGGCTACTACATCGAGCGAGTGAACGATTTGATTTGGCAACTCAGTCCTTCGACGCATCAGGTTCCAGTCTCAACACCACTCGAAGCAGCACTCAACTCTTATGCGGCGACTGTTTCGGCGCCTGAGCTCAATCCGGAACGACATCCGTCACAAGAAGTCTATCGGCGTTTTCTGGATTATGTGTTGGCCCGTCTGGTCCTGGCGCGAGACGAGCCTGACAACACGAATGCCTACCAGAACAGCGCTGAGTTCCGCGAGGATCTGAGCGTGGCGCGTCAAAGTCTCTCTGCAAACGGCGGGGAACGTGTCGCGAGGTTTTTGTTCGATCCTCTGCTGCGCCAGGTAGATACTTTCGGCTTCCATTTACACACGCTGGACGTTAGAGAGCATGGGAGCGTTCACAAACGTGCATTGCTTGAGCTTTCAAACGCTGTCGCAGCCAACAAGGGAACTCTTCCGCCCGCGCCGTCGAAAGAAACCGTGAATTTGCTTGATTCACTGAGGATGGTCGGTAACTTAAAGCGCGAGTATTCACCCGAAGCAATTCGTAGTTATGTTGTTAGCGGAACACAGTTGGCCTCGGACATCACGACGTGGGTGTCGCTGGCGGAGTTAAGCGGTGTACAGGTCGCGGCCACAAACAAATCTAATCCGGGCGTGATGCCTGTGCCGCTCTTTGAATCGATTGACGATTTGCGCAACTGCCCGGCGGTTTGCCGAAACCTGTGGACCAGCTCCGAATACGCTCGTTTGCTCGATTCGTGGGAGCGACGGCAGGAGGTGATGCTTGGGTACTCCGATTCAAACAAGGATGGCGGGATGCTCACCAGCACTTGGGAGATATTCAGGGCCCATCGCGCGCTGCATCGAGTCGCTACCGAATGCAACGTAAACCTCACGTTGTTTCATGGACGAGGTGGAACGGTGGGGCGCGGTGGTGGACCAACCCATCACGCGATAATTGCGCAACCGCAGGGCGCCTTCACCGGTCAGATAAAGATCACTGAACAAGGCGAAGTGATGAATTGGAAGTACTCCGATCGGGTACTCGCGGAAAGAAACCTCGAGTTGATGATTGCAGCGTCGCTGGAAGCGCTGTCTCGCCCGGGTAGTGTCGAAGATTTAGACCAGGAGAGCGAAGCGGCCATGGAGAAAATGTCTCACGACGCTTTTGAGTTCTATCGAGAAAAGATTGCCAAGAACGAAGCAATACTGACCTACTTCGAGGAGGCAACTCCGGTCAAGGAATTGGAACATATGAGAATCGGTTCCCGGCCCACGCGACGACGTGCCGGACGTGATCTCGGTGATCTCCGCGCAATTCCCTGGGTGTTTGGTTGGATGCAGAGTCGTCATGTTGTGCCGGCATGGTTTGGAGTCGGCTTTGCTTTGAATCGCTTCTCCGAAAAGAGTTCAAACAACGCGCAGTTGCTGGAAAAACTGATAGGGCAGTTTCCACTCTTCACTGAACTGATCGCGAACGTTGAGTTGGGATTGGCGAAAGCTGACCTGTCGATTGCGCGTTTGTATGCAGGGCTGGTTTCTGATGCGGTGATGAGGGAGCGAGTGTTCGGCATGCTTTTCGAGGAGTTTGAGCGGACCAAAGCGGTGGTGCTACGTTTGACTGGACAGACAACGTTACTTCAGAAGAACCCGGTGTTAGCTCGTTCGATTCGATTGCGGAATCCGTACGTCGATCCGTTGAGTTTGATTCAGGTTGAGTTGCTGCGTCGGAAACGTCGAGGTGAGGATAACGACAGTCTGAACTACGCTCTTGCCGCAACTATCAACGGGATCGCGGCTGGGCTAAGGAATACTGGGTGAAGGCTGTTCGTTTGACGCGTCAGGCTCGGGATAGCAATGCCAAGCGCGGCGAGGCCGTGACGAACCTTTAGGGGTGGATCTGGCCCAGCAACTCCACCCTCCCAGAACCGCGGATTACCCGCACGCGCTGACCAGCGTGGTCGAGTCGGGTAACAGAAAAATCGTCCTACCGTCGAGAGCAATTTCCAATCTGTAATCTTCAGCCACGTGACCACTTACTTCCGCAACCGTACGCACAGAGGTGTGTTAGCGTTGGGATTGAATATACAGCGTTCGCTCCGATATCCACTCCGGCATGATGACCACCAGTCGTTGCCGCAAACATAATTAGCAGTTCCTATAAAAGAAAGTTAGAAACGGTTAAGGGTGACCAGAACCTGACAGGTGGCAGGTGGCAGGTGACAGGTGACAGGTGACAAGTGACAGGTAAGAGACTGAGAGGACGCGAGTAGTTCGCGACTAGCCGAACTCAGACGCCGACACCTTGGTCGATCACCTCTGTCGCCTGTCACCTGTCGTCTGGCGCCCTGCGGTCTGTCGCCTGTCGCCTGTCGCCTGTCTCCCGTCACCTCTCAGCCGTGCTAAGATTCCGGCCATCGCAATGACACGCCCAGAATCTCAAAGCGAAGAGCAGGAAGTCTTTCTGGAACACATCCAGAAAAAAGGGCTCAAGCGCACCGCACAACGCGAATTGATCCTCGACGTCTTTTTGCGAACTGAAGACCATCTCTCCAGCGAGGATCTTTATCGACTCGTAAAACGGAAAGACCCGACCGTTGGCCAGACGACCGTCTATCGTACCCTGAAGCTATTGAGCGAAGCCGGCCTGGCCCGCGAAGTACGTTTCGGCGATGGCGTGACGCACTACGAACATAACTACAAACATCAACATCACGATCATATGATCTGTTCGGAGTGCGGCAAGATAATCGAATTCTTTTCAGCTGAGCTCGAGGCGATCCAGGATGCGATGGCGGCGAAGCATAAGTTCGAAGTCACTCAACACCTGCTGAGAATCATTGGTATTTGCTCGGATTGCCGCCGCACGAAAAAAGAAATGCTAAGCGCTGGCGGCAACTGACCACTCCGCTACTGCCACTGACCCAAAGCCTTCTGGAACGAGACAAGAGCGGCCATCCTCTCTTGTCTCTTCGTTTTTGCCTTTACGTTGCTTTGAGTGTAACTTCCGAATGCCCCCAGAAAAGCCATCGTTCTTAACGATATGCGTTAATGAGTGCCTACCTAAGTGAATGCAGAAAGATGAACAAGACTCAGAAAATGGCGCGGAAACAACGAAGCATTAAGCCGTGGCTGTTGATCATTGGGCTGCTCACCATAGTTCTGTTGCTCGCCGGTTGTCCGAAAAAAGAGACGCCGGATGGAGGTCGCGTCACTATGTCGAGTCGCCCTGTGCCGCGCACTGCCGACACAGCGACCCCGGTCGTCACCTTCAATGGCGAGCGAGCGATGCAACACACGCGAAAGCAAGTTGAGATTGGGCCACGTCCGTCCGGCTCCGAAGAACTCGCGAAGACTCGCGAATACATGGTCAGCCAATTAAAGAGTTTTGGCCTTTCAGTGAATACTGAAGAGTTCAATGCCGCAACGCCGGTCGGCGAGAAAAAGATGGTGAACCTAACTGCTGAAGTTCCCGGTGAGTCGCGCGAGGTGATCATCATTGCGAGCCACTACGAGACGAAGCTTTATAAGGACATGCAGTTTGTCGGGGCAAATGATCCGGCCTCGTCCGTTGGCACCTTACTGGAAATCGGACGCGTGCTCGGCTCTAAACCGCAACCACCGTTGACCTATTGGCTGGTTTTCTTTGATGGAGAAGAGGCGTTTTGTGAAAATTGGGACGACTGTGGGACGCCCGAAGCACCCGACAATACTTACGGCAGCCGTCATTATGTTTCGAAACTAAGCGAGAGAGGCGAGTTGACGCGCATCCGCGGGATGATTCTGCTCGATCTAATGGGGTACAAGAAGCTTGAGTTAGGGCGTGATGACATGAGCACCCGTTGGTTGCAGGACATTATTTGGATGGCGGGGAAAGAACTCGGACATGGTTCGATCTTCGTTGATAGGGAGGAAGGTGTCGGCGGCGACGATCATGAGCCGTTTCTGAAGGCAGGTGTCGATGCTGTAGATATCATTCAGTTGAACAGCTACCCTCATTGGCATAAGCCGACGGATACGCTCGACAAGATTTCGGCCAGAAGTATGAAGATTGTGGCCGACGTAGTGCTGGCGAGTTTGCCTCGTATCGAGGAAAAAATTCTTGGCAAAGGCAGTAAAGAATGAGTGCTGAGTTCTGAGCTTTTAGGTCCGAATATTACTGCAAATGAATGCGAACGTCCTGGGAGATCAGAAGGTATAAGCCAAACTCGAAGCGCTTTTAAAATTCAGTACTCAGCACTCGTACTCGTACTCGTACTCAGTAGTCAAAACGAAAGTCGCCCGAACCGGACTTTCTCAGAGAAGGGTCGTATGAAAAGAATCGCAGTCATTCCAGGGGACGGCATCGGACCGGAAGTAATCGCCGAAGCCCTGCGCGTTGCGGATACTCTGAGAGCTGCTCGCAAATTGGAGATCGAGTTTGCACACTTCGATTGGGGAGCAGATAAGTTTCTGAACGAAGGCGTGACCTTGCCGGCCGGCGCGCTTGAAATGCTCACCAATGAATTCGACGCGATCCTGGCGGGAGCATTTGGCGACCCTCGGGTGCCAACTAATCAACACGCCGAGGACATCCTCCTCGGCATGAGGAGAGGGCTGGATCTCTATATCAATCTTCGCCCCGTCAGGCTTTTAGACTCTCGACTTACTCCGCTCCGTGATCGACAAGCCGGCGATATCGACTTCGTAGTCTTTCGTGAAAACACTGAAGGTGCTTACTGTGGCGCCGGCGGCTTCTTGAAGAAGGGAACTGCCCACGAGATTGCCACGCAGGAAGAACTCAATACGCGACGCGGAGTGGAAAGGATCATCGTCGCCGCCTTTGAGTACGCGCGAGCCCAGGGACGTAAGCGAGTAACGATGGCTGACAAGTCTAACGTGCAGCGCTTTGGCGGCGACCTGTGGCAACGAGTTTTCAAGGAGGTCTCTGCTCGTTATCCGGACCTTGAAGCTAATCATCAGTACGTCGATGCAATGGCTATGTTCATGGTGCTTGACCCGGCACAATATGACGTGATCGTCAGCAACAATTTGTTCGGCGATATTCTTACTGACCTGGGTGCAGCCGTGCAGGGTGGGTTGGGTCTGGCAGCTTCCGGCAACATTCATCCTGGCAAAGTCTCACTGTTCGAGCCGGTTCACGGAAGCGCGACGGCACTGGCAGGCAAGGGACTCGCAAATCCGGTAGGCGCTATTTTGACCCTGGCGATGATGTTAGAGTATCTCGGTTTTCAATCCGAAAGTTCAGCCATCGAACGGGCAGTTCGCGAGTCGATTGCAAATAACGAGACGACCCGTGACCTCGGTGGAGAACTTTCGACCCGGCAAGCCGGAGAGGCCATCGCCATGCGCGTGGGTATCAAATGATACTCAGCTCGAACCTGATCACAACCAGGAGTCCTGTTGGCGCGTGGGTCACCCGCCCTGCCAGCACTGAGTGAGAAAATCCCTACCTTGCTTGAACCACTCTCAGCAGAAATTATTGCCATCGGTTCGGAGTTGTTAGCACCCGACCGCTCTGATACCAACAGTCTCTGGCTAACCGAACAGCTCAACGCCATTGGGATCGAAGTAAAGCTCAAGACAATAGTCGGCGATGACGACGCGCGGCTTGAGGAGGCGATTCGTGATGCCTTCAAGCGAACCAGGGTTGTGATTACCACCGGCGGTCTGGGGCCAACCGAGGACGACATCACGCGCAAGGTGGCGGCGCGGGCCATGGGAAGAAGGCTTGTGTTGGACGAACTTGTGCTCGAAGAGATTCGCGAAAAATTTAAAGCGTTTGGCCGGCCAATGCCAGAAAGAAACTCTCGGCAGGCGATGGTAATTGACGGCGCGGAGGTTTTACCTAATCCAAACGGTTCCGCGCCCGGACTTTTTATCGAACATGAAGGCACGGCCGTGGCGCTCTTCCCGGGACCGCCTCGCGAGATGAAACCGATGTTTGAAAATCACGTGCGCGAGCGTCTTGCTTCCAGGACAGGGAACTTAAAAGTCGTGCGACGCGTGTTGAAGGTTGCCGGCATGGGCGAGTCGGCAGTCGATGAGAAGATCGCGCCGGTCTACACGCAGTACGCAAACCCACAGACAACGATTCTGTTCAATAAGAGTGAAATTGAAGTTCAACTTACTGCTACTGGTCGCACCCGTGAGGACGCTGAGTTATTGCTCGACAAAGTATCGGTTCAGATCGAAGAGAAACTCGGCCATTCAATTTTCTCTTTTCGCGGAGAGAAGCTTGAAGAGGTCGTGGGGCTTAAGTTGTCATTAGGCGGTTACACGCTCGCAGTGGCGGAGAGCTGTACGGGCGGTTTGATCGCTGAACGACTCACCGATGTGGCGGGCTCTTCCAAATATTTCCTTGAAGGCGTGGTGGCATATTCGAATGATGCGAAGACGAGGACGCTGGGGGTCGAGCCGATGCTGTTACTCGAACACGGCGCTGTCAGCGCGCCAGTGGCAGAAGCGATGGCAGAAGGTATCCGTAAACGCGCGGGAACAGATTTCGGTTTGTCGGTGACGGGTATTGCCGGACCAGGTGGTGGCAGCGACGAAAAACCGGTGGGCCTGGTTTACATTGCTCTGGTCGATGATGTGCAGAGTCAGCATCGACGGTTGATGCTGCCGGGCGATCGCAGTTTGATACGGTGGCGCGCCTCGCAGGCAGCGCTCGATTTGTTGAGAAGGAGGCTCATCTAATGGCCTTAACGGAAGGATAGCCCTATTTCGCCTGGTCTCAAGTTTTGCAAATGGGTGCGGGATACTCGATGAAGCCAGCGGTCCTTTTGATCCTCTCATACCTGCTCGGCTCGATTCCTTTCGGCTATCTCATAGTTCGTATGCGCGCAGGCGCCGATATTCGGGAGTCCGGATCGGGCGGAACCGGTGCGACAAATGTCTCGCGGCGAGCCGGAAAAACTGCCGGCGCTTTGACTCTGATCCTTGATGCTCTGAAGGGTGCCGCTGCTGTTGTGATCGCTCAACGGCTGGTTGGCTGGAGCGGAGATCATCACTGGTGGATTGTGGCATCAGCGCTGGCCGTTTTGCTGGGTCACATATTCCCCGTGTGGCTGAGGTTTCGCGGCGGCAAAGGGGTTGCGACCGGAGTCGGCGTTTTTGTCGTCTTGATGCCGGAGATCGTGCTGCTGGCTGCGCTGTTGTTTCTAGTCATTGTCTTGTCCACTCGTTACATCTCATTGGGTTCGATCGTGTCCACAATTGCAATACCGATATTGGTTTTGCTACGACAGGCAATGCACGAACCCCAGCCTGATTTTCCCGAGATGATCACGCTTGCGGTGGCAGGTGCGCTGCTTATTATTTTCGCTCACCGAGAGAATATCGCGCGGTTGCTGCGGGGCACTGAGAATCGGTTCCGATGAGTCTAATGAGGATGAAGCGAATTGCTGTAATTGGGGCCGGGAGTTGGGGGACTGCTTTAGCGGAAGTTGGCGCGCGAGCTGGACACCAGATCCGCTTATGGTCGCGAAATGCAGACGTGGTTCAGTCAATCAATAACCGGCTCTCCAATCCAGACTATTTGCTCGACGTTCGGTTATCGGAAACCGTCCTGGCCACCACTGATTTCTCGGAAGCTCTTGAACGTGCCGAACTCGTGGTGCTGGCAACTCCGTCTCACGCAATGCGCGATATTCTCAGCAGCATCAAACCGCTGGTGCGAAGCGATGCAATCATCGTCGGAGCCGCAAAGGGCATTGAAATTGAAACCGGAAAACGAATGTCCGAAGTTGCGGCTGACGTCCTGGGCGATGAACTTTGGCGTCAATACGTTTGTCTGACCGGCCCTTCGTTTGCCAGGGAAGTTGTTGAGAAGCATCCAACAGCAATCGTTGCTGCAGGCTTAGACTCAGACAATTGTCGCGTGGTTCAGGCCGCCTTGAGTTTTGAGAATCTGCGGGTCTATACCAACGACGATCTGATCGGCGCCGAGTTAGGAGGCGCGGTAAAGAATGTGATTGCTATTGCGTCAGGGATGCTCGCTGGTCTTGGCTTTGGGTCAAACAGCATCGCGGCCTTAATCACTCGCGGTCTTGCCGAGACTACTCGATTGGCGTTCATGCAAGGTGCACGGCCAGACACGATGATGGGGCTTGCCGGACTCGGTGATCTGGTGCTTACTTGCACGGGCGCGCTTTCACGGAATCGCTATGTGGGAATTGAGTTGGGTAAGGGTCGTAGCCTGGAAGAAATTTGTGACGGCATGCATGAGGTAGCTGAGGGGATTAGGACCACGCTGGCGGTCAAGCAGCTCGCCGATCGCCTCGAGATCGAGTTGCCAATAACCCTGGAGGTTTATGCAGTTCTTTACCAATCAAAATCCCCCCAGGATGCAGTTGGCGACTTGATGACTCGACCGTTGCGCGACGAGTTCCAGAGTTCAGCATGAGTGCAAAAGAACAAAAGCCTTTGGCGGCTAACCGCTCCGCATTTCATGAGTATCATATCTCGGACAAGTATGAAGCCGGGATCGCCCTGACAGGCACCGAAGTAAAGAGCGTGATGGCTGGCCGGATACAGCTGAAAGAGTCGTACGTGGCGGTGCGCGATGGCGAGGCCTGGTTGTTTAATGCTCACATATCCCCTTATTCTCATGGCAACCGCGAAAATCACGAACCGTTGAGAACACGCAAGCTCCTGTTGCACCGGCGCGAGATAGATCGATTGGATGAGAGTGCGGTGAAGCAGGGTATGACGCTCGTGGCGACACGGGTCTATTTGAAGAGTGGCAGGATTAAGATCGAGGTCGGCGTGGCGCGCGGCAAAAAGTTATACGACAAACGTGAGACCGAGATGAAGCGGACCGTTGAACGGGAAACCAGGGCCCAGTTAAAAGAGCGCAATCGATAAACGAAATTATTCTGAGGAGATTAAGAATTCATGAAAGTAGAAGTGAGCAGTAGCCCTTTTAAAGACCTTGATGTGCAATCACTCGCCATCGCCGTTTTCAAAGATGAGAAGGCAGACGAGGGGTTTTTCAAACAGCTTAACGAACTGACGCGAGGACTGGTGGGCTCAGTAGTAAGTTCCGATGAGATGAAGGGCAAAGAAGGTGAGATTGCTTATCTCCATCTGGTGGGTGTCGAAGGAATCAAAGCACAGCGTCTGCTTCTGATCGGGGTGGGGGAGCGCGAGCAGTACGGCTCCGCCCAGATATCTCAGTTGGGTGGAACGGCAGCAAGAGTCTTGCGAGGTAAGAACGTTAAAACTGTGGCCATCGTTCCGCGCGCTGATTCGGACGTGGCGACGATCGCATCAAACGTGATTCAAGGTGCGGTCACCGGCCTTTTTGAACCCGACAAGTATCGGACTACGGAAAAAGAGAAACGCGAGTTGGACCGGGTGATCGTGTCGGTGGAAGATGCCGACGAGAAGGACTTGAAGCGTGGCGCCGAGCGCGGTCGAATTATTGGCGAATCGGTAAACTTCACGCGTGAGCTTGCCAACGAACCGGGCGGCCACCTGACGCCTACAGACATGGCAAACCGAGCCCGAGACATGGCCAAAGAATTCGGCCTGAGTATTGATGTCCTTGACCAGGCACGCATGGAAAAGGAAGGCATGGGCTCCTTGCTTAGTGTTGCCAGAGGTTCGGATGAACCGCCACAACTAATTGTCCTGAGATACACCCCCTCGAAGCCGAGGGGTAGTGAAGGCCTGCTCACCTTCGTCGGAAAGGGCATCACTTTTGATTCCGGCGGGATATCGCTAAAGCCGGGCGAAAATATGGAGTTGATGAAGTATGACATGACGGGCGGGGCAACTGTGCTCGGAGTCATGCGTGCGGTGGCTCAACTCAAGCCTTCAATATCGGTATTAGGCGTCGTGCCCTGCTCTGAAAATATGCCTTCTGGCAAAGCCACCAAGCCAGGCGATGTAGTGCAAGCGATGACCGGCAAAACCATTGAAGTCATCAACACGGACGCCGAGGGAAGACTGGTGCTGGCTGATGCGATCGCTTATGCGAAGAAACTGGGGGGCACACGAATCGTCGACATGGCAACTCTGACGGGAGCCGTCTCAATCGCTTTAGGTGATGTGAATACTGCAGTTCTGGGAACCGATCAGGAATTGATCGACGAGATTATTGGCGCCGGCAAAGAAGTGGGTGAGAAGTTTTGGCAACTGCCACTCGACAAGGAGTACTCGCGGCAGATTAAGTCTGATATTGCCGACATTAAGAACGTTGGCGGAAGAAAGGCCGGCACCATAACGGCAGCCGCCTTCCTGAAAGAATTTGCTGATGGAGTTTCCTGGGCGCACCTGGACATTGCAGGTACGGCGTGGGGTGACGAAGCCAAACCATACCGGTCGAAGGGACCTACCGGCATCGCCGTGCGAACACTTATTCGGCTGGTGGATCACGCTGATGAACGCGGCGAGAAATAAGTCGAGTGTGCTGATTAGTAGACTGAGGTGTGCTCTTCAGTAAACACTCTTTAGTCCTGACGAATCGCGTAACTCGACATTCCTGAACGTTTTGTCTTTCCGTTGCCCGGCACGGTAGTTGATAAGTCAATAACAACAAATGCCAGAGGGCACGGCAAGACTTCACTAAAAACAAAGTCCTCGCCCCCCTCGACGGCCGCTCGAGGTAACGCACGAGCCGCCCCTCTGGCCCTCAACAACCAACCCAACCCGTTCGAATCTCAACTAAAAGCAGAGAAGTTTGTTGGCGCCAACAAGTCTGGCTAAGGCCTCGCGAGGTGCTATAATTTTGCCAACTGTCTGCCCCGGCGTCCCGACGCTGAGTATTTTCGCAGCAACTTGAAGGAGTTTTAGAGCGCGGTGATTGATTACTACAGAGTCTTAGGGGTCAATCGAGCAGCGTCGCAATCTGACATCAAGTCTGCCTATCGCAAGCTCGCTCGGCTCAAGCATCCGGATGTCAACAGTGGATCAGAATCTGCGGCGCAGGAGTTTGCCCTTCTCTCCAGGGCTTACCATATCCTGAGCAATCCGCAGGAACGAGCCTATTTTGATCAACAACTAAGCGAAAGAAACATGGGTTACTCGATTCTCAATTCGAATAATCCACACGCCCGCAGGGCACGCAATCTTGCAGTGCAAGCAAAGTGGGATCGTCTTGTTGATGAAGTATTAGAGCAGGAGCGGAAGGAGAATCGCGAGCGGCAGCGCGCCGTTTTCACGACGGTCTCGTTGTTCCTTTCAACCTTTTTCATCGCCCTGATCCGGCCTCACTTCTGGGAGATATTCAATTACGCAGGCCGTGCGATTGTCCTGACCCTGTTCGTTATTGGCGTCTGGCATTTGGCTACGCGCCTGCGCGAGTACCTGGCACATTACACTTACATTCCCCAGCCACTTCAGGGCTCAATCATGAAAGACGAAGAGGAGCCTGAACAACCCTTCACGAGATTCTCGGCATACACATTCTTACTTGCCGGCTATACCGTGAGTCTGGGGGTGGGACTGTTCATCGGCTGGCACACCCAGGATTTCTTCAACGATTTACAGCTTCTGTTTCGACATCGTGTAGAAGTTGTGCAAACGAACATGATGTTTCTCTCTTCGACGCTCCTGCTGATTCCAGATCTCATCGTCTATCCACCGATCGCCGTGCTCATCATCGACACGGTCCACGGAGTCGCCTCAAGAATCGATTAACACAAGTTGGGCGTTTAGGTTGAAATCTTGCCTGCCGCAGTTTCACTCGTGTATATTCGCGCCAACAAGCAAACTGAAGGTCTTTGCTGGTCGGGTTTCCAAATAAGCGGATCCTGTTGGGTCCGCAGCATTTCGGGAGGAAGAAACCCATTGCTAGCCCTTGAAACTCCTGATGGCGATGCCTTCGTCCGGCGGCCCGGCGGCGATTCCATTAGCTTGCGGGAATAGGAGCAACGATATGGCCAGGCGATTAACCGAACGGCAACTACTTGCTTTAAAGGTCGATTCATTGACTGATACAGAAGTGCGAGAGGTGCTCGACTACGTTTTGGTAATGGAGTCGATGCGCAAACCTGTAGCGGTGTCGTCAGTTTGGGAAGACGAAGTTATTGCTTTGCTTGCCGACGCGCCTGAAAACCGGCGAGCCCGTCAGGCATTCGAATGGGAATCTGTGCGTCGTCGGGCCGAGCGCAAAGCCACAGCTTCGGGCCTTTACGTTTAGCATGCGCAGCAAATCCAACTCTTTGGCGAAATATTGGAAACCAGCTGACCACTTACCGGTTTTGCTCGTGATGATGACAATTTTGTGTGCGGTCGTCGTCAGCGTGGCTCAGGACTCACCCACCAGTTCACTTACACCCTTACAGTTTCAAATCGAAACGCAGCGTCAGCGATTAGGTTCGACTGATGCTGAAGAGCGTCGCGACGCGGTCATGCGACTGGGCGCATTTCAGCACCCGGCAGCTTCCAGGATAGCGGCCACCGCCCTGGCGGATATTTCCATACCGGTGAGAGTTGCCGCTGCGATGGCAATCGTTTACTTGCCAGCTGATGAAAGCGCGTTACTGCTGCTGCCGCTACTGGCGGATAAGGTTCCGTTTGTTCGGCAGGAGGCCGTGTACGCGCTGGGTAAGACGAGCAGCAGATCGGCAGTCAATCCGCTGATGGCGTTGCTGATGAGCGAGAAAGACAGTGGCGTGAGGGCTGCCGTGGCGGTTTCTCTCGGGCAGCTGGGCGACGAAGCGGCTGTCGTATCGCTGGCGTTGTTGCTGGCGCCGGAGCTTTCGGCAGCAACTGCGAAGAAGAACAAGAGCAGCGCTCAGGAGAATGAATTCATCATGAGGGCGGCAGCGCGATCGCTGGGACAAATCGGCAGTCGAAGCGGCGTTCCGGCACTGCTGACAGCGGTGCGGAACGAGGGAAGTCCCGTCGACGTTCGTCGGGAAGCTGCAGTCGCGCTCGGTTTAATTGGTGCACCTGAGGCGGTGCCGGCGCTTCGCAGTTTGCTCACATCCACGGATCCCTATCTCTCAATGGCAGCGCAGGAATCGCTGCGTAAGATTGCCGCCAGATAGATGAGGCCGGGACCGGGTCGTTCAAAAACAGAAGCGCCGGAGAGGGCTGTCACTCCCCGGCGCTTGTTGATTACTTAGGTAAGGTACCTTATCCCTCGTTCTTTTCGCTGCGACTGTTGCTTTTCTTCGCCGCTTTTGTCGCTTGCGGAATCGGCAGTCCGACACCGCCCGACAGTGATTCGACTTCTTCAATCTCCATCTTCGGGGGCGGCATATCCTGAATCAACGCGCCGCCGGATCGTTTCGAGAAGACCAGTTTCCTGGTCTGACTATCCAAATCTACGCTTACCAGATCGCCGAGGCCGATTTGACCGGTAGCAACCAGGTTCGAGAGTGGGTAGACAAGAAATCGTTCTACGGAACGCTTCAGGTGTCGAGCACCATATTTGAAATCCAATCCTTCTTTCAGCAAAGTGTTTTTGGCATTTTCTGAACAGTGGAAAACGAACTTGGTACCAGCGGACAGCATGATGCGGTCCTGCACAGCTTGAAGTTCCAGATCCAGAATCTGTCGCAAGTGATGCTCTTTCAGCGAACGAAAGACCACTACTTTGTCGATACGATTCATAAACTCAGGTGAAAACTTTCTGCGCGCGGCTTCGACCGCCGTGCGATAGATTTTCTGGTCAACATCAGTGTCGTTCGGATTTTTCGCCCCCTTTCCGGGGGCAAACCCGATACCGCCGGAGATCAGTTCCGACATCTCACGAGCACCCAGGTTCGACGTCATGATCACCATCGAGCGTGAAAAATCTACGCGACGATTGTCACCGAGGGTCAGCGTCGCCTTGTCAAGAATACCCAGCAGCAGCTGCCAAAGACTGTCGGAAGCCTTCTCGATTTCGTCGAAAAGCACCAGCGAGAGTTTGATCTCATCAGTGTGCATCCGGTCGAGGTTCTCCTGCGTGAGCATCGGAGAGGTCTCGCGGTGACCTAGATATCCCGGAGGCGAGCCGATTAGCTTTGCGATTTCATGTGAATGCTGAAACTCAGCGCAGTCGATCTTTACGATCGCATTTGGATCGCCGTAAAGAGCTTCCGCTGCCGCTTCAATGACGCGTGTTTTTCCTGAGCCCGTCGGACCAAGGAAAATCATCGTGCCGATTGGCCGGTTAGCCGGATTCATGCCCGCCAGGAAAATCTGGTAAAGCCCACTCATCCGCCGCACCGCTCGTTCTTGTCCTACGATGCGAGCCGATAGCCGCTCCTCGAAATCCTGAGCTCTCGGACTTTTCTGGTCAGGGTCGAGGTAAACGGTTCCCACGTTATTGTTCAGTTTTTCCATTTCAAGTTCAGCAATCATGTTCGTGCTCCTTGCTTGAGCCATCACTTTATTCGCAGGTCGGGTCGATATTCTGGTCTCGCTGCTTCTATGCCGGCCCTTCTGGACCGCACGCCTTTTGTTCATATGCAAGGAACGATCCGTATGTCGTATTGATGCGTTACGTAGCAAGTTCGGTTGCCGGAATCAGTTCGGTTGAGCCGCCGGCTCCTGGAAGTCGAATGCTATATACACGACCCTCAAGCAAAAGTCATCACAAAATATTGTGCTTGTCGCGTAGACGGGTGATTTCGAGAACGGACAGACTTATTGCGACGCTGACATTTCATGTCATGATTTCGCTGACAATAAATGGTCGATCAAGAAGCAGCCAGGAAGTCTTGTCGACATTGCGGTGCACCTTTTAGCGCGCGCAGATACCTAAAAAAGGCAACACCCGCAGGCACGTCTGTGACAGCGGGTGTCAATTAAATGTCCGACAGGTTTGTCGTTAGTCGTAGTATTCGAGGCCAAGGTGAGTAATCAGATCTTCACCGCGCAGGTGGCGCAGGGTGTTCTTCAATTTCATGAGCTGAATAAATACGTCATGCTCGGGATAGAGACCCGGCGCGGTCTGTGGAGATTTGAAGTAGAACGACAACCACTCTTGAACACCCTTCATGCCGGCACGTTGCGCGAGATCCAGAAAGAGCGCAAGGTCCAGCACGATCGGAGCCGCGAGAATTGAATCGCGACAAAGAAAATCTATCTTGATCTGCATTGGATATCCCAGCCAGCCGAAGATATCGATGTTGTCCCAACCTTCTTTATTGTCGCCGCGCGGTGGGTAATAGTTGATGCGCACCACGTGCGAGAAATCTTTATACAGGCTTGGATAGACTTCGGGTTGCAGGATGTATTCGAGTACTGAGAGCTTTGACTCTTCCTTTGTTTTGAAGGACCCAGGATCGTCAAGGACCTCACCATCGCGATTGCCTAGAATGTTTGTTGAGTACCAGCCATGAAGTCCCAGCATTCGTGCTTTTAGACCGGGCGCGATGATCGTCTTCATCAGGGTCTGGCCCGTCTTAAAGTCTTTACCGCAGATTGCGAGACCATTCTGCTCGGCGAGAACCCTGAGTGCCGGGATGTCGACGGATAAATTCGGCGCCCCATTAGCAAACGGAATTCCGGACTTCAAGGCGGCATAGGCGTAAACCATTGAGGGCGCGATCGATTTGTGATTGTCGCGCATGGCCTGCTCGAAGGATTCGAGTGTCTTATGAACTGCGTGTGGTTTCAAAAATATTTCTGTTGAAGCCGCCCAGATCATGACCAGGCGCGAGCATTTGTTCTTTCTTTTCCACTCCGCAATCTCTGCGATGAGCTGTTTGGCGAGCGCCAGTTTGTTCGCGCCGGTTTTTACATTCGCGCCATTTAGTCGCTTCACATAATTCTGATCAAAGACAGCCTTCATTGGCTTGATCTTCTGCAGTGGCGACTTGAGCTGGCGGAGAAGTTCTTTCTCCAGCACGCCGGCATGCATTGCTGCTTCGTAGGCCGAGTCTTCGAAAATGTCCCACGCGCCAAATACCAGATCATTCAACTTTGCCAACGGCACAAAATCTTTCACCAGCGGAACGCGGTTGTCGGTTCGTTTGCCCAGCCTGATCGTGCCCATTTGTGTGAGGCTGCCCACTGGTTCTGCGAGTCCTTTCCTGATTGCTTCAACTCCCGCGATGAAGGTGGTACTCACTGCCCCTAAGCCGACGAGCAATACTCCTAATCTTCCTTCGGCTGGGGCAATCTCGCTACCTTTCTTAATTGCCATCTGCTGGTCCCTCCTGAACTTATCTTGAAGGGATAGTACAAGGCGCAGAGAGAACAATCCGCGCTTATCTTGCTGAATTCTGTCGCAGGATTGCGGATTTGGACGGCGCAGACCGCCATTAACGTGAAACGAGTGCTTTGCGAAATGCGCGCGGGGTCAGTCCAGTAGACTGCCGAAAGGCTTTTGTGAAGTGGCTGGCACTCGCGTAACCGACACGCGAGCTGATTTCGGTGATCGAGTAGTCCGATTCGGCAAGCAGGAGTTGTGCTCGTTTGCTCCTTAGCGAGGCGAGGTACGCGTGAGGACTTGCGCCAGTAAGTTTCTTGAACAGCCTCGCGAAGTGAAAGGGTGAAAGAAAAGACGCCGCCGCAATCTCTTTCAATGAAAGCTCGCGGTCAAGCTGAGCGTGCATAAATTCAACGGCGCGCCGAATTCGTCGATCTATCAAGCCGACTCGCGAGAGCTCGAGTTCGTCGGACCGGCGCATGTTGGAGAAACTGCGAAGTAAGTGAACCACCAGCTGCTCGATTACTGCCGCGAGAACAATCTCACGACCTGCATGCTCGATCTTGAGTTCAGCGGTGAGACTGCTGATAAGCTCAGCCAGTCGCGCATCGGCTTTCACTACAGACATTGCGAAGCCGATGCTGCCAGTTGGTCCCACCAGTCTCATGCGGATGGCGTATTCGATCAGAAAAGAGGGTGAGAAACGCAGAAATACCGTTTCGATATTACGTCCCTGTGCTTTGAAACCCACGGACGGCTCAAGCAAAAATGCTTGATTGGGTTTTAGTGTTTCACCCTTACCAAACGTCAGTTCTCCGGAGATCAGAAAGAGTAATCCGTAGTCGCCGGAAACTTGCTCGTCCCACTCAAATTTCTTGAGACGTCGGTAAGAGACTGAATACTGTGGATGGACAAAGAAACGATTTAGGGGGGGCACCTGACGGCTCATCAAAAACCAATGTACGCGATGTGAGTTGCAGCTTCAATCACTCCGGCAGGCAATCTCGAAACTTCAACATGGCTGCCGGATCATTTGCGATTACCGCCTTGATTCCCAATGTCCGGGCGCGCTCGATCCATGAGGGTGTATCTACGGTCCACACGATAACTTCAAATCCTGCGCTGCGGGCCTCCTTCACCAGGTCATCACTCACCAGACTGTGATGCAGGGCAATCTCCGCGGCCCTAACCCTTTGTGCCTCGCCCACTATGTTTCGCTTCTGGATAAGTGAAATTGGCTTCGAAATTCTACGTTCAAAGAGTGCGGCGGTGCGAATCTCGGGAGCCAGTCTTGTTACCTGCTTAATTGCGTGGTGATCAAAACTCTCGACGACGACGCGGTCGGTCAGGTTGTATGCCCTGGTCAACCGGGCGACCTGCGCCGGAAGTTCATCCAACATCGGCTCGCCCTTCATTTCCAGGTAAAGCTCGCGGGCTTCAACGGCAAACAACTCAAACACTTCCTGCAGGGAAGGAACAGTCTCTTCCGACGGCGATAACGGCTTGGTTCCGGCCCGCCGGTGAAACCATCGACCCACATCAATCTGTTGAAGCTCGATAGCGGTTAGGGAAGCAACTCGCGCATTGAGTGATGCAGTTCGCGTCAGCGTCGCGTCGTGGATGACGACTGGAATATTGTCGGCTGCGAGTCTTACATCGAACTCGATACCATCGGTGCCATCGGAGATGGCACGGCGAAAGGCTGCGATTGTATTCTCAGGACATAATGCGGAAGAACCTCGGTGTCCGATAACCAGGGGTGTATTCAAGAGATTTGCGCGCGGAGTCAGAATGTTGGGCAATAGCGACCAGGCCAATTCGAGGGAATTATCTTAAGACCATAGTGGAGAGGCTTTCACGATCAGAACTCGTAGACGCTTGCTGGCCGCCACTCCGCGGTGGTTGTAAAGCTGGCATTAGGGCTCGCGGTTCTGAACCATCTTCTTAAGCTTGATGTCAAATGTCCCGTACTCATGCTTGATCCGGGCCCTTACTGGAATGTGTCGCTCGTCTGCAGTCAGCCAAATTGAAAACTCGCCTTTGCTGCCTACCATTCCCTTAGCGCCAAAGAGCTCAACGTCAGCCCGCAAAGTCTCGACCCTCCCGAGCACGGTCTTCATCCGGCTTTTCTCAACCACGCGAACCGGTACTTCGTACACGTGGCCAGAGTCGGTGATGGTCACCTGAAAATTCTTGCCAACTTCAAGTCGCTGGGTTCTCAAGAAATAGACGGCTGAGAGAATGTCCTGCACTTGTGCCGGCAACGGAGAGCTAACAACGCGCGGTTCGCGTGAAGGAGCGCGAGGATCATGTTCGGTCCAAATCAGCTTGCCAGCGGCTCGGTCGTAAACGGTTTCGCTCAAGCGCACTCGCTTACCCTGTTGATCGAATCGCTTTGTGTTTTGGACCGCAAATGCGTGTGGCTCAACTATCGAGGTGATCTGTTCGAGAAAGTCTAGATTGAAGAGCTTGATGAAAAAGCCCTTACTCTTTATCTCGCCATCCAGCTTCAAAGAGTATTCCGAAGCCTTCTGGCCGGGCACGTTTGTCTCGTCCACCGTTACTCGTTTAGCAGTAAAACGAAAGTCTGCGACGTCAATGCTCTTCAGTAATGCGCGTGAGAATTCGGCTTCGTAGATTAGTTCCTCACCAAGTTCGAAGTGTCGGACCTGCTTGATGTCGAGAGGGGGCGAAACGTCCAGGTGACGGGACGCAGGCGCGAAATCCAGTGCGCCGGAAAGTTGCGAGCAGCAAAGCAGAAACGCGATCGCAAGCGTGATGCGCCGTCCAGCCGAATTAGGATTACGAAGGTTCATTTAAGATAAAAAAGCTCTAATCGCCAGTATGCCCCAGGCAAAAAGCAACCCGAGGGCTGCGCGATATTCCCGGTACCGCAGGTAAAGATTGCGATCGAATCTTGCCTCGCCCCTGTCCCGCTGAGGCCGATATCGGGTTAGCCGGGGGATGAAGAGAGGGACCGACTCCGCATAGCGACTAAATTCCTCTCCAAAAATCTCCGCGAGAGTCGCAGCTTCGACGCGCATGACGGGCAAATAGATGCCAAGAAACAGCGCTGCAAAAAGAAGCGCCAGCAGCCACTGGCCAGCGGCAATCGTAAAGCCCAGCCCGAGAAAAAAACTGCCCAGGTACAGAGGATTGCGCGTATAGGCGTAAGGGCCGGTCGTGGCCAGAACTGCGTTTTTGCGGATATGACCCGCCGCCCACGCACGGATCAGCAAGCCGAATAAAGACACAATGCCACCGACAGCCCAACTGAGCGGCGTCGGGCGAGCAAAGATGATGAAGGCCGCGGCGCAGATAAAGCCGAGGGGCACTCGCCATCTTTGTACTCTGGTTCCACCTCTAGCCAACGCTGGTGGGCTCCTCTGCTCACGCCGTTAAGACTACTTGCCGGAAGCGCAGTGTATCAAAGTCCGCCGCGATCGCCTGCGAAGCAAAAAGAAACGCGCGCCAAAACTCGACGCGCGTGAAAAATCACCTTAGGAGAATCCAACTGAGAAATCTAATACGAAGGCTGAAGCGCGTAGCGGACGTAACTGCTGGCGCGGTGCCCGCAGCGTCTCCCCAGACATCAGCCCGCGCTTCAAGGCCTTCGTGCCGACTACGATGAGACGATCCGAAACCGGGTTGTCTCTGAAAATCCACACTATCTCAACCGAAAGAGAATTTTTTTTGCCCAGGTTGTGACGGCCGGCATCAGGTGCCACCAAAATAGGAAAACCTCAGAGTCGCCGCGCTTGCTATTTTTCCTCCGCTGATTTTTGTCAACGTTCCTTCCAGCACGGGTACGTCCTCCAAATCGTCCGCTGCGAAGACCCCACCTCGGAGGAATCTGCCTTTAAAGTTATAGGAGGTGCCTCGGATGGTGACCGTTGTGAAGACCAAATTGTTTCGGTTTACGGTAAGAGTACGAAACCGTAGCCACCGCCCGTCAGTCAGGTTTACGCCGGCTTTGTTGAGCCGCCGGTTCCGACTTGCGTTGAGGTTAATTCCACCAAAATCCTTAAATTCGGATGGTGGCTCCCCGATGATCCAGAACGATCCATCGGGATTGAACTTCTCGCGTTGAGCCGTGACTGAGATAAGCGATCCCAACACGAGGATTGCTGCCGATATCGTAATCAGTAGCCGACGGACTATCGACCGTAAATTCATATAGGGCTCCATTATTTTGGATCGTTGAGTTGGCCTGGCTTACTTGCGACAGCAGAAATGAGTTGGGAGGTTGAATGAGTTTTGGGATCGCCGACGATAGCGACGCGGCCGCCATAAGACCAAACTACCTCGCGTTCGGGGACGGTGGCTTCGGTGTAGTCAGTACCCTTCGCGTGAATTTCCGGCCTCAGTTTCAGGAGCAACTGGGTGACTGTCGGCTCGCGAAAGATGGTTACCAAATCAACCGCTTCCAACGACGCCACAAGTTCAGCACGATCCTCTTCGGATAGGATGGGTCGGCCTGGGCCTTTGAGTAGCGCCACCTGGGCATCCGCATTGACGGCGACGACGAGCAGATCTCCCAGCGTGCGTGCGCTCTGAAGATACCGAACGTGGCCTGCATGCAAAACATCAAAGCAGCCGTTGGCAAGGACAATTCGGCGTCCCTGTCGTCGTTCGATGGCGACTCGCGCCAGTAGTTGATCGCGGTCAAGTATGCGCGAAGAGTTTTTCATTTCATCACCAGTCAACCGCGAGCGGTAAGCGAGCGCGCCCATTTCCAGGAGCCATCTTAAACACCGCCGAAAATGCCACGCACTTCCCAGAGCAGCGTCACAATAAGGCTGATCCAAGTTGACGTTCCGTCGCTAGCGCTCGCGGTTCTGATTGGAATCGCTCTCGCTGTGCAAAATAGAGTGTTCCAACTCGTCCGCCGTGATTGATGCGGTTCCCCGTTTCATCACCACAAGTCCGCCGGCATAATTTGCCAGCCTGGCCGCGTCGGCAAACGACGCATCGGACGAAAGCGCCAGCGCGTAAGTCGCGATAACCGTATCGCCGGCGCCCGTAACATCAACCGGTTCATGGGCCCCAATCGCCTCCAAATACAATGGGGAAGAGTTTTCTTCAAACAGCATCATGCCTCGTCCCCCGCGCGTGATGAGCAGCGCGCGATAACCGAGTTGCTGACGGAGTTCTTCACCCGAGGTTGCCAGTCGATCTGGAGAACTCTGTTGTTCGCCGAGCAGTTGCGCAACCTCAGCCTCATTGGGCGTAGCTGAAGTGAAACCTGCAAAACCAAGCAGCCGGAAACGAGAGTCGACCAGCACCGGAATATTGCGGTCGTTGGCGATCTTTCGCAAAAGCGTGGAGAGCTGATCGTCGGCGACTCCATAGTTGTAGTCGGAGATCACTATAGCGTCGGCTTGGTTGGCTCGTTCCTCCACCTGGCGGCGCAATCGTGCGCGAAGTTCGGCGTCGTCAGGCACGTTTGCTTCGTAATCGACGCGGACGATTTGTTGCCTGGTTGAATGTGACTGGCCGGCAAGAATGCGAACCTTGGTGGTTGTCTGCACGCTCGTAGAGGTGATTATGCTGTCACACCTGACCTTTGCCGACTCGAGCTTCTGCAGGAGGTTGCGCCCGGCTTCGTCCTCGCCGACAACGCTGACGAGTGACACCTTTGCGCCCAGCGATGCCAGATTTGCCGCGCAGTTAGCTGCCCCGCCGGGCAACGTCTCAGTTTGCTCATGCCGAATAATAAATACAGGTGCCTCACGTGAAACTCTGCTGATTTCGCCGTAAACGAACTGGTCGGCGATCGCGTCACCCACAACCAGGATCCGGCGTTCTGGAAAGCGCTGAAGGACCTCGCGGAGTCGACCTTGAGTACTCAAGCTACGTTCTCCCTTTCATTGAGAGTTCAACGGGCTTACTGTTTTTCCGAGACGAGTGACTGCACTACCGTCAGTAGATTTTCGCCGACCAGATCAGGTTGCTGCTTCCATGTGTCGCGCTGGTATTCCCACTCGCCTCTTCCATAGCCGCTCAACACGAACGCAGAGCGGACGCCGGCATTGTGGGCCAGTTCGATATCGCTATACCGATCGCCGATCATCCAGCTTTCGCCCAGATCGATCGCAAACTCTTTCTGCGCGCGCTTGATTAGGCCCGGCCTTGGTTTGCGGCAATCGCAGTCCAGGCGATAGGGCGGTTCACCAACGGTTGGATGATGCGCACAGTAGTAGATCGCATCAAGCTGTGCACCAGCGCCGGCCAGTTCCGCTGTCAGTTTCTCATGAACGGCATGAATCATCGCTTCATTGAAGTAGCCGCGTGCGACTCCCGCCTGGTTGGTAGTGAGAATCGCCAGCCAGCCGTTGTCATTCAGCATTTTTATAGCTCGAGCCGAGTACGGAAAGACGCGAAAGCGAGATGGGTGATTGAGGTAGCCAACCTCCTCTGAAATCGTTCCATCGCGGTCGATGAATACTGCTCGTGTTGTCATGATCAATTTACTGGCGAATGAAGTTCCAGGCTGAGTTGCGGTGAACTCCCCTTACCCACATTCCCCTGCAATACAGCGACTGCCTTCTCAAAAACCTGTTCCGGGGTGATAGCTGTCATGCAACGATGATCTATCGGACAATCCCGCAACATGCACGGCGCACAGTCGGGCGGTTCCCTAAGCATTTCAGCTGAGTCGGAAAACGGTTTTGTGGTTAACGGGTTCGTGGGGCCGAAGATCACAAGCGTCTTGCGCCCAAGCGCGGCGGCGATGTGAGCCGGCCCAGTGTCATTGGTAATCAATAAATCAACCTGGCTCAACAGCTCTACCAATTCGGCCAAACGGGTGCGACCAGTTAGCACGATCGGCTGGACCTTCATCAGTCGCCTGACTGCTTCAGAGATCTCCAGTTCAGCTTCGGAGCCGATGAGTATCACGTTCGCGTCGAGGTCCTTCATCAGCCGATCAGCAAGGGCGGCAAACCGTTCTGCGGGCCAGCGCTTGGCGCGACTGTTTATTGATCCCGGACACAATGCCACGATCGGCAGCTTCTCTTTGATGCCTTCCGAACGCAGTAGGCCCTTACCGCGCGAGACTCGCAGCTCGGATATCTCCAGGGAAGCGTCTGGATTGCGTTCCTCGACGCTACCCATTCGGTCTAAGGCTCGTTCCAACCCGTTAATGATATTCAAGTAGTAATAGATCTCATGACGCGAGCTGCGCCATTCAGGCAAGGGAAGCGGCAGAGTCAGCAGCCTGCCTCTCGATGCCGTCGCGTATCCGACCCGAAAGGGAATGCGGGCCAGGAATGGGACGAGAGCCGAAGCGAATGAGTTCGTAAGAATTACGGCCAAATCGAAATCGGTTTTGCGCCACTGTTGCGACTGCCTGGGAATGGCAAGCAGTCCGCGTTCGTCTGAAATCAAAATGTCATCGATGAAATCAGCATCTTCGAAGAGCCCTCTGGCCCATGAGCGAGTTGCGAGAGTTATGTGCGAGTCAGGTAAAAGCCGGCGCAACTCGCGCAAAGCGGGAACGGTCATCACCGCGTCACCCACCCAGTTGGTTCCCCGAACGACGATTCGGTTGATCTCTTGAGCACTCAAAGGCATCGGACTTCACAACAAGCTGCGCAGGCCTTCCGCAATTCCAATTTTCGGTTCCCACCGGAGTTGTTCACGAATACGCGTCAAATCTGAGATGTAGTTGACTGGCACGGGATGCCGGTCGTTTCCGTCTTCGGCAATCACCGGCTCGAGTTCAATCATTTGTCCGACCGTCTCGGTAATCCCGCGCAGGCTGGTCGAGTTGGTTTTCCCGCCGCCCAGATTATACAAACCGTGCGCACGCGACGAGTCGATGAACGCTTGGCAAGCATTCGACAAATCATCTACGTGCAGGATGTCTCTGATGGGGTGTCCGCCCAGCGGAAGGTGAATCGGCCAGCCGCGTTTTACCGATTCCACGTAGTGACTTACAAACCCGTACTCGTTGCCTTCCGAAACGCGCGCGTACACGGCAGACATACGAAAGATGCAATAACGCACGTTCCCTTGCCGTGCGTAGTACTCAACATACCTTTCTCCGATTAGTTTCGACCATTCGAGGGCCGTCTGACCGTGGTAGTCCGTGGGGCAGCTTTCCGGCACTTCGTCATAGCCGCTCGCGTGGGTGCCATAGACGTCTTTGGTTGAGGCGTAGATTAATACCGCGGCTGGTTTCATATGGCGTGCCAGGTTTGCGGTACCTTCAGCATTGGTGGCGAAACAGAGCGGTGCTGCACTTGGATCTTTGTCGAGATGGGCAGCGAGGTGAATAACGACGTCGTACTCGCTAATTGCTGCCAGATCGGCAGGGTCAAGCAGGTTGCTATTTGATCGGCGGGAAAAGTCGTCGGCATTAAAAAACCGGCGTACATGTGTGCCCAGATATCCACTACCGCCGGTAACCAAAATTTTCATGTTTTGAGGGTCTAACTCGACAGGTACAGATCGTTCAGTGTGTTGACTTCAGACCAAAAGCAGACATGACCAGGGCTAAATCTCCGCTTAGCGGCGTCACCGCGTGTGCAACGCGACCTATAACTATGATCACTTCTCAATTGAGCGCAAACGCTGCCATTACTCTATTTATAGCAACCGTTACCTGAGGGAGCGATTCGAAAGCCCTCGCGCCGGCAGGTCGGGATGATGTTAGACTCATATCGCGGTAAGCGCATCAAAGACCTTAGCCTGGAGGTTGTCACGGTAACGCGCACGAACCGAGGTGTCAATTGAGCGCTAATGCGCGGCAGATATGCGAGTTGTTGAGGAAAATCTCTAGTCGATATTAGATGCCAGTACGTTATCCGCCTGAAAAACCAATCATGCCTCGCGCGACGAGAGACACTCGCCGACCCGCCCGGGTTGTCTCTTACGCAGCACCACAATCAAGTTTCCTGAGGCGTTTCGGCCGTCGTGCGCTGAGCGCTCCTGTGATTATACCGGTCGCAGTGGTGGCCACGATTGTTCTGGTGGTGCTGGTTTATTACTGGACCGTCTTCTCCGGCCGGATCGACAATCTGCTTCAGGGAGAGGTTTTTACGCGTTCGGCTGGGATCTATGCTGCGCCCAAACAGCTACGCGCTAAAGAAGGGATTTCGACAGATGAGCTGATTGCGTTTTTAAAGCGGGCTGGCTATGTAGAGAAAGGTCAACAGGGGGATTCATCTCGCGGCCGCTACTCATTGAACGGCCAGACCATGACGGTGGAACCGAGCGAGAATTCCCATGTTGATGGTCAACGTCTGTTTGAAAGCGTGCGGATCGAGTTCAACCAAACCGGTAGATCGATCAACTCTATTTCAGAGTTGAACGGAAAAGGCCGGCTTGAGAGAGTGTTGCTCGAGCCCGAGTTGATCAGTTCGGTTACGGGCCGCGAACGCGCGAAACGAAAAGTCGTTGGCTTTAATGATTTGCCGCCACACCTCATCAAGGCCATCACCGTAACCGAAGACCGATCGTTCTTTGAACACTACGGAGTGAACCTCCGGGGAATCATCCGGGCTTTGGTGCGCCGCTATGACGCTGATCCGAATTCGCCGATTGCGCGACAGGGAGGTTCCAGTATTACGCAGCAGTTGGTCAAGAACCTGTTGCTCTCTTCCGAGAAAACCCTAACGAGAAAAATCTCGGAAGCTTACCTGTCGATCATTCTCGAGACGAGACTTTCGAAGAACGAGATCTTTGCGTTGTATGCAAACCAGGTTTACCTCGGCCAGCAAGCTGGGTTTTCGATCAATGGCTTTGGTGAGGCTGCCGATGCGTACTTTAATAAGGACATTACCAACCTTTCCGTGACTGAAGCGGCGCTGCTCGCTGGCTTAGTTCGAAGTCCGAACCGCTACAATCCCTATCACAATCTCGATACCGCAACCGCGCGCCGTAACCAGGTGCTCGACAACATGGCTGAAACCGGTGCGCTCACGAAACCGGAATTAGACGCAGCGAAGGCTGAGCCATTGAAAGTCGCTCCGGTAAAAGGTCGCATCGATATGTCTGACGCGCCTTACTTTGCGGATTACGTCCAAAGCCAGTTGGGAGACATCATCGCCGGATCTGGGGCGACCGAGCATCTGCGGATCTATACGACGATCGATATGGATCTGCAGCGCGCAGCGTATGCGGCCCTTTCAAAGCAACTGGCGGCACTCGATAAGGTGCAGGCAAAACGATATGAGCCCGGCACCCTACAAGCAGCATTGATAGCGATGAATGCCAGGACTGGAGAGATCGTCGCCATGGTCGGCGGTCGGGATTATTCAAAGAGCCAACTGAATCGAGTAACGGATGCTTATCGGCAGCCTGGCTCGGTATTCAAGCCCTTCGTGTACGCAACGGCGCTAAACACAGCTTATGATCCGATACCTCGAGTAATTACACCCGCGACCACTTACCTGGACGAACCGCGTACGTTCACTTTCGACAATCAGGAATACTCTCCAGGAAACTTTGGCGGCAGTTATTCAAACGCTCCGGTTACGTTGCGCGATGCCCTTGTAAATAGCCTGAATGTAATCACTGTGGATGTGGCCATGGAGGTCACCATTGGACGAGTAATGAATTTGGCCGGCAAAGCTGGATTGCCGAAACCGCCGCGGGCTTACCCGGCAATGGCTTTGGGAACGAGCGAGGCAACGCCGTTGCAGATAGCATCGGCCTATACGGCGTTCGCATCGCTCGGCACGCGAGCCTCCCCCATAGCCATCAATCGAATTACCACCGGGAATGGGCTGACGGTCGCGGCGCCGACTTCGCAAAAGAATGAGGTCCTTCGGCCGGAAGTGGCTTACCTGATGACGTCTTTCATGAAGGATGTGGTTAATCGAGGAACCGCTGCGAAAGTGCGAGCACGAGGATTGAAAGCCAACCTCGCCGGAAAAACAGGCACTTCGCGTGATGGTTGGTTTGCAGGCTACACCCCGAACCTCGTTTGCGTGGCATGGGTGGGCTTTGATGATGGCTCTCAACTCGGCCTGACTGGCGCAAATTCGGCGTTACCAATCTGGGCCGACTTCATGCAAGTCGCACTTTCAGAACATCCGGAATGGCAGGGTGACTGGCAGATGCCGGAGGGTGTAGAGCAGTTGGAGATCAATCCCAGAACCGGTGAGGCCGCAGGGCCTGAAGACGCTGAACGTCGCATAGAACTATTCATCAATGGTACTGGGCCCGGTGGCAACGTCACTGATGAAGAAGAGACGGCCACTCCGGAGCCAGATGCAGATGCGACGCCGTCCGAAACTGAAGCTCACGAAACAGAAGTACCGCCCATGCCCTTGCCGACGCCTCGTAGCCGCACTGATTCGCGAACGGTGGCTCCGCCGGATGGTTCGCGGCTGGAAGGCACGATCACCCTGGACGTCGATCCCACGACCGGCTTGATCGCGGTGGAGACCTGTCCAGTGGTTCGTACTCGAACCTTTGTACTGGGTTCGGAACCGCGGAAGTATTGCGGGCCGGAGTATCACAAAGGACGAACAGTCGACCCGTCCGGCAGCAGGCCGCGAACCGTAGCCACGCCCCGACGGTGAGGTCGAGCAAGAGGTTGTTTTGAAGTACATGAAAGTAGTGAGTGCTGTGCTGAGTACTGAGCCGTCGTTCTGAATCCGGCGCGTCCCTCCTGGCGCAACACCATTTTTACGTGAACGGTTTATGAATCTTCTCAAACTCATATCCACGTTTTCTATCTTGTTCATGTGTGTGCCGCCCGCGGCGGCGCAAGCGCAATCGAATGAGGTTAAGGACGCGCCACTAACGGTGATGCTGAATGTCACAGTTAAGGACTCGTTCGGCAAAGCGGTCTCTGATCTGCCAAAAGATCGTTTTCGCGTCTTCGAAGACGAAGTTCTGCAAAAGATCTCGATCTTCGAAGCCAAGACCCGACCGCTCGTATTTGGTATCGCGGTCGACGCCTCTGGCTCCATGCGCAGACAGTTAAGCAATGCTGTCGGGGCAGGGAAGTTGCTTGTGGTTGAAATGAAACCCGAGGAATCAGCCTTTGTCTTGCGCTTCGTCGGCGAAAAACAGATTGAATTTATGCAAGAGTTGACGTCCAACAAGCGCAGCCTTGAACGAGGGCTGGATAACATCTATGTGGAAGGTGGCGCATCGGCGATCATCGACGCGCTCTATGAATCTGACAAATACCTGAAGGAGGAAGCCAGAAACGAGCCGGCTGCGCGCCGTGCGCTCGTGGTGATGACTGACGGCGAGGATCGCGCGAGTTTTTATAAGCCGGAACATTTATTCGCGAGACTGCGGGATAGTGGATTGCAGGTCTTTGTGATCGCTCTTACGCACGATCTCGGGCGTTCGCGCGATCGCGCTGAGAAGTTCCTCAAACAATTGGCCCAGAAAACAGGTGGCGATATCTACCATCCTGACTCGGTTGCAGCGCTGGAACAGGTGGCGCGCGCAATTATGATCGAGCTCCGAGCTCCTTATGTGATCGGTTACGAGCCCACTAACCCGGCTCGCGATGGGAAGTCAAGAAAATTGCGGGTGGAACTCGCAGCACAATCTTCAGATGAGAAACTCCACGTCTCAGTCCGGCCGAGTTTCATTCCCTAGATAACCAATGCCTGGCCGGCATCCTCTCAGCGCCATTCGCAGCGTCTCCAACGCCAGCGCCGCTGCATGCTGCTTTCTCGCCGGTAAACCGCCAACCGCAGACACTATCTCTTTGCGCGTCAAAGACAACGCCGCTGCGACCGATTTTCCCTGAATTAACTCCGTCAATGCCGATCCGCACGAGAGCGTAGGTGGACAGCCGTACGCCAGAAAACGCGCGGCTTCGATACGGCCCTCGCTGATCCGGATCGCGAGACGAAGGCGGTCGCCGCAAACAGGGTTTGTCTCTTCAGCGACTACAGTTGCATCGGTCAAATCCCCAACGTTGCGTGGATTCGTTAGATGGTCGTTGAAGGCGGTTGAGTAGGACACGTTTCTTACGCGAGTGCTTTATTCAGTGGTGACAACTGCCGTAGCCTCTCGACCGCGCCAGCCAAAGCCTCCAGCACGTAGTCGACATCATCTTCAGTGTTGTCTTTGCCAAAGCTGAAGCGAATCGATCCACGCGCGAGTTCATCAGTTCTCCCAAGCGCCTGAATGACCGGTGAGGGCTCGAGCGTCCCGGACGAACACGCTGATCCAGTCGAGACGGCAACGCCTTGTAAATCCAAATTGATTAAAAGTCCTTCACCTTCAATAAAACGAAACGAGATGTTTGAAAGATGGGCCAGCCGCTTCTCCCGCGCACCATTGAAGACGATCCCGTCGATTCGCTCACTCACCTCCCGCTCAAAACGATCTCGGAGTCGGCGAACGTGAGCTGTTCCTTCCAAAAGTTCTTCGCGTGCGAAATGTGCTGCTACGCCGAAGGCTACAATTCCGTGAACCCCCTCAGTTCCGGCTCGCCTTTCTCGCTCCTGATGTCCGCCCGCGTTCTGCGGCGTCAAGCGCACGCCACGCCTGACGTAAAGCGCGCCAGTACCCTTTGGCGCATAGAGTTTGTGCGCCGAAAGTGACAAAAGGTCACAGCCCAACTCATCAACATTCATTTCGATCCGGCCGGCCGCCTGCACCGCGTCCGTATGAAACCAGAGATTACGATGTCCGCGTGCACGTTCCTCGGCCACCAGCCTTCCAATCTCCTGAATCGGTTGAATGGTTCCTATTTCATTGTTTGCCAACATCACCGAAATTAACGCTGTGTCGGGACGGATTGCTTCGCGCAAGTCCTCGAGCCGAATGATTCCATCTTCGGAAACCGGCAGCCGCGTCATTTCCCAGCCACGCTTCTCCAGCGCTTCGCAAATACCTCGAACTGATGAGTGCTCGATTCCGGACGTAATCAGATGTCGACCATGGTTAGCGGCACTCTCGGCAAGACCACGAACGGCAAGGTTGTTGGCTTCGGTGCCGCCAGAGACGAAGACGATTTCGCTTGGTTTTGCCGCTATCAAGGCTGCGACCTCTCGTCTGGCTCGGTCTATGGCGGCGCGGGCTTCCTGTCCGTAACGATGTACGCTTGATGGATTGCCGAACTTGCTGGTCAGATACGGCAGCATTACTTCGACTACTCTCGGATCGACGGGAGTAGTCGCGCTGTGGTCCAGATAAACCTGGCGAGCTTGAGAATTCAAAGTTGCTGAACCCCTCTGCCAACCAGTAGCCGATTGGCGTCATCTGAATGGCGGTTACTCGGTAAACCTGCGCTGTTATCCGAGTCTAGGGTGAGGGGAGAACAGGGTCAAGCAGGCTGAAAAAGATAGCCCTGGCATCATTGTCAGTGACCACCTCGCGGTAGCGGGTGGACAAAGAACTTGATTGTTGCCATTGGATAATGAGTGGTAGCATCTAAAGCGCACGAGGTTGGCTCTCCCAAGACTCTACGGCTGCCCCCTGAGCCATGCCTTTCTGGAAGGAAACTATGAAACACCTAAAGCTTTTACTGGTAATTGTGCTTACCCTGGCAATCATCCCCTGGGTTGGCGTCGTGCAAACAAACGCTTACGTGACTGTGCAGAACCAGTCGACCGCACTGGAACGTGGGTATCGCACTGGTTACTCCGATGGTTACAACGCAGGCTTCAACGATATGAACAATCGGGCCCCGCGCGACTTCCAGAGCAAGGACGATTATCTCCGCGCGGAAAGATCTTACAACGAGGTTTGGGGACCCGTTGAAGATTACCGCGACGGTTATCAACAGGGGTTTGAGAATGGCTACAGCGCCGGATACGATCGCCAGTCATTCAACTCGAGTATTCCTGCGTCTCTGAAACGGCGCGCGTCGAGCGACGTATATTCCAGTCAGCAACCCACGACGGACGACAGTACAAATCAGGACGAGCAGGCTCCGGCAGCGGTAAATGGAAGTGTGCCTGCGTCGTTGCCGCGCAATTCGGTGCTGCTGGTCGAATTAGTCACAAGCCTTTCCACTGAAGCCACGAAGCGCGGCGATCGTTTTCAGGCGCGTGTGATCGATCCACGCGAATTCGAGGGCGCGACGATTGAGGGCAGGGTCGTTGCCGTTAGACGGCCTGGCAAGGTAAAAGGAGTTGCAGAGCTGCAACTGGCCTTCGAAACAATGCGCTTGCCGGATGGCCGGGTGACGAGTTTTAGTGCGGATGTAATCGAGGTAGTTCAGTCGAGCGGCGATGGCGTGGCCACTGTAGATCCTGAGGGCGGGGTTCGCGGAAAGAGTTCAACCAAAGACGATGTGTCCAAGGTTGGCGCAGCGACGGGCATCGGCGCAATCATCGGTGCGATTGCCGGGGGTGGTAAAGGTGCGGCGATCGGCGCGGCGATCGGTGGCGGAGTCGGAACCGGTGCTGTGCTCAACGACCGCGGCAAAGACATTCGTCTGGACCAGGGCCAGCAGTTGCGAATTCGCACGGCGACTGATACCCACATCGCTCAAAATCAGTAACCCGCGGATGACACGGATAGCGCGGCTCTGAGTTTAGATTTCTATTCAAGTCTGCCGCGCTAATTCGCAAGGATGGCTTCCTTCAACAGGAAGCAGGCCAACGTGATAACGAAACTGCGTGACGATAGAACGCGGGGGCGGGCTTCAAAGGAACCTGGCCCTCGCGTTTCTGCTTCTGGGGGTGACATCCACTTCCATACGCGTGTCATCACTCTTACAACCGACTTCGGCACAGCTGATTTTTTCGCCGGCGCCATGAAGGGCGTAATCCTGACGGAGAGTCCACGGACTCAGATCGTGGACCTAACCCACGAGATTCCTCCACAGGACATTCAAGCAGCGGCGTTCACCGTGCTTGCCGCCTACCGGTCATTTCCTGCGGGCACCATCCATATTGCGGTGGTTGATCCCGGCGTCGGCTCGCTTCGTTTACCAATCGTGTTGTCAGCCGGAGGGTTTTCCTTTGTCGGCCCCGATAATGGAATTTTTAGTTACGTTTGCGACCAGGAAGCTGGTTGGCGAGGTTTTCACATAACCAATGATAAGTTCTTTCGTAAGCCCGTGAGTAGCACTTTTCACGGGCGCGACGTCTTCGCTCCAGTGGCGGCGGCGTTGTCAAAGGGAGTTGGGCCGGAGGTGTTTGGCCCTGAGGTGAAGAGTTTGGTGAGGCTCGAATCTTTGGCGCCCGAACAACTCGAGAATGGAAGAGTTAAGGGCCAAATTATTCACATTGATCGGTTTGGAAACTGTGTCACGAATCTTACAGAAGAGCATTTGGGCCAGTCGGAAGTGTTGCTTGAGGTAAACGGAAAACGCATTTCCGCGGTTCGGAAATTCTTCGCCGAAGAAAGCGGGAACAAAACGAAGTTATTTGCGATCGTTGGCAGCACTGGGTTCCTTGAGATCGTCGCGAGAAATGCATCAGCAGCAGAACTGCTCAATGCCCGACGTGGCAATGTAGTGCTGTTGAATTTGAAGTAGTCAGGAGACATAAGCAGCGCACCCGACTTCAGTTCAGAACAGCGAAGCGGTAGCAACCTGGCCCTTCGCTGAACTCAAGCTGAGATCGAACGGCCTTCTCAATTGGCCTGTACTTGTCGGACCAATCTTGATCGTATTGCAGCGGCCAAAGGGCGCTGCCGCCGTTGCTCTGAATTGACCCGCGACTAGAATTAACCTGGCTTGTCAGCTAATCGCCACTTTGTTATCTTCGCTTCACTTTCAAAAACAAACATATGGCTGACAAAGCAAACGCATCTACCGCTACTTCCGCCGCCGGCCTCAGAGGTGTTTCGGCAGCGAGTTCCTCAATCTCTGATGTCAACGGCGAAAAAGGCGAGCTGATCTATCAGGGTTACAACATTCACGAACTGGCAACTGAATCCAGCTTCGAAGAAGTCGCTTTCCTTCTCTGGAACAAGCGTCTTCCGACCCCTCAGGAGCTGGAAGATCTGAAAAACGCTCTGCGCGCGAATTACGCGCTGCCCAGGCAAGTAATCGACTTGATGAAGCAGTTTCCAAGTGATGCAGATCCGGTCGATGTCTTGCGAACCACGATTTCCGCGCTGGAGTTTTACGATCCAAACGCCCGGGATATCTCTCTCGAAACCAGCTTGAAGACTGCCATCCGCCTGACGGCTCAGTTTCCCACGGTTGTGGCAGCTGGTGATCGAATTCGCAAGGGACTCGAGCCGATTGCTCCAAATCAAGAGTTCGACATTGCTGCGAACTTTCTCTACATGCTCAGGGGCGAAGTTCCTGCCGAAGAAGACGCTCGCATTTTCGATGTTGCGCTGATTCTGCATGCGGATCACGAACTAAATGCTTCGACGTTCACGGCGCGCGTGGTCGCCGGAACACTGGCAGACATGTACGCGGCCGTGACTGCGGCAATCGGGGCTCTTTCCGGCCCATTGCATGGTGGTGCCAACACCAACGTGATGAAGATGCTGTTGGAAATTGCCGCGTTGGAGAACGTGGAAAGCTACATCGGTCGCGCGCTGGCAGAAAAGCGAAAGATCATGGGCTTCGGCCACGCAGTCTATAAGACCGAAGACCCCCGCGCGACGCACCTGCGAAAGTTTTCAGAGCAGGTAGGGAAGCGGGCTGGAGACACCAGATGGTACGAGATGTCACGCAAGGTTGAAGAGGTAATCATGCGTGAGAAGGGACTGTATCCGAATGTAGATTTCTTTTCCGCTTCGACGTATTACATGATGGGAATCCCACTCGATCTCTACACGCCGATCTTTGCCGTGAGTCGCATAGTGGGCTGGACCGGCCACATCCTCGAGCAGTACGCCGACAACAAACTCATTCGCCCACGCGCGGAATACATCGGACAGCGCGATCTTAAGTACACACCAATCAAAGAACGATAAGGAAAGTACGGAGTACAAAGTGCTGAGTGCTGAGTACTGAGTGCTGAGTACTGAGTGCTGAGTACTGAGTACCAGTGCTGAGTACCGCTTCGCATCGGATGACGACCAATCGAAATCCAGACGGGCGTGTTTTCGAACTGTTTGCCGCGGAAGGGGCGCGTTTGTTTTTGGAACTGAGCACTCAGTACTCAGCACTTATTCTCAGCGAAGATCCGGTTCGCTTCTTCCAGCGTTTCCTTCGAACCGATGTCATACCAAATCCCGGGGACTTTCCAAACGTAGATCGGCAGCTTCTTGTACATCCACTGGATCAGCCGACCGGGCTGATCGGGGTTGTTTCCCTCGGCGACGTACTGCTGAATTAGCGGCAACGCGGATTCAGGGTAGTAGTAGAGCGCGATGCCGGTAAGCGTGCTCTTCGGGTTCTCCGGCTTCTCTTCAAAAAAGACGATTCGTCCCTCCGCATCGATCTCAATCGCGTTGAACTTCTTAATCTGTTCGAGGTCGCCCACATCATAAACGCCCAGCACGGGTGACTCCCTGCGACGACAAAACTCGCCGAAAGGCGACAGGTCGTCACTGAAAAGATTGTCGCCCGCCACGATAATGACGTCGTCCCTCACCTGTTCCTGGGCAAGTACGAGATTGATATCGCCAATCGCGCCAAGCTTGTTCGAGTCGTCGGTTGACCGATCATTAACGACGGTGATGTTGGAACCTGGATGTGCGGATTGATAACTCTCGGCCCAGCGCTGGAAGTGTGGCGAGAATTTCGCATTGGTTACGACGTAGACCTGATCAATGTCGTTGATGCCTGAAAGGCTTGCCAGCACGTGTTCGATCATCGGTTTGCCGGCGACTCCCAGCAATGGCTTGGGTTGGTCGAGCGTGAGCGGATAAAGGCGCGTGGCGTACCCTGCCGCGAGAATGATTAGCTTCATGACTTGAACGTCGTCCTATTCGTTTTCGGTTTGGACGACATTCTAACGTGAATCGGATCCAATCCACGAAGCAGGACAAACTATCCACAGATTACACAGATTAGAAGAAGAGTCAGAACCGTAAGCGGTAGCGCCCGGGTCCATTCCAAAGAAGCACGCGACTCGACCCAGACTAATAAGAAGCCTTTTCAAACCCAGTTGAATCTGTCGTATCGGCCCGGGCGCTACGGCTTACGGTTCTGACTCTTCTTCTAATCTGTGGCATCTGGGTAATCGGTGGATGTTTCTTAGTTCGACTTTGCGGCAGTTGTCTCTTTTGGCTGGACCGTTGACATGTAGTAACCACGTCGCGAGCTCACTTCCAACTTGCGCAGCTTACCTTTCGCGTCCGGCGCCTTTACCCGAAGCTCGAGATTATGTAGCCGCCCATCATCGGTCTCGTTTTCAGCGAGCGCGAACCCGAGGCTGTAACGCGCCGTGAGATTGCCGATGACCTTGCTCAAGCCGGTGCCGTAATCTTTCACTCGGCTCACTCGCACCGCCTCGCCACCGGATTGTTGGGCCAGTCGCTTCGCGCTGCCATACAAACTCACACCCGCCCAACCTGCTACCGGTTTACCAATCGGCATCAGCAGTTTGAACAACGTCTTGAGTTCAACGGTGAGCGAATTGAAGATCACATTGTTCCGAATCAGGATCTGTTCAGTGGCGTCGCGGTCTTCAAAAAATATGGGAGCAATTCCATCTGATACCCAGACGATTGCGGGCTGCGAGTTGGGCCGTTCTTTGTTCGCCGAGCGCGTGGCCTCTCTAACGGCCGCGGCCATGTCATAAACGTCGTCAAGTTCAATTTCGACCTTACCTGAACCGCTGGTGCGCTTGATGCTGATAGAGCCATCGGTTTTCGTCGTGCGCGTAACCACTGCTCCATTCTTGCCCTTGATCGTTTCGGTTTCGACGACATCTGTAGCCGGACTCGGTGCGGGTGCGGCCGTTTTGTTACCAGAGTGTTGCGAGTCGGTCGACAAAGAAATGCTGTTGCCCTTATTGCTTGCATCTTCAGCCCTCTCCATGATGTCAGACTTGCCCAGCGCGCCTTCCACAAAGTCAGGGACGCGCGCAAGTGCGGCAGCAAGTTGCGACCGGTCATTTGTAAAGCTGGTCAGCCATACGCGCTTTTCATCTTCACCGATGTTCATGGCCAGCAAGCCGACTTCGTCACCCGGAGGCAGCTTCGCCAGTTCGTCTGCCATTGCTTTGATAACTTCCGGACGTTTCAAAAACCGTCCCGCGCCGTCCTCGCGACAATCCAGGATGATCACAAGCGCGAGCGGCTTTCGCGCCTGACCTTCGCGTGTAAAGTAGGAAATCGTCCGCCGCTGGCCGTCATCGAGCAGCTCGAAGTTCTCCAACTTTAGATCCGCGATTGGTATCCCAGTGCGTTTCTCTTTTACGAGTGCGTCCATGAACACTACTCGAGTATTGACGCGAATAGTGTCGTCGACTTCTTGCGCTGTTGTGATGGTCCCGCTGCCCAGAACGAGCGCGAGCGTGAACAGGACTAGCAGCAGTTCTCCGCAAAGACGCAAAGGCGCAAAGCAAATCCGTTGTGGCGCCGAATTGAGAGAGCGGACGTGCGCCATTGCCGGCATTTGTTGGAGGCTCGTCTTTTTGCGCCTTTGCGTTTTTGCGGAGACTGAAAGTTGTATTTGCATCGTGTTTTACTCCTGGTCATCCACCGTAGTAGCGTCGTCGGTAATTGCTTTCCCGAGTTCGTCCGGATCCTTTAGTAACTGCGCTAGTGTTTGCTGTGACACGTTCACCTGCACCACCACGCCTTCATGCTTTCCAATTGTTATCACCAACACATTCCATTTCTCGCCCGCAGCTCTCAGAAATATGTAGGTTTGCTCCTCATCCTTCGCTGAGATCGTTTGAATGAACGGGGTCCATGCTGCGGTCAGCGATGCGGTCAGCGAGCGTTGAAACTCGGCGACGTTACCGCGCGAGTTGAATTCCTGGTCCTCAAAGAACGCCACCCTCACACTGCCTGCTTCGGCAATACGCTTCGGAGTTCCGCCGGCAATCCGTGCTGCGGTAGTCGCCG
>JBGTOA010000050.1:0-8943 GCA_041742785.1 Pyrinomonadaceae bacterium | reverse complement strand
GGAGATGGTGATGCCCGGGGACAACGTGGCGATGGAGATCGAGTTGATCGCTCCAATCGCGATGGAGAAGGGACTGCGCTTCGCGATTCGTGAAGGCGGCCGCACGGTAGGCGCCGGCACGGTCTCAGAAGTCGTCGAGTAGCGAGTTGCCGGTTTCCAGTTGCTGCTTGTCGATTGGAAATCATGGTTGACGGACATTTGGGTCGAGTTGGAATTGGCAATCAGAGATCGGAAAGAAGCAAATGCCACGCGATAACATTGTACTGCAGTGCATTGACTGTAAGAGCCGCAACTACGTAACGACTAAGAACAAGAAGACTACGCCCGACCGGCTTGAGTTTAGTAAGTTTTGTCGCCGTTGCCGCAAGCACACAGATCATAAGGAAACGAAGTGACGAACGGATGCGGGGACGGACTGACGCGGAGACGCGGCGAGGTTCTCTCCGCTTCCCCGCGTCTCTCCGCTCCCCGCGTTTGTGCGACGTAGGGGTATAGTGTCAACGGTTAGCACGTCGGTCTCCAAAACCGAAAGTCCGGGTTCGAATCCTGGTACCCCTGCCAGTGAAATTTGCGGGAGTGAGTGCCCCAAAAGGTCGATAACAGAATGGCTGATACAGACAATCCAGAGGCTCTTCCGCCGCCGCGCATCGCCCGGTTTGGCGAGGGGCCTGAGGGTAAGCCGGCACGCCGTGAGCGCGGGTTAACCGGGCCGAGGGAAAACGTGTTTGGCCGGCTGGCCAAGTTTGTAAGGGATACGCGAGTTGAACTAAAACGTGTCTCATGGCCCGGAGCTAAAGATGTAAAGAACACCACTATCATCACCCTCATCGCCGTGGTCTTCTTTGCAATTTACCTCTTTCTGGTTGATCGCGTGTGGACGTTTCTATTGACCCAGCTAAACAACGTTTTCAACTGGATAGGTGGCGCCTGATCGAGGCAAGGGATTATTCGATGCAGCAGTGGTTCATACTCCATACCTACTCCGGACACGAGAAGAAGGTTCGCGACAGCCTTAAGGCCCGTGTACGTGATACCGACATTCAAAATGAGATCACTGAGGTTCTGGTGCCCACGGAAACCGTGGTGGAGATGCGCGGCAACAAGCGAATTGAGTCGACTCGGATGTTTTATCCCGGCTATGTGCTCGTGCAGATTGTGTGCGACGAGCGGGGTCACATTCCCGACAACGTCTTTCATCTAATCAAGTCAACGCCGAAGGTGACCGGGTTTGTTGGTGGTCACAATCCTACACCTCTGACACCGCAGGAAGTTGATCAGATCGTACATAACGTCACTGAGGCTGCGGAAAAGCCGAAGCCGAAGTTTTCGTATGCGGCGGGCGAGACGGTTCGTATCAAGTCAGGACCTTTCCAGAGTTTTACAGGCAAGGTTGAAGAGGTGAACGAAGACAAGTCGACGCTGAAAGTTACCGTCACGATTTTTGGTCGTTCGACACCAGTTGAATTGAATTTCCTGGATGTTGAGAAAGTGACTTTTGCAGAAGAGGAATAGTGGCTTAATCGCCAATTGGGAATATTACGATGGCTAAGAAAATCACCGGTTACATAAAGCTTCAAGTGCCTGCAGGTAAGGCGAATCCAGCCCCGCCCATTGGCCCGGCGCTTGGTCAGCATGGCGTTAACATCATGGAGTTTTGCAAAGCCTTCAATGCGAAGACTGCGCAAATGGATCCCGACCTCAAAATCCCGGTCGTGATTACGGTCTACGCCGATCGCTCATTTACATTTGAAACGAAAACGCCACCGGCTGCCGATTTGTTGAAGAAGGCGGCTGGCATACCGAAGGGTTCCGGCAAGCCTAATCGCGAGAAGGTTGGCACCATCGCGCGGTCAAAAGTTGAAGAGATCGCTAAAACTAAATTGCAGGATCTGAATACTACAAGTCTTGAGTCGGCCATCAGGACAATTGAAGGAACTGCCCGTCAGATGGGTCTGACAATTGAAGGTTAATTCGCGAACGCTTGCGTTGACCGTTCGCCCAAATCAGGGAGAGCATTCGCTCGTTTGCACCTGGGAGAAGTAAATGAAGAAGCACGGCAAGAAATACCGCGCGGCGGCTGAGAAGATTGAAGCCGGGCGGAAATACAATCTTGAAGAAGCGGTAGGAATAATCAAAGAGATCGCTTTCGCAAAGTTCGACGAGACCGTCGAACTCACGATGTGGCTGGGAGTCGATCCTCGGAAAGCTGATCAGCTTGTTCGGGGAACAATTGTTCTACCGCACGGTTTGGGCAGGTCAAAGAAAGTTCTCGTCATCGCGCAGGGCGATAAAATTCGCGAAGCTGAAGAGGCCGGAGCTGATTTCGTTGGCGGCGAAGATATGGTCGCCAGGATCAAGGAAGGCTGGCTGGATTTTGACGCCGTTATTTCAACCCCCGACATGATGCGACTCGTTGGCGCCCTGGGAAAAGTACTTGGGCCTCGTGGACTAATGCCCAATCCGAAAACTGGAACTGTTACGTTTGACGTTACGACCGCGGTGCGGGAAACAAAGGCCGGCAAGGTTGAATATCGCGTCGACAAGACGGGCGTAATTCACGTCCCCGTAGGTAAGGTCTCTTTTGATGCGGATAAGATTCGCGACAATGCCAAAGCCCTGCTGGAAGCGGTTGTGAAAGCCAAGCCATCAACTGCCAAAGGCAAGTACGTTAAGAAGGTCAATCTGGCCGCGACGATGAGTCCCGGCGTCCTGCTTGATGAAGTCGCGTACGCCAAATAGGGTGAGGAGCTAGCACCATGAAAACAAAAGCGCAGAAACAGAAGGACTTGGAAGCTCTCACCGAGCAATTCAAGAACGCGAAAGCAGCGATGCTGGTCGGATTCCAGTGCATGACTGTGCCTAAGGATCAGGAACTCCGCAATCAATTACGAGAAGCAGGTGTGACTTACGGCGTGGTAAAGAACACCCTCGCCCGCAAGGCTGCGGAGGGCACCGCGTTGGAGCAGGCTGCGGACCAGTTTAAAGGCGTAACCGCGGTTGCCCTGAGTAACGAGGATCCAGTAAGTCTTTCAAAGGCGATTGCGAAGTTCACGAAAGCGAACCCGGATATCTTCAAGTTCAAGGTAGGCATCGTTGAAGGCAACGTCGTGGCATTAAAAGACGTTGAGGCGATAGCCAGTCTGCCTTCTAAAGAAGAGTTGATTTCGAAGGTTCTGTTCTTGATTAACGCCCAGGCGCAGCGGCTAGCGACCGTGTTGTCGGCGGTTCCGCGCAACCTGGCGATCGTAATCAAACAAGTCGGCGATCAGAAGGGCGGAGAAGCCGCCTGACAGTTTTTGAGATCCCAGTCCGAAAGTCGAGATTGGGACCGGATTGAAACCGGGATCTGAATTTCCAGATCGCGTAGAGTAAGCACAGGGCCGGACGCGGAAAACGAGCGCTGCGATGAGTCAGATCGCTCCTGGCGCTTCGGACAGTTTTCCAGTTGCGATGCAGCAACTCGAAAAGAGTCCCGTGGGTTCTCCTGCTGCGAATCGATAAAACAGACAGCAACAAAGGAACCCTTTGAGGAGGATAAGTTAAATCATGGCACTTTCGAATCAAGAAATTGTTGACGCTCTGAAGGAGAAAAGCCTTCTGGAGACGTCTGAGCTGGTGAAGATGATCGAAGAAACTTTCGGCGTCTCGGCTGCTGCTGCGGCAATGGCAGCCCCGGCGGCTGGCGCCGGTGGTGGCGAAGCCGCAGCACCCGCGGAAGAGAAGACTGAGTTTGATGTGATCTTACAGGCCGCAGGCGGTAACAAGATCAATGTGATCAAGGTTGTGCGTGAAGTGACCGCGCTTGGTTTGAAAGAAGCCAAGGATCTGGTCGAAGCGGCTCCCAAAGCGGTGAAGGAAGGCGTTTCAAAGGAAGAAGCTGAGACTGTCCGACAGAAGCTCGCGGATGCTGGTGCAACTGTTGAGGTCAAGTAGGTTTTGGGTGCTGGATGTCAGATATCGGTGAGTCACTGTCATTTGGTGTCCAGCGTCCACCGGTTTAGCAGTAGCTTGACACTGGAGTAGTTAGTGGCTAAGTTAAGCAGTATTGAGGCGCTGGCGTTACTCCCAAAAAAATTTGACGAAGAAACAGCCGCTTTATTGGTGAAGAAGCGGTCGGGGCATTGTGCGCCCTGACCGCGATTTGGCGTCTCCGGGTATTTATTGATTTGGGTTTCCGATCATGCCGGCGAAGGCGTGGGGCGCGCCTTAAGCAACGGCTCGACAAATCCGAATCGCAATTCTTTTAAGGAACCTCTCATGTCTGCAAATCTGCTTCAAACATCTAATACGGGACTCGGACGGCGAACAAGTCAGGCGCCGGAACGCGTCGACTTTTCAAAGATCTCCACAGCAGTTGCGATTCCAAATCTCATTGAGATTCAACGTGAATCCTACAACCGCTTTCTGCAGATGGACTTTCTTCCGGAAGAGCGGGAGAACACTGGATTACAGGCAGTTTTTCAGTCCGTATTTCCCATCTCGGATTTTCGAGGAACCGCGACGCTCGACTTTGTCGAGTATCAGATTGGCAACTGGCAATGTAAATGCGGCCGACTTGAAGGCCTGAACTACCTGCGTGCCAACTGTAAGACGTGCGGCTCGACGATTAAGGTAAACCCCCTGGCGGCCGGCGAAACGCTGTGTCATAAGTGCGGCACTTTCAATTTTGTGCGCCCGCAGCTCTGCGAGAACTGCGGTGAGCCGGTTGGATTGAAGCACAAGCATGACCAGCAGGAGTGCCAGGAGCGTGGCATGAGCTACAGCGTGCCGCTCAAAGTAAAGATCCGGCTTACTGTTTACGATAAGGACCCCGAAACCGAAGCCCTCTCAATTCGCGACATCAAAGAAGAGGAAGTGTTCTTCGGCGAGATTCCCCTGATGACGGAGAACGGGACGTTCATCATCAACGGAACCGAACGGGTGATCGTATCTCAGTTGCACCGGTCGCCCGGCGTTTTCTTCAAGCGAGGCGCTCTCTACGTGGCGAAGATTATTCCCTACAGAGGTTCGTGGGTTGAGTTTGAGTACGATCAAAAGAACCTGCTGTACGTCCGAGTCGGCAAGCGAAAGTTTCTCGCTTCGATTTTTCTTCGTGCTCTCGGACTCTGGTTTAACCGCGAGTCTGATTCAGCGGCAACTCGCGAGGCGGCCCTGGAAGACGGCGTGAAGAATGCTTCGTTCACGGACGAAGACATGTTGAAGGCGATTTATGTCACTGACGACATCCGCCTGGAAGACGGCCGCTTGATGCTTCAAGTTCCTGAGACTGGCGTCACCAATCTCGTGGGCATGAAGGTCGATTTCGACATCAAGGGTCGTGGCGAGCCTATTGTTCGCAGCGGTAAGAAGGTCACCCACACTGCATTGGAAGCACTGCGGAAAGCAAAGATTGGCGAGGTTGAGATTGAGACCTCCCAGTTGGAAGGCGCGTTCGCGCTTTCTGACATTGTTAACAAGGAGAGCGGCGAAGTAATCCTCGAAGCGAATAACGAAATCTCGCCGGCCAAGCTCCAGGAAATTGTCGAAGGCGGCATCGATGGTTTCTCGGTGTTCTTCCCCGAACGTGATGATGTCGGTCCAATTCTTTCGCTCACTCTGAAAAAGGATGTCATCACCAAGCCGGTAGACGCCCTGCTCGAGATTTACCGCAAGATGCGTCCTGGTGACCCGCCGACGGTGCAGACAGCTTATAAGTTGCTCGAGGCGATGTTCTTCGATCCGCGCAAGTTCGACTTTTCTCGCGTTGGTCGTCTGAAGTTCAACATTAAGATGGGCAAGCCTGAGCGCGATCGCATTAACGACCCGTTGCTGTCGGCGAAGGACTTCTACGAAGTCGTCTCCTACGTTCTCAAGATGCGCAAAAACCCGTCTGAATTTCAGGCGGACGACATCGATCACCTCGGCAATCGACGGGTAAGGGCGGTCGGCGAGCTGCTCGAAAACCAGTTCCGCATCGGCCTCGAGCGGATGGAACGCGCAATCAAGGAGAAGATGTCGATCCATCAGGAGATGCAGACCACCATGCCGCGGGACCTGATCAACGCCAAACCGGTAACGGCGGCGGTGAGGGAGTTCTTTGGGTCGAGCCAGCTCTCGCAATTCATGGATCAAACGAATCCACTTTCGGAAATCACCCACAAGCGCCGTCTTTCGGCACTGGGACCGGGCGGTCTGTCGCGCGAGCGGGCCGGATTCGAAGTTCGTGACGTTCACCCAACTCACTACGGACGCATTTGTCCTATCGAGACTCCTGAAGGCCCGAACATTGGTTTGATTTCGAGTCTTTCGTGCTTTGCGCGAATAAATGAGTTTGGCTTCATTGAGGCGCCCTATCGCAAAGTCAATGACGGACGGGTGGTTGAATTCTCACGGATCACGAACGGTGGCGACACCAAACTGAAGCCAGGCGAGCACCTGCCGCAGGACGATATTGATAAGGCCAACAAGAAAGTGGGAGCCGACGGCCGTAAGGCCCAATTCGAGCCGTGGCCGTTTTATCTCACGGCATGGGAAGAGGACAAACACGTGATTGGCCAGGCCAATATCGTGTTGGACGAGTCAAACTACATCGTCAACGAACGCAATGCAGCCCGTAAAGCGGGCGAGTTCATTCTGGCGTTGCGTAAGGACATCGAATATGTAGATGTGTCGCCGAAGCAGTTGGTGTCGGTAGCGGCGTCCTTGATTCCGTTCCTTGAAAATGACGACGCGAACCGGGCGCTCATGGGCTCGAATATGCAACGCCAGTCTGTCCCATTGCTTCGTGCCGAAGCGCCATACATTGGCACGGGCATGGAGAAGACGACTGCCCGCGACTCCGGCGCCGTGGTGACGGCCAAACGAGATGGCGTGGTTGACTACGTCGACTCAGAACGCATCATCGTGAAAGCGGATCATAATGTGGACGGTACGATCTCGCGCGAGGTGACTGCAGACATTTACACGCTGATTAAGTTCAAGCGTTCGAATCAGAATACCTGCATCAACCAGCGCCCCATCGTTCACGTAGGTGAGCGAGTTAACAACGGACAAGTGATTGCTGACGGGCCGTGCACCGACAAGGGTGAGCTCGCCCTCGGCCGAAACGTGCTGGTGGCCTTCATGCCCTGGCGCGGTTACAACTTCGAAGACGCGATTCTGGTGTCTGAGCGACTTGTAAAGGAAGACTACTACACGTCGATTCACATCGAAGAGTTGGAGATCGAGGCGCGCGATACCAAGCTGGGACCGGAAGAGATCACGCGTGACATTCCCAACGTCGGCGAGAACATGCTCAGGGATCTTGATGACAGCGGCATTATCCGCATCGGCGCACAGGTCAAGCCGGGTTCAATTCTGGTTGGCAAAGTAACGCCAAAAGGTGAAACGCAGTTGACCGCCGAAGAGAAACTGCTGCGCGCGATCTTCGGCGAGAAAGCCGGCGACGTGAAAGACGCCTCGCTTGTTTCGCCTCCAGGTATCGACGGCACAGTGGTCGATGTTCAGGTCTTTACCCGCAAGGGGCAGGAGAAGGACTCGCGCTCGCTGTCCATCGAACAGGAAGAAGAAGATCGTCTGCGACGCGACCTGGAAGACGAAATTCGGATCCTGCGCGAGCAGCGCGATCAGCGGATTTACGAGCTCCTCGAAGGTCGGAAGCTCTCCTCGGACCTGACTGTGAATCGCGAAGTGGTGATTCCGAAAGGCGAGCCAATCACACGCGAAATGCTGCAGGGCATTGACGCCAAGGTGCTGCGAAAAGTGCAGCTCGCTTCATCGCGCGTCGATGTCGGCAGCGAGATTAAAGAGTACGAAGATCGCACCGAGAGACAGATTAAGATTCTTTCTGACATCTACGAGGAGAAGATTGCCAAGCTGCGACAGGGTGATGAGCTCGCACCCGGCGTGATCAAGATGGTCAAGGTCTTCATCGCCATGAAGCGCAAGCTGTCTGTCGGCGACAAGATGGCGGGCCGTCACGGAAACAAGGGTGTTATCGCGCGCATCCTGCCTGAGGAAGACATGCCTTACCTTCCGGATGGTACGCCAGTCGAGATCGTGCTCAACCCGCTGGGCGTGCCTTCGCGCATGAACGTCGGCCAGATTCTCGAGACTCACCTTGGCTGGGCAGCTCGTGTGCTTGGGCTTCATTTTGCAACCCCGGTATTTGATGGCGCCACGGAAGCCGAGATCAAAGACAAGTTGCGGCTCGCCGGTGAACGGGCAAACGAGCTTAACCTGCCTGAGATCGTAAATGCTTCGGGTAAAGCCATCCTTTACGACGGGCTGAGCGGCGATCCGTTCGAGCAGAAGGTCACGGTTGGGTACATCTACATGCTGAAACTCTCCCACCTGGTCGACGATAAGATTCACGCTCGTTCGATTGGGCCCTACAGCTTAATAACGCAACAGCCTCTCGGCGGTAAAGCACAGTTCGGCGGGCAAAGATTTGGAGAGATGGAAGTGTGGGCGCTTGAAGCGTATGGCGCCGCGCACATCCTGCAGGAACTCCTGACCGCCAAGTCCGATGACGTTGCCGGGCGTTCAAAGATCTATGAAGCCATTGTCAAAGGCGAGGCCGACTTCGATCCGGGTCTGCCGGAGTCGTTCAACGTACTCGTGCGCGAATTGCAATCGCTTTGTCTCGATGTTGAGCTGATCCACAGGAAGGCCCCTGGTAACGGCGCGGCCATAGAAGAAGGTGTGGGCGAAGCGCTCGTTACGACCTCAGTCGAGGGATAAAGATTGTCTGAGGTCCAACGTTCGATGTCCGAAGTCATTTTGACTTAGCAGACATTGAATCCTGGACGTTGGACCCTGGACTTTTTACCGGAGAAAAGATGTTTCGATTTCAACAAGAAGCAAAGACACAGTTAGCTCCAGACTTTGAGGCGATTCGAATCTCACTGGCGTCGCCGGAAAAGATTCGCCAATGGTCACATGGAGAAGTTACGAAGCCTGAAA
>JBGTOA010000043.1:0-7819 GCA_041742785.1 Pyrinomonadaceae bacterium | reverse complement strand
TCTGAAGGAGTTCGGATGACACAGGCCTAACGCTTTTCAGCGTTTTTTTGTCATTCTTTACATTTCTTTTCCCAGGGTTGAAGCAACCCTGGGCTGAAATTGGCCAACGCCTTCGGCGTACTTAGTTCACACCGGTTCAATTCAAACTGAACCAGTACGAGGCAATTCGGTTCCTTGACGCGCTTCCAGGTCTGAGATACCGTTCGCCTGCCCAAAAGCATTCTTATCGCGTCAATCCTGGCGCACAACTTCCACTTCCCAAGGAGAAAAAATGAAGTCACATCTAAGTAAAGGTGTTTTGTTTGTCGCCGCGCTACTGTTGAGCGCCGCAGGTTTGGTTGCACAGCCGACTCCGCAACCGCAGCAGCCGGCGCCGGCCCTCGAGCTCTATCACATCCACCTCTCGAAGGCTGCCCCGGGAAAACTTACGCAGCTCATTGAGGCTTATCAGACCGGCCCAGCTCCGGCAGCAGGCGAGCCGCAGGTGACCCCGATCATTATGCGGCACCGTGAGGGAGGCGAGTGGGATTTAATCGTGATCACGCCGCTGGGCAAAGAGACCACGCTGACGGCTAGTGCTCCCTCACAGGCTGTCCAGGACTACTTCACACGTCTGGGCCCCCTCTCTGACTGGCACGGCGATACCTTCGTCACTGGTCCAGCCTGGGCCGTCGTACAGAAGACGCTTGTCCCGGCCAAGGACGCGCAGCCTGTTTATGTGGTGAGTGACTACCGGTCCCTGGCCGGACATCGAGCGCAACTCCGGCAGATTCTGGATCGCAACGCGCAGGACGCGCCCGGCCGCAACGTGCTCTTTGTTCACGTCGAAGGCGCTCCCTGGAACTTCCTTTCGGTGACAAGCTACGATTCATGGAATGCGATCGGCGCACCGCCACCGCAACCCGCGGCAGGCACATCGCGGCCGGATGCGGGACTCGAATTACGCGAGCACATGGCCGTACACCACGACACGATTGCGGTCTACGTCTCTGGTGGACAACCGATCCGTTAATTGGTGTTTTCGGTCTGCGAAGCGGCGAAGTAATTGATGCTTTCAGCAGCGAAGCCGCGAAGCCGCACGGATCCAAATTAGCCCTGGGCGTGTCAGACACTCTTGTTTTGCGGTGTTCTGAGAGCCAGCGCCAAAACGCCCAGGGCTTACTGCCTCCTGCCCCCTGCTCTCTACTTTCTGGTCCGGAGATCTGCGTTAATCTGCGGCGAAATGCAATTCGAGTCGATAACACGTTCCACGCTCGCTAGCTACCTCGATGATTACCTTTACCGTGGAGACGCGATCATGTTTGTGCAGCGGCGAGGCTTGCGCTATGTGCGCTGGTCTTACCAGCAGCTTGTACGAACAGCCCGCAGGACAGCTCGTGAATTGGAGTCGCGTGGTATTGCGAAGGGTGACCGCCTACTCTTGTGTGGCGAAAGTAGTCCCGAATGGGTGGCGGCGTTTTGGGGCTGCCTTCTGCGTGGAGCGGTTGTCGTCCCACTCGATAAAGACAGCACTGAAGACTTTGTCTTAGCCGTTCAACAACAGACTGACGCAAAACTGATCGTGGCGGGCGGCGAAGTTTCCTCATCCGAACATTTCGCCGGACGTCTGAATATTCCTCTCCTCCTTCTGGATGATCTGAGCGAAAGTGTCGCGTCACACTCCGCGGAACCATACCCGCTTGAAGGGGTTGACGAAAACACACTTGTCGAAATCATTTTCACCTCCGGCACGACGTCAAAGCCGAAAGGCGTGCTACTCACACATCGCAACCTGCTCGCCAACCTGCTGCCGCTGGAAACTGAGATCGCGAAATACCTTAGGTGGGAGCGAATCTTTCATCCCATTCGCTTTCTGAATCTGGTCCCTTTGAGCCACGTCTTTGGGCAGTTTATGGGCGTCTTCCTCCCGCAGCTTCTGGGCGGTGAAGTTCACTTTCATGACACGCTTAACCCTGCGGAAGTCGTTCGCCGAACGCGTGAAAGCCGCATTTCTGTGATCGTTCTCGTGCCGCGGATGCTCGACACCCTGCGCGAGCGGGTTGAGCGAAGCTCTGCAATGTATAAGTTAGAGGAGCGCATTGCACGTGCCGAACAGGCACACTTCCTGCGGCGCTGGTGGATGTTCCGAGACGTGCATCGACAATTTGGTTGGAAGTTTTGGGCTTTCCTGTCTGGCGGCGCGACGCTCGACGAGCGGACGGAAACGTTTTGGCGCCGGATGGGCTTCGCCGTTTTGCAAGGCTACGGCCTGACCGAAACCGCGTCGCTCATCACCGTCACTCATCCGTTCAAAGGAGGCCACGGTTCGATCGGCAAACTGATGCCCGGTTATGAAGTCAGACTTGACGAGTCGGGGGAAATCATCGTGCGCGGCGCGAGCGTATCGTCCGGCTATTGGACTGGCGCCGGAAGCGTAAATCGGGGGGGCGGCGAGTGGCTTCACACCGGTGACATTGGAGCAATGGATGACGCCGGCAATCTTTATTTCAAGGGGCGCAAAGGGGACGTGATCGTCACCGCTGCCGGACTGAACATCTACCCGGAAGACCTCGAAGAGGCACTCAACCGCCAAACCGAAGTGCGTGCAAGCTGCGTCGTCAGTTGGAGCGGTGCGCAGGGGACAGAGCCCGTCGCGCCGCTGGCCGTACTCATCCTGCGACACTCGGGTGCCAGCGCCGCTGCCGCTATCGAGCGCGCCAACCAAAGCCTCGCCGAGCATCAACGGATTCGTCGCTGGCACGTATGGACGGAGCCGGACTTCCCCCGCACCGCCACGCATAAGGTTTTGAAACGTCAAGTCGCCGCCCGGATCAAGGAGGTTGTGAAGGATGACGGCGGAACCGGGAATTATGAAGTTGGCAGCACGACGGATGAAGTCATCTCCGGTTCATCCTTCATCCCTCAGCCTTCATCCTTTTCTGCCTTGGACTCCCTGGGGCGAATCGAATTGCTGAGCGCGCTGGAAGAGCGATACCAGATTGAAATTGACGAGGCCGCGTTTACCGCGGCTACTACTGTTGATGAAATTGAAAGAATCGTTCGCGGAGAAGTGCGCGAAAGCGGCAAGGCGTATCCATACCCGAAGTGGACGCGCAAGTTTCCGCTTACGTGGTTACGTGTCTTGCTCTTCTACCTGATCATCCTGCCGATTACGCGTGTGATGAGCCGAATGCGCGTTGCAGGGTCCCAGCATCTCGACCAGCTCACTGGTCCAGTTTTATTTGTCGCCAATCACGTTACCCTTGCCGACCACGCGCTTATTCTTGCGGCACTTCCGCCGCGTCTTCGTCACCGTCTGGCGATTGCGATGGAAGGCGAACGTTTGCGCGACTGGCTTCATCCACCTGCGGGCACAGGTTTGTTCGTGCGGCTGCGCTTACTGGCCCAATACATTTTAGTTACCACATTTTTTCACGTCTTCCCGCTGCCTAAGCAAAGCGGTTTTCGCCGCTCCTTCGCCTACGCGGGCGAGTGTGTGGATCGAGGTGACAGCGTGCTGGTTTTTCCTGAAGGAGAGCGTGCTCCGCGCGGTCAGATGCACATGAGCCCATTCCGGCCCGGAATCGGATTGCTTGCCAGGGAACTGGACGTTACCGTGGTGCCCGTAAAACTTCACGGCCTATACGAACTCAAACAGCGGCAACAATATTTTGCGCCACCCGGCGGGGTCTCGGTCGTCTTCGCTGAGCCTCTCAAATTCGATCCGCGCTTGAAGCCTGCGGCAATTGCTGAAGAGTTGGAGCGCCGCCTCGAGGCAATGTGATAAGAACCAGCACCAATTCTTTGCATCTCCGCGTCTCCCCATGTCGTTCGCCCGCGTCCTCAAACTCGTATAGAATCTCGGCGCAAGAAAATCAGCAGACTTCAATTCAGCAGGCTCAGTCCTCTCGATGACTTCGTTTCTTTCACCCGGCACAGAACTCGGTCGCTACAAAATCCGCTCGAAGATTGGCGAGGGTGGAATGGGTGTGGTCTATCGAGCCCGTGACGAAAAACTCAATCGCGAGGTCGCGATCAAGGTTTTGCCGGCCGGCTTCTCTGGGAACGCGGAACGGCTCCGACGTTTCGAGCAGGAAGCTCAAGCTGCGGGCTCGTTGAATCATCCCAACATACTTTCCGTGTATGACGTTGCTATTCATGACGGAGCGCCTTACGTCGTTTCAGAGTTACTCGAAGGCGAATCGCTGCGCGGTCGCCTGGACGGCGCGGCGGTCGCGCAGCGCAAAGCGATTGACTACGCAATCCAGGTCGCTCGCGGCCTCACCGCGGCGCACGAAAAAGGAATCGTCCACCGCGATCTGAAGCCGGACAACCTCTTCATTACTAAAGACGATCGGGTGAAGATTCTGGACTTCGGCCTGGCTAAGCTCGTTTCGTTTCCGGGCGAGAAGGGGCACTCCGATTTGCCCACTCGCAAGGTTCATACTGATTCAGGCGTCGTGATGGGAACCGTGGGCTACATGTCTCCGGAGCAAGTGCGAGGCAGTGCGGTGGATCATCGGTCCGACATTTTTTCATTCGGCACGGTGCTCTACGAAATGCTCTCCGGCCGGCGGGCGTTTCATGCTGACTCCGCCGTCGAGACGCTCAACGCGATCTTGAAAGAGGAGCCGCCCGATCTTTCAGAAAGCAATCGTAAGCTGGCCCCCGCCCTCGAACGTGTTGTCTGGCATTGTCTTGAGAAAAGTCCCGAGCGTCGTTTTCAATCGGCGAACGACATTGTTTTCGCGCTCGAATCGCTCTCCGGCATCTCGAGTTCAGATCCGACCGTGAGCACGACTGTTACCGCGCCGTCACGCCCCCGTAATCGAGAGCGTTTAATCTGGGTAGTTGTTACTGCCGTTCTTGCTCTGGCGGCGTTAAGCCTGGCATACCTGTTTTTTCGCGGTAGCACCACGGATCCGCTCGTCCACCGGCTCTCGATTTTGCCCCCTCAGAAGACCTTCCTGATGGCCGGACAAGCGCCGCTCATCTCTCCTGACGGCAAAACTCTGGCCTTCGTGGCGATGGATGCTTCGGGGAAGAGTTTGCTCTACGTGCGCCCGCTTGATTCACTCAACCCGCGCGCGTTAACCGGAACTGACGGAGCCATTCTGCCTTTCTGGTCACCCGACAGCCGCACGCTCGGATTCTTTGCCGGGGGCAAGCTCAAGAAAATTGAAATCTCTGGCGGTCAGCCGACCACGCTTGCCAACGCACCCAACTCTCGCGGCGGTACGTGGAGCCGCGAAGGAGTGATCATATTTTCCCCGACTCCTCCGGCTGCGCTCCATCGGGTTCCAGCAGCGGGGGGCGAGGCCACACCAATAAACGAGGTCGACATGGCCCAGGGAGTGGCCCCGCGCTGGCTACCTCAGTTCCTGCCCGACGGTCGCCACTACTTGTTTCTCGCCACGATCCGGAGTGTGCAACGTCAGCTTTGCGTGGGCTCGCTTGACTCCAATGAGTTCAAAGCTCTGATGCCCGTTTACTCGAATGCCGTGTATGCGCCCCCGGGGTATCTGATCTTTCGGCGCGAGGCGACACTGATGGCGCAGCGCTTCGACGCTGATAAGCTCGCCCTCACAGGCGATCCATTTCCTATTGCCGAAGATGTGGGATTCGACGCCACCTCTTACCAGGGATTCTTTTCTGTCTCCGACAATGGCGTCCTTGTTTATCAGAGCGGCGCTGCCGGCAAGACCCAATTCACCTGGTTTGACCGCACCGGCAAAGAGCTTGGCACAGTCGGCGAGTCCGCAGACCAGGGAGACGTGCAGCTCTCTCCCGACGGCTCCCGCCTTGCTTTCCGCCAGGTTGAATTTCGAACGGGGGCAATTAACATCTGGCTAATGGAACTGGCGGGGGGCGCGACCTCACGATTCACCTTCGACCAAACGGTTGATTTCGGTCCTATCTGGTCGCCAGACGGGAATCGCGTCGTCTTCGCTTCACTGCGTGATGGTCCGCCCAGCTTGTTTCAGAAGTTATCAAACAGTGCGGGCAACGAGGAGCCCCTCCTCAAGAACTTCATTCCCAAGATTCCCTTCGATTGGTCGCGCGATGGGCGCTTCATCATCTATAGCGTGATCGATCCAAAGACGAGTTGGGACTTGTGGGTCTTGCCCCTCGAAGGCGATCAAACTCCTGTCTCCTTTCTGCAAACAGATTCGGATGAGCGCCAGGCCCAGTTTTCTCCGAACGGGAAATGGGTAGCCTATACATCGATTGAATCGGGAAGACCTGAAGTTTACGTCCGGCCATTTCCTGCGGCAGCCGGCAAGTGGCAGGTCTCAACCGGAGGTGGTGAACAACCGCGGTGGCGCGGCGACGGTAAAGAGTTGTTCTACTTGTCCGTCGATCGCAAGCTCATGGCCCTGGAGGTCAACACCGAAGGCGCGACCTTCGAGCACCAGGCGCCCAAAGCACTATTCGTAACGCGCGTGGGCGGGATCGACACCCCGGGAAACTATTACGCAGTGACTGCCGACGGCCAGCGCTTTCTTTTAAACAACCTGGTCGAGGAAGCGGCGCACACACCAATTTCAGTGGTGCTGAATTGGACGAGTGGTCTGAAGCGCCAATGATTCTCGCGGCCGCAGCCACGACAGATACTTATCAGCACGCACCTCTCCAGCAGCAGGCGAGCCACAGGTGACCCCGATCATTATGCGCCACCGTGAAGGGGGGAGTCTGGCGGATATACCGTGACGCGAAAGGCTCCGGCGATCATTTCGGTGGAGAAGGTCGAGGAACTTTCCTCCTCACGACGCTCATCGTTAACGTCGACTGACCCGCTAGGCTTGACTGGTGAGTTTCAATGAAGCAGTCGTTAAAGAAGTGTTAGCGCTGCGCGCTCTGTGCGGGCGGGGACGCGCGCTCCCAGCATCCGTTGAATGGTTATTTGCCGGGGCGGTAGGCGGATTCGAGGTTGGCGCGGATGTTTTTGAGGGTGAGCCAGGCGGGTTTGAATTCTCCGCGCGCGTATAGTTCGGCTTGGTCCAGGTAGTGGCGGCTGTTTGGATCGCCGCTCGCGCCGAATGTGTGAATTGATAGCGCTCGCAAGGTTTGATTCTTCGGCCTCTGCTTACCACTCCTCTGACCAGTAAACCCGCCGGGTGCAAACTCGACGACGCTCACATAGGTGGCGCCGGCGCGGCCGTAGCGGCGTTTCTGGCCGCTGACGCTTCTTGAATAGAACGTAAAAACCGCACCGTCATTTCCATTGACGCCGGCAATTGGAAAACTTGGACGCGCGTCGGAAAACTGTTCGTCTTTGCTTTCATCGATTCTCTGGAGCCGATTGATCTCACCCCAGGCGATGCGCCAGGTGCCGAACACCTGCCCTTCAACGTTGGCGGACGAGGCCGTCCGCGCTCGTGCGCCTGAAAGCGCAAGTAGTCGGAGAGGTGAAAGTCCTCTTCAGGCAGACGCTCTCCGGCCTGTAACCGAATGCAACTGCGACGCAGTGATGCGTGGTGGAGAGCAGCAGGAGGTGAACGACCAGTCCGTAGGATAACGAACTCGATTCGGCCTGACATGAGCGGCGAGCCTGCGAGCGAATGGCGAAGCCAAGACCGGAAACGGAATACTGTCGCGCTGAGGGGTAGCGTGTAAAAGCGACGACAGGGCCATGTGGGGTGGTTGGAGACGGAATGGTCAGGAAGGCTGCTTGCGTGAATCAGGGAGACCTGCTCGATAGCAGCGACGGTGTTCATGCTTGCAATTGAAGGAGCCGAAGAGCCGAGCGAGCAGGAGTCAGAGCGCCCATAGTAGCGAGGAAACTCTGTAACGGGAGTGGAGCGAAGGGAGCGCAGGAAGGTGGATTCGTGACTGACAG
>JBGTOA010000026.1:0-95233 GCA_041742785.1 Pyrinomonadaceae bacterium | reverse complement strand
GTCTTTAATGCTGTCGTCAACTTCCCTCTTCGTTTCAGAAATGTGAGTGACAATCGGCGCCTGGAAACGATCTGAAAAGGCCCGGATGGCTTTCAGGTGGTCTGCAGAGACTGTGTAAGGAGCATGTGGCGCGATCGCGGGAGTGATCAGTTCATGGCCTTGCCACTTCTTCACAAAGCGTTCGGTGTAGGCCATCGCCTCTGCATGCGTTTTGTTGTCGGCCACCGGGAAATCGATCACGGTCTGGCCGAGCAAGCCGCGCACACCGGCCTTCGCTGTCTCATCTGCGATGGCGTCTTCGAAGTAATACATGTCGCAGTAGGTGGTCGTGCCCCCGCGAATCATCTCCGCCAGTCCCAGCCGTGTGCCAACGCGAACGACGTCTTCGGTAACGTTTTTGGCTTCGGCCGGGAAGATGTATTTGGTGAGCCACTCCTGCAGATCCAGATCATCAGCCAGCCCGCGAAACAAGACCATCGGCACGTGAGTGTGGCCATTGATCAGTCCCGGAATGATGAACTTACCGGCAGCGTTCATTCGCTGTCTGCCAAAATACTTTTGTTCGATCTCCGCACGCGTGCCTACGGCGACAATTCGTCCGTCGTTGACTGCGACGCCCCCGTCTTCGATGACTCGACGGTCTTTGTCCATCGTTACGACCGTGCCGCCGAGTATCAGTAAATCGGCAGCCGCGCCGGACTTGCGCTTGCCTTGTCCGGCAGCGTCGGGAAGGGGGAGAGTGACAGTCATAGCGATTATCGTAATGAAAATTCGAAAGTGTTTAGACATGGATTCAAAGGGCTTCCCAATAGTTACTTCAAAATTAAGAGCGTCTAGCAGTTCAAGATCACGGAGCATCCTGCGCAGTCGATCTAGTTTGTTGGTGCTGACCTGAAGGCTCACAATCCGCTGGGGCTGATTACTTTTCTTGATGCGAGGCGCCCTTCAGGAAGCGCGCGTCGAATGCCCTCGGCAGCAGCTCTCTAATCGACACAACCTCGCTTTCGCCTTTCAGATTCGCCATCACGAGCGTCGCATTCTTGCAGAACTCCCAGATAATTTGTCGGCAAGTACCGCACGGCGGTGTCAGCATGGCCGTGTCAGCAACTACAGCCAGTTCGCTGAAATTGCGCTCACCTTCGGAAAGCGCTTTCCAAATAGCTACGCGTTCAGCACAAACGGTAAGTCCGTAACTCGCGCTCTCGACATTACTTCCGATGTACACCTTGCCGTCCGCAGTTCTTAAGGCCGCGCCCACAAGAAAGCCGGAAAAAGGCGCGACTGAATGTAGCCGCGCTTTAGTTGCTTCTTCAATCAGTGATTTCAAACTCTGTTCGCTCAACGTTGACCTCCAACTGGACTATAAGCACCGGCCAACCTTTCGCGAATTTTTCCGCTGAGTAGATCGATACTCACCAGGTTATGACCGCCCTCAGGAATAATGACGTCCGCATAGCGCTTAGAGGGCTCGACAAACTGCATATGCATCGGACGGACTGTGGCGACGTACTGCTCAATTACGGATTCGACCGTGCGACCGCGCTCGGCAATGTCCCTGCGCAAACGACGAATGAAACGAATATCGTCAGGAGTGTCGACGAATACTTTGATGTCCATCTGCTCGAGTAATCGGGCATCGGCAAAAATAAGAATGCCTTCGACGATAACAATCGGCCTCGGCTCGACGTGACGAGTTTCATTTATCCGCGTGTGCGTTTTGAAGTCATAGAGCGGGAGATCGATAGCTTCGCCGGCCTTCAACTTTCGCACGTGATTTACCAGCAGGTCATTATCCAAGGCGTCCGGATGATCGAAGTTCGCTACCTGGCGATAGTCCAGTGGCAGATCTTTCAGATTGCGATAGTAAGAATCCTGCTGAATAAAGACTACTTCGCTGGCCCTGACGGCTTCGAGAATCTTGTTGGCAACCGTAGTCTTGCCCGAACCTGTCCCGCCGCTGATACCGATGATCATTAATGCTTTCTCGTTTCCTGGTTAGGCAGCCTCGCAATGATCCGGCGTAGCAGTTGAGCAAAAGTAGTGCGCACGCGGTTTCCGGTTTCGATCACCTCTTCGTGATTGATTGGTTCGTCGCTGATGCCCGCCGCCATGTTTGTGATGCACGATATTCCCAGGACCTTGATTCCCATGTGGCGCGCAACTATCGCTTCCGGAACAGTGCTCATTCCCACCGCATCGGCGCCAAAGGTCCGCAACATATGAATCTCAGCCGGCGTTTCATAACTTGGGCCAGAAAGGGCGGCATAGATTCCACGCCTGACTTCGACGCCTAAATCGCGCGCTTCATCGACAGCCAGTTCCTGCAATTCCCTTGAGTAGACCTCAGACATATCTGGAAAGCGCGGACCAAAACGTTCATCATTGAGCCCAACCAGCGGATTGACGCCCATCAGATTCAGATGGTCGCTGATCACCATCAACGCCCCCTGATTCAACTGAATATCGATTCCGCCCGCGGCGTTTGTGAGGATCAGATTTTTGATCCCGAGCTGCTTGAACACTCTCATGGGAAACGTGACTTGCTCGAGAGAATAGCCCTCGTAGAAGTGTACCCGTCCCTGCATTGCGAGCACCTGCACTTGATCTACTTTTCCAGCCACGAGTTGGCCCGCATGGCCCTGTGCGGTTGAAGAAACAAACCCCGGTATGTCCTGATAAGGAATCGCGGTCGCATCCTCGAAGTCATTCGCGAAGCCCCCTAATCCACTCCCAAGAACAAGCGCAACGCGCGCCTCATGGGCACCCATGAGAGAATGTATTATGCGCGCCGCGTGCTCGGCGGTGGCGTGGATACTCGATGCTGCGGAACCTTCAGACATGATTGTTAGTTTAAGGGATCGTGGTCTGGTTCGACTAATTCGAAGTCGAGGTGGTTTATATCGGGTTAAGAAATACCAGGGAGATGTTTTTAGCAGCGAAGGCCGACTCCGAGATTGGTGCACGACTTTGGAGGCAGAGCCCGCGGTACTAGCGTTCCTTTTGATAGGGAGAGCCAAGCGCGCGTGGGGGCTGAGACGATCCGATGAAGCCCGCCAACACCACGATCGTCAAAACGTAGGGCACCATCTGAATAAACTGCACCGGAATATCTTCGCCGGAGGGGAGCTTAACTACACCCTGCATCTGGATAGACACGGCTTCCGTAAAACCAAACAACAGGCAGGCGAGCAGCGTTTGCACTGGACGCCACTTGCCGAAGATCAACGCAGCAAGCGCGATGAAGCCTCTGCCCGACGTCATATTGCGTGTGAAAAGTGACGATTGGCCAATCGAAAGATAGGCGCCTCCGATTCCCGCCAGGACGCCCGAAAGCAACACACCCCAATAACGCATCGTAGCAACGCGCACGCCGGCGGCATCCGCGGCTTCCGGATTCTCGCCAACCGAACGCAATCGCAAGCCGAATGGAGTCTTGTTAAGCACGTACCACGTTAACGGGACCAGCAGAAAGGCAATTGCGATTGGCAGGTAAGGCAGCAAGTTCTCTTTGGGAATTTGCGGTGTCGCGCCTGACGAAAGAAAAAAAGCGCCGCTGAGGAAAGCCGGCATGCCGATCATCAGAATATTAATCGCTGTTCCTGTCACTACCTGATCCGCCCGGTAGCGGATACACGCGACGGCGTGAATGAGCGCCACCAACAGGCCTGCACCCATGCCTGCGAGTAGTCCGATAAATGGATTGCCGGTGGCGTGCGTGATCGCAGCCGCAGTAAACGCGCCGGCTAGCATCATTCCTTCCAACGCGATATTGATCACGCCCGAACGTTCTGAGAACAGTCCACCGAGCGCCGCCAAAATCAGCGGCGTCGAAAGGCGCATCGTCGACCAAATCAGAGCGACTGTAAAAAGGTCTTTCATCGAGTTACACCTTAAACTTTTGAACGCCGCAATAGCCCAAACCTATTGAACTGTCCGCTGAAGAACGCTTCGCAGGCAACAAAAAGGATGATCGTCCCTTGCAGGACCTGGACAATGTCTTTGGTCACATACTCGGAGAACCCGTCGACGTGAATGCCGCCGCGCTGCAGGATGGCGAACAGCAGAGCCGCAAAAATCACGCCCACCGGATGATTGCGTCCCAGAAGCGCCACCGCTATTCCGGTGAATCCGTAATTATCAGAAAAACCATCATAGTACCGGTATCGATAGCCCAGCACTTCGTTGATGCCGACCATGCCCGCCAAGGCTCCGGAGATTGTCATCGCGACAATGATCTGTTTGCGAACTGAAATTCCACCATACTCCGCCGCCGTGGGGTTGCTTCCAGTTGACCTCAGCTCATAGCCCCACTTCGTGCGCCAGAGAAAGAGATAGACCAGTAAGCAACAGAGCAAGGCGAGGACGAAAGCCACATTGAGAGGAATGCGTTCAGGAAGACCGGGGATGAACGTACCGAGCCGTGCGATGTGTGCGCCAGGTCCAATCTCAGTAGTCTGCATTATCGGGTCGCCCGGAACGCGAAAGTGGTATTGAGTGAAGTAGCTGGCAATCGCAACGGCGATGAAGTTCAACATAATGGTGTTGATGACTTCGTGGGAACCGAACTTTGCTTTTAGAACACCGGGAATTGTTGCCCAGAGACCGCCGGCAACAATCGCCGCTAAGAAACAGAAAGGCACCAGCAGCCAGGCTGAAAGTCCGGCGAAGGCGATGCCAATCCAGGCGGTGGCAAACGCGGCGATGTAAAGCTGCCCCTCGGCTCCTATGTTCAAAAGTCCACAACGAAACGCGACGAGCACTGCCAGACCGGTAAAGATCAGCGGTGTCGCGTAGAAGAGCGTGTAGCCAATGCCGTCCGGCCAGGAGAGTGCGCTGCCAAAGAGCAAGCCAAAGGCGACCAAAGGGTTGTCACCAATGGCGAGTATCAGCAGCCCGGCAACGATAAAGGCTGCGATCACGGATATTAGTGGAAAGAAGAGTTCGCGGAAAAGTTTCATCAAAAAGTTTGGCTACAAGTCCTTGTCCTTTGGATTTTCTTCCTCGAACTTTGAACTTGGTACTTTGAACTTAATACTTTGTGCTTGGTACTTAGTGCTTTGGGATTTACGTCGCCTCTTGAGAACTAAATAAGGCCAGGCTAGCCGGAATCAAAGCCAAAGTTCAAAGCACAAAGTTCAAAGTTCTTCCCTTTTAGTGCCCTCGCGTCATCAGTAACCCAATCTCTTCAACCGTCGCCACTTTCGGATCTACTTCCCCAACAATTCGGCCATCATGAATGATTAACAGCCTGTCGGAGAGTGAAGTAACCTCTTCGAGCTCCGCCGACACCAGCAGGATTGCGCAGCCCGCATCCCGTAATTCCACCAGCTTTCGATGAATAAACTCAATTGCGCCAATGTCCACTCCGCGTGTGGGTTGCGAGACCAGCAGTAACTTCGGATCGACTTTGAACTCGCGACCAATAATTAGTTTCTGTTGGTTGCCTCCGGAAAGGGCACGTGCAGGAAGCGCCGCGTTAGCCGGACGCACGTCGAAATTCTTGATGATCTCATTAGCGCGATGTTGCACTGCATCGTCGTCGAGAAAGATTCCCGCGACTGAGACGATCGGTTTCCTGTAATGCACGCCGAGTATGGCGTTCTCAGCCAGATCAAATTCGAGCAGCAGTCCGCGCCGATGCCGGTCTTCCGGAATGTGAGCGATCCCCAACTCGCGTCGCGACCGAGCGCCTGACCGAGTTATGTCCTTACCTTCAAACCGGATTTCACCGGCAAGCCGAGAGTGTTCGACCAACCCTGCCAGGGCCTCAATCAGTTCAGTTTGGCCGTTGCCCTCAACGCCCGCAATGCCGACAATCTCGCCCCGACGCACTTCGAAGGAAGCCTTGTCAACGCTTCTCGCTCCCCCGGATGACGTGACGACCAAATCGCGAACCTCCAATTGGGTAGGACCGATTTTTGGCTCCGGCTTTTCGACTCGCAGCAACACTTCGCGTCCCACCATCAGCCGGGCCAATTCCGCAGCGTTCGTCTCTTTGGTCTTCAGGCTGCCAACCACACGACCATCACGCATGACTGTGACATCATCGGAGATAGCCAGCACTTCAGCCAGTTTGTGCGTAATGATAATGACCGTCTTACCCTGTTCGCGCATGCGTCGAAGAATTGCAAAAAACTCTTCTACTTCCAGCGGGGTCAGCACAGCAGTAGGCTCATCCAGAATCAGAATACGCGCGTGACGATAAAGGGCTTTCAGCAGTTCCACGCGCTGTTGTTGGCCAACCGAGAGGTTCTCGACTACCGAATTTGGATTTACTGCGAGCTTGAAGTCTTCCGAGAGTTTACGAATCTCATTCGCTGCGGCCACGAGGTCGAGCTGGATCGCGCTGCCAGGTTCGGCGCCAAGCACTATGTTCTCGGCAACCGTCATCGTATCAACCAGCATGAAGTGCTGGTGCACCATTCCGATCCCGAACGCGATCGCGTCATGAGGCGAGTTGATCTCAACCGCTTTTCCGTCAACGAGAATTTCGCCACTATCGGCCTTATAAAAGCCGTAAGCGATGCGCATCGCGGTCGACTTACCTGCCCCATTCTCACCGACAATGGCGTGGATCGTCCCCACCTCGACTTTGATGTTGACGCGGTCGTTGGCGGTGACGGAACCAAATGTTTTAGTTATGTTGCGTAACTCGAGCATCTAGTCGTGGATTTTGTTTTTTGTACTTTGTGCTTTGTGCTTTGTACTTTGTGCCTGTTCCGCAGCGCGATTGACCGCCCGAAAGTAAGCATTAAGCGTGGGTGATAATTCACTCATTGTGGATCTCAGTAGCTCAACTTGATCTTTCGTGAGTAGTGCTCGTTTATATGCACGACGGAGCCAATGCTGTGTCTCATATAAAGAACCTCGCGCCATTCTGATGAATCGTCGGTTGTCTTGCAGGCTCCCACGGCCGGTCCCCTCAGCGATATTCGCCCCGATACTATCAGCAGCGCGAATTATCTGTTTTCCAACTGTATCTCGGGCAACATGATTCCAGTGGCAGACCACTTCCCAAACCTGATCGGCCAGTGACTCAGCCAAAACGTAGACGCGAAGCTTCTCGAAATTTGTTCTTTCCATTTCGCACCAGTGAGGTTGGGCAAAAGACCTAAGCACCAAGTACTAAGCACAAAATACTCTTAACCCTTATTTCATCATCGCATCCGTCACCTTGATTTCACCCGCAATAATCTTTTTCTTCGCCTCTTCAACTACTTGAATCGATTCCTCTGGGATCAGGAGGCGGTTGTGCTCATCCATGGCATAGCCGACGCCGTCTTTGTCCAGACCGTAAATGTGAAAGCCCGGCTGGAATTTTCCATTCACCACGTCAGCCACGATCGAATAGACCGCGTTGTCCACACGCTTCACCATACTGGTGAGCACAAATCCGGGCTTCACCATGTTCTGGTTGGAATCAACTCCAATCACAAAGTGGGTGGCGCGCCCATCTTTCATCCCCTGCTGCTCAACCGCATCGAACGCGCCCAACCCAGAATTGCCTGCAGCCGTGAAGAGCACGTCGGCGCCTTTGCCGATCTGGGCCATCGCAATCTCTTTCCCTTTCCCGGGATTGTTCCACGCGGAATCCGTGACGCCAACGTAGTTTCTGATCACCGTAATCCGGGGATTTACCGCCTTCGCGCCTTCCTCGTAGCCGGTGGCGAACCGGTGAATCAGACCGATGTCCATGCCGCCGATGAAACCGATGGTTCCGGTCTTCGAGGCCCTTGCCGCAAGCATTCCGACCAGATACGAGCCTTCATGCTCCTTGAAGATCAGGGAAGCCACGTTCGGCAATTGGCTCACTCCGTCCACGATCGCAAAGTGAATGTTTGGGTATTCCTTTGCGACTTGTTCCATGATCGGCGCCTGCGCGAAACCTACGCCAATGATCAAGTCATACTTGCGCTCAGCGAACGCCCGCATCGCGGGTTCAATGGAGGTCGGATTTCCCGGCTCGATGTCACGGAGGACAATGGGAAATTCTTTCGCAGCGCGCACCACGCCCTCCCACGCCGCAGCGTTGAACGAGCGATCGTCCTTGCCACCAATATCGAACACGATGCCCACATGAATCCTGGACTGGTCATCAACGCCATAGCTGGGCGCGGTGCAGGCCGAACCAAACAGGGCGAGAGTGCAGAGAACCATTAGCAGGATTGCGACTGCGACTTTCATTCGTTTATTACTTCCTTAATCAATTGCGGTATTGCTGCCCCTCGATCCGTGACTGAGTAAGCCGCTTTAATGCGGTCGCCGGCCTGGCGGGCCTTCGCTGGGTCGCGACAGAAGATAACTCCCAGTGAATCTCCGGATGCGACCTGCCCGCCGAGCTTGGCTTTTGCCATGAAACCCACGGTTGGATCGATTGTGTCTTCGATGCGCACGCGACCTCCGCCGATGGCTGCAATCGCGTGGCCAACTTCGGTCGTGTCTATGCTTGAGATGAATCCAGAGCGCGGGGATTCTACCCTAAACGAATCATCGACCAAAGCAAGGACCTTTTGGGGATCGTCACAAACTTTTGGATCGCCGCCCTGTGCTTCGACGTTGCGTCGAAACGTCTCCAGCGCTGCCCCGGACGTCAATGCTTTTTCGAGACGAGTGCGGGCGGATTCCACAGTCTCACAAACCCGTGCCAGCACCAGCATGTGGGCCGAAAGCTCGAGGGATAAATCCAGAACGGGTCCGGCTCCCGGCTTCATTTCACCGCGCAGGATCTCAACGCATTCTTTCACCTCGATTGCATTGCCGACAGCGTTTCCCAGCGGCTGATTCATGTCCGTGAGCACCGCACGCGTACGGATGCCGCAAGAGTTGCCGGTGTTGACCAGCGCATGTGCGAGCGCTTTGGCTCGCTCCTCGTCCCGCATGAAAGCGCCCGAGCCAACCTTAACGTCAATCACCATCGCTTCCAGACCCGCCGCGCCTTTTTTTGAAATGATTGAAGCAACGATTAGCGGAATCGCTTCGACCGTCGAAGTTGCATCGCGGAGCGCATACATCTTCTTATCTGCGGGTGCCAGTTCCGCAGTTTGCCCGGCCATGGCATAACCGACCCGCTCGAGCACGTTGCTAAATTCTCCCGCGCTGAGATCGACGCGATAGCCGGGAATCGACTCAAGCTTATCCAGCGTGCCGCCTGTGTGGCCCAACCCACGGCCCGAGATCATCGGCACACAAACACCACAGGCCGCCACGAGCGGCGCTATTAGAAGTGAAGTTTTGTCCCCAACTCCGCCGGTAGAGTGTTTGTCGGCTTTTGGTTTAGGAATTTCGGAGAAATCAAGGATGTTACCGGACTGGAGCATTGCTTCCGTAAGCGCCTGCTGCTCCGCCTGGTTCATGCCATTCAGATAGATGGCCATGAGTAAGGCGCTGATCTGATAGTCGGCAATGTCGCCACTCGCCACGCCGGCAATGAAGAAGTCAATCTCTGCACGTGAAAGTTCTTCGCCGTCGCGCTTTCGTCGAATTACGTCCTGCGGCCTCAATCAATCCCCCTTGCCGGCGGTTAAGAGCACAATGGCGTGAGCAGTAACGGCGAGGCCCAGACCGACTGAGTCGAGACCTTCGCCGGTTTTCGCTTTAATACTTACACAACCGGGATCGACGTCCAGCACCTCAGCGATCTTCTCTCTCATCGAGAGTAGATACGGTCTCAACTTCGGGGACTCGAGCATTACGGTCGTGTCCAAATTTTGAATCTGCAGTCCCCTGCCTCGTGTCAACCACATGACGCGCGAAAGTAGTTTCAGGCTATCGGCGTCCTTCCACTGCGGATCGCTGTCCGGAAAGTGGACCCCGATATCTCCCTCGCACAAAGCGCCGAGGATCGAATCGGCAATCGCATGACAGAGAGCGTCAGCATCGGAGTGCCCTTCGGCGCCGCGGTCGGCAGGAATCAGCACGCCGCCGAGGACGAGCGGACGCCCTTTAACCAAGCGGTGCGTGTCGTGACCGATGCCGATTCGGAATGTCATCTTAAGGAAGAGTTCCAGGGAGTTTGCGTTGTCTTTGATCTTTGTTCTTTGGGCCTTGTTATTCAAACTATCCTTTTGACACTCTTCTTTCGGAACTCACTTAAGTTCCAAGACCAAATTCAAGAAATCAAAGACCAAAGACCTATGACTTAAGCCCAACCCCAGCTTCTTGCAGCATCGCCTCTCCAATCGCCAGATCTTCCGACCGCGTTATCTTGATGTTTCGGTTGCTTCCTTCGACGAGCGCAATCTTTTGGCCCAACCGCTCGAGCAACACACTCTCGTCAGTAATATCCGGGTCGAAAACATCAACTTTGTCGAAGGCCCGGCGTATTAACTCATATCGGAAGCACTGCGGTGTCAACGCACGTCGCAGAGTAGATCGATTGAGCGTTTGCACAACCAAACTCTGGTCAACTTCCTTAATCGTATCGGTGACCGCGCCAACCAGGATAGCCGCGCCATGATCCCTTGCTGCGGCTACAGTCTTGTCGATCTCGTCACAGCTTACAAACGGACGCACGCCATCGTGCACGGCGACAATCTCGGCAGTCGCTGCCCTGACTGCTTGCAGTCCTCGCAGCACCGATTCGGCGCGCGTCTCGCCGCCGGGAACAACTCTCGTCAGCTTGCGAATTCCCTGCCCTGGAGCGAGCGCGAGGAATCCAGCGGCATCACTTGTGGGCAAGACCAGAATTATTTCTTGAATCGTTTTACACTCTTCGAAGCGGCGCAGCGTGTGGAAGATGATAGGAATACCGGCGAGTTCCAGAAACTGCTTGGCACGTTTGCCGCCGATTCGAGCGCCCTGACCAGCAGCGGCAATTATCGCGACGTTCATAAAGAAATGAGTGACAAGCAATCAATGACGGATAGCTAAGAAAGAGGGCTTGACACACCCGCCCTCTTCCTTAAAACCAATCACAACTCACTTATCACTTCTCAAGACTCCGTTATCGCTTCGTGATCCGTGATGCGCACCGGTCCACTATTTCTGAGTTCACGTGTAGACCGCCTCGTCGCACCGTCCGTGCGGTGTTGTTCACTCTGGCTGCCGTTATCTGATTCTTCCCATAGCCGGCCGAAGATCATTTTTCCGGCAGTCGTTTGCAGCACACTCGTGACCGCGATGTCCGCGTTCTTCCCAATCAAGCGTCGTGCGTTATCCACCACGACCATCGTGCCATCATCAAGATAGGCGACGCCCTGGTTGTATTCCTTTCCTTCTTTCAAAATGAAGACCCGCATGGCTTCGCCGGGAAGGACCACTGGCTTTAAAGCATTCGCCAGCTCGTTGATGTTCAGCACACTTACGCCGCGCAATTGGGAAACTTTGTTCAGGTTGAAGTCGTTCGTTACGATCACGGCGTCCAACTGTTTACCAAGCTCAATCAACTTCAGGTCTACTTCCCGAACAGAAGGAAAGTCCGTCTCGACGATCTGAATGTCCAACGAGTTGTTGTTCTGAAGGCGGTTGAGCATATCTAATCCGCGCCGGCCGCGTTGCCGTTTTGACGAGTCAGGCGAGTCGGCGACCTGCTGAAGTTCGCGAAGAATGAAATGCGGAATGATTAGCGTTCCCGTCAGAAATCCGGTCTCGGCGACATCGGCAATTCTTCCGTCGATGATCACAGAGGTGTCGAGGATCTTGAGATCTCTTCGCGCTGCTTTGTCCGTGAAAATTCCACCGAGTGCGGAAAGCTCGAGGTGGTCGCCTTTGGCTGCTCCCACCATAAGACCGACGTAAGCCATGAAGAACGTCAGGCCCAAAGTGAGAAAGGTCTTCACTTCAGGCGGAACGGCGCCGGACTCCTGCCGGCTGATGAGTGATCCAATCAGGAATGCTCCTACGATTCCCATGATCGAGCCGACGGCGGCGCCAATGAGGGTCTTTAAGCTTGCGCGCCGAATGCGGACTTCAAAGAGAATGATGCAGATAGCGGTGACTGCCCCGAGCCCGGCCGAGATCCAGGCATCCCCTGGGACGGGTCGAAGTACGTATCCTGCGGCTACAAGAATTGCGGTGAATATGAGCCGGATGATGATTACATCGGCATGCATGACGGGCGAATCTTAACATGCGCGAACCTGTCAGTCATCAAAAACCTTTGAAAACTAAGCAGTTTGCGGACCGAGCTTCCTATTTCACTGGAACCGCGTGCGGCCTCGCAACGGCTCGGTACCGCGTGCTGGCAAGTTGAAGAGATGCTTTGAAGGGCAAGCCTGTGCGTACGTGTCGGTCCGCGGTCCCCACCAATTAACTAACCGTAATGACGTCACTCACACCCTCACTTAGGCGCTGGCCCCAACGGCTTGATCACCACCGCCGGAATGTTTTGGTCTCTGACGAGCTGATTGAACGCCGGCAACTCATTCTTCATCACCAGCGCGAGTCTTTGTAACTCCGCATCAATTTGCACGGCCAACTCGTTGTACACCGTCAAACTTTGTTCGTTCGGCGCCGACTCGCCCCGGGTCACGACACCACCCAACGCAGCCAGCTTGTTATTAAGCCGGATAGGAGAGTTCAGCGGATCCTGACTGCTCTGGTTTCTGGTTTGGTACAGGGTCTCTTCAATTGCGGCCAGGCTTTTGTTTAAACGAACGGCTGCATCATTGATGACTGTATGGCTTGGCTGCTCCTTAACTCGTTTGAGCACATCGTCGACCTGCCTGCGGACGTCGCGAATCTGAATGATCGCGTCATGCGTCTCGCTAAGCTTGTCCCGAATCTTCAAACCCAGCTCAAGCTGTTTTGCGTAATCAACTGCGGTGACCGACAAGCGTGGATCAGCCTTCACTTCAAAACTTTGCACCATTGTCTTGCCATCGACCGTCAGCTTCACCTGATACTTTCCGGGAACCACACGTGGCCCACGTGTTTCACCCGCCCAAAGGATCATTCCCGGAAACCGCACTGCTTCCGCATAACGCATATCCCAGACAAAACGATTCAACCCGACATCCGTGCTAACAGGCGCGCCGCCACCGCCAAAAACTCCTGACTCTTCCCCGCCTGGTGCGGGTGGAGCGCCTGATGCACGTGGCGCCGGAGCAGTGAACTTGCGAACAGACTTGCCTGAAGCATCCAGGAATTCCAGCGTAAGCTCAGACTTAGGTTTCTCTTCCAGTGAGTAGTAAACCACGACGCCGTTCGCGGGATTCTGTCCAACTGTAGCCGTGGCAGGAAGTGGATTGCCGCCGCCTCCCTGAGTGCGATAGAAGCCTTCGGGCTGGAACAGGTTGGTAGCGAGATTGCCCGGCTTCCCTGCGTCCCTTAGCTGGTGAATTACCGGCAGATCGTCGAGTATCCAAAATGATCGTCCCTGCGTTGCAACCACCAGGTCCTGCTCGCGTTTATGAACAGCAAGATCTGTAATTGGAACCACCGGGAGATTCAACTGCATCGACATCCAGGTTGCGCCGTCGTCGAAGGATGCGTACAAGCCAGTCTCAGTTCCGGCGTAAAGCAACCCGCGTCTATTTGGATCTTCGCGAATCACCCTCGTGAATGCGTGGTCGGGGATTCCACTTGTGATCTTCTTCCAGGTCTTACCATAGTCGTTTGTCTTATAGAGGTATGGGCGATTGTCGTCCCACTTGTACATTGTTGCGGCGAGGTAAGCGCTGGCCGGATCGTTTGGAGAGGCTTCGAGTGAATTGATCTGAATCCACTCGGGCATGATGCTCTTTGCCGGAGTCACATTCTCCCACTTCTTACCGGCGTCGCGGGTGACATGTACCAGGCCATCATCCGATCCCGCCCAGATAAGCCCTTTCTGGATCGGCGACTCCATCAGCGCGAAGATCGTGTTGTAGTATTCGACACTCGTGTTGTCCTTCGTAATTGGCCCACCCGAAGCTCCCTGCTTGGTCGTGTCATTCCGGGTCAGATCACCGCTGATTGCTTCCCAGCTCTGACCTTCATTCGTTGTCCTGAACAGCACGTTCGCCGCCGCATAAAGCGTGTTGGACTCATGGGGTGAAAAACTTATTGGAAAATTCCACTGAAACCGGTACTTCGACGCCTCGGCGCCGGCACCCATGGGGTTGTTTGGATAAGGGCTGATGTTTCGCTGCTGGCCGGTGCGATGATCATACCGAGTGAGCAGACCGCCGTAAGAACCTGCGTAAACGATCAACGAGTCCTTAGGCGAGGGCGCAATCCAGCCCGACTCGCCACCGCCAACAGCAAACCAATGCTCGCGGTCGATGCTGCCGTCGGCCGTTCGGCTTGGAATGCGCACCGTCGAGTTGTCCTGCTGGGCGCCATAGATGTTGTAGGGAAACTCGTTGTCGAGCGCGACTCGATAAAATTGTCCCGTCGCCTGATCTTGATCAGTCCAACTCTTACCGGCATTGAATGAGACGTTTGCGCCGCCGTCGTTATTATTGATCATGCGCGCCGGATCGTCGGGCGCGATCCAAAGATCGTGGTTGTCAACGTGCGGAACCGCGATGCTGACGTACGTTCGACCGCCATCGTTCGATTTGTAGAAACCCGTATTCAGCACGTACACCACTTCCGCATTCTTCGGATCAGCATAGATCCGGGTGTAGTACCAGGCGCGTTGTCGCAAGCGGCGTTCTTCGTTAATCCTGGTCCAGGTTCGGCCGGCGTTGTCAGATCTAAAAACTCCTCCATCCTCGGCTTCGATAATGGCCCACACGCGATCAGGATTAGCGGGCGAGACCGTAATGCCAACCTTGCCTACTGTTCCTTTCGGCAATCCTTCGTTTCGAGTTAGCTCTGTCCAGGTATCGCCGCCGTCAGTTGACTTGAAGAGGCCGCCGCCTGGACCGCCGCTCTCGAGCGTCCAGGGCTTGCGATAGACCTCCCAAAATCCTGCATAGAGGATGTTTGGATTGGAGGGATCGAAAATCAAGTCGGACGCACCGGCTTTATCACTGCGAAAAAGGATGCGTTCCCAATTCGCTCCTCCATCCTTCGATCTGAAGACGCCCCGCTGATCGTTTGGTCCCCAAATATGCCCCAGAGCAGCAACGTATACTATGTCCGCATTCTTCGGATGTACGCGCACGCGAGCAATCTGGCGCGTATCTTCGAGCCCAACTTGTCTCCACGTCTTCCCGGCGTCAGTTGATTTGTAGACTCCGTCCCCATGAGAAACGTTTCCGCGCACCGGCGATTCGCCCATGCCGACGTAAATAGTGTTGGGATCAGAATCCGAAAGGCCAATAGCTCCTACTGAGCCGGTGCCAAAGACCGAATCATCACTTGCCACTTCCCAGTTGATCCCACAATCGGTTGTTTTCCAAACTCCACCTCCAGTCGCGCCAAAGTAGTAGACCATTGGCTGAGACACGACACCCGAAACCGCAGTCACACGTCCGCCACGGTAAGGTCCGATGGAACGAAACTGTAAGGCCTTCAGTGGATCCGGAGGCGCGGGCTGCTGCAACGGCGTTGCTTGTGAGTCTTGTGGAGTCTGGCCCAGGCACGGCGAAGCGATCGCTATCACAAGACTGATCAAAAATAAGCAAACGCCCGCGCGGGATTTCTTGAACATTGTGATGGACTCCTTTACCTTGACACTTAAGCGGGCCAGAACCTGCGCGCCCTGATAGGATTTAACGGCGGCGCATAATACCAATTTCGAAAGTCACCTGTCGTGTACCGATGAGAACACTCAACCGAGTACCTATCCTTCTGATGTTGGTTTACGCGGCAGCTCTCGTGGCAAATGCACAAAGCAAACTTCAAAGCGTTTACACCGATCTCGCTGAGAAAAAGTGCAAGACCATTAGCTTCGATCAGGAAACGGGCCACTCAGCACAAAGTTGTAACGGCGTTGGCGGCTATAAGCTGATTGTCCTCGACGACGATGCTCGGCAATCGATCACTATTGTCGATCCCAGCGCCAGGGAACACCCGCTTAATTTCTGGAGCATAGTGACGCTGTCATTTTCCAGTGTTGGTAACAAAGCGGAGTGGCGCGTCACCAGAACTAATCGGAAAGTCACACCCGTGGGATTGATCGTGCGCGTAAATGCAAATGAGAACCCTGAGAACCCAAACCGGCTCACGTCGTACCTGGCTGTAGCGAAGGTCTCAGCAACAGAAAGCTGTGTGACTCACAGGATTCGCAGCGGGCCGAACGCAAACGTGCAGGCGCGACGTGCCGCAGACTCCGCAGCGACGTCGCCGTGCCTGAAGGAACTCGGATCCTCTCAGTAATGCGAGGCTTTGGAGTGCGCGACATGACGGCGCTTTGTAACAAGCTTCCCTGGGTCCGGGGTTGAAAAGATTCGAGAACGACTTGAAAGCGCTGACGAGTCAGCGCACTCCAAAGGCTCAGCACAGCAAACTCTTTATGATAATCGGAACGGTTGAACAGATTTGGCGATACCCGGTTAAGTCGATGGCCGGTGAAAAACTTGCAGACTGCGCAGTTGGCCACCTGGGGATTGCGGGAGATCGTGGATGGGCGTTGCGCGACGAAACGACTGGCGAGATTACTACCGGCACTCGGATTCCGCTGGTCATGCAATGCGCCGCAGCTTACCTGGAAACGCCCTCCCAGGACAGCATTCCGAATGTGCGGATCACGTTTCCGGATGGCTCGACGACAGAAAGTGGCGACGCGAACATTAATGCTCGGCTTTCACAAGCTCTGGGAAAGCCCGTGACGCTTTGGCCGCGAGAACCGTCCACCAACAAAGATCACTACCGGAGAAAGTCCGCATCTGCTCGCCTTGTTGGTCCCTTGCTACAGATTCCCGGGTTCCGCTCGTTGCTTCCCAAGCTCACCCGGTTTCCCCCGCTGGCCGCGACGCTGCGCGCAGAGTTCAGCCGCGAGCCCGGTGAGCCATTCCCTGATCTGTCCACGCTTCCGCCGGAAATCCTTCAGTTCACATCGCCGCTCGGAACTTACTTCGATGCCTTTCCAATACACGTGTTGACCAGCGCGTCGCTTGCGAAGATGGGGCAACTCAATCCTTCATCTGATTGGGACGTCCGGCGTTTTCGCCCGAATTTTTTCGTTCGCACCAATTCGGATATTGAAGGACTACCGGAAGCGAATTGGAATGGTCGAGTTTTGCGTATCGGAACGGTTGAGGTTAAGTGTGAGCTTCCAACGGTCCGTTGTGGAATGACAACGCAGAAGCAGAGAGACTTACCCAAAGATCCGGGCGTGCTCAGGACGATCGTGAAAGAAGCCGAGCAGAATCTCGGCTCATATGCGAATGTGATCAAGCCGGGTAAAGCAGCCGAAGGCGATTCGGTTGAGTTGATCTAGGTCTCAGGTCTCAAGGTCTCTAACATTTGAGAGCTGAAATAACTCAGATCTGAGATCTGCGATTTGAGATCCTGAAATCTGAGACTTGAGCCCTGAGAGCCTTCTAGAACAACTCCTCCAGCGCCCCATCCACCGACTTCACTCCTACCACTTTGATTCCCAACATGCGCTCGAGCCCAGACGTGTTCGATCCCGGCATGACAATCTTCTTAAAGCCCAGTGCTTGTGCCTCACGCGCGCGCGCTGCTGCCTGCATCGTACCGCGCACTTCGCCGGTCAGGCCAACCTCGCCAAAAACAGCTGTTAGAGGATCGATGGGCAGGTTCTTGAAACTGGAAGCGATGGCGGCCACCAAACCAAGGTCAACAGCCGGTTCATCTACCTCCAGTCCACCGGCAATATTGATGAACACATCATCTCCGAGCAGTTGCAGCCCGACTCGCTTCTCCAGCATCGCCATCAGTAAGGACACACGGTTTTGATCGACACCCTGCGTCATTCTTCGCCCGGTTCCATACTTCGATCCCGAAACCAGCGCCTGGATCTCAACCAACAAAGGTCGGGTTCCTTCCATACAAGCAGTCACTACCGATCCGGCGACGTTTTCCGGTCTTTCCTGCAGGAACATCTGCGACGGGTTCTGAACGGCAATCAAACCCGAGCCAGTCATTTCAAACACCCCAACTTCATTTGCAGCGCCAAAACGATTCTTTGTTGCGCGCACGATGCGATGGTTGTGATGTCGCTCGCCTTCAAAATACAGCACGGTGTCGACAATGTGTTCCAGCGCTTTGGGTCCGGCGATCGAGCCCTCCTTGGTGATGTGGCCAATGAGAAAGACCGGTACGCCGCGGTTCTTTGCTAGCGTCAGAAACTGGTGCGCTACTTCCCTAACCTGCGAGACAGATCCGGGCGCTGATTCAATAAGGGCCGAATAAACCGTCTGAATTGAATCGACAATGATGGCCGCCGGATTCAGGCGCTCGACTTCATGAAAAATGTTCTCGAGGTTGGTTTCGGGCAAAAGGTAAAGATTCTTTGCCGCAACCTGCAAGCGTTCGCCGCGCAGCTTTATCTGCCGCTCAGACTCTTCGCCGGAGACATAAAGAACGATTGCATCGGTACGACTCAAGCTATCGGCCACCTGCAGCAACAGTGTGCTCTTGCCGATACCCGGATCGCCGGCGATCAGGACGAGCGTGCCTGGGACAATGCCACCGCCCAGAACTCGATCGAACTCGGTAACGCCCGAAGTGATTCGGACCTCATCCTGCGATTCAATTTCAAGGTAGGGAACGGCTTCCACTTCACGCAACTTGAAGCCGCTGCGATTTCGCGTGGGAACTTTTGCTCGCTCTTCGACTAAGGAATTCCATTCGCCACATTCGGGACACTTGCCCAACCATTTGCGCGATTGATGGCCGCAGTTCTGGCAACCGAAGGTCGTTGTTGTTGTTTTTTTCAAACCGTGTTCCTCAACCGCAATTGCCCCCTGGCGGCCTGTGCAAAATATTTAGAGCAGCTTCGCCTCAAAAGTCAGGTGGCGTGTAACGTTCGGCTTCCAGGGCAAAGCTGTTTAGAGCAGTTCCTTCACATTCTCGGTTGGCCGGCCAAGTACCGCATGATTGCCTCGTTCTACAATCGGCCGTTGAATAAGATCCGGATGCTTGATCATCAGAGAAATGATCTCGTCGTCCGAGAACTCACCCTTTGCCAATCCAAGCTCGCGATAGACAGGTTCGCTTTTGCGGAGGAGCTCCCTCGAATCGATACCCATCTTGCGGATCAACTCAGTAAGCTTTTTCCTGGATAGCGGCTCGAGGTAGTAGTTCACTTTTGAAAAGTCGACGCCGCTTTCGCGCAGGAAGCGGTCCATTTCACGGCACTTGGTGCAGGTTGGTTTTTCGTAAACTGTGATCTTGTCTGGCATAGGTTTTCCGGCTGTGGGACCGATGGGTCTTTTCTTTGGTCTTTGGTTCTTTGGTCTTGGGTCTTCAGTCTTTGAGCACCTAATGGCCATAAGCCATCACGGCAAAGAAATCAAAGACCAAAGTCCAAGACCGGATCTGAAATCTCCTCAAGGAAATATCCCTCTGACCCTCGTCGCTTCCGCTACCCGCTCAACCGCCAGAATGTATGCGCCGGTGCGCATGTCCGTGTCATAACGCTGAGCCGTTTCATATACCGAGTTGAAGGCCGTGCGCATCGTCTGCTCGAGCGTGTCGTTGATCTGCTTCTCAGACCAGAAAAACGAATATTGATCCTGCACCCACTCATAGTAGCTGACCGTAACTCCACCGGCGTTCGCCAGAATGTCCGGCACCAGGAAAACTCCTCTATCCGCGAAGACGCGATCCGACCCAGGCGTGGTGGGCCCGTTCGCCAGCTCCGCAATGATCTTTGCCTTTACCGCTCCTACGTTAGCCAGTGTGATCGCGTTCTCGAGCGCTGACGGCAGCAGGATGTCGCAGTCCGCCGTCAAGACGTCATCACACGGTATTTCAGTAACCCCGCGCATGCCGGCCAGCGAACTGTTCTGCTTCTTATGACGCAGGGCTTCGTGAATGTCGATGCCCCGCTCGGAATATAGTCCGACCTTCGAATCACATACCGCCACGACTCGCGCGCCATCTGAGACCACCATGTGCGCGATGTTGGAGCCCGCATTGCCAAAGCCATGAATCGCCACCCGCGCACCTTTCAACTCAATGCGATTGACACGACAGGCTTCGCGCAGAGTATAGAGACACCCGCGCGCCGTCGCTTCAGAACGTCCCTGTGAACCACCGAGTGAAATCGGCTTGCCGGTCACAACTCCCAACTCCGTGTGCCCCCGAACCATTGAGATCGTATCCATGATCCAAGCCATCGTTTGCTCGTCGGTGTAGACGTCGGGTGCGGGAATATCGCGATCCGGACCAATGATCGGCGCTATCTCAAAAGCGTATCGACGTGTCAGCCGCTCGAGCTCGTTGATTGATAAGCTTTTCGGATCACAGATCACACCGCCCTTGCCCCCACCATACGGTATGCCGACTGTGGCACATTTCCAGGTCATCCATGCCGCCAGCGCCTTGACCTCGTCCAGCGAGACATTCGGGTGGTAACGGATTCCACCTTTGGCTGGACCACGGGCGATGTTGTGCTGGACTCGATAACCTTCGAAGACTTGCACATCGCCGCCATCCATCTTCACCGGAATGGAGACAATCAGCTGCCGTTTCGCGCTGCTCAACACCTGGCGCATGGAAGAGTCGAGGTCAAGATAGTCTGCCGCTCGATTGAACTGCTGCTTGGCGATCTCAAAAGGATTCAGTTCCTCTTGAAGGGCTTGCTTGGTGGCCATTTAGTTATCTCCTGGAAAGGGCGGGGTCCGAGAGCGGTGCCATCGTAGTGAGTAAAGTTTCTAGTTTCAAGCCGGGGCACGTCGGAAGTTTCAAGTTTCAAGTCTCAAGTTTCTAGTTTCTGGCTTGAAACCAGAAACCTGAAACTAGAAACCTGAAACTAGAAACTTGGAACCAGAAACTTGAAACTAGAAACCTGAAACTAGAAACTTGGAAACTATTGAGAAGAGCCGGAACATCCGCGCCGCCTTGGTGTCTAACCCTTCCGGAAGCTCCTGCGACCCGAACGGCACCGCCAATGGAGGACCAGATGTTTAATAACCTTATCGAATCGAGTTCGCACCGCAATGAGATGAAACGACGTGGCAGGTTCTTTCTCTTCACCACCGCAACGTACGCGCTGTTGCTCGCCATTGCCGGAGTTGCGAGCATTTACGCGTATGACGCTCGGATGAGCGAGCAGAGTTTGGAAATCGTAACGATGATTCCGATCGAGCTGCCGGCGCCTGAATCGCCCACACAACCAGATCGTTCGGCGCCAGCCAGTTCTGGCGAGGAAAACCATTCGAATGATCAAGATGTCTACCAACGCCAAGTTGCCATGGCAGATACGGACCGGCCAGATGTCGTACCGGACCTTATCTCAGTTGAGGCAAACCCGCATCTACCAATGCCGGACCGAGGAATTGTGATGTTCGGACCAACTGACATCAACCCTGGGGGCGATCGCAGCACCGGCTCTGGCAAAAGTGAAAGGGGCGGTCGTCCCTCAAGAGCGGTTGTGGTAATTGACGAGCCTCCACCAACGCCTCCGGAACCCCAACCAAAGCCGGTTCAGAAGATTCTCAGAAGAGCGGTCATCAACAGTGAGGCCATCCTGCTGCCGGTGCCTCGGTATCCTCAGATCGCCAAAGATGGAAGGATTCAGGGCGTTGTCTCGATCCAGGTGTTGATTGATGAAACGGGCAAGGTTGTTTCCGCACAAATCGTGCGAGGTAATCCAATGTTAGCCGGTGCTGCCAGGCAAGCTGCTTACCTTGCGAGGTTCTCGCCAACCAGGATTGGCGATGATGCTGTGAAAGTGTCCGGAACAATTACTTACAACTTTGTGCTGCAGTAGACCGAGGCTCGCCCTCTAAGAACTTCGTTTTCCCGCCAACCTAAAGAGGTACGCACGATCTAAGACCATGCGTACCTCTCCCGCCGAAGCCAGATGTGACAAAGCAACAAGTGCACAATAACGATCAAAAGACCAGGCCAAATTATTGCTGTGTGTTTCGCACCACACCGCGGGTCAGTCCGCTCATCACGACTTTCCCGTTCTGATTGCGGCAGACACGTTGCGCTCCAAGTCGCGTGTACTTATCGCCAGCTTCCAGTTCGACAACAGTGACGTCGCAAACTATCTCGTCACCGGCAAAAACCGGGCGGTGAAACTCAAACATCATCTGCCGAGCAATGAAATTCATGTCACCGCCAATTTTTGTAGGCAGCGTCGCCGTAAGCAGTCCATGGGCCATCAAACGGCCCTGCTCGTCAGGCACCAGATGGTGCTCGCCTTCGTCGCCAGAAAATCTGGCAAAGACTTGAATGTCTTCTGCGGAGAAAATTCGCGTCACTGAACGCTTGTCGCCGAGTTTCATTGAGATCCTTTACTTGTCTGGTGACTTAGAGTTCAAGCCAGGAGCAAAACATTACTGACCCGGATGCTCGGTCAAATTGGGTTCCAGCCCATGCGCTCACGCAATGAAGTGATGTGCGCAACATGATGACGACCGTGCCAGGCATACATCTCAATCGCCTTGTCGATGCTCACCAACCCCCACTCGGGATGCTTGAAACTGCGGCGCAGCTCGTCCGGGGTAAGCATTCTCAGAAACATCACCCAACGCTTATGCAGCGCGTCCAACAAATCCAATGAAACATCGATCGGCGCCGAACGCGCTTCGCTCAGCTCAGCCCAACGTTCTTCATGATATGTGCGGATCATTGGCTCGTCTTCGGTGAGCGCCAGCTTGAATCGCAGGTAACTGTTCAAGTGGCTGTCCGGAACATGATGCACGACCTGACGCACCGTCCAGCCGTCTGGTCGATAGGGCGTGTCCAACTGCTCTCCATTCAGGCCGGCAACCGCGGCCCGTAAGCGAGCGGGTGTGTCAGCGATCTGATCGATGAGCTCAGCTCGCCTTTCAGCTGTTATCGGCTCGGAGGACTCAAACTCTCCAACAGGGTAGCGTAAATCCATTAGGTCACCTCATTAGTTAATAAGAAAATCTGAGTGCTGAGTACCAAACATTTTTTGTGCCGGTCGCCGCATGCGGAGTCTGCTTTTTTCTGGGTCTTTGTTCCGGGACGTGTTTCGGCTTATCCTCGCGCAACATTCTACGAATGATCGATCCGGACAACAACCATGACCGAAACTGCTGACGTTGTGATCATCGGGAGCGGCATTGTCGGCTCGAGCGTGGCGTACCACCTGGCTCAGCAAGGCTGCACCAACGTTCTCGTAATCGAACGCGAAACTCATCAAGGCAAAGGTTCCACCGGCAAAAGCATGGGTGGCGTGCGCGCACAGTTTTCAACTGTCGTTAATATCCAGATGTCTCGATACTCGATCGACTTCTTCTCAAAGTTCGACGATGTGGTTGGGCATCCGGCAGATTATTGCTCCCATGGTTATCTCTTCTGCGCGACTAACGAGAAGCAGCTTGATTATCTGAAGCAGAATCGTGAGCGGCAAAACGCGCTTGGTGTGACAAATGTCGAGCTGGTCTCGGCTGAGGACATCCTCGAGTTCGTCCCGCAACTCCGCGTCAATGATGTAGTCGGCGGGACGTTTTGCGGCACTGACGGCTTTGTCGACCCGCACAGCGTAATGATGGGCTTCATGCTCAACGCCCGCGAACATGGCGTACGCTTGTGGCTGGACACTGGTGTCTCGGAGATTGAAGTAAGAGCGGGACGGGTTGTTGGTGTAGTGACCAGCCGCGGCCGCGTCGCCACGCCAGTTGTCGTCAATGCAGCCGGCGCCTGGGCAGCAGAAGTTGCATTGATGGCCGGCGCGGACTTGCCCGTCGCGCCCTTGCGAAGACAACTGGTGCCAACGGAACCCTTCGATCAGCTCCCGCAACGCTTTCCCATGGTTATTGACATGTCAACGGGCTTTCACTTTCGACGTGAAGGCGCAGGCATTCTCCTGGCCTGGAATGACCCTGAAGAGACGCCTGGTTTCAAGACCGAGTTCGACCCTACCTTTGTGGAAAAGATTTTGACGCGCGCAGCTGACAGAGTTCCGTGCCTGGCTGATGCTTCAGTGAATCCACGACGCGCGTGGGCGGGTCTGTATGAGATGACTCCTGACCACCACTCCATTATCGGTCCTGCTACCAACGTCGCAGGGCTCTTCTTCGTCAACGGCTTCAGCGGCCACGGAGTAATGCACTCGCCCGCGTCGGGCCGCATCACGGCAGATTTGATCCTGCAGGGGACGTCAGAACTCATCGATGCTGCACAATTGAGCGTCGAGCGCTTCAGCGAGGGTCGTCTCCTAACGGAAACAGCGCTGTTATGAAACGAGCGCATCCAACGGTGTGCGCAGCCGGTGGAGTTTTCCTTTTGACTCAACGATTGTCACCCAGCCACTCCACGATTTTCTCAAGGATCGACGCGAATACGTCCTGCTGAGTCAGACCCGTGCTTCGGGGAACTTTGAATGAATGATCACCGAGTTCAATAGTGGACAGCGTGGCCGGCAACTTCAGGTTCTTGAATACGTGCTTGAGCTCCTCCGGTGTACCAAAAGGATCCCGGGAGCCCTGGACGAAAAGCATCGGCGACGTCACTTCTTTCAAGTGCTGGTCGCGAAGCTGTTCCGGTTTCCCGGGTGGATGGAGCGGATAGCCAAGAAAGATCAGGGCGGAAACTGATTCACGTTGCGGCGCGACATGCGATGCGATTCTTCCGCCCATGGACTTCCCGCCTATTACCAGGCGATTTCCTTTTAACTTCTTGTGCGCTGTGATGGTATCGATGACGGCGAGGTAACACGCCTCGAGTTTTGGCCGCTGATCCGGACCGCCACGTCCCCTTTCGCTGTAGACGAAGTTGAAGGTGACGGCGTCGAAACCTCGCTCAGCCAGCGCGGCTGCAAAGGACTTCATGAACGGGCTTAATTGATTCCCGCCCGCACCGTGACCCAGGATAATCGTGGTCTGCAAACGCTTCGTTTTCGAAGCCGCGTACAACAAGGCCGTGACATGATCGGTTTCGTTGACGGCGACGATCAGATTCTCTGGTTCCATTCTTCGTTCGGTCTTCTTTAGTGGGATAAGTAGATTCTTGGGACCCGTTGACCAATGCGGCAGCTAATTTCATATGAAAGCGTCCCGACGATCCTCGCCAGGTCCTCTACGGGAATCTGATGATCTTTAGAGGTTCCAAACAATGTGACCTCGTCTTCCATTGCCACATCAGGCACATTCGTTACATCGACCAGCGTGAGATCCATCGAGATGCGTCCCACTACCGGCGCGAATACGCCGCGGACGATGACGTTGGCTCGATTAGACAATCCGCGCATGTAACCGTCGTCGTATCCTAACGGGAGTGTAGCAATAAGAGACCTACGCGACGCCTCAAACGTGCAGCCATAACCAATGGTCTCTCCCTGCGGCACCCACTTGAGCAAAGTTATTCGAGACCTCAACGACATCACTGGTTGCAGATCAGTTTTTTGCACATCAGGCGGAAGAATATCTCGCCAAAAACCGTACAGCACCCCACCGGGACGAACCAGGTTTCCCCACCCGGAACGTGGTCCGTAGATGCCGGCCGAGTTTGCCAGATGGCGGTGGCTGGGATCGAACCCCTGGGAGCGAAAGTGGCTGACAACGTCATCAAACCGACGGGCCTGATCTCCCGTGAGTGGTCCGCATGAAGGGTCGTCGGCCGCCGCAAAGTGAGTCATGATGCCGTCGACACGAATGTTCTTAAACTTCTTCAGGCCGTCAACAAACTCTCCCACCTGATCGAAGCGAATTCCAAGACGGCCCATACCGGTATCGATCTTCACGTGCACGTCGGCAATCATCCCCGCATCCCGGGCGGCGCGATCCAACGCGTCTACGAAATCGAGTCGGTAAACGACAGGCACCAGTTTATGGTGAACACAAGCTGGCGCCTGACTTTCCCAAAATCCGCCTAGCGAAAGAATCGGGGTCTTGATGCCTGCTTGTCTCAGTTCGATCCCCTCTTCCGGCAATGCAACACCAAACCAATCGGCGTTTTCAACCTCGAGACGTCGAGCGCACTCCACCGCTCCGTGTCCATACGCATTAGCCTTCACCACAGCCATGACTTTAACGTCCGGCCCGACGCGATCCTTCACGATGCGGAAGTTGGCCGCGAGTGCGCCCAGATTGATCTCAGCCCAGGTGGGGCGACGCCCCTCCGTTGTATGAGTTCTGGTCGTCGGGGATGAAGGCATTATGAAAGTATGCACTCGGGTTGCCTGGTCACGGATGCAAGTAGAAAACCTTGCTAATAATCTTCCACTCCCCGTCGATCTTCAGCAGCGTGAACATGTCAGTGAACTTGTGCCCAGTCCAGTTATCCAGCTCCAGCCGCACGGTGGCGATTGTGCCCGTCACATCGACGCTGGCGAGCCGGGATTGGAGACCGGTCGCGGGCCCATTCTGATCATTCCAGTCAAAGAGCTTTTGGATTGGCCCGGCGAACAGGTCGGCGCCGATATACCCGAAGATCGTCGCGTCCGGGTGAAAGGCCGCCTTCATATCGTCGCCACGGCCTGATTTACCGCCGTCGACATATTGCTGGACAGTCCTGGCAATAGCATCATCCTCACTCGCAGTGGTTGGTGACGTAGTCATCTGGATTCTCCTCTTCGATTTTTGAAGTTCAGCGTCTTTCAGCGCCCCTGGTCGGGATTTCTGGCAGTGCTACCTTCACACAAACATAGTTCTTCCGGTGTATTGGCGGTCCAGGCTCGCGAGCACTCTGCGTTCTATTCCCGATACAAGTTATCAAACCGCATGCTGGAGGGAGTGAAACGAAGGTCGACCGTTCCCGTCGGGCCGTTGCGCTGTTTTGCGATAATCAACTCGGCGATGTTGCGCTGGTCCTCAGGCATGCTCTCTTTCTCTTCCGCAGTCTTGTACTGCTCGTCGCGATAGATGAAAGCCACGAGGTCCGCATCTTGCTCCAACGCGCCTGACTCGCGCAGGTCCGCAAGCTGCGGGCGGTGATCCGAGCGCGCTTCAGGTGCACGCGACAACTGTGACAGAGCTACAAGGGGAACGTTCATTTCTTTTGCCAGCGCCTTCAGCTCGCGCGAGATTTGCGAAACCTCCTGCTGACGAGACTCCACGCGTTTTGAGGAACCTGACATCAGCTGCAGATAGTCCACGATAATCATGTCGAGCCGTTTCTGTTCGGCAAACAGGCGTCTCGCCTTCGCGCGCATCTCCAACACGGAGATGCCGGGTGTGTCATCAAGAAAAATCTTAGTGTCGGCGAGCGTGCCCAGCGACTTCGCGATTTGGGCCCATTCGGGCCGCGAAAGAAAGCCGTTCCTAAATCGCTGCGCATCGATGTTTCCCTGTGAGCAAAGCATGCGCATCACCAGGGCTTCTTTCGACATTTCGAGCGAGAAGATACCCACCACCGCCCCGGCTTGAAGCGCCGCATTCTCAGCCAGCATCAGCGCGAAACTGGTCTTGCCCATCGAAGGTCGAGCCGCGATGATAATCAACTCCGAGCGCTGGAAACCCGACGTCATCTTGTCGAGCTCGGCAAAGCCGGTTGTCAAGCCGGTGAGCAAAGCCGCGCGGCCTTCCATCTCCTGGATCTTCTCGAGCAGTGCTTCCGCCACCGGCTTAACGTGAGTGAAGCCTTGCCGAATTCTTTCGTCAGCAAGCTGGAAAATCTCATGCTCCGCGTGATCGAGAATGATCTCGGGCTCGTCTTCCTGCTCCAGCGCTTCCTGCGTGATCTTGTTAGCCGCTCTGATCAGTTGCCGCAGCATCGATTTGCCCCGCACAACCTTGGCGTAATGTTCTATGTTTGTCGAATGCGGCAAGCCGTAGGTGAGGTTCGTTATGAAGCTGATGCCGCCGACTGATTCGAGGGCGTTCTCTTTCTTTAACTCCTCCCCAATCAGGATGGGATTGATCTCCGCACCGCGCTCGAACAGGCCAATCATCGCGTTGAAGATGCGCCGATGAGAAGGAACGTAAAAGTCCTCAGGCTTTAGCATTTCGACTGCCTGGCTGATAAGACTGTTGTCGAGCACGATGCCGCCGAGAATTGCTCGTTCAGCTTCGGCGCTGTTGGGCAAAGCACGTTCTAAAGGTTGGTCGCGAATCGGATCAGGACTGGCCATGAAATGACTTTATGAAAAGAGACTAAGAAGTTTGAATTTTGGAGATTGGAATATACAGCAGTGGTTATGTGCGACCAAGAATGAGACTGTTTTTAATTCAAGATCGTGTCGATTGCCAACGAGAACAGCCGCGACCGATTGCTCGGCGCGGCTCAATCTACTTGAAGGAAAAAGGATGCGAAACTATTCCACAGCACCTTCTTCATCCGTCTCAGACGCCTCCGTTTGCTTCGCCATCTCGGTTTCCTGCTGCGGCGTGAGATGTCCCGCAATCATCTCGCCTTCTGCTGATACTTTCACGTTTAAATCGATTGTAACTTCACGATGCAAACGCAATGGCACTGTGAAATCGCCCAGCCGCTTCAACGGTTCGCGCAAGTGCAACCGATGCCGATCGATTTCATACCCACGCTCTTTCAGGGCCTCGGCAATATCCATCGAAGTCACTGAACCGTAAAGCGCACCCTGCTCTCCGGCTTTCCGCTGGAAGTTGAGCGTCACCGATCTCATCTGGTCCCCCTGGGCTTCAGCCGTCGCTCGCTCGGTGGCTTCCTTTTTCAGCAGCGCCGCACGCTCCTGCTCGATCTGCCTGACGTTGCTCGTGGTCGCTTCGACAGCCAGTTTGCGCGGCAGCAGGTAGTTGCGCGCGTAGCCGGCTCGCACGCGCACGATCTCACCACGAGCGCCGAGATCGTCTACGTCTTCACGTAATAGTATTTTTGTGTGTGCCATTCCCGGTCTCCTTCTAGTCGGTCGTGTACGGCAAAAGCGCGATGTTGCGTGCGCGTTTGATGGCCTCTGCCAGCATGCGCTGATGCGTGGCGCAGTTGCCGGAAATGCGACGGGGCAAAATCTTTCCGCGCTCGGGAATATAGTTTTGCAGCAATCTCACATCCTTGAAATCAATGATGTCGACCTTCTCGATGCAGAAACGGCAAATACGACGACGGTGCATGCGACGCCCGCCCCCCCGCCCGCCCTGCATCGGCCGGCCTCTGTCATCGTCATCATTGTTATAACTGCGTCCGCGGTCTTCATAATTTGTTGACATAATTTCCCTCGTAATTCGTGAATCGTCAGCAACAAAGCAACCGGCAAATGGTCGCTCATGAGCTGCGTCGACTAACTCTTTTCACTCTCTTCTGCTGCAAACACTGACGCCGGAATGACGGGCGCTGCTGCGACGGATGCGGGTGCGCGATTCGCTGCACCGGGGCGCTTTTCTGCTTTGCGTTCCCGCTTTGCTTTGAACTTGTCGGCGCGGCGACGATCCTCATCAACCCGCACGGTCAGATAGCGAATAATGCGATCATTGACGCGCATGCGTCGCTCAAGCTCGGCGATCTCGCGCCCTGAACCTTCAATCTCCAAAAGCACAAAATTGCCTTCAGTCTTGTGCATGATTTCGTAGGCCAGTCGCCGACGGCCCATACTTTCAGATTTGGTGACGACGCCGCCCTGATCGGTGGCAATCTGTTTGAAGGAATCGGTCAGGCGAGTTACTTCTTCGTCCTCCGCGGTCGGGTCGACGATGAAAACCACTTCGTATTGTCTTTGCGTTTCCAAATTCATCCTCCTTTTGGATGTCCAGCCTCATCTTTTGCCGATGAAGCAAGAAGGCTATTTCTTAAATGATGATCGCCATCCGGCAATCAGTTGTGCTCCGACATTGCTTTCAAAACACCTTCCCGCAGGATGTTGTGTAGCGCCTCTGCGCTTTGCTCGATAATCTTTTCAACTTCCGGCCGCACGCTGCGCGGATACGACTCCAATACAAAGCGCTTCGAATCGGCGACTGTATGCTCCGGTTGAATTCCAATTCGCAGGCGAATGAACTCGTCAGTGCCAAGCGAACCTATGATCGACTTCAACCCGTTGTGTCCCCCGGCTGAACCGCGCACCCGGATGCGAATCTTTCCGAACGGCAACGCAAGATCGTCGGAAATCACAATCAGTTGCTCGCCGCAGTTTTCAAGTTTGTGCCTCGCAACCAGGCACCCGACCGCCTCGCCACTCAGGTTCATGAAGGTCTGGGGCTTTACCAGCTTCACGTCCTCTGACTCGAGCTGACCACGACCAACAACTGCGTGGCATTCCCTTCGGCTCATCGGAATTCCGGCCTCGCGAGCCAGTTTGTCAATTAGCAAAAACCCAAGATTATGCCGTGACCATTCATACTCGGCGCCCGGGTTCCCGAGCCCTACGATCAGGCGAAGCATGGGATTTCACAGTGGCGAGCCACAAGCCAGTTGCCGGCATTACTCGCCGCCTTCTTCATCTTCCTTCTTGCCCTTGCCGATCACTTCCGGTTCGACAGGCGTTTCCCCTTCAACGGGCACCGGTGCAACAACCTCTTCCTCGCGAATCACGCCCACCGTTGCTACGACCTGGTCCGGTGGCGTCAGAATCTCGACGTTTCCCTCAACCTTAATGTCCGAGACGTGTAACACGTCATGAACGGCCAGTTGCGAAACATCGACCTTGATTACGTCGGGAATGTCTCTTGGGTCGCAGCGGACCTCAAGCTCGCGAATAATCTGCTCAAGGACACCCTCTTCATCGCGTACGCCTGCGGGTTCACCACTCAGATGGAGCGGCACAGTAACCTCGATCTTCTGCCCCTTAACCAGCCGGGTCAGATCTGCATGAATCAAACGCATGCGAACCGGATCCAATTGGCGATCATGGAACATTACTTCGCTGCTGCCCACACCATCGATATCTATTGTGAAAATGGAGTTCCTGCCGGCCTCGGATCGCAGGATGGCCGCCAGATCTTTCAGCGGAGCCACTGCGGCCACGGTTCCGCCTTCACCACCGTAAACCGTCACTGGAATCATCCCCGCTTTGCGCGCGCGGCGGGCGTCATTCTTACCGCGACCCTCCCGCTGCTGCGCCTTGACCGTAATCTCTTTATGCTCTGCCATGATTGCTCCTCTTACATAGATACAGCGACCTCGGGAGGGATTGCCTCAATTGTCGCTCGCAGGTCTGAATAGCCGGGCATCCCGGTAACAATCAAACCGCAATCGATAATCGGCAATCGCATAGCCCGCGATCGCTGATGGTCTTCTCTTCAAGCCATCAGTGTTTGCCCTTCAAACGAAGAGCGAGGAAACGCTTGTCTCCTCATGGATCGACTTGATCGCTTTCGCCAGAAGTGGCGCGATGCTAAGTACTTGTATCTTGTCTAACTCCGCGGCGTGATCATGCAACGGAATAGTGTTCGTCACGATTATCTGCTCGATTTCGGACTCGCGTAATAACTCGACTGCCCTTCCGGACAATACGGGATGCGTAAAGCAGGCGTGAATTCGCTCAGCTCCGGCGTTCTTGAGCGCCCTCGCAACTTTCGTCAACGAACCGCCCGTATCGCACATATCGTCAACTATCAAACAGCTTCGTCCGCGAACATCGCCAACCACGTTCATTACTTCGGCCACATTTGCTTTCTCACGCCGCTTGTCGCAAAGCGCCAACTCCGCATTCAAGCGCTTGGCGTAAGCGCGTGCGCGTTCAGCGCCACCGGTATCCGGAGCCACCACTGTTAAGTTCGGCAACGGATGGTCCTGGTAATGGCCGATCATTACCGGGGCCGAGTAAAGGTGGTCCACCGGGATATCAAAGAACCCCTGAATCTGTGCCGCATGCAAGTCCATGGTTACTACTCGATCTGCGCCGGCGACTTTAATCAGATTCGCGACCAGTTTCGCCGAGATCGGGACGCGCGGGCGGTCCTTCTTGTCTGAGCGCGCGTAACCGTAATAAGGAACCACGGCGGTGATGCGTTCTGCCGATGAACGACGAAATGCGTCGAGCATCACCAGCAGTTCCATCAGATGCGCATCAGTTGGTGGGCAGGTAGGCTGAACAATGAAAACATCGCCGCCGCGTACGTTTTCATCGATCTGAAAATTAAACTCGCCGTCAGAAAAGCGTTCGGCGAATGCTCTGCCCATATCACAACCCAGATGACGGCAAATCTCTTCCGCCAGTTTTGGGTTCGCATTGCCACAAAAAATCTTAATTCCGCCTGTGGTGCCCATAATCTCAGTGATGAATATTAGTGATGCAGGCTGCTCAGAATGATGGGCGAAAACAGTCCGCCTCACTCAGGTTATTAAGGAAGTTTGGCTGGGGCGGGAGGATTCGAACCTACGAATGCCGGTTCCAAAGACCGGTGCCTTACCACTTGGCTACGCCCCAGTATCGCAGATTAGAAAGAACCCTGGCCTCTCGACTCACCCAACGCCCGAACGTACTCATCGCGAGAAATCGTAACACAAGGGAATATTCGCCACCCCACTTCAGCCTGAATCAGTTCGGCAGCGATCAGTCGGTCAACGTCGCCAAAGATACCAAATACGCTTGAGCCACTTCCAGCAAGCAGAGCGTGCTGGGCGCCTGCGCGAAGTAGAGCGTTCCTGGCACGCTCGATTTCAGGTTCTCTATCAAAGATCACGGGCTCGAAGTCGTTCACCAATTTGTCACTGAGATCCCATAGATGCGAATCGCGAGAAATGGCCTCTCTTTGGGAAACAGCAAGAATAGGTTCGCCCTCGAAGTATGTCAAGGCAGGCGCAGATAACGTGGCGTAAGCCTCGGCCGTTGACATCGAGGCGTTCGGAGAGATGACGACCAGCTGTTTCTGGGGGGTATCTTTCAGTGGTGTAATCACTGAACCAGTGCCAGCGCCCAATGCTCGGCCGCCCAATAAAAAGAAAGGTACATCAACGCCTATAGACGCGCCGATTTCAGTCAGCCCTTTCTCATCAACTTCCAACCGCCAGAGCCTCGCAAGACCGCGCAATGCCACTGCGGCGTTGGAAGACCCGCCGCCGAGACCGGCCCTGGTCGGGATTCTCTTCGTTAGTCGTACGCTCGCGCCTGCTCCCGCTCCGGCGGCCTTCCTCAGTGCCTGAGCGGCTTGAAAGATCAGATTGCTTTGATCGGTGGGAATCTCGCAATCGTCACAGCTCAGCACGAACTCGCCATCCGCTCGCGTTGCGAAACTCAGTTCATCATGGAGCGAGATCGTTTGCAGTACCGTACGCACCTCATGAAAACCGTCAGAGCGTTTTCCGAGGATGTGCAAACTTAAATTAATCTTCGCAAATGAAGGAAGGCTGAAGGCGCGTATGTCCACTTGTCCGGCTGACCTCGAAGCATCAGCCGCAAGTGATTAAACTCCAGCGACTAACGCGCAATGAAGGCTTGCGTAAAATAGACTGACCCGTCCGCAGAAACATGAACACCAACCGCAGCGGATTCAAAGCCAACGTAAAGCATGTTGGCTCGATGACCTGAACTCTTCGTCCATCTTTCAACTGCGAACGCACCGGGATCTTCGTAGCCTTGATTATACGCGATGTTTTCGGCGATCACGCGAAACCGCGCGATGCCGATCGCGTGAGCACGAGCCTTTAGTCGCTGGCCTTCCGGAGTTTCATGAGAGAAGAAGCCGCGCCGGGCCATCTTCTCTGAGTGAATGCGAGCAAGACGGCATAATTCCGGATCCCACTGAAGCGAGTTCAATCCGCTCTTCAAGCGAAACTCGTTGGTTAACTCGAAGGCTCGGCGTTCAATCGCGTGCGCGTCATCCAACGAAGGTGAGTCCATGCTCGCCAAACTGTTAACAGAACGAGTTTCGGAATCCACTCCTGACACGGTGACGCGGCGAGGCCGATTGTAGGAACCCGCTGAAGAGGTGATCAAGCGAGCGACTGGTCGCGATGCAACCTCTTGCGCCAGAGCCGTCTGCGAAAAGTGAACAAATGATAGCGATGTTAAGAGGAAGATAAAGACAGTCTTCCCGCGTAGGGGGTACTGGAAGGTCATGATTCTCTGGTGCTAACTGCTTTGCGGTTGCAAAGCCTTCTGGGCCTTTGAGGAAGGCTGTTTAAGCAAACTTGCCGGGGCCGGCAAGTCGAGTTCGTCAGTCCCAGACTAACAAAAGGGTCCAACCAAGATCAACAGCTTTCTTGCCAGGGTGTGGGGAACGCGAAAAGTGCGGCGTCGAGCCATTTGGGACAACCCGAGCGGTCTAATACTGCGTCGCTTTTGTTAACTCAGAGGATTTCTGGGCGGCAATTGTGCCCCATCTTCGGCGAACTGCCGCACGGCGCGTTGCCACGAACTGCGGGTCGGATAACTGTACAGCAGCACTGCCACGGCGACGACAGTGCCACGATAAGTAAGGCTCTCGTCACCGGTCATCAAGGTCGCGACGAAACCCACAACAGCATTAGCGATCCCCAGCAACGCTACTTGCAAGGTGGTCCGCTCCAAAGTCTGCAACAGACCTGAAACACCTCTTAACGCAGCAATGTCCTGCAATCTCATGGCAGCGAATCGCGTGCGCCGCAGAGCAATCGCCCCCACCCCAAAGAAAAACATTGAAATCAAAACGGCAGTGCTGAACGACGGATTCGGCTGATATGACAATCCACCTCTGGCGAGATAAGCAATGACTGAAATTAGAATCGCTGCGACCAGTAGAGCAAGCACTGTGGTTGAGGCTGCTTTATGACGCCGCTCCAGTTCTGATTGAGAATTGGCAGACACTGACAACTCCGAATAAAGGCTAGCTGGAAACTTGTGTTCCAAAATACCAGTCCCGTTCGTTTGGGCAAAGGCTGATCTTGGAAAAAAAAGCCGGCCCACTTTAAAGCAAACCGGCAAGCAGAATTGATCTCAAGCAAGTTATGGTTTTGTGCCTGTAGCAGGCGTACTGGCTGGCGTGTTCGGGCTTCCCTGTGAAGAAGTGTTACCGCCAGTGCCGGGTCGCGTTGTCCCGCGTTGCACTGGAGCAGCAGGCGTAGTACTTTCCGGCAGCTGCCCGTTATATTTCAGCGCCTCATCGATCAGATCCGTTCCGCCCTTGCCATCCTTGCTAATGAGAATGCCATCGCGGCGAACGTTAATGTCCGCCTTTCCACTGACCTGTTGCATCAGATCTGCCATGAAACCCAGACGCGGTGGTGGCGCTGCATTTTGTCTGCCAGGCAAGGGATCCGGCACCGGGGCGCCAATGATAGCCAACTGCTCGCGGGCCTTCTCAGCATAGTCGCTATTTGGAAACTCACGCAGCAATTTCTGGTAGTACTTGGCAGCCTCGTCCGGCTCCTCTTCCTGTTGATAGGTGGTTGCAAGCATGAACCAGGAACGGTCGCGTTGAGAAAAGTTGGGATACTTTTCATCGATCTCTTTCAAGCGCGACTGCGCCCCCTTGAGACCCCCTTTGCCGTGCGAATAGCGAGCCTCGTAATAGAACGTGGCGATCTGCAGGTTATGCATCGCCAAATTCTCCTGAACCTCAGTTAATCTGGCTTCCACTTCCGGTTTCAGACTGCTCTGCGGATATTGTTGCATCAGGGCTTTGAGTCTTTGCTCCGCTTTACGCGCATGGCTAATGTCTCGATCGGACAAGCCCATCTGGCGCATTTCAGATTCTGCAACTTTGAGCATGGCGTCATCGGCCAGCGGATCCGTTGGGAAAAATGTGAGCCAGTCCTGATAAGCCTGGGCCGCTTGAATAAGTGCACTCGTGCTTCCTTCAAGATAAAAGGAATCGGCAATCGCAAGTTTCGCGAGTGGCAAGAAGGGTGAGTCAGGATAAGTATTGATGATGGTGGTGAATAGCAGCCGACCTGTGTCGTGTCGCCCTTTGCGCACTTCCCTGGCGGCCTCTTCAAACAGCACTCGATCGCGGCCTGCGACGACAGTACCGGTCAGTTCTTCGTACTTGTCATTGCCGCCACCCCCGAAGAGACCAAAGAGTTTGCCCTTTTTCTTCTTCTTCCTGGTGTCTGAAGCTGTGGTGGTAGCAGTCCTCGCGCTGGCCGTGGATTGCAATCCGGATTCAACGCGGGTGGCGATGTCTGCAACCGAGGTTTCCAGGCGGTCAACGGAAGTGCTTTCATACTTTTCCGCACGCTCCTGCTTACCACGTAAATCATTTACCTCGGAAAGGATGGAACCCGCTTCTTTGTCGAGTCCTTTCAATATCTCGCGAGGACTGTCGGCACTGGCCTTCTCTTTACTGTCGGGCGCAGGCATTGCGGAGATGGCGCTGTTGAGCGAGCGCCGCATCGACTCCAGCTTTTGACGCATTAATTCAAGCCGGTGCATGTTAGAAAGATCACTGGGCGCCTTGGAGCCACCCTGCGCACGCGCGGCGGGTAAAATAGAACAGCTGAGGGCCACACAAAGCAGCGAAAGAAGAATCAGGCGATTACGCATAAATAAAACCTCCAATACCTACGCACGTAAAGTGATGGGGACAACTGCAAACTAAACCCATTGGATAGTCGCCTCGCGGAGCTGACGAACAGAGCTTTCCGGTTCAGCGGAATGGAAAACCGCAGAACCGGCAACAATGATTTCTGCTCCTGCTGCAACTACCTGCGCGATGTTGTAACGATCGACACCACCATCAATTTCAATCCGAATGTTCAATCCGCGTTCATCTATCATGCCGCGAAGCCGGCGAATTTTTTCCAGTGCCTCGGGAATGAACTGCTGGCCACCGAATCCCGGATTCACAGACATGATTAAGACGTAGTCGACGTAATTCAAAACTTCTTCGAGCGCGCTCAGCGGAGTTGCCGGATTAACAACCACTCCGGCCTGCGCTCCAGCAGCCCTGATCCCCATCAGCGTTCGGTGCAGGTGCTGGTCAGCTTCCACATGGACCGAAACCATTGAAGCGCCGGCTTTCACGAATTGCTCGGCGTACCTGCCGGGCTCGGAAATCATCAGGTGCGCATCGATTGGCAATCTCGTCTTCTTTGCCAACGATTGCACCACGGGCAGACCGACTGTGATGTTCGGCACAAAATGACCATCCATGACGTCGACATGCAAAATGGTGGCGCCACCACGCTCAATTGCGGCTATCTCCTCGCCTAAACGAGAGAAATCAGCCGATAAAATCGAAGGCGCGATATCGATCGTTTTTTCAGTCACTATTCGCGTTCAGACTGCGGCCGCAAGGTTAGGGACTTGGCGTATTTGCATTTCGCGCGGCCGGTGTTGGTCGGGGAGCTGACGGACGCTTGTCACCATTCTGATTATTAGGACGCGGCACCGTAAAATCGCCGCGATCGCTATTTATGTTCTGTCCAGCATTCGCGTTCCGCTCATTCGCATTACCTCGATTGGCGTTCTTATTGGCATTTGCGTTGGCATTGGCGTTAACGTTGGCGTTAGCGTTGGCGTTAGCGTTGGCGTTTCTGTTTGCATTTCGGTTTCGCCTGGGCTTGTTCTCATCAGCCGCTGAAGTGTTCGCGTTCTCGGCCGCTTGCTCCTCGGCAACCTTCTTATCAGTGGCCGCGCCTTCGGATGCCTCGCCTTCTTTGGCTGCCCGACTGACATCCATCGCCACGGTCTGGCCAACCTTTACAACCTGCCCGGCGCGGGGCAACTGAAACAACACGGTGTCGGGGTTTGATTGGTTGCTTGGTCGCGTCGCCCGGACCCGGAAATTCAATCCGGCATCGCCCAGTATGCGCTCAGCCTCAAAACGATTTTTGCCGACGACTTCTGGGACGCTTACTTCCGGACTGCGTAGTGACAGGTAAACGGTACTTACCAGGCCAAAAAGGAAAACGAATCCAATCGCGACTATGATGGCAAGTCTACGTAGAACTGAGAGTGCCTGAAAAGCAGCCGTCAAAGTTTTTCTTCACCTCGTCTGGCACCAAACTGCCGCCAAACCAAGCTGCGAAGTCTAGCATCGGCCAAGTCGAGCCGCAAGCAACCGGCTCGGCGAGCCTTTTAGTGCAGCTTTGCAGCTTCTCTGGTTAGCCTGTGGCTTACCGGAAACCGAGCTATCTTAACAGGCCCTCGCGTAAAAAGCCGCCGGCGATTTCCCAGGCGATTCTCACAACCCTAATCGCAGCGCCGCAATGCCATGATAAAAAACCCATCCGCGCCATCTCGATGCGGCCAGGTTCTAATTCCGGTTAATGACGTCTCAGGTTTGAAATGATCATGACTGGCAAGGAACTGCTCGACCACTTCTTCGTTCTCTTCGCGCTCAACTGAGCAGGTCGAATAAACCAGGCGCCCCCCGCGTTTAACCACCATCGCCGCATTTGAAAGTAGCTGCTTCTGGCGGCTCGATAACTCTTGAATGTCCCCGGCTGAGATGCGCCAGCGGATCTCCGGGTTGCGCCTCAAAGTGCCGGTCCCGGAACACGGCGCATCGACAAGAACCGCGTCAAAACAGTTTTGCGCAAACGGCAGAGGCTGCAAGCCATCCAGCGAAATAGTCTTAACACTGGTTAATTCCTGCATTTGAGCCGTTCGGTCGATGGTTCGAAGGCGGGCTTCATTTATGTCTGCCGCCAGCACTGTGGCTTGATTTCCTGCCAGGTCCGCAATCTGGGTAGCCTTGCTGCCAGGCGCCGCGCATACGTCCAGAAAGCGATCACCAGCCTTGACTCGCAACAAATTTCCGACCAATTGCGATGCTTCCTCCTGGATGTACACCATGCCAGCGTCAGCCAGGTCGAATAATCCGCCGGCGGGACCGTCAAGTCTCCATGCCCCCTCCGCTATTCGGGAAGCCTTAAGATCAGCGCCGCGTGCCTTCAGGAAGTCTGACACCTCTGTTGCCGTAGAACGGTTTCTGACAATACGGAAAGCCAGCGGCGGCGCTTCATTGTTGGCTCTCGCGAAATCTTCCGTGTGGGCCAATCCAAAGTCTTTCGTCCATCGCTCAATCAACCAAATAGGATGTGATGTTTCAATCGACAGTCGTTCGAGCGGATCCGAGATTGCGGTACTCGGATCATATTCAGGTTCCCTTGACGCGCGCCTCAGGATTGCATTCACAAACCCTTCGGCTGATTTCAGCCTCGCCCGCCGTACGAGGTTGACTGATTCATTGACCGCCGCTGATGCCGGGATTCGCGAAAGAAAGCGTAACTGATAGAGGCCAAGCCGCAGTGCTGTCCGCACTTCGGGATCCAAACCAGATACTTTTCGATTAGTCAGCCGTTGAACGATCGTGTCGAGCCAAAGCTGCCGGCGGAGAACTCCCAGCACCAGTTCGTGAGTGAGTGCGCGGTCAGCCGGAATGAGGTCGGCTTCCTTCGCAGCGAGCAGAATCGAAGCGTACGCCCCGCTCTCAACTCGCTGTAGTATCTCAAACGCCGCAACTCTTGCCGGCGATACGGAATTAGACTTCACCAAGCAGGTCGCCTATTTGGAAATGCGTTCCGTTCAGGAAATCGCGCACCGTCATCAATCGCTTTGCTTCAGGCTGCACTTCAAGTAAGCGAAGCGCGGTATGGTTGCCACACCGTATTATCAGTTCGTCTCCACTCGCAGCCAGAACCTGGCCGGCAATACCTTGCGAAGGTTCGACTCCAACCGGTTCTGCTGTCCAAACAACAAGTCGCCGGCCGCCTGCCGATGTGTACGCGTTCGGCCACGGTTGGAAGCCCCTCACGGCTCTTTCGATCGAGATTGCATCGCGCGACCAATCGATCCTGCCGTCCTCTTTTATCAGCATTGGCGCAAAGGTGGCGTGGTGGTGTCGCTGCGGACGCGGGGTGATTCGATCAAGTTGTGAGAGCGTTTCGCTGAGGAGTTCCGCGCCCATCTCTGCTAGTCGCAACCTCAGTTCCGGCGCAGTCTCTTTGCTTCCAATCGTCGTCTCGCGCTGCAGGAGAATCGGCCCGGAATCAAGCTCCTCTTCTAGAAACATTGTCGTCACGCCGCTCTGCTCTTCACCATTGGCAATCGCCCAGTTCACGGGCGCCGCTCCGCGATACATCGGTAATAATGAAAAGTGGACATTGATCGCACCGCGCTTTGGCGCAGTCAGATATTCGATGGGCAGAATCCGACCGTATGCGACCACAACCGCAATGTCAGCGTTGTATGAGGCGAAGAGTTGTTTCGATTCGTCGGTTTTTATGCGTTGAGGCTGGACGAGATTGAGACCTCGGGAAAGAGCAAACTCTTTTATTTGGGACGGCGTCACTTTGTGTCCGCGTCCTGCAGGCCTGTCAGGTTGGGTCCATACGGCCACTACCTCGTGCCCATCGCTTAAGCAGCGACCGAGCGATGGCACCGCAGCCTGAGGAGTTCCCATGAAAACAATGCGCATGGATTAGGACGGACATTCCTGTCTGCCTTAGTGCCGCCGAAGAACGACAGACAAGAATGTCTGCCCTCTTAAATCGTTTAAACAGCAGTGCCCATCTCGGCACGTTTACTCGTTGTTGCCCCCATCTTTTCCGCCGCCAGTTTCGCCTGCAAAAACAGCAAAAGGTAATCGCGCCCGCCGGCCTTCGAATCCGTGCCTGACATATTGAAGCCGCCAAATGGATGAACACCGACGAGCGCGCCGGTGCACTTGCGATTCAAGTAAAGATTTCCGACATGAAACTCGCGGCGAGCCCGCTCGAGTTTGGCCTCGTCGCGGCTATACAAAGCGCCTGTCAGTCCAAACTCAGTATCGTTCGCAATCTCGAGAGCATGATCGAAATCGTTCGCCTTAATCACCGCCAGCACTGGGCCAAAGATCTCCTGCTGCTCAATGGTGTCCCCGGGTTTTACATCAGCTATGACCGTGGGCTCGATAAAGAAGCCCTGCTCACCATCCGAGCCACCTCCGGCAATTACGCGGCCACCTTCGGCTTTGCCTTTCTCGACATAATCGTTAATCGTCTTGAACGCCTTCTGGTTAATGACTGCACTCATGCCGGTGGCGCCGTCGGTGGGATCGCCGACTTTGATCTTTTCCGTGCGTTCGACGATTTTGTCCAGCATGGCGTCGTAGACTTTGGCGTCGATGATTGCGCGCGAACAGGCAGAGCATTTCTGTCCCTGGAAACCAAAGGCCGCCTGTACTACTCCGGTCGCGGCGTCATCGAGATCGGCATCGTCGGCGACAATAATTGCATCTTTGCCCCCCATCTCCGCGACCACACGTTTGATCCAGATCTGTCCCTCATTAACCTTCGCGGCCCGCTCGTTGATTCTCAAGCCAACTTCTTTTGACCCAGTGAACGCAACGTAGCGAGTCCTTGGATGATCGACTATTACGTCGCCAACTTCCGCGCCCGAGCCCGTCATGAAGTTTACGACACCTGCCGGCAAACCAGCTTCTTCAAGGATCTCGAAGAACTTGAACGCGATCGTTGGCGCATCTGACGATGGTTTTAGAACGACTGTGTTGCCGGTGACGACCGATGCGGCCGTCATACCAGCCATGATGGCGAGCGGAAAGTTCCATGGTGGAATGACAGTTCCCACCCCGAGCGGAATGTACTCCAGGCGATTTTCCTCACCCGGGATGTTGACCAGCGGCTGCGGCGCCGCGTAGCGCAACATTTCACGCGCGTAAAACTCGCAAAAATCGATAGCCTCGGCCGTGTCGCCATCAGCTTCCGCCCACGTTTTACCTACCTCATAAATCATCCAGGCAGACATTTCGTGCTTGCGCTCGCGCAGAATCGCAGCCACATGAAAAACTATGGCGGCACGCGCCTCGGGTGTCGTGTTCCGCCAGGTTTGAAAGGTTCCGTGAGCAGTTTCGACAGCGCGCTTCGCAAGATCCGTGTTTGCCTTTTGGAAACGGCCGACAACTTCGGTGCGGTTAGCTGGATTGAGGCTCTCGAATTTAGCGTCAGTTGAGATTCGTTCACCGCCGATCACGAGCGGGTACTCCCTTCCGAGCTCGCCTTTGACCTTTTCGAGGGCGGCACGCATTGCACTGGCGTTCTCTTCCTTACTGAAATCAGTAAACGGTTCATTCCGAAATTCTGCGGGCATAGTTGGCTCCATCATTCAGATTGTTTTGTCGAAATACTAACAGCAGAACACAGAATCCAGAACACAGAATCCGGAAGTCATGTAGCAGCAGTCACCGGGCTAAATAAAAATGCGGCCCAGGACTACTCATTGGGGCCGCGACCTTTCATTTCGAACTATTCTGTATTCTGTATTCTGTCTACTTGTTCTGTCTGCTGTGTTCTGCCTCACTTACGACCACTTGCCGGCTTTTTGCAGTTTTCTAATCTTCCGTTTTACCAACTCTCTTTTGAGCGGGCTCATCTTATCGAGAAAAACAATGCCGTCGCAGTGATCTGTTTCGTGCAACATGCAGCGGGCGGTCAGCTCCATGCCATCGAGTTCAAACTCGTTTCCGTTAGTGTCGTGAGCACGAACGATGGCTCGCAAGCCACGCTCAACCGGAAAGAAAATACCTGGGAACGAAAGGCACCCCTCGTCACCGTTCTGGGTCCCTTCGACGCGCAGCACCTCCGGATTGATCATCACCACGCGCTGATCGGGATCCTTGCCGCCGGAACAGTCCATTACAAACAATCGTTTCGGAACGCCAACCTGCACGGCGGCTAAGCCTACGCCGGGGGCCGCGTACATGGTTTCAAACATGTCTGCCACGAGCTTTTGGAGTTTGCTGTCAAACTCGGTAACCGGATCGGCCGGCATATCGAGCACCGGCGCCGGCCAGGTTACAACTTCCATTACTGCCATTGTTCTTCCTAAACTAAATAACGCCGAACGATTTCGGACGGTTTTCGATGTCGATTTTACGACGAAGGATGCTCTTTTGTCAGTTGTGCAACAGATTGGTGCTTTGTGCATTGTACTTTGTGCTTTGTCTTGCCAAGCTGAGTAATCCGCGTTCTTCGAACGTAATTAGAACGCGACGAACAGAGTTCCAGGTACAAAGCTCAAGGCACAAGGTTCAAACGACAACTGACCACGGACTAATAACCCCTCAACTGCTCCCGATACCCTTCAAAATTCCTTTTCATCTCGCCCAAACTATCACCGCCAAACTTGTCTCGCATCGCGCCGGCCAGGACAAGGGCAACCATCGCTTCGCCAATCACGCCCGCTGCGGGAACGGCTGTGATATCTGAGCGCTCAAAGCCGGCGGGCCTCTCTTCTTTGGTGTCGATATCAACTGAATGTAACGGCCGTCGCAAAGTAGATAGCGGCTTGAGATGACCGCGAATACGCAACTCTTCACCATTACTAATGCCGCCTTCCAATCCGCCGGCGCGATTTGTTGCGCGAATGAATCCGCGGGTCTCGCTGTTGTAAGCAATCTCGTCGTGGACTTCCGAACCGGGAAGGTTACTGGCCTCGAGTCCTGCTCCAATCGCAACTGCTTTGACTGCAGGAATTGACATGACGGCCTGGGCGAGTTTCCCATCGAGTTTTAGATCCCACGCCGTGTGCGATCCCAGTCCGGGCATCAAGCCACGCCCGACAACTTCGAACGTGCCACCAACCGTATCGCCTGCCGCTCGCGCCTCATCGATGAGTACCATCATGCGTCGCTCAGCGTCGCTATCAGCGCAACGCAACGGCGCGTCTTCCGCTATCCCGGCAATCTCACTCCACTCAAGTTCGAGCGGTTCCTCCGGTATGCCGCCCAGTTGAATAACATGGCTGAGAATCTCGACCCCAAAACTGTTCAGTAGTTGTTTTGCGAGCGCACCGCAAGCAACGCGAGCCGCAGTTTCACGGGCCGACGCTCGTTCAAGAATATTTCGCAGGTCCCGCGCGGCATATTTTTGTCCTCCGGCAAGATCGGCGTGACCAGGCCGTGGCCGCTTTAATTCACGAGCTTTAGCCGGCTCGCCAGTCAAGTCCTCAACCGACATCACTTCAGCCCAGTTTTGCCAATCTTTGTTTTCAATCGTCAGCGAGAGAGGCGAGCCAAGCGTTATACCGTGTCGTACCCCGGAAAGGATCTCAGCTTGATCCTGCTCAATCTTCATACGGCCACCGCGGCCATAGCCCCATTGGCGTCGCTTGAGTTCGTGATTGATCAATTCCACACTGACGGGCATACCCGCGGGCAGACCTTCAACGATCGCGACTAGCGCGCGGCCGTGTGATTCTCCTGCGGTAGTGAAACGGAACATTGGGGTAGATGTCGGATGCTGGTGGTGGTCTTTGGTCTTTGGTCTATTTTCCGCTCGTTAAATCGGTTTCCAGCATGTAACCGAAGGTAAACTGAAAAGCCGTAAAGACCAAAGTGCAACGTACTACGGCAACTGACAACTGACTAACATCCGACAGGAAGCCTCTGAACAACTACAAAAATTCTTCCGAAAAAATATTTCCTCGTCCAAGTATGCCGGCCGGGTCAAACGCTTTCTTTAAAGCCGCCATCTCGCGAAGATGTTTTTCACTGTAAAGTTCGCGCAAGTACTCGCGCTTCAACTTTCCAATTCCGTGCTCAGCAGAAATTGTGCCGCCGACCTGTACCGCATGTCGTACGAAGCGCAGATAGATCTCACGCGCCTTCGCTCCTTCGTCATCATTACGCGGAAGAATATTTACGTGGACGTGATTGTCTCCAATGTGTCCAAACACGGTGTAGCGCAGACCGCTCGCCGCTAGTGTCTCTTTGTAAAATCCCAACATCGCCGGAAACTCGGCATCAGGTACCGACATGTCAGTCGAAACCTTGCGCTGTTGGTAACGCGCAAACCACTCGTTCATGAGAACCGGTAGTTGATGCCGAAACTCGCGAAGTTTCGCGCGATCCTGCTCGTTCGAAGCAAACCACGACTGCTCCAGTAGAGCGCCGTGACTCCCCAGCCATTCGTACCAAACATTCAATAACTCGTCCTCAGTCTCCTCAGTGATTTCCTGCTCGAAGAAGATCGCGCCAACCGCCGCCTCGGGAATCAACGGATAACGTTGGCGCAGGAACGAAAGCGATTCACGGTCGAAGTATTCAAGCACCCGGGCATCCAATTCTTTGAGCGCCCGCCCACTGGACCCGAGACCAGCAGGAATTGAAATTGACGAAGCACGATTAGTTAACGAAAGGTTGCGGGTCTCGCGGACAAAGGAGAGCAGCCGCTGGTGATCATCGAAAAACACAACGCCACTTAACAAACCCGCAGGCTTTTCCAGTAGCTTCAGCTCTGCGTCGACTACTACGCCGAGCGTTCCCTCGCTGCCTATGAAGAGATCCACCAAGTCCATTCCCGGTTCAACAAAATATCCGGACGCGTTCTTACGGACCTTAGGCATTCGATAGGACGGAAGCTGCGCTTCGATCCTTTTGCCTGCGGCAAGCGGGACTTCCAGCAGACCATTTGGGCCCGCAAAGAGTTCTCCCCGCCGAAGGTTCAGAATGTGGCCCGTGGTAAGTACAACAGTTAATCGTTCAACGTAATTCCTCGTCGGCCCGTACTTGAAGGTGCGTGAGCCTGATGCGTTAGTAGCGATGTTGCCGCCGATAAAGCAGCTTCTTTCAGTCGGATCAGGTGGATACATCAATCCGCGAGCTTCGACGGCCTGCTGAAGATCGCTCAGGACCACGCCAGCCTCAGCTTTGACACGTCCGCCAGTCTCATCTTGGACGATTTTTCCAATGCGATTGAGCTTGTCGGTGGCGAGAATAATCCCGCCGAAGGGCACTCGGCCCGCGACTGTGCCGGTGCCGGCGCCGGAAACTGTCACAGCGGTTCCTTCACGACTCGCTTGGGCCAATATGGCCACGACTTCCTGAGGCGTTTCGGGGAAGACCACACTGGACGCAAACCCGCCCCGCAAATAACTCGCGTCTGAAAGAAAATCCAGGAACTCATCGGGGTTGGATTTGGAAAGCATAAGAGCAGCTGTCAGATGTTGGTCTTTGGACTTTGGTCTTTGGACTTTGGTCTTTGGACTTTGGTCTTTGGACTTTGGTCTTTGACCAATTGCCCGTGAATCGGTTTCCTGGAATGAACTCTGTAGCAAACGGAAAAAAGCGCAAACGCCAAATACCAACTAACCAACATCTGACCTCTGACCTCTGACCTCGCTCTTACGTCAGCTGCAGCTCTCGCTCCCTCAACACTTTGATCCGATCGCGCAGCTCAGCCGCCTTTTCAAACTCAAATCGCTTGGCTGCCCCGCGCATCTCCAAATCCATGCGGGCAATCGTTGCCTCGATATTCTCAGCCGTGTACTCCTCCATCTCGTCGAGATTCAACGGCACCTTAAAGTAATCCGCTTCCGACGCGGTGATCAGGGTTGACTCGATCGGTTTCACAATCGTCATCGGCGTTATGCCATTTTCAAGATTGAATAGGCGCTGAACGTCACGGCGGCGCCTCGTCTCATCAATCGCACGTTTCATCGAATCTGTTTCTCGATCAGCGTAAAGAATCGCTTTTCCACTCGAGTTGCGAGCCGCGCGTCCGATCGTTTGGATGAGCGACGACTCTGAACGCAGGAAACCTTCCTTGTCTGCATCGAGGATTGCCACCAGTGAAACCTCCGGGAGATCCAAACCCTCGCGGAGCAAATTAATACCAACCAGGACGTCAAATTCGCCGCGCCTGAGATCCCGCAAAATCTTGATGCGCTCGAGCGTTTCAATGTCGGAGTGGAGATAGCGAACGCGAACGTTCATCTCGGTGAAATACTCGGTTAAGTCTTCAGCCATTCTTTTTGTGAGCGTAGTCACCAACACGCGCTCGTTTCGCTCAGCGCGCTGCCGGCACTCTTCCAGGAGATGATCGATCTGACCCTTGACCGGTCGAACTTCCACCTCCGGATCCATTAAACCAGTCGGGCGAATGATCTGCTCGATCACTTCTCCACTTGTCTTCGTCAATTCATACGGACCGGGGGTGGCCGAAACGTAGATCGTCTGCCCGATTCTGGCTTCAAACTCGGGAAAGTTCAGCGGGCGATTATCCAAGGCAGAAGGCAGCCGAAATCCGTATTCAACCAGCGTCTGCTTGCGCGACTGGTCGCCGAAGAACATGCCGCGCACCTGCGGGATGCTCTGGTGTGACTCGTCAATGATCATCATCGTGTCGCGCGGCAGATAGTCGAGCAGTGTCGGTGGTGGCTCGCCAGGTTTCTTACCCGTCAAGTGGCGCGAATAATTCTCGATACCACGACAGAAACCCATCTCCTTGATCAGCTCAAGGTCAAACATCGTGCGCTGGTGAAGCCGCTGGGCCTCAAGCAACTTCCCTTCACTGATCAGCTTTGGTTCCCACCATTCAAGTTCGTCTTTGATCGATTTCAACGCACTTTTGATAGTATCGCGCGACATCACGTAGTGGCTCTTAGGATACACCGGCACACGCGTGTTATGGCGTACCAGCACTTCCCCCAGCAACGGATCGACGGTTGAAATGGAATCGATCTCGTCGCCCCAAAGCTCGATGCGGAATGCTTGATCCTGATAGCTCGGAAAGACTTCGACGACGTCGCCGCGCACGCGAAACGTGCCCCGTTGAAAGTTGATGTCAGAACGTTCGTATTGCAGTTCAACCAGCCGTTGCAACAGTGCGTCACGCGTGATCCGCAAACCTGGTTCGAGAAACAGCAGCATGCCGTAGTAGGCGTCCGGATCTCCCAGGCCGTAAATGCACGAGACACTTGCCACCACAATGACATCGCGACGTTCGAACAGGGCCCGCGTCGCCGACATTCGCAGCCGATCGATGTCCTCGTTAACTATGGCTTCCTTCTCGATATACACGTCGGCCGCTGGAACATAGGCTTCGGGTTGATAGTAGTCGTAATAAGAAACGAAGTACTCGACGGCGTTTTCCGGAAAGAGCGATTTGAACTCCTGATAGAGCTGGGCAGCAAGCGTCTTGTTGTGAGCAAGGACCAGAGTTGGACGTTGAGTGTGCTCAATCACGCTGGCGATGGTAAATGTCTTGCCGCTGCCGGTGATGCCGAGCAGCACCTGATTCTTGAGTCCGTCGCTGAGACCTCTGACGAGTGCAGCGATTGCCTGCGGTTGATCACCTTTCGGCGAGTAATCCGATTGCAGCTTGAATTTCGTCATTGGACTAGATGGTAAATGTTAAGTCAGGAATAGACAAAAGGCGGGCTTTAGCGCACTAGCAAACCAAGGGCAAAGGACAACACTTCCCAACTGAATAACAGAGGGCAGATCCATCGCCAGACTCAGGCGGAAATTCCGAGTCCTCGTAATGGTGACTTGTGGGGTGAGGTTGCGAGCTCTTATGGCGCGTTATCTAACTGCACAAGAACCTCCATCACTGCCGAGCGAACTTCGCGAGGAAGCGAGGTTTCCATTGCCAGTTGCTGAAAGGAAAAAACAATTTCCGGCGCCTTGCTTAGCCCGAGAATTTTGATTAGAGCCAGCCGCAGCTGAAGATTGTCGTGACGTTGAAGTACTTCCATCAAAGGCTCAACTTCGCCGGCCTTTGCGAGCAGGAATAACAGCGAGAGGGCTGAATAGAGTGTCCGGGGCTCCTGGATTGTAGAGTTACCGGTGTCGATTATGCCGGAGCCAACCAATGCGACTCCTATCTGTTTCCGCTGTTCTGGCGAACCCTCGCGCAGGGCATTATTCAGAAAAGATGCCGCCCGTTCGGGATTCAACTCGTAAAAAGCACGCACTGCGGCGCAGCGCACTGCAGCAGAGGAATCCGACAGCGATTGCGTGATGATTTCAAGTGGACCATCGTCAGAAGAACGCGCCAACTCGAGAATTGCCAAAGCGCGCGATTCGGCCCTCTGCTCAACCAATTCGCGTGCGGCCCTTCGTAGGATTGCTTCCTCGTCGAGTGCCTGCTCAACCTCCCCGGCGGAGAATTCTGCTGTTTCCTTCTCGTTGTCGTAAGCATGCTCGAGCTGATCGGACTCGGCTTGGTCAACACACACGGGATTTTGCTTAGTCGCTTCCAATGGTTCGGGACTTAGCCTATCGTCCATCGACTGAGCTCGGCGGATGATGGTGTCGGACATTCTGCTCTTGAAATAACTGAATATTCACGATGGCAAGAGCTCCCGGATGCAACCCACAGCTATTAATCGGGCTGGCTCTCGGCCGTAAGAGTGTTTTCCATGTGAGCGCCATTGCCATTACCCTCAACCTCAGCGTTTTGACCCCGGGGCTGCGTCTCAAAGCTCTCGGACGGTAAGACCTCAACGGCGCCCGCTGAGGCATGAGCGGCAAGGCTCAGCGGTTTTTTCAGGTGTGACTGGTCGGTAGGCGCGTAGCTTCCCGTAAATCGATCTTGTAATTTGAACTTAGCCAAGATTAAACGGCTGACATTCAGTCCTATTGCACTGTCCAGATCACAGAGTTGTTCCGTTAACACCCGCTGGGCCACTCTTTCAAAAGCATAGCGAAGCTCAGCGCTGGCGCTTGCGGCATCGTCGGCAACAACCAATTCAAAATCCTGTCCACTGCGCACTCGATGGCGGGCATGGTTTTGGAGCAGAGTGCCGGCGTGTTTGTGAACTCGGCCTGTAGCTACGATGACCAAATGCGACGCCTCAGTATCCATCTCCAAGTCGACTGCCCAGCGGGCGAAAGCCGGCGTCAGATCGCCATCTCGAGCCAAAAGCAGGAATGATTCTCCACATACATTGGCCATCATCTGACCGTAACCATCGCCTGCTGATGGTCCCACTGCAATTTCACTCTCAGGAATTCCCAACTCGCGTAGAAGCTGATGCAAGCGACTTATTAACCAGGAACCGTCCTCCAAAAGTGAGGCTGCGAGCCGGGTGGGGGCAATTACCTCGTCAACTCTTTCATCCGCCACGGGCGAGCCACACTCGCTGCAGGTGGCATCGCTAACAGTCACCACTGCAAGCGCATGCGCGTTTGGCAGACGGAAAAGGGCGTGTCCTGTTTTTCGACAACTTACCTGGACCTCACGTTCGACAAGTCCGGCCTCGGTGAGCTGCTCTATTGAGCCTTCGAAGGGGCCCAGAGTGTCCCCGGTCAAAAGCTTGGCTGCATAGCCTTCCACGTGGGCCTCTTTCGCACGTCTCAAAAATATTCTGGCACTTGTATCCTCCAGGACGGCCGCGGCCCGGATCCGATCACCCATAGTTTTGTGTCGCAGACTGGTGAAAAGAGAATCTGAGTCTTGCCTGGAGACGAATGCCTTAAAACCGCTCGGCATATTCGCGCTGGCGTGCTGCCATTCTGGCAGCTCGCTCGCATCCTGCTCATCAGGCACACGGTTCGCCGTTAACACATCCAGTACATCTCCACAAAACGAGTCGAGTTTCCGAAAAGGCTCTGACGTTTTGCTGTGATAGATTATTCCAGCGCGAATTGAGGCAGGTTGCGCGTCGTCATCAAAGACAATGAAAAAAACGTGATCTGGCCTGCAAAACAGATCGCCTCGCACATAGGGTGGCTCATCCTTCCGGTCTCCCAGGCCTATCTCGGTTTCCATGTCGTAGACCAAAGCCGAATCAGACAACAGCAACTCAAACGCTGTTAATCGGGACGAGCGAATAACCGGAATAAATTCGCGTTCCTGCAACCGTTTTAAGATTTGAATGCGTTTGCGATTGGAAACCGGGTGGCTTAGGGTCTTGTTTTCGATAAATAACATCGAGGGCCTCACCTTCTACCGACTTTCTGGGCTAATCAATCTTGACCATGACTGTCTGCTGGCCCGAAGCGGTGGTAGGAAACCGTCGCTGACGCGCAATTCTTAGCGCCAAAGCTTCGTAAGCTTCCATACCGGCTTTTCGATTCCCAATTGAAGCTTGTGTAACGCGACCGTTTTCAATTTGCAGAACAACCCGAACCGAAGCGCTTGCAATGTCGGTTCGCCTTGTCTCAGGCGCGGTGCTTTGGGTATCGGACTCTTGCGGCTTGTCTGCGGCTTTACCGGTTTCGTTACTGGCACGTCTAGCGACAGGCGGGCTGCCAACGATTTGTCGTCGATCTACAGGCTTGACCGATGGTTCACGTTGACTCCTGGGTTCATTGGAAGCTTTTTTTAGAGCTTCGGTTTCTGTCGGTAGAACCGCTATTTCTGTAGCCGCGGTCATTAGAGGAGTTGGAGCCGCAGCCGAAGATGGCGTCACGATTCCGCGACTCACGCCGATGAAGGCTGAGATGCCAATCATCAAAATCCCTGCCGCAGCCATCGCTACAACAGGAGGGCTGTAGCCATTCCTGACGGGCCCTGGTGGCAGGGCAAGCGGTGTTCGTGCTTCGGGCAAGTACGAGACGCTTTTGTCAGCAACCAGCGACTGGCCGGCCATCAGAGTCGGCTGCACCGGAGGAATTCCGGATCGTAGTCTCTGTGAATCAGACACCGAGCTCTCAATTACTACGGCATTTTCATCCCAACAACCAAGCAGTTCAGAGACAGCTTTTTGGAGCGAGGATTCTATAGACCTACGGTAAGGCTTTATTAACGGATTGAAGTTAAAGCTTGCCGGTGGTTGCGCAAAGGCCACGCAGATAGCCTGAAGTCCGCTTAGTTGTTCAAACTGGGCATCAATCATCTCCCCGTCCTTAAAGAACAGCATTGCGGGACCTTTCGCATATTCAATCATCAGCCTCCCCGTTTTTTGTTGGTGGCGAAGAATTCCAACCAGATCAGCCAGTGGGTAGTCAGCCAAGTGGCCAGTCAATACACTAAAGCGATTTTGTTGCATCATTTGCTCCCTAAATCTCCATTCCGCTGGCTCCGGGCGCCACCGGCGAGCACTCACCTACAAAATGGTTTGGTCGGGCAAGGCAGGCTTGCATTGGGAAATGTCTGCTCGAGCTTTCTGGCCAGGGACTTATCAACTCTTTGAAGCAAGCGATACGCCTCCATCAGACCACTGTCATTTCCGAGCTCCTGATAAGCGAGCGCGAGTCCGAAGTGGGCCTTGGCCATGTCCGGCTGCAGCGACGTGGCTCGTTTGAAAGCGTTGGCCGCGTCTCTCGTGCGGTTTAGCTGATAGTAATTCAACCCCAAACCGTAATGCGCTTCGGCTAAATCAGGATCCAGAGCGATCGCCTGTTTGAACGCCTTAATGGCCTCATGCGGCTTCTTTAGTGTGATATAGGCGTGGCCAAGACTGAGGTTCACTTGCGGAGACTTCGGTTCGAGCTTCAGCGATTCCAGATAAGCTCGTACTGCTCCTTTAGGATCACCGGAGTCAATACTCGTACGACCGCTCATATAAAGAACAAAAGCGGTGTTGCTTAAGTCAGCGCTATTCGCCGAGGACATGCCGACTCGCTCGGCACCTACTGGCTTGGCGGAAGGGGCATCGCTGCCCACATGAATCGTCTTCGCTGCGCCGTTGATTGTGTCGGTAAGCACCGCTTCCGAGCGATTCACGAACGATTCCTGATTTGCGGGCGCCTCCTGAGAAACAGTCTCTTCCCGGCGAGGTAGTTCCGGAGGTGCCGCACTTAAATCAATTAAGACAGCTGGCACGTTCACGTTCAGAGAAGGCGGCAGAACTGCCTCGGAAGCTGCGGTCAATGAGCGAATATTCAGGGCGGCCCGAGGTAAGGCAGGAGACGTCGGACCCGAACGAGCGTCAATAATACCTGCCACTGCATCGTCGAAGTAATAAGTTAGAGTTCGATACGTTACCTCAACTGGTTCCCGCCTTAACTCCCCGCCCTCAAATACAACCAGGCTTGTGACCATCTTTTTCCAATTGCCAAACCCGTCAAATTCGTACTCGTACGCCTCGCGACTGACGATCGAACCGTCGTCTGCCCGCAGCGTCATTTCGACGATGTTGCCTTTGGCATCGTAGCGATACTCTTCTTTCCCGACTGGAGAGCTAGCTACTGGGTAGGTCACATTTTCAATCCTGTCGCCGTTAAGTGCGTAGGTTGTAACCTCGAGCAGTTGCAAAGGGCCTTCCTTGATCCGTCCGCTCTTGGGTTCCAGCAGGGCAAATTCAATCTTGACTCTACGCACTGAGCCGGCGAGGCCGTCCTGCTGCTTGGTGCTATCAAGAACAGTGACTGAATTCGTCGGCTGTCCAACGCTGACGCTTTTTTGCGCAGCTGCCGTTAGGGCCAGCAAAAAAATGAGACCCAGCATCAACGCTAAGTCGCAGCATCTCCGGTTGCTATGCATGCGCGCTTCCTCCACTTCAGTTGGCAAAATTAATAATATGAATGCCCCTCGGGAAGGACAGTACAACCGACAGCAATTAGAATGGCATCCGGGAATCGACGAGGTCAGCTCCGATGGACCGCTCGCCTCAGTTGAAACGACCACTATCGAGAGCCCATATCTTGTACAGACCGCCGGCGAGAATACTATAAGTGGGTTACTAATTGCTAGCGAAACTATTAGTTTCTTGTTGCGGTGGGCAACAGACTGAAGGAAGTGGATTGTGTGAGGAGCATTAAGTTGGCGGAGGCCGGACGGAACGCCGAGTTGGAAATGGACAAAAAAATCGATTGTTTCAGAAAGAAGAGCCGACCGATTTTGTTTTGCTGAAACGAACTTACGGACTCACCTCTGTAACCTTGTCGTCGTCGCATATGAGTTTGCGTCGCCGCATTTGCTCCTCAATCAACGCCCGCTGGTTTAGCCCTGTGGCAAATATCTCCTCAAGTTCGATTTGAAGGCGTCTCTGCTTCGCGCGCCCCTTCGCATCCGTTTCGGCACTGTTTGCCTGGTCTTCGTTTTCGCCAACGGACTGTGAGTCGGGGGTTTGGTCAGAGCAGGCATTGAACAGTGGAAACTCGGGCCGCCTCCGTTCTGGCCCCACTTCGCTACCGGCTCGTCCGGTTACAAGCGTCGGCAGCAATCTCAGCCGTTGCCGGATAACTGAAGATGAAGTTGCCTCGATCAATTCAAGTTCGCGGATGGCGTTGCGTAAGGCTGCTTCGACCAGGCTAATGCTGAGTTCATCCCTTGGGTGCACACCCGGATCGACAAGCACGATGGGTTCAACAGCCGTTTCGTCAGAGCGTGACTCACCCATGACTCTGTTTTGAGCCTGCATGTTATTTAACGCGACGCTCTCAGAGATATCGAACGCAGCAACTGGGTTAGTAAATTAGTAAACAACGGACGAGGATGGCTTAGGGCAAGGTCCGAGATGCCAATGGACGGCAGGAAGGAAGGATCGAGGCGGATTCGCGAACTTACTGTTCGTCGCTAAACTTGTAGCCGATACCCCAAACGGTAAGGACCATCTGTGGGTTCTCCGGGTTCTCTTCAATTTTTGCTCGTAGACGGTTGATATGAGAATCGATCGTCCGGTCATAGCCTTCGTAAGAGTAATCCCAGATTTTCTCAAGCAGGTACTTGCGAGGAAATACACGACCCGGGTTCGAAGCAAAAAGCCGCAGAAGGTCAAACTCCTTGGGAGTAAGCTCCACCTGACGGTCGCCAATGGTTACTTCCCGCTTAGCGGGATCGATGCGCAGCCTGCCGCGGACGATGGGCGCTTCGTCGCGCGCCCCATCGGGACCAGCGACGTTTCGCGACCGGCGCAAAACTGATTTGATGCGCGCCTCAAGTTCTCTAAGACTAAAAGGCTTGGTGATGTAATCATCCGCGCCCATCTCGAGGCCCAGCACCTTATCAACCACGTCATCTTTAGCAGTAAGCATCAAAATAGGAAGATAGTTGACCTTTTCTCGCAGTTCCTTACAAACAGCCAGTCCATCCATCTTTGGCAACATTAAGTCCAAAACGACAGCATCTGGAGGATCGTCCAGGGCTGCCTTTACGCCTGTTAGGCCATCTTCCACGGTTTTTACGTTGTAGCCCGCGCGAGAGAAATACTCGCTAATGGCGGTGGAAATATTCTCGTCGTCCTCGACAACAAGCAATGAAACTTTGCGATCGCCTGCATCCACTAGCGGATTTTCTTTAGGTGATTGCTGTCTGTCAGTAGCTACCGTTGTCATGATTAACTCAGATTTAGACTGACAAGCAGGAGGCTTAAAAGGGGTTTGCGTCACTGGGGGTAACGCACGTCGGGCGAGTCGAATAGTACAGGACTAAAAGGCGAAACTCAAGTACGAAGTTAGTTTGGGCCCAATTGAAGGACCAGGCAGCAAAGCGAGGGCGCTGGCTCACGATATCTGCTACCGTCTGCGATATTGCATTCGTGCGCCTCGCTAGCGCCCATATCACTTACGTTAATGCATTTCGAGGCTCAACCAGTTTGCCGAAGTCGCGCAAGTCCACGCTGACCCAAAAGCACGGCCGAGCCTCGCTCCTGACTCCTGAAATTCTTAGAGAGTCAGTGAAAACGGGATCGCCGCATGTTGCGGACACAATGGATTGGTCCATCACGCATCGCCCTCGAAACAAAATTTGATCTTCATCATTCTGATCAGAAGTCTACGATCGAAGTGAGTATTCGTATTGGAGTGAAAGTTAAATCTCAACCTCTCTTGACAAAGATTCCAGCGGCGAGCAAAATCCGGCTCGCCTCTTCAAAAACATTTCCGAGTTAATTGAAACGAGCCACCTGAATGACGAGTGCTGCCACTCTCCTGCAAACATCGCTTTCTGATCTTAAGCTAATACGCAGAGGCAAGGTCCGTGATGTCTACCAGGTTGACGTCGATCAACTGTTGATAGTCGCCACCGATCGTATCTCAGCGTTTGACTGCGTCTTGCCTACGCCAATTGAACGAAAAGGCGAAGTGCTTACTGCGCTCACGCGATTCTGGTTCGATCGGCTCGTCGAGGTTGTTCCCAATCATCTAATAACGAATGAACTGGAAAAGATGCCAGACGTTGTCCGCAATCAATCTGAGAATCTGACTGGGCGATCGATGCTTGTTCGTAAGGCAGAAGTCTTCCCGGTCGAATGCGTGGTTCGCGGATATCTCGTCGGTTCGGGATGGAAAGACTATCTTGAAACCGGCGCTGTCTGCGGCATCAATCTACCGCAGGGACTAGTGGAATCGGCAGAACTGCCCGAACCGATCTTCACTCCCGCGACTAAAGCAGAAGAAGGTCACGACGAGAACATTAGCGAATCGGAAGTAAGAACACTACTGGGCGAAGAAACCACCACGAAGCTTCGCGAGATTTCTCTCGAACTCTACCGGCGCGCGAGAGACTACGCGCTCAGCCGTGGGATCATCATTGCCGACACCAAGTTTGAATTCGGAAAAGACAAAAATGGCGAGATCATCCTCGTCGATGAAGTTCTTACACCTGACTCTTCCCGATTCTGGCCGGCAGCAAGCTATTCACCGGGGAAATCTCAGCCGTCTTTTGATAAGCAGTTCGTCCGGGATTATTTGGAAACACTAGACTGGAACAAGCAACCGCCAGCTCCCGCAATTCCTGCCGAGGTTGCTGGGGCGACAACCGCTCGCTATCTCGAGGCATACCGCGTGCTCACCGGAAAAGAGCTGTAAGCCAGATTCTGATTGCGACCGCTAGCCTAAGAACTTGGGAGGCTCGACCAAAATGCGCGTTCGACTTGAAGCATTGATTGATGAGATGTTGAACGGCCAAATCCTCTTAGAAGAAGCTGTAACCGAATTTGAAAAGGTTTACATACTGAAAGCCCTCACACGAAATAAGAAGCACCTGACAAACACAGCCAGAGTCCTCGGAATCCACAGAAACACTCTCTCAAAACGCGTCGCGGCGTACCAAAAAACTGAGCGCAGTAATGCGCGCGCAGCCAAAGCCGCCGGTCGCTGACCTCGGACCAATCCGGCTCAGTCTTGACGCCCACACCCTAAGTTGACACTTGTTTGCTGTTGACTATATCCTTAGCACTCGTTCGCGCTGAGTGCTAAATCAAAGGTTCCTCGAAGCGTCCTTTTTCCAACGCGCGCAATCTTAGTTAAGAATCCTGAAAGGAGAATTTTAGAGCATGGCAACGAACATTAGACCTCTCCATGACCGCGTTATTGTGCGGAGAATTGAAGAGGGTGAGCAGGTACGCGGCGGCATTATTATTCCGGACACCGCGAAAGAGAAACCCCAGGAGGGCGAAGTGGTGGCCGCCGGCGAAGGCAAGTATAAAGAAGATGGCAGCCGTCAGCCTCTGGATGTTAAGACTGGCGACCGAGTTCTGTTCGGCAAGTACAGCGGGTCAGAAATCAAACTCGATGGCGAAGAGCTCCTGATCATGCGCGAAGATGAGATTCTTGGAATCATCGAACGCGCCGGAGCAGCAAGCGGCAAAAAGGGCGGCAGGTAGTTTTCGAGACTCAGCCGCCTTTAATTTTGTCCTAAACATTCCACATTTCAGCAGGAGAGAAGAAAGAAATGGCAAAGCAAGTAATCCACGGCGAAGAGTCGCGTGCAGCGATTCTGCGAGGCATCAATCAGCTCGCCGACGCGGTGAAGATCACCCTCGGGCCCAAAGGCCGCAACGTTGTAATCGACAAGAAATTTGGTTCACCTACCATCACGAAGGATGGAGTCACTGTTGCCAAAGAGATCGAGCTCAAGGACTCGCTCGAGAATATGGGCGCCCAAATGGTTCGTGAAGTCGCTTCCAAAACCTCTGACGTAGCTGGCGATGGCACCACCACTGCGACCGTGTTAGCTCAGGCGATTTTCCGTGAAGGTGTGAAAACCGTCGCCGCCGGCGCGAATCCCATGGCACTCAAGCGCGGTATCGACAAAGCCGTTGAGCGCGCTACCGAAGAGATTCGACGACTCGCGAAACCCGTAAAGGGCGACATGATTGCTCAGGTCGGCACCGTATCAGCGAACGGCGATCAAACAATCGGCAATATCATCGCTGAGGCGATGAACAAAGTCGGTAAAGACGGCGTCATCACCGTTGAAGAGTCGAAGACCATGGAAACGTCGCTCGAAGTGGTTGAAGGAATGCAGTTCGACCGAGGTTATCTCAGCCCCTACTTTGTTACCGATGCAGAGCGAATGGAAGCTGTATTGGAGAATCCACTGATCCTCATTCACGAGAAGAAGATCAGCTCGATGAAGGACCTCCTCCCGTTACTCGAGCAGGTGGCGAAGATGGGCAAGCCAATGCTCATCATCGCGGAAGACGTTGAAGGCGAAGCGCTCGCGACCCTCGTGGTGAACAAGCTTCGCGGCACATTGAACATCGCGGCCGTCAAGGCCCCTGGTTTTGGTGATCGTCGCAAAGCGATGCTCGAAGACATCGCGATCCTGACGGGTGGCAAAGTCATCAGCGAGGATCTAGGCATTAAGCTCGAGAACGTCAAGCTGGAGGACCTGGGCCGCACCAAGAAAGTCACGATCGACAAGGACAACACCACGATCGTGGAAGGCGCAGGCAAACAGTCTGAAATCGAAGGTCGCGTTAAGACCCTGCGCGCGCAGATTGAGGAAACCTCGTCGGACTACGACCGTGAGAAGCTGCAAGAGCGACTTGCAAAGCTCGTCGGTGGTGTTGCCGTAATCAAGGTTGGCGCGGCGACCGAGACCGAAATGAAGGAAAAGAAGGCGCGCGTTGAAGATGCCATGCACGCAACGCGCGCTGCGGTCGAGGAAGGAATTGTTGCTGGGGGCGGTGTCGCATTAGTTCGTGCGGCGAAAGTTCTGGAGAAGTTCCAGATCAATGCCGAGGGCGAAGGCGATCCTGACGAGCAGATCGGCGTGAACATAGTTCGTCGTGCGCTCGAAGAGCCGCTGCGCCAGATCGTTCAGAACGCTGGTAAAGAGGGAGCCGTTGTAGTCGAGCGAGTTCGTTCTGAGAAGAGTGAGAACTTTGGCTTCAATGCTCAAACTGAAGAGTATGGAGACATGGTGAAGGCCGGAGTCATCGATCCCGCGAAAGTTACCCGCACTGCCTTGCAGAACGCGGCCTCAATCGCCGGCTTGATGCTAACCACTGAAGCGATGGTTTCCGAAATCCCTGAAGACGACAAATCCACTCCGATGCCCGGCGGCATGGGTGGCATGAGCGGCATGGGAATGTAGGTTCGCACAACGGCGAACTCAATAGCGGCTTCACTTCCCTGGGAGTGAAGCCGCTTTTTTTCAGCTCCGCAGCAAAACTACTCCTGGAAACGCGCCTCAATAAGGTCACTGACGCGCTTGCCGTGTTTCATGGCTAATTGTGGATAGGTGGCGTGCTCAGCTTTCAAGCCCTTAATCTCCAACTTCCTTTCAACCTCGCTAATTTCTCGTTCACTCGCTTCAATTTCCATAAACAAGCCAAAGGGCAGCTCGTCGATCAGAATTTCAGCTTTGCCCAGGATCCAGGTAGTCCGTCGCTTCTCATAAACGAGGACGGGAGTGAACCCGAGCGCCTCCAGAATTAGCTCGAGGGCCGCTGGATCGCTCACGCGCGTTTCATCTTCGCGTTGATGCTTGACTTGGGAAGAAGTAGGAAGACGTTCCTTGTATGTCAGCAGGGCGGACTCGCCCACACGGCGCAGGCGTAAAACGGAATGGCCGTGTTCCAGTGCCTCCCCGCCAAAGAGGGTGTTCTCTTCAAACTCCTCACCGCGTAACGTCGCCCCGATTGCAGTTAGACGCAGGGGTATCGATTCGCGCTGGGCCGGGGTCAAGCGGAATTTTTTTTCAACTTCGATTGCCATGGGGAAAGTTTGAGTTTCGAGTTTCGAGTCTTGAGTTTTCTAGTTAGTCTCAAGTTCAAGTCTCTGAAATCTGAAATATCAAAAGTCTCAGATTGCGAGATTAAGAACTTGAGACCTGAGACTTGAGATCAAGACTTGGAACCAACTAGAAGCTCGAAACTTATGTGTTGATTGTAACAGAGTCTGTCGACATTACTTTGCAGGCCTCACGAGGCGGGAACTGAGTTAGCAGGTCAGCTGGACGTGAAATTCAACGGCTCATTCCAGCGGCTAATAGGATAGATCCAAGCAATAGTTTTGCTGTTGCGCAAAGTCAGCATCCTGATACATAGTAGCCGCATAGCTCCGGCTAGAAGTAATTGCAACGTGGTCTCCCCGCAATCGGGCTGGTACCCTTCGACCATCTAGTTCGCGCCAATATATGCTCATAGATCGCAGTACTCTCGGCGTTGCCCGTACCTTAGTGCTTTTTTGCCTCGTCGCCAACCCTCTCGCAGGCGTGGCGCAAACCCAACCGCAAGATCCCAAAGGTGAGCGGGACGTCCTACGAGTCTTCACCGAGCTGGTGCAGACCGACGTAATGGTTTTTGACAAGGACGGCGAGTTTGTCAATAACCTTCAGAGGGAAGACTTTGAATTGCGGATCGATGGCAAACTCAAGCCGATTGAGTTCTTTGAGCGAATCACAGCTGGAACCGTAAATGAAGAACGGCAGTTGGCCGCGGCGAGAGGAAACAGCGTCGCCGACCACTCGTTGAACGATTCAACGTTTCCGCTCGATCGGGGACGAACAATCTTTTTCTTCATTGACGATCTGCACATGGATCTTCCCGGGACCGCCTTAACTCGTAAGACGATTAGCAAATTCATTGAGAACGAGTTAGGTCAAAATGATGAGGTCGCGATCACCTCATCATCCGGGCTGATCGGATTCCTCCAGCAACTAACTGACAACCCCGCCGTGTTGCACAAAGCCCTCGAAAGACTGCGGCCGCGAGCGACAAGGGTCACTGACTCCGAACGGCCGCTGATGAAGGAGTTTCAGGCGCTCATGATCAGCCGCTTTGATCGAGGTACTATCGACTATTTTGTAGATGCAGTCCTTAGAGACAATCCCGGTATCACTCGTGATTCAGCCGTCACCATGGTCGAGAGCCGGGCACGTCTCATATTGCTGCAGGGATCAAACATTACCAGAAATACGCTCGCCGGACTTGAGGGTCTGATCCGCGGCTCCAGCAAGTTGCCGGGCCGCAAGATTGTTTTCTTCATTTCAAACGGATTCCTTTTGGACAGCATTAACTCTGACGCTATGGAGCGTCTAAAACGGGTCACCAGTGCCGCGGCACGCAGTGGCGTGATCATCTACTCAATGGACGCACGCGGGTTAGTGGCCTCGCTATCGGATATTAGTGAGGCGCCTACGTTCGACCCCAGCGGCAGGTATGATCAGTCGTTGCGCGGCGAACTGGCCGCGACGCAGGATGGGATGAACGCTCTCGCCCGCGACACTGGTGGTCGTCCTTTCTTCAATACAAACTCAATGGAGCTTGGCGTAAAGAAAGCGCTCACTGAGACTTCGACTTATTATCTTCTCGCATGGAAACCCGAGCCAACCGAAGAGAAAAAGAGCAGGTTTAGAAAAATAGAAGTTAAGCTCGTCAATAGGCCACAGTTGAGCGTGCGCGTGCGCCGTGGTTTCTTTGATATCGAACCCGAGCCAACCGTAGCGGAGACCAGAAAGCAAACAACTCCATCAAAAGCCCCGCCTAAAACCTCAGATAATGGCTTAAGCGAGGTCATCACTGCGCCTTATCCCAATCGCGGTGTTCCCGTTTCTTTGAGTGTGTCTCACGTGAACACACCAGATAAGGGCGAGCTGCTCTCCACCTCGATGCAGGTCCCACGCGAGTTCGTTTCCTTTGGGCTCGATGGTGACAACAGTAAAGCGGCAATCGAGGTGGCAGGATTTGTTTATGACGATCGCGGCCGCGTCGGAGCAAAGTTCGGTGAGCGAATCATTATTTCGGGTACAGATAAAACGTCAGTGGCCGAAAACAGAAACAACCTTGGCGACATCAACTACAACTTTCCCATTCACCTCAACCCCGGTTTGTATCACGTTCGAGTCGGAGCCAGGGACCAGGTTAGCGGCAAAGCAGGTAGTGCCCAGAGCTGGATTGAGATACCGAATGTCGCTGCGGGGCAACTGACTGCGAGCAGCTTGCTGCTTGCTGAGCGCGGAGAAACAATCATCACCAACGCTGCAACGGGCGGCGTGCAAGATAACGGCGAAGTGAGCTTGAATGTATCTCGCCGGTTTCGTCGCCAATCGTTTCTTCGCTTTCTTATCTTTATCTATAACCCCGGGCGAGGCTCCGATGGCAAACCTGATTCCGCCGTCCAGGTCCAGATCGTCAGAGATGCGCAGCCGGTATTAACGACGGCGCTGCGAAGAATTAGTTCCGAGGGTATTGCCGATCTTGCTCGCCTGCCGTATGCGGCGGAGGTGCCACTGATGGATCTGGCAACCGGGCGCTATCTGTTGAGTGTCACGGTCGTTGATCGCATCACCAAGAGCAGCTTCACACAACGGACTAAATTTGAGGTCTATTGAGATTGTAGTCTAGCTACGCAATTTACGGATGCCAACTCCCTGGAAGCCCACTCGAGCCGAGTTACTAGCCGCCGTAAACAAGACTGTTCCCGATGTCATCGCTCCCGACTTGAGCGTCCTCTTTTGCGGAATCAATCCCGGACTTTATACAGCCGCTGTGGGTCACCATTTCGCTCGTCCCGGAAATCGCTTCTGGCCGGCCTTGTATCACGCGGGCTTCACCGATCGCCTGCTCTCATCTTTTGACGAAGGCGAACTCTTAAGAAGCGGATACGGAGTTACGAATGTCGTGCAACGAACCACGGCGACGGCTGACCAATTGACGACGGCGGAGATAGTGGCGGGTGGCAAGCAGTTAATCAGGAAAGTCAAGCGCTATCACCCGAAGATATTAGCGGTGCTCGGACTCGGTGCTTATCGGGTTGCATTCAATCAACCGAAAGCCGGAGTGGGCCGTCAGAGCGAACGCATCGGCGCCACGATTCTCTGGGTCTTGCCGAACCCCAGCGGCCTCAATGCGCACTACCAGTCGAAGGATCTAGCCATCCTCTTTCGCGACCTGAAAGCCGCCGCTGATCAACTAAGATCCTCGTGATGTCGAACCCGTGAGTGTTCGTCTTCGCGTCTACAGATGCTTCTTACGAAAACGAGTGGCGGCCACCAGTGCCGCCACTAACATAGTTCGAACGGGCGCCCCCCAAAAATCCCTCTCCTAAAACGGAACTCAGCACTCAGTACGTCCCTGACTGTCCTACAACACTCTTAAGAACGCGACCAGGTCTTTTTTCTCAGCAGCAGTAAGTTTCAATTCAAGTACGAGGTTGAAGAATTCGATGGTGTCTTCCAACGTCAACAACCTGCCGTCGTGCAGGTACGGCGGTGAATCCTTAATACCGCGCAGCGGAAACGTCTTGATCGGGCCTTGGGCAGTGATCAACATGCCGCCTTCCATTCTCGGCGTGTAAAACCTTTCTACTTTCAAGTTGTGCATTAAGTTATCAGTGTAGAAAGGCGCAGCGTGGCAACCGCCGCAGTTGGCTTTTCCAAAGAACAAATCTTCGCCGCGTATCTCGCTCTCGGTAGCCTTGCTGCGATCCAATCTACCCATCAGGTTTAACTTTGGCGCCGGTGGAAAATCGAAAAGCGCTTGTAGTTCCGCCATAAAATGAACTTGCGAGCCACGTTCTAGGATGTTCACGCCTTTCTTGGTGGCAAGTATGGGATCGCCATCGAAGTATGCTGCACGCTGCTCAAACTCAGTGAAGTCTTCGACCGATCTTAACGCCCGCTGCGATCCGAACAATCTCTGAACATTCACCCCGCGTAAGGAAGGGGTGTCGATACGGCGGCGATTCTCCTGGGGGCGAATGTCGCCCACCAGGTGCGTGGCTGCGGATGTGTGTCCGTTCACATGACAATCAAGACAGGATACGCCAATCATCCCATCAGCCCGCTCGGTCTTTCGATCGGCGGTCGCATTGAACTGTTGCTGCGGGAATTGCGTCACGAGCAGGCGCAACCCTTCCAACTGCTTCGGGTTCAAAATTCCATTGAAAAGGTCGTAGAAGTTTTCCAACTTCACGACCTGCCCTTTTGAAACGTCGCCAAGGTCGGGGCGTGTGGTCAAGAAAATCGCCGGCGGAAACTCTGGAAGGAAGTGATCTGGTAGATCGAAATCCAGATCAAACCGCTCGAGTCGGGGAAACTCTTTGATTTCAGTCTGCGGAAACAGCATTCCTCCGACAGGATGATTGGGGTGGGGTAAAGGCAAGTACGGAAATAGTCCCTTCGTCCGAATCTCATCGGGAGTCATCTGACCGAGCTGGGCCCACGTGACGCCACCCTTCAGTTTTGCCGTAGGCCCTACCGGGATGGGTTTCCCACGCGTCATAGTTACGGCGGCGTCAACTTGACGACGAAGTTCATAGCGTTGTTCGAGCAGTCTTTGAGCAGCCGCGTTGACTCGTGACTTCGGCTCTTTACCTGGACGGCGAGCTTCAGGCCGAAGAAGTCGAGCTGCTCGAATCCCATCTCGCTGCGTGCGAAACTTGCCGGGACACCGTTGAAAGGGAACGCCACTTTTTGACGACATTGCGTTCCGCTGCGCTGCTTCATACTGCATCGCCGAAACTTCGAGCGTCTATTGAGCAGATGGTTGCTAACACATCCCACACCGGCGCGGCTCCCCGGTCGAAACCAAAAAAGCAACGGTTGTGGCAAAGTTTCCCGGGGCTATTGGCTAATTCATGGAAACTTCGGGCCGTCCGAATTGCTCTCCTGGTTCTGGCGTCTGGTCTGTTGATAGCGGTCATCTGGCTAACAAGGAATTTCAGCGAACCGCAATTGGCTGCGACCGGACCATCGAGTTTTGCAATGATGGCCGCGGACACTCATCGACGCTTTCTTCAGCGCCAGCTCCCGCTTGAGATCGTCTCGAACAGGCCGGAACAGATCTCCGACTGGTTCATTGGCAAGGTGAACTTCGGCGTTAAGCTCCCGGACTATCAGGAGCAGTCGGGGCAACTCAAACTCTACAGCCTCGAAGGCGCAAGACTGGTTGGTTACAGAGAAGATTATGCAGCCTACGTCGCCTACCGAATGTATCAGCGACCCATCAGCCTTGTCGTGACGTCAGATTCAGTCGCAAGGCCGTCCGGCGGCGAGCAGATAGTCTCACACGGCCTGACCTTTCACTTCGATTCTATTCACGGATTCAAAGTAATTACGTGGTCTGATCGCGGTTTAACTTATGCGTTGGTGTCAGACCTGGAAGAGCGTGGGCAGGAGTCGTGCGTGGTGTGCCACCAGGGAGCGCAGGATCGTGACCTGATAGAGAAGCTCAAACCGCGACGTTAACCAAAACATCCGCTACTTCTTAATCATTTGATAGAGCTGTGCAGCGAGGTTCGCGTCCATCTGCTTTTACGTTCATATTCCGCGAGCGCAGCTGTCTGTTCGTACATTTCCATAACGCGGGATCAATAGGGTTCTGCTCTTAGCTGACTGTGATTCGCCGCTTAACATTAGTTCAATCCATCGAGCTGCAACCCAATTGGTGACGCGCCCGCCCCTTTGAGCCCATCGATAACCTTGACCACTTGGCCATACCTTAGCGAACGTGGCGCTTTAATGAAGACGGTCCGCTGTACCCGATCGTCATCACTCAGATAGGCGCTTGCCAGTGAGTCGTATCGAAAGGCACGGTTTTGGCGGCGCTCTTCAAAAAGCTTAATGAGCGTTTCACTTAACTTCGAGGTGTCTTCAATCGTGCCCATACCCTCAACGCCGTTTAGCCTGAGCGAGTGGTCGTGCTGAATAGTGACAACGAGCGTGAGGGGATCAGGCTCCCTGGGCGGAGTTTTTTCCGGTTCCGCCGGCGCCTTGGCGAGAAAGCGCTGTGGTTTCAGCGGTACCGCTACCATGAAGATGATTAGCAGCACCAACAGTATGTCGATGAGTGGCGTTACGTTGATGATCGGTTTGGTGATTGACTCAGTAGTTACCGACATCCTCTTCTCCGGCCTGTAGGCTGTCTGTAATTTCACAAAGAACGAGACGTAGAATTTTCGATTCGCACGAAGATTTAGAGTCGCACTTTCCTGGATTGTTCCGTGAAGAAACGGAAAATGATCGGAACTACTCGTTTGAAGCGTTGCTCGGCGAGGGTCTTTGAACTACGGACCACGCAATCAATCCGCAAAGCACGAAACCAATCCCGTTCAAGAGACCATGCGATTGTGCCATCTGCGGGATGTCGATGAGCAAAGTCTTCACAACGATGCTGTAGGCGTAGACACACGCCAGCAACATTGCGCACGCACTCGAAATCGCCGAGACCGACAGCAGAATTCGTGCGGTGAGTGAGTCAATTCGCGGAATGATAAAAAAGGTGATGAGGATCGCGAGCAGGAACACCGCAGTCGCGATCAACAGCGTTCCCACTAACGCAATCAATGGCGAGAAGCTTATTCCAACTGCGACCAGCGGAGTTCCGGCGATGATGCCAATCGGAATGAGAACAAAAGTAGTTCGAGCCGCGCCTGACTCATTTAGCTTTCGACCAGCCAACCCGGCCAGAATGGGCGCGGCATAAGCAGCAAAGTGAAAATGAATCGCGGTGAGCAGGATGATCGTGTCGCCAAATCCAGCCAGCTGAATTCCCAGACGTGAGACGATCAACCAACTACTCCCCACGGGCAGGAACAGTAGTCCCGCTGATATCGAGAGCTCGGGCGGATTTCGAAGTTCTGCTCGCAAAAGTCTCGAGAGGCCCCAAAAAGCGATGACTCCTGTCACCCAAAACCAGAGTGAAACAAACGCGGCGGCGAGCGGGCCAGGTTTAATCAGGAACGAGGGAATGGTTGCTATTGCTCCGATGGGTTGTGTTAACAGCGCCAGGCGAAACAGCCATGAGTCTTTGTCGTTCGTACCTGGAGCCGGCGCCAATGAAAGGGCAAGCGGAACAACGACGAGGATGCCTAACAAGACCAGTCGCTGAATGAATCCCGTTTCGGCGGAATCCCCCAGCTGAACTGGGAGCAGTGAGAGCCATATCAAGCCGCCGAAGAGCGCGCTACGTCTTCCCCAGCGAGGCTGTGGGTGTGGAAGGGTCATCGTTCGAATTCGTTCGCCTTGTGCAGGAGCGGGAAGAACTGCCCCTGTAATTTTTCTCCGGCGGAGATCACCGCTACGCCTTCAAGCAACGGCTTATTTGAAGCAGAGGTAACACCATACTGACCTTTCATCCTCTGGCGCCGAACTGCCCCTTCAGCGCTCCAAACTACGGCGTTGTCTGCTTCAGTCCTGCGATCACCGCACGCGCAACTGTCGGAATGATCTCGCGTTCGTTTGCGTGTCCTGTTGTAAATGTAACGAGCACGAATTTTGCGCCGTGGGGCATTTCAATGTAAGCGGCATCGTGTCTGGTCGTGCTCGTCCAGCCGGCCTTTGACCAAAGACGCGCGCCGTCGACTCCGCTGAGGGCCAGCCCGGTAAATCCCCTTCCCTGGTCGTCGTTGTCTCCGGTTTTGCGCATGTAATCCCGCTTCATCAACTCCATCATCGAAGCACTTCGTTCCGGTGTCACTGATTTGCCGGTCGCAATCTCCATTAGCAACCGCGCCGTGGCATCGGTCGTCAACTTATTTCGATTCTCACCCTGCGGACCGCGTGACACACTTTCTCGCCCATACGCATCCTCACAGAACGTCTTCTGATTGATGTTGATGTTCGTGTAGCCCATTGAGCTAAACCACCGGTTCACAGAGTTTCGCTTATACTGCCACTCTTCCATCTCTCCTGGCGGCAACTCAAAGCCACCGGTTGTTTGTGTCACCACGTCCACGATGTATTGCGTCGCTTCATTTGAAGAATCGACAATCATGTCTTTCAACGCCCGTTTGAGTTCTGGGGTCTCCTGGATCGTCTTGTCTTCCAGAGCACGATGCACCGCCGCCAGATAAAACATCTTAACGACACTGGCCGGATAGATTCGTTCGTTGCCCAGATGGCTTGCTGTAACTGGACGTGTGGGATCGCGCAGGTCGATCAAAGTTATTGAGAGTTGGTTCGCAGTGAGTTTCTTTGCGGCGAACTTCTCTAGCGTCGTCTTTGCAGCTGAGTCCACCAAAGCCTGAAGACTGCGAGTACGCTGCGCACCGTCTTGCCCGACGATGCCGCTCGCCGCAAACACAATACAGAGGACTGCGACTAAAGTTTTTTTGATGTTCATATAGTTTTGTGGTTCGGAAAAAGGTTCGTTGTAACGATCAGGGATTTGCATTATAAGTCACGCAATGGAAAAAACATCAGCAGAAGGTCTCGTTCGCGGGATACGACAATGGGACCTTGTCGGAGTAGTTATCAATAGCATCATTGGCGCGGGAATTTTCGTCTTACCGGCAAGAGCATTCGGACTAGTCGGCAACTACAGTCTGATTGCCTTCATCATCTGCGCACTCGTCACTGTTCTCATCATTTTTTGTTTTGCTGAAGTAGGCAGCAGATTCACTGGCAGCGGTGGGCCGTATCTCTATTCTCGCGAAGCATTTGGTCCGGCGACAGGCTTTCAAGTTGGCTGGATGAACTGGATTGCCAGGATCTCGGCCTACGCTACCAATTGCAATCTTCTGATTGTTTACCTGAGTTTTTTCTGGCCCCAGGCCGGTGCGGGAATTTGGCGTGCCGTCGTGATCCTGTTCATTACCATTACCCTAACGGCGATAAACTTTATTGGGGTCCGTGATGCCGCGCTCACGAGTAACTTCTTCACCGTTGCTAAACTTCTGCCGCTGTTTCTTTTCATAGGGGCCGGTCTTTTCTTTCTCACTCCCGCAAACTTCACCCTCGGCGAGTTGCCGGCGTACGGGTCGTTTTCTACAGCCGTTTTGTTACTGGTCTATGCATTCACGGGGTTTGAGAACGCAGGCGTGCCGGCCGGCGAGATTGTAAATCCACGCCGGACGTTGCCGATCGCAATTCTGATAGCGACGGCGCTCGTCACCGCTATGTATCTTCTCATTCAGGCTGTCTGCATCGGGACCTTGCCGGAGTTGGGAACCACGCAGAGGCCACTGGCGGAAGCCGCAAATAAGTTCATGGGACCGCTGGGCGCATCCATCATCGCCGCTGGTGCAATAACGTCTGTAGTGGGCAACCTGAACGTCAATATCTTGACCACACCACGAATCTTATTTGCGATGGCCACTCACCGGGAACTGCCACAAGCTCTCGCCGCCGTTCACCGTCGGTTTCGCACGCCTTATGTTGCGATACTGCTTACGGCGGGATTGATGCTGATCCTGACGCTCTCGAGTTCGCTGATCTACGCGCTGACCGTAAGCACTATCGCCCGGCTGCTTGCTTATGGTGCGACCTGTGTGGCACTTCCCGTTTTACGTCGAAAGCCAAACGCGCCGCCTGCGCTTTTCAAAATCCCCGGCGGAGTAGTCGTCAGTATGCTTGCAGTAGTGTTTTCTGTCTGGCTGCTGTCAAACAGCACGAGAGTCGAAGCGAGAGACTCCGCGATCGCCCTGGCTGCAGGCATAGTGATATATGCCGCGTACCGGATCTTCACGCGTCGCCACGCAACTTTGTAATGGCGTTCACTGGGCGCCGGTCTTCGCGTTACAGATTCGTCTCAACGAAAGCGGGTAGCGGCAGGGACGGCCGCCCAACAAAACTGTTACGAGTCGACATTTTCGATCTCACCTTCTAATCTGCACGGGTAACACAGTTCTGTCGTGGATCAATTAATCGAAAACTTAAAGGCGGTCGTTGGAGCTGACGCTGTTCTGGATAAACCGGAAGAGCTACTCGTCTACGAATGCGATGGCTTGCCGCAACACAAGTATCTGCCGCGCGCCGTTGTCTTTCCGCAATCCACTGAAGAAACCTCGGAAGTAATGCGCGTGCTGGCGCGCTCGAAGGTACCTTTTACTCCGCGCGGAGCTGGCACAGGATTGTCAGGTGGCGCCCTGGCACTCAATAGCGGGGTGGTAATCGAGCTCGCGCGCATGCGCCGGATCCTCGAAATTGATCAGGAGCGCAGGATAGCTCGGGTCCAAACCGGTGTCGTAAATCTGCACGTTTCGCAAGCGGTGGCTCAACTTGGACTGCACTACATTCCGGATCCCTCCAGCCAGCCGACTTGCACCATCGGCGGCAATATCGCCGAGAACGCCGGCGGCATTCACTGTTTGAAATACGGCACGACAACCGATCATGTACTCTCGGCGCGAGTGGTCCTGGCTGGTGGTGAAGTCCTGGAACTGACCAGCGCGGAAGCGGGCGGGAACGGCTACGACTTGCTTGGCGTGTTTATCGGTTCGGAAGGAACGTTTGGTGTGGCCACCGAGGCGACGCTGCGACTTACTCCGTTACCTCCTTCCATTCGCACCTTGCTTGCAGAGTTTGCCGAAGTCGACGATGCGAGCCACGCAGTGTCCGCAATCATCGCTGCCGGCCTGATGCCGGCAGCGCTGGAGATGATGGATCGGGAGATCATCAGGGCCATCGAGGCCAGCGTGTTTGCCGCCGGTTTGCCACCCGACGCGGGTGCCGCGCTCCTGATTGAGCTCGACGGCATCGAAGCCGGCCTTGATGATCAGGCTGAGCTGGCGAAAGCAATCTGCATTAAGTACGGGGCCAGGAGTTGCCGACTTGCTGGCGATGAGAATGAGCGAAAGAAACTCTGGGCAGCGCGTAAAGGCGCATTCGGGGCAGTCGGCCGAATTGCCCCCGATTCAATGATCCAGGATGCCGTGGTGCCCCGCTCACAACTGCCCGAGGTGATGCGTCAGAGTTATGGCATAGCGGCGAAGTACGGACTGATACTCGCTAATGTCTTTCATGCCGGTGATGGAAATCTGCATCCGTTCATTTGTTTTGATTCTCGTTCACCGGACGAGGTTCGTCGCGTTAAAGAAGCGGGACGAGAACTGATGGAAACCTGTGTGCGCGCCGGCGGAACAATTACCGGTGAACATGGAGTGGGATTGGACAAACGAGACTACCTACCGCTCATTTTTTCTGAAGCAGACATGGACGCGATGTTGCGCGTTCGCGCTGCGTTCGATCCCTCGGGTCTTTGTAATCCGGGGAAGATTATTCCCATGTTAAGGGGATGCGGTGAAGCCCGCGCGGTTTCCCTGTCAACCCAACCTCTCGAGACTCAGGGCGCCGCAGTCGCAACTCAAGCCTTTCGTGCCTCTACAATTCGCTCGCCGGGCGCCGTTCCTTCTAATGAGGCGCTTCGTGTACTAGCTGCAGCGCCAGCACGAACCACAGTTCCGAATGGCGCACGCGGAGAGTTCAAGGAAGGAATCGCAGCTCGATTTCTTTCACAGATCGTTGGCGAAGCCTACGTTACCGCTGCGGATGATCGTTGTCCGTGGCTCACGGTCGCACCAGCCTCGGCAGCGGAAATCTCGGAGGTAATGAAACTTGCAGACCGCGAGCATTGGAGAGTTGAGCCGTCCGGGGCGAGCACAAACTTGAAATCTCAAGCAGCAGGTCGGCGTGCGAATCTCATAGTTAGCACCCTCCGGTTGAACCGAATCCTGGATCATGAACCGGCTGATCTGATTGCGCGGACGGAAGCTGGTGTAACGCTGGCAGCGCTGAACGCCAGGCTTTCAAGTAAAGGGCAATGGTTGCCACTTGATCCGCCTGGCGGAGCAAGCGCGACGGTTGGCGGCGTGGTCGCCACCGGCCTCGGCGGGGCACAGACTTTCGGTTATGGCCCACCGCGCAGACACGTGATCGGGATGCAAGTAGTGCTTGCCGACGGATCTGTCATTAAGGCCGGCGGGCGGGTCGTTAAGAACGTGGCGGGCTATGATCTGTGTAAGCTGTTCACGGGCAGCAATGGGACGCTGGGAATCGTTGTTGAGTTGAGTTTCAAACTTCGTCCCAGACCTGAACGAGAAGTCACAGCAATCCTTTCCGGGAACGCTGAGTCACTCGTCTTCGCGGCGCGGCAGATTTTGGAGACGCGACTTTTTCCGGTGGCGCTTGAACTGATCTCCCCGGCCCTCGCACAAGTTTTCAAACTCCCAACCAATGGCAACCAGCCCGTACTGCTCGCACGTTTTGCAGGAGGAAGAGCCACCGTCGATTTTCAAACCAACCAGACACGTTCCATCGTCGAGGCGATGTCCACTCCGCCAACGCTGCAGCTCAATTTGGATGATGCCAGACTTTGGAATGAGCTCGCCGGCGGGCTGTCAGAACACCAGAAGACAGGCATTCCTGCCTGTCCTGATCACTTGAAAGGAAAGCCGGGCGTAGTAGAGCAAGTGCTGCAACCCGTTGAATTTGCGCGCTTCCTTGAGGATTTGTCACAGGTGGGTTCATCACTTTGGCAACTTGGACTTGCCGATGGCCGCATGAGAATCTTTGCAGAGGATGACCGGCAGGTTGAGTTCTCGAAATACTCGAAAACGCAACCCGGTGTCGGAGCACCTTTGGCGAATCTAATTAGTAGAATCAGAGAACAACTGGATCCGCGCGCCGTGTTTCTTAGTTAAGAACCAGGAGACGACATGTCGAAACCGTTTTCAAGACTCGTACTCAGCAGCTTTTTGTTGGTCGCATTCGCAGCCGCTCCACTCGCTCCGCTTTTGTCCGGGACGCAAGCGACGGTCATTGCGGCCTCGCGCGAACCGGTTCGCACCAGGCACGCCATGGTTGCCTCCACCAATGAGACCGCGTCTCTGGTCGGTGTCGACATTCTGAAGCGCGGCGGCAATGCAATCGATGCAGCGATCGCGGTCGCGCTGGCCCTGACCGCGACGCATCCATCCGCAGGAAATCTTGGGGGCGGCGGCTTCATGATGATTCGGCTTAAGAACGGGAAAACAACAGCCATCGACTACCGCGAAATGGCGCCGGCAGCCGCGACACGCGATATCTATCTCGACAAGAATGGAAACGTGATCAAAGGCGAGGGAGGTCCCGTCGTGGGTTACCGGGCCGCCGGAGTTCCCGGAACGGTGAAAGGAATGGAGCTGGCCCTCAAAAAATATGGCTCGGGCAAGTTGAGCTGGAGGCAGTTGGTTGAACCCGCTCGGAGGCTCGCCGCTTACGGCTTTGTTGTGAATCGTAATCTGGCGCGTTCACTGCAAGGCAATCAGGAGTATCTCTCTCAGTATGACGAAACAAAACGAATCTATCTTCGCAACGGTAACTTCTATCGTGAAGGCGAAATCTTTCGCCAACCCGATCTCGCGGCAACTTTTGCTCGGTTGCAGCGGGGCGGACCAGACGAGTTTTATACCGGACAGACAGCGCGTCTGATTGTCGCCGACATGAAACGTAACAATGGCCTGATGACGATGCAGGATCTGGCCAACTACTTTGCGAAGGAGCGCGAACCGTTGCGCGGAAGCTATCGAGATTATGGAATCATCTCGATGCCGCCCCCTTCTTCTGGCGGCGCAGTTTTGATTCAGATGCTCAACATTCTGGAAGGCTACGATCTAGCGAAAATGGACTGGGCCTCATCCGATCGTTATCACCTGATGACCGAAGCAATGCGCCGGGCATTCGCCGACCGCGCGGAATACATGGGTGACAGCGATTTCGTGAGTGTTCCACTGGCAGGTTTGACCGACAAGAATTACGCCGGACAACTGCGCGCGGGCATCGATCCGGATCGCGCGTCGTCGAGTCAAACCGTTCGTGCGGGTCGTCCGGCGGGCCACGAGTCGGAAGAGACAACCCATTTCACCGTGGTTGATTCCGAGGGCAACGCGGTGGCCAACACCTACACGCTCAATAATTCTTACGGCTCCGCAGTAGTCGCCAAGGGGACGGGACTCTTGATGAACGACGAAATGGATGACTTTGCCGCAAAGCCTGGTACTGCGAACCTCTACGGTTTGATACAGGGCGAACGAAATGCTGTGGCGCCGCGCAAGCGTCCGCTTTCGGCGATGACGCCCACGTTTGTTCTGAACAAGGACGGCAGTCTTTGGTTTACGGTCGGCAGCCCGGGTGGCCCGACGATCATCAACACGGCGCTCTGCGTCATCACCAACGTGATCGATTACGGAATGAACATTCAGCAGGCGATCGACGCGCCTCGCATTCACCATCAGTGGCTGCCGGATGAACTGGTTTATGAACCTTTCGGATTATCGGGCGATACGCAGAAGGCGTTGACCGCGCGCGGCCACAAATTGGCGCGACCGCGATATCTCGGGGACGCCGAAGGGATCATGATTGAGCCAAAAACAGGAGTGCGACTCGGCGCAACAGATCCCAGAAGGAGTGATGGATTGGCGGTCGGGTATTGAAGAGGCTGCACATGAGCCGAAATTTTTCTCTTCGCTTTCTCGTAAGGCCAGTGATAAACCTGCTTGGCTTTTCCACGGTGTATTGAGGGCTACAAACGTTGGGCACTACGGCGCCGACTTTTGTGCAAAGCCCTCGGGCGTGGTTCAAATCGGCCAAGTCACCAGCTTCTTGCAACCCGACTTCTCTCTAACGTGAGTTGCTATAACCGTGCGCAACTGTTAACAAGCCGAATTCATCTTGCAAGATAAAGCAACAGGTTCAAGGGCATCAACGCTCACCGCCGAAGAGCACAAACTTCTCGCCTGCGTACATTGCGGGCTGTGCCTGGAGGCGTGTCCGACGTACGTCGTAACCGGCGATGAGAACGATGGACCGCGTGGCCGCATCTATTTGATGCGCGCTGTTGCTGAAGGACGCTTACTTAACACTTCGGCAACTTTTGAGCGTCACATCGATCGCTGCCTGGGCTGCCGTGCCTGCGAGCAGGTCTGCCCTGCAGGCGTTGAGTACGGACAACTGTTGGAAGCCGGACGGGCCGAGCTGTATAGCACCAGGCGCACCATAACGAGTGCCATCCTCAGGTTCCTGTTACTCCACATCTGGCCCTACCCAGAACGGTTAAGATTTGCATTCGCAGTCAGTCGGCTAGTGCGAGACGTCGGCGTGGCCGAACTGCTGCTGAAATCAAAACTACCGGGCGTGATCTCGAAACGCTTTGAGTTCGCTTTGGCCCTGCTGGAGAGTTCGCGATCTAAAACCGCTTCTGAGGCTTCTGCGAGGCGTAGCAATGACGCCTCTGGTGCTGATGCGGGCCGAATTACGACAACAAAAACGTCGGGAATGCTTTTTACCGGCTGTGTTGGTGAGGGCCTCTTTGCGCGCGTAAACGAAGCGACCACGCGCGTGCTGAAAGCCAATGGCTGCCACGTTCGAGTGCCCCCCGCTCAGGTTTGTTGTGGAGCCCTGCACGCGCATGCCGGCGATCTGGAAGGCGCGAAAAAACTCGCGCGCCGTAATATCGAAGCATTTGAAGCCGCCGACAGCTCTCCGATAATCACGAACGCGGGCGGCTGTGGCGCGATGCTGGTGACTTACAACCACCTGCTCGACGGGGATGAACTGTTCAGCGAGCGAGCTGAGAAATTCAGCGCGCGGGTGCGAGATGTGAGTCAGATGTTTGAGGCCGGCAAACCGCTTTCCGGGACCGCTACTCAGGACCGCGTGGTGACCTACGATGCGTCCTGCCATCTGATGTATGGTCAGCACGCAGCTGAAACCTCGTTAGGAATGCTGAGGTCAATCCATTTGCAGTTCACACCGCTGAAAGAGTACGAGCGCTGTTGCGGCGGTGCGGGTATCTACAACCTGCTCGAACCCAAATTGTCTGGAGAGGTCCTGCGTGAAAAGCTCCAGTGTGTGAAAGACTCGGGCGCTGACATCCTGGCGACCGGTAATCCTGGTTGCCAAATGCAGATCGGCGCAGGCGCAATGCTGGCCGGAATGAAACTCGAGGTTTGTCATCCAATTGAACTGATAGATGAGTATTACCAACAGGCTGGGTTGTACGACTCGTAAATCTCGCGGCTTAGATCTCGCTATTCACTCTGTACCACAACAACTTCGCCTCCAATTATTGTGAGGCGGACATGTCCTTCTCGGTCGAGGGCCACGAGGTCGGCGCGCTTCCCTTCCACGATCGACCCACAGTCGTCTTCAATCCGAAGCAACCTGGCCGGATTGCCGGCAGCCATGCGGGCCAACTCTACCTCCGAAACACCAAGTGAACTCATCATCCTCACCGCATCCAACATGGTGATCACCGAGCCGGCAATGCTGCCTCTGACATTACGCGTACGCCCATTCCTTACCGCGATAGTATCTCCCCAAATGTTGTAGTCCCCATCGCCCATTCCAGCAGCGGCAATCGCGTCGCTGATCAGAGTCATCCGTTCCCACCGTTTCCCGCTACACAAAAGCTGTAACACCAGCGGGTCAATGTGTATTCCGTCAGCAATTACGTCATACGTAACATCTTGATGGAAAAGACCCCAGCCGACCGGTCCGGGTGAACGGTGATGCAGCGACGGCATGGCGTTCATGAAGTGAGTTATATGTCTTGTGCCGGCAGCGAAAGCCCGATCAAGAGTCTCGACATCGGCACGCGTGTGTCCGATCGAAACAATCCAATTGCGCCGGGCGAGTTCCTCGATCAACTCGATACCCCCGTCGATTTCCGGCGCGAGTGTCATCATCTTTATTGCATTCGAGTTGTGAGGAAGCGGTAACGCGTCAACATCAGCAGGAGTTGCAAACTTTCTGAAGTGCTCGCGTCTCAGCGCACCACACTGCGCCTCGTTTACGAATGGTCCTTCGTAATGCACGCCGAGGATGCGAGCGCCAGGCGAATACTCATCAGACGGATTTGCTGGCTCGCCAACGGTGAAGTGATTCTGCTGAATAGCGCCTTTTTCAATCGACTGCACGGCACGCTTGTATCCATCAGTTGAGGCCGGAACCAGCGTTGGCAGCCACGCCGTTACGCCCTGGCGGGCCAGGAACCGGCCGACTGAAACCAGATCTTCAGACGTCGCTTCCATCGTATCTGCACCCACGGCGCCGTGGATGTGAACGTCAATAAATCCGGGGTAGAGAGTGACGCCGTCCAACTTGATGGTGGAATCTGCAGTGACGGATTTGAGTCCAAATTCACTGACGCTTTCAATGCGACCATCTGCTACAAGGACACTTGCTCCGCGCGCCAAACGATCGGGCAAGACGACATTGGCATTTTGAAGCAGTAGCTTATGGTTCATGGATGAGATGGTTGGCGAATTGTATTAGATTACTGAACCGTTGACCAAATCGGATGTGCCTGCGCAGAATGTGAACACTGTGACTCATATGTTAAGGAGACTCTTTTTCAGTATCTCGTGCGGGTGCCTGGTCGCCTGTTTCGTCGCCGCGCAGCATGCACCTACGCCGCACGAAAAAGAGCTTCTGCGCAACCACTACGATTCAGCTCGTAAGTTCGAACAGGCTGCAGATTGGAGTGCGGCAGAAAGAGAATGGCGCGGGGTCCTGCGCGTCACGCCAGACGATGCTCGTGCCTGGACGAATCTCGGGACGGCGCTCAGCCAGCAAAAGAAAACAGCCGAGGCAAGCGAAGCATGGAGCCGAGCTATCGAGTTGAATCCGAACTTGCCTGGCCCACATTTCAATATTGGTCTGGCCTTAGTACGGATGGAATCGTACCGCGAGGCTATTTCTCCGTTGCGACGATCTCTCCGACTCCAACCCGATAACGACGCGGCTCAGCGCGCGCTGGCGGTAGCGCTGATCGGAACAGAAAGATTTCCGGAAGCCACGCGCGAGATCGCGCAATTGCTGGCGCGGTCACCGCGTGACGCTGGCCTGCTGGAGATGGCGGCGCAAAGTTTCCAGCGACAACGGCGATTTTCTGAAGCATTGACGGTACTGCGGCGCCGGCTCGGTCTGCCGCAACCCACGAGCCAATTGTGGGCCCAGTTCGGCGACGCCTTGGATGCCAACGGCCGGACAACTGAGGCAGTCGAGGCATACGGAAAAGCACTCGAACTTGAACCTGATTCCACTCTAATCCGCTATGGCCTTGGGTTTCTCTACTGGAAACTGGTTCGATACGACGAAGCCGAACGCGAGTTGGTGGAGGTCCTTCGGCGTGACGCAGATTACGCACGAGCGTCGTTTCTTGTCGGCGATCTGTACCTGACGAAAGGCAACGCCGAGCGTGCGCTTCCCTTTCTGCGCAAAGCGGCCGCCGCCTACCCGCGCGACTTTGATACTAGATTTGCCCTGGGCCGGGCATTGGTCATTACCGGGGATCATTCCGGAGGTATTGAGGAACTGCGAGCCGCGGTCGCCCTGGACCAGTCAATCGCTGACGGACATTTCCAGCTGGGACGTGCGTTGACGAGGGCGGGATTCGCTGCTGAAGGTAAGCAGGAACTCGATAAGGCTCGACAATTGAACGAAGCGCGCAGAGCGTCCGAGGAACAGCGTCTGAAAAGGAGACTTCCTGAGTAGCTCTTCCTTGCTGCAAGATAAAACAACGGATCCGCACACAAGACAATGCCCGCAACGTTCACACGTTGCGGGCATTGTTGGAAGTTACCGCAAGTTAAAAGTACAGCTTAACGGCAAACTGGAATTCCCGCGGCAACCGCGTGGCAGTGGGGCGGCCCAGCGTGGCCGGAACCGCAAAGGTCGCACCGGTCCCGGTGAATTGGGTGTGGTTGAAAATATTAAAGCCTTCAGCGCGGAGCTGGAGGTAACGAGTATTCTCGCCGTTGAAGTAAATGTTCTTTACCGCCGAGAGATTTGTCTGGTTCTGTCCCGGGGCACGAGCAAAAGCGCGACCCAGGTTTCCGAAGGTTCCCAGTGCCGGCAGCGCAAAGCAGGTCGGGTCGAAGATGTAGGGCAAGCCGCCCGGATCGAGAGTGCCCGCGAGACCTGAGTTCGGATCGCAGGTCGCGTTCGGCCGATTTCCGCGTGTCTCAAGTGCCGTATCGGACAGGATCCTCGGAATCGGTTGACCTGAGGCAATGGATGTAATACCGGAAATCTGCCAGCCCCCCAGCACATACCTGGCAAAGTCGTTTCCAGACCGCCTGAAGAAGGGCAACTCATAGACGTAACTGGCGCTGAATATGTGCGGCCGCGAAGTCCGCGCTTCGGCATATTCAACCCGCTTGTTACGGGGATTCTGCGGGTCGTCGATAGCGTCGCGATCGTTGGTGGCATCGGTCATGGTCTTGCTGAAGGTATAAGATCCGGTGAGCGAGAATCCGTTGCCGAAGCGATAGTTGAAAGACGACAGCAGTCCATGGTAGCGCGAGATAGCGCTGGTCTCACGGTAGTTAATACTGCCGTATCCGATAAACGGTCTGACTGTATTTCTGTTTCCTGACCCTACCCGGTTGGCGTCGGCCGGATCAGGCAAGTTCAGATTCAACTGCCGAACGAGATGGTCTCCCTTGGTACCCACATAACTAAGGTCGATGACCCCGCGCCTGAATATCTCTCGCTGTATGCCGAGCGACCATTGCTGAATCTCCGGCGTCCTGAAGTCTGCAGCACTCGCAATCAGGTTGCGAATGGGAAGCGCACCCAATGTCCCTCCGCCGGGGCTCGCTAAAGTAATGCCTGCTCCGGTGAAAGTGGCGCGATTGTTGTAGGGTGGGTTGACGAAAGCGTTCTGCTCAAAGATGCCCACAAGGACCTGGTCATAGTAAAAGCCATATCCAGCGCGAATAACTGTCTTACCGGACTCGCCGATCAGGTTCTTCAGGAAGCCGCTCTGAAAATTCGGGCTCCAGGCAATACCGAGGCGTGGACTGAAGTTGTTCTTGTCCGAAGGCGAGATCGCCCGACCGAAAGGCGAGTTCCCTCCTGCGACTGCGATGCCGTTAAGTTCATTACCGGTGCCGCGTACCAGCGATGTGCAAGCCGCAGTTGTGCAGGTTGGCACTTGCGCGGCGTTATAGAGCGACGGGAAGAACGAAGTCATCACGTTGTTCTTGTCTATCACCGGTACGTAGTACTGATAGCGCACTCCATAATCAAGCGTCAGATTTGGCCGAAGTCTCCAGGTGTCCTGTGCGAAAAACTCGCGTCTTCCGAATCGCAGATTGACGGTCACGTCAAACTGATCTTCGGTGTATGCAGTGGCGTCGCCAAGCAGGAACGAAGCGATAGCCGAGCCCGTTTGGGTCAGTGCTACGCCGGTCGATGATATGCCCCGGGTGCTGGTGGAGTTGAACGTAAAGGTGCCGCCCGTAATGTTATTGGCGTTCTCGTCCTTGGCTTCAAACGAAACTTCACCGCCAAACTTGAAAGTATGGTTCCCGTTTGTCCAGGTGACGACATCGCGGACAACCTGGTTGGTGTACTTGATATTGAAGCCCTGGAGGGCGCCCAGTCTTGAGGCGACGTCATTGCCGGCGAAATTCAACTCCGGCATGGTGTTGTTGAAGTTCTCTGGAAAGACCTCGGGAATAGCCGAGCTGCCGGGATAATCAGACCGGCGACCGCGGCCACTAAGTTGGGATCCGATCAGATTCCCTGAGAAGTTGTAAGTCGCTTCGTTAACCAGATTGGGAGAGATGATCCTGGTGTAAGAAATGGCCAGCACGTGGCCGGGAACGCGCGTGTTGGTGGTTGAAATGTTCGGGAACACGAGGTTATTGAACAACCCGCCCGACTCTTGCGTCTCACTTAGGTCGTGAGTATACCGACCGAAAAGGCGGTTGTTGTCGTTGAAGTTGTGATCGATGCGAATTGCCTCCTGGCGCGTGTTGTTGATACTCACCGGCGTTGACGTAAAGCCTTTGAGCCCACTATTCGGTATCGGGAAGGCCGGAAGCAGAGAAAGCGCCAACACACTCTGATCGGTCGCGGGAACTATGTTTCCCACATACGCACGACCATCAGTCGGCCGAAACACCATACCGGCCTGGGCCTGCACAACTGTGCCGAGCGTGGTAGTCACGAAAAGCGGGGTTGCAGTAACCGCGGTGCCGCTGGTGCCATTAGCCTGGCGGTAGAGCGGCAGTCCCAGGATCTGTGAAAAGTCCCCCTGACGTTGTGCCACCGAGAATGTGGTGGCACTGGCGTCAGTTGTACCGCGCGCAATCCTGCGCACCTCTTCAGAGAAGAAGAAGAAAGTTTTGTCCTTCGCCTGATAGACAGCGGGTTTGCCCTCACCAAACAACGGAATTGTGACCGGTCCGCTCAAGGTAAATCCGTAATTGTGGTAGCGAAGTTTGGGCACGCGAGCGCGCGGCGTGCCATCAGGGTTGCTGCCCAGCCGGTTATTGAAGAAGCTGTTGGCATTGAAGCGATCGTTACGCACAAACTCATAAAGTGAGCCGTGATATTCGTTGCCGCCACCGCGGGTAACGAGGGTTACCGTGCCTCCACCGGAGCGTCCGATTTCGGCGGTATAGTTCGAGGTGAGAATCTTGAATTCTTTGATTGAATCGATCGTGGGCGTCGACAGCAAAGTGATGTTTGACCCGACGTCGGTATTGGAAACTCCATCTACAAAATAGTTGACCGCGTTGCGTCGCATGCCGTTGATTGAGATGTCTGCACGGCTGGTCAAACCAAACGAAGACTCGTCATCAAGGCTGGAAGAAACACCTGGCACAAGTTCAGTAAGCTTTAGGAAGTTACGGTTATTCAAAGGTAATTCAATTACCTGTGTACCTGAAATCAGGCCCTGCCCGGTGGGGCTGTCCTGCACCAGGGGCGCTTCGTCGGTAATTAGAACCGTCTCCGAAACTGCTCCTGCCTCAAGTGTGAGGTTGACGAGCCGGCGATCCCTGGCATTGAGCGTGATACTCATTTCGTGGCGTTTAAAGTTCGGTTGCTCAACGGTAATCGTGTAATCCCCAGGACTAAGCGTCGTTGCCACATAAAAGCCGTCGTCATTCGTCCGGACTTTCCGCTCGAGGCCGGTAGCCTTGTTAGTGATGCTGACGGTGGCGTTAGGGAGTATCGCCCCGGTCGCGTCAAGAACCTGGCCATTGATGGTCGCAGAGGTCTCTTCCTGGGCGAGGGCCGGAGCACTCAAGCCCATAGCAATTACTACGGCTGCCACAACCAGCAGGATCGCAGTTCTGAGATTTCGTTTCATGATTAGTGTCCTTTTCAGAATCAGAATAGATTGAGTCAGAGCTATTGCGGTCAGGCTCGATCTACTCTTGGCGGTTGAATCCGTCTAACTCACGGAAAAGTTCAGATTTTTTCAGATTGAATGGATGGCAAATGGGCGCTGTCTACGTTGAACTTATACACCCGCTCATTTAAGGAAACAAGGGGCTCGTTTTCAGGGACCAGAATTGCCGCGGCACTCGCAACGTGCAAGCGTCTTGCCAAACGCGAAGCATTTAATGAGCGGGTGCCATACTTTGTACTGAAGGTGCATCGAAAGCACTACGACGAACGCGCTCAAGATAATCACCATTCTGGTTTAGGTCACTCTTTCTCACCGTGAAATCATATGAAAAGAGGATGATGCCGTCGGAGCCTGCCACACGAGCCGCCTTAATCTTCTCGACAGTCGATTCTGCGACTATGCGATAAGCTCCGACTCCAGCCCACACTTTTCGCCTTGCCGCATGGGCACTGCCTGCCGCCACTTCAATCTGCTTTTGAAAGATCGCGGTGTCGGTGGAGTAAGCCATGGGACAGACCACATCCAAAATTCCCATGGACAACCAAAGCTTCCAATCCTGAAACCGCCGTGTGTACGCGTTCTCATCGTTGGCGAACACTGCGGCAGAAACTATGAGATTAGGCTTCCTTTGCTTCACACTGCGATAAATCCTGCTGACGAGAGTAGTGATCTGTTCACGCTGAAAATCGGCAAACCTATCAGCATAGGTTTCAGTTGCGGCCAGCGGATTCGACTCCAGGGCGCTTCGCAAGGCGCTCTTATCGTTGGCGCTGAGTTGCGGTTCAAGCCATTTGCGAAAGGTGTTCAGCGACGTCCGGCTGTAATCAAAGTCAGGACTCGCCAGTCGGACGTAGTCAAAATGAATTCCATCGACCGCGTAACGTTTCGCAATGTCCAGCCAAATCTTGAGTATGTGATCACGGACCTGCCGATTGGCGGGACCCGTATAAATTCCCTCCAATTCGGCCTTGTTCGCCTTTGACCATTCGACTATCCGCTCACGGTATCGAATATCCCGGGGCGACATTTGATAAAGCTCCGCAGCGACGGGCCGCGGAACCGCCAACCATTCGGGATGCCGGTTATAAACATGTTTTGGATCGGTGGGTAACGCATCAAGATTTGCCAGCAGGCTCGTGTTCACCCACGCGTGAACTTTGAGACCCAGGGTACGCGCCTCTGCAAGCGTCGTGGCCAAAGGATCAAACTCCGCCGGCTGCTCCTTTAGTTCAACTGCGCGCGGCTCAAGCTGCGAGCGATAGTACGAATCACCACGGCCGCGCACTTGGACGATCAAGGTGTTAAAGCCGTTCTGTTTCGCGGCCAGCACCAGGGCGCGAATTTTTTCCGGCGAGGTAAGCGTGGTCCGAACTACCCACAACGCACGCACCTCGGTACTCGGAACTGAAGCTACCGCGGTGACGGACTTCTGTTGCGCACAGATCGGCAGCGCAAACAGCAGTGTGCTGCCGACTAATAGGGCGCAACAAAACACTTGCCTGTGTCTATTCATTCGTACCTTACCGACACCAAGTCTGCGAACTCCGACATCCGAACTCTGACATCTAAACCTCTTCCTAGTACTGGTACCGCAGCGATATCAAAACATTTCGCGGGCTGTACAACGCCGACACCCCAGTTATCGCTCCGAAATTCGTATTGGTAATCAACGCGCTGGGAAAACCATACTGTACGTGGTTGAACGCATTGAACAAGTCGGCACGAAGAGTAAAGCGGTGCCCTTCCCACGGCATCTGGAAGACTTTCATAATGCCGAGATCGACGTTCTTCACACCGTCGAGGAAGAATGTGTTACGCCCGAGGATTGGTGTGTTGAAGTCTGCCACGGTCAACGTGCGAAATGCTGAGCGTGGCAAAGCCTCTCGCGAGGTTGCGGGATGGCTGACACTGTTCCCGAGTATCGAAGGATCGAGCAGTACCGGACGGCTCTCACTGAAGCTATCAAGATTCAGATCCAGCGCTGTGGTGGTTACGGTAAAGGGATTTCCCTTGGAAAGTTTCACCACTGCAGAGAACTGCCAGCCGCCCATGGTCTGGCCCTTCCACCCTTTATCACCTTTAAAGAATGGCAGCCGATAAGTGCCATACATTGTGAAACGATGCGGAGTATGGAACCGGGATAGCCCCCGCGCCGCCCGGGCATTGTTGCCGTTTTGATTGCTATCGCCCGCGCCGACGAACGTAGCTTCCGAGGTGGTATCGATCGCCTTACTAAAGGTGTAGGCCGCCTGGAAATTCAGGTTGCTGCTTAGTCGTTTAATTAGTTCAACCTGCAAGGCGTTGTAATAACTCCACGCAGCATTGCTTACCGCTACGTTCGTTGAATAGAGACCGTTCGGCCGCCGCTCGTTAGTGCGCGGCACGCGGAAACTGTACTCAAGCGGCCCAAGTGGAACCACATTTGGACATAGACCTCCCGGTTGAACTGCCACACCATTCAAGCCCGTTCCCGCGCAAAGAATGTCGGCTGCCGGGCGCAGTGTCTGGCCCCGCACATCAACACGGCGTGGATCCCCAGCGGTAAACCCGGCTATAGCATAAAGAACATTAGGAGCATTGTTTGGATGGTTCGTTACGACCACACCGGCGGGATCATTAAGCGGCAGGTTATTCAGACTATATTTCAGCAACCCAATTCCACGGGTGCCGGTATAGGACACACGCAAGGCAGTCTGGAGAGGCATTTGGCGTTCAAGAGTCAAATTCCATTGCTGCGTGTAAGGCATCTCGAGACCCGGATCGATGGCCGTAATCGTGTGACGGTTAGTTTGTGGCCCAGGCGTAAACACAAAGCCATTGGTCGGATCTGTCAGGTTGGTTGGATTGAACAGCGGATTCGTATTCGGTGTGGTCGTGGATGCGATGTTGTAGAAAAACGCGTTGGGCGGATTGAACCGCACCGTTGCGCCGCCCTGCGAGAAGATCGATTGAAAGAGCCGACCGTGAAAGATCCCGTACCCGCCACGAATCGCTGAATTACCTGGACCGCCAAAGAACTTACCAAGGAAGCCCTTCTCAAATTTAGGACTCCAGGCAAAACCCAGGCGGGGCTCTATATTGTCCTTGTCGGCCTCGAAGCCATAGTTGATTCGGCCCGCCGCTTCCCTGGGCGCGGATACGTATTCGTAGCGCAGCCCGAGAATCAGCGTCAGGTTCTCACGGAATCGCCAGCTGTCCTCGGCGTAGAAGTTGGCTTCGTTGATTCGATTCTCGAGGAAGAAAGGTCCATAGCCCTTCTGAAAATTCTGAGTGCAACCATTCAGGAACGCATTGAAGCCGCTTCCGTAGTTTATTCCATTGCAACTGGCGGAACCGCTGCTATGGAAGCCGCGAGAAAAGTTATCGGCCAAATCGTTAAGATTCTGACGTCGAATGTCCGTTCCGGCCTTGATGCTATGGTTACTGAAAGCCGTGTTGAGGTTATAGACGAACTGGTTGTCAGTCTGATATCGCTGGATGGGAAAGTTGCCGGCGCTACCAATACTTGACTGGGTGGTCACTGGCGTAGGGTTGAAAAAGCGAATAATCGGCGTGTCATTGCCGGCAGCGATGTTGACGAGCGTGGTACGCAACCCAAGGCCGTATCGGAACTCGCCTACTGTCGTGGCTGAGAAGAGGTGGGTCCAGGTCGACCCGAAGTTCTGTTGCTTATGATTCTGATCGGCGCGCTCGCCGGGAATTATGTCGTCGGCGACGAATCGTTGTCGCGTGTAGTGCCAGCGTCCGGTTACGTTGTCTGCCTCGCGCGGATTCCAGTCAAAACGTCCCGAATAGTCGCGTGCCGGAAAGTTGAATCCCTGCTGACCGCGAAAGACGCGAACGCCGGCTGCTGGATCGTTTGGGACTGCATTGGCAAACCGATTGATGATCGACTGGATATACGCTCGGTTGGCTGGTGTGTCATTCGCCGGCGTCTGCTGGAACCAGTTGGCGGGATTACGCTCGGCAAGCGTGAATACATCTCGATTAAAGTTATTCGCACCGCTGTTCTCAGTATGATCCGCACTGACAAATCCGAACAGATGATTTTTCAGAACCGGGAAGCCGGAGGTAAAGCCAAACTGGTTTCGGCGTGTTACCCCCTTCTTGACGCCGGGCGCAAACACATTGTTCGTCGCATTGAGCGCGCTGTCGTTGTGATACCAGTAGACGTCGCCGTGAAGATCGTTGGTGCCGGACTTGGTCTGGACCAGCACTACCGCACCGTAACCGCGGCCAAACTCTGCTGCGTAGTTATTAGTGATGACCTGAAACTCTTTGATGGTTGAGAGTGAAGCCCCCTGGCGATTCTGGTTTTCAGAGGAGTCGTCGTTATTCACTCCATTGATCTGGAAGGTTGCTCCGCGCGTGCCGGTTCCATTGAAATTGATGGAAGAGCCGGAAGAGGCGGTGGGATTGTTTTGTCCACTCGTAGGATTCTCCTGAAACCCAGTAAATGTTTCCGCCAGCGTCAGAAAGCTCCCCTGATTGAAAGTCGGCTTCTCCAGAATCTCCTGTGAATTCAGCGACCCTTTTACTTCCGCATTAGTTGTATTTATCGGCGTCGCGTCTGTTGAGACAACTACGGCTTCAGTGATGGTACTGGGTCTCAAACTGAAATTAACTACGCGTGTCTGGTTGAGCGCGATTGCGATGTTCTCCTGCGATATCGCGCTGAAACCACTGCCGGAAACCGTGACACTGTATATTCCGAGCTGCAAGAACGCTGCTGAATAGGCTCCCTCGCTATTGGTTTTTAGGTTTCGCTGCTGGCCGGTCTCAGTGTTGAGCACAACGATCTCGGCACCCGGGACAATGGCGCCGTTCTGATCGGTAACGGTGCCTTGAAGCGTTCCCGTCACCGTTTGCGCGGACCCATTAAGCGACCAGAAGGTTATCGAAGCAATGAGGGCAAACATCACAAAAAGCATTCGGGACGGAAAAGAGTTTCTCTGGACCATGGTATCTCCTGCTTCTGTCTAAAGAATCGATTCTCTCAACCTGCTTGGCCGGAATTTCTTAATTGCTGACTAAAGCGTTGTTGGGGCGATGACCCCGCAGCGCCAAGCCTGGTCGTGCTCCCGTCATCTGTTGTTCGACAAAGACCGCCTGGCCATTTACGACCACGTGACTAATCCCCACTGGAAACTGATACGGCTTATCGAAGGTCGCTCGATCGGCGATCGTCTGCTCGTCAAAGATTACGAGGTCGGCGGCGAACCCTTCGCGGAGCAAACCCCGGTCGCGAAAGCCGAACGTCTGGGCCGGCAGTGAGGTCATCTTGCGAATAGCGTCCTCCAGCGAGATCAACTGCAATTCGCGCACATACCGTCCCAAAACACGGACGTTGTTCCCGTAGCCACGCGGATGCGGCACGCTTTCGTCTACCTTACGCACGCCGCTGTCGGAAGCTATCATCGTGAAAGGCTCGCGCATGATGCGCTGCACGTCGTCCTCACTCATGCCGTGGTAGACCATCGCAGCACCGCCGGCTTCATACATCGCAATGATCTGTTCGATCTGGTTCTTGACATCGTTTTTGCCGCGAACCTGTTTAGTTATCTCAGCAATAGACTTGCCGTTGAAAGACCGATCGGATGAGTAGTTTGCGACCATCGCATACGAATAATCCTTGAAACCGCTGCGCTTCAAAGACTCTTTCATGTCACTAATGACTTTCTCGCGAGTGGCCTTGTCCGCAAGCCGCTTCTTCGCCTCATCCAATCCGTTAGCCCGCAGCCAGGACGGCAAACGAACGTCAAGGGAAGTGGAACTGGCCGTGTAGGCATACTGATCTACAGTGACTGCCAGTCCGCGCGCACGTGCGTCGCGGACCAGCCCAATAGTCATCGGCGTCTGGCCCCAGTACTTCCTGGCGCTGATCTTGAAATGAGAAATCTCAACCGGCAGACCGGCCTGTTCCCCGATCTGAATACTCTCTTTTATTGCGTCTGCGACGTGCTCGCCTTCATTGCGCATGTGGGTCGCGTAAATACCGTGGTAACGTGCGGCGACGCGAGCAAGACTGGTAATTTCGTCCGTCTTCGCATAAGTGCCTGGGACATAGATGAGGCCGGTTGATAGACCGACGGCGCCGTCTTTCATTCCTTCCTCTACCAGTGCTTCCATCTTCGCCATCTCCTCGGGAGTTGGCGCGCGGTCTTCCAGGCCCAGGATTTTTCTGCGTACCGAGCCATGCCCAATCAGGGTGGAGATGTTTACTGCGAGCGGCTCAGCACTCACGCGCCCGAGGAATTCGCCCACCTCAGTGGTCGACGAGCCACAGTTTCCCGTCACCAGCGAAGTAACGCCCATGCGTACGAAATTCTCCGCAGCGGGCAAGCTGTAGATCGATTCAACATGAGAATGAACGTCGATGAAGCCTGGCGCGACGATCTGGTTTCGCGCGTCGATCACTTTGCTCAAAGCCGAGGAATCGATATACCCGATGCGAGTGATGCGGCCATCCTTGATCCCGATGTCCCCTCGAAACCATGGATTGCCGCTGCCATCAACGATGCGCCCGTTCCTGATCACCAGGTCATACTGTTGAGCATCAGCTTGTTCGGCGAGAACCAGATTGGCTAGCCCGGAAAAGGCTAGCCCCACGGCTAAGAGCAGATGAGCAAGAAAAGCGTGAGAACGATTAATCATTCAAGGCTTGAAGCTTATGATCGAATGTGCGCTACTTCGGGCTGATACCAAAGACGGCATCGGCCCGAAGCAGCACTGTTTTTCGGAGCTGCTTAGAACAGGAACCGAACTCCAAATCGCACCTCTCTCGGTGTCTGGTACAAGAACGGCGATTTGTAACGCACGTCACTTCGGTCTGGCTGCGAAGCTATTCGAGCCATCATCGCGTTTAAGAGCGTTCCACCAGTGATCCCGTTGGCATAATTCACCTGACTTAATCCGAGAGAGGCGGCGTTAACCGGTGCCGAGCTTGGATTCATGGTCGTGTAAATGCCCGTCACTGTTGCCTGATCGAAGAGGTTCAAGAAGTTGAGATCGACAGCCATCGTGAATCGTTTATCCGTTCCGAACTTATAGCGATGAGTAACATTGAGATCCGTCTGAGAAAAGACCGGGCTGCGACCCAAATCACCGCGTCCCAAAAATATCTGTGGGGTCACAGTCGATGCGCCGAAAATCGTCGTTGTTTGAGGTTGTCCGGAGGTTACGGTCTGGAAGGCTGAAACTTCGGTCGAGTTTATTCCGCTCTTCATCCAATCGAAAATATAGGCGCCGTAGATGTTGAAGACGTGAGGTCTATCGGTCTGCAACCTCCCGTTGTCCTTTTCACCTTTGGCGGTAAATCCGATAAATGGCAAGTCAAATGCTCGACTAACTCCGGGGGCCAGTCGGCCATTAACCAGGTGCGGCTCATCGGAGCTAGCCAGGCCCGAATAGTTACCGAACAACCGGCTAATAGTGTAGTTGGCGTTGAAGTACCAGTTATTCGATAGACGCTTATCGAAGACAATCTCCACGCCGTCATAGCGGCGTTGAGGTCTTGTCGATTTGGCATATCCGAGCGTTTGCAGCGTTTCCAGGTGCAGACCTCTACCAGGATTGCCAATAATATAGGCCTCACTGCCGGCGGCATTCACTACGCCCGCATCTTCAACAGCTTCGTCTACATTCTTATAGGTGTAACGCACGCGAAGCACGTAGTGTTGGCTCAATTGCCGCTCTCCACCAACCGTGAACTCCGTCTGCTGGAAGGGCCTAAGATTTGGATCCACCGCTCCGTTGAGAAATGCGGAAGCACCGGGTTCGTTTGCATTTACTCGCAAGTTCTTTTGACATCTGCTTCGTGCACCCGAAATAATGAAACCCGTCGTCGGACATATGCTGGGTCCGGTAAAACCGCCGACGATAGTCGCTATGCTAAAGCCTGTAGAAGTATCGCCGGGAAAAATCTCGAAATAGTCTTCAAGAAAAATATCACCTCCGAACAAACCGCGCGGCAGCGCAAATTTCACCCGGTCGAAGAACTTACCGTAGCTTGCGAAGATCTTTGTTTTGCCGTCGCCGGAGAGATCGAAAGCGAAGCCAAGTCGCGGAGCGATCTTGTCGCCCCACCCAAAATTTACCGCACTGGGGAATTGGTTAAAGGACGGCAGATCCTCTTTCTCGATGCGTACACCGAGATTCAAGGTTAACCGCCGATGCGGCTGATACTTGTCCTGAATGAAAAGACCCTGGCTTAAATTGGATCCCTGTCCGTTGGTTCCAGTGCGACGGAAAGAACCAGAACCGACCGCCCCGGGCGTTGAGGTCACATTCCCGCCGATCAGGGTCGATATTGAAGTTCCGTAGTTGAACGAGATACGTCCAACGGTCGAGTTCCCCGACTGAACATCGTTGAAAATGGTGAACCGCTGATATCCACCCCTCAATTCGTGTTGTCCACCGGCGTTGAATATGTAGGCCGCCGAAAAGTCATACGACTGCCGAAGCGAAACGTCTTTTCGGGTAATGGTATTTGCCCCTGTTGTCGCGCAGGGGAAGTTAGCATTCGGAGTGCCGCAGCTAAAGATCTGGACGGTCGTCGGCACAAAATAGTTACCAAGCTTCTCGTTTAGAAATCCCCGACTATAGCGCCCATCGATTATCAGGTTGCTCGTCGCCGTATACACACCCGCTAGCGTCACCAGGTTCGAGTTCTGACGCCCACCTTGATGTTCCGTGTAATTACGACCCGTCAATACACCAACGCCGGGTCCAAAGTTAGCGGTGGGTACATTGCCAAAACCAAAACCGGAAGAACTGACATTCGTGAAGCTGGTAGTCGGAATACTTCCCTGGTCAATGACGGGATTCCAAAGAAACGTTCCAGTGAGTCTCAATTTACTGATCGGATTCGCATCGAGCCGCGCAAAGGCGTATTCGTATTTCCTCGTTCGCGAGTACTTCTCGCCAGTGATGAATGTTCTTTGAGCTGCCGGAAGATTTGTAAAGTATTGTGTAGAGACGTCCGTGTGGAACACCTGCGGCGTGTAACTAACGAAAAACCACAGCCGGTCTTTGATTATCTTCCCGCCAAGGTTAGCGGTCGGGAAAAAGTTTGTGCCTCCTGCTTTAGCCGGATTGAAATACTCGGAAGTTTGCGCGAAATTGTTGTTCGCAACAGAACCCGTGGTGAAACGTGTCAGTAGGGGACGCGGTTCGCCATTGAATTTCGGCAACTCGAACTGCATACCGAACTCGCCGTGCAACTCATTGCCGCCGCCACGGGTTACCACACTCACCACGCCACCGGTCGCCCCGCCGTAAATCGCATCAAAACCGCTCGACTTGACTTGAACTTCCTGTACGAGCTGAGTGGGGACGTTGTAAGTTTCGTTCAGAGTTCCTGTCCGATAATTGGTTACTTCCTGGCCGTCTATAACAAACACGTTTTCGCCTCCCGACGCACCGTCGACAGAAAATCCTCCAGACCGGCTCTCGGGCCGCGTACCCGGCACAGTCTTAAGAAGACCTGTAAAACCCGTACTCTTGGGTATCAACTCAATCTTCTGAGCGTTAATAGTGGTCTGAATAGCATTACTGGTGGTGTCAACCGGCACTACATCCGAAGAAACAATATCGACGGTAGTTACACTAGTTCCCGGATTAACCACTATCGTTAACTGTGTGCTTTGTCCGATGGCGACCGTAACATTTTCATATCTTGACGCGCCAAATCCGCCGGACTCCGTGGTGACCACATCATAGGTTCCAGGCGGGACCTGCAGGATGCGGAAAAACCCTTCGCCATTGGTAGTAGTTGTGCGTCTAAAACCGGAGCTGATACCGGTCGTGGTGGTCCCGGTTGTTGTCGCTTTCGCGTTAGTAACTGTTACTTCTAAACTCGGCACCAGAGCACCGGCTGTATCCTTCACATAGCCTTCGATGTTACCCGTTGTTTCCTGTCCGAAAGCCAGCGAGCAGGTGGTCAGTACGATTGCGGCGAGAAGAGACGCCCGTCGGATATTGAGCTTGTGCATCGGTAGAAGACTCCTTATTGAGTTAGCGCGATTGAGTTAACGCGGATTTTGGTAAATGAAAGGGCACGCTTGAACACTCAACGTCCAACCTTTCTAGTCGCGACAGGAGGTTCAAAATGCGGGAGCGACAAACTTAACCGGCCGCTTAAGAACCTGAGTGTCAATTGGTAGGCGTCCCAGGTAGGCGTCCCAGATCCCAGAATGACTAATGGAACCAGGATGCGCTCATCCTTCGAATTTCACAGAACTGAATCGGCTCTCAGCTTTCACACCACGAGAAGAGCTGGATCCATAAACCCATGCAACCGGCCACTCCGTTTCCCCGGGAGTGGTTTTAGTGTTATTCGCTTGCTACAGAAAGGACCGTCAACTGAAACGCAATCTGATCCAGCTCAAAATGTTTGGTCCTGGGAAAGACCCCCACGAAATGTCTGAGCCATTCAGGAGTTGTTACGGGCGACGATTATAGGGGCGGTTTACGAATAATGGTAGCTAAAGATTTTTATCGTTTCTATAAGTTCCACTGATGCGAACCACACCTGCCACTGCCCTGCTGCGAAACGACTTCGACTGATTTTGGGGCGCGAACCTTTCCACGTAAACTGTGAACATGCCCCAGGCTATCTTTGGCCCACCTAGACCTAAGACGAGCGGTTGGTCACATCTTTTCGAGTCACCAACTCAAATCTATGAGACAAAAAAATACGCGGAAGTCATCCCTTTGCTCAACATCCTCGAGGCGGCAGCGAGAGCAGGCCATTGGGTAGCGGTGCTCCTCAGTTATGAAGCCGCTCCAGCATTTGATCTGTCTCTTTCTACACATGAGGGAGCCGGTCTCCCTTTACTGTGGGCCGCTGTCTTCGACAGATCATCGCCTGTGACAGCAGCCGCGGCGAGCAAGTCCTACAAAATCTCTCATTGGGTGGCAGGTACTTCGCGCGACGACTACGCAGCGGCAGTCGCCAGGATTCGCGAGTTGATAGCGCAGGGTGAAACCTATCAAGTCAATTACACTTTTCCGATGATTGCCTCGTTCAACGGCAATTCTCTCTCCTGGTACTCCGACCTTTGTGAGGCGCAAGGCGCGAACTACTGTGCCTATCTCGATCTTGGTAGTCACCAGGTACTCTGTTTGTCTCCCGAACTTTTCTTCGAGCGCACCGGCGATGCGATTACAACCAGACCGATGAAGGGCACAATTCGGCGCGGTCGCTGGCAGGCGGAAGATAAGCAGATGATGGACACGCTTTCGCAGTCTGCGAAGGATCGCGCCGAGAACGTGATGATTGTGGATCTGCTCCGCAATGATCTGGGTCGCGTTTCAGTGCCGGGCACTGTCGCGGTCTCCGATCTGTTTGCACTCGAGAGATACGAAACACTTTGGCAAATGACTTCGACAGTGGCCAGCAAGTTGCGGCCGAATACCAGTCTAACGGAGTTGCTAACAGCACTGTTTCCCTGCGGCTCAATCACCGGCGCCCCGAAAATTCGCACGATGGAGATCATCAAAGCACTCGAACCATTCGATCGCGGTGTGTACACAGGCGCCATCGGTTTGATCAAACCGGGTGGTGATTGCATCTTCAACGTCGCGATTCGGACCCTCGTGCTGGACGCTTCGACCGGTCAGGTGACCTATGGCGTTGGGGGCGGAATTACTTTTGACTCAACGGCCGAGCGCGAGTACGAGGAATGTATTCTCAAGAGCTTATTTCTCGAGCGATGCGTCTCACAGTTTCAACTACTCGAATCGATGTTGTTGTCCGCTGGCGAGATTCTCCTGCTCGACCGCCACCTGCGAAGGCTGGAGTCGTCGGCCGAGTACTTCGGCTTCACGCTGTGTAGTAAGAGCATTCTTGAAAAACTTAACGCGCTCGCAACCACACATCCCCAAAACGAATGGAAGATCCGTCTGCTGGTAGATCGCGAAGGAAAGATCGAGTGCGAAGTACTGCAGCTCGATCTGCTCAAGCTACCGTTGCGCGTCGCGCTTTCAAGAAACGCAATTGACTCAACAGATCCATTTCTGTTTCACAAGACTACGAACAGAACTATTTATAAGGACGCGCTAATGGGGCTGGAGCATTTTGACGATGCGATTCTCTGGAACGAACGCGGCGAGATCACTGAATCGACCCTCGCAAACATCGTTGTCTTACTGGATGGTGAATGGTGGACGCCGGTGCAAGAGTGCGGACTTTTGGCCGGCACTTTTCGCGCTGAGCTGCTCGCGGCAGGAAGAATTCGTGAACGTGTGATTTTGATTGATGAGCTGAGTGTCGCCAAAGAGATTGCGCTAATCAACTCAGTACGCCGGTGGATGCCCTTGGAACTCGTTCGGGAGTGACGGTGCCCGGTCAAGGTCAAGCCGGGCCACGAAACCGGTGGGCTCTGCTTGAGCACTGGCAAGAGGTTTAAGCATTGGCTACGCGTGCAAGTGTTTGATTGCGGTGCCTCCAGCGGAAGCGAACGGAATGGGTCTGCTCGGATGAATTTGCCGGATGAGGGGTGAACCATTGCCGCGTATCTTTTTGGATTAAAAAAGAGGAGCGCGGCCAGCGCCTGGTTCTGGGTTGAAGCAGCTGCGTGACGCTCTACCGCGAGGTAGGTCAGGAACTGGCTGACTTCTGGGGCTCCCAGCTCTGCTGGGTGGCGCTTGTTATGAAAGAGAATGTACTGTTTGATCCATTTGGCGTAGGTCTCTGCTGTGCGAAAACTGTAGGGGAGTGTGCGGATGAGGTCGCGCACTTCCTGGAGGAGTTTGGGCATGGTGAGGCTCCTGTTCTGACAAGTGGAATAGGCTGCTTGAGCTGATATTTCCAGCGGCAACTCCCAATTACCGGCAACTAGTAATGAGAGGATTGAGTAGTAATGAGAGGATCGAGCCGCCCTGGTTTCCGCGTCGCCTTTTACGTTCTCGAACGTATCCTTACACCCAATCGTGTTACAACACGACTTCGCGGCTTTTGCTGGATTTCCTGCAGCAAGGACGGAATTAGATAGCAATCAGTAGCGTTGCAACACGAGACTTAATGATCTAATTAGTGGTTGGGCCGCTTGCCCAATTGTGGTTGGAATGGAGCTCACGATGAAACTGTTTTTTCTGATCTTATTGAGTACGTCGCTAGCGGTGAATACGGCGGGCCAAAGCGCGTCCCAACCTATCCCCCCCGGTATAGCAATCAGTGAATGGAAATGGTCAATATACTTCAGCCATTCAAACCGTTTAGCCAGAAGGAACAGCTCTTCGATCACCTCTGATGACGCCGCCGCCAGAGAGAGGCGGGAGAAGAGTCGTCAGGGCGCCATGGATGAAACTTCCGGCACGAGGAGCCTTCCAAGTGCGCCAGACCCTTTCATCATAGGGCCGAAAGAGCTAGGCGGTGGCATCTACGGATTCATGTACAAGGTGAGGGTCGAAAATAAAGGACCGAAGAAGATCAAGGCTATAACCTGGGAGTACGTCTTCCTCGACCCCCTCGACCAGAGCGTTATCTCTCGCCATCAGTTCCTGAGTAAGGTGAACATCAATCCAGGGAAAAAGAGGGAAGTTTCAGGGCTTAACGTCAGACAGCCGATGCAAGTCGTCCGTGCTGAAGCTGCCAACTTACCGCCGGTTGAGCGGGTCGTAATCAAGCGCGTCGAGTATATGGACGGAAGCATTTGGGCGCAATAAGCCTGGCGGGCGGCGGCGGCCCAACGTATTAAGAATTAGTAACGTATTAAGAATTAGTGTGGGGCGGTGAGTAGAGGCAAGCGTGGGGAGAGGCAACGAGCCGCCACACAATTCTGTGTTGGACTAAGCCGGTTAGAGACTACTTGGAGTTTGAATAAGGAACAGAAAGGAGCGAGGCGA
>JBGTOA010000002.1:0-4341 GCA_041742785.1 Pyrinomonadaceae bacterium | reverse complement strand
CCCAGGATCATTGAAAGGCTGAAGAGTCCGGCTTTCATGGAAGCGTTCACGGCCAAAGGTCGAATGAGACCTTTGCTCGAAGCAGTACCTGTGCGCCTGATTCTAAATGACATGACGGCCTTACTCGGCGCCGCCCTTTGCGCTTCGAGCGTGGAATGAGGACTCCGGGATGACCTTGGAGGCCGGCATTCAGATCGCCACTAGTGCTCAGGAACTTAGCAGGCTAGCGGCGGAGCAGTTCGTGCGCCTGGCGGTTGAAGCAGTGCGCGCGAAGAAACTGTTTACAGTTGCGCTGGCCGGCGGCTCAACACCCAGGAGTCTTTATGCGCTGCTCGCGAATGATAAGGAACCCTTCCGAGCGCAGTTGTCCTGGGAGCGGATGCATTTCTTCTGGGGAGACGAGCGCCACGTTCCTCCAGACCACCCGGACAGCAACTATCGCATGGCGAGTGAGGCGATGCTGGCGAGGGTGCCTATTTCTTTAGAGAACGTGCATCGCATCAAGAGCGAGAAAGCGGATGCAGCCACAGCCGCGGATGAGTATGAAAAGACGTTACGTGAATTCTTCGGGCTGGCAAAAGGGGAATTACCGCGTTTCGATCTGATCCTGCTCGGAATGGGTCCGGACGGACACACTGCCTCAGTCTTTCCCGGCAGTGATGTCATCGATGAGAGGAATCGTCTGGTTGCCGCCCCGTGGGTCGAGAAGTTCAAGAGTTACCGCATCACGCTGACGCCGCCGGTGCTGAACAACGCGGCCATTGTGATGTTTCTCGTCAGCGGGCCGGAGAAGGCGAAGGTTCTACAAGAGGTTCTTGAGGGTGAGCACCAGCCTGAACGCTTGCCGGCTCAGCTCATTAGGCCCAACAAGGGAAGGTTACTGTGGTTGGTGGAGCAGGAAGCAGCGAACTTTTTATCTGGAAGAAAATAGGGAAGAACCGCGAAGAACCAACAAGGAGGAAAGATGGTTGCGAATTTCAACTGCGACCTCTCTGGCTTCAGCTCACCACTCAAGCATGCCTGGGAACACACGGTTGGCAGCAGTCGGGCGCAACTCGCGTTGCGCGCCGATTGGCAGCTGCAGTTGGAACGTTGCCACCGCGAACTGGGCTTTCGTCATGTCCGCTTTCATGGACTGCTCAACGATGACATGGGTACGCTCATCACTCACAACGACAAATTCCTCTACTCGTTCTTTAACACGGATCGCATCTGGGATTTTCTGCTGTCGATCGGGATGCGCCCGTTCGTCGAGCTGGGCTTTATGCCGGAGACGCTCGCTTCCGGTAGCGACGTTGTTTTCCATTTTCGTGGGAACGTCACACCACCGAGAGACTACGATGAGTGGGCGACTCTCATTCGCAAGCTTGTGGGCCATTGGGTCGATCGCTATGGCCTCGAGGAGGTGAGCAAATGGTTCTTTGAGGTATGGAACGAGCCGAACCTGCGTGTTTTCTGGACGGGGACACAAGAAGATTATTTCAAGCTTTACGCTCATACGGCTCAGGCGATCAAAACACTTGACTCATCGCTGCGAGTTGGTGGCCCGGCCACCGCGATGAACGCGTGGGTTGAAGAACTGCTCGATTATTGCGAGCTAAATGATCTGCCCGCGGATTTCATCAGCACGCACATCTACCCGACCGATCCGCTCGGCTTCGAAGGCGCAAACACCGAGGAACAGCTGGCAAATAGTCCGCGACATTTGATGCGGGATCAGGCCAAGCTCACGCGCGAGCGAGCGCGTGGACGGCCTGTCTATTACACGGAGTGGAATATCTCTTCAAATCCGCGCGATCATTATCACGACGAGCCATTCGCTGCTGCATACGCCACCAAGATCGTGATGGAGACGGACGAATTTGTAGACGGTTACAGCTTCTGGACGTTCACGGACATTTTCGAGGAAAACTATTTTCCATCAGTACCGTTTCATGGTGGCTTCGGCTTGGTTAACCTTTACGGCGTCCCAAAGCCGCTCTATCGAGCACTTCAGTTGCTTCATCAGCTCGGCGCCGAGAAGTTTGCAGTTGAGGGCACACACGAAACGGTTGACGCGTGGGTCGTTCGCAAAGACAGATCCCTAACTGTGCTCCTTACTAATCACGCGCAGCCGCGCTATGAGATCACGACTCAACTAGTTCAGATGAAGCTACTCAACGCGCCGGAGCCCCGCGTTGCGTACATCGAACGCGTTGATGAGGATCACGCAAATCCACGGGTGCGGTGGCGAGAGATGGGCCAGCCGGAGTATCTCTCTGCGTTGCAGGTTGAACAGTTGGAAGCAGCTTCTCGTCTGGTGAAAGAGCCGCTTGGTTGGAAGTATGAAGCGGGCACTATTCAGGTTGACGTTGACCTGCCGCCACACGCGGTGGCAGCCATCACTTTAGAATTTGCACCGAATTCTTTAGACCAGGTCGCCTCCACCTAAGCAGCGTCACATTGGCGGGTCAATCGTCAAGATCTGTTACTGACTTTGGCCGAGTTCACATCCTGAGCGAGAGGAATAAAAGGATGAGAGTATCAACATTTGCCCCGCAGTCGACAGTCGAACTTTAGAGAAACGGAAAACAAACGGAAGGAGACTTATGGCATATCAACCCATCGAAAGCTACGGTCTCATCGGCAACATGCGCACCGCGGCGCTGATCGCGGTGGATGGTTCGATTGACTGGTTCTGTTTCCCCCATTTCGATTCACCTAGCGTCTTCGCGGCGATTCTTGATGACAAAAAAGGTGGACGCTTTCAGATCACGTCCACTCATGAAGATGTCCATTACAAGCAATTGTACTGGCCTGATACGAATGTCCTGGTCACGCGCTTTCTTCACGCGGACGGCATTCTCGAAGTCATCGACTTCATGCCGGTCCCGCAGAAGGGTGACCCAATCGAGCATCAATTGATCCGAAAAGTCAGAGCGGTGACGGGTGAGCTACCCGTGGAAATTGAGTGTCAGCCCGCGTTTGATTATGCACGAGCCGAGCACACGACTCGCCTCGATGACTGCGGCATCCGATTCGACGGCCCGGACCTGAGCTTGGTCTTAACGACACCTGTCGAACTGAAAATCGATGGCCCCCGCGCTTTCGGACAAGTGACGCTGAAAGCGGGGGAAGAAATCACTCTCATTCTGCAAGTCATTAAACCGGGTCAAAAGCCGTCCGCGTGTCCGACACCGGCTGGAGCGGAAGCTCTGTTCCTTCGGACCGTCGATTACTGGCAGAAATGGCTAAAAAAGTGCACCTACAACGGCCGCTGGCGCGATCAAGTATACCGCTCGGCTTTGGTGCTGAAACTGTTGACGTATGAGCCATCCGGGTCCATCGTTGCCGCTCCGACGACGAGTTTGCCGGAAGGCATCGGCGGCGTGCGGAATTGGGATTACCGTTTCACATGGATCCGCGATGCGTCGTTCACGCTGTACGCCCTGCTCCGCATCGGCTTCACCGAGGAAGCGATTCGCTTCAAGGAATGGCTGAGTGCCCGGTGGCATAACCCCGAACCGAACGGCACGGGGCCATTGCACTTGATGTACGGCATCGAGGGGGAAACGGAGTTAGACGAATTCGAGTTGCCCCATCTGGACGGATACAAAGGCTCGAAGCCGGTGCGCATCGGTAACGGGGCACACGGCCAACTGCAACTCGACATCTACGGCGAATTGATGGATGCGGTGTATCTGTTCAATAAGTATGCGTCGCCGGTCAGTTACGACGACTGGGTGCGACTGCGGTTCATGATCGACTGGGTTTGTGACAACTGGCAACGAGCCGACGAAGGGATTTGGGAAGTCCGGGGCGGGCGGAAGCATTTTGTTTACTCTCGCGTTCTCTGTTGGGTAGCCCTCGACCGGGGGCTGCGCCTGGCCGAAAAGCGTTCGTTCCCGGCTGACCGGGAGCGATGGTTGAAAGCTCGCGATGCGATCCTCGAAGAGGTCATGAGCAAGGGTTGGAACGCCGAGAAAAAAGCGTTCGTGCAGAGTTATGATTCCGATACGCTCGATGCGTCGCTGTTGCTGTTGCCGTTGGTGTTCTTCACATCGCCGAATGATCCGCGCATGCTCGACACAATTAACGCGATCAAGACGCCCCATCGTGATGGCGGGTTGGCGGCTGATGGTCTGGTGTACCGCTATGATCCCGAAGTGGCGCCGGACGGTCTTCCTGGGACAGAAGGTACGTTTAATATGTGTTCGTTCTGGCTGATCGAAGCCATGACGCGAGCGGGGCAGACCGATCCGAAATTGCTGGCCGAGGCGCGGCTGCGGTTCGAGCAAATGATGGGCTATGCCAATCACTTGGGGTTGTATGCGGAGCAGACCGGGCCGAGCGGCGAAGCAC
>JBGTOA010000073.1:0-116879 GCA_041742785.1 Pyrinomonadaceae bacterium | reverse complement strand
GAGAAACTGATTGAAAACACCGACTATAAAGTGCTGATTCAGGATCTGCGGCTGGGAGTTAACCGTAACCCCGATGGCCTTGAAATCATCAAGCTGGTGCACCGCCGACACCCCGAGACTCGCATCATCGTCCTCACCGCTTATGGTTCCGCCGAGATGGAAGACGAAGCACGGCAGTGTGGCGCCGATGCCTTTCTCCGCAAACCCAAGCCGCTCTCTCAGGTAGCTCAGGTCGTCCAGGGTCTCCTTGAATCCCCACCAAAACAAGCCGCCAAATCTGCGTAGTCTGTTTACTGCTAGTTTTTACCACGGTTGTCCTTCGACAACGATTCACTCGAATGCTATGCAATGGAACAGTGCTATTCCCTTTCTGATCTTATGCTGGTTGAGTCGCTGCGTCAGTTGCCCCGTGGGATTTCCATGCTGCCAGCAATGCGCCTGTTATTAGACAGGCAACGAACTGGTATCCAATATTTAGCAGGTAAAGGCCCATGTTCCGCTCTTCGAATACAACTGTTGCGAGCTGCGTCGTCGCCACAAATCCGAGCCAAAGCCAAAAAGCCGTCTGCATTCCCTCAGCGGCACCTTTGGCTTTGGTGTAGTGAATGAAGTGAGCAAGGATATAGACCAGCACCAGGGATGAAAAGAAAGCGAAGACGTATTCTTTGGTGTGGTTTTGACTGGCAACCAGCTGCAGCTTTTCTGGAGACCAGCCGATAAGCTCAATGAACTTATTACCGAAAATTAAGCCATACCACAGCCCACCCAGCATGAAATGAATAACGGCGGCAACGAATACGGCAAGGTAGTTTATCTTCATGTGTCTTCTCCTTAGTTAGGGTTAGCGAAAAAGCAAAAGGGTCTCTCTTGGGTTTAGTCAATTACTTTAGGGTTCTGTAGAGGCTTTGCTTCTTGAGAATTGCGAAAATTCACGGTCGGGGTTCTTTGTATCGCCCCGACTGGAGTGAACATTTCTGTGGGCCAATTCTATCGTCAGAACTTAAATCAAGGTGGACGGCTACTCAATGAAAGTCGTGGGATGCACCAGCCGCGACTTTAAACGCGAGGGGTCGAATCTTCCTGGCTTTGACGGAAACTACGTTGTCCTGGTTTTGCAAGATCCCTTCAATTAGCAGGAAAGGATGTTTTACCAGCGACAGACGGTTTTTATCAAAGAGTTGCGGTGTGATGATTATATTGCTGACTCCGGTTTCGTCTTCCAAAGTAAGAAACACAAATCCTTTTGCTGTTCCCGGTCGCTGCCGCACGATCACCCACCCACCAACTATTACCCGCGAACCATTTCGCATTAGATAAGTATCGGTGGCTTTGGTGGCGCCGAGTTTTCTCAGTTCATCACGATGAAATGCTACCGGATGCCGTCCAATGGTTAAGCCGGAACCACGGAAATCCGCATCCATTCTTTCAGTCATAGTCATTGCCAACAGTGGCGAATTCCCGTCTTTCTCCTGAAGCTCCTGATAGAGCGGTCCTGCAGAGCGGGCCACTCGCTCAACTTGCCACAAAGCATCTCTACGATGCGTTTGATTCTCCAAACCCTCAACTGGCCCTGAGTGGGAATTATGAACTTTGGTCTTCGACTTTGGACTTTGGATTTTCCTCCCTCTGAATAAAATTCAGTGCCCCTACAGCAGCTAACTTTCTCAACTCATCTCTGCGCAGTTCCGGCACTCGCTGAGAAAGATCGTCAATGCTTAAGAAAGGGGATTTATCACGTTCGTGAACGATTGCTTGTCCTGCTTGCTCACGCAGGCCTTTTACATATTTCAATCCGAGACGGAGAACGAGTTGGCGAGACGCGGAGACACGGAGAGGTTGAATCGCTGGTGGCTGGATAACTGGATATATCAACCGAATCATTCTCCGCATTCCCGCGTCCCTCCGTGACCGCGTCCAGCGGCATTTCTCCCTCAATCGTACATAACCATTCCGACCGCATAACATCGACAGGTCTTACTCTCAAACCATGACGCTGCGCGTCTTTGACCAGGGTAAAAGGCTGATAAAACCCCATCGGTTGATTGTTGAGAATCGCAGCGGTAAAGGCTGCCAGGTAATGGCACTTTAAATAGGCACTGGCATACGCAATCAAAGCAAAACTGGCTGCATGTGATTCGGGAAAACCATAGAGCGCAAACGAAGTAATTGACTGCACTATCTGGTCCTGAACTTTAGCGGTAATTCCTTTGTGAGCCATGCCACGCCGTAACTTAACTTCAATCTCTTTCATTCGCGCTTCAGATCGCTTGAAGCCGAACGCTCGCCGTAACTCCTCTGCTTCACCTCCGGAAAAACCCGCGCAGATCATCGCCATCTTCAGGAGTTGCTCCTGAAATAAAGGCACTCCCAAGGTGCGCTTTAAGGCAGACTCAAGAGACGGATGAGGATAGGTAACTTCCTCACGTCCCTGTCGTCGTTTGAGATAAGGATGAACCATATTTCCGACGATTGGCCCCGGGCGAATAATCGCCACCTGGACCACAATGTCGTAAAACTTCTCGGGTCTCAGCCGTGGTAAGCAAGACATTTGTGCTCGGCTTTCAACCTGAAACATTCCGATCGTGTCGGCTCGTTGCAAAGCGTCGTAAACGGCCGCGTCATTTTGCGGCAGTTGCGATAGATCAACCTCTTCCTTGTAAGCAGCGCGGATTAATTTAATCGAATCTTCAAGCACCGCCATCATGCCGAGACCGAGCAAGTCGACTTTAATCAGTCCCAGATCAGCACAATCTTCCTTGTCCCATTGCACTACAACTCGTCCCGGCATGGCCGCTGGCTCGAGCGGCACTACTGAATCGAGTTGACCCTGACAAATCACCATGCCTCCTGAATGTTGTCCCAGATGACGCGGCAGGTCCTGGGCCATTTGATAGAGCTCAAAAAACTTTCTAATCCTCCGATCACGCAGGTCCAGGCCGGCATCGCGAAATTGTCGTTCAGTAGAATCCTTTGGATCTTTCCATTCCCACGTGTGGACTAAACCCGACAGTCGGCCCAGCACCTCATCATCAAATCCGAGTACTTTCCCGACTTCGCGAGCAGCCGAGCGTCCGCGATAAGTAATCACGTTTGCAGTCATCGCCGCGCCACGTTTTCCATATCGCTCATAAACATACTGAATGGCCCGTTCCCGATGATCACCACTCGGAAGATCGAGATCGATGTCCGGCCATTCACCACGTTCTTCGGAAAGAAATCGTTCAAACAATAATTCCATTCCCACCGGATCCACCGCCGTAATCCCCAACGAATAACAGACTGCACTGTTAGCGGCTGAACCACGACCCTGGATCAGAATTCCCTGCTGTTTGCAAAAACGAACTATGTCCCAAACGATCAGGAAATAACCTTCCAGCTTGAGCTTTTCAATCAGTCGCAATTCACGATTAATCTGTTTCCAGGCGTGTTCGTAACTCGGCCTCCCATTCTTTCTGGTATAACGCTCGCGCGCGCCTTCCAAGGTGCGCTGGAGCAGAAACGACGCCATTGTTTCACCAGCCGGCACTGGATACTTCGGAAACTCATAACCCAGATCTCTCAACGTAAATTCCAACCGTGATGAAAGTTCAAGGGTGTTGGCGAGTGCCTCAGGAAAATCTGCGAACAACTGCTCCATTGTTTTCGCCGGCTTCAGATGACGCTCGCTATTGGTCGCGAGTAAGCGGCCGGCTGTTTCAAACTGCACATGATTCCTTAAACAGGTGAAGACATCGGCAAGCTCGCGTTGAGCGGTGGTTGCATGGCACACACCATTTGTGGCGAGCAGCGGCAAGCGCAAACGGCGTGCTATTGCAACCACCAACTGATTGCGAGTTTCTTCTGCACGAGTGAAATGTCGTTGCAGTTCGGCATAGACATTCCCTTTGCCGAAAACCTCAACCAGCCACTCCGCAGAACACAGAGCGGTGCCGGCATCGCTCAACGGACCATCTTCAACACCAGTCAGACAAACCAGGCCTTCCGCATGTGCGGCCAGTTCTTCAGCAGTGACCGAACATTCACCTGGCGGTGCATGCTTGGGCACACGAAGTTTCATTAGCGTGATCAACCGGCAAAGATTCTGATAGCCCGTGCGATTGCGAACCAGCACCGGAATAGTGACAACCGACTCAGGTCCAACACCCAACGTCCAATCTACGATGTCTGTTCCAGGTAAATCCGAGTTTGACCTTTGGACTTTGGACTTTGGATTTTGGGTTTTCTCAGGACTTTGAACTGAGATTTCAGCGCCTATGTGCGCCTTCATCCTGTTTTTCTCAGCGGCCATGTGAAACCGCGGCGCTCCATAAACACCGTTGCGATCGAGTAAAGCCATGGCCGGCATTTGATATTTGGCACCAGCGGCAATCAACTCTTCCGGAATTGAAGAGCCCTCGAGAAAGCTGAACGCAGATCGCGCATGTAACTCAACGTAAGACATTTCTGTGGGCCAATTTCTAGTCGTAACTTCCCTCGACGAACCAGGCTCCATTTGCCAGTTCTCGATAGATTCGATAAAGCGTCTGAGCGGCGCCCCGAGTTGAATGATTTGAACTGGTAACTGCCACATCCCATTCGTCTCTCGCCCAGCTATCCGAACGCCACCAATCTCCGGTCGTGCGCCAGGGACCGGCGAGCCGTACGACTTTTCCATACACGCTCAACTTTTTACTCCAGGCACTAATCTGAGTGGGATAACCATTCTTTGCCTCAACCATGGCACGCAAGGGTGGACGGAAAGCGCGAAAGCCAAGCAGGCATTGCCGCTGCTTGAAGTCCGGCTGCCGGCTTTTCTTACTATTGCGCTTACTTTTGATTTTTCCTTTGAGGGCAAATCTCCTGATACGGAAAGCATCCGGGCGATGAGTATCAATCAATTCCGGAGCGCCCACATTTTCTGCACCCAACAATTTGGCCAGCCGTAAAAGTGTGAGTTCCAGCTTTTCAGGTTCCGGAGCTAAGGGGATGAACAGTCCGTTCTGCACAGAGCGTGGCTTGACCGGCTCACAACTAATGGACACACCGATGACGGGCAATGCAGGTGGGTGCATCTCCGTATCGAGCAGCAACAACTTCATAAAAACTTTGTTGTCGCGCATGGGGTGGGGAAGATTTAAGACACGCTCGTGCAGTTTGAGATTTTCAAGTTTCAACCGCACGCGCAATTCATTCGTTGCCAGAGCATAAGCATTGAGCGTCGCGCATAGTTGATTGAGCAAGCGAGCAAAGATGAAAGATAGTGGCTCAAGTTCTGTAAGTGGATAATCCAACTCGAGCGATTGAGCAAAAACAGGCGCCGGCTGTTTCAATTTTAAGTGACGCTCAGTTTTACCCCTCACAAGTTGCTGGAGCTTTACTCCTGCCTGTCCCAACCGTTCCGAAATGCCACTCACGGGCAAGGCAGCAAATTCGCCAAAGGTTCGAACACCCCAAAGACGCAACGTTTCTAAAATTTCATCGAGCTGACGTTCGTCCAAAGTCCAATGTTCAAAGTCCAGAATCACGGCTTTTGAGTTTGCCGCTGACTTTGCTTGTGCTTTTGATCCTGTTTTCGAATCTGTTCTTAAATTTGAGAGCCGGGATCTGAGATTTGAAATGGGAAGACTGCCCAAACCTGTAAGTTCTTCGCCAGGTGAAATAAAACTTATTCCCTGGTAAAACTTCGCCGCAAAAATTGCCGTATCCGGATTAGCCGCAATCGCAACATTCACTTTACCTCCCAGACCTCCCGAGCCCTTTGCGGTAGCGGCGCGTCTCGATATCTCATTTGCCAGTTCATAAGGTGAGCCGAAAATAAGTTCACAACCCTCAGCATCGATAACTACGGTCCCGATTTCGGTCTCTTCCACCAGCGGTGAAAAGGCATAGGCGAAATCGGTCAACGACACATCAGCACTGACCGTTTTTGCATGGATACAAGCAAACATATTTTTGTAGGACAGGCATTCCTGCCTGCGATTCCATCGACCCTTCCAAGCCAACGGAATGCGATGAGCAAGACAGGCAGGAATGCCTGTCCTACAGCTCTCCAAAACCTCCACGACGAAGATTAGCGAAAATTGACGAAAACTGTCAACCGCGCTCGTTCAACGAATTTAATGGGAGTTTCTGGCGGTAAAAGTGCCGCGTCGTTCAGCTGCCAGGACAGGTTTTTGACGCTCTAATAGAAACTGAGCACCAGTGAACAGGTGAGAATGAAAAGGACTGGGACGAAAGTAAGTGGGGCCAACCACTGCGGGAAACTTATCAGCGTTACTTAACCCCGACATCACACCAGTGGTAGACCACGCATCATTACTACAAACCATCTGCAACGTGAGTGAAGCACAGGATCGCACACACGAATCTTGCGCGATCACGATAAAAGCCGTAGAAGTGTTTTCTACTACTCGACGAAAGCGATACCACCAGGATGAAATAATTCTTTTTGAGTCCTGAGAAGGCACTTCGCCAAGATCAAGGAGCACTAAACCGAATCCGCCGCCTTGTAACAACAGATCGGTAGCTTTGAAGGCCTGCTCGAGTCTGGAGCCACAACGAATCCATAGCACGCGATCCAAACAAGCTCCGGCGTTCGCAGCCGAGTCCGGATGGAAAGAGTTATTCGTATCAACTACGGCACAAACTTCTTCACGACTAGTAGCCTCAGCCAGGGCATGAAGAATTAACGTGGTTCGGCCGGAAGACGCGGGACCATAGATCTCGGTGATAGCGCCACGCGGTAAACCTCCGCTTAGCTCATCAACTTCCGCGATCCCGGTTGGCATTACTGCTGCCGGAATTTTCTCGCGCGGCTTGATTACAGCCCCAAAACGACTGGTTAACTCGGATTCGAATTGGGCTTTTGAAAAGGCAGCTTTCATGATCTATACCCGAGTACTAAAGTTTCGCGTCTGAGATCTAACTAAGACTGGTCGTACTGAGAATATGGCAACCAAGGAACAACAATTTGCCTTTCTTAAGTTGACGCATTCCATTTTGTTCGGTAATATTCGCATGATTTTCGCTTGCCGCCGAAAATCTAACACACTGGACGGAATGAAAACAAGAGAGGAAGTGAAAATGGCAGTAACTGCCCGCCAAAAACACGTGTATGAGTTCATCGCCCGGTATCTGCAGGCGAACAAACAACCGCCCACAATCGCGGAAATCGGCCAGCACTTCAAAATGAGTTCTTCGGCTAGCGTGCACAGCATCCTGGCAGCATTGGAACGCGAAGGCCTCATCAAGCGAATTCCGAACGTGAGTCGCGGTATTGAACTTATCCCCCAGGATGAAACCGGCAGTCATACAGAGATCCCGCTGCTTGGATTGGTAGCCGCGGGGCAACCAATCGAGGCCGTTCTTTCGCACGACACGGTTGCCGCGCCGCGCGACATGATTGGTCGCGGCCGCACTTTCGCTCTTCGCGTGCGCGGCGATTCCATGATTGAAGAGAATATTCAGGACGGCGACATTATCATCGTCGCTTCGCAAAAAACCGCAGAGAACGGGCAGATGGTGGTGGCTCTCATTGATGGAAATTATGCGACGGTGAAGAAGTTTTATCGCGAGCCCGAGTTCATTCGACTGGAACCTGCTAACCCGCAATTCAAACCAATCTTTATCAAGACGCCGGATCGCATTCAGATCCAGGGCGTGGTGAGAGGTTTGATTCGTAAATACGAAAGGACAAGTGACAGGTGACAAGTCGGATATTACCTGTCACTGGTCACTTGTCACTATTTCTTGAAACCAATGACCGAGTCCCACGCGCAACCGACGATCGAACTCATTGGCTTTGCGCTTAGCGACTGCATTGTCGATGTTGCACCGCAGCACACGAAGTACCTGCGCGCGGTGCATCGCACTGCTCTGGAACTCGCAGTTCCCAATCAGTTTGGAGCAGAAATAGGCGGGTTCTGGTTAATGGCCGATCAAATAGATCAGCTTAGGCGGTTGTCTGAATTTTACCCGGCAACTGAAGCGGAATCCGTGCGAGCGGTTATTGAAACTTATCTCAACGCCCAGCTGAGAGAGACCTGCGTTCCCGAACATGGATCGGGGGCTAGCCAGTCAGGGAGCTGTCGATTTTAGGTCTTCGGCGGCGCCAGACAATCATTCCTATTCCGGACATGATCAGCGCGCCGCCCGCAAGCGTTTGCCATCCCAACCGCTCTTTCAGCACCAGCATGCCCAACACGACCGCAACCACCGGCGTTACTAAAGCAATCAGCATCGTTTTGGTGACATCCATGTTCTGGACCAGCCAGTAATAAAGCAGAAACGCTATTACCGACCCCACAACCGCAAGATAGAAAAGCGCCAGCACGGCCATCGGCGTCCATTGAAAGCGAAGCGGATTCCCTTCCCACGGAATCCCAATAAACAACAGTGGCAGCATCCCGAAAAACATCTGCCCGCCGGCAAGAATCGCCGGATCGAGTTTCTTGCCATAAGCCTTGACGAGTACATTCGAATACGCCGCGCATACAGAACTCAGAACCAGCGCGGCACAACCAGCCAAGGCTCTTGGTCCAGCAACTTCCAACTGGCTCGAAAAGACAACCGCAACTCCCAAAACTCCCAGCACGATGCCGAAAACCTTCAACGGACTCAATTGTTCACCGGGAAGATAGAAGTGCGCGATCACCAGGCCAAAAGCGGGAATGGTCGCTTGCAGCAGAGCCGCAAGGCCTGACGAAATATACTGCTCACCCCAAAACAGCAAACCGTAGTTGAGACTGAAAGCGAGAACTCCCGTCACGGCCAACAACCACCAGTCACGTCTCAACCGTGGCCACTGCAATCTCCTCATCGCGACCACCAGAATCAAAATCGTAACCGCGATGACAAATCGAATTCCCGCAAAGGTCAGCGGTGGCAAATCTTCGAGACCTAGCTTTATGAACAACCAGGTCGAGCCCCAGATTAGGCACAACAAAAGCCAGACGAGGCGTGCTTTCATTTTCCCGTTACCGAACCGCGAATCAGATTTGTTCCAACTATACACGAGGCTTTGCCTCAATAGTCCTTATACCTTTTGCGGTCTTGGATCATCGGGCTGAAGCCCGGTGTGAATGAAAGGCAGGACTCTGAGACTCTTGAGGTAGACGACAGGAGCGGCGAGTTGAGTAGCTGAACTCCTCAACTCGCCGCTCCAAGTTCATTCGCCGGTTTACGGCTCAGGCAGGTGGCATCTCGAGCTTGATGACAGCAAACGCAGCGCCCTGCGGATCCATCATTGCCGCCATTCTTCCGACGCCAGGTATGTCCATCGGCGGAGCGCAGATCTTGCCACCCAACTCAGCTGCGCGGTTCGCAGTGGCATCTACATCTGCAACGGCAAAATAAGGCTCCCAATTTGGTGGCACTTCGCCCATCTCTGGTGGAGGTATATACATTCCGGCAGCAGGGCGATCGCCGTCCATGAACGACGTATAGGTCATCGGCCCCATTTGCTGAACGTTTTTGGCCCAACCGAACAATCCGGTGTAGAAATCACCCGCCTTGTCCGTGTCGGTCGTTGCCAGTTCGTTCCAGCAAAGCGAATTGGGAACGTTGGTCAGGCCAGCGCCCTTATGTGTGCCTGCCTGCCACAGCGCAAACACGGCGCCCGTGGGATCCTGAATCACAGCCATCCTGCCAAAAGTCATCACGTCGAACGGCTCCTTCATCAACGTGCCACCCAACTTCTTTGCCTTCGCGGCGCTTTCATCTGCATTCGCAACCGACACATATGAAAGCCAATTCGGGGGGATGCCCATTGCTTCCATGTCGGGCATCATCTTATAAAGCGCGCCCACCTGTTTTCCGTCTTGTTCCAGCATGGTGTACACCATGCCCGGACCCATCGGGTTGTCGGTGAAGCTCCATCCAAACAGTTCCGTGTAAAACTTCTTCGCCGCTTCGCCGTCGGTAGTGGCGAGTTCAATCCAGCAAAATGTGCCCGGGGCCGGCGTCGCTATTTCCTGTGTTGCTGCTTCCGCCATTTCTATCTCCTTCCTAATCTGCTAGGGGTAACGAAGGGGTGCGCTGCGATTCGTCGACTGCGCAGCCGAGGTACTTCATCACACTGGTTAATTGGCTACGCTCTGGAGAGACCAAAAGCTGCTATTTATTTCCGAAAATTCGTACTTACGCGAGTTTTGATTGGGCCACACTCTACCATTTTCGGGTTCAAAAAGAGAGTGGGAAAATTGAGGGGGATGACATCTCGGCGGGCTGAAGAGTCAATGAAGGCAGTACACGCGAGCGTCGGGTCGCGCATGTTTTAACGAGTTCCATCAATCGAATCGCCAGAAGTCACCCGACGCTTGGGTTACGGTACCGACTCTGGCCCCGACTCGGGTGCGGAAGCCAACCTAGCACGATTCCACTCCGGATCTCCAAAAAACGAAAAGCGCTACCATCAGCAAGCTGACGATAGCGCAATCCGTTTTCCTATAAATCACCGAAGTTTTCTATAGGATGGCAGCCTAGCATGTACACGCATCGGCTGCCGATTTTGTATCCCGATGATCAACTGGCGGTCAGTTTAATCTCCGGTCAGCACAACGAACTGTTTTCACAATTCTCACAATCTTGCGACTGTGGCGCCGTTAGGTTTTTTGTTGGGTGGCTTTTCCTCCACCGCCGGTTACGTTCCGGCAACGAGGCTCGACTTTCGTCGAGCTGCTTTTGCTCCCCTTGGCGGGTCCTTGCCTCAGGGCACTACTCGTTACCGAGTAGCTCAAGAAAGCCTTGCGACCTTCTCTTAGCTTGAGCCTTTCGGCTCCGAACCAGGGCGTCATTAGGATTAACAGCCGCCTGTTTTTCCTCTCAATCAGGGCGTCACCGCCTCAATTGCCGATCCCTTCGTCGGTCTCGAAAGCCGTAACCTTCGTGACAAGAGCCTTATACGCTCAACCATTTCTTAGATCAAATTTTTAGGTGTTTTATTTTTTCCAAAAGCATATTTTCCAAAAAGTGCTGAATCCTGAGGGAAGTGCTGAGTGCTGAGTTTCAAAACTTCAAACTAGAAACTTTAAACCAGAAACTAGAACTTCTTGCGGAACTCAGTACGCTGCACTCCAGTACTTCCCTCAGGATTCAGCACTTTTTTGACAGCCTCACGAATCAACCTTCCCGTCTCAATCATCTCGTGTTCGCTCTCGTATTTGTGTCGCGGCCAAAAGAACCCTTTCAACCCATCTTTACGGCGTCGCGGCACGATATGCACATGCAGATGCGGAACGCTTTGACTGATGCGATTGTTTATCGCCACGAAAGTCCCTTCTGCTTCCATTGCCGTTTCCACCGATCGGGCAAGCACTTGTGCATTCTGAAAGTACGGCCCGACTAGCCCAACCGGAAGATCGATTAGTACGTCGTAGTGGTTTTTGGGAACTAATAGAACGTGCCCATGGAATACCGGGCGGTGATCGAGGAAGGCCAGCGAGATCTCATCTTCAAACACTAGTTCGGACTTTACCTCACCGTTGGCTATGCGACAGAACAGACAAGTTGGCAGAATCACTTTTGATGGGCTCCACTTGTTTTTCAGCTAATCCTCTCGAACTCACTCGGATTCTAGTAGTATTCGCTCCGTGAGCACAGCAATCGCGATTGCGTTAAGATCCATAATGACTGAGTTGAAGCGATTCGGCCTTTTGTTGGAGTCGGATCCGCGTTTGCCAAGTGTCTGTTCGATAGTGGCACGCGAACCGATGCGCGGCTCGTGGTGGTCGCACCCGAAGGCACAAGAGATTTTTCAGGTGAACGAGCGGCTCGAGGATCACGACGACGTGCTGATAACAAAACTAATCTCCGGGAAAGTCACTTTCGTTCACCGTCAGCTAGGGCCTGAACTTTTTACGGTCGGTACTTCTCGGGACGAATGGCAATTGAAAGGCCTGTCTCCCGCAGCAGGAGAATTGCTGAGAATGGTGATGAAGAAAGGCTCGCTACGAACCGACACCTTGCCATGGTCACACAGGACAAAGCCGGGGGATGCTGCGCGCGAGTTAGAAAGGGTCTTGCTAATCGTTGCGGGCCAAGTGCATACCGAAACTGGAGCGCACGCGAAGGTATTGGAGACGTGGGAGCATTGGCGTCAACGAGTAAAGCTGGATCAACGAAAAACCTCCGTGAAACAAGCAAAGGCAGAACTGGAAGATCGTTTGGCGCGACTTAACGCCGAGTTTCACGCAAAAGTAACCATGCCCTGGCAATAGATAAGTAAGGCAGTTGGGATTGTAATAGTCATTCCCCTTGGCGAAGGCATAAAGTCAGCCACCTCGCGTTAGTGGGTGTGGATTCCGAGTCTGGTCATGCGGATATACATCGCGAAATTCTTTTCATGCGAAACCCACCCGCTACCGGCGAGGTGGTACTAACGTCAGGCAAATAGCACTCTCAAACGGGCCGCACGGCTTTCTGAAACGACTTTGTCGCCAAAGTATTCAACACTTCTTTGCGACGCACCCATCCGCGACGCGCGATCCCGACTCCATGTCGCACATTGTTGAGTGCGCCGGCTGAATGCGCATCGACCGAAATCACGAACTTGATCTTTCGCTTACGCGCTTTACGAATCCAACGCGGTTCCATATCAAGCCGGTAAGGATCGCCGTTAATCTCAATCGCCGCCCGCGATTCGGCAATCGCGTCTAGAATCTTTTCAACGTCACACTCAAATGGCGGGCGACGCTCTATCAAACGACCCAACGCGTGCCCCCAGATCTTGAAGACCGGCTGTCGCATCGCCGTGAGTATCCGCCTCGTCATCTTTTGCGAGTCCAGCTTGTAGCGCGAATGAATACTCGCCACGATGATGTCGAACTGCTCCAGAATCTGATCCGGATAGTCGAGCGAGCCATCGGCAAGAATATCGGACTCGGTTCCCTTAAGGAGTTTCACACCCACCCGCTCCTGCACCTCGTCGATCTCATCCCACTGTCGCTTCAGTCGATCGACAGTTACCCCGCCGGCGTAAAACGCGGTGGGCGAATGATCCGTGATCGTCAAATACTGCATTCCCAAGGCATCGGCTGCCTGGGCCATCTGCTCGATCGAATTTACTCCGTCTGAATAGGTGGTGTGGCAGTGGACCATTCCCTGAACATCGTCGAGCGTGACGAGATCTTCCGGAAGTTTGCCCGCCAGGGCTGCCTCAATCTCTCCCTCGTTCTCGCGAAGCTCGGGTGAAATAAACTGCAGTCCCAAACGCCGGTAAACATCCTCTTCAGATTCAATAACAATCGCCGCTCTCTTCGATAAGGACAAGGCCTCAAACGCGCTTGTGTCTAATGTTATGCGTTGCTTGTCAGCTAACGCTCGTAATCGCTCAACGTGCGCCGGCGATCCGGTTTCACTCAGCAGCGCGACTGGATAACGGTCTTTCTGTGTAACCGTTAGGGCTACCATCGCACCTTCCAGCAACTCAACCGCACAGCGATTCTCATCTCGGTGGACCGTCCGCACAATCAGCGGAAAGTTCAGAAAATGGTCGATAAGCTTCCTCGGGTTTCGCGCAGCAGCAACGATCCGTAAAGTTCCCACTGTTTCTTTCCTTCGGCGCAGCGACCCGGCAAAGCTCGCGTTCTGAAAACTGCGCGACGTCTGCAAGTATTCGATAATTGGCCCGGCGATTCGTTCCGCGTTGTGAATGTGAACCCGCCGGCCGGCGCTGGCCCGCTTCTTGTGGTTCTCGATGGCTTCAAGTAAAGACTGTTCTGTCGTGGCCCCGAAGCCCTTAATTTTTCTGATCTTGCCGGCTTCCGCGGCTGCTTGAAGCTCCGCCAGCGAACTGATCCCAAGCGACTCATGGAGCTGGCGGATCTTCGTTAAACTCAATCCGGGAACTGCCGAGAGTTCGAGCACGCCAGGCGGAAACTCTTTCCTCAGCCCCTCGAGCACGGAAGAAGATCCGGTAAGGTGAAGTTGCTTAATCTGCGAAGCCAAAGCCTCTCCAATACCACGAAGGCCGGTGAGCTGGTTACGAGCCACAACTTCGCCGATATCTCCAGAGTAACCGCCAATGGCACGCGCTCCCGCGCGATACGCACGTGCTTTGAAGCGATTCTCGCCGCCTTTGAGTTCCTGCAAAGCCGCGATCTCCTGCAGCGCCGCCGCTATTCCAAACTTATCAAGCAAGCTGTACCTCCATGTTCCGAAAGCTTACGCTGATTTTTTCACGATTTGGTTATGGCAGTTTCTTGCGAGGCTGTAAAATCATCCACACCGCAAACATCTAAAGAGGACACGATGGCAATCGCAACCATAAACCCCACAACGGGTGAAACTCTAAAGACTTTCGCACCGCTGGCTGATGCCGAGATCGACAGCAAACTGGAGCAAGCCGTCGCCGCCTTTCGTTTATACAAGCTGACGACTCTCGCCGAACGCGAACGGAGGATGCATCGTGCCGCCGAAACTCTGGAAGCCAGTAAACGGGAGTTGGGCCGGCTGATGACGATCGAGATGGGCAAACCCATCAAGGCGGCGATTGGTGAGATAGAAAAGTGCGCGTGGGTCTGCCGGTATTACGCGGAAAATGCCAGGCATCATCTGGTGGATCAGGTTATCGAGACCAACGCGAACCGGAGTTACGTGCATTTTCAACCGCTTGGGCCAGTGCTTGCCGTGATGCCCTGGAATTTTCCCTTCTGGCAGGTCTTTCGCTTCGCGGCGCCGGCGTTGATGGCCGGCAATGCAGGACTGCTGAAACACTCTTCAAATGTTCCGCAGTGTGCACTCGCAATCGAGGATGTGTTTCGCCAGGCAGGCTTTCCCGAAGGTACATTTCAAACGCTGCTGATCGGATCCGAGGAGGTGCCGGGCATCCTCGAAGATCGAAGAGTAGTTGCCGCAACGTTAACCGGAAGTGAACCTGCGGGTCGAAGTGTCGCCAGCATTGCCGGAAAAGCGATCAAGAAAACCGTGATGGAACTCGGTGGCAGCGATCCTTTCATCGTCATGGCTTCAGCAAATCTGCAGGACGCGATCGAAACCGGCGTCAAAGCGCGCACCATCAACAACGGACAATCATGCATCGCGGCGAAGCGTTTTATCATCTCCAGCGAGATCTACGATGAGTTCGAAAGCGGGTTCGTGGCGAGAATGAATACCTTGCGAGTGGGCGACCCATTGGATGAAGCGACTGAGCTAGGGCCACTGGCAACCGAACAGATACTGTCAGACCTTGACGAGCAGGTGAAGAAGTCAGTTGCAGCCGGCGCGAGACTGTTAACCGGAGGAAAGCGCCTCGGAAGGCCAGGAAACTTCTACGAGCCAACTGTGCTGGCCGGAATTCCGAGAGAGGCGCCGGCGTTTTGCGAAGAAGTTTTCGGCCCGGTGGCGCTGCTCTTTCGCGTGAATGACCTCGACGAAGCGATCGAACTAGCTAACGACACGCCGTTTGGTCTCGGCGCCTCAGCCTGGACTCATGACCTCGAGGAACGCACCCGCTTCGTCGCTGAACTCGACGCCGGTTGCGTGTTCATCAACGCGATGGTGGCGTCTGATCCGCGACTACCGTTTGGCGGAGTCAAACACTCGGGCTATGGTCGCGAACTGGGTGAGTTCGGGATCCGCGAGTTCGTGAATATCAAGACAGTGTGGATCAAAGAGTAGGGAGTCGTTTTCGAAGAGTATTGAGCGCCGTTTTGAATTCTTAACGCTCGTTCTTGACACTACTGCTACTCTCTTCGCTCCAACACTCGCGTCCAATGAAAGGCCCGAATCACGAATGGAAGACTTCGAAAAACTTGGTGCGTTTTATCTTGGCAGGCCATACGATCCGGAAAAGAAAGTACCTGGTGAGGGTCTACTTCTCTACGATTCGAAGGACCTCGTGACACACGGCGTTTGCGTCGGCATGACCGGGAGCGGCAAAACAGGGCTCTGTATTGCGCTACTTGAAGAGGCCGCAATCGACGGAATTCCAGCGATCGTGATCGATCCGAAGGGAGATCTTTCGAATCTACTGCTCACTTTTCCGAACCTCAGTCCGGCTGAATTTCTGCCCTGGGTCAACGCAGAAGACGCAGAGAAGAAAGGGCTCAGTGTCGATCAATTTGCCGCGCAACAAGCGCACCTCTGGCGAAAGGGTCTCGGCGACTGGCACCAGGACGGAAATCGCATCAAGCGTCTTCGCGAAAGTGCCGACTTTCGGGTGTATACGCCGGGCAGCAACGCCGGCTTCCCGGTTTCCATCCTCAATTCCTTTAGCGCGCCACCAGCCGCCATTCTTGAAGATAACGAGTTGCTGAACGAACGAGTCAGCACCACAGTGACAAGCCTGCTTGGTTTGCTGGGCATCGTCGCCGATCCAATTCGGAGTCGCGAGCACATCCTGCTTTCCCACATCATCAGCAAAGCATGGGTCTCTGGCGCGGATCTGGCCCTCGAGGGACTCATTCAAGAGATTCAAGCGCCCACGATTACAAGAGTTGGTGTCATGGATCTTGAATCGTTCTTTCCGGCAAAGGAACGTTTTGAACTCGCAATGGTTTTGAATAACTTGTTAGCGGCGCCGAGCTTTAGTAGCTGGCTGGAAGGCGAAGCCCTTAACCTGCAAAATATCCTGTACACGGCTGAAGGGAAGCCGCGGGTAGCCATATTCTCAATCGCCCATCTGAACGATGCGGAACGAATGTTTTTCGTATCGCTGTTGTTGAACCAAACACTCGGCTGGGTGCGGACCCAGTCGGGCACGACGAGCTTGCGTGCGATCCTCTACATGGACGAGATCTTTGGCTACTTTCCGCCAGTAGCGAATCCGCCTTCGAAGCTTCCGCTGCTGACGCTCCTGAAACAAGGACGTGCGTTCGGATTGGGCGTGCTGCTGGCAACTCAGAACCCGGTCGACCTCGATTACAAGGGATTGGCTAACACGGGCACCTGGTTTATCGGCAGATTGCAAACTGAACGGGACAAGGCGCGCGTGATCGAGGGACTGGAAGGCGTGGCTAACACTGCCGGGCAACCGTTTGATCGACAGAGAATGGAGCAAACGCTCGCTGGTTTAGGCAGCAGGATCTTCTTACTCAATAACGTGCACGATGATGCGCCAGAGATCTTTGAGAGTCGCTGGGCTATGTCTTACCTCCGTGGGCCGCTGACTCGGAATCAGATCAAGACGCTGATGGATCCTGCTAAGGCTGTTGCCAGGGCGACGACCGTCTCGGCGACAGGTGCAACAGCGACACCACCGATGAATGCTCCGGCGACGCAACCGGTAAGCGACGCTTCGCCAACCCCTGCCGCTGCTTTTTCTGGTCGACCGGTGTTGCCACCTGAGACTTCACAGTACTTCGTTTCGTTGCGCACGGTGAAGGAGGCGTCGTTGGTTTACCACCCGATGGTGCTCGGTTCGGCGGAAGTACGTTTCAGCAATAAGAAAGTTGAGGCGATGGAATCCATCACCGTGCTGGCCGCGATCTCTGATGGCCCCGTGCCGATCGATTGGGACCGGGCTACTAAAGCCGCGATAGTCGTCGAAGATCTCGAGCGGACGCCGCCTGAAGTAGGCCAGTTCAGTAATATCTCCGGCATAGCTTTGAAGGCAAAAAGTTACGAGGGCTGGAAGAAGGATTTTACGAATTGGATCTATCGCACACAGAAAATCGACCTGCTGCAAAGCCCAAGCCTCGGCATTGGCTCGAACCCCGGTGAAACAGAACGGGACTTTCGTGTTCGGCTGCAGCAATCTGCCCGGGAAAAACGTGATGAAGCCGTTGAGCGTTTACGTCAGAAGTTCGCACCGAAGATCGCTACGATTGAGGAGCGCCTGCGAAAGGCCGAACACGCAAAAGAGCGGGAGACAGAACAAGCGAGTTCCCAAAAAATGCAGACCGCGATCTCCTTTGGTGCCACGCTGCTTTCATCGTTTCTGGGACGGAAGGTAGCAAGTATTGGTACGCTCGGCCGCGCCACAACTGCGGTGCGCGGCGTCGGACGCTCGATGAAAGAGTCGCAGGATGTGGGACGAGCCGAAGAAAACATTGCAGCGATCAATCAGCGGCTCGCGGAGTTGAACGAAGACTTCAAGGCTCAGATTGCCGAGCTGGAGCAAACATTCGATCCACAGACCGAGCAGTTGGAAACTGTTAGTTTGAAACCGACGAAAGCTAACATCGCAGTCGACCTGGTCACTCTCGCATGGGTTCCTTACTGGCACGACTCGTTCGGACAGGCGACGCCGGGGTGGGAATAAGGTTCACCAGAACATGAAGATCGCTCTCAAGTACGGGCTGCTGATCACATTGGGCGTTGCAGCCTGGACCATCATCGCCCATCTCGTCGTGCCGAATCCTGCCTCGGCCGTTCACAGTATGGGAGCAGGACTTTTCTTTAACTTCCTCGAAATCCTCGGCATTCTATTTGGCATAAGCGAACGGCGACAATCAGGGCCAACCACCTTCAAGACCTCGGTTAAGACCGGCTTGTCCATTGCCGCGGTGTACGGGTTTACGGCAAGTCTGTTTTTTACGCAGGTGATTCTTTTTTCTCCGCACTGGGTGCAACGTCAACCAGGAGCTGAAAATCAGCCACTCGCTCAAGTCGCTCTGGCCGCGTTCCTCGCGCTGTTACTGGGCGCGATTATTCTCGGCCTAATATACTCCACCATCATCGCCTTCATATTTGGCCTAAAGGACCGTCAGCGCCGCCAAACCTAAACCCGACGCGGTTGCCAAAGGTTGACTCCACGCAGAACCCGGTACTCACTCAACACCAGTTTTAAACGCAGCAACGCCTCTCCATTTCTGAAGAGACGTCGCCTGCTGTGGACGCTCCAGTGTTTCCACCGGGGCCCCCTCAAGAAGCCGACCTAAAGCCAGCTCCTAAATTATAGTTTGTCGAAATGCTTAGATTGTGGTTCTGCGGCCGCCGATCAGGTTGATCACCAGAATCACCGCGGCCACCACTAACAGAAGATGGATTAGGCCTCCGCCAACCTGGCCAATAAAACCCAGTAACCACAACACCAATAAGATCACAAGAATCGTCCACAACATATCGAGTCCCTCCTAAGAACCTTTTAGTCTGCCGTTGTGCTGTGATAGTTGGCAATACTGATGCCAATCATGAGTCTCAAAGAAAATGGGAATAAGGGCGTGAATAGTGTCCTGTTACAGTTCATTCGAAGGCGAAAAGGATTGCAAACCGAGCGGGTCGATGTTGTGAGTCCCAATGAAACTCGGCGATCCCTGGAACAATAGGTCTATGGTACCAATATGACCTTCCCGATGTTCTTGCGCGATTCAAGGTGTGCATGAGCTTCCCGTATTTGCTCGAAAGGAAAGGCCCGATCAACATGAGGGCTGATCCAGCCCTCCTGAACGCCAGCCATTAGCACAGTCACCCACTCTGCCACCTTCTCCGGCTCATGCCAGATATGACCCAGATTCAACCCAAAGACCCCGCGGTTCTTATTCAGCAGTCCGAACGGATGAAAGAACGGCGTCTGGATTACCGCTTTCAGCATTCCCAACTTCCCTTTGACACCGTTTGCTGAGGCGGCGGAAACCCCAAACATTCCCAACCTGCCGGTCTGTCTCACAGCGTTGTAGCTTTTCTTCCAGTGACTGCCGCCAATGGGATCGATGACCAGTTCGACCCCGCGGCCAGCGGTCAATTTCATCAGGGTCGGAAACCAATCCTGTGTGCGATAGTCGATTGGATAATCCAACCCGCGCTCTTTCAAAAATTGATGCTTCGACGGACTGGCAGTGCCGTAAGTGACAGCGCCGATTTTCTTTGCAATGTCGAGCGCTGCCAGACCCACACCGCCACCTGCGTTATGAATCAAGACTGCCTCGCGCGCTCGCAAGCCACCCATGACGACAAGTAATGCATATGCCGTCAGGTAATTGACCGGAATGGCTGCCGCCTGTTCCAAAGTAAGAGACTCTGGTTTCTCGAAAACCTGGTTTGCTCTGACTGCGACGAGTTCTGACTGGCCGCCGAAGCGTGTCATCGCAACCACCTCTTTTCCGACAAAAGAGTCGGATACTTCTTCGCCAACCGCGCTCACGACGCCGGCAACTTCATAACCCATTACGCATGGCTTTGACGGACCATCGGGGTAGAGACCCTGCCGAGCGAGGATGTCGGCAAAGTTAAGGCCGGCAGCTTTCACAGAGACCAGGACTTCCCCCGCTCCCGGTTTCAGGTCCGGCTTCTCCTGAACCTCCAGTACCTCAACTCCGCCATTTCGAGTTGTGACGATTTGTCTCATAAGTTCGTCTCCGTTCGCGGAGCCAGCGTGATGAAGCATCTAAGTGCCGAGCTGCGCGGCGCTCGTTCCTGCATTGAAACCATTAAATTCACTTTAAATACAAACTGGCAGCCCGATGTACGCGCTGCCAGTCTGGAAAAGTGAAAATTGGGACCTAACTATGAACCGCTTTTCGCGGCTTCGGTAGTCTCTTTCCCCGGCTGTGGAGTAATCCGCAGATAAGGCTTGGGCGCTCTCCAGCCACCCGGGAACTTCTCCTTCGCCGCTTCATCGGACAGCGACGGCACGATTATTACATCCTCGCCGCTCTTCCAATTTACGGGCGTTGCCACGCTGTGCTTTGCGGTGAGCTGCAGCGAATCGATCACGCGGAGGATTTCATCAAAGTTCCTACCCGTGCTTGCGGGATAGGTAATCATTAGTTTGATCTTCTTATCGGGTCCGATGACGAAAACCGATCGCACGGTAAAGATGTCGCTGATCTCGGGATGAATCATGTCGTAAAGCTCGGCCACTTTATGATCGGGATCTGCGATGATCGGAAAGTTGAGCGCAGTGCCCTGTGTCTCTTCGATGTCAGAGGCCCAGCGCTTGTGCGAGTCGGTCGGGTCGACACTGAGTCCAATCACCTTAACTCCACGCGCATCAAACTCGGGCTTGCACTTTGCAACGTAGCCCAACTCGGTGGTGCAGACGGGTGTGAAGTCTTTGGGATGGGAAAACAGGCAGGCCCAACTATCTCCAAGCCACTCGTGGAATCGAATCGGACCTTCTGTTGTGTCAGCCGTAAAATCGGGAGCAATATCGCCTAAACGTAAAGCCATTTCGAGTCTCCTTTCAAACGTACCAAACAAATTATCGGCGTTCTGAGCGCGATAACCAGGTGGGTAAAACGAGATGATTTTGGAAGCCAAATGGCTTTTACCCTTAAAGGAATCACAAGTCAAATTTTGAGGAGTTTGGTTGGATGCAGCAGAGGATTTCCGCACACTGACGCCTTCTGGTCTCAAACGGCAGCGAGAAGCCCCTGCGCCGTTGCGGGAGGCTTCCAGACCCCGGTACATCCCTCTACTCGCCGCCCCAGTTTTCCCCACAGTTCCCGGAGTGTTATCATAACTGCCCCTCCGGTTCTATTCCCCCTTTAGTCAATGACTGTTGATTTAAGGCGGATTTATGCGCAGGGAATTGGACACTCAAAAAACCGGTGCTGCCACGACCTTGCAGGTTTCTGAGCTCCCACTCAATCTTTATCGCGAGATCTTTGTTCACTCGAGCGAAGCCATTTCGATGGTGGATGCTGAAGGTCGTTACATCGAGCAGAACGCGGCCCATGCGAGCCTGCTGGGATACTCCGATGCGGAGATTTATGGTCAAACGCCGGCCATCCATATGGGCGCAGAACTCTTTGACAAGGTTCGCCTTGAGCTGGCCGCAACCGGCGAGTATCGGGGCGAGTTCGAAGCTCAAAGGAAGGATGGGCAGGTTTTAGCCATCGAGCTGACGGCCTTTACGGTCAGAGACAACGCAGGCGAAATCGTGGGCTATGTCGGCATCAAGCGCGATGTTACCGAGCGCAGTCAATCCGAACAGGAGCGTGCGGATCTGCTCGAGAGGGAACGCGCCGCCAGGGAGGATGCCGAACAGGCTAACCGCTTAAAGGATGAGTTCCTCGCCACCCTTTCCCACGAACTACGCACCCCCTTGAACGCCGTAATTGGATGGTCACGCATGCTTAGGTCTGGAAGGCTGGATCAAGAGAGTGCGAATCATGCGCTGCAGGTGATTGAAAGAAACGCCTGGGCGCAAAAACAGATCATCGAAGACATTCTCGATGTCTCGCGGGTCATCACCGGAAAGTTGCAGCTGAAAGTTGGGCCACTGGATCTGGTCACGGTTGTTGACGGGGCGCTCGACGCTGTGCGACCGGCGATGGAGGCCAAAGACATTCGCGTCGAAACGATCATCGACGCTGGGTTGCGCATTATCTCAGGAGATGTAGATCGGCTCCAGCAAGTGATTTGGAACCTGCTTTCAAACGCCGCGAAATTTACTCCACCGGGAGGTAAGGTAGAAATTCACGTGAGCCAGACTGAACGTCACGTGTTGATTCAGGTAAGCGATAGTGGACCTGGGATCGGCCGGGCGTTTCTGCCACATGTGTTTGAGCGATTCAGGCAAGCTGATGGATCGACCACTCGAACATATGGCGGTCTGGGACTGGGCCTTGCCATCGTTCGTCATCTCGTTGAACTGCATGGGGGATTAATTACCGCCGACAATCGTCCGCGTCAATCCGGTGCCGTCTTCACGGTGCGACTTCCACTGCCAACGGGTGAATTGAATCCTGAGATCCTGGCCCAGGCAGCTTCCGTTTTCGGCGAATCGGAAACTGAGATCGCGAATCTGGAAGGTGTGAGAATCATCGTCGTTGACGACGAGAACGATGCACTGGATCTGATCGCGATGGAGTTGACCCAACACGGCGCCAGCGTTAAGAGCTTCAACAACGCCAGAGCGGCGTTGGCGGCACTCGAGCAGAACGATTTCGATGTATTGATCGCCGATATTGGTATGCCTGACATGGACGGGTACGAACTGATGCGTCAGGTCAGGAGGTCCGAGGCCGGCGAACAAAAACGGATACCGTCAGTAGCCCTCACAGCGTACGCTCGCGTGCAGGATCGGATGCGAGCAATCCTGTCCGGATACAACACTCACGTGCCGAAACCAGTAGAGGCAAATGAACTGATAACGATCGTAGCGAGTTTAGCGGGCCGTTTGGGCAAGAACGAGAATTAGCCGCGGATACACGGATAACACCGATCTGAAAACTCATTTATGAGAGATGGCAGGCTGAACTGTTTGCCTCTTTCTGAGCCGCGCAACCCGTGATCAGCGCTAACTGATTTTCCAGCAGACAACTACCCTCGAAAACCTGATAACATGGCCCGCATGCGGAAGCGGTGCTCCTGGGCCAGATCGGATCTGTCAATTGACTACCACGACACCGAATGGGGCGTGCCGTTGCATGACGATCGCGGCCTGTTTGAGTTTCTCATTCTCGAAGGCGCCCAGGCAGGGCTGAGCTGGGAGATAATCCTAAAAAAGCGCTCGGCTTATCGCGCTGCGTTCGATAAATTTGATCCGAGCAAGGTCGCCAGTTACGACGAACGCAAAGTCGCGGAACTGCTCAACAACGAAGGTATCGTCCGAAATCGTTTGAAGGTTGCTGCCGCAATTCAAAACGCAAAATCTTTTCTGGCAGTCCAACGCGAGTTGGGGTCGTTTGATAGTTACGCGTGGTCTTTTGCTGATGCCCAAACAATCAACCGAAAACGCGGCTCGGCAATCGTCGCAAGTACTCCTTTATCGGATCAGTTCAGCAGGGATCTTCTAAAACGGGGATTCAAGTTCGTGGGCTCAACGATCTGCTATTCGTTCATGCAGGCCGTCGGCATAGTCAACGATCATGACTATGGTTGCTTTCGTTATCGTGAGATCAAGAGTCTGAGAGACATGCGGTAGAGGAGTAGAAAGTTTTGAATCTCTTGAGATCGTCCGAGTTGCACATTTGGCTAGCTGTGTTGCTCATTTGTCTAACGAGCGTTTCCTGCCAGCAGTACACCTCCGGAGTGCAACAGTCTCTCGCGCGCGCCGATGAAGCAGTTGTAATCTCATACCTACGCGCAATTTCGCTGGCGCAGCAGGCCTACAGTGGGAGTAATGCCGGCGGGTATGGGACGCTCGAGCATTTGACCAAAGGCGGTTATCTGGATGGGCGCTTTTCGATGAACAAGCCCATCAGAGATTACGTGCTGGATTTGAAGGTAACGCGGCAGCCGGCGGTTACACGTGCACGGCCGACCCCGATAGAACAGGTGGCCGCGCGGGACGTCATTTCTTTATCAGCTCCGCCTCGGGCCAGATTCATGTCAACGCCAATCAACAAGCTGCTGAGACTGACGAAATTCTGAAGTAGGTGCATCAACTGCGGCTTTTGTCACCCCTCTACGGTAAGCCCCTGGCTTACCGCCATTGCTTTCCACAAACGGGCTACGCCTTCGAAAGGACTCAGAGGCATAGTCTCTGACAAATGCAACGGTCTCGGTAGGCCAAAGGCCTACCGCAATGAATGCGGCGGAGCCGCCACTGACTAACCATCAAAAAGACATGAAGCCAGCCACACTGCTGATACTGCTCCTGATTCTGCCTTTTTCGACTACGGCACAATCTTCAATTCGAACCTTTCGCCAGGCAAACGAGCATCGGATACTCCAGGAGTTCGTCGAGTTTCTTGCGCTTCCGAACGTCGCCTCGGACACCGAGAACATTCTGCGAAACGCGGACTATCTCACCCAAATGATGAAGCGTCGAGATCTTAATCCGCGCCTCTTGAAAGCCAAAAATCCCAAAGCTCCGCCGGCAGTTTACGGCGAATGGATTGTTCCAGGAGTGAAGCGAACGGTTGTGTTGTACGCGCATTACGATGGACAGCCCACCGATCCAAAGCATTGGACCGGCAGCTTGCCATGGCAACCCATATTTCGTTCCGCGGCTCTGGAAAAGGGCGGGGCCAACGTGATGCTCCCAGCGCCCTCGAACCCTATCAACCCCGAATGGCGTTTGTATGCCCGCTCGGCCTCGGATGACAAGGCCGGGGTGATGGCTATCCTCGCTGCGGTCGAGGCGTTGCGAAAGAGTGGCATCACTCCAACCTCAAACCTGAAATTCTTCTTTGAGGGCGAAGAGGAAGCGGGGTCACCCCATATTGCCGAGATCATTCAGGCGAACAAAGACTTGCTCGCAGCTGACGCATGGTTAATTTGCGATGGACCTGTACATCAGTCCGGACGCAAGCAGGTTGTCTTCGGAGTCCGCGGCGATACTAATGTCGACATCACGGTATATGGCGCGCAGCGTCCACTGCACAGCGGTCATTATGGAAATTGGTCTCCAAATCCGGCGATGATTTTGGTAAAGCTGTTGAGTTCGATGAAGGATGACGCCGGACGAGTGAAAATTCATGGATGGTATGACGACGCGGCGCCGCTGGGTGAAGCTGAGCGCCAGGCGATCGCCGCCGCCCCAGCGAACGATGACGAACTAATGACGCAACTTGGATTGTCACGTACTGAAAACCCGGGAAAGACCTTGCTCGAACTGATCGCTGAGCCTTCCCTTAACATCAACGGAATGAGCAGTGGCGACGTGGGCGCGCTGGCGCGAAACATAATCCCTGCAACAGCGACCGCCGTGCTCGATCTGCGTTTGGTAAGAGGCAACGACTACCAGCGCCAGTTTGAGAAACTCTCAGCTCACGTTCGCAAGCAGGGCTTTTACGTTCTCGACCGCGAACCAACTGGCGAAGAACGCTTGAAGTATCCCTTGATCGCAAAAGTGATCCATCGCTCGGGCGGCTATAACGCGGAACGCACGCCAATGGACTTGCCGCTGTCCCAGGCAGTGATCGAGGCGGTCCAGGCGACTACCAACGAAGCAGTAGTAACGCTGCCAACGGCGGGCGGCAGTCTGCCCTTATCAATCATTAGTGAAAATCTGCGCACAGTGACGATCACGGTGCCGATTGCAAACTATGACAACAACCAACACGCCGAGAACGAGAATATCCGCATCCGGAATCTATGGGACGGCATCGAAACAATGGCCGCGTTGATGACGTTGAAATAAAGGAAGCGAAGTCAGTTGTTCGTTGATAGTGAAGAGTGATCAGTCATTGGAGAAGGCAACGGACCACGCACAACTACCACCGCTCAGGAAAGCCATGGAAAAGATCAATCTCTCTCAGAAGCTCTCTTTATTCGACGATTACTGGAGTCCGAAAATCGTCGCCGAGTTAAATCAACAGCAGATCAAAGTGGTGAAGTTCAAAGGCCCATTTACCTGGCACCACCATGACATTGAGGATGAACTATTCCTGGTTGTGAAAGGGCGCTTTCGAATGGAGTATCGCGAATCAAAGAGTGAGCCAGATCGCGAGATCTGGTTGGAAGAAGGCGAAATGATCGTTGTTCCTCGCGGTATCGAGCATCGTCCAGTGGCTGATGAGGAATGTCACGTACTTCTCTTTGAACCCGCAACCACTCTTAATACCGGCAATGTCGAGAACGATTTCACCGCTAAACACCTCAAGACTATCTGAGACGATTCCTTGAGGGTGAAGGTGCTCAACCTTCGAAGATGTTGGCTGGGACCGCCGCTTTTCACGATGTAACAACTGAAGCCTCCGGCTGGGTTAACTCAACTTCAACTAATATCGTGACGTGCGGCTCGCATCTGTGTGAATATATCGCCGCTCTAAACCTTGAATGGAGGGTTCCCCCTTGAAGAAATACGCTCAACCGCTCGGATTGATACTGATCTTACTTGTACTCAGCACGACCGCCATGGCGCAGGCCACGCTAAGTGCGCCCAGCACCACTCCGTCTACAGGGGCGGCGGCGACCCAGTCAGCGCTTAACTCGCTTGCCACTCTTCCTGAAGCCGAAACCCTCATCTACTTCAACCCGCAGCGAATTCTCAACCAAGCTGCGCCCAGGCTAATGCCGGCAAAAGATCTGGCCATCATGCGACAAGCGTTTGAAGAGATAAGACTAAACGCCGGAATCGATCCTTCGAAGGTCGAGTATGTTGTACTTGCCGTGCGGTTCCGCAAGCCAGCTGTTGACCTCGGCTTTAACCCACCCGAAGTGATGGCTGTTGCCGGCGGCGACTTCAACGCCGAGTCGCTGCTGACACTGGCCAAACTCGCCTCGGGTGGGAAGCTGCGGGAGGAAACCTACGGGGCAAAGACGCTCAACTTGATGACAATCGACCCGATTGCCAAAGAAGCGGAAAAGAACCCGATTCTGCAGTCGTTCGCGGAACTCGGCGTAGTTGCACTGAACGCGACAACGCTGGCCCTGGGAAGTCCCGGGTATCTGAAAGCTGCTATTGATGCGGAAGGAGGAACGGGACGCATCTCGAGTGAGAGTTTGAATTCCCTGCTGCGCGATCCGAACGCGCTGGTCAGCGCCGCTGGTTCGCCGTGGAGCGCTTTCGCAAAAAGCTTTGGCATGCGCGGAACGGAAGCCGCCGAGCGTGCTGCGCGTTGCGAATCGCAACTGGGTGACTTCTACGTTGCCATAACTATGGATGCCGCGAACTTCGTTTTGCGCGGCTCAATGAATGCTGACAATCCGGATACGGCAAAGATCATGAAGAACCTGCTTTCCGGACTGCTGGTGCATGCGCAATCCTTTCCCGAACCCACTGCGCAGGCGGCTTTGAAAACGCTCACGCTTACGGCAGAAGACAGCGAAGTCGTATTGCGCGCAGACGTTCCGCCGCAGATGATCCTGGATTTCATCAAAACCCAGACTGCGCCCAGGAAAGAAGAGACCGCGCCAATGAAATCAACTACGCCGGCAAAGAAGAGAGCGCCCGTAAGGCGTAAGCGCAGAAGTAGTTGATACTGACTTCAGAGCGACAACGAACCAAAGGAGTTTGCACCATGATCCGGCTCGATAAACTTACCGCTCTTCTACTCCCGGTAGCTGTAATCCTGATGGTCCTGGCCCTTCAGTCTGCCGGCCAAAGCCCAAGTCAGGAAGCCCCTAAGTCTGCGACAAACAGAAACCAGCCGGATCCGCCGCCGAGTGCTCCCAAGGGAATTATGTCTCCGAGGATGGATGCTCCACGCGGAATTCAAGCGCCGGCTGATCAGGACTTTTCCAAGCTGAAATGGGAGTTGCCTGTCGACGCCGACAAAACCATGAACCCGATTGCCACGTCTGAGGAATCTATCGCGAAGGGAAAAGAGCTCTACCTGACTCGCAAAGGAAACTGCGTTTTCTGTCATGGCGAATCCGGGGCGGGAAATGAAGAGAATTTACCAAGGCTGCGACGTAAACCCGCTAACCTATCGAACAGGGAACGGATGACCGAGATTACTGACGGCGAGATTTTCTGGAAGGTTACGCTCGGCATCCCGGGGATCATGCCGGGCCGCGAGAAGCAGTTAACGGAAGAAGAACGCTGGCACGTTGTGAACTACGTGCGAACGCTTGCGGTGGAAAAAACGAAGTAGAGGTTGGATGTTGGACCTTGGTCAGCGATCCTGGAAGCCTGGTCTTTGGCCATTGGTCTAAAGACCAAAGTGCAAAGCAAAGATCACGAGCGCGAGACGATAGCGATTAGCGCATCATTAGGCGGAGGCCTCTGTCCACTCATCGACCCAGGAACGGATTGTGAACTGAGCGCCAGGAGATCTAACCCGCGTGGCAGGAACGATATGATCTTTTCAGTTTGGGTTTGCAGGGCAACCGGAACGGCTCCAGTCAACCGACCGTCGCGATCCAGATCCACAATATCTGACCCCACTATGCGCCGGCCGGTAGCTTCCGCAATCTCCGCAACCAGAATTCGCCTTAATTCGACGTCGGGTTCAATCAACAGAAAATGGTCCGGAGGCTGGGCCGAGGACCAACGCTTCAAGCCGGCATGGATGTCCGCGAGTGAATAACCCCTCGCGTGCACATTTCGGAAGAAGACGGCGATCAACTCATCGAGATCCTGACCCGGTTCCAACGCTTTACTTCCAATGCGAGCCTTAATGTAGACACCGCTGCCGCGGCGAAACTCAACCCAACCACGTTTAGCTAGTTCGCGATAAGCGGCGCTGACTGTGTTGGAATGAATCTGGTAGCGTCGAGCAAGTTCGCGCGTGCTCGGCAAGCGTTCCCCGGCAGCGAGATCGTTACTGGCGATGCCGAGCACGATCTGCGTGACAAGCTGCTCGCGCAAGGGCACTTCGCCACTTCTCGATAGCCAAAGACGCATAGGTGGCAGGAAAAGTAATGATTTGAGGACGAGGCAGTCAAGCCTTTGCACAAGAACCAGCTCGGGAACTTCGCCGAAGGCTTAGTGTGACCATGCGTCGTAGCCCGAAGGAGAACCAGGAACTCCGGTTGCTCCAAGACGTGTTCTGCCTCTATAAATACTCTGACTTTACGATCCGACTCATCCGAGTTTCTCAACGGCCAGCACAATGGAGCAGATGTCGACAGCGATTGGCGTCCTCACGGCGATGATTACGCCGGCAGTGTTGATCTCCGCCTGTGGCAGCATGATCCTGTCCACCTCCGCGCGTTTGGGCAGAGTGGTGGACCGCGTGCGAGCTTTGTCCGACAAGTTGGAAGAGATTGCTGAGAAGGCAGCCAATGCCGAGAGCGCGAAGGAACGGCAAGCAATTATTTTCGAGCAACTCGACAAATTGACCAGCCGGGCGCGCATCCTGCAACGTTCCATGGTGACTTTTTATCTGGGGCTGGGAATGTTCGTGGCTACCAGTGTGGCAATTGGGATCGTGGCGATCACCGGGCGCTACCCGCTGCTTCCGGTTGTGCTGGGTCTCACCGGCGCTCTGTTTCTTTTTTACGGCAGCATGCTCCTCATCTTCGAGGCTCGCCTGGCGCTCAGCACAATCCACATGGAGATGGATTTTATCTGGCGACAGACCAGGCGCATCGCCCCAGCAGAGATTGTCGAACAGCACAAACCGCACTTCGTACACTTTCGCAGACACCCATAGTCCTGATGGCTGACAATGCAACCTTCTTACTTAAAACTTCTCGCCGCCGGTGAACTACCGCTTCGTGTCGACGCGCTCGAGAAGCTTCTGGAACGCTGCACCGTCTGCCCACGCGACTGCCTGAACAATCGCATGGCCAACGAACTCGCTGCCTGCTATTCCGGCCGGCTGCCGATTGTTTCTTCCTACACCCCACACTTTGGCGAAGAGCCACCGCTCGCCGGCACTCGCGGCGCCGGCAACATCTTCTTTGGTAATTGCAACCTTCGTTGTGTCTATTGTCAGAATTATCAGATTTCACAAACACACAAAGAGCAATTGCGGAACGAAGTTACTCACGAGCGCTTGGCGGAGATGATGTTGGAACTGCAGGAACGCGGCTGTCATAACATCAACTTCGTTTCACCGACGCACTTTGCCCCGCAAATGGCGCGTGCGATTCTGCTCGCTGCCGAACAAGGCCTAAAACTTCCCATCGTCTACAACACAAACTCATACGACTCGGTCGAAGTCTTACGACTGCTCGATGGTGTAGTTGATGTCTATCTTCCGGATTTGAAGTACGCCGAGAGTGAAGCCGGCTACACATATTCGAAAGTCAGGGATTACAAGCTACACGCGCGCCAGGCGATTAAAGAGATGTACCGGCAAACCGGCGCTGAACTTGTGTTTGATGAAAGCGGATTGCTCAAGCGCGGCCTGGTAATTCGGCTGCTGGTGCTGCCGAACGACATTGCGGGAGTTCGCGAATCTCTCGCATGGATCAGAGACGAACTTAGTCCTCGCGTGACGATCTCGCTGATGGCCCAGTACTATCCGATTCACCAGGCGAGTTCAAACCAGCGTTACCTTCTGCTCTCTCGACGAATAACAGAGAACGAGTGGCTGCGGGCGATTTCAGCACTTGAAGACTTGAATATGGATGAAGGCTGGATGCAGGAGTATGACGGCGCCGCGCATTACTATCGACCCGATTTCACCGACAACGAGACACCGTTCAAGGACATCCGGGATTTTTCATCTTAGGCAATCTAAAACTCAGGGGATCCTTCTTGATAACTCATCCACGAGCGTCCACTGCTTGATGTTCAGCCTTGAACTTGTAAGTCCGGGAAGTCATTGCCTGTCGGCAAGATGCTTAGTCGTGTGCTCGGTCACTGAGTCGGGCCGTGGCCGGCGTTCTGCTGCGGCAGATAAACTCTGGTCGGGCGAAAAATCGGCGGTATCCAGCGTTCCCTGATTTCGGGTTGCGTCCAGTTGCGGCGGCACAAAGTCACCGGTGGAGCGGTTCGGCAGTCCCTTCTTCGGAATCGTAAACATCAGGCCATTGATTATCATAGCCAATCCGATGAAGAGGGCGATCGCACCGGGAAAGACCAGGACCATCAGACTTGGATCCTGAAGGCTGGCAATTACTCCTCCCAGCGTTGCGCCAATGCCGATAAACGCCATGATGACGCCTGCGCGCACTCGCCGGAGTCGTCTTTCTTCTGGTGACTCCAGGAATTTCTCAATCTCCGGCAGAACGTCTTCGGCAACTTTATGAAGTTCACTCGCCGACTGAGCCTCGCGAATTTTGTCTGCGATAGCGCGGCTGATATGGTCTCGAGCAGTAACCGCCGACGCCGTGACCACATCGGGGCGTTCAAGCGTGACCCGGACGGTACGCAGATCGGTACCGCACGACCGGCAGTATTGGCTAAGTTGACGTTCCTCCGAACCACAGGTGGGACAGTACATGGCGGTGATTTATACGGCGTGTCGATGTCAACTGTTCCGGGATTCAAACCAGCTACCGGATGTCAGATGCTGGATGTTAATAACTTGGGATTGAGTTCCAGCATCCAGCATCTGACGTCCAACCTCTACTCGCCCACTCTAACCCCCCGCCAGAACGCGACATATCCCCTAATCTCGTCCGCAGCCGATTTTGTTTCCGCGTAGTACCACGCGGCATCCTTGTTGGTCTCGCCATCGACGACAACGTCGTAATAGCTCGCCTCACCTTTCCAGGGACAGGTCGTATGCGTTTTACTAGGCCGGAAAAATTCTTTGTTGATTGAGTCGGGTGGGAAGTAATGGTTGCCCTCTACCACCACCGTTTTGTCACTCTCAGCAAGCGTGGCGTCATTCCAAACAGCTTTCATTGTATCCCTCGCTATTTCATTTGAGTGCCGAGTACTGATTTCTAGGTGCTGATTGCTGAAGACAGTACTGAGTTCTGAAGACAGTACTGAGTGCTGAGTACTGAGTTCCAAGTGCTTCTTAATTTCGGTAAGGCTACCAGACAGAACTCAAACCTGAAACCATTCAGGTCATCGGGACTCAGCACTCAGTACTCAGCACTTCAGTACTCATCACTCAGCACTTCCTTTCCGCCACTCACCGACGGCAGAATCGTAATCTCGTCTCCGTCCTTTACTGCCGTTTCAAGTACGTTGAGCCGTCTTACATTCTCGTTGTTCAAAAAAATATTTACATGCTGCCGGATCTGACCCTGTTCGTTGACCACTCGATCTCGCAGACCCACGTGCAACGCCCAAAGCTGTTTCAGTGCCGCATCAAGGGTCGCCGACGCCGGCTCAATCTGAATCTGGCGTTCGCCATCTGTGAAATCGGTTAAAAAGCCTGCGATGCAGAAGGTGAGCATAGGAACTTTCGAGTTTCTAGTTTCGAGTTTCTAGTTTGGTAACGTCAGGATTCAGCACCATTAGAGGAACTTGAAACTCGAAACTTGAAACTTGAAACTTCGTCAACACTTGCTGCCAGGTGAACTTTCTTCCCTTCATCCGTATCGGTTTCGCTGGCCTTTGGCCCGAGCTTCAAGAGCGCCATATGAAATTCAATCAGCTTGAATTCCGGTTCCGCCTTCTCCTGCGCAGCCACCAGCGTACCAGCAACAACGAAGACCAGAAAAGTGACGATCACCTTGGATAAGTTCATTTTACGTCTCAAATTCTCACCAAGATTCCTCACACCCTCGCCGTTTTCACGCAGACTACTTGCGGCAGGCCTTCTTCGATCGTCTGCCATGAAGCTCCGGCATCGCTTGAACCAAAAAGCTTCCCGTTGCGCGTGCCGAAATAGATGCCGGTTGGATCCATGTCGTCCGTGGACATGCCGTCACGCAAAACGGTTTCGAACGCGTTCTCCTGCGGTAAGCCATTCATCAGGGGCTCCCACGACTCGCCTGCATTCTGCGTACGATAGACGCGCAGCTTCGCTTCCGGAGTACAGCGAAACTCGTCCGACTCAAGCGGAATGATATATGCGGTGTTAGGTTCGTTGGGATCTATGTCGAGTGCAAAGCCGAAATCGGAAGGCACCCCGTTAGCGATGTCGCTCCACGAGTCGGCGCCATCGTCGCTCTTGTACAGTCCCCAGTGGTTCTGCAGGAACAGGCGGTTCGGATTACTCGGATGGCTGACAATCTTGTGGACACACTGGCCAAACTCAGGGTAGCGCATGTCTGGCGGCAGAAACTGCGCGCGCACGCCAACGTTGCGCGGCTGCCAACTGGCGCCACCGTCATCGGTTCGGTAAACACCGCCGGTAGAAATCGCAATATGGATTCTCGCTTTGTTGTTTGGGTCCGGCAAAATTGTATGAAGGCAAAGTCCACCGCCACCCGGTTGCCATTGCGGACGGTGCGGATGATCGTGAAGGCCCTTGACTAAGACCCAGGTTTCGCCGGCATCGTCCGATCTAAAAAGCGCGGCGGGCTCGACGCCACAAAAGAGGGTGTCAGGCTGGTCGGCATTTCCGGTGACAAGCTGCCAGATTTGTTTCACTGACAACTCAGCGTCCTCAGGGAACTTAACACCATAAGTTTCCGGTTCGGTCCAGGTCTTACCAAAATCATCCGATGAACTCAGATAAGAGCCCCAGAACGAGCTGTTAACCGCGGCCCACAATCGCTTGCGTCCATTGCGATTGTCATAAGCCATCGCATAGATCGCACGGCCGGGAAAGTATGGGCCACCAACTTCCCAATCGTTTCTTTCGTCATCGGAACGCAGTACAAAGGCGCCCTTCATCGTGCCGACGAGCAACAGTTGATCACCCGCGTTAGTGGTAACGTGATTTGGTTCAGGCATAAGCGGACTCCAGAGGTGGATTCATAATTCGGTCAATCGGAAGTTTTGTGCGATCCACAGATTACGCAGATTTGGCAGAGCACCACAAACTGAATTAGTGGAGTGTCGTTCGTCTCGTTGCTCGCTTAGGATTGCGCCATACTCCATCAGTTCGTCCTAATCGCTGGAATCTGTGACATCTGCGTCGGCTGTGAATTTCTTCCCCCATCAGGCAGGTCGTCTCAGATACGTTCGCAACTGTGGTGGCGTTGCTTTTCGAATCAGTGCAGCTTTCGCTTTCCACTCCATCGCGCGGGCCAACTCCACCAGGAACTTTGTGTCACCCGCTTCCAGGACGGCAATGGGCTCACCGTTGTGATAGAGAACTCGATTCGATGTGTGCGCGGTGATGCGACTGCCGGGTGTGATGATGCCGGCCAGGTTCAGAGGATCTGCTGCGCTGATCGAGATCAAACTCTCAGCCTGAGTCGAAACCGCGTGCAGATCGCCCGACATAGCCGAGGATCTGATGTCTGGCCGATTCAATTCCGCCGTTCCGACCCGCGCGCGGCGAATTGCGCGCAACATTCCAATCGCTTCCGGCAAGGCAAACTGTTCACCTGAGATGCCCGCCACAAATCGTCCCCCGCGAATCTCACCGCGCGCTTCCAACCGGTGATAGATGCGCAGAAGAACTCGCCATGGAATAAGCAACCCTTCGCGTTCGAGCAAACGCTTGAAAACTACGCCATAGCGTTTCAGCAACAGGCGCGCGATCTTCTCGGCGTGCTCGGCTGATTCGAGAGTCGTGCTGCCCCCACTGGCAGGCGAGACACCTGGGCTGCCACTGCGTTGAATGATTGACCAGCGACCGGCGCTCGCCATGTCATACACCGGTTCGCGATGACGACGTTTGGCTCCTGCCTGGGTTTTGCGATGCGCGGGTGTTAGCAGCGCGCGCAAGCCGGTGAAACTGTCCGAAATGACCAACCCTTGCGCCACCAGCTCGGCCAACGACTCCTCCACCTGACTGCGCAAAAGCTTCGTCCCTTCAACAATGTCGGTGAAGAAAGACGCACCGCGATTCACAAGATACTCATAGACCGACTGCGTGACTGTCGAAAAAGTCAGCTCGTCAGTCCGCGTCGGAAATAGCGAGTTGAACAGTGCGAAATTCTTACGACTGATCAAGGCAATCGGGGTAGTGCGCACCGGACCCGAACCACGTTTCACATCGCCGTGCTTCTGTTGCGCGGGCGGCGAGAGGCGCGCCCACATCACTTCGCCCGACAGACACAACGCATCCAGCCACGCCGGATCGTATTCGATCAAACGAGCTGGAAAGATCTCGCCCTCCCAGGCCGCCGCCGGAGCTTCAAAGCCTTCCAACTGCTCGATGATGGCCCGCATACTTTCGGGCCCTTCCATCTGGTGTTCAGGCGCAACCTTGTGCCAGGACAAAAGGAAGCGAATAAAATCCGCGGAAGTAACCGGCTCAATTTCCTGCCGCAAACGATTCAGCGTGTAACTGTGAATACGCGCGAGCAAACGGCGCGCGCACCACTCCGTTTGCTCAGTGTCGGGTGTGAACCGTCCGCGTATCACAAAGCCTTCGGCTTCGAGTCTCAGGAGCGCTCCTTCGATCTCATTGGTTGTTAAGGCAAACGAACTCGCGAGCTGAGCGACGGTCACCGGACCGAGTCCTTCGAGTCGTCCGCGAACCAGTTCAACCAGGGCAGTTTCGAATGTCCAGGGGACCGCGGCGAGATTTTCGGGCGCCTTAATCGGCGGATCGGTAACCACACCTGGATACACGGCATGCAGCTGCGGTAGACGCTCAGCGGCGACATACTTGTAGAGGCGTCCCTTTGTAGCTTCCGGTGACCCAGGATCCCTCTCCAGCACCCGGGCGGACGGGCCGTCCGCGCTCCCCGCATTCGCCTGATTTGTTTCCAGTGAAATCGGGCCGGAGGCAGACGTAAGCAAGGCTGCGCGGTTTTCACTAATCAACTCACTGAAAAACTCGTGCCACTGCTCACCCTCGCTGGTCGTCAGGAACCCCAACTCAACCAGCGCATCGTGAAGTTCATCGGCATTTCGAGGGTCGGGCCAAACTTCTTCGCGCACACGATCGATCGCGCCCCGGTCGAGCTTACCCATGTCAGAAGCAGTTTGCGGATCCAGCCATCGGCGTTGGTAAACCGCACGCGTGCGCCGTTCTTCCAGGGGCGCATCGTCGAGGTAGGCATATGGACGAGCGTTGAGGATTTCAGCCGCCAGGGGTGAAGCCTCAACCAGATCACGCGCGAACAAGTTCTTCTCGTTCCGTTCAATCGCGCCCAGCAAGGCCTCGAGCGCTTCCACGTCCATCGCTTCTTCCAAACAATCGCGCACGGTCTGATCGACCAGAGGATGAGTTGGAATCTCTCGCTGGCCGGTGAGGTTTTCCGCACACGCGACCTGGTCGGGAAACACCGCAGTCAAAAGATCCTCAGCATCCATTCTTTGCAGTTGCGCAGGAATCTTCTTGCCCCCGCGTCGGCGCAACACGGCGAGCGCTCGCGTCACGTTCCAGCGCCAGCGGATGTTCCACATCGGCGCATCCAACAACGCCTGACACAGCAACTCCCGAACAGTCTTCGAGTTGAGATAGTGAAAGACGTCTTCGAGCGGAAAACTGTGTGTCGGACCAAGCGAAAGGACGATCGCGTCCTCGGTTGCCGCAGCCTGCAATTCGAAATTGAACTTGCGGCAGAATCGCTTTCGCAGCGCTAATCCCCAGGCACGATTCAGGCGACTGCCGAACGGCGAATGCACTACCAGTTGCATGCTCCCACTGTCGTCGAAGAATCGCTCCAAAACGAGATTGTCGAGCGTGGGCATCACGCCAAGCGCAGCCTTGGCCGCTGCCAGGTACTCAACAATCTGCTCAGCGCCAGCACGGGAAATTCCCACCTGATCTACCAACCAAACAATCGCATCTTCGAGCACCAGCCTCGACGGAACGTCCTCGCCGGCATCGTCGTCACCTTTTGGCTCAACACTTTGGGCCCTGGATTCGGAAGTGGGGACGATTCGATTCGCCACCTCGTCCCGCAAACGAGAGACTGCCGCTGACAACTCGTGCGTACGCGCCGGCGCCTCACCTAACCAAAACGGGATTGACGGCGGCTGACCGTGTGCGTCCTCGACACGCACTTTCCCCTGCTCGACGCGCAAGACTCTCCAGGACGTGTTACCCAACTGAAAAATGTCGCCTTGCAGACTCTCGATGGCGAAGTCTTCGTTGACACTACCAATTACAAGGCCGCTCGGTTCAAGGACTACCGCATAATCCGCAGTGTCGGGAATGGCGCCACCTGAAGTAATCGCCGCCAGCCGCGCTCCCCGCCGTCCACGCAAACGGTGATTCACCGCGTCGTGATGCAGGTAGGTTGACCGGCGTCCACGCTTGGTGGAAAAACCCTCCGCCAACATTCGGACAACCGAATCAAAGTCGTCTCGTTTCAGATTGCGATAGGGATACGCCCCACGCATCACTGCGAAAAGCTCGTCTTCAGACCATTCCTCAGGAGCAACGGTCGCGACTATCTGTTGCGCAAGGATGTCGAGCGGCTGCTCTGGAATTGCCAGTCGATCCAACTCGCCACGCCGGACAGCATCGAGTAAGGAAGCACACTCAACCAACTCGTCTCGCGATAGTGGGAAAATCCTGCCCTTGGGAAAGCCTGCGACCGTGTGATTCGAGCGACCTACGCGTTGCAGGAAACTCGCGATTGAGCGCGTCGAACCAATTTGGCAAACCAGATTTACGTCCCCGATGTCGATTCCCAGCTCGAGCGAAGCCGTCGCCACCAGGGCACTCAACTCGCCGGCTTTCAGCCTTTGTTCGGCAGCCAAACGCTGTTCGCGAGCCAGACTGCCGTGATGTGCCGCAATATTCTCGTCACCGATGCGTTCGCCGAGATGGCGGGCGACGCGCTCGGCCAGCCGGCGCGTATTGACGAAAATCAGCGTGGTCTTGTGTTCGCGAATCAGTTGCGTGATGCGGTCATAAATCTCCTCCCAAACCTCGCCCGACATCACAGCCTGCAAGGGCGATTCGGGAACTTCGATCGCCAGATCCAAACGTCGCACATGGCCGGTGTCGACAATTACGCAATCAGCTGAGCCATCCGTCGAGATGTTATGCGTGCCAACCAGAAACCGCGCGACCTCTTCAATCGGTCGCTGGGTCGCGGAAAGTCCGATGCGGGTTAGCTTACGTGGCGGTTCCTGCTGAGCGGCATCGCTTGGCAGCAATTCACCTTGCCGTTCCTCGGCGTGCGCAGTCGTTTTTGCAAGTTGATACTGAGCGACCAGTTTTTCTAGTCGCTCAACCGAAAGTGCCAGATGTGAGCCGCGCTTATCGCCAACCACCGCGTGGATTTCATCAAGGATCAGAGTGTGCGCAGTCTGGAGCATACGCCGCCCGCCATCGCTCGTCAGCAGGATGTAGAGTGATTCAGGGGTGGTAACGACAATGTGCGGCGGTCGTTTAGTCATCGCCGTTCGGTCAGCTGCGGGCGTGTCGCCAGTCCGAACGAAAGTGCGGATATTTACATCAGGGAGTCCCAGAGCCTTGAGTTCCTGCTGAATCCCCTCGAGTGGAATTTGCAGGTTCGCCTGGATGTCGTTGCTGAGGGCTTTTAGCGGTGAGACGTAAATTACTTGTGTGGTGTCGTCGAGCTTGCCCGCAACGCCGAGTAGCACGAGATCATCGATGGCGGAAAGGAAAGCCGCAAGCGTCTTACCCGAACCGGTCGGAGCAGCAATCAGGATGTTGCGCTGAGACTTGATTGCAGGCCAGGCTTGCTCTTGCGGAATGGTGGCGGCAGGGAAAGCTTTAGCGAACCAACTCGCCACAGCTGGATGGAAAATCTCGAGCTTCATAGGGACGAGGATTATAACCGGAGAGGCGGGGAATTGCACACATGAAACAGCGGCCCACAACTGGAAGGCGGTCAGTTGTCGAACAGAGACAAACCCGAGACTCAACCCTCGCAATGAGTTTTCAGCCGGGTGAGTGCTTCAGCCCACGCATTGCGCAAACCGTCGGCTTCGGCACGGGTCTGGATCCTCGAGTGATTCACCAGTAAACCGGTCTTCCCTTTGCCCTTATCCTGAAACTGCACGTCCACCTGACTAGGCGCCGAGCTGTTCTTGTTCTCAAAGGTCAGTCGCAGGTCCTTGTTTTCGCGCACGCGCAGGTAAGTACCGCGGTCACCGTCCTTACTCTCAAATTTGCCGCCGTCCTTCACCTCAGCCTTGGTTTCACCAAACCATTTGCCCAGTAAGTCGCCCTTTGTCCAAGCCGCGTAAACTTGATCCGGGGCCGCGGCTATGGTCTTGGTTGAGCAGATGAAGTAACCCTCAAAAAGTCCGTCTTTCTTACGCACGTCGTGATGCTTCTCGTATTCGACTGAGATCGTGGTCGCCCACCAAAAATCCACCTTCTGGTCGACGAGAAGGCTATTGACCGCGCGTCGACCCTTTTTGAGTCCATCAGTCTTGTCCAGCACGGTAAACCATTGGTCAAGCGTTTTTCCGGTGGCAGCCCTGGAAGCGTCGTTGGTCACCGGATGGTCTGATTCGTAATTGCACTTCATTGAGTAAACTCCTGGGGGAATGGATTCAAAAGACTTTGGGTAGATATTTACCGCCAGCTTCGCCTTAAAAGTTCTTCACTTGGTCTCATTCACACGAAGGCCCTTCCGCCAGGCTAAGAATATGAAGGAAACGGGAGCGATTGCTGGTAGTGCAGTTGCACGCCAGTCGACTCGCGGCAAAGCAATTAGCGCCAGGCGCCAATGATCGCGCCCATTATCATGAAGGCAAGGATCATATAGCCGCCGTTTATCAGAATGTATTTCCATGAGCGATTTTCGAATACGCTTATTACTCCGATGGCCAACGCCACCCAGCCGAAACCAGCCAGCAGACCCGCAGCTATTCCCCACGTCAGATTTGTGTCAGGGGCGTTGAGGAACATCGCCAGATTTGCGGCCATGATCAACGCAAAGAGGAACGACCAGCCGAACATGCGCGCTTTGCTGAATGCTTGAACGTCATCATGCGAAAAGCCATTTGCGCGCATCCAGGCCCTGCCGAACAGCAACGGCGAGTACCACAGGCCACCGAGAATGAAAGTAGAAAGCGCAGCCGCGAGCACGGCAAAGTAGTTGACGGTTGAAAAATCCACAGCAGTACTCCTAAAGGGCGATTTGAAATCTGAGATTTAGGTCTCAGAGCTTCCGAGCAGCGTGGGTTTTAGCAAACTACCGAGCGACTGTATTGTAAAAAATTAACCTGTCTGGCTCGAACTTGGAACTTTGGCTTTACTGAATCGGCACGAAATTTAGGTATTCACCGCGTTGCGTTAGATAAGCCGAGGGATTCAGTCCTGAAAACGAATGAAACTCTTTGATGAAGTGGGCCTGGTCGTAATATCCGCATTCATAAGCAATATCCAGCCACTCAATCTGGTTCCGTTCCTCGATGAGGCTCAAAACCTTCTGAAACTTGCATACGCGCGCAAAGCTCTTCGGACGCAATCCCACCACTTTCCCAAACTGCGAAATCAGATGTTTTTGCGTTATGCCGATGGTTCCCGCTAAATCTCGAATCGCCAGAAACTGGGGCGAGTGCTGTAGCTGGTTGATAGCAAAACTGACCGTCCGATTCGGCTCCAGCGATCGCAACGCCTGACGCAGCAGGAACTTTTCCAGCGCGGCGATCCGCTCGTCCGGCCCCTGCAACTCAAGCAACTGGTCTCGAATCTCGCTTACCAACGCTCCCCAAATTAAATCCAACTCAATTACCGCCTCGTTCAATTCTGAGATTGGGAAGCGAAAGAACGGATATGCCCCGCCTGGCCGAAAACGAATTCCAACCATGCATGCGTTTTCAGTTCCGATAACCAGATAGCGGGTTCTTTCACCGGATATCCATGCCTTCTTACAGGAACGAAACTGATCGGTCGCAAACTCATCAGCAAAGATCTTCTTCGGCCGGCTGTCGAGGTCAATAATCAACTCTATCGCACCGTCTGGGAGCACTTTCTCGCGTTTGTGTTCCGGGTCGGAGCTTTCGACGTACCAAATGTTCTCGACAAACCGGGCGAGCGGAGGATTGGGGAAATGTAGTTTGTGCAGCATCGAGGGGGCACCAACGACTATTCAAACTGCTTTTTAAACTCTTCGAACTGAATCCGGAGTTTCTCAACTTCTCCGGCGAGCGTTACCACTTCTTGTTCAAGTTTCTCAATTCTTTCTGAACTTCCGCGGCGCGGGGTAGCGGTAACCGCGGCGTTATCTGCTTCTCCCAACGCCTCGAGGTCGATTTCCCCGGATAAGAGATGAGCAAAGCGGACTTCCTTTTGACCGGGTTGACGCGGTAAGCGCACGACGAGAGCCTCCGGTTCGCGGGACAGCAAACCATTGAGCGTCTGTTCAACTTCTTCCAGTCCCGAAAACTCGTAGAGCCTCGACGCGCTGCCGCGTAGTTCGCCAGGGGTTTGCGTTCCGCGCAACATAAGAACGCACATCATCGCCATTTCCGCAGGCCCAAGATGCATAACTTCGGTCATGACGTGTTTGTACTTCGGCACGCGGCTGGTGCTGCCGTAGTAGACGTACACGAGGTTTTTCTCTCGCAACGTCTCCAGCGCACGTGACACCGCGGTTTCGTCGTAGGAAGTAACAGGATTGCGATTGTTCTTCTGATTGCAGGCAAGCGTAAGCGAATTAAGTGTGAGTGGGTAATACTCGGGTGTCGTTACCTGTTTTTCAACGAGGGCGCCAAGTATGCGCGTTTCAATGTCGGTCAAAATAGTTGCCATGAAAATAGATCAAGCGATAACGGTAAGCGAGGCTCATTAACTCTGCGCTTAGGGTCTCAAACGTCTTTCACGCAACGTAAACCCGAAACCATCCAGCGCTCGTGCGCGTGAAAGAAATTCCGATACGTCGAACGAATATGAAGCCGTGGCGTTGCAAACGAACCGCCTCGCAAAACCTTCTGATTCACAAACCACTTGTCGTTATATTCATCGAACTCCGATTTGAACCCCGGGTAGGGTACATAATCTGAAGTCGTCCATTCCCACACGTCGCCGATCATTTGGTGACAGCCATGCATGCTTTGCCCGTCCGGGTAAGAACCGATTGGGGTGACACCCCAATGGCTGTTCTCCAATAAGTTCGCCTTGTTGCCCTCAATGGCATTCGAACCCCACGGAAAAGCCGTCTTCTGGTCACGCTCATCCACAGTCGCCGCCTTCTCCCACTCAGCTTCCGTTGGCAAACGCTTGCCAGCCCACTTTGCATATGCAGACGCCTCGTAATAACTGACGTGCGAAACGGGCTCGTTTGCTTTGCTTTCCACCGGATGCAGGCCGGCAAAGTCTCGGATCAGCCACTGGCCGTCGTGCAGTTCCCAGTAAAGGGGTCCGAGCCAGCTTTCACGATTAACCACTTCCCAGCCTTCGGAAAACCACCAGCGGAAATCCCGATAACCGCCGGCGTGAATGAACTCCAGAAACTCGCCGTTACTGACGGGCGCTTTGTCGATTGCGTAATCCTGAATAAAGACCTGGTGCGCTGGTTTCTCGTTGTCGAACGCAAATGCCTCCGAGGCTCGGTCCCGCTCGGGCGAATATCCAAGCCAGTAAAGACCGCCCTCGATTTCGGCCATGCCCTCGACTTTCAACTTGCTGTCCGGCAAAGGGGATAGGGGCGTGTTGAATTGATCACAAAGCAAGTGCTTGATGTCATAGACCAGCAGCTCCTGGTGCTGCATCTCGTGTTCGAGACCAAGTCGCACCAGCGCGCGGATCCTTGCGGCCTCCTCGTGAGAGTTAATGCTCGCAAGAAAATCGGTCATCACGTCATCGATTTTGCGGCGGTACTGAAGTGTTTCGTTGACGGTAGGCCGTGACTTGGTGCCTCGTTTGGGCCGCTCGATGCGCGCGCCAAATCCTTCGTAGTAGGAGTTGAAGTAGAAAAGAAAACTCTCAGAATATGGCTCGTAGCCGGGTTTGTAGGCTTGCAACAGCGTTTCAAAAAACCAGGAGGTATGGCCGACGTGCCAGCGCGGCGGGCTCATGAATTCCGCTGTTTGGATTACATAGTCTTCGATTTCGAGCGGCGCGACGATCTCGAGCGTTCGCGCGCGAACTGAGTCGTAAAGATCTGCGACGCTTTGAAAGGTTGCTTCAGGATCTGACTGGGCGTCGCGAGTTTCTCTGGGTAGCGTTGTACTCATCACAATCCTCCCTGGTCTGTTCGCAATGATAAGTCACGCAGCGACGATCTGAAAATGGACACCGCGAAGGTCTGAGAAAGACGCAGTTTCGTCGTGATCTAACGCAGCGCGGCGGCCTGCAGCCCAAGGTGACGCTTCGCAATACGTTGGGGGCGTGCTTTGCCTCAAAAGTCGAGGCTCACACCGGGTTTGTTTCTAAGGTTGTCGTAGTGAGGCAGGATGCGGGAGACAAAGTGCTTCAGGCGCTGCTGAGCCGCTGCGTGCCACCCTTTGGCTGAGACACGGGCACAACCAAAATATCGATTGAGCACTGTCTGAACAGGCAACGAATACCAAGTTGCCTAAACGTTGAGCGTCTCAGGCCTCAAGTCTCATTCTGACCTTATTATTCTGAAATTATCTGAAATCTGAAATCCGAGACTCACAACACCCGCAGCGATCGCCCCATTTGATCCGCAACACGCCCGATCACTGCCGCGGCCGGGTAGTTCTCGCGCAATATATCCAGCAAGGCTTGCGCTCGACCCGCTGAAACCGCAATCAGCATCCCGCCTGCAGTCTGTGGATCGAATAGCAGATGACCAAGTTCTTTCCCGACAGCTTCACTAATCTCAATATCTTCGCCGACATATTCGCGGTTAGTCTTATCTCCACTCGTCAAAAGTCCCTGAGCGGCAAGTTCCATAGCACCCTTCAGCAATGGCACCGAATGCGCATCAATCTCAATCGTTACGTTGCTCGCTCGCGCCATTTCCCACGCATGACCCAACAACGCAAATCCGGTTACATCCGTTGCTCCCTTCACGTCAAACTCGCGCATCGCCTCAGCCGCAAACTTTCCGGGTGTAAGCATTGTGCCGACTGACGCTGCGGCGATTTCCGGACTCGTCCTGCCAAACTTAATACCCGTTGAAATTACTCCGGTACCGATTGGCTTTGTCAGAATGATAACGTCACTAACCCGCGCGCCTGAGTTGGTCGCGATCTTGTTCGGATCAATCACGCCCGTGACTGCATAACCGAACATGATCTGTTGATTGTCGACGCTGTGTCCGCCGATCAAGGTCACGCCATAACGGTTGAGCGTCTCCAGCCCGCCGCGCATGATCTCGCCCAGTATCGACGGATCCACTCCTTTTTTGGGAAAACACGTAATTGCCAGCGCGGTAAGCGGCGTCCCCGCCATCGCCCAGACGTCGTTGATCGAGTTCAAAGCGGCGATTCGACCATACTCAAACGGGTCGTCCACGATTGGGGTGAAGAAATCGACTGTTTGGACAATTGCGAGGTCTTCGCGCAGGCGGTATACGCCCGCGTCGTCGGCTGTATCAAAGCCAACAATCAAATTTTTGTCATATGGCTGTTTCGGTAGCCCGCTCAGGACCTGAGCGAGTAAGCTCGGGTTAAGCTTCGCCGCTCAACCGGAACACGACACCATCTCTGTCAGACGCATCGCAATCCTCCTTCCGTTCGATTTTAATCAGGAGCTTAGGTGGGAATGTTTATACCAGAAGAAGAGTTCGCATTGAGATCGAATTAAGAAGATAAGCCGCGGGTGAACGCGGACGAAACAGATCAGCAACCGATGGAAGCCCGGGCTGCCATAGTTCTCAGATCCGTCCTAATCCGCATCAATCCGCGGCTAAAGGCTTACGCGTACGACTAGACGACTTGGGCAAACGAGACGGGCAAGCCATCCGGATCAATACAGACTGCTAACCTGATGCCTTCGCCTTCCCGCTGCATCGGCGGCATGACAAACCTCACGCCGCGTGCCTGCAGTTCCTCGTAAGTCTTATCAACGTTCTCGACGTTAAACCCAATCGAACATGTGCCCGCATATTTCGACTGATCGCCTCCGCCATCCTCCTTCAACACTCCGCCACCGTGCAGCGCCAGGGTTGTTGTGCCAGTTTGAAACTCGGTCCAATCAGGCGTTTGAAATTTAAGAGGAATGCCGAGCTTGTCGCGGTAGAACTCAATTGATCTATCCATATCGGAGACAATAACCATCGTGTAGTCAATTTGGTTGAACATCCGATATTCCTCAAGACTTCCTTCTGGATTTTCCGGTGCCCATTCCCACAATGGCATCGAACTCATCTCTGGTCAGCGGCATTACTGAAAGTTGAGATTGCCTGATCAAAGGCAGCGCACTCAAACGCTTATCATAGCGAATCGCCGCCAGCAGTACGGGGGCGTTCAAAGGCTTGACGGGTTTCAGGTCAACAGCTACCCACTGGGAATCATCCGCGGTTGGATCCGGATAAGCACTCCTGGCAACTTCAGCAATTCCCACAACGGCCTTGTCCTTCCCGGAGTGATAAAAAAGCACCCGATCGCCGGCCCTCATCTCGCGGAGGTTGTTTCTCGCCTGGTAGTTTCGGACGCCACTCCAATCAGTCTTCCCATCGTTAACCAAATCAGTCCAGGAGTAAGTCTCCGGTTCCTGCTTTACCATCCAGTGCTTTGTAGTGTTCTTTTTCATTTGCTTACCATTCTTGTTTCAAACCACCCACCGGCCTAGAATGTGAAACCTAAACAAACTGGCGGGAGATTGATAACTAATGCAAAAAGAAGGTACGTCTGCGCCGCAATTCTCGACCACTGATGCCGAAGGCGAGCCTGTTCGTCTAAAGGACTTACGCGGTCAAAAGGTCGTGCTCTATTTTTATCCCAAGGACGATACTCCGGGTTGCACCAAAGAAGCCTGTTCTTTTCGTGACGCTTTTGCGGAATTCAAGAAACGCGGGATTAAAGTCCTCGGTGTGTCCCCAGACAGCTCAAAGTCTCATCAAAAGTTTGCCGCCAAGTATGATCTGCCTTTTACCTTGCTTGCTGATAAAGATCACGCCATCGCGGACGCCTATGGTGTTTACGGCCAAAAGAAGTTCATGGGCCGGACTTACATGGGCGTAATCAGGTCGACGTTTCTCATCGACGAAAAAGGCAAAATTAAGAAGGTTTTTGAGAAGGTCAAGCCTGACGAGCACGCGCGGGAAGTTTTGGACGCGTTTGAGGATTAATTTGGCAAAAACAACCGCAACCGACGCAGATGATGTGATCTCAACCTAAAAGATCCGAAGGGCCGCTCAAACCCGCATCATCGGCGCCCCCGTGCGCTCCCGCCAGCCAGGCTCGTGGTGCTAGGCTGCCACCCAAACACCAGGCCTCTCCGGTTCTTTTTCAGCACTCCTGCCCGGCATTAACCCTTGTAAAGCACTAAAGGAACTTGGTACGTCTCGCTTGCGACGCGGAATCTGGTGGCTAATATCCTCGGGAACCAGCGAGTCTAATTCGTTTGCGAAGTACATTCGCGTGTTGTCGTGTACTTCAGTCCGGATCTCGCGCGTCCAAAGCAGCAGATTCGCGAGCGCATCGCCGATTTCGTCTTTGCCGAGTTTTGTTTCCTGCGCAATCTCCTTCTGAGTTCGCGCACCCTTTTTTATAGCGTCTTTGACGCGATCAACGGGCGATAGCCTGCTGATCAGTCTCGAAAAAGGTGCAGCAGCAACACCGGTAACGGCGTCCGTTTCGGCACTCAGCAGTTCGGCGGTTTCCAAAACGGCATCCGCAACGTATTTTTTGCGCGCCGTCTTGTACTCTTTCAACGCCCGACGACTGTCAGTAACTTTCTTTCGAATGCATGTTTTGCAGTAAAGGTTTCTACCGTCTTTTCGAGCTCGGCAAACTCCAAACTCGGAAACAGGCAATGCGTTTGCACAAATCGGACACACTTTCGTTTCGCAGGTAGCAGAAGTCTCGTCTGTCATTTTCAGCGCTCCATCAACTTATCTGGGGTTACTTCGAGTGAGTTCGCTGAAAGAGAACGCACATCCACCGATGGATCTAATCGACCCATCTCTTGCCAACATTACGATTGGCGGTGAAAGTGCTGCGGCGAAAGATTCCTAAACCCAGGAAAATTATCGCCTACGATTGCCGGGGCTACTTACCTTCCGGGAGGGCGCTGCAACAGGAGAAGCTGAATACATCGAAGCAGGTTATTTAGGGGGCCGTGCGAGAGATATATAAGAGCGTCTAACCTACTTGCAAATTCTCAACTCGAGCCGCTGATCTTTCTTCGCGTCCTTCCTGACAATCAATCGCTTTCAACGAGGGGTCTGCATTATAGATATCCGAAAAGATTTTGCAACAACTATTTCGAGTTCAGATGGTCCATATCACTCGTCTGAATTTTTATTTTTATTCGACGGCGTAATCACGGTTTTTTGAATCGCAAACTTCTCTTAAACGAGAGGATATCTCCTCGCACATTCGAAACACTCACGTCTCCTGATTCGCTCTGCGTCTACGATCGGCGCTGCACAAAGTTGAAAATTACTCCGAAAAAATTCCGACTCCGTCTTTAGCAAGAATCTGTTCGCCGACTGTTTCACCCAACAAGTATGAGTACCATTCTGGTGGTCCTACTATTAGTAGATAAGTGCCAAATCGAGGAACGAGTAAAAGATTTTTTCGCGAGTGAATCAGGAAAACTTTCTTAAGGTGTTCACGGGAAACTCTTGTCGATCTTCTTTTTTCATTACGGCTCCAGAATTTTAGTTTCCACGCTTCTCTCTCACTCGCAAACAATTTCCCGACGCATCGCTACGGGTCAATTCGTTGAATCTGAAGTGATTGTCCCCACGCCGCTCGGTTGTGCAAAATGCGGTAAGTGTTAGTTTGTAACAACTTTGCAATACCGACATAGCTAATTTCCACATTGTTTTCCTCAGAATCTGTGGAAATCTGCGGTTGAATTTTTTTGGCGGCTACGGAATGCCGAATGAACGACGTCGCGCGGTGAGTCGGGGACGGTAATCTTCGGAGCAATCTAGCCCTTGACGGCTCGATCTTTCAAACGGTAGACAAATTTCAGTGCCGACCAAATCTCATTCACAGCACATATCTTCACATCAACGAGTCCGGCATTCAGACCAAGGCGCTGAACATTCTCGAACATGAGATCGGTGGCCACTCCAGAACTCTTTTTCGGCCATGAAACCCAGAGCATACCGTTCGGCTTAAGCCGGCGTGCAAGTTTAAGAAAAATTTTCTTTAGCGAAGCCTCAGACTTACTGAAGACGAGAATTAAATCGAGGTTTTTAGCGCTCGCACCGACTTGAATTGCGTTATGAGGTAATGGACCCAACTCATCCTCGAAACCTGCCGGTGGGTTTATTATTGACAAACGAGATCCCTCCTTGATTCCTAACTTTTTGATGAGCGGTTTGTTCGAATAACCAGCCATTTCTCGCTACTCTGTTTTGCTGCCGCGTGGATTCTTTAAACCTGTGCTCAGTTTGTTACTCACCTCTCTGATCACACGCGGAGCGAGAGTTTCTTCATGCTTGCAAATGAACGCTCGGACAGAGTCAGCATCACGTTTTGCCAGTTCACGCAGTGCCCAGGACAAGGCTTTCACGACCATATCTTCGCGATCGACAACGAGCATCCGACAAATGGACAGCGTTCGTGAAGTATCTCCGCCACCACCCCGAGCCTTAGTGTTCAGCGGCACGGTGCTGACCAATGCTGCTCGTCGCAACCAGACGTTACGGGATTGCGCCCAGTTCTTGATGAGACTCGTCGGAATGCGGTGTTCCCTCCATGCCGGGCCGGACAAGTACGAAGCGAAGATGTCGACCGTTGTCCAACTGTCCAAGCGGTCACTCAGTTTTTCCAATATCCCGGTGCTAAGCGCGGAAAACGCGGCTTTGTGAAATTGAATAAGCTCACACGCTACGAAGAAGTAAGGGATTCCAGGTCTCTTTGCCAGGCGGAGACTGAGATTGATCACGAGTTTATCCCGGGCCTTCACCAATTGCCGCGAGAATCCCCGACGCACATTGCGAATGGCGGCAGTATTAGGCTCAGGCAAGGCAGCGAGACGTGCCAGAATTTCCTTCTCGAATTCGCGAACAGTCTTCACTCAACTATCACCACAGTTTCCATAGTTTCCACCAGGTAAATCCAAAGACTAACCAAATGGGAATATTCACTAGCGAAACAATAAGGCCCACTTTCCACCAATGCCGTTGCGTAACATACCCGGCGCCAAAGTAGATCGGGGCGGGAGTGGTTCCATAATGGGTCAGGCCGGCGTCGAGGTTCGAAAAGTAAGCAAGGGAAAGGACGGCCAGGTATGGCGGAGTCCCCGCAGCAAGAATCACCACGAGAAACGGTATGTACATGGCGGTTGCGTGCGCGGTGATACTCGCAAAAGCGTAATGCGCATAAAAATAGATCAATAACAGAACGGCAAAGGCCGCCCACCAGGGCCAACCCAGCGTCAATCCGGCCGCGCTTTCCGCAAACTTCTTAGTGATTCCGGTTTCACCCAGCGCTTCCGCCATCCGAACGAGACCGCCATACCAGATAAAAACGTCCCAGGCGTTATGCTCCGAAAGCAAATCCGACCATTCCAAAACTCCAGTAACCAACAAAGCACAAACGCCCAACAGCGGCGGGATTGAATAATCGAGTCTGCCTACATAATTCAGCGCTGACAACAAACCATCACTTGGTATCATCTCCGTTATCGACGGGATGAACCCGGCCAAGCCACGAACTATCCAAAGGATCGAAACCACAAGGAACACGGCCAGTAACATCTTCTCATCGCGTCTCATCGGTCCCATTGTGCGCAGTTCGGTTCTCGCGAATTCCGCGGCCTCGGGGGTATGTCTAATCTCCGGCGGGAAAAGCCAGTAAAGAAGGTTGGGAACTACAATCAGCGCGACCATGCCGGGCACAATCGAGTAGAGCAACCAGCTAGTGTAAGTCAGTTCGATTCCCGTTGTTTGCTGAGCAAAGCGAGCGATCAAAACGTTCGACGCCTGACCTGTTAAGAATATCGCGCAGATAATTACGTCACACTGGTAAAGCAACGGCATCAGAAACGCGCCCAGACGTCTCGCCGTCGGCCCGGGGCGAGAGTCATAAGCCTCGCAAAGACTCTTCGCAATCGGAAAAACCACGCCACCCGAACGGGCGCCGGTTGATGGAATCATGCTGGCCAACAGAAAATCAGTCGAAACCAGTGAGTAACCAAGGCCCAGCGAGTGCCTGCCAAGACTGCGAATGAAGAGGAGCGCGATACGACGGCCCAGCCCAGTCTTAATCATAGCTCGCGAGATAAAGAATGCGGCGAGCACCAGCCAAACTATCGGGTCGGCATATCCTCCCAACGCATCCCGAATCGGCAGGGATCCGGTGATCGCGATGGCGGAGACGCCAATCAGCACCATCGCGCCTCCTGGAACTGGCCGCACAATAGAGCCGGTAATCGTAGCGACGAAGATAGCCAACAATCGCCACGACTGTGGGGTAATTCCTTCTGGCGTGGGAACCAGTAAGACCAACATTCCAGCGCAAAGAACAACCGCCCATCGAATTAGCTGGCTGTGACGGGTACTCGATCCGTCTTCGCTGGTTGTTGGCTCAGGGGAAACAGCTGGCGGGGATGCTTTTTGGCTCACGTTTTCGGGGGTTCCGTTCGTTTCCGGCGGCTACAGAAATGCGGCGCGAATATATTCTTTTGCTATTACCAGCTCAAGAACATTCTCCGGATGAGTCTCTGGGCTCGAGTCTCAGGTTTCAAGTCTAAAGTCTCAAGATTTCAAGGTTTCTCTAAGGTCTCCAGTCTAAGATAAAGACCCGAGACTTGAGCCTCAGACTTGGCGTTGCGGAGGACAATCGGGACGACAAACCTTTTACACCTCGGCGTTCGTAAATAAACGAGCGAACCCGTGAAGATGCGATAGGCTCTAAAACAAAGATGGAACAGTCAAACAAGCTCAAGGCCAGCGAGATAACCGATAAGCAGGTTTATTTGAACCGACGCCTGTTCGTGCGCGGCGCTGTCCTGGCAGCCACTGCCTCCGCCACCGGACTGCTCTATCGCAAACTCAACCCGCCACCGGCGGAAACCCCGAAAGGTCAAGTCCTCGACAATGTAGCCAGGGTTACCGATGAGGCAATTGCAAAAGGTTATCGGGTCGACGAGGCGCTGACTCCGCTGGAGAGTATTACGAACTACAACAACTTTTATGAGTTCTCGACTTCAAAACAGGAGGTGGCGGTCAGGGCAAGAAACTTTGTTACACGTCCATGGAGCGTTTCCATAGACGGTTTGGTTAACCAGCCTGGGACCTTCGACATCGAGGAACTGCTGCGCTTTCGATTGGAAGAGCGAATTTACCGTCTGCGCTGCGTTGAAGGCTGGTCAATGGTGATTCCCTGGATTGGATTTCCGCTGGCAACGCTCCTCGAAAAAGTGGAGCCAAAAGCTGAGGCGAAGTATGTCGCCTTTCAAACGCTGCTCGATCCGAAGCGAATGCCTAATCAAAACACTGGTGTATTGGACTGGCCATACGTCGAAGGACTAAGACTCGATGAGGCCATGCATCCACTGACTATCCTGGCCACTGGGCTTTATGGTGAAACGCTGCCGGCACAGGATGGCGCGCCGATTCGTCTCGTCGTCCCCTGGAAATACGGCTTCAAGAGTATCAAGTCAATAGTGAAGATCTCACTCGTGACCGAACAACCGCCAACAACCTGGAGCGCATATGCACCGAACGAGTACGGCTTTTATTCAAACGTGAATCCGATCGTGCCGCACCCCCGTTGGAGCCAGGCCAGGGAACAGCGCATTGGCGAGTATCGCAGGAGAGAGACGTTGCCGTTCAATGGTTACGCGGATCAGGTCGCGCACCTCTACGCCGGGATGGATCTGAAGAAGTACTTTTGAAGCAATGGTCTTTGGTCTTGGTGTTGCGAGCAACGTCGCGCAACCTCAAGACTGAGCCAAAAATCCAAAGGCCAGCGAATGAAAGACAGCCGGTTCTCAAAAATCGTCCTCTTCGTAAATTGCCTGGTGCCGTTCTCTCTGTTGCTGTGGGACATCGCCCACAAGAACGTGGGCCCGAACCCGTTGGAATTTGCGACGCGAACGACCGGCACCCTGACCCTTGTATTTCTGCTCTTTTCGTTGGCAATCACGCCGCTGCGCAAGATCACTGGGCTGAACTCGCTGGCAAACTTCCGGCGCATGCTGGGGTTGTTCGCGTTCTTCTACGGCTTTCTGCACCTCACGAGTTACATTTGGTTCGATCGATTCTTTAATCTCCGAGAAGCGATTGCCGATGTGATGCAAAGGCCATTTATCGCCGTCGGTATGACGGCTTTCGCACTCATGATTCCGCTCGCGATCACGTCAACAAACAAAATGGTGAAGAGGCTGGGAGGAAAACGCTGGGCGATGCTGCACCGGCTGGCATATCTGGCAGCGGTCGCCGGGGTGCTGCATTTTTGGATGCTGGTGAAGTCTGATACGCGAACGCCTCTCACATTTGGATTTCTGCTGTTCCTGCTGCTGGCTCACCGCTTGTTCGTAAAGTTTTATCCGCCGGAGACGACTGCAAGGCAAAACTCCTTTCTACCGCGCTAGTAACGTCTGTTTATGGCGAGCTTTTCATACCAGGCTCGAGTTCTGTAAGATGGCCGGAAGTTTCCATCTCACCAGCACGAGTTCGTCATGACCAACTAAGAAATGTGGCGGGACAATGGAATTTATTGTTCAGCATCGGGCCCCGTTGCCCCGGTCAGCCAACCACATTTGATCTGGCATAACCATCATGTCTGACACCATCAACCGCTTTTCGGACCGAGTCGCAAACTACGTCAAGTTTCGCCCGGACTATCCAGAAGAGGTTGTGGACCTTCTACGTCATGATTGTGCCCTGCATCCTGACTCCATAATCGCTGACATCGGCTCAGGCACCGGCAAACTTTCCGAGCTATTTTTAAAAAACGGCAATCAGGTCTATGGAGTCGAACCCAACGCCGCGATGCGGGAAGCTGCAGAAACGATCCTAAGTCAGTACGAACGTTTCGTAAGCAGGGATGGCAGTGCTGAGCATACCGGTCTTCAATCGTCGAGTATCGATTTCGTGATTGCCGGACAGGCCTTTCACTGGTTCGATCAGCGAAAGGCCTACCTGGAATTCAACCGCATATTGAAACCGGAGGGTTGGGTAGCGCTTGTCTGGAACGAGCGACGATTAGACTCCACTCCGTTTCTTAAAGAATACGAGTCATTGCTGCTGCGCTCTGGCACTGATTATCAGCAAGTCAGGCACGAGAACATCACCAGCGGGTTGACTGATTTTTTTGCCCGCGGCCTGAACACCGCGAGGTTCGACAATGTTCAGCATTTCGATTTTGAGGGACTTAGCGGAAGAGTCTTATCTTCCTCATACACCCCGGGACCGGACCATCCACAATTCAAGTCAATGATGGAAGAGCTTAGACAGCTGTTCGACAGGCACGCGCGAGGCGGGGTAGTCGCTATTGAATACGATACCTCGGTCTACTATGGCAAACTTTCGCCGACAACCTTTGGGAGATCAAGGGATGACTGACGAGAGACGCCAGGAAGCGCGGATCCAGATCAACTTACCCATTTTACCTTTGACGGAAGAGGAGGAATTCGCGCTGCGTGAGGTGATCTTGTGAAGTCTACTGAACGGCCTGTCTGCCAATTGATGCGATAGCGTGCGCGAGTTCGGCCCGAGTAAACATAGCGTTTGGCCGAAACAGCGTGTCGCCCCGCACGAGCCCTCGCGAAACAGCTACCCAAACATAACCGCGAAGTTCAGTCGGAATGTAGTGCGCGTCGAGAAACGTTAATGCCGTGCCGCTGCGACTTTCCGCTTCCGCTCGCAGTCCCGCGGCTCGCACCAGGGCAACCGTCGCGGCCAGACGGGTCACACCGTCATTCGGACGAAAATAACCGCCCGCCGAAACGTCCGTGAACAATGCTCCCATCGGGGCAGCCTGCACACTCTCCACAAACAATCTCGTCATCTCGTTGCCGACATCGCGGTAGGTAGGCTGGCCCGGCAAATACTGGGGGACTCGCGCACCAATCACCAAAGCGGCTGCCAGGTCTGCCCGCGTTATGTTCCACTCAGGACGAAATCGACTACCGATTGGCCACATCGCAAACGCTCGAATGCTTTGATGAACGTCATCTCTCAATGAGGGGCTCAGATAGTCCACATCTGACATGCGAGAATACCGGGCACGGCCAGTTTCAAGCACACCCGAATACGACTGAGGAGTTGCCAGAACCCCCAGCGTGTCCCGGACATTGAACCGCCAGGCACCGGCTCGAGGCATTGCCACTGTGACTCGCTCGCGTTTCCCATTTAACCCTGACAAGTTAATGGCGTTTGAGGATGCCCGTTGCGTGCCAGTGCTGTCATAGGCGTACAAGCCAAGATCGCTCGTGCTCCACAGCGGTCCCCAGCCGACCTGCGCAGTCGCAAACAAAGTATCAGCCGGAATCTCCAGCGTTGTGTCACTGCTGCGGGCCGTCGTCACGCTTCCCGAAAAGGTTACAAGTGGATCGTTGAAAAATGAAACTTGTCCGCGATCAAGTATGCCGCGCCAGGCGCCAATATTTCTCGACGGGAATGCCGCCTGCAAAACTGCCGCGTGAACGTTGAGCATTCCCGCCCCGGACTCGTGCGGGTAGTACGGCGCCAGTGGAGTCGCGGTGCGTTGCAGTATCTCGCGCACCTCTGCGGGTTTCAGCGACGGATTTACTTCCAGCATTAGAGCGATTGCTCCGGCAACCTGCGGCGCTGAGAAACTGGTGCCGCTGGCAATCGTGTAATGGGGAATCTCCGTTGAACTCAACCGCTGAGCATCCGCCCCGGCAAGCCCCTCGATTCCCGTAACAGTTGCGATTCCGGATCCGCGCAGACTAACAACGCTGACACCTGGGGCAACCAATGTGGGTTTGAACAACCCGCTGGCAAAATCACCGCGCGAAGAGAAAGCAGCCAGCCTTCCCTGCGTATCAGAAGCGCCAACACTTACCACCCAGGGAGCCACGGCATAGGGATTCAACGAATGCGCGCCTGGGCCGGTGTTGCCTGCCGAGAAGACGACATTGACACCGGCATCGGTCAACAACCTGGTCGCAATGTTTACCGGATCGTTTAAATCGAAGACGGTATTAGCTGAAAAACTGCAGTTCATAACCCGAACTCCCAATTCGGGATTCGCCAGCAGGTAATCGAAGCCTCCGAGCACGTATAGCAGAGTCAGGTCGCCGGCGCTCAATCCAACCAGCCTCGCCATAGGCGCAATGCCAGCATACTTGCCGCCGGATCTACCGCCGTTGCCCGCAATCACGCCTGCCACAAAGCTGCCATGGCCGTACGCCTGATCCGTGTTGGCCAGATTCTCAGAATTCGAGGGGAAGTTGAATCCAACACCAATGCTCTCGGTATCGGCGAGTTTCACGTTCTTCGTAACTCTGCCTGCGATGTCGGCATGCGTTCCGTCAACCCCGGTGTCGAGCACGGCCACGGTTACGTTGCGACCGGCGACTGGAAGGTTTTGCGTCTTAGCTGAAATCTCACGGTCCGCCCATGCTCGATCCGCGCCGATAGCTGATCGCACTTCCGGTTCGCTGGTGAGCGTTACGGTACGATTGCCGTAGATTGAGCGAACACTGGAAAGTTTCGAAATAGCGATGATCTGATCCCGAGTGGCGCTTAGAATCACCATTGGCAGCGCCCGGAATTTGGTGCCCCCGGCGATTCCAATGTCGTGCAAGGCGGCGAAGTCTGCCTCACCAGGCAAGCGGTGATAGACAACGACAGCATTCAGGCTGCTGTCATCGGCGAGGTTGTTCACCGCGATTGCGAGTTCGGGATCCACACTAAGCAGTCCGCTTGTTCTTGAATCGGCCCCCGTCATGACAATGCCGTCGGCACCGGTCATCACAATGCCGTCGGCACCGGTCATCACGATGCCATCGGCGCCGGTCATTACGATGCCGGTCACTCCGATGAAGCGCAGACCGTCAGGCACTACGGAGAACGCCACACCGTTCCCGCCGACAGCGCGTACTTCATCCGCCCCGGTCATGACAATTCCATCCGCGCCGGTCATTACGATGCCATCGGCGCCGGTCATCACTATTCCGTTTGCGGATGCTTGCTGGAATCCATCCGCCCCGGTCATAACGATGCCGTCCGCTCCGGTCATGACAATCCCGTTAGCAAGGGTGATTGTCACCGAATCAGCAGTGTACGTAGTGCCATCCGCCCCTGTCATGACTATGCCGTCTGCGCCAGTCATCACGATTCCATTCGCGGCTGTGATGTTCACTCCGTCAGCGCTGGCTGACCGCACGCTGTTTGGATAGGCAAATCCATCAGCTCCCGTCATGACAATGCCGTCGGCTCCAGTCATTACGATGCCATCGGCGCCGGTCATCACGATTCCATTGGTGCCGTAGTTCAAGAAACCATCGGCCCCCGTCATCACAATGCCGTCGGCGCCCGTCATGACAATGCCATCGGCGCCGGTCATCACTATTCCGTCCGAAGTTGTTATGGAGATTCCGCCGATAACTGGCGAAGCGACCAACAGGACTGCCAGCAATAGAGCGAGAGAGCGCTTAACGCAAAGCAGGGTTGAACTGAATTCTTTCTGACTTAGCAACTATCACCTCAGTCGGGTTTATTGGCGCGTGCTAACCTGGTTCGCAACGGGGGTTCGTTAGCCGGCTCGTTCTGGCCCCCCCCCGGAGAACGATTGGATCTGCGTAGCCCCCAAATCGCCGCCACCGCCGCCGCCGCCTGCCGATTTCCCCCAGCCGAGCAATCAATGATCCGTTGGAATGAGCAAGATTCTAGCTGGGGTTTTCCTGACATTTGTTGCGGTCCTCTTGTGATTTCCCCACTTATCCGTCGCGCCAAAGGTCGCAAAAACACGGGCTAATTGACCAGTTCGTCATACACGCGGCGCGTATCTGCACTCGGTTCGACGCCGAGTTCGCGATCCAATAACTGGCGCAGCGCTTCGTACTGCTCTTTCACGGCACCCCGGTTTCCGAGGGCCGCCTGCGCTCGCATAACAATGCAGTAGATGTCCTCGCGAAACTGATCCTCGTGCAGAATCTGTTTGGCAAGCTGCATAGCGCGGGGCCAGTCTTCGGCTTTTTGGGCGACCCCGGCCAGGGCCTCCAGTAATCTCAAAAACTGCTCGCGGTAATAAGTTCGCTGCTCTTCCACCCAGGGCTCGTAACTTCCCTGCATAAACTCACCGCGATATATGGCGACTGCCGCTTCGTACGACTCGATGCAGGTCTCGAACTGCCGTGCTCGCCTGGCGCTTTCGCCAGCTCTAAGGAGCCTGTCAAACTCCTCGGTATCCAGCCGGTATGAAAATTCCGGGTTTAGCTGGTAGTCGCCATCGCGATACAGAAGGAAATTCTGTTTAAGCGGCTGATTGCTGTTAAGGGCCTTGCGAATATGCGAAACGGTTGGATGGAAATTCCTTTCAACAATTTTCAGCTCTGTTTCACCCCAGAAAGTGTCGATGATCGTGTCTTTTGAGGCGCGGTAGTGACGCCGCGAAGCAATAAAACACAAGATGTCTCGCGCTCGGCGCGTAGTCCACGCATCGCCGGCGAGCGGACGGGAGGGGTCGCGAACGATTTCAATCGGACCCAGCATGTTAATGGTCAGATCGGTTACTTGCCTCGGCACCGCCTCAGCCTTGCCCAGTAACACCGGAGTTTCGGAGTCGAGATCCGCGACGCCGACTGTAGCTCGCAAATCCGCAGGCAAGAGCTCGGCGGCTTCTTCTGTTGCAAACAATGACGCATATGTAGTGACTTCCCGCTGAAGCCAAAATTCATAGTCGTACCTGACCGCGAGATCTACTGCCCGGCGCAGGTGCTCGATCATTTCGGGCTCTTTTTGCAACCGCAGATCACAAATAGCCAGCGCCATACAAGCCTGCGCCTCGTAGTAGTAAAGACTATGACTGCGGAAGTATTCGGCGGCAGTTGCGAGTTCATCGCGGGCGGATTCGAATTCCCTCTGTGCGACCCTGATCCGAGCCCTTGTTAGCGTCGCCGTTTGAAAAGCGCGCGGATCGGTATCAACGGATCTAACAGCAATTAGCCGATCAATCAGTGTTCGAGCGGCAGCATAGTCACCAATCCGGAGACTCAGCAGCGCGCGCTCTTCATAAAGCTCCGTTCGCTCCAGCTCAATACCCGCCTCGTCATAGGCGCGTGCAGCGCGTTCGTAGTACTCTCCGGCGCGTTCAATATCGCCCCGTTCACGGTACAGATTGCCGTAACTTTCAAGACTCTCGGCTCTTACTATGGCGAGATTGAAGAGTTGGCACTGCTCGAGTGCACTATCAAGTTCCCTTTCGGCGGGTGTGAAGTCGCCGCGGTAAATGTGGCAACGGGCGATGTTGAGATGGGCCACAGCTTCCTGCGGAATCGGCGAGCCCGACCGTTCGCGCCGTAACATTCGGCCAAACCAGCGCAACGCCTCGCCAAAATCACCGCGGATTCCGGCCGGAGTACCCAGGTTGTGCGCAATCAATCTCAAGTAGCGCGCGTCGTTACGCTCCTCCGCAGCCTGCAACGCACTGCGGAACTCACGCTCCGCCGCAGTCCATTCCCCCATCGCCACCAGACAAAGACCTCGGGTGTTTCCACATTTCATCACTACCGCAGAGTTCTGCTCGCTCAATTCAATGGCACGGTCGAGGTTCTTGAAAGCCAGCTCATACTCGCCCTGCCGGCGGGCAATGGTCGCAAGCGAGTGGAGCGCCTCGGCCTGGCCCTCTGTGTCACCAAACTGCTGACAGCTGGATACCACGCGCCTGAACATTGATTGCGCAGTCTCGTGGTCGCCACATAACCGGGCAACCTCCGCTCGCTGAGCAAGCGCGCGTGGATTGGCTTCGATTGCAGCGGACGGCAAGGCGTCAGCGAAAGTCGCGAGTGAAGCCAACGCTCCTGAGGAAATCCATTCCGCGCCCAATTCGGCAATAAGTGCGGCTGCGCGTTCGAAATTCTCGGCTGCCACCAGATGACGGGCTGCCTGTTCCCAGGAATTTTTCTGTAGGAAGTAAGCCGCATAGCGCTGGTGCTCGGCGGCGACCCCAATCTTGCCGATGTCGCTTCTCAGCCGGCGTCGCAGGAAGCGCTGAAACAATGGATGAAGGCGGTACTCTTCGCCGCGTCCATCGGTGGCTATCGTGATGAAGACGTTTCGCCTGACGAGGCTGGGTAAGACCCGCGCGCAATTCATTCCCGGGTAAAGCGCGGCGCAAGTATCCAATTCGATCCGGTCAAGTAGGGAGACTCTTAATAAGAGCTGCTGAACTTCTTCGTTCTCGTCGAGAAAAACCTCCTCGGCAAAGTAGTCAAAAATATCTCGTTCGGACTGACGCAAGACTTCAACCAGGTTCGGAGAACCACTTTCTTCGTCTCGAGGTCCACTCAATGTGCGATGCGCCACTTGCTTGACCAACTGCAGAGCGGTGATCCATCCGTGCGTTCGTTCGCGATACTCGGTCAACTGGGCAGGCGTGAGTTCGAGATCGAATACTCGTTTGAACAACTCGTGCGTCTCATCGTCAGTAAATAGGAGATCAGAGCGGTCGACTGTTGAAAGCGGAGATTGAGCACGCAGCCGTGCCAGAGGTGGCATTTCACGAGAAACAATGATCACGTGCATCACATCTGGAAGATACGTGAGCAGTCGATCCAGGACCGCGTTTACCGGAGTGTTTTCGCCGAGGTGATGATAGTCATCGAGGACGAGGATTAGCTGCTGCTCGACACGTTCCAGCACTTCGTTGAGAAAAACATCAACCGCCCGTTCAGGGTGTTGTGCCAACTCGCCCGCAGACTCCTGCAAGTAAGAAAAAATCGATTGGCCGAATCCCGGCACAACCTGTCGAATACCGAACGTGATATAGCCAAGAAAAACAAAAGGATCGGCGTCGGTGTGATCCAACTGGTACCACACGAAGGGTCGGTCCTGGGTGCGCAGAAAATCGGCAACCAACGTGGTCTTGCCTGATCCTGCATTCGCGGTAACCAGAGTTACCGGATGGGAGAGGTTGGCGAGCAGGCGTTCAGTCAATCTTGGCCTGGAAAGCAACTCCGGAGCGGGTCGAGGAGGCAAAAGCTTTGTGCGCAAAAAGAACCCGGGCTGTGACCCAGACAGACTTGCTTCTGCAGGTGACGATTCCTGCGCCAGCTTGCCTTGTCGGGTTTTTTGAGTCATCCCACCCTGAAGTTTTTTAGCGCCGGTTTGATATGCGCGCAGATTAGCACAGCAAAACGGGTCCGAGCTATCGGCCCAAACCAATAGCTGCAGGATGTTCTCACTGACATGCGGCAGATTATTCATGTGCAGAGGCCGCGTAATCTGCTGGCATTCTCAAATCACGCAGCTTCTGAGTGGCCGGCGCCAGCCTCGCATTCTCATCATCTGCTGAGACTAAGCTCTCGGCGAAAATAGCCAGTGACACAGCACGACCATGGGTGTGATCTACTGCAATGTTTGCCTGCTCGGGTGAGAGATTGTGGCTGGCAAAGAGCTCAATGGCTTCCGAACGTGTAAAGGCCAGCGCCTCTTCATTTATTACGAGCAGCGTTTGTTTTGAACGCATTCTCCATAACGGAGCGGGCGGCATTGTCCGACTAGTGATGAGCAAATGCACCTCGGAGGGTAAGAGCGGAAGCAAACGACGGAAAAAGGGCACGAGCCACTCTGAGTCGCAAATGAGATGCAGGTCTTCAATCACAATCAGGAGCGGGTTGTTCTCGCCTTCCGCCAACTCATAAACAAGGGCCTCGGCTAAGAGCGGAATGTGTTTCAACGTTGCGGACTCGACAAGCGGCGCAATCGTCCCGACGCCAAAACCCGAACGCTGCTGCTGAATACTGGCGATCAGATACTGAAAGAAGATCTTGAGCTCGCCATCGGGTGCATCGACCTTGTACCAGGCGCACGGTCGCTGGCACGCCAATGAGAAATCGATAGCCAAACTGGTTTTCCCGGCTCCCGCACGTCCGCTGATAACGGTCGAGGCACCTGAGTCCAGACTATGCTGGAGTATTTTTAAGAGCCTCGTTCGCGAGATTCGCGGTGGGCGAGCCGGTCGCGAAATTTTGTCGAGTATGAGTTCCATTCTCAGTGGTTTTTCGGTTGAGGTGTCAATTAAGAACATGGGTGTCGAGTTTCCAGGTTGCTTCTTTCTAGTTTGATTTGCGCTCGAGGTAAGCCTCGAAGCTGGTTTAGGTTGTAGCGGTAGTCGGTTGAGGAATACTTGAGGTTTTAAACAACGATAAGCACTAAGCAGGTTCAGAAGCGGTGATTTGCCCTAACTAAAGCTCCATATCTCAGCTTCTGAAACTCCTTCTCCGTTTCCTTAATGGGAGCACTCCGTCAGGCCGTCAGGCGTTTTACCAGAAAAGTCCGGTGGATTTGACCACCGGCCTTTGTTTTTCAACTGAGTCAAGCTCAATCTTTCTGCCTCGCCTTTACGTCATAGACCACAATGCTAAGCACCAGCGCGATGCCGGCAACCGCGGCGATCATAAAGAAGATCATCGCAAAACCCGGATAGCCCAGGATCCGAAAAGAAGTCTCAACTCGCATTAGCATGGACGCACCAACAATCAGCGCCGCCAAAATCAGTCCCAAGGTAATCCGATTCGCTACTTTCTGAAGGCCTTCCATCAGCATTTTCTCGTCAATCGCATCCACCTTTACTTCAAATTGATTATTGCCGACCATATCGAGAATCCTGTTCACTCGCGAGGGCAACTTCTCGACAAACTCCTTCGCCTCGATAACACCGCCCATTAAGTTCGCCGGGGCAATGCTCTTGATGAGATTGCGTTGCAGTATCTCGGCAGAACGCTCTCGGATGACCGCACTGGGATCGAAACCCGGATCAAGCGTGAGCACGGCCCGATCCAGGTTCAATAGTGCCTTGGCAATCATCGTGAACTCGCTGGGCAAGCGGAACCAGCAGTCGGCCGAGATCCTGGTAATCTCCAGTCCAATTTGCCCGGTGTTGATTCTGCCCAGCGTTGCCGAGTAATTCTCGATCACCAACTCAGCCACGCGCCGACGGAACTCATGCTCGTTGAAGTTCGGTTTGGGCTCGCCCATCTTGATCGCGACCTCGGCAGCTTCTTCACCACGGCCTTCACTGATCGAGAGCAGCAGCCGCAATAGTTTCTCCTGGAAGCCCGGGAGCAGAAGCGCAATCATCCCGAGATCAATGAGTGCGATCTCATCGTCATCGGTCAGCAGCACATTCCCCGGATGCGGGTCAGCATGAAAGAGACCATCCACCAACATCTGCTTCAGATACGCCCGAAAGAGCTCGTCGGCCAGCCCGCGAGCATCAATTTCCATCAATCGTAGTGGACTTAGTGACGTAATCTTTTTGCCTGAGATATACGTCATGGTTATCACCCGCGAGGTAGTGAAGTCCGGAATCGGCTCCGGCACTACAATATGCAGAAACTCCGTCAGGTTCGCTGCGAGCGCCTCGAGGTTGGCGGACTCTGCCTTGAAATCAAGCTCACGCAACAAACTTCGTCGCAATTCCAATGACATGTTTTCAAAATCGTAACGCTTGCCAAGTTCGGTATGGGCATCGAGGAACTGCGCGACCTCGTTCATCGCTTCCAGGTCTTCGACGATCTGCTCGCGAATATCCGGACGCTGCACTTTCACCGCGACATCGGTGCCATCTCGCAATTGGGCGCGATGAACCTGGGCCAGCGAGCCTGCCGCAAGCGGTCCTCGCTCAAACGAGACAAACGCTTTGGAGATTCTGACCCCAAGCTCGCTGGTGACTATCCTCTCTACTTCTTCAAAGGCAATCGGCTCTACCTGGTCCTGCAAGCGCGAGAGCGCTTCCAGGTAGGGCGCCGGCAACAAGTCGGCCCGTGTCGACAAGAGCTGGCCCAGCTTGATAAATGTCGGTCCCAGCTTTTCGAGATCTGCGGCCAGCTCCTCAGCTTCAGGCACTGCCTCCTGAAACTCCGATTCGTCGAAATCGAGATGCTCCAGGAAGCCTGTCTGTTTAATCAGGTCCGACCGTCCATACTTCGCCAACAGCAACGCGATGTCTTTGTACCGCTTAATGTGTTCGGTCTTAAGTGAGACCATTCCTATCCCCCAAACAAAGTTATGCACTCGCCAGTATAAGACGAGTGCGTCGTTTGTAGGCCCAGTTGTTGTCGGCAGCGCGACAGAAGTTTTACTTAACGGTCACGCCCAGGAATGGTCCAGTGACAAGGGTCGCAGACGAGTTAAGGGGTCGCGTAAGACGAAAGCGGTTGCGACTGCAAGCCAAACACGCTCGGGTTCTCGCCAACGATCGCGGCCGCAAAGAATAGCGGCACGTAATACACGCTTTCTGCTTGAAAGGTCGGATCAAGCTTGCCGCTCGCGGCTGTTAACGCGCAAATGCTGCAACCACGATTCTGATCGGTCAGGACTGAAGCAAGATCCGCGGTGACGCTCTTTCCACCTCGATTGTACGCAAGCAGGGCCAGCGTCTCTTTCATTGGATCGCTCGCGAATAATTCGAGACTGTCAGTAATGTAGCGCGCTGCTGCGTCGGCGGATTTTTCGACATTCAGAAGTTCCTCCGGCGTTAAACCATAACGCTTCCCCGTTTGTGGCACGAACTGAAAAAGGCCCAGCGCCCCGGCCATGTTCGGTGTTTGAATGTTGACGAACGCTGACTCAATCATAGGAATGTAAAGGCCAAACAATGGCGAGAGGTTGTGTGCCTTGAACGTCGAGATCAAAGTGGGTGCATATTGCTGACCGCGCTTGACTATGAATCGCGCGTCGCCCTTGGACAACCTGTCGTCTCTGTTATTTCCCACTCGGCGCGCATACGAGTCCACAGCCCTTTGTATGACGATTGTGAATTCAGGGGTGAACTCATAGTCTCGGTTGGACAGTTCCTGAGCAATTCGGCGCGATTGCTCATTCACAAAAGCGTTTTGCTCCGCTTCCGACATCTGCTTATAAGTTTTTGCTTGACCGAGTGCGGCCTGCCCCATAATGACTACGAGAATCGCGGCAAAAAGTGCAGAAAAACTGCGGTTGGTCATCTTCATTGTCGTCTCCTTACGTTATTGTGTTGGCTGAAAAACACAGCTTCCTACATTGTTAAGCGAGAAGCGGGAGCAAACTTGTTCAATTTTCGCCAAACCTTTTCGGGTCGGCCCCTTGTAAGTCAGTGGCCATTTGTTTGGTGATAGAATCCAGCCGCTATCAACCGCTTTGCGATGACAACAAGTGGCGAAACCAAAGCAGTCGATCAGGTAACAGAGTTGCTGCTCGAATGGCGGCAAGGGAACGACACTGCTCTTCAGAGACTGACTCCCCTGGTCTATGGCGAGATTCGTCGGATCGCCCATAGATTCATGCAACGCGAGCGGGATGGTCACACTCTACAAACAACTGCGCTGGTAAACGAAGCCTATCTAAGACTGTTGGGCCAACCGCAAGTTGACTGGAACAGCCGCGCTCATTTCTTCGGAGTAACGGCTCAAGTAATGCGCCACGTTCTGGTGGATCACGCGCGCCGGCGGCAATACCTGAAGCGAGGCGGAGATGCCGAAAGAGTTCCGCTCGAGGACGTCGCGTTGATGACGAACGAACGAGCAAGCGAGCTTATTGCTCTCGATGAAGCATTGGACCAACTGGCCGAATTGGATCCGCGAAAGGCACGCGTGATCGAGCTACGCTATTTCGGAGGTTTGAGTCTGGAAGAGACGGCGACGATTCTTGATGTGTCAGTCATGACTGTGAGACGAGACTGGCGCGCAGCGAAAGCCTGGCTGTATAACGCGGTGCGAAATGAGTAACAACTTTATGACCCCGGAACGTTGGCAACAAGTTGAAGCAGTTTTGCAGGGGGTTCTCGATCTGCCAACCGAGGATCGCGCTTCCTTTCTTAATAACGCGTGTCGCGACGATGAAGACCTCAAGCGCGAAGCAACGACGTTGATGCTGGCTTACGATAAAGCCGGCGACTTTATCGAAGAGTCAGCAGTTTCTGAGAACGCCGAAGTGCTTATAAGCGATCTTCCCGATCTAAACATCGGAAGGCGCATCGGATCTTATCGATTGCTGGAACGATTGGGAGCGGGCGGGATGGGCGAGGTATATCTCGCCGAAGACACGAGCCTAACTCGACTGGTCGCGCTGAAAATTCTGCCGGAGTATTTCGTTTCAGACGCTGCGCGCCTGCGCCGTTTTAATGCTGAAGCCCGCGCCGTTTCAGCGCTGAATCACCCAAACATTCTTACCATTCATGAAGTGGGTCGTGAGTCCGGCGAGGAGAGTGAAACCCATTTCATTGCCACCGAATTCATCGATGGTGAGACGGTTCGTGCGTTGATAGACCAGCAGATGTTGACGCTGGAACAGATAATCGACATCAGTATTCAAGTAGGTTCCGGTCTCGTGGCGGCTCATGCGGCCGGCATTATTCATCGAGACGTGAAGCCTGAGAACATCATGAGGCGCCGTGATGGTTTGGTGAAGGTGCTTGATTTCGGTATTGCCAAGTCCACTGAACAAACCAGCACTGACCAGATTGATCACTCAAGGGCGTTCACTGAGGCCGGAGTCGTCCTGGGCACCGTCGGATATATGTCACCAGAGCAAGCGCGTGGACTGAGCGTTGATGAGCGCACCGACATCTGGAGCTTGGGCGTTGTGCTTTACGAGATGCTGGCAGGACATGGGCCATTCCGCGGCGCGACGCGCATGGACACGATCGTGAGCATACTCGAGCGCGAGGCGCCACCGTTATTCAATAAGCGTTCGAGTGAATTGGACCGGTTGCAAGAGATAATAAATCGCAGTCTCGAAAAAGATGTTGCGCGACGGTATGCAACCGTTAACGAGATGCTGTCTGACTTAAGGGCGGTCAGAACCGACTCGGCAGCCGGCATTACCTCCGAGCCGGCCCAGCCCTTTGCGCATTCGCTCGCCAGTCAGATCAATAACGTAACAGTATCTCGCCGACGGGAGAGTATCTGGAAGACAGTTGCGGCTGTGACCGTTATGCTGCTTATGACTGCAGTGATTCTGACGCTTTATTTGAAGAGAAATAGAGCGACAGTGAATCACATAGCGACCTCACCGGCGAACGCAATGCTGTACAAGGAGATGAATGACATTGAACGTCTGCAGTTCATCGCGAACCAGGCGCAACGCATCTCGGCAATGATGGGTGACCGCCCCGGCAAACTCAACGACGAAGCATTAGCGGCAATTAAGGCGAGAGTTGATTGGTATCTGACCAAAACTGACAGTGCCGCGCTGGAGCCGGGGGCTGAGAGTCTGGACAAAACCCATCAGCGCGCTGTTCCTTTCATCCCACTGATCGCCCGTTCATTTGAAGCCAGGAAAGTTCCCGTAACGATTGGGATTTACCTGCCAATGATCGAATCGGCATATCGGACCTGCGTTGAAAGTCCTTTTGGTGCAAAGGGCCTCTACCAATTCCTGCCACACACCGCTATGCACTACGGAGTCGGGGCTGATGAGATGTGTGACGCCGAGAAGATGACACCAGCGGCGGCTCATTACATCGCCGATCGCATGGCGGAGCTTGGCGAAGACGCTCAAAGCATGACGCTGGTTCTGTTGAGTTACAACCGGGGCGAAGGCTGGGTGCGCGATACGTTGCGAGAGTTACGGGGCAAGCCAGACTACGAACGAAACTTTTGGACGTTGTTTGCACATCGAGACAAGCTCGACGAGAGTTTTCGTAGGGAAAGTGCAGGGTATGTTCCGACGTTCTTGGCAGCGGCGATCATCGGCGAGAACCCAAAGACGTTTGAGCTAACCACCCCACCGCTTTCGAGTCTTGCCAAATAAAACATCGCAGGGGCGTCCCTCCGTGGGCGCCCCTCTTTTGCGTTGGCCAACCATCCCTGGAGCACCGAATTGTGCCTGTTCCATGCAAGACACCGTTACGAACAAAGGGGCGCCCACGGAGGGACGCCCCTACAAAGTACACATAGAGAATCGTTACATCGCGAGGCCGCCGTCGACCTGGATCACCTGGCCGGTGATGTAACGAGCGTCATCTGACAACAGAAAACACGCGATGCGCGCAACTTCATCAGCTTCGGCGAAACGGCCCAGCGGAATCTGCTCGAGGATCTTCGTGCGATAAGTTTCATCAAGCGCGCCGGCCATATCCGTGGAAACCATGCCAAGGGCAAGGGCGTTCACCGTCACCTTGCGGCTGGCAACTTCCTTCGCTAACGCCTTCGTCAACCCAATCATCCCCGCCTTCGATGCCGAGTAGTTCGACTGCCCGGGCATCCCCACGTTTCCGCTGATTGAACTGATATTCAGGATCGAGCCGCCGGTGTCCTGTCGCAGCATCGTTCTTAGCGCGGCCTTGGCAAAGTTCCAGGCGCCTTTTAAATTCGTGTCGATTACATCGTCCCAATCCTGCTCCTTCATTCGCAGTATGAGATTGTCTCGCGTGACGCCGGCATTGTTCACCAGGAAGTCGATGCGCCCGAAAGTCTCTTTCGTCTGTTTCACCATCCCGGCCGCAGCTTCGGTGTTCGCCACGTCGCCTTGTGACGACAGGACGCGGACACCCAGCGCCTCGATTTCCTTTGCCAGCGTCTCTGCCGCTTCGGCACTCCTGGCGTAGTTAAAAGAGACGTCTGCGCCGCGCCGCGCCAGCTGCAAAGCAATAGCTCGCCCAATTCCGCGAGTCGCTCCGGTCACGATTGCTGACCGACCAGCAAAGTTCTTCTGAGAATCATTCAAGGAAACATCACCTCATCGTTTAGGTAAGGCAGGAAAAGTGCCCGTACTGAGTTCCAACAGCTCCTCAATCCTTCCGTTCGCCTCTTCACTGGGAGCACGGACGGCCTCGTCCGCCCGTCGTCGCCGAGAACGGAGTAACCTCACACATTCAACTTCAAAGTCCGTGTGGCCCATGGCTGAACACCTCAAAATTGCACCGAATTTCTTAACATATCCAACCGCATCCAACAAACGCACGGGCCGAAGTCCCACCACGATTTTTCCAGGAAAGACCTGAAACGCATCGCCCTTCAACTAAACCGCCCGCCGCCGCAGTTCGCTACGGTGGCGGCCGTTTTTCCGAGCAGGTTTCGAGTTTCAGGTTTCAAGTTAAGTCGCCAGTCGCAAATCTCAGATTGTTCGAGACTCAGAATCCGCAACTTGAAACTTGAAACTCAAAACTCGAAACTTGCTTCGTACTATTCCCGGACTTAGGTACACTCCAGTCCACGACTTCCAATCAGTAGATTAGCGATTTTGCTAAAGGACTAACATGCTTGACTTGAATTACGTGCGAGAGAACCTCGCCGAAGTCCGTAAGAAACTGCAAACGCGGGGTCTCGCCCCGGACGCTCTCGATAATTTCGAACACGCCGATGCCGAGCGCCGGCGAATCATCGCCGAGTCAGACCAATTGAATGCCGATCGCAATCGCGCGAGCCGCGAAATCGGCACACTGATGAAGGAAGGTAAACGAGACGAAGCCGAATCCGAGCGAAAAGCGGTGAACGTTCTCAAGGAGAGAATCGCCGAACTGGACCAACAACGCGACCAGGCCGAACAGCGCATGCGCGATCTACTCTCGACGCTGCCAAACCTGCCCCATGCCAGCGTGCCGGTCGGTAAAGACGAATCCCACAATGTTGAGATTCGGCGTTGGGGAACGAAACCGGAGTTTTCTTTCGAGCCAAAGGACCACGTAGATCTCGGTACTTCGCTCGGCATACTTGATCTCGAACGAGCCGCAAAGATCGCTGCGGCCAGGTTCGCGATTCTGAATGGCGCCGGCGCCCGGCTGGAACGCGCTTTAGTTTCTTTCATGCTTGACGTTCAGACACGCGAACACGGCTACGAGGAAACCTTGCCGCCATTCATCGTGAATGCGGACTCACTATTCGGTACGGCGCAGTTACCCAAGTTTGAACAGGACCTGTTCAAGTTAACAGACGAGCGCGGGCTATACCTGATTCCCACCGCGGAAGTGCCTGTGACTAACTATTATCGTGACGAGATTCTCGACGCCGGTGATCTGCCGAAGAAGTGGGCCGCGTACACGCCATGCTTTCGTTCCGAAGCAGGCAGCTACGGACGCGACACGCGCGGCGTGATTCGACAGCATCAGTTTGAGAAGGTGGAACTGGTCAAGTACTCGTTGCCGGAGAGCTCCTACGACGAACTCGAGTCACTCACGCGCGATGCCGAAACGATCCTGCAGCGGCTCGGACTACACTATCGCGTTGTGGCCTTGTCCACAGGCGATGTCGGATTTGGAGCCGCCAAGACTTACGATATTGAGGTTTGGCTACCATCGCAAAACGCGTTTCGCGAGATCTCTTCGTGCTCAAACTACGAGGAATTTCAGGCGCGTCGTGCGCAGATTCGCTTTCGCAGGGCCGGGGGAGCCAAGCCGGAATATGTGCATACATTGAACGGTTCGGGATTGGCGATTGGACGGACGTGGATCGCGATACTGGAAAACTATCAACAAGCGGACGGGTCGATCGTGATTCCTGAAGTGCTTCGACCGTACATGGGTCGCAGAGAAAGAATCAGTAATGAGGCGTGACAAAAAAAGACCATTAATCATTGGTCATTACTACTGTCGTACGTGGACTGTTCGGTGGTTGCATCTGGTTGAATTTGATCGACTTAACGGCGCGGGCTGTCGAAATCGATTTCAAATACCATTTTCCATTAGCTAGCCTCGAGAATCATTACGAATCGCGATCACGCCTGGGAAAATGGTAAATGGTCTTCTCAGGCGCTTCGGACGCTCACTTCACTCGCAAGTCAAACGGCATCACCAGCATCGAATCGCCGCTCTTCATTCGATCCAACATAGCGGCATAACGCAGCGCACGGCGCACATCCTCAGGCAACGTCGCGTAGATCGCCTCTTGCTGCTGCTTTAACCTGACCGCTTCAGTATCTTCACTGCCCCCGGACATCAACTGTTGCAGGAAGGTCTGTGGATACGGAAAGATCACTCGACGAACACCTTTGTCCGCAGGGATCTTGGCCAACTCTTTCGCAATTTCAACGGCGCGGTCGAGACCACCAAACTCGTCGACCAGCGCACGCTCTTTTGCCTGCGCCCCGGTCCAGACCCGGCCCTGGCCTACTGAATCGATATATTCGACCGGCTTGTTCCGGTTCTTCGCGACCTTGGGAACGAAGTCGTTGTAATAGGTGTTCTTAATCCACTCCTCAAACTTCGCTCGCTCGTCCGGAGAAAACTTCTCCGTCTCTCTGAACATGCCGGCATTCTTGCCGCGCAGCACATACTCGTTTGAGATACCGAGCCAATCGTAGAAACCTCTCAGCACTGGCTTACCGGCAACCACACCGATTGAACCGGTAATAGTTGAAGGCTGGGCCACAATCCTGCTCGCGCCGGCGGCAATGTAATAACCGCCCGACGCCGCTACGTCACTCATCGAGATCACTACCGGCTTCTTCTGATTGGCGGCGTCGACCGCATGCCAGATCACGTCTGACGCCAGACCCGAACCACCCGGGCTGTTAACACGAACAACGATGGCCTTGACGCTCTTGTCATCGCGCGCATCGTTGATTGCCTTGACCATCGTGTCAGACCCAATGGAGGTACTGCCAGTCGGGCTGTTATCAGAACTTCCCGATCCGATTTCACCACTGGCGTAGATCACCGCGATCTTTTCGCCCTTGTTTAGTCCCAACGATTCCTGGTCCACCTTGCGATATGTGGCGGCGCTTACCAACCGGAGATCTTCGTTCTCTTTGTAGCCAAGTGTGCCCTTGATCTCTTTCTCAAGCTCATCCCGATAAGCAACGCCATCGATCAGCCCAAGCTCTTTTGCTTTCTGAGAACCGTAAGGAGCATCGTCAATGATGGCTCGCACTTCCTCAGCGCTCTTGCCGCGACCTTTTGCCACTCCCTCGACGTAGCGGTTGAACAGATCGTCAAGCAGCGAATTGATGTACTCCTTATGCGCGTCGGACATCTCCCTGCGGGTGAACATATCTCCCGCGCTTTTGTAAGCACCGATCTGATAGATGTCAGGATAGATACCGAGTTTGTCGAGCGACCCGCGGAAGAACATCACCTCGGCTGCAAGACCATTGATAAACAGTTCGCCCGGCGGTGCGAGATAGATCTTGTCGCAGGCACTTGCGATGTAAAGCTCCTTGTTCATCCCGTATTCCATGTAGGCGTAGACGGGTTTTCCAGCGGAACGAAAATCGGCAATCGCATCGCGTATATCCTCAGACTTGCCCCAGCCCGCCCCGGACATATTTATGTCCAGCAGAACGGCCTTGATGCGGTTATCAACTTTCGCCTTCTTTAGTTGCAGGACGAGACTGGACAGCGACTGGCTTGGGCCGCCAAAAAACCTGCGAAGCGGATCGTCGGGAAGATAGTCAGGTAAGCTGCCGGAGACGCGCAGCGCGAGGACACTATTGTCTTTGATACTCGGCGCACTCTGTCTGAAAGCGGCCACCAACAGAGCCAACCCGATCAGCACCACTAAAACCAGACCGACGAGGATGCTGCTGATAATCAGAACAGTCTTGCGGGTACGTGACATTGCCATAATCGTTTTCTACCTTTAATACTCAGCTTGAATACCGTTTTTCCGGGTCAATTTTCCTGTGTGTTTACGTGGAAATGGATGAAAAGGTTTACCGAAGTGTTTAGGGGGAACTGGTGGCGTTGGGACGCATTGAAGCAAGTTACAAGCGCGAGGGCGGATCCTCCTGACCGCTCAAGCTGTGAAACCGTTCTCCTTAAAGATCAAAGTGAACTCGCGAAATCAAGAGGACATCCAGTATGAGGACTTCGCCACTCGGTGTGAAAAATCCGGCCGGGGGCCAGGGCCCCTTCCTGACCGCGCGACTATTGAGAGCCTCTATCTCAGGTTTGTTTGCTCTTCACGATCCATCCGCCGCCAACCACCTCATCGCCACGGTAGAAAACCGTCGCTTGTCCGGGCGTGATCGCGCGTTGTGGTTCATCAAAGACTACCCTGGCGCGACCATCACCAAGCGTGGTGATAACCGCCGGCGCTTCGGCATGACGATAGCGAATGCGCACTTCAGCGCGAACACTCTCAGACCCGCTCGCGTCCACAATCCAGTTCACACCGGCGGCAGTGAACTCACCGGTCAGTAGTTCTTCCCGCGCGCCTACAACCACGCGATTATTCGGCGCGTCGATGGAAAGCACGTACAAGGCCCTCTCGTTGGAGATACCAATCCCGCGACGTTGGCCGATGGTGTACCGATGAATCCCGGTATGTTCGCCCAGCACGGTGCCGCTTGAATCAACAATCTCGCCTTCGGGTGGTCGTCGCTCCTGCTCGTTATCGGCCGCGAGATAACGATCGATGAATCCGGAATAATCGCCATCCGGAACAAAACAGATCTCCTGAGAGTCAGACTTCTCGGCAACAGCGAGTTTATATTCGCGCGCCACCTCCCGCACTTCTGGTTTTGACATTTCGCCCAAGGGAAACAGCGAACGCGACAGCTGCTCCTGCGTCAACTCCCACAGAAAGTACGACTGGTCTTTTTGAGCATTACGGCCCCGAAACAACTGGTAGCGTCCCTTGTCCTGATCAAACTCGACTCGCGCGTAATGACCGGTCGCAACTTTCTCGCAGCCCAGGCTCGCCGCCAGCCGATCGAGTGCGGCGAACTTCAGGCGGCTGTTGCAGGAAACGCACGGGATGGGAGTTTCACCACTCAGATAACTGGAGACAAACGGCTGTACTACATCCCGTTCGAACTCGCGCTCGAGATTCAGCACATAGAAAGGAAACCCGAGTTCCTCTGCGACACGTCGCGCGTCGTAAACGTCATCCAGCGAGCAGCAACGCGACGGAAGCGGATCTCCATGCTCGTCTACACTGATGCCTCGGCGTTGATTCCAGAGTTGCATCGTGAAGCCGACGAGCTCGTGCCCCTGCTCCCTGAGAATCGCTGCGGCCGCCGAGGAATCAACGCCGCCACTCATTGCTATCGCTATCTTCATCAAAGTTTCTGGTTTTTAGTTTCGAGTTAGTCAAAAAACCAGTGCTGAATACTGAGTACTGAGTTCCCCTATCGGAGTGGGCTATGCTCGCAACCTGACGAGCTTGGCCAACTGCGCTATTCTAGAGGCTCTACTAGCAAAACCTGAAATGGTGTCCTGGATGGTCCCTGAAATGGTGTCCTGGAGGGTTTTTGGAACTCAGCACTCAGTCTTCAGCACTTTCTTTCAAACTCAGGACTAACTTGAAACTCGAAACTTGAAACTCGAAACTTAAAGATGCCTGAACGAGCCATTGAAGAATACCGGGTCGCAACAGAGCCCTATTATCTTCCCGTCGGTCCCGAGATTGACCTCTTCGAAGCCGCGCAGTCGGCTCGCCTGCCGGTAATTCTCAAGGGCCCGACCGGCTGTGGCAAGACGCGTTTTGTGGAGCATATGGCCTGGCGGCTCGAACGACCCTTGATCACCGTCGCGTGTCACGAAGACCTTTCATCGACCGACCTGGTGGGGCGCTTCTTGTTAGAAGGAGAGGAGACCATCTGGCATGACGGGCCGCTTACTTCGGCTGTACGTCATGGCGCCATCTGTTATCTGGATGAAATCGTGGAGGCGCGCAAGGACACCGTGGTGATCATTCACCCGCTGACGGATCACCGCCGCCGTCTGCCGATTGAAAAGCGCGGCACCATTCTCGAGGCGCCGCCGGATTTTATGCTCGTCGTCTCTTACAATCCCGGCTATCAATCGATCCTGAAAGATTTGAAGCAGTCGACGCGGCAACGCTTTGTCGCCATCGATTTCGACTATCCGCCGCCGGAGCTGGAAACAGAGATCGTTACTCGTGAGGGTGGAGTAGACGAAGGCACGGCAAGGGACCTTGTTCTGATTGGACAGAAAGTAAGGAACCTGCGGGGACATGGACTTGAAGAAGGCGTGTCGACGCGCTTATTGATCTATGCGGCCCAATTGATCGCGCTCGGAATTCCGCCGGTCACTGCCGCGGAGGTCGCGATGTGTTCGCCAATCACGGATGATCGAGAACTACAGAACAGCATCCGCGAAATCGTGACGACCGTTATCTAATGGCACGACAGTGTGGAGAGCGCCGAGTCTGGTACTGAGTACTGAGTTCCAAGGCCTCGTTTCATGACTTTCAGCATTCAGTACTATTCGTTATGACGGATCAGCCGGATCAACTAGCTTCCGAACAGACCGCCGCCGATCGCCAATCGCTGCTCGAACTAACGCGCGGGATCGCCAGTCTTCCTCTCGACCAGGCCGCCGCTGCTGTTGAGACGAGTGCGGCAATCGCGAGCGTCTCGCTGAGAGCCGCAATTGAATTCCTTCGAGCAGCGCCCGCCGCTGCTGGGATGTTTCACCCGGCGGAACTGCGATCGTGGGGCGAACTTGGCCGCCGTCTCGCCTTGAATGATGTGGACCAGGCCCTCGCCTTTTTTAACGCCGGGACAGACCATCTCAAATCGCTCCCCCACGCATCAGTAACCACAGTTTTCCAACTCTGCTCGCGGCAGATGGCGTTGTCCACCGGGATCGCGACGCATTCGTTCGCAGTCTTACCGGAGCTCGCAGAATGCATTAATAACGGCGCTGCCTTTCAATCAATCCTTGAGATTGCCGCCGAAATTGCGCGACGCTCGGCAAAGCACAGCGCCGATTTTCTCGCCGACGCACCTGTAGTGATGTCGGCCCTGTCGTCATTCAACAACCTGGCGGTAACCGATCAGGCGCTATCATTAACCTCCGCTTTTGCGGCTCGGGCCGGCGGCATTTCAGCTGACTCCTGGAACGCGCTCCCCAGCGCGCTGGCTGGATTGAAAACTGACGATGCTTTGCGATTACTCGCACGCACTCACGAAATGATCGAGCGCGGCGGCGGTGTCGCCCTGCAGTCAATGCTCGCCGGTGGCGAAATCCTTCGTCTGCAACCGGAAATTTTCACCGAGTGGATTGAACTTCTTAAAACTGTCGGCCAACACGGAAATGCCACGCTGGTCGCTTTTGTGCGCACCAGCCCTCGCTTTCTGCGCGCGTTATCAAGCCAGACGCCCTCGGCAAAATCTCTCGAAGTGTGCCGGCGGGTGATTGCACTCACAATTGAGATCGCAAGTGTCGATGGCGAGGCTGCACTCGCTGCCTTTCGCTCGAGCGTGAGGGCGCTGCGAACTGTATCGATCGAGCAGTTCGAAGAGTGGGCCAAACGCGGCCTCGCTGAGATACGCGCCGATCCTCGATCGAGAAGAAGTTATTTTGCACTTGAAACGCGCGGTAGCTATCAAACTTTGCACAGCAGCGAGAACGGATTGGCACTCGAATCCGTCCAGCACCTGTTACGCCTTTACGTCGAAGGGCTCACTGGCCGCGAAGTCGACATTGTGCCCTTGACCTCCGTTCCGGACGAGGCGCGCATTAACGACGGCCGCACCATCAGCCTGCCTTCAAACATCCAGCAGTTTCGCGATGACGATCTCGATTTTCGTCTTTACAAAGTGTTGGCCGCTTATGCGGCGGGACAGATCGAGTTCAACACTCACGAGCGAAACACTCTCGCGTTGCGCGCGGCTTATTCCTCCATAGCAGAGATTTTTGATCCGGAGAACACCGATGCCCTTGCGGCATTTTCTCTCCCCGATGATTACGTGGGCTTACAGCCGGATGTCAACGGTGCGACCCGTAAGACAACGCCGCCCTCGATGGTCGACTACAGTCGCGTGCTGGAACTGTTTCCTTACACTCATCTGGCAAAACGAATCTTCGGTACGCTTGAAAATGGACGCATTGACCGTCGCTTGCGCCATCAATATCGAGGACTTGCGCGAGACCTCGACTTGATCCGCGAGCACCTTCGCAAGCATCGGCCTCGCATAATTGAGCTTCCTGCCGCGCTCGCGCCTTTTGAACTGCTTTTTCAGATAACGCTTTTGGGAGGTGCTTTGGACGATGCTCGCGAGTATTACCGCCAAGCGGTCGCTGATCTCGAAACCATCGTCGCCGATCACCTGTCGCCGGCAGACGCAGGGGTAGCAGACACACTGATTGCGACTAGTCGCGTCTATTCACTCTTCCAGTCAATCACGGTGGACGACTCAATCCAGGAGGTCAAGACTCGCGAAGAAGAGGCGCAAATAGAAGATGAAGACGAACTCGCGAGCGAGAAAATGCAGACCCAACGCACTGAGAAGCGGGCTGAACGTCGCGATGCGCGCGAACTTTTTAACGTCTGGAACGATCCCAACAACGATGGCGAGCCTGACGATCTGATGGGCGCGGAGTCCTGGATGCAAGCGCAGACGCCGGAGGCCGATTTGCTCGAAGGCGAGGTCGCCTTCAACTATGACGAGTGGGATCGCGAGCTGACTGATCATCGGATGGGCTGGTGTCGAGTAATCGAAAAGCGCGTGCAGAAAGGCAGTCGCGACTTTGTCGAGCAGACGAAGGATCGACATCGCGGCGTGATCTCTTCAATTCGCCACCAGTTTCAATTATTGAAGCCGGAGGACCTGACGCGAGTTTCAAATGAGCTCGACGGCGAGGAGTTTGATCTCAACGCAGTCATCGATCACGTTATCGATCGTCGCGCCGATGGCCACCAGTCAGAACGGCTGTATATCAAGCGGCTGCGACGACGACGCGATGTTGCGGTTTCGTTTCTGCTGGACCAGTCATCATCAACTGCGCGCACCATTGGCCGCCACCCGTTGCAGCCGTACACACGGCCCGGGCGAAGGATTATCGAGATCGAGAAAGAGGGGCTGGTGTTGATGAGTGAAGCGCTCGAGGCGGTTGGCGACATCTACTCAATCAATGGATTCACCTCCGAAGGGCGGCGCAACGTGAAATTCTACGTCGTAAAGGATTTTGACGAGCAGTACAGCGACGACGTAAAGCGGCGTATCGGCGGGATTACTTATCAGAACAACACGCGATTGGGTGCCGCGATTCGCCATGCCACCGCGCGGCTTTCAAAACAGAGTTCGCGGACGCGTTTGCTGATTGTGCTGTCAGACGGCCGACCTTACGATCACGATTACGGCGATGCGCGCTATGCGCGAGAAGATACGCGCGAGGCTCTGCGACAGGCGAAACTGCAGGGAATCATTCCTTTTTGCATTACGATCGATCGTGAATCGGAAGCGGAGTTACGCGATCTCTACGGTGAGATCGGCTACACGATAATTGACGACGTGCTTTCGTTGCCCGAGCGACTACCGGGAATCTACCGCCGCCTTACGACCTAGACTCAGTAGGCGCCTGGGGTGCGCCGAGAACTGGGCGCACTCCAAAGGCTCCGCACTACGAATCTCGACCATACCCGCCGCCGCCCGGCGTTTCGATCCGCACCACATCTCCAGCTTCAAGTTCCCAACTTCCCTTTGCGGCAATAGTTCTCATCTTTCCCTTTCGGACAATCGCGTTGCGGCCGGTCTTCCCCGGCTTGCCCCCAGCCAATCCATACGGCGCGTGTTTTCGGCGATCGGAAAGCAGGGACATCCGCGCGGGAACCAGCGTCTCGATCTCACGAATAACTCCATCACCGCCGCATTGCTTTCCTTTCCCTCCCGAACCCTTTCGAATCCGGTACTCCCGAACACGTAGCGGATATGCGTACTCGAGTGCTTCAGCGGGCGTGTTCAGGCTGTTGGTCATGTGCGTGTGCACTGCGCTCATGCCGTCATGCCGCGAGCGAGCCCCCATGCCGCCCGCTACTGTTTCGTAGTATGAGAACTCGGCCCCGCTTCGAGGATCGATTCCGCCGATGGTCAGATTGTTCATTGTGCCCTGGCTGGCCGCAGGGATCCGTTGAGGTACTGCCTGCGACAACGCGCGGAAGAGCACGTCAACGATGCGCTGTGAGGTCTCAACATTGCCGCCCGCGACTGAGGCAGGATGCACGGCATTGACTATCGTGCCCGCCGGCGCGACTACTTCAATCGGATCCATCAGCCCGGCACTCGCCGGGACATCAGTTCCCAGCAAGCAGCGAAAAACATAAGCAACTGCGGAAATCGTTATCGCTTCTACGGCATTGATCGATCCTGAAACCTGCGGCGCGCTGCCCGAGAAATCAACCATGGCGCGCTCGCCGTTAATGGTTAAGCGTGCGCGAATTACTATTTCACCTTCGGTGATGCCATCGTCGTCAAGAAAGTCCTGGGCCTGGTACTCACCATCGGGAATGTTCCGAATCGCAGCCCGCATCAGGCGCGCAGAATAGTTGATCAGGTGCTCGGCATACGCGGCCGCCTCACGACGGCCTCTTCTTTCGACAATCTCCAGCAATCGCACAGCTCCCGTTGAAAGTGATCCTATCTGTGCCTGGAAGTCTGCCTGTCGTTCGCCTTGCCCACGGACGTTTGCAAGTATCAAGCGCATCACGTCGGTATTAGTCTCACCCTCGCGAAGTAGCCGAATGGGTGGAATGCGAAGGCCTTCGCCGTAAACATCCGTCGCCAGACCCATGGAGCCGGGTGTAGCGCCGCCGATGTCTGCGTGATGAGCACGATTGGCAACGTAGAAGAGTGGACGACGAAGACGCGGAGACGGCACGCGAAGACCCGAATCGCGGGCGAAGACGCCGGCCACCAGAGTGACATCGGGCAGGTGCGTACCACCTGCGAAGGGATCGTTCAGCGCCACGACGTCGCCGGGTTGAAACGTGATTTCCCGGAGAGCCGCGGCCACCGCCAGCGGCATTGATCCAAGGTGCACTGGCATATGGTCGCCTTGTGCGATTACTTTTCCATCACTGTCGAAGACTGCGCAAGAGTAGTCACGGCGCTCCTTGATGTTGGGAGAGAAGGCCGTTCGCCGCAGAGCAATGCCCATCTCCTCCGCCACGGAAGTGTAGAGGGCGCGATAAATCTCAAGCGTTGTGGGATTAAATTTCATCTTTCAAAATGGAGCAGCCTTGGGCGACCGGCGGAGCCTTTGAGTGGGCCGATCCGTGGGCGCTTTGGTTTAGTTGCAAGTTGATCAAGCTTGAAGAACCGAAAAAGCGAGGACAGTTCGCGCACTCTAAAGGCCCGCCTCAAGTGTCGATGATCAGGTTTGCAAACTGATCCACGCGAGCAGAAGCGCCTGGTGGAATCAAGGTTGTCGCCGAATACTCGGTGACGATTGCCGGCCCTTTGAATTTCATTCCCGCGAGCAACGCCTCTCGCTGGTAAACACGCACACGAATTCTCTTCCCGGCAAAGTAAGCAACAGTATGTCGAGCCGGCTTCGCAACTCGGGCTGATCCTGCCGCTGAGATCCTCTTTTGGGCCGATTGTTTTGTAAGTCCGCTGGAAGCCAACCGCGCGCTGACAATCTCGACCGTATTATTTACCTCTGAATAGCCATATCGTGCCGCGTGAGCGCGATGAAAGTCGCCCGAGTAGTTTCCCTTGCCGGCTTTCAGCTCCAGCTCAAACGATTGGCCTTTGTAACGCATCGCCAGGAGCCGTTCGTGTCGTTGTCTGGCTGGACCAAAGCCTTCGCGTCGTAATCGCGCGCGAGCAATTCGTTCCATCTGCTTGAAAACGTTTTCCAGTTTCGCCTGCACACCGGCCACCGCTTCCCACATCACCGTCCGACTTTGCTCGGTAATCACGTCAGCGGTCATGACACCAATCGCCGACAAAGCACCTGCGAAAGTTGGCGACATGATCCTCGGAATGCTGAGCGCGCGTGCAAGATCGATTGCATGAAGTCCACCGGCTCCGCCGAAGGGCAGCAACACAAAGTCTCTCGGGTCATGGCCGCGTTCGACTGAGATTCGGCGCAGGGCACGTTCCATGTTGGTATTCACCACCTCGAGAACTCCCTGGGCCGCGGTCTCAACTGAAACCTTGTTGCCCGCTGCTTTTGCCATCTCGCTCGCCAACAAACTCAGTGCTTCGATTGAGCGGTTCCCGTCGAGCTCGAACTGGCCACCCAACAACCCTGCGCCCGCGAAGTGCCCCAGCACTACATGCGCGTCGGTAACTGTCGGCAACAGCGAGCGGCCGTAACATGCAGGCCCGGGATCGGCGCCTGCCGATTCAGGTCCAACGCGAAGGGAACCGCCTTCATCGACCCTCGCGATCGAACCACCACCCGCGCCTACGGTTTGAATATCCATCACGGAGACTGCCACAGGCATCTCCGCCACCATCGCTTCGTTGGTCAGGTGCATGTCGTTTAGATCGCAGAGCGCGACGTCGGTGGAGGTGCCTCCCATATCAAAAGTAATGAGCTGCTTAAATCCGGCGACGCGTGCCGCGCGCATCGCACCAACCACGCCGCCTGCTGGACCGGAAAGAATCGTTCTCACCGGCTCCTGCGAGGCCGCTGCTGCCGAGATACTGCCACCCGAAGATTGCATCACGCGTAAACGAGGCACCTCGGCTGCAAGACTGCGCAGGTACGTTCCCATCAGTGGTTGTAGATACGCATTGATGGCGACGGTGGAAGTCCGTTCAAACTCGCGATACTCCGGAAGAATCTGGTGTGAGAGTGAAAGCGGAAGGTTAAGTACTGCCAGCGCCTCGCCGATAAGCTGCTCATGTTCGGGGCGCACGAACGAGAACAACAACGAGACTGCGACGGACTCGACTCTGGCTTTTTTCAACCTAACGACAAGCGCCTTAAGATCAGCGGAAGCCAGACCAATCAGTACCGCGCCATCTGCCGCGACGCGCTCTCGCACCCCGAATCGCAACTCATCCGGAATCAAAGTTGGCGGTCGCACGGCGTCAGGGTTGTAGAGTTCAGGTCGCGCCTGGCGGCCGATGGCCAGCACATCCTCGAAACCGGCCGTCGTCACCAACGCCGTCCGCGCGCCGCGTCGCTGCAGCAGGGCGTTGGTGCCTGCCGTGGTGCCGTGACTAACGTCGAATTGCGCGAGTCGAGCGTTGGTCTTCGCCGTTATCAGGCGAAGTCCCGCAGTGATCGCTTGCGAAGGGTCGAGTGGAGTAGAAGCAAGCTTGAAGAGTTGCAGCTTGCCGTCGGCTTCGTAAACAAAGTCGGTGAACGTGCCACCTGTATCGACGCCGACGGTGATGTTTTTGGCAGACAAGACGATCGATTACGAGAAGGCTAATGATCTACCTGGTTCTACTGTGAAATTTTGAGAGCAACGCAGATGAGAATCTATCCCACCGTTACCCAGCAGCCGCTCTGATTCGACGCCCTGGCAGCATCGAGCACCGTTTGCACTCGATAACCATCCTCGAAAGTCGCGGCGCCGTCGACAGTCGTTTGCCCATGCCGCAAGGCCTCAACGATCGCGCAGGAAAACGCGGCGAAGCCTCTGGACCAACTCGCGGGACGCATGCCGGGCGCGATCGAGTCCTGGTGGACCTGACAAGGGCGCCAGGCGCCGGAGCCGGTCGTCGAATGCCAAAGCTCTCCTGTCTCTTCCACCATCAGCGCACCGGTCGTTCCGAAAATCTCAAAGCAGTTCTCATGACTCCCCGACTCAACGACTGACAGCGAAGCGGTGGCATTTGCTCCCTTCGTCAATTCGGAATCGCGAAGGCGAAACATCAGCTTTGCATCGTCATCGGATGTCACCGTCCGAGTTTTGCCGGTCGCTTCGTCGAGGCGCTCGGAAATGTGGCTCGAGAGCAGGCACGAAACCTGCTCGATCTCAGCCCCGAGCATCCACCGAAAAGTATCTATCACATGCGAGCCAATCGCGCCGAGCGTTCCGCCGCCCATGCTTTCGTCGGACCACCAATCCCAAGGCCGATCCACGGCGCCGCGATCGTCAGACCGAAAGGCGTAGTGGCAATGACGCACCGTTCCAATCGCGCCGCTCTTCAACATGGAGCGCATCGTGCACCGGCTTCTGAGAAATCTCAACTCGTGATCAATCAGCGCGAGCACTCCCGCTGCATTTGCCGCGGCGACCATCTCTTTTGCTTCATTGCTGTTCATCGCCATCGGCTTTTCACAGAGCACTGCCTTCCCCTGAGCAATCGCAGCGAGCGTCATCTCAAAATGAGTGGCAGGTGGAGTAACGATGCTGACGAGATCAACGTCATCTCGCTTCACGACTTCACGCCAATCGCCGGCCACGTGCGAAATCTCAAACTCTTTCGCGACGGCTTCTGCGCGCTCTCGGTGTTTGCTGGCAATGGCCACTACGCGCGCGCCCATGCAATCCTGAAAGCCGGGAATTTGCGTGGTGCGAGCAAAACCGGCGCCGATGATGCCGATCCCGATCGTTTTTCCGTTAGTCATTGTTTCGCGTGGTTCTTAATCCACAAATGTCGGGGGTGCTGACAGAGCCTGAATGCATGACCAATTGAACCCCAACTCACGCAAAAACCCGGTGGGCGTCATGCACTTATTTATGCCGGGAAGGATACCATACGGCGACAAATGGCAGGTGGCATCAGAGGCCGCCAGACCAGCCGGGGCTTGGCCTTTTCCAGATGGCTATTGCGATGGGTCCTGGAATGACTGATAGGAGTCGGGCGAGTGGATGAAGGTCAAGGGGCAACCGTTAAGTAGAATAGTGTCTAATTGTTTTTTGAAAGGCGAAGGTAATGTATCAAACAGAGCGGATAAGCCAGCCTCCGAGATTCGGGCTCTGCCTGACGTTGAAAAGCTCGTTTGGTGTCTGCCTCCGCCCCAAAGGCGATCGATCTCCGGGTTCCGCTTGTCGAGATCGGTGAGAATCGCTCCTCGACGAACTTGATCGCATCGACGCGATCTGAGGCAACAAACCTCAATTCTCACGTTTGATGAAAACCAACGCACCGCCGAGATAAAAGGAGATTCATGAAAAGTCCTGCGGCAAGTCGTCTTTTAGTGATAGCGAGTGTTCTCTTGCTTTTTGCCTGGTCTGCAACGATCCATCCAGAGTCACCCAAGAGTATCGAGTCCCTTCCAAAACTCCTGTCTGTACGCGAACAACAAGCCGTGCGAGAGAGCTGGCTGAAAAAGCGGCTCGACACCATGCTGCTCCCGATGATGCGTCAACAGAAGATCGAGATGTGGATCGTGACGAATGAAGAGTTTCACGCCGATCCCGTAACGCCTTATATCGCGCCGCCCATTCCAATACAGGGAAGGCGCGACTTCTTTATCTTCGCAGATCGTGGTGGAGACAAACTTGATCGTCTGGCGCTGGTTCGTTATCCCGAAGAGTCGTTGAAGCGTTTTTTCGAAATCCTGAATCCTCCCGGCAAAGACATCGCAGCAACACTGCGTCGCGTTGTAGCCGAACGAAACCCGAAAACTGTTGCTCTCAATATGGGAGGAACGCGGGGTGCAACATCTGGTCTCACTCATGATGCTTACAAATTCCTGGCGGAAACTCTTGGACCAGAACTTACGTCGCGCTTCGTTTCCGCTGCTCCGCTGATCATTGAATACATGGACACGCGCTTGCCCGAAGAACTTGAACCTTATCGAACCGCCGTGGCACTTACAGACTTCTTGACGCAGCGCGCGTTTTCAAATGAGGTGATTACTCCCGGTAAGACCACCGTCGGCGATGTTCGTTGGTGGTTTCTGCAACAGGTGAATAACGCCGGATTGGATATTTGGTTTCAGCCTGACTTGCGGATTCAGCGAAAAAACCAGGCGACAGGAAAGACACAGCAGTTTCTCAGCGTGGCCGAGGAGTCCGTCATCATCCAGCGCGGTGATGTAATTCACATCGACTGTGGTGTGAATTACCTGGGGTTGAGTACGGACTGGCAGAAGATGGGGTACGTTCTGCGCGAAGGTGAGCAGGATGTTCCTGAGGGTCTTAAGCTGGCCCTTGCGAATACGAATCGGCTTCAGGATGCACTGTTCACTCACATCAAACCCGGCGCGAAGGGCTTCGAAGTTTATGATGCGACTATGACGGATATGAAGAAGCTTGGGATTGAAGCAATGATCTATTCCCACTCAGTCGGCAATCAGGGACATGCACTCGGCGCGAGTATCGATTTTCGACGTCCAGCGGCTGGAGCTGCGCCAGAACCACCTTTTCGCGAGGGCTCCTACACTGCCATCGAGCTGAACACAAGTACACCTGTTCCAGAGTGGGGCGGACAGAAAGTCACGATAATGATGGAAGACGATGCGTACCTAACTAAAGATGGAATGAAGTGGTTTCGCCCCCGCCAGACAGCTTTTTACCTGATCCGCTGAATTCAAGAGCCCGAGTAGTTAACTCCTCACGGATGTAGCTGGAAGCAATTCACATCTTGCTACGTCTCAGCACGCCATCGCGCCATAATCACGCCATCGAAAGCGCGTCCGTAAGATAAGGAAATCTCGCCAGTTAGCACACCTATTTCAAAACCCAGAGGACATCCCCCCAGAGTAGCTCTTTCTTTCAGGTGCCGATCGTCATCGCTTGTTTGACCATTGCCACCTCGTGAAGCGTCAACGAGAAATCGTGTTCCAGCGCCCGGCGCAAATCTCTTTCTGCCTTACGACGCTTCGTCCTCCAGCGTCTGAACGCGGACGGCACCTTCGCGGGTAGGACACGTATAAGGCTTACGATTCAGCTAATGGAGAGCGGGAACGAATTTACTTGGACAGGTACGGGCGAACTGGTTGCGCCTGATGGGACCGTTCTTATGACGACCTGTAATACGGGCTCCGCAGTTCGTTTCGAATAGAAGTCAAAACCATAAGCGTGGATTCGCGTCGTCTACGATCGCCAGGCCACCGTGGCTGCAGCGCAAATAGACAATGGCTCATTCGATCCCGACCCGGATGACTCAATTGCCACTCGCAGGCTCGATAACTCAGTCCGTTTCCAATCGGCCAGCATCAAGTAACGTTGACAGTCACGGACACACACAATGCATCAGGCTCTTGCACATCAACGGTGACGTTGTGCCGTCGGTAACGAATCTATCAGCAACGCAGGAGCGTGCAATTGAGGGCGGAGCGACCGGACCAGCTTGATGGCCCGTGTCTACACTCCTTGTCTTATCGCACCGCCCCGTACGCATGCAATCCTTATCAATAGGTGGGGGATCTATTCCGCGCTAACTCCAGAGCGACGAACGCGACTCAATGAACCAATCCTGCAAAAAGCATGAGCGACGCAATCTCTGCTCAAACTGAAGTCTTTACGACGCGAATTTCACGAGGAAGAGAATACCTGCGTCGTGCACGGAGCGGGTGTTTACTTGAGCAGTGCTCAGTATCTTCTGGAAGTCAACAATAACAATCGCTAATACTATGGTGCCCCCGCAGGGATTCGAACCCCGAACCAACAGATTATGAGTCTGCTGCTCTAACCATTGAGCTACAGGGGCACAACTAGATCGAACATCGTCAGTACTGGATGACCGGAGTTTAGCACGCAGGTATTCAGAAGCTCCAAATAGCCTCAAAGTGTCAGTTTCCGCTTCAAGGCTCACGCAGTATCCCCGAAGCTGTCAGTGATCCCTAGTCATGATCCCTAGTCAGTGATCCCTAGTCAGTCATCCCTAGTCAGTGATCCCTAGTCAGTCATCCCTAGTCAGTGATCCCTAGTCAGTGATCCCTAGTCAGTGATCCCCAGTCAATGCTCACTTAGTCAGTGGTCCGTTGCTACTTGTGCGAAGACGGCAAAACGAGGCTGGCGTGATTTGTTTGAAGCCTGTGAAGTGTTAATGACTTAGCGGGTCGCGGTCTATAGCGTCGCAAAACGTATCGAGCAATTGAGGACCTCCGCAAAGAGGCTCCTATCGTGACTCGCGCATCTTCGCGGAGGCGCTAAAAACAGATTGAGGCTGCGATCGACATCAATGATGCGCGTGATGCGCTGCGGTCGCTGCCTTGGGAGAGTTCGTCTGCGCCGTGTTACCACCAACCTCAACGAGAGTGCGCATCCAGGGATGAATGCAACACTGAAAGCGGTTTGTACCGACGGGGAGCTCCGCGCTTCCCGCGGTTGGGCCTTCATCGGTCCCGCCCGCTGGAATGAAAACCATTGCCCCAAAATTAAGGCACTCGGGAGCGGGAACCGGGTTGCCGGAAATGCCGTTGAGATCGGGAACAAATCCTCCTCCAAACGCAGCCACCTTCGTAAAGGTGTGTACCTCACCACCCCGGTTCTCGATCACCGTTGCCCGTCCAACGTTGACCTTCATTGCGCTCGGTTGGTTTCGCCAGGCGCGCGCGTCCTGGGTCTCTTCCAGCTCGCCGATGAACTCATCAAACGTCGTACGTCCTTTACCGATGCACGTACCATCGCCCAGCACTGCATTGAAAGTAGCGGGGTCGCAATCGTCGTACATCCTGATCTTCTTATCACCCTGAACGGCGCCGGCGCCGGCGCCGGCCGTAAGACCCAACAGGGCAACGCACGAGAATGTCAACCAAATAGTCGTACGAATTGTCAACCTTTGTTTCATCAGATGAAACCTCCTTTTCTGGGCACAGTCGCTGGTAGCGAGACGGGAAGGATTAGATTTCTGGCATGGCTGGGATTGCGTAGCGAGGATATACTCCCGCAAACTGAGGTTGTCAATCAGAACCGAGGAGTGCAGCGAACTGGCCGATTTTGATGACATGAGGGAGGGGTCGCTGCGGACCGAACTGCACAAGGCATTTCAGAAGCAGATTGACTCTCGCCTACGAACCCGGTCACTGTCGCTCGAGGTTCTGATAAACCCCAGCCCGCGTTTCAGCATCAATGTTAACGTTGAGTCCTGCTGCCAACTCTCTCAAACGTCTTGCAGTGTAGAGGTCTTCAAGTCGTTCACCGTTACGGATCGCTATTTTCGCCGCTAATAAGGTTTCTTTCCATGAAAAAAGCATTTCTTTTGCTGACCTTGCTGCTCGCACTTTCACTCGGTGCGTCAACCCTGCTGGCACAGTCTGGCCGCAAACGCACCACCGAGCCTGCTGCTAAAACTCAGAAGGTTGGTGAAAAATCCGTCCCGGCTGAAGAGACCACGGCAACTGCGGAGCCGGATGACGGACTCTGGGAATCGAGAGTTGGCGCCGAAGGCGAAACTGTCGAAGACGATGTCATCAGGGTAGACACGGCTTTGGTCACAGTACCGGTTACCGTGCTCGATCGCAGTGGGAAGTACGTTCCTTATCAGCGCCGCCAGGATTTTCGGCTCTTCGAAGATGGGGTCGAACAGAAGATTGCTTACTTTGCGTCAGTAGACCAGCCGTTCACAGTGATCTTTCTGATAGATACCAGCGGTTCGACGCAGTTTCGTCTCGATGAGATTCAGGACGCAGCAATGACATTTGTTAGTAAGCTCAAGCAGGAAGACAGCGTGATGGTGATGGAGTTCGACAGTCGGATCAGTGTTCTCTGTAAAGCAACCACGGATCGCAACGTGATAACGAAAGCGATCCGTCGCACCCGCACCGGCGGCAGCACGCGACTTTATGATGCTGTTGACGACGTTCTCAGGAAACAGTTAAAGACGATCAGCGGACGCAAAGCCGTGGTCTTATTTACCGATGGCGTGGACACATCCAGCACCCGGGGCACATACGAAAGCACTCTTCGAGAAGCTGAAGAAGCCGACGCTCCATTCTACTCTGTGGACTACGACACTCAAGGCACTAACCGAATTTGGGGCGGGCAGGGTACGCCGGGAAGTGGCGGCATAATTTTTGGAATTCCAATTCCTCGACCGGGTGTTCCGGGAAGCGGTGGCACTGGCGGCCCGGGATCAACCCCTGGTGAGTATCGCCGCGGAGTTGCTTATTTGAATGCGCTTTCGGATAGTACCGGCGGCAGGTTCTATAGTGCCGATACCATGATGGGCATCGGACAAGCGTTCACCTGGATCGCGGAGGAACTGCGGCGCCAGTACAGCCTTGGATACTATCCGAAGCTGGTGGCGAAGGAGGCGGAACGACGCCAGATCAAGGTCCGATCCGTTGAGCCGGATCTGGTTGTGAAAGCGCGCGGCAGTTACATTCCAGCAGTGAAGAAGCCAAGCTCGACACAACCCTCTTCAGATCCGAAGGCAAAGAAGCCGTACGACAAGGCAGCGGAGAACAAGAGAATCAGTGGTGGGTACTGAGTGCTGAGTTCCTAAGGACCAAAACCTTGCTAATGCGCTGGAGCGGCAGCGAACGATCGTTATCTTCTGTTTCCCGTTTTCTGCGTTCTATCTTCTGTTTTCTCCTTCCTTTTCTGTATCCTGTGATGGATGCTGGATTCTGCTTCAGTCCAACTACAGCTCGCCCCACTTGGAGCTGGTGATCTAATCGATCGCGCCGTTCGTCTCTATCGTCATCACCTGCTGACGCTGATGCGCATTGCCGCGCCACCGGTTGTCGTGACCGCAATCGGATGGGTGCTTTTGACAATTGCCTCACGCAATATCTTCAGCGTCTCTGAGAGTTCCTCGCTGGTCTTCTACTCCATACTCATGCTGACGAGTGGGGCGCTGGTGATTGTGGGCCATATATTTCATCTGCTGGTTATGGGCGGTGCGGCCCGTACGCTCGTCACTCACTTACTATGGAATGAACCCGTGACCGCACGGGCCACCTATGCCGCAGTTCGCGCGCGGTTCTGGCCGCTCCTGGGCGCCACGCTGATCGTCGCCGCCTGGGGCGTGATGTCTGCCGTCGTCGCGTTCTTCGGCTGGTATTCAATAATCGTCATCGTGACGCTGGGGGCGTTTTTGCTTGTCACTCTCTCGCCCTGGATTGGCGGCTTTATCGGCATCGTGGGCGCTATTGCCGCAACCGGCGCCGCGTTGTGGCTGTTTTTTTTCATGCTCGGCCGCGTGGCCTATGTTCCGCAGGTAATGCTGGTCGAAGGGAAAGGCGTGTTTGGATCGGTGGGCAGAAGTTTCTCGCTGGCCAAGGGTAACGTCAGACGACTGATGGCTATGACGCTCTTCGTCACCTTCGCCACCCAGTCGGCCTTGATGATTCTGGTAGTGCCACTCGGCTGGTACGGCTATCTCACTGGAATCGATCCGTCGCCATGGAACTCTGCATCGTGGCCGGCCTGGTATGCGATCGGCTACAGCGTATTGGGACCGCTCAGTTCAATTTTGCTTACGCCAATTTGGATGCTGGGCCTGTCGCTGCTCTATGTCGATGAACGAGTCAGACATGAGGGTTATGATATCGAGCTGTTAGCTTCGCAAAGGCTGGGTGAGATGCCGGCGCTCAACGTTTCGTCGCCCTTTGGTACTGCGCTCGCGGTTGATCCCGGGAAGCTGCCGCCACCGCCGTTGGCGTCGTCAGGAAAGGTACTTGGATTAGGTTAATGATGCTACGGAAGCAATCGAGTGCGTCCGGCAGGATTGTAGGGACGCTCCTCCGTGGGCACCCCCTCGATTCCATCCAAAGCCATTTTGTAGTGAAACCCGGAGAGACGCCGCAACAGGATCTTTTACGCGGATTCTTCTTACTCGCCGTTGCAGGCGTAATCCTGATTGCGACATTCTCTTCCGTCGCCTCCGCGCAGAACCTTCAGAATTATCAGAAGCGAGTTCATCAGGCGGTAACTGCGCTGGACACACTTGCACAAAAAGACGAAGACGAAAGCCCGGAAGCCTACTTCGCGCGCGTAACCGCAACTGTCGAGCGTGTGCGCACGGCGCTGCCGGAAACCGAGGCCGTGGACGCGAACGGCACGCAGGTAACCATCGACAATCGTTGGCTACATGAAGAACTCGGGTCCTTTGAGAAACTAACCCCGGATGAACGGACCGACACGTTAGCCCGTGTCATTGAGCGCCTGCGCGCTATTGCTGATCGCATGCTGGAGGCGCAAGAAGCGGCGGCGCAGACATTGTCCAAAGACGAAGCGAATGCAAGGCTACGCGAGATCCTGGCTCGCCCGGAGTACGCGACGAAGAAGAGCGGAGCGAGCGCTCTTGGGAAGTTATTGAAACAACTGGTCGAGTGGTTCGCAAGCCTGTTTCCAAAACGACAGGCCAGCGCCGGGGGCGTACCCTGGATCTCCGCGGTGCTGCAGTATGTGGTAATCCTGCTCGCGCTGGGGGTCATCGGTTATGTAATCAAGCTGGTACTCCCTCGCATCGCAAGAAGAGGCCGGATCAGGCAAAAACAGAAACGCGCACCCCGCATCGTTCTGGGTGAGCACCTCGAACCTGACCAATCCGTAAACGATTTGCTGAGTGAGGCTGAAACACTGGCGCGCAAAGGTGAGCTCCGCGCTGCTATCCGCAAGGCTTACATCGCGCTACTGGTTGAACTCGGCGAGCGTAAGGTTCTGAGTCTTGCTCAACACAAAACCAATCGAGACTATTTGCGCGCGCTTCGTGAGGTTCAACCCCTGTACCTTGATGTGACGGTTTTGACTGATAGTTTCGAAAGACATTGGTACGGCTTAGCCCAGGCCACTGAAGCCGACTGGCTGGCTTTCCGTGCCGGCTATCGCAATGCCTTGAGTTAACCAGATAGTCCCCATGCGACAGAAACTCGGTTTCATATTAACGATCGGGGCCATCATCGTGGTCCTCGTCGTGATCAACTCAATCTCTTACGTGAGTGAAGAGAAGCGGGCGGATTCTGAACTCACGCCGAACCGCTCGACCTATCACGCCGGGCCAACGGGAACACGAGCGCTTTATGATCTACTGAGCGAGTCGGGGTATGGCGTGATGCGCTGGCGAGAGACGCCGGAAAAACTGTTGACGCAGGATAAGGTGCAGACATTTGTGATCGTCGGACACACGAGGCTCGCGGTTGAGCAAGACGAAGCAGGCCATTTGCAGCATTGGGCTTCGCGCGGCGGCCAGCTCGTAATTGTCGACCGCCGTCCCCCACAATACCTGCTGCCAGCATCAGGCAGTTGGACCATAACCACTCAATTTTCTGACTTCAGTTTCTTTGAAGCCGATCCGTCAAAACCCGAAGAGATGACCGCTAACGTCAAAGCAGTTAATCGCGTGCAGCCAACCCTCCTGACGCAGAATGTTGAGGCCGTGATGCCGTCGAGATTTGCGGCGGCGATAAGCTTTGAATCAAAGAAACTTGCGGAGGAAGAATCTGAGTCGGAGGAAGCCACTGACACGGTCCAAATCCCTGAGGAGGAAGCCTCGTCGCAGATTTCGCTCGCCCCGGTCGTACACCTTAAGGGTCAACGTGGGCCTCTGTTGCTGGACTATCCCTATGGCGCGGGTCGCATCATTCTGCTGAGTGATCCCTACATCGTTTCAAACGGTGGCATTAGCCTCGAGGACAATCTTCGCCTGGCAATGAACGTGCTTACGAGCGCTGACGGCTTGATCGCATTTGATGAGTATCATCAGGGACGCGGCGCGACCAGCAACGCTTTTGTCAGCTACTTTTCCGGCACTCCCGTGCTCGCTCTTTTTGGCCAGGGGCTACTTATCATTCTGCTGGTGATTTGGACGCGCGGACGGCGCTTTGCCCGACCGCTGCCGCTGGCTCGTGTGGATCGCCGCTCATCACTCGAGTTCGTCGCCTCAATGGCTGAAGTGCAGCAACGGGCCCGCGCATTCGATCTCGCGGTTGAAAATATCTACTCTCGGACACGTCGGGTGCTGGCGCGTTACGCAGGTGTCGATTACAACAGTCCCCGAACTGAAATTGCCGCCCGCGTTGCTTCGCGCTCAACGATCGATCCGCATCAACTGGAAGTGCTGATGAGGCAATGCGAAGAAGCGATCAACGGTCAGCCGATTAGCGAGCGCCAATCGATTCTGCTGGTGAAGCGCTTACGAGAGATAGAAGGGAAGCTTGGCTTGCGCATGCGTTCGCGCGAAGCAAAGCAAGCTGCGCAGAACATTTGACATCGTGTGGGACCGTGCTAAGAATTGCGCTCTTCGATTTCCCGCTGAAAGGACGGATGAACTGAGCCACAGAAGGAACGTGCATCGATAGCGATCTTCATCTCTCAGCCTTCATCCTTTGAAAACCTGTTGCCTGAATACGTCTCCGCCACTGTTGAGCAGATCAAACGCGAACTCAGCAAAATCATCGTCGGTCAGGAAGAGCCCATCGAGCAGATACTCGTGGCTCTGTTAGCTGAAGGCCATGCGCTGATAGAAGGCGTACCGGGCACAGCCAAGACGCTGACGGTCAAGACTCTAGCCCGGATCATCAATGCGGATTTTGGTCGCATCCAGTTCACGCCCGACCTTATGCCTTCGGATATAACCGGAACGAATGTTTTTAATGTAGCAACTTCCTCATTCAATCTGCGCCAGGGACCCGTTTTCACAGACATTCTGCTCGCCGATGAGATCAATCGCACGCCACCCAAGACACAAGCCGCATTGCTGGAAGCGATGGAAGAACGGCAGGTAACCATCGATGGTGAAGGTCATAAACTGTCCCCCATCTTCACGGTCCTGGCCACCGAGAATCCGATCGAATACGAAGGCACTTATCCCCTTCCCGAAGCCCAGCTCGACCGTTTCCTGATAAAAATTCTGATGGATTATCCGGCAGAGGAACACGAGCGGCAGATTGTGGCGAACTGGGACTCAGGCTTTAACTCTCGACGCCTCGATCAGGTTGATATTGAGCCGCTGGGCGATCCGGATGCGATCTCGCGCTGTCGCAAGGAAGTAACGAGTGCGCGAATGGAACCGGGCGTGCAACATTACGCAGTGGATATTGTTCGTCGCACTCGCGCGCATCCCTTCATCCATTACGGTGCAAGCCCGCGCGCATCCGTGGCGCTGTTGCTTTGCTCGAAAGCGCTGGCGTCGATTCGCGGCCGAGACTTTGCAACACCGGATGACGTACGTGACGTGGCGCGACCGGTGCTCCGCCACCGACTGGCGTTGCGCGCGGAAGCCGAACTGGATGGCGCCACGCCCGATGCGGTTATCAACGACATTCTGCGATCCGCCGAAGTCCCGCGATAAGCAAGCTAGAGATAAACTTGTGTCAGCGTTTCAAGCGGTTGAGGCCCTACAGATCATCTGCCGTGAGATTACTAATGCGGCGAAAAGGCGTTGCTGTTCAAAATGCGGTTTGTCTTTACCAGATTCTTCTACCTGCTTGTTGTTCTTGGATTAATTCCCCTGACGCTATCGTGGGACCTCCCCTGGCTGCGTTGGCTGACGCTCGCCTACGACGGCACACTTGTCCTCATCGCAATCATCGACGCGCGCCGCAGTCGCTTGCCACCGGGCGTTAGCATTCAACGCGAATTCAAAGGGCGCTTCGCTGTGGGTGCGGAAACAGAAGTTCATATCAAGATTCAGAACAACACTCCGCGGGCCATCGCGCTCGTCGTCAAGGACGAGTATCCGCCGCAGATGAAAATTTCCGGTGAGCGCGAAGCCCAGCTCCGAGTCGAAGCTCAAACCTCGGCGGCACTCGTCTACGGCCTGACACCTCCCAAGCGCGGCCGCTTCGAATTCGGCGCCACGGCGGTGCGATTCCTTTCGCAGTTCAACCTCGTCTGGTGCGAAACCAGCATCGGCGCTCCAGAGTCGGTGAAGGTTTACCCGAACATGCGCCGCGCACGCGAGGCGGAACTCAAAGCACTGGGCGCACGATCGCTGGTTTCGGCCCACCGCAAGACATCCTGGCGCGGTGAAGGCAGAGAGTTTGAGTCGCTCCGGGATTACGTGCGCGGCGATGAGTTGCGACACATTTCCTGGAGTGCGACAGCTCGGCGCGGAAAGTTGACGACGCGGCAATATCAGATCGAACGCGATCAAACGATCCTCATTGTGCTCGACGCGGGTCGTCTGATGACTGCTCGCATCGATCAGGAGAGCAAACTGGATTCGGCAGTGCACGCAACACTCGCATTGATGTCAGCAGCCGCGCGAGCCGGGGACAATGCCGGGCTGATGGTCTTTGGACGCAAGATCAAAGCTTACCTGCCACCGAACCGTGGACGCGATCACATGGACGCGGCGCTCGAAGCGCTGCACGCCGTTGAGCCCGAGATGATAGAGCCTTCTTATTCGCGCGCGTTTGAGTTTGTCGCCGCGAATAGCAAGCGGCGGTCGCTGGTTGTGCTGTTGACTGATCTGGTTGACGAGGAGGGCTCGAAGGAATTGTTGACGTCCTTGAGGCTGCTGCGGCCGAGGCACTTGCCGCTGGTGGTTACGATCGCTGATCGGGACCTAAAAGCGGTGGTCGCGAATGCCCCCGCAACCGCAAAGGATCTCTTCACACAGTCAGTTGCGGAAGAGATCATCCATCATCGTGAAGCAGCTTTGCGACTGGTCGAGTCCCAGGGAGGACTGGCGTTGGACGTGACTGCGGCCGCCCTGGCGCCATCATTGCTTGAGAAATATATGCAGGTGAAGGAACGCGGGTTACTGTAAGGGGTCCCACCTTCCAGGGACTTTTGATTTATCCTCACTCGTTCGATTCTTTGCCTCGATCATTTCGTCCCGCCATCAGTAAATAAGAATACATGGCGACACCCGTGATCGCGGCGATGCTGTATTTTATTTTCGGATTAATCGGCGCCGGAGAAATAAACCCTTCGATAATGCCCGCGAGGACCAGCAACACCGCAATTCCCATCATCAACCGAACTGCATCCATCCCTCTACTCTTCAACGCATCAGCTCGCGTGAGATCGCCAGGCATGAGCAAAGCACTGCCTATCAGCAACCCGGCGCCACCGGCGATGAAGATGCAGGAAAGCTCAATCACTCCATGGGCCGCAACGAATGTCAGCAAGTCGTTGCCAAACCCGGCCCGGTAAGTCAGCGCCACAACGGACGCGATATTGGCTCCGTTGTAAGCAAGAAAGAAGAGCGTGCCGACCCCAAACATCGCCCCAAACGCGAAGGTGTAGATCGTGACCTGGATATTGTTTGTCAGAATCCGGCTGGCACCTTCCTGGTTCGCATCATTTAAACCTTCCCACCAATGAGTTTTCGTTTCGATGTAGAGTTCGCGAAAAGCTGGGGGAACGCCGACGAGTTCGGAAAATTCCGGATCATAGTAACTGCCAAAAAATCCAATCAATGCAAACAACGCAAAGACTCCAAAGGACACGGCGGTGTAGCGCCAGGTGCGACGAAACGTCTGCGGAAATTGCTCGACAAAAAACCTGCGCAGTCGACCGGCGCTCTGTCCATCAGCCTGGTAAATGCGACCATGAGCGCGAATAACCAGGCTGTTCAAATAATTGATAAGTCGAGGGTCACGCGATTCGGCCCGTGCGATGGCGAGGTCGGAAGCGGTGCGTCGATAGATGCGTCCCAGCTCGCGAACCTCTTCGCGATGCAAACGCCTCAGCGAACTGTGATCAAGCAATGCCAACAGCTCTTCGAGTCGCTGCCACGCATTCTTGTGTTTGTCGATGAACCGGTCTTGCGCCACGCGATCACCTTGTTTGATTGCTAATTGACGTTTGCCGAACTACGCTTCAATTAATGGCGACACCAGATTTCAGAAGCGACAAACGCCTTGTCGAGTGTGTACCAAACTTCAGCGAGGGCCGCAAGGTAGAAACAATTGCAGCCCTCGTGGAGGCGATCAGTGAGGTCGAGACCGCCTGTGTTTTGGACACTCACATCGATCCTGATCACAACCGCTCAGTGATCACATTCGTGGCTTCGCCAGAGAGAATAGTCGACGCAGCTTTCAACTCAGTCGCACGCGCCTCACAGTTGATCGACATGCGCACGCACAGTGGGGTGCATCCGCGACTTGGCGCTACCGACGTGTTGCCGTTTGTCCCGGTTGCCGGTGTGAGTCTTGCCGAATGTACAGTGCTCGCGCACCAGGCCGGTGAACGCATCGCGCGCGAGCTTGCTATTCCTGTCTATTTCTATGAAAGCGCGGCGCTCAAACCGGAGCGAACGCAGCTGGAAGATGTGCGACGCGGCGCGCTGGAGCTCTTACGTAAGGAAATAGCCGTCGAGCCGTCGCGTGCCCCTGACGTGGGTCCGTCATGCGTGCACGAAACTGCCGGCGCAATCGCTGTCGGCGCCCGTCCGTTCCTCATCGCCTTCAACATCAATCTTGCGACGAAGGATGTGTCGATCGCACGGAACATCGCGCGCGCGGTAAGAGCGCGGAGCGGTGGGCTCCCATTCTTGAAGGCCCTGGGTTTTGAGTTGTCCACGCGCGGGCTGGCTCAGGTGTCGATGAACCTGGTGAATTACCAACAGACGGGGATGACCGCCGCTTATCAAGCAGTGCGACGAGAAGCAGACCGGTTGGGCGTCTCGATTGCAGCGACTGAGATCGTCGGACTGGTTCCGAGAGCGGCATTGGATCGCGAGGCCGAGTACTTTGGGAAGCTTGAGAATTTTTCGGAAGACAAGATTATCGAGAACCGCTTGAAGATTTGTGAGTGAAATACCGAATGTAGCGGCTCTAATCGAGAAGGGGCGCCGACGGAGGGACGCCCCTACAATCGCTTATCGGGCGGATCCCAGGCGAACCAATTCGGCGCGAAAACGAGGTTGGTTCTGCATCAGTTTCAAATACTTCGTTTCATCCGCTCCGGTCTTAGCCCGAATGATTTGAACCATGCTTCTCTTTTCTTCAACACTCCAACCACCGACGCCCGGAATCGAATCGAGCACAACCGCAAAGTCACTCAACGCCTCCGGGTCTCCACGCAGTCCCAACCTGGCTCGAACCTTACGCACAGCTTCAGCTCGTATTCGTTCCGCTTCGCCACCATAGCGTTGGGCCATCCGCCTTTGTACGGCGAGTCCAACTTTGCGAACTTGAAAGTTATCCCAATCACCCGTCTTATCCTGATCCAACTCGAAAATCATCGACCCCACGGCCAGCTTGCGCAGAGTTGGTGCCGGCGTTCGGTAGTTCTTTCGAGTCGCGAGTTTCTGTTCCTCGCGCTTTGTCATTTGCAGCAGGTCGCGATTCACCGGACGAAATCCCAGCTTGCGATAAAACCAGAACGCGCCAGACTGAATTCCCTCCTCATTCTCAAATCCAATCTGATAGGGATCGATCGCAAACGCGGTGACGCCCAGCAGCTCTCGAAAGACGTTCAGGATACGAGCGTAAATCCATGCCGTCTCGCCCTCGCGAAACGTGTAGTAGAAGTTGAAGCCACTCTCCATTCGTTCAGCCAGGGAAAGACCCTCAAAATAGCCCACCGGAATCCCGTTCTTGAAAATCATCGCGGCGTGATATGCGCGCAACGGCAAACGCCTCGCAGCAGGCACGCCGAAAATAAACAACTCCACACCACGACCTAACCCGGCTTGCAGCACTCGCCGTGGATCGCCATGCGTAAAGCCATAGAGCTCCCGGTAACGCATTGTTGAGGTTTGGCGCGCCAGCTCGAGAATCCGCTGGCCCTGCGACGGGCTAAGCCGCTTGATCTCAGGGGCAGGCTTTTCCAGCTCTCCACGCAAGAAAACGTCGCGACGCTGAATCAGCGGTGTGCGATGAAAGAAAACTTTCTTCACCGGCAACTGCATGAGGGTTCGTGTGGCGCTATCAGCCGGCGTCCAGTTCACATAAAGCTTTTGCGGGTTGTAGGCTTCGGCCTTTTCTTTGTCGGTAAGGCGGAGAGCCTCAAACCGCTTCATTAGCCAGGGCAGCTCACGTTCTCGACCGCGTGCCCGGCGCAGCCATTCGACGTAAGGAACGTTCGCTTCAACGAATGCGTCTTCCTCCAACAACGGCATAAACCGCGGCCATCTTTCCGCGATGCGGTAATCGTCTTCGAACCAGTCCCAGTCAAACTTCACTTCATTCGGATGGCGATCCGCCAGCCAACGAACGATGTCGTAGCCGAAGGTGTCAGTTACAGAAGTTCCGGCGATTCCCGAGACGGAAGGATCGGCAAAGGCACCCATGTCAGCGCCGCTCGCTTCGAGCTTCTCCACTCGTGTGCGAAAGGAGTTGAGTTGTTGTTTGGTGAGCTTGAGCACGCGAGCGCTGTGGGGATGCGCGCGCATGAAGAGGAGCAGCTCGTGATAGCGAATCAGCGACTCAGCATCCGGCATTCTCCTCTTGCTCAAACGCTGTAGAAAAGTCTCGATTCTGTGCGCGGGCTGGGAACCAAAGCCGCGTTTGGTTTCATCAAGGCGATCGAGGAGGAGTTCGAGACTGTTTTTCGGCACAGTTGCGGTTGAGAAGCGGGAACAAGTTTGGGAAAGCTTTGTCTAATCGACTGTCATGCCAGCATCCATCGAAGTCAATACGAAGAATATCTGCCGGTTCATATGGGTGTTACTCAGTCTTGGAACTCTGCAGTTCGGCTTGGGAATCTGTATCGCTGGGCTTGGCACACTCGGCGAAGAGACGGTGTTTCTGCTGATGCTGTGTCTTAGTTTCCCGTCGGGAGCCATTATGTCTGTTTTTATGGATCCACCGGGAATCGAAGGGCCGCTCGAATTGTCGATAATGTGGTTGACCGGTTTCGTGGCCGGCTACCTGCAATGGTTCGTCGTCCTGCCTGCTATGTGTGGTCGCTCGATCATCACTCTTGGACTCAGTACTCCACACGTCGCGTCAACCGCGAGAAAGAAATCCAAGCACCACGCAAGTCCGAAATCAAAAACCAAACGGCAAAGGGTGATTCCGGCTTTCGATCGGTTCGGACGAACGCCGGTCCAGCGAGCCATCAAATCGCATGGTTGGCGTTAGTCAGTACCGACACGCGGTAGCGTCGGGTAGAATCGCTGGGGCGAGATTGATAGCGCGCATGCACCCGACGCTACCGCGTGGTGGTACTTCACTTCGCAAACAAATTTCCTTTCTTACTCAACGCAGATGCTTGCGAAAGAAGGTAGCAATCTTCCACGCGTCGATCGCGCGCCAGGGCATCTCGGCCAAAGTGTAGTGACCGCACGGCAGCCACACGACATCGAGCGGCAGATTGTATTTCTCTGTTTCAGAAATTATCTGTCGCGATAAGTCTTCGGGAAAGGTCAGGTCGTAACGCGCGGCGATGAAACGCATCGGACGGCGCTTCATCTGCTGCAGGCGCTGAATGAATGGCGCCGGGCTAATCGGCGCCCAGAATTCGCGCAACTCTTCAACCGTCAAATGATCTGCGAACCCTTCTCTTAAATGCTTAGTCGACAACCCGCGCCAGACAACGTCAGCGACGTAACCCGAGACGTGATTGAAGGTTCCGGCGTCCAGATCGGGTTCATGTGCGAAGGCCAGAAACGCGATGCATGAACCGACGCTGGTGCCCAGGATGCCGATTCGTTCATAGCCCTCTTGCTTCAACCATCTCACTGCGGCCCGCGTATCCAACACTGCCTGCCGCATCGATTGAATCGTACGACCAACATTGGGGCTGACGAGATAGTCCGCCCGTTCCAACTCGGACGGTCGCCGATGCTCGTGATAAGGCAAGGTAAGTCTTAGCGCCGAGATGCCGAGCATGTTAAAAATTCGGCAAGCCTCGACATGGCTGTCAGGTTGCGCATTCCATTGCGGCAAGACGAGCACGGCAGAGCGGCGATGCGACGGTTTTCTGGGAGTCGCCGGAAAGAAGCGGGCGCGCGCGCGATTATTGTCAGCAGAAGGAGTAGCGATAACGCTGCTCCAGGTGAGTTGATCCCCTTCGAGTTTGAAGTCCGAGATTTCCGGCAGATCAAAGAACGTGAGGCTATTCTGCATTGCCTGGCGGCTGTGCAGGCGCAACACATCGCGTGGATCGTCGCCGTTGACGTGGTCGGAAATAAACGAAAGGCCCCAGTCAAAGGGCCTGACCAGGCGGTTGTTGTCCCGCTCGTGATGCGCGATCTCGCGCCGGTGCATATAGGATTTCCACAAAACTCTTTAATTACCTCTAATTCAGACTGACGAAGAAGTCATCCACAGATTACACAGATTCCACAGATTTCGAAAAGCCAGCGCGCTTGAAAACCAGATTGAGGTGGCTGATCCGAGCCTATCTGTGGAATCTGAGTAATCTGTGGATGGTTTTTGGTTTAGCGCCGTCGCTCAAGGTACCGCCGGATCATCTGCGGCATCAATCGCGAAGTCTTCAGTATCGATCCGGTGGTGAAGTGCGCAGCCAACCCGCGAAAGAGTTTGCCAGCGTTCACGTTGTAGCGAAACCACCAAAGGTCGGGAATGAAAAACAAGCGATTCACATGAATGTGCTGCGTTGTGACCAGTTCCAGTAGACCCATTCGTCCGTGCGTGCGGCCATAGCCACTCTCTTTCACGCCTCCCCACGGCGTTTGCGCGATACCATGCGTGTAAAGCACTTCGTTCACCATCACCGTGCCGGCTTGAATCTGTTCCGCGACCCGGCGCCCTTTGATCAAGTCCCTGGTCCAGACACTGGCAGTCAAACCAAAAACGCTGTCATTCGCCAGTTCTACCGCCTCAGCTTCACTCTTAAAAGTCATTATCGGTAAAACCGGGCCGAATGTTTCGTCGCGCATCACTTTCATTTCGTGATTGACCGAAACCAGTACCGTAGGCTGATAGAACAAGCCGGCGAGGTTCTCAGCGCGAGCACCGCCTGCCAGTACTCTGGCGCCGTCGCGCACGGCCTCGTTGACGTGGTCCTCAATAATCGCCAACTGCTTTTTATTGGAAATGGCGCCGATGTCTGCCTCCGGATTAGTGCCGAGGTCCTGGTTGAGCGCTCGGGTTTCGCTGACTACCAGGTCGATGAACTTCGTCGCGATCGACTCATGCACATAGCAACGCTCCACCGACGCGCATGCCTGACCGGCGTTGGCGAAAGCTCCCCAAACTGCGCCGCGTACTGCGTTTCTTAGATCCGCGTCAGCAAATACGATCATTGGATCCTTGCCGCCAAGTTCGAGCACGACGGGCGTGAGATGCCTGGCCGCGATTTCCGCTACGCGTTTCCCGGTGGCGACGCTGCCGGTAAACATGATCTTGTCCACGCGAGCGTCAACGAGGGCGGCGCCGGTTGAACCATCGCCGATGAGGATTTGCAGCAACTGCTCGGGGAGTCCGGCGCGACGAAAGATATCTCCCATCTTCAGGGCGACCAGGGGAGTGAGTTCGCTCGGTTTGAGCACGACCGCATTGCCCGACATCAAAGCCATTACGATTTCCTGGACGGGCGTGGCCAGAGGAAAGTTCCACGGCGAGATGATGCCAATCACACCAAGCGGCTTGAAGAGAATGCGAGACGAGCGGCCCATCAAACCATACTGGCCGATGTCAATTTTTTGAGGTCGCAACAGTCCGGCGGTGGCGGTGGCGTAATAATGCATCGCATCGAGCGTCGGCACCACTTCCATCGAGAACGCTTCGGAAATGGGCTTACCGGTTTCGCGGGAAATCAGGCTGGCAACATCTTCCATCTCCCGGAGCAACAACTCGCGGGCCTCGAGTATGATTCGCCCGCGATCGCGAATGGAAATTCTAGCCCAGGCAGGTTGGGCCGCGCGCGCCAGACTCACGGCGCTTTGAACCTCTTCCTCCGTGGCGAACCGAGCGCGCCCAATCTCTTCACCGGTGGCCGGATCGTAAGAAATGACTTCGCGGAGTGCCTCTTTTTCGAGAACTTGCATGAGGGCCAATTATCCATCAAAGCGAGGCAGGCAGCCAGCAAAACTATAGGAGAGTAGGGGGTCAGTTTCGTCTGGAGTGTCCGACAAGCTTCAGTTTGTCGTGATGCAGCGAAAAGCTAAAGCACGTCGGACATCCGATCTTCTATATTTTTCCAGTGTCCTTGCACCCGGGGTCTCCGCGTCCCCGCGTCTCCTCGTCCTTACGTTCCTGTCCATTCTCTTAAATCCTCTCACTGTTTCCACACTCGCAGACCGCTCAGGTACAATGGCAAAAATCAATCACAAGTCTTATCCGAAGGAGCTGCTCTTATGATCCGACCCCAACTGGCAGAATTCATGCGCCGCATGGACCCCAAGGCCGTCGCCATTATTCCCAGTGCTCGCGAAGCCACTCGTTCAAATGACACCCAGTATCGTTTCCGTCAGGACTCCGACTTTTACTACTTGACAGCATTTCAAGAGCCCGAGGCGATCGCTGTGATAGCCCCATCGCGAGACCCGAAGTACACGATGTTCCTGCGCCCACGTGATCCGGAACGAGAGATCTGGGACGGGAAGCGCGCCGGCATCGAAGGCGCAAAGAGTGAATACGGAGCGAACGAAGCATGGCCCATCGAAGAGTTTGCCGGAAAGCTGGAAGAGATTCTCGATGGCGCGCCAACACTTTATTACCGATTGGGAGTGAATCCGGATCTCGACGACATAATCGTGCGGCAGATCGCAAAGATGCGCGCTATCAACCGCAAACCGATTCATCCGCCTACCACGATCATCGATCCCGCCACCATCGTCCACGAGATGCGCGTGCTTAAGAGTGAGGAAGAGATCGAGCTGATGCAGCGGGCGGCTGACATCGCCGCACAGGGACATGTCGAAGCCATGAAGACGGTGCGAGCAGGGATGAAAGAGTATCAAGTGGAAGCGCTGATCGAACAGATCTTTCGACGCGAAGGAGCTGCCGCGCCTGCTTACACTTCAATTGTGGGTGCGGGCGCGAATGCCACAGTGCTTCACTACATCAGCAATGACGGCGATTTACGCGACGGAGAGTTGTTGCTGATTGATGCGGGAGCCGAGTACAAGGGCTACGCGTCAGACATCACCCGAACTTATCCAATCAATGGGAAGTTCACCAAGGCGCAGCGCGAAATCTACGACCTCGTTCTGGAAGCACAGATGTCCTGCGTAGAGATGGTCAGACCCGGAATCACTCACGATCAGTTGAAGCAACATTCAGTGGAGGTCCTGACTGCCGGAATGGTGCGACTAGGCCTCTTGCAGGGAGAGCCCGAAGAGTTGATCAAGGAAGAGAAGTATAAGCAGTTCTACATGCACGGACTTGGTCACATGCTGGGCATCGACGTTCACGATGTCGGACGTTATTACTATGACAAGGAATCACGCGCGCTGGAGCCCGGGGTGGTAATGACTGTCGAGCCTGGACTTTACATCTCGCCAGACACCAAAGACATTCCGGAACAGTACCTGGGAATTGGGGTGCGGATTGAAGACGATGTGCTGTGCACTTCAAACGGGCCGCGCGTGCTGACCAGCAAGGTGCCCAAAGATGCAGGAGAGATTGAAGCGCTGATGGCGAGGTGAGACAGGATTTCAGGATTAACACACCTGATTAACAGAACGATCAGAACCGACGCCTCAGACACCAACGAGCCCACCTTGGAAACCGAACGCTGGGGTCGATCCTGTTCCTTCTTAATTTTGAGAAAGCTCACTGACAATTTCGTCCAAAATCTGCCGGGCTGTCTCAACCTCATCCGGCCTGAGTGAGATTGCCCCCACGACCGCATGTCCACCGCCACCATATCGCTCACAGATTTTAGCAATGTTGTGCCTGCGGGGCTTCGGCGCCCAGGGATTTGAGCCCACCGAGATCTTCGTCCGTTGCGAGCCACGAGTCAGCGCCACCGAATAGGTTGTTTCCGGATACAGGTTGTAAGGAATGAACTTGTTGAAGCCTTCGTACCCCTCCTCGACTAAATCAAACTGCACGACATGATTAGCGAAAACGGCTTTTTTCTTAATCGCGCCGAGCGTCTGCAGGTGCTGCTCGAGAATGGGCTTGAACCGCTGCTGCACCTCTTCGCTGGTCGCTACTTCCTCCAGAGGCTTCACTGCAAGCTCGCGGATTATCTGCTCGATAAAGTTCTCATTCGGGTCCCCTTCGATAACTTGCATCAACTGTAGCGCCGGCTCCTTCAACTCAACACACTGCGCAGCCGAGTCGTATAGCGCCCCGTCAATGATGTGGGCCCAGTGCACGAGTGATTCCAACGGTTGAGGGTCAAAGCCAAACTGAGTGCCGGCAACATCCGCGATGAACTCCGTGCATGACTTGCGGGTGAAATCGAGAAACTTCTTTCCCGAAGTGTCCGCGCGAAAGTGGGCCTCGTCCGCTGGTGTGAGGAAAGCTGACTCGTGGTGATCAAACCACCACGTCAACTTTTCCGTGGCCGCGTATTTGAAATCGACGATGGCGTTCTCGTCGCCGGCAAGCAGGCTCAAGTCGAATAGGTTTCCCGGGCGATGAAGCAGTCCGCCGTAGGAAACGAGCACGTTTGGCTGAACCCGCTCTTTGTAAAATCGAGTGAAAGTAGCGGCGGAGGCAACGCCGTCAAAACAGTGACCGTGATAAAGCAAGCTAAGTTTCATTATTTCCTATCTATAACCAGGGTGAATGAAAGCCGGCAATCTTAGCAATCGAAGACGCAAAAGGGAAAACCGGGAAGAGAGAACCCGCGCAACTGTCGGCGTGCCTCTCAGTGGGAACGCATCGTTGAGGGTGACAACGACCAATAGGGCAATTTAGGTTTGGATGAACTTGAAGAGCGGGGGTTCCAAATAGAGGGTGGCCTCGAACTACCGCCAATAACAATGTGCACTGGGTCAATGAATTAGTTCTTGGCTCACTGCTGCGGCAGGTGCACTCAGTTGCTCACCGATATACTTATCAATGTCTGCTTCAATCAACTCACCATTCACAACCATTGCTTTTTCAGTCAGCAAGTCGCCTTCCTTCGTCAACTTTGCCGGCTCGAGAAAAATGTTCCATGGTGAGCCCCAGCGTCGCGTGTCGCCGGTCGCCTGACGATAGCCATAGTGCGGGGTCTTATCGCGTTCCTCGCGCGTTTCCGACTCACTGACGACCGGGTATGGCGGGCCGGCTTCGCCGAAGAACGCCTTAACCTCGGCGCGCGGCGCGTACTCGCTAACGCCAATCACCTCAAAGCCCTGAGATTTATACTTTTCGTACAACCTCGCTGCCACTGGCGCTTCGTGCCTCCAATTGCCGCACCACGGGGAAAAGTAGACGACCATCACGAGTTTTTTTCCCTGGATCAGAGACCGCAGGTCAACAGGCTTGTCATCCTTGAGACTGATGAGCGTCCAGTTCTTGTAGTTGACTATCTTCTCCTCCAGTGGGGCGTACTCGTGACCACCTTGGGCAGTAAGGCCGGCAGGAAGCGCTAACAAAGAGATGAGGAGGCCGAGAAAGACCTTGCGCATGCTGTACTCCATTCGAATCAGAAAACCCTTGGGTCTGTCCAGACTTGTCGGTTGTTTCGCCAGTTGCCCGTTGTCCGTTGTCCGTTGTTCAAAGCTGCCAGCTCACTCTTGAGCGCTGCCAAAACATCAACGCCTGGAAAAAACTACGGACAAGTGACAATCATAATGATGCCGCGGTAAAGGCAGGAATGCCCGGCCGCTTTTGCGCCGTGCCCGGTATTTCATCAAGCAAAGGCTTTACCGCGGCCTCCCAACCGGCGCGATCGCGAGCACCGATAATCTTTTGCCGGATCCGGCCCTCGCGATCGATCAGGTAGGTCGTCGGCAGTGGCGTCCCGCCAAACCTCGACTGCGCGTCGCTACCACCAGTGACCACGTCATATTCAAACTTCGCGACGTCCCTTTGATACTCCAGGATCCCTGCTGAACTGTCTTCCAATGACGCCCCGACGATCTTCAGTCCTTTGCCGGCCAACTCCTGTTGCATTGAATTCAGGATTGGGATTTCTTCACGACACGGAATGCACCAGGTGGCCCAGAAATTAAGCATCACTACATTGCCGCGCAGATTGTCGATACTAAACGACTCTCCGGCGAGCGTTAAAAACTGGACTTGCGGCATCGGCTCGTAATTGGTCTGCGCAGGTCCCGAAGCCGGAACCGCGCCGGGCTTAATCTTGATCCAACCCTCAGCATTCGGAAGAATCGCCGCTAGTTGTGAACTCGCCAGCAATGTCGAATAACCACTCGCTACCAGAAGTCCGACGGCGATCAGGATCACGCCCGAGGCAACTTCCACTTTGTGCAAGTGCCGGCGAAACTTCCCATAGAACGAAAGGAATTTATTAATGCCCAATCCGGTCAACAGAAAAGGTATTGCCAACCCGGCCGAATAGAATCCGGAAAGCAAAAGTCCGCTTCGCCAGCCGCCGCTCGTGGCGGCGAGGCCGATGATGCCGCCCAGGATTGGTCCAATGCACGGCGTCCAGCCGGCCGCGAACGCCAGACCGAGCGTAAGCGAACCCAACGCACCGCGCGGCGAATTTTCCGAAAAAAACCGCGTATCTTTGTAGAGCGTCCCGATCTTCAGCAACCCAATGAGCTGCAGGCCGAACGCGATGATAATCAGCCCGCCGACTATTCTCACCCAGGGGTTGCTCAAAATCGCAGTCCCAACTAACCCGGCAGTCGCGCCCAGGGTGAGAAAAATAATCGACAACCCGACATTAAAAGCGAGCGAGTTGATAATGACGGCTCGACGCGTGTTCGCGCCCGAACCGCCTTCCTTGAGGTTATCGATACTCACTCCAGACATCAGCGAGATATAACCGGGAACCAGCGGCAACACGCAGGGCGACAAAAAGGAGAGTATCCCGGCGACAAAGGCTATTCCGATTGTGAGACTTGCACCTTCCATTTACTACTTCACCCCATCGCCTGCTGTCTGCGGATTCTGTTTTGGTCCAGGTTCATCAACCAGTTTCTTGATCATCTTGCCGAGCGCAACCAACTCCTGCTCGTTCGCTCCGACGCTGATGAATCTCAAATTGCCACGGCGATCGATCAGGAACGACATCGGAATTGAAACGACCCCGTACTTCTCATCGATTCCGCCTGAATCAGTAACCACAAAGGTGTATGGCAAGCGGTTCTTTGTCTTGAACTCCCGCAAATAAGCCAACTCTTCAACGGGTGTCAGCTTCTTGCCAGCTCCGTGTCCATAGTAAGTGGTCAACCCAAGTATAACCAACCCTTTGCTCTTATAGGTTTCATGCCATCGTTGGAGGAGCGGAAACGTAACTCGGCAAGGGCCACACCATGGCGCCCAAAAATCCAGCAACACAACTTCGCCCTGAAGCTTGGCCAGAGTAGTGGGTTCGCGCCCGATCCATTCGGCCTTTTCTAACTCGGGCGCCGGGGCAGCGGCGCCAGCCTCACCTTCCAGCTGTTTATTGAGCCATCCGTCAGGATCCATACTGGCCATTCTGATTCTGGCCATCTTGTAGAGATTGCCGGACGGCAGGGTCACGGCCGTCCTGCGCAAGTCCTCCATCGTCGCTATCGCCGCAGGCTTGTCGTTCTGCTTCAAATAGGCTTCGGCAACGAATGTCGCGGCTTTGAAGAGCCATTCGTCGCGCTTGAGAGTTTCAACCTGCTTTGTCTCTGCAGCGCGTTTTGCTGTCTCCCACATGGCCTTCGCGTGAAACGCCATGCGTTCGTAACTCCCGGCTTTATAGGCATAGTCGGTCAGCAGGGTGCGCATGCCATAGAGTTCCTGAATACTCTGCGGTTCGATCTTCGCATAATCTTCTGCGGCAGCTTCGGCGTCAGAGAAGCGGTCGTTATGCAGCGAGTGGACCACTAAAACTACGCGCGCTTCCTGTGCTTTGACGCTCGCGTTTTCAGTTTTAAGAAATCTCTGCATCACCTCGTAGGCTTTGTCTGAGTTAACAGCCAGATGGTAAAGCATGCCGAGGTAATAAAAATCCTCCCCGCTCAGCGAAGCACGCGACTCGAGAATTGCAGCATTCGTGGCCGCTAAATCTACCTGCTCCTGCTTCGTGTTTGCCTCGAGTTGTGGATTGAAGGGCAGCTTCTTCTTATTGAATTCAAGGTAACGGCGGTGAATGTAGCCGTTCGCATCCTGATAGAGAGCTTGAGCGGAACGAGCTTCTTCAGTGGCTGAAACTGATTGCGTCTCCGGCGTCATCTGGGCAGACGCATCGTGACCGCTTAAGGACAGCGCAATTACGACCAAAACGAATATTTTCAGAGCAAGGAATTTCATCGATATCTAATTTGCAGCTGCGCGAGCAAATCTTTCTGGACCAAACGGTCTTATTAATGGCGATACTGTCTCGTTCAAGATCGAGTCTGCTATCAACTCTCCAGTGATCGGCGCGAGCAAAATCCCGTTGCGATAGTGGCCCGTCGCGTAGAACAGCCCGGCAATTTCAGCACATGGCCCCAGGACAGGCAAACCGCCACTCGCACGCGGCCGCAAGCCTGCCCAGCTATCGACCAATGGTAACGACCCAACGACCGGAGAAATCTCGAGGGCGTGCGAAAGAATTGCGTGCAATCCCTCGGCAGTCACTCGTTTGTCGTAACCAGCACTTTCGGTGGTCGAACCGGCCAGCAGGCGCCCGTCCATTCGAGGAACGATGTAACCCCGTGGGCTGTAGATTACATGTCGCGCCAGCCGCGGATTCGATTCCAGGCAAGCCATCTGACCGCGGACTGGTTCGATGCGCAGTCTCGGCAAAGCTTTGTCTGAGCTGAGCAAGGCTGAAGACCAGGCGCCGGCGGCAAGCACCACGTTAGGAGTGCTGAGGAACCCGCGCGAGGTTTCCAGTCCCTTGATTTGATCGCGGTCGCGACTAATTGCCTCGACGGTAGTCCCGGTAAGCAACCTAACGCCGAGCCTTTCGTTGGCTTCTGCCAACGCACTCACCAGCCTTCGGTTCTCGACCTGAACATCGAATGGAAATCTGAGCGCCGATCTAATCGACTCAGAAATGCAGGGCTCAAACATCCGGGCATCACTGGCCGACAGTCGCTCTACTGCCAGACCCGCGCTACTTTGCCATTCATAACGCCTGGCGCCCTCGAATTCATCGTCTTCAGTGATGGCAACATAGATCGTTCCAGTTGCGTCGAGTTCGATGTCGATACCGGTCTCTTCTCGCAAATCGTCTGCAAATGCCGGATAAAGATCGCGGCTGTAGATGCCGAGTTTGAAAAAGTCGTCATCACCATCTGCCTCGGCCTGGGGTGCGAGCATTCCGGCAGCAGCCGAAGAAGCTTCACAACCCGGTCCGCTTCGTTCGACGACAATCACGTCGGCCACTCCGCGCAATGCCAGCGCCCGAGAGATCGACAGACCAATGACGCCTGCGCCCACAACTGCGACGTCCGCGCGATCTGCAGCTCTCCCGGAATTTTGCTTCGTCGCTAACATTCTGCGCGTGGTCGGTTGTCAGTTATCAAGCGCGCGCCTTATCCTGTGAACAAACTAAGCTGATATGGGGAGAAGAAGACAAGATTAAATGCTGTTTGGCGAACTCGCAGACCGTCAAAGGGCCCATAATCATTGGCAAAAACCTTATGAAACATACTATCACACTGATTCCGGGCGACGGCATCGGGCCCGAAGTGGCTTCCAACGTAGTGAGAATCGTCGAAGCTTCGGGAGTCGACATTCAATGGGAGACGCATTACGCCGGCGCTCAGGCGCTGGAACATTTTGGAAGCCCCCTGCCCGCTGAACTGCTCGAGTCCATCAAGAAAAACAAGGTCGCACTCAAGGGACCGGTGACTACTCCCATCGGCAAAGGCTTTGCTTCAGTAAACGTCGGCCTGCGCAAGGGGCTCGATCTTTACGCGAACTTGCGACCAGTGCGGGCCCTGCCGAATGTTCCCTGCCGCTATCCGGAACTCGATCTCGTCATTGTTCGCGAAAACACTGAAAGTCTTTATGCGGGAATAGAACACGTCGTCGTGCCTGGCGTGGTTGAGAGCATTAAGATCATTACCGAGAAGGCATCAACCCGGATTGCGAAATTTGCCTTTGAGTATTCGCGGCGCGAAGGGCGCAAGAAAGTGACGGCAGTTCATAAAGCCAACATTATGAAGTTGTCGGACGGTCTCTTCCTGGATTGCTTTCGCAATGTGGCGAAAAACTTTCCTGATATTGAAGCCGACGACAAAATCATTGACAACGCCTGCATGCAACTGGTGATGCGACCGGAGCAGTTTGACGTGATGCTGCTCGAGAATCTATATGGCGATATCGTTTCAGATCTCTGCGCCGGCCTGGTTGGTGGTCTCGGGCTAGTGCCGGGCGCCAACATTGGAGAACTCGGAGCGGTTTTCGAATCAGTGCACGGCTCGGCGCCCGATATCGCCGGGCAGGGAATCGCAAATCCGACGGCGCTGCTGCAGTCGGCAATTTTGATGCTGCGCTACCTAAATGAACGGGAGGCTGCCGACAAAATTGAAGGTGCGATGTTTAAGGTTTTTGAAGAAGGGAACGTTCGCACCAGGGATATTGGTGGCACAGCGAAAACTGCTGAGTTCGCCGATGCGATCATTCAGAAGATGAAGGAGTACTGAAAACCAGCCGGCGAGAGGGAGGAGCTTTGAGCTTGGCGCTTAGTTCTTATAGAAACCCGAAGCGCGGCCCAAAGCTCCAGGATCCAAGTTCAAAGCTCCAGGTTCATTTGATACCGCCATTCTCGAGCGCTGTGTACGCTTCCGGTGTCAGCAATCCCAACCACGGATCGGAACTCGGCGTCAGAAAAAGTTCCGCGTAAACCCTCTCATTAAATGCATCGACATCCTGTCCACGCAAACCTCTCACCAACCACGCATGCAGCTTCGTCCTCAGCAGGTATTCGTTACGCACAGTATCGAGGGCGACACTCGCCTGCAGTTTTCGAATCAAGTTGTCAAACGTCGCCTGTGATCCAGCGCTCGTTCTCCCCTCGACAAACAGTTTCTGCGTCTGTCGCTTTATAAGCCCGATACTTGCCGCGTCAAGCTCGCTATCCGCCGAATGCATCGCTGCGATCTTGTTCCAGGCAAGTTCGTCGGTAACCCGGCCAAGTGCCTCGGCGCCCCCAACCATCGCCCGCAACATGCTGGCTTCGGTAACCGCTTTGGTGATGGCGATCGGCATGATCTCGAGCGCTTGTCCTTCCGCGCCGTCTCTAAGTCTTAACCCTTCCGGAATTGCGCCGCCAATTTTTTGAGTATCGTGATACCAGGCCACCTGAATCGCGTTGGCGCGCGCGCGATGATACTTATGTAGCACGTCGAATCTCTGCGCCGCAGTTGCGCTATTCACCTGCTTAAAGAACTGCTCTCCTTCATTGAGCGCGCGTAAGAATGCCGCTGGCCCATAGAGTCCAGGTATCGCGTCGAGCAACCTTCCTTCTGTATCAAGAATGTAGTGAATGCTGTTACCGGTAACTGTTCGCTCAATCTTACGACCATCGCCGAAGTCGATCGTGATCCGGGGAGCCGCGCGCACGGTTTGCCAGTGCAAGACAAAGCGCTGCCTCAGCTCTTTGGAGATTTGGGCGTTTGAATAGAGTATCGAGCGAAAGAACCTGCTGTTGGCACAGCTATATTCATCAACAAGTTTTCCCAGCAGCCGCAACGAAAGTATCGGTTTACCGGAACTCGCGGCAGCAGCTCTTGCTTCACCAACGTCGGTGTACCAGAAAAGTTGCGAGAGGTAGCTGTCTTTCTGTTGACTCACCGCGTCGAGGGCAGCACTCACACGCCGCCACTCGGCAGAGCTCGGTTGAGCGGGATCTGCAATCTGCTTGTCGATGATCGCCTGGTGTTTCTGGATCAGTGCAGCGAGACCAGCTGGGCCCATCGCTCGTAATTCAGCAATGGCGGTTGCGGATTCGGCTGCCTCGGACGAGACGGCATTTCCACCAATGGTCTCGGTATTGTTATTAGCGAAAGAAGGTGGGGTGGAAAGGAAGAGGAGAGCTAGAGAAAGCAGGCCTGAGAATTTGAATCGCATCAGAACCTCCGACGTGGAATGGTATTTCGGTTGGACCGGGGAGGTGGTTCATTTGAGTCAGGAACCGCGAAGGAGGTTGTCTGGCGGGCCAACAGTCGTCAGAACAAAGAACGAGGAAAGAAGGAGGTTGGATTTTAAGCTTTGAACTTTGGTGCTTTGAACTTTAGTGCTTTGAACTTAGTGCTTTGAACTTAGTGCTTTGTCCTTAGGACTTTGAACTTTGAAACTTTGAACTTCTGCTCTCCAGGAGCACTCAAGTCCAAAGTTCTAAGCACAAGGTTCAAAGCTGCTTCTTAATTTTCATCGGAAGCTTGTCGCGCACCAGGTCGTAAGCAGTTCGGAGCAACGACTTCAACTCACGCGCCGGCAGGGCGTCGAATCGTTCGAGCGCGACCCAGTGATACCGCGCGACATATGGAGCCGGCACGATTCCCGTTTGCTCCGTGAGCTCGGCGAATTTTTCGGGAGTACACTTGAACGACATGCAGTGATCTGACGTTGCATCCAGCGCAAGTACGGCAAACATCCTGCCGCCAATGCGCATGAGCAAGTCCGTCTTCCACTGAACGTCCTCGGTGACGTGTGGTAGCGAAAGGCAGTAGGCGCGAACGTCTTCAATATTCATTGCATAGTTACCTGTTCGAAACCCTGGTCGCGAAACGCGAGGCGAAATGTGCGCGTTTACAAGACTCACTGCTTCTTCATCAGTTCCAGCACCGCTGCCGTCATCGCCTTCACACCCGTGCGCACAGTCGGCTCAGGCACAGGGGCGAAAAGCGGAGAGTGCAGCGAAGGCATTGGCACTCCGCTTTCTTTGCTTGCCTTCAATTTCGCCGGATCCGAAGCACCCAGCCAGAACATTGCGGTAGGTATCTGTTGATTCAAACTCAGGTACCCCACGTCTTCACTGCCCATTACCGGATTCGCCTTGAATACGTTGTCTTCGCCAAGGGCCTTAAGAAAAACACGTGATAGAGTTTCGATCAGTGCCGGATCGTTATAAGTCGCGGTCGTCACTTCAGTTTCACTCACCTTCACCACGGGCGCGCGGTCCATGGGTATGCCGGCGGCGACAGCAACACCCTTGCTGACCCGTTCGATTGACGCGAGCAACTGCTGCCGCACTTCTTCCTTGTAAGCACGAACCGTTAGCTGCAAGTTCACTTCGTCCGGAATGATGTTGTACCTCGTGCCGCCATGTATCGACCCGACGGTGATTACCGCCGGATCGAGGGGAGAAGTTTCCCGGCTCACAATTGTCTGCAAGGCCATGATCACCTGTGCCGCCAACACGATGGGATCTTTTGCCGATTCAGGGCGGGATCCGTGTCCGCCGATCCCCTGAATTTTGATATCGACGTTGGTTGAACTCGCGAGCGCGTAGCCGGGAACATATGCAACTGAGCCGGCAGGAAAATCGGGGCTGTCATGTAAAGCGATTACGTAGTCGGGCTTGGGAAAGCGGGTGTAAAGGCCGTCACGCAAAACTGCCCGCGCGCCGTCGATCGTTTCCTCGGCCGGCTGGCCCAACAAAACCAGCGTTCCACTCCACAGTCCCTTCAACTCAACGAGCAATTTCGCTGTGCCCAGCAGGCTGGTCATGTGAATGTCGTGTCCACAAGCGTGCATGACGCCGACTTCCTGTCCCGCATCGTTTTTTGTCTTCACCCTGCTCGCATAGGCGAGACCGGTTTTCTCTTCCACTGGCAAACCGTCGATGTCGCTGCGGACGAGCACCGTGGGCCCAGCGCCATTCTTCAGCACAGCAACGACGCCGTTACCGGTCCATGCGGGGTTCTCGTATTTGCCGACGTTCTGACTCACAGTAAACCCGAGAGCCTTGAGTCGGTCGGCGAGGAACGCTCCCGTCTTCTCTTCCCTATGTGAAAGCTCCGGCGCCGCGTGGAGCAACTTGTAAGTCTCGACCAGCGAGGCTATCTCGCGATCGAGTAAAGCATCGAGCGTTGGTTGTGCAGCCGCCGTCGCCGACGTTAAAAACAGGAGACACAAAGCCAAATAGAAAGTTCGCATGGTTTTTCTCGCGGATGTGAAGGTAGCTAACGCCCAGCCGACAATACCAACTCACTAATACGCGCGAGATGGTAGTCATCGTGCTCGGCCTGAAAGTAAAGCATGTCGACCAGACGCATTGGCGTGTTTAGCCGCGGATGCAGCGAAACGCGACTAAAGACATCCGGTTCGAGATGGTCGAGGCGGTCGACAAGCCTCAATCGCTGTCGACGAAAGCCACTCAGTATCAGGGGCAGGAGTACGTCGTTGTGACTCGCTGCAAAAGTTTTAAGATTAGACATGTCAGCTGCATGAAGTTGTGCTGAGTTCGCGAGATATTCATCCAGCCTTTGATTGAACAATGATTCGAGATCGAGCAGGTGCCCCGCGTTTTCCTGGATTGACCAACGCCCCTCTCGACGCTCAGTCAGCAAGTCGGGTTTAAGATCGTGCAGCCGATCTTCAAGACGAGCAGCTGTTCCGCGTACGCGTTCGATAACCTCCGGATACAATTCCACCGGAAACTTGAAATCGAATCTGCGGTCGGTCCATTTGATGCGATTGATCATTTGTAGCGGTTAACTAAATGAAAAACGGCCCCGCAAAGAGGGCTGTCTGTAAGTGTCACTCGTGGGGCCATAACTGGTTCGGCGGTATCCTACACTTTGGGTGATTTGATTCACAAGATTTGCCGGCTCATTACTTCAGAACAGCGAGCGATAGCGACCTCGCGGTTCTGAATTTTCGTTCGCCAAAAAGGAAAAGGGGCGAACACGTCGCCCCGTACCCATCAATAATCTCGAACGCTCACTGCTGGATCACGGCCCAGTCGGCTGCGTCAGGCTGAACCAGTTTCCAGAGTTGTCCGTAAAGACAGCTTCGATTCCATAGGGTCTTTCTGCCGGTTCAAATTTGAACTGAACGCCTTTGGCTTTCAATTCCTCGTATGTTTGTCTGCAATCGCTGGTGTTGAAAACTCCAGCCCCTAATACGCCCTTGTCCATCAGATCGTGGAGCTTCTGCGCAGACTCTTCATCCATGAGCATCCCGGCCTTGGGTTGCATCAGAATAATCTCAAACTCAGGATTGTCCCTGGTGTTCATCGTTAACCAGCGAAAGTCCTCGCCGACCATCGCATCTGTGTGAACCTCAAATCCGAGCTTGTCACGATAAAAGCTCAAGGCCTCACCCTGATCTTTTACAAAGATGGTTGCGTGAGACATTCTGCTAATCATGTGGGTTCTCCTCGGGATAATTTTGTATGGCAGGATAGCGAATCCCGTTGCGGCCGGCTTCTTGAAAATTGCTAAAACGCGATCGTGGTCAGCTTACTGACGGCATTGTGGGTTCGAGTTTGTGCATCAACAGGAAGCACCCGGGTATTTGGCGGCGAGCAGATGCAGAGGCACGCACCCTCGCCCGGTACAAGCCGGGAGGCTGACCGACCGATTTGTTAAAGAGGCTGCTGAATGAGCCGAGACTCTGGAAACCAACTTCGAAACAGACGTCAGTGACCCGCAGTTTGGGGGAGCACAACAGCTCCTTGGCTTTCTCGATCCGGCGTTCGATCAGGTATTGGTGCGGCGTTTTATCAAACGCCTCCCGAAAAAGCCGAAGAAAGTGAAAGCGAGAGAAACAGGCCTGACTCGAAATCTGTTCCAGGTTCAGTGGCAAGTCGTAACAGAGATCGATAAACTCGCGCACGACAGAGACGCTCGTAAACATCCGGCGCCTGAGCAGGCAAAACTTTGGAGCGCTTCCGATTCTTCATTAATGCGGCGGCAGTCTCTGAAATTCGACGGTTCGAGTCAAGGTTTCTGGGAACCCAGTGGTCAGTACTCAGAACTTCTGTGTGAACACTCAGGAGCAACATTCATGCCTAACAACCTGAAACACTTTGCCGTGCATGCTGACGATGTGGAACGAGCTCGCACGTTTTACGAGAACGTTATGGGATGGACTTTCACTGCCTGGGGCCCACCTGGCTTCTTTCTGATAAAGACGGGCAGCGACAAGGATCCGGGTGTCGGCGGTGCGTTACAAGGCCGGCGTGAAGTTGTCCCCGGCAAACCCACGTTCGGATTCGAATGCACGATCGGCGTCGAGTCGATAGACGACACGGCCGCGGCAGTCGAAGCTAATGGCGGCAAAATCGTCATGCCGAAGTTTCATATTCCGAGTGTGGGCACTCTGATCTTCTTCGAAGACACAGAGGGAAATGTGGTTGGCGCTATGCAGTACGAGGCTCCGACACTCGCTAAGTCGTGAGACCTTTGGGAGCTCAAAGTTCCAGGTCCGACAAACTAGTTCGGACAATGTAAGTCTGGCAACACTCAAAGGCCGCGGAGAGGGACTCTTTCCCCACTCACCGGTGGGCGGTGAACCACCGAAATCAATCAAGTCTGCCCTTCTCATTTGAGTCGATGCTTCCGGACGCGCATCTCTTCGGATTAGGTGCGTTCGCGCAACACACACAACCGTCCCACCTGTCGGCCAATTCTGGCAGCTGGATTCCACCGCCAGCACACCGATCTTTATTACAGGTGTTGATTCCGCGCTTCAGTTCCGGGAGTACGACCCGGAACGAAGATTGCGGTGACCAAGAGCAGAGTCTTATTTAAAACATTCTTGGTTAGGAGTTCTCATGAAGATCAAAATTCTCAGCCTGCTACTCGCAGGTGCACTACTGACAATGCATACACCTCTGATCCTGGCGCAGGGGCCATCCAGTCAATGGTCGGCTGTGCAAGCAGTGGGAATTGACGAACGTTTGGTTGTAAAGCAAAAGGATGGAAAGTCCATCGAAGGAAAGATGATCGAAGCGTCTGAAACGAACCTGACGATCTCCCGCGACAATAAAGTAGTGAATATCGCTCGCGACAGTATTCGGGAGATCTATCACTCAAGGGGAAAAGCAGCGAAGGGTAAGTGGGCCTTGATCGGAGCGGGCATCGGCGCGGGTGTAGGCGGCGCGATAGGCGCGACAAAGTACAGCGCCGATAGCGATGACAGTGAAATTTACATTCCGATTGGCATCATGTTTGGCGCGGGCGGCGGTGCAATCGGAGGCTTGCTGTTTGGCGCCAGCAAGCGGCAGCGCACGTTGATCTATCAAGGGTAATGAAGACAGCAGACCGTGAATAAAGAAGGACGGCCTTGAGGTTGAGCTTTGTACTTTGTACTTTGTACTTTGTACTTTGTACTTTGTACTTTGTGCTTTGTGCTTTGTACTTTGTACTTTGTGCTTTGTACTTTGTGCTTTTGTACTTTGTGCTTAATTGAATTCCCACCTATCCGGGACGCCACA
>JBGTOA010000071.1:0-25851 GCA_041742785.1 Pyrinomonadaceae bacterium | reverse complement strand
TTATTACATCAATCAACGTAACCGCCTGGTGAGGTACAGTAAAGACAACAAGCTAGTATGGACCGCTCCCTCAGGCTCGAGAATTCTAAAGAATAAAAGAGGCGAACCGTTTCTGGTGTTGTTTAACGGAGAACCATCCCGTTAACTACCGGTCGAGTTGCAGAACAGTTTATGTGTTTTATCGACCGGCTTTAGTTTGAATAGCCGCGCAAAATGAACTGCGCGCCAAAAATGGAACAGTCAAGAAGGAGAGACCAAAATGAGAACAACAACCACTCCTGCCTTCTGTAGGCTAACGACCGCGATCGTTTGTACGGCACTTGTCTGGATGGTTCCAGCTGCCCACACCCGCAACGCGGGCACAACACTGATCGCCGATCCGTTAACAGGGGTGATGGTCGATAGAGGAGCGGCAAAATACAAGCGAGCTGTATCTGCACTCGCCGGCATTGGGACCATGTCGTTGAAGACCGAAGCGGACTTCAAATCGGCGCAGACAATCATTGGCGAGCACACGGACAATCTCCGTTTCGTCAAATACCGGATGATTCAAATTGCTTTATCAAATGCCGCGTTCAGTGGAGCTCTCGAGGTCGAATTGAATAAGGCAAGAAGCAATGAAGGATTGGTGCTTCAGAGATTTCGTCAGAATCCCAACTTGCTGAAAAATTTAGCCGGTGCCCGGTCAACACAACTTAATATCGCAGCTGAGCTGAAGCGTGATTTTCAGAAGATAAAGGCAGCCAGTGAACGGCTTGCGAGTGCGGCGTCGGCTATCACGAATCGACGGGCCAGCATACGAGCAGAGTCTGCCTTCGTCACGGTAGGATTTTCCGCTCCGGCAGTGATTGACAATTACTTCGAAGCCCTATTCGCCGCCTCAACAGTTATTGCTGGAGCGCGAAGTACTTCGCGCCCGGCAACTAAAGCGCCTGCCGGCGGATCGGACGGTGGCGGTTCGGGTGGGTCTGGTGGTGGATCTAGCTGGGCCCAGGACGAGGACGAATACCGGGATTGTGCCCGCCAAGCTGGGGAGAAGCGCGAACGGTGCAAAGGAAACTGTGGGGCAGGATTGTTTCAATGGGCCTGTTTAGCCAACTGCGACGCGTCCTACCTGCTGGCCAAGGCCACATGTGCAATTAGTTCAATCCACGCCTATTGATTCCAACCGATGAGAGGGTAATTCAAAGGGTTCACACCAAGCCATTCGCGCAATGAAGGATGTAAATGAGCAACTATCCACAGCAGCCTTTCGGGGCGGGCAACCTTCCGTCACAGGCCCTTCCGTCACAGGCGAAGAGCAATAAGAAGTTGTGGATCATCCTCGGCTCGGGAATCGGTGTGCTGGTAATAGTGATGGGTGGTTGCGTCGCGTGTGGCGCCTTAATTGGTCTTTCGACGTTAAGTACTGAGCGCACGGAGTCAACTCCCAGATCCGGTTCGAGAGCGGGAGGTAGCGCATTGGCTGCAAGCAGTTGGACCGGAACTTTGAACTGCGACGACGGCGACAACTTGCCTGTTGTTTTCAAGTTCGCAGAGAGTGGCAATCCGCTTTATGGCTATCAAACTAGTAGCGGGCTAAAAGAAGTCGAGCTAACGTCGCCGGGCCAGAGCCTTAGGTTCGTGCCCCCTGGCGGCGGGGTCACAAATATCGTGCTGGATTCAATTTCCGTCTCTTCAGATCGAATGAGCCACACAATGAGTGTCTCACGCGAAAGATCGGCCGGCGGCACGCTAATACAGAGCCGCTCGAGCATTACTACGGAAGCTGCCCTTTCAGGTTCAATGTTAGAAGTTGAAACAACAATCAGGTCCAACTCAGCCGCCAGCCAGCCGGGCTACGTGATTCCTGATGAGTCGGCTACGGTCTGCCGTGGAAAGCTCAACCGAGAGTAGCAAGGAATGAAAAAGAGTTGTTCATCGCTCAAAGCCCATTAGCTGTAGGAGGACATGGTGCCCTTTACGTGGATTCTGCGTTGTCTTAGCCGCCACAGAGTTTTCCCAAAGTCGGCAAGTGTCGAGTTGAATCTGACCCATGACAGAGATCACTCCGCGCGGGGTCGTGCCATGTTGCTGGTGGCATTATTCGCCATTCTGCTGGCGTTCGTACCTGGCTCTGGCTTTGCACAAGGACCTTTCATAAGCCCCGCCTGTCGTGAGAATTGCGCACTTACTGATGCTGCATGTATTGTCCGCGAGCAGACCTGCCAAACTAAGCTAAGTCTCTATTCTGCTTACATGGCCCAGTTAGGCGCAGGCGTTACGCTTCACCGGCTGCCGCAGTTGTATGTGGAACTTCTGCAACCACATTACACAGGAAACCTTGGGAACGTCCGTTTCGGGTATGCGGACCGGCAGCCAGCAACCGCAACGACTGACTGCTCCACCATCTACTTTGGCAGCTTCGCTACGCAGCAGTACGTCAATGATTTAAAAGACGGACAGCTGGACACCACCGCAGAGTTCAGGCTCCTGCTGCACGAGCTACGTCACGTCAGTCAATGCGTTGGTGGCGGAGGGCGAGACCAATACGCCAAGAGGTGGTTTCGAGACCTGGATATATCTCTGCTGCAACAACGCTCAATTGATCCGAAACAACTGCACGACCTGATGCCTATGGAGGGCGACGCCAGCAGCGCTGCGGATCGGATCCTTGAAGAGATAAAGGTTATCCGTGATCAAAATGGAAAGCTTGTAAGGCCGCTGTCGGTGAAGTTGTTCCGAGAAAATGCTGTTCTCGGGACTGGTATTACCGTTTGGGTCGGCACACCACATAAATTTACAGCAGGAGTCAGCGGTGGCTCGGGACCATTTAAATTTAGTTGGAGTGTTAAAGCCCCTAATCAAACTCGCGCGCAACCCGCCACAGGTGCGGAGGATGAAAAGCTGGAGTGGACCCCCAACCGCCTAGGAACCTACGAAGTCGGCATTTTTGTCACACAACCGGAAACAGATCTGAAGCCCGTTTTTAAGACCATCCAGGTAAAGGTGAATACGAATCCACTTACGGTTGCAGCCATTCCCGAGAACAACAGGAGCCCTGTAAGTAACGTTCAGCTCAACCTTCAACTCAGGATGCTTACTGTCGAGGTGCGTCGCTCTCTCGCAGATGTTGCCTCTGCGGCGAACGTCTGCGTCACAGACAGAGCGAATCAGCAGGTCTATGGAAGGAAACGCGTTGCGGGTTCGACTGCGAGTTTTACGGTACCGACTGGGCGCACCGTCGACATTACCGTTTCCGCTATCCGGTTTGTCGGCGTAAGTCAAACCTTGACCATGCCTAATGCCGACCATTCGGTCACAATAACTATAAACCGCGGAGCCGGAGGACCGGTCTGTTCACTGCAGTGATGAAGGCTCACTGCACTAACTCACTGTTCGTGCTCCAGGACTGGCCGTGATGAAACAACTGAAAATACTTTGCCTGACAATCTCACTAACCGGGATTTACTGTCTTAACATGATAGCCAATACTTCTGCAGTTCTTCCTGAAGGCGGCGATAGACTTGAAGCATCGGCAAAAACTGCTAGTCTGTCCTCACGCGATTTCAAAAGTCGCATCAGCGGTCTGATCAACCTGCTTCAGGTCGATCTGAGGACGCATCGAAGCCTTTCGATTTTTACCAGTCTTGCCGAATCCGTAGATACCGGGACAATGCGCAACGGAATGCGCAGCTGTCCGATGGGCCAGTTCATAGTCGGTATCGACCTCGATGGGAACCGTCTGCTTTGTTCCAATCAGCCTGTCGTCAACTCAGCTGCTCCTTACTCAGCAAGCTTTGAAATTCTCGATACAAACACTTTTCAGCAGGGCCTGAAAGCGTGTCCGGAAGGTTACGGCATGACCGGTCTCAGTGTTGTGCAAAACAAAGTCAGCTGTGCGCATGTGGGCAAGATGTCACGCGTGATCTTTACGAATACGCGGCGCGCAGAAACCGTCGCTTGTCCGGCGGGAAGGGTCATGTCTGGATTTGACCACGATAGCAACCAAGTTCTTTGCGGACGCCGAATTGATACTTGTTTCGGCGCTGCTGGTTCTCGCTGTGGCTTTCAATCGGAGGGGTTCGAAACGCCTGTGGCTTTGTGCCTCAGTGGCCGGTGCCTAATAAACGCAGGCAGCTGGGAGCACGATGAGTGCTGCTGGCAATTCCCCAACGGCAGTGTCTGTAGAGTCTTTGGTGCTCCGAACGACGGCAGATGCTCGGCTGCTTATGACAAAGCGGTTGGGCGTCTCGTGCTTGGTTACAACTGGAGGCGGAATATTTCTTTCAGTACTTTGAATACCACCGGCGTTGTGGATCGAGCTGCTTTCTGCGCCCCGTTCGGCACCATTGTTCACAAAAATGATGTCGATCGCTGTTGCAACGGGAGAGCGCGGTTGATGGCTAATGCGTTAACTGATCCATTGCAAGCTGCCGCTGATCTAAGGAAGGCAGCAGCTCAAAATATTGGCGCCATGGAAGTGGCGAGCGGTAATCCACGCGTGTGCCGTTAATCCCTGGCACCGCGACAAATAGTTAAGCCTTTCTCTATTAGGGTAGTGCTGTCTCACAGCAAAGAGTGCTGCCCGCACACTAAACACTTTCCGGTTTATTCCCGAAGAATTCCAAAAGACCTTTGCGACATCTTTTCGCATCTCTCGCCAGTATAGGTCGAAGGGCAAACGGATTTCACAATCTCCCGAAGAGTCAACAACACCATCACGACGTGCTAATGAAAGACACCTTCCTGAGGATTGCCGCGCTGTTAATGTTCATCATGTTTGCTAGCCCAGCTTTGGCACACGCCGGCAGCCCGGATTCGAGAACTATTGAATTCCCGTTCAAGCTATCGGGAGACTTGCGAAGCGAGTTTCGCGCGAAGGCCCAAGTCGTCAGCGCCGGCACCATCGTGATCCAAGCCCGGTGGACACCTCTCGAAGAAGGTGCGGCTTTGGAAAGACCCTTGCGGCTCAGCGTCATCTCTCTCCGACCTGACGGCATCGAGGCTTCGCGCCAGACCGGGACCAGCCCTCTGAGATTGGAATATCGAGTCACGGATGGGGACATTGATAGTTTCGCCGGTGGCAGCCAATCGATGTGGGCTGTAAAGCTGATCAATGAAGGCGCCGGCGAGGGCCTGGACGTTGGAGGCAAGCTGCGCCTTACGGTTCCGCTCACCAACAGGCTGATGGTAAACACACAGTTCACGTTGCTGTCCGTGGGTAACGCTCAAGAGATGGGCTTTGCGGTGAACACACCGGGACGCCTGGTTCTGGAAGCCAACTGGCAACCTGATCCCTTATCTGGACACTCATCAGCAGAAGCAGCTCTGACTCTGCAGCTGATCCATACGGACCCTGACAAAATTCATGCTCGACGTCGCGGCTTTAATTCGTTGCGGATTGAACAGCAGGTCACTGAACGGGAGATCGACAGAGGCCTACGCTGGACAGCCCGAATACAAAACGAGGGGCAGGCAAAAATTAAGGGGTTGCTGAAAGTCACATTCACCCCCAGCTTGTAGTCACGTTATCAACAGAAGCAGCGGCAGATTTAAGGGACCGAACCACAGGAGAAATCGTTATGAAGAATTCAGACTGCACGCGAACGATCACGGCATTACTGCTGTCCTTCAGCCTGCTGGCCGGTGTGTTCATGCCTTCTGCCAAGGTAACGGCGAACACTAACGCCTTTCCAGATCGTGAACACCCGGAAGTAGCCGAGGGGGCGAAACAATTTGATGAAGCAGCGCAAGAAATAGAACGCATTCTCACGCTCGATCTCAGCACGGATAGAGGAGAGAAACAGGCGACAGCGATTATCGAGAAGAGTGCGAAGAAGCTGGCAAATGTGGAGAAGAAGGTAATTCACGCCGGAATGCGCGCCACGTCTTTCGAGCGCGGGCTTAAAGCAGAGGCGGCAAAGCGCAAAGGCGGGGCCGATGAATTAGTAAAGGAATTGCAGTCCAATCCGGAGTCGGTCGCAAACATCCCTGGTGCGCAAGAAGCGGCGCGGGTGATGCGCGAGTCAATTAAGCCGGCTGCCGAAAAACTGAAGCGAGTTGGCGAAGCGCTGACGAAAGCTGCCGAGGCCACAAGAAAAAGTGTGGGGCTGCCAGGCGTCAATTTTCATAAAGCCGCTTATACCGAGCCCGAACCTACGCTCGGTTCATACTTGATGATGACTTCCGGTCCCGCTTCGTTCTGCGGCAGACACAAGCTCATCTGCGACTATCTGGTCCGCCTTGCGGCCAGGCATCTCGTCTATTACCTCTCGCTACCAGACCAACTGGTGAAATATCCCGGGGCACTTAGCTCATGCATTCTTTCGGCGTACGAAAAATGGAAGGGCGGGTGCCGCCTGAGTTATGACTCGAAAATCCTGAATATCCTGGGCTGCAACGGTTGGTTCGTCTGGGCGGTAGGTCGTTGCGTGGAGGATCCCTGGTAGTGGGCGGTTCTTCGATCGTACTGGACGCACTAACACCAGCACTGATGAGTCAACTCATTATGGAGTCAAGAATCATGTCAAAGACTAATGCCTTCCGAAGTTTCAGTGCGTTTGTTTTGTGCCTTTGTCTGCTGTTCGCTTTAGTGCGTCCTGGCCCATCCCATACCATCGCCAGCACTCAACCTCTGTTAGATCCTTCTGCCTCGGACATAGCCGATGGAGCAAAGCAGTTTGACGACGCAGTGCGAGACATTGAAGTAATCCTGACTCTTGACCTGACGAGCGAAAAGGGCGCCAAGCAGGCCGCGGCCATCGTCGAGAGGAATGCAAGGAAGCTAGCAAACGTGGAGAAGAAAGCAATTCACGCCGCAATGCGCGCCACGTCTTTCGAGCGCGGGCTTAAAGCAGAGGCGGCAAAGCGCAAAGGCGGGGCCGATGAATTAGTAAAGGAATTGCAGTCCAATCCGGAGTCAGTGGCCAATATTGCTGGAGCGGAAGACGCAGCTCGCGCTATTCGAGAGTCGTTGAGGCCCGCGGCCGAAAGGTTGAAGAAGGTTGGCGAAGCATTGAAAAGAGCTGCAGAAGGTTCTGAAAAGAGTGCGGGCGAGACAAATCCGGAATTCCTCATAGCGAGCTATTCCGAGCCGGTTCGCGAGGCCGCCAACGCCCGCCTCCCTCTGATGAGTGTGAGCGTGGCTGCATTTTGCGGAAGTTACAAATATATCTGTGACGTACTTGCCTATCTCGGCGCGTGGTACCTCTGGGGTCAGATGCGCGTGCTTACATATCCATCAAGAGTGAACACATGCATTGTTGGTGGTTTCCAGAAATGGAAAGACAGATGCCGCAACGTAGGGTTCTATGACTTTGGACTGGTGATGAATGCTGTGGGATGTGACGGCTGGTTTGTCTTCAAAGTAAATGCCTGCGTGCAGGAACTGTTCTGAAGCCAAGGAGACCGAACACGCAACCGAAGAGCGTCCGTGGGGAGGTCAGGATGGCGAGTTTTCTGAGTGAACAGCCACGAGTTGCTTGGGTCGAACAAAGAGGTTTAGTGCTGACGATAACTTTGTTAGCCGCTTGCAGCCTCGTCTCAGCCGTTTCGTCCGCTGCTCCTCAGCAGAACAGTTCAAAACATCAAACATCAAAACTCGAGATCCGATTTAAGAGTAAGGATTGGATTGCACCGACAGAATTGATCAATTTAGATCTGAGCCGTCCCCTTAACGCTTCGGAAGAATCGATTGGCATCTTTCTAGGGCAAACGGATGTGACTGCCCTATTCGAACTGACAGGTAAGCGTTTGCGGTATTCGTCGCAGGCACTGCCTCTTCCCGTCGGTGAAACCAGCCTGGTTGTTTACCTTGTCTCGGTCGCCGGCGAGTGGAGCGAGGTCGCGAGTTTCCCACTTCGCGTAAAGGATGCAAACGGATCAGTCGACGCTGCAAAAGATCAGGGGAACAATGGAGCGCACGGGTTCGACAAACTCGAAGTGCGGCCCTCCGCTTCTATAAATTTGAAAGCTCAGTCAGCAGTTCTCTATTTTCCACAAACCGAACGCCCCGATCGCATCAATTCAACCGACTTAGCTTTCCAGGGCAGTTTGCAAACAAATCTGACACGCGGGGAGTTCAAACACCAGAATCAGTTTGATTTTGTCGGCACCACGGTCCAGAAAGAGGCACTGAGATTTGGCGAACGCAACAACGAAGCTCCACAAATAGATCTCTCAAGTTACCTGATGCAGTTTCAGGTTAAAAAAGTCAAAATTGTCACGGGGCATCACTCTTACGGAAATAACCGTTACTTCATCGACGGCTTCTCCAGTCGCGGTCTGAACGTCAGTGTGCCGCTGAGTTCGCGGTTTGATCTTTCATTTAATGCAGCGAGCGGAACCAGCGTTGTTGGCTGGAATAACTTCACGGGGCTCGGAAGGCGAAAGCACAACGTCATAGCAAGCACGCTCGGCTACGAGCTGTTTCCCGAGCACCCGGGAAGGCTTCGCTTCGAAGTGGGAGCGCTAAGGGGTTCACTGCTACCACTCAACAATATCAATGAGCAAACACTAACCGATGCTGAAACAAGCAACGGCGTAGGGACACGTGTAGTTGCCACAGATCGTGACAATCGCTTGCGGATTGAATTCGGATTTGGACGGAGCCGGTTTGGAAACCCTGCTGACCCGCTGTTAAGTCAAGGCTTCAGCATCATCCCGGTCAGGGAAACATCGCGAAACGCCCAATACCTCGAAGTAAGTTATCAGATCCTCAAACATTACACGGTCGTTAAGGATCGAAAGGCAAATCTTTCATTCACTTTCCGCCACAACCGTGTGGACCCGCTATTTCGTAGCGTCGCAGTCTCAACGCAGGCCGATAGGCTTGATAACCAGTTGGAGCTTACAGGTAGCCTTGGCGACATTACCGCCACCATTGGACACAATAGACTGAGTGACAATCTGGACGACGTCCCCTCAATACTGAAGACATTGACGCGTCGTAGCGGCCTTAACCTGAGTGTGCCGCTGGCGTCGATTTTCCACGCCGGGTCTACTGGTTTTAACTGGCTGCCCCGGCTTGCATACAACTACGATACGACGCACGCTTTTGGCGCCTTCCTGCCCATAAACTCCGACTTTGCACTCTCGCACGTGCCGGATCAGGCAAGTACGAGCCACAGCTTTAATGCCGACTGGCAGCGTGAAAAACTGCGCTTTGGATATCGATTCAATCACTCGCTTACCGACAACCGGCAGACCGGCCGCGAACTTGCTGACTTCAAGACCATGGTTAACACGCTGACGTTTGGTATCACCCCGCAGCGCAGACTGGAATTGAATCTGGACTTGAGTTCTGAGAGAGCGTCGAATCTTGAAGTGACGAGGCTCGATAGCACGTGGCGGACAACATTCGGCGTCACACTCCAAACCACAAAGAAATCCATACTGGCTGCAAACATTTCAACCGCATTCGCGGGCGATTCTGCAAACACCACTCAAAGCCGGAATGCCGATCTTGATTTGCAATGGTCGTGGCGGTTTGGAATTGAAAAAGATAAGTACCGGAAGGTGCAAGGCCAGTTCTACATCCGCTACGCCAATCGTTATACACGAGCCACCGATAGAGTGTTTCTATTCACGAATCTGAGTAAGCTGCAGACCATGAGTGCAGGCCTCAGCTTTACATTCTTCTAGGAATAATCAATGAAAAAGTATTTTCGGCTACTGCTTTCGCTGTTGCTCTTCCCGCTTGGGGCCATCTTTGCGTTTCAAGTTTCTGCCCAGACGATTCAAGTGAACCCAAACGGCGTTAACGTGAACGCGCAAGGGTCCACAGTCGTATTCCTGACGTTCGGCCGAATGCTGCCGACGCATGTCCCTGCGGAGGCTTGCTGGTGCGCTGAACTTGTACCAGCTGTTTCTGGATTGGGAATGCAGTGCAATCCGGCGAAGATCTTTGGTTGCCTTCCGTCACGATTTAACCTATCGGGGCGAAGTGGAACTGCAAATCTCGCGTTAACGGATATCATGTCCATTCCACCTTCGGTCTCCAGGCGCGCGTATCAGGCGGCAGTGGACGGAGACGTCTCCAGCTTCTTCTACGTGCGGCGTTTCATTGATACCGCGGGTGGTCCAGATGAGTTTGTGAATGTTACCTGCCGCATGTCGGGCGGAGGCCCTAGAACTCCATTCGCTCTTACGGACGTTAAGCTGTCGTTCGCGGTCGACAAATTGGTTCTGTTAACAAAACAAGATCAGGTGTTGCCAAAAATAAAGGCTGACATCGCCTATAACGGGTCAGGACGTTTAAAAGGACGATGGGAGATCGTGCTTCCTGGCGAGGAGTCTCCTTCCGACACTGATCTGTTAACCGAAGCGAGTCTGCCTATCGAGGAGCGCGCCAAGCAACGAAGGTACACACAGTTGAGTACTTTCAACGTGTTTCTTCCACCTGGAAGCAAGTACACGCTACTTGGCCCAGACGAAACAAGACTTCCCAGAACCGTAATGGGTGAATATCGGGTGCTGTTACGGATAGAGGCGACGGACGAAAAAGAAGGAGATTCTAATCTCGCCGTGTTGGGTGTGGGTCCTGGCGTGGTTCATAGCGGCGCTGTAGCCGGATTTCCGCTGCCAGTATTGCGATACTATGTTGGTAGTGGTCCGGAATCTCAGTTGCTAAGCGCCATCAGCTTGCTGACTCCAACCGACAAGTTCTTATTTTCGCAAGCTGACATAATCGAGTTTACATGGTTGGTAACACCAGCTGCAGTCTTCTATCGTCTGGAAGTGATTGACGCTGCCAAACAGCCTGTCCTATCCGCGTTGCAGTTAGCTGCCAAACCATCGTATCGCGCTCCATCGTGGCTAAAAGAGAAGCTCAGAGATAGCAACGTCCAATGGAGAGTGGTAGCGCTCGATCGCGAGGGACGCGTCGTTAGCGAATCAGCATGGCGGGATTTTCGTGTCATCAGTCAAACCGTTAAATGAATCCCACCACGCCGGATAAGCCGCTTCCAACATTCGGGATTCGCCACTTAAGTTACATCCTTGGACTAAAATGCCTCATCAGAGATCGTTCGAGATTTACACTTAAGTTAGTCAGGTGTGCCGTCAGCAACTCCCCGTGCCTAAGGCTCGAAACGGCAGCGTAAATGGACGAGCGCGCCTAACAAGCAGAAAACTTGTATGGCTGCTTCACAAACTGAACCACGTCGGCAATTTAGCGTCCACCAACACCTAAACCGTTTGGTACAGCGAATCGGCTGTGAAGCCCCGCACACAGTCGTTGCCTTCAATTCAAAAACGAAATTTGTTCCAGGCGTGGCCCATTCCTTCAAGCGGCGGCGTGGTACGCTACAGGTCGCCACGCCTGACGACTAGCTTTACCTCGCTTGCAGCGGCGTAAACAAAGTCGCGATCGTGGAAGTGAAACATTGAGACCCTTTTGATGACCTGATATCTGAAGAGGTGAGATAGCCCCTTGAACTAGTTGGGGGCTAATGGTTGTTGGGTGGCGGTATAGCAGATAGGAGCCTCATTGCTCACAGATTCTCCTCAAAAGACGAATGGTATCAATCGCCTTTTTACGTCTTTCAAAAGGCCGGCGTGATCCCACCAAATGGCTTCGAAGGTTTCGGAGAATGGGCTAAAGGAATCTAGCCGGTGAATGGAGCGTTTTGGAGCGACGGAAGAGGTGGAGGATTTGCTAACTTTGCGATATTACTGAAAAAAGATGGTAGGCGCGTGGGGATTTGAACCCCAGACCCCTACCGTGTCAAGGCGGCGCTTAGCAACTCCAAGCCCTAATTATATTGGTTCTTTTATCATTTTTATGGGCAAGAACCATTCTTAATTCCGCATTCCAGGACGTCGGACCCGTTCGGGTTAACTGCTTTCCGGGTTTGTCTACAAAGTAATCGTCGTCCTGCCACACGCCCTGACTCGGTTCGAACCGACCTTCAGTCACTACAGCGGTGGGTGTTGGCGCTGGGCTTGGGCGAGAAGCCGGAGGCGGTAAAGGAGTTGGAACTGAAGTAGCAACTGTCGTGCGTCGTTGTTGGGCTTTCGCCTGGCGCGCTTCAGTTTCGAAACGCGAAATTTGTTCGGAGATGCTGGTGGCGGTGCTCTCGCCGATCTCATCGGCAGCGACTGCCCGGCGCACGTAATCTCGGGCTCGACTCAGGTTTTGCAGAGCATCATCGGCCAAAGCCGACGCATCCTCTCCGCGACCGCTGGCAGAGCTGGCATCGTCTGCTAATTGTCTTCCCTGTCGGAAGAGTCCTGTCGCTGTATCGAACCACTTCTCGATTTCGGGTAGCGCAGAAAACGTCGCTTCTTTGTTGCATGTGTGTCTCCAGCGAATCGTGGCGGTGATGTTGAATGCGCCTCGTTGCACGCCAGTAACGTTTCGTTCCATCAGGAAAGTACCATCACCCTGCACGTTATTGGCTCTAATCGTTCGATGATGTTCCTCACCGCCTTGCATTCTTATGATCTCGGGCGAGTGATTCACGATATCCAACGGCACATCCTGATTGAGTTGTGCCAGCCCGAGTACTTTTATGAAAATTGTCGCCGATTGACCGCGGAGCAAATCGAGAGGCCGATTGCTTGAAAGCTCTAGACCAAGACGGCGAAAAGGACATTCATAGAATTGTCCCTGCTCGGTGATGTTAATTGTAGTCAGCCCGTAAACCGGTAAAGTCGATTGTTCGGCGGTCGACGTCAACCGAACTATCTTAAATCCGTCGGAGGTTTCCGCCATGAATGGCAACCGCTGATTGCCGACTGAAGCACTATCCTGATCAGCAGGTATTCCGTCGAACGGGCCTTGCAGTACGAGCGGCCTTCCCTCCTGGCCGCCGGTGGGAATCGTAAAACTGTTCGGGGATGGCAAGGGCGTCCTGGTGACGTTGAGCGTCACCCTGGCCACCGACCGGTTTCCGAAACCGCAGTGCAATGTTTGCGCCTCTTCGGATGCACCTGGATGCGGAATCGTAATCCGAAAAATGCCGTTAATGATCGGAACAGGTTGGTCACCTAGTCGCAAACTGATGCGACTGAGATTGACCCGATGCTGCTCTTTTTCCTGCGGAGTCCTGCCATCGGGTTGATCGACCACAGTGCCGCTGATATTTGCGCCGGCACTAATGGCGCTGGGCAAATTGATATATATCTTACCGTCCGGCGTCCCGAGACTAACTGCCGAAAGTCCGGCAACGGAATCGTCATTTTGAATCGTGTAGCCGGGATTGGCGGAGACCGACTTTGTGCCCGTCGTTTTTTTCTCATCGCGTTTCGGCTGAAATCGCGAATCGCGCCAACTGCCATCCGGATATCGATCCTGCAGAACCGTCACCCCATTCGGACCCGAACCTGACGGCCACGTTGTCACCTCTCTGTGCAACCGATCGATCTTTCCGTCGTCATCAGCTGCGTATGTGATCTTTTCTATTGGATTGCCCTGACGGTCATATCTGTAGTGCTCCTCATGACCAGGATGCGCCGCACTACCCACCCCCGTACCCAACTTGTTTGGATTATCGAAAACTGTCGTGACGACCTGCGCCGGCTTACCGTTGGGGTGAATCTTGAGTACGTCAGTGCGACTGACCATCCTGACAATGTTTATTAACTCGCCGGCTTCTTCATTTATCTCTTCCTTAACTATCTGGCCGGCCTTATTGCGATAAGTCAGTTTGTATCGTCCCGTGGCAATTTGTTCGCTGGTTGGTGGGCCAACCGGCTTAGTGTCAGTGATTGGCTCAGGCGACTGCTGCGCTAGCCCGCGGTTCATCGGCAAGGCTACCGTTAATACCAATACAAAAAAGAGTAATTCCCGAACGGTGTTCATGTGTCTCCTTACTGGCTGCCTTCGTATTAAGCTGACGTCTTCATCGATCTGCGCGCAAACGAGTGAGACGACAAGAATTCCTCGCTGAAGATCTCGACCGTCAAGAACCCACGGTTATCACTGTGATCGCAGTCGTGGTAGCTCAGAATGATTGGCGTGCCTGCGCCTATTAAGTTCGTGAGGTAGACGTGGTCCTTATTGTAGCTGCCCCAATTTGGTGCCTTTGTCTTGCTGGTGATATCAACACCGCCGATGGCAACGCCGAGATCCGTACCGCCCTGTGCGTCGTAACAGTGGTTTAGTGGATTAGTATTCGCTCTAGATACACCGTATTCAGCATCGGTCAATAAGTCTCCAGAGCCACCAATTACGGCCATGCCGGACACCCGAATTCGGAAATTTCCGTTCTGCTTTAGAATCGTTCTTGAAGTAATGGAGGTGCCATCAATTGGAAGCTGTATCGTCTCGATTAGTTTCCAGCGCGATGCTGATGTGTCCTGGTTGCTCTTTTTCTGTCGACGAATGGTAGTGCTACCACCAACAGATCCTTCTAGCGTGTTCCGATCGACGACTCTTAAGCTTACGCCATCGACCCAGTTAATGGGCTGACCCGGACCAAACGTACCGCGCCATCGACCTGTGATTACGCCGCCAGAAATGTCTCCTTCCCAAGTGATCTCGCCGGCGGGCACACACGGATCACCGGTAACCTTCACTGCAGTGAGCTTGTTTCCTATCGCTGTAATCTTGATAACCTCGACAGGGATCGGCTGATCACACATATAACCAGTCGCGTCCCAAACTCCCACCAGATCGGCCGCGGTGATAGGACGCGTCTGCGGTGTCGGGGAAGTCGAGCCAATAGCGACTCCCGTGGAGTTTCCCGGAGAGCCAGAGGGCGAAGGTTGTGGTTTTGGCCGGTTAGCCATATCAAGGGCTCTCTGCAGACGATCGGCGCGTTCATCTTTTTCCTGGGCTCGCCGGCGCAGAAGCTCTGCTTCAGCTTCAAGCAACTTGGCCTCAGCATCACGCCGTTCCGCATCTTTCAGTGAGAGGGCTTTGTAAGTTGGATCGTTTGTTCTCTGCGCATCTCGCCGCGCGTCGTCGGCGAGCTGTCGATAGTCACGGGCCTCCCGTTCTTTACGCTCAGCCTGCGAACGATCTCGCTCAGCCTCTTGACGAAGTTGTTTTATGGTGTTTGGCGTGTCTGGATTTACGGGCGCTTCCTCTTGCGCCGCTGCGCCAGCAACGAATGTCAGCAGCAAAAATCCCAGGGCCAGAGTGCGTTTCATTGAAAACTCTCCTTCGCAAATATTGTCGAATAGTTCTAAGAAATTGAATCCCAAGTCAGTTCAATGGAGTTGTGATCGTCAGTTGATAGCTTGTCGCTGCACCAGCCGAGGCTACCCTGATGAGATACAAGCCGGGCGACAGGGAGAGCGTCACCGATCTGCTGTTATTCGACGTCATCGGGGCCGCAGCCACGACTGTTCGCGCGGCAATGGGATTACCAAACTGCGGTCGAATTTGTTCGAATGTCAGAACATGCAATTGAACGTAGCCGGTGTAACCGTTCAACGTGAAATTCAACGACCGAGGCTGCAGCGTCCCGTTCGGCCCAGTAACATTCAGCAACAAGTAATCGAGAGTGTCAGAGCCACCTATTTCATCCGAGAAGTTCTGGCCGGCAAGTTGAGGTGCGACTCGCGGCATCGCTGACGCGAGAATGAGCATTGTTGGCGCGTCAGGATCATTTGAACCGCTATCCTGTGGGCTCGATGTCACTGGCGAACCGCGCACTATTGCAAAACCCTGAAAGCCTGAACCCGCATTGTTCGACCACGTCGCAGGATCAGTATCAACGACCTCGTACTGTCCAGCAGGCACAGCGATATCAACGTTGGCTACCCAATTCACATTTCGCGCCGGGCCCGCAGAGGTTCCGAATGCGTTGAATGGACCGTACATAGGGCCATTCACTCGGCGTAACCCAATCCGTGCCGGCTGCGCGCCACGCCCCAGGTTCCAGTGATAAGTGATCAATTGCGAAACGCGAGCCGGTTCCTTTAAGACAAACCTGCTACTATTGCGCGGACCGTTAGCGACCGCTTGAGTGTTGGTGTTGTTGAAAAGATCGGTGACCTGTCCGGCAACGGGGTTAGCCATGGCCAGCGCGAACAAGCCCAAGGCAACAATTGAAAAGCAGAATCGTGATCTCATTTTTTCTCCAGGTTAATGCCTGTCGACTTGAAAATCAGCTGACGCCAGCAGCCGCTATGGACGCCGATTTTCTTACCTCAATTGATTAGTGTCAGTTTGGAAAAAGTATTACAGAGAGGAAAGCTGCTTCTGCTGCTGTAGCGGGTAAGACGTTATTTCTGTTTGAGGATCGTGAAGTAATAATCGCCCACGCGTTCATGCTCACCGGATTTCGTCTTTGCGGTGAGATTCAGTTCGTAGTCGTCTTCGGCCAGCAGACGGGCGGAGATTGTGGCTCAAGTGTTGACAGCATGAAGATTGTTAAGATTGATTTCACAAATGGCCCTCCTATCCAAATTCGTCTAGTTTCAGCTTGCATGCTTCCCAGAGAACTCGACTAGTCCTTAGTAAGCGAATCGATCGTTTTATAGTTCTTAAGTTCAACGTTTAAATTTCCCACGACGACGTCCTTCTTGCAGTCAGGTCGGCAGGAACGTGGGAGTTATTTCTCGTTCTTTTCCTCAAGCCTTCAAGTCTTAGCGCCTCGCGGTGTGCTCGTTCAAATGAAACGGCTACGTTGCCTCCAGCTTCCTCTATCAGTGCGATTGATCGTTCAAGAACAAAACTAGAAGCATTAGCCGACCGCAGAGCTTCCTTTGATGTGCCCGCACTTGCCAGGCCTTTGATCATGGTGTCAACTCCTTCGGGCTTTCGACGTTTGGGGATTTTACTTAACAAGTCGAAGATATCGTCGGCGTCATTGCCAAATCGATGGGTAATGCGTAACAAGAGTTTATTACCGCCCTCAATATGATGGATGTGAGTTAGCCAGCCCCGTAGTGACTTAGCACTAGATAGTTTTTCGAGTTGCGCAATTTCTCGGCTGAGTTGCTCAAGCTGATCACGCAAAAACCGCAACTGGCCGTTGTGCGCAAGCGTTGCGTTGTGGCTACGCTTGCCTTAGGTCCGCTTTCAGTGACTTAATGTCGGTTCTGAAAAACTATTACAGGAGTGGTAAATGCGAGATGTCGGAAATAGGGCAGTTCCCTATTTTTTCAGGATGGTAAAGTAGTAGTCGCCAACACGTTCGAAGTCGCCGGATTGGTTCAATCCAGTGACGTTAATTTCGTAATCGTCTTCTGCCAGAAAACGGGCTGGAATCCGCAAGACCAAGAGTTGCCGACCGCCACGCAAACCATCGCGGCTCCATACTCGGGCGCCTTCGGAGTTGACTACCACAGCGCGGTAGCTGCGTCGTTTATTATTCTCTCCCAGTTTCAGCATGAGAACCACTCGGGTTGAACTTTGACTAATGGTCAACCTGTTTGTGTCGCCTTCCCCTCGCAACCTACCTGGAGTCAGTAATAATGACATGATGGCGGATGATGCTGGCGGCGTGTCAGGCCTCGGCACTAACTCCTGCTCCAACAACGCGCGATCGTTGCGTTCCCTCAAGAGCTCTCGATTGAGACTTTCAAGGCGTAAGCGCTCCTCTTCGGCGCTCCTTTCCATATCACGTGCTTGCGCCGCCTGCCGGGCCTCTAATTGGGAGACCTGTCTGCGCAATCGGTAGGTTTCAAATGCCAGCCATGAGAGTGCGGCCATCAGCACGACTGCGACGGTCGCGGTCGCAAAACGCGCAACCGGGCTTCTGAAGCTTACCGCCGCCAGCAGACGCCCCAGCCAGCCCTTTTCTTCCCGGGGAACAACCAGCGGTTTGACCGGCGCTTCGACCGGCATCCCGGACAGCTCAAATATCATCGCCCTCGCTAATTCCACTCTGTGCCGCTCGTCAGGGAACACCATGAAACGTTTCTCGAACTGTTCACGCTCAGCGGGAGGTAGTGAGCCCTTCGCATAGGCACAGCGCAGTTCATCTTCGGCGATTAGAAGGTGCTGATAGTATTCGCGATCGCCGAGAAACCGCTCTTCAATAGCGGCCTGCTCCGCCTCTGACAACTGGCCCAGCAGGAAGCTGGATAACAGTTCCTCGTTACTTGATTGATCGTCCATTAGTTATGCATTCAAACCCCCGGTTCCAGTTCCCTCCATCTATTTAGTGTCGCTCAGGCGAAACTATTTCATCGCTGCCCCTTCTCGGGTAACGCAGTTAAGAACACATTTTTCAACTTCGACTCTGATTCGAAAGGCACGTACTCGTAGCGCATTGACTGAAATCTTGAGGGCGTCAGCCATCTGCTTTCGCTGGTTCTTATCCAGCACGTCGCCTTCAGAGTAATACTTCTTAATCAAAATGAGGCTTTCCGAAGGAAGCGGCAGTAGGCATTGGCGAAGGCACTCAATGCGGGTCTCCCGATAACTTTCTTCCTCCCGGCGGGCAAACAGCTCCTCGGCATTCTTTTCGGCCTCGTACGAACGTCGCAGTTGATCAAGCGCCCGCACTTCTCTTTCCGACTTTCGCCAGTGCTCTCTCAGGAGATTCATTGCCACGCCGTAAAACAGCGCATGCGGGTTGGCAGTTCGAATCTCCGCGCCCTCGGCAATCCTGCGCGCGACCCGGTCGACAGTCATGTCCGTGTATTCCTCAAAAGAAAGGCAGCCCCGCCAGCGGAATAGCTTCATGAGGCGCTGGCGAATCTGCTCATACTCGCCGGCTGCCCGGTTTGGATCGGAGTCAAGAAACTTGAGCAGCCCCTCGAAGGCTTCGCCAGTGAGGACCCATTGTTTCTTTTCGGTGGCCATAGGGGAAGGACGCGGAACACGTAGGACGATGGTGAAAAGGGGAAATTCAGTTTGTTGATAACACCGATGGAAATCGCTGTCGGAGAGCGCCCTCCTGCCGCCCTACAGTATGCTTATTTCCATTCGCCCTGAAGCGAGAAGGCGGCCCAGTAGTATGGCGACTGCCAGTCCTTTTGCCGCCACATCACAATCTGCGCCTCGCGCAGGGCCGCCGCGGCACTCAACTTTTTATCGCCCAGCAATCCGCGATAGAAACGTCCCATCAACTCGCTGGTGGCCTTATCATCCACTTGCCAGAGACTCGTGATCACTCGTGGGGCGCCTGCGTACATGAACCCACGAGTGAGTCCGATCAGTCCTTCACCGCGTATTTCCTGTCCCAGTCCTGTCTGACAAGCGCTCAGCACCACTAGTTCGGCCGGCAGTTGAAGATTGTAGATGTCGTTAAGTCGCAGGAAACCATCCTGAAGGCGACCCTTCTCGTCAACCAGCGATAGCACCAATCCGGATAACTCAGGGTGTTGGTTATTAATCAAGGCATGAGTTGCGAAATGGATCACTTGATATGTGCCGAGGTCTCCGGCAGTAGCTGTCTCTCGACTGGCTTCAAAGTCGAGAGCCTGCCTGCTCCTCTGGACCGGAGACAGGGAAAGGATTACGCGCGCCTCCCGCCTGGTGCCCAGCAGCCTGGGAAGCGGCCATGCACCCCGGGCCAAGCCTGTCTCCTCTACGGATCGTAACAGTCCGGAATCTCCAACCTGGGCCGCCGGTTCCGCGGCTGAGTTAATTGCGTGGCCTGGACCACGGCGCACTCGCACATCGTTTGGATCGAAAACCGGATCGGCCACGACCGCAACCAGCTTTGGCGCGAGTTTCCGCCCTTTCATTTCTTTTTTCAAAACCGCCAGGGTCGAAGCAGAAGGGAGACTCACTACTTCATGTTCGACGATCAACGGCGTGTAGTTCGAAGTGGTAATGCGGACAGTGGATTGCGAATCTCTGACCTCTGACCTTTGAACAGGCTCGGGCAAGGCGGCAAAAGGAACATAATGGAGCGCGCCATCAGCAACTATGGCCAGCCGCTTTTTAACTAACTGTTCGGCTGCCGGCGCGAGCAGCATCTCAGCCAACCGGTTGGCCGTTTGTTTCAGCGCTTCGTTGTTTGTGTTGGTTTTTAAGAGCTCATAAAACCGGCGCGACACCTTTTCTATCTCGGCGCTGCCCGGGAGTTCATATACGGCGACAGAATTGTGTGTAACAGCCCATAAGTAACTTTGCCTGGCGCCGAGGAGGTATTCCAGAAGCACGGTTTCCGCATCCAGGACCTCGGTTTGAATCTGCTTTACCGTCAACGGTTGGGGGTGCATGAGAGCGGCGTAGCGCGGGCTGTTGTTCCTGATCTTTGCTTGCACGTCCTGATACTCAGCCAGGGTTGTTTCGAGTTCGCGCGCAACCGCCGAAAGTTGATCGGGCGCGCTCTTGCTGTTTAAGAGCTGTGACTGCCTTTCCGCCCGCGCAGCAATAAGCTGGTGCAGCAAACGCTCACGCTCAAGCAGCGCAGGCTCGACCCCTTGTCGGATGTCAGCGCGCGCTTCCGCCAGCAGATCGAGCAGGCTGCGGGCGCGGGCGCGTTCACTGGCTTCAAATGCACTAGCTGCAAAACCCGCCGCAGGGTTCTGTTTGTGAAGCTGCATCAGCACATGGATATTGAGCTCATAAAATCCCGCGAGATATCCTCGGACAAGCAGTAAATCAGGGTCCGGTGATTTAACCAGATAGTTCAGCAAATGCCAGTAACTGCACTGCGTGATCCATAGATCGAAAGTATAGGCTGGGCCCATGATCGCATGTACTCGGTCCATTCTGTATCCAGCGTACTCTTGGATTTTAACACCGTTGCCATAATTGGCGTCGGCATAGCCGTGATAATTGCGACCACACTCTTTCTCCATTTGTGTTTCGGCCCACGAAAAAGGAGTCGTATGAATAAATTCATGTGCGACAATAAAGTGTTGCGTGTAGGGTTGGATCATAAAGACCTTCTGGGAAACGGCGTAAGCGAAGGCTTCACCGGGGTCTATTGTCAGCCCGAAGTCTTTTTCTGAAAGCAGCACCGCGATCTTGTCACCACCCGTCAGTGAGGACGCGGTACCGAAGCGTTGCCCAATCGCAGCCTTGATACTGTCTCTTCTTACCTTCTGAATGTCTGCTGTAAGAGGGAGTTTCGACTTGAGGTAAGAGAGGAAATCTGGTTCCAACGAACGCAAATCGTAAGCCGGATCAGCCGAACTCTTGATGGTGTCATGCCTTAAAGGAAGATAATAATCCATTAAATCCAGGTGCCCGGCTACCCTCTTCGCTTCCTTTTCGAGTTCCACGGACTGGGAAATCGGGTCGCTCAGAATCACCGGAACGATTCGAAAGCTTGGGGCTTGAGTTTCGATGGCCTCTCCTCGAACCGTAACTTTCAAGCCCGTGGCCGCACCATTTTCGCGAACCAGTTCTCCTTCGATGCGATAAGGGCCGGCACGATCGATTTTGAACGATCCATATTCTGGAATACCTGTCGATGAGAGCAATGATGCTTCAAATGGCTCCCTTGGTCCAACCGGACCATCCAGCCTTACCTGGTTTTCCGCGCGTCGTTCCTCGTAGATCACTCGCCCCTTATCGCCCTCGAACAGCGTGAAGCGAAATTTAACCCGCACCAGGCGGGTACCATTAGTTGTGCCGCGAATAAGAATCCGGACGCGTCGATCGTCACGAATGCCGAAAAGAAGTGTTCGGCGTCCGACAACCATCTTCAATTCGGCATCCCATGAAGCGGGACCGATTCGCGTCAATTGTTTGCCTGGCTTGTCCGCGAAAACGTCGTCGTCTTGCCAGACTCCCTGACTGGGTGCAAACCGGCCTTCGGTTACTGTGGCTGTCGGCGTGGGACTTGGACGTGAAGGCGGTGTTGGCGTGGGAGCCGACACCACGATCACCTCTCTGGGCGGTTGGTCCTTCACCCGCCGCGCCTGTGATTCATATTGCGCGATGTATTCCTCCAGGCTTTTAGCCGTGCCCTCGCTAATCTCGCCGGCTTCGAGTGCCCTCCGCACGTAAGTACGTGCGCGGTCGAGTTCGCGTAACGCCTCCTCGGCAGTCTGGGTGGCTCCTTCTTCACTGCGATTTCGCGCGTCGCTAGCCTCATCCGCGAGTTGCCGGCCACGCCGAAACGAACCGGTCGCGTTGTCGAACCAGCCCTCTTCATCAGCTAATTCTTTCAGCCAAAGATCGAGAAAGCGTACGTCCACGCGCACGGTGATCGTGAAGCCTCCAGGCTTGATGCCTGTCAGCACGCGCTGCGTCGAAAAACTGTCGTTCGCCTCCTGCCCTCGTGGATTGATTTCGAAGGTCTGCCGGTCGCCGCCGCTCAAACTCACCACATCTGACGACTCGTTCTCAAGCAGTAGCGGAGTCGGCTGTTTAATACCTGCAAGACCCCGGACCCGGAGGCTGAGGGTTGTCTGCTCGCCGCGAAGGAGATTCAGTTTCGGTGCCGAAAGGGAAACTGCCAGAGTGCGCACCGAACTCTCAGTCACGATTCCCTGCTCGTTAACCTGAACGGTTGCCGGTCCGGTAGCTTTAGTTGTGTTCCTGGCGACCAGCTTCCCGGGAGATTCTGCAAGCAACTCAACCTCAGCATAGCCCACCGTCGTTCGTGTGTTGGCCAAGTCGCCATCAAATGGACCGCGAATCTCGAAGGGCCGCCCTTGCTCTATGACGCTGGGAAAGTCGAATGAATCCCGCGGCGCCGCTCGCCTTGACCCGACTGCTAATTCTTTGCGATCAATCTCTCTTTGATTCTCATCTAAAAGCAACAGCGAAGTCTTTCCCTCGTTCTCCATTGCTGGAACTGTCAATTTGAATCGTTTGCTTCCGACAGGTACCAGCAGGCCCGCCAACTCTACGAAGTGAGCATTGAGCTGCTCCAAGTTTCTGGCCCTTTCTCGTTCATCCTTACCTTCAGGCGAGGTCGACACCGTCCCCGAGATCGTGTCGCCGGCGGTCATATCGTCAGGCAGATTAACTATAACTTTCCCGTGCAGCGACACGAGTTGGATGGAGTGCAAGCCTTCACGACGCTGAGAACTGGAGGCTTGAGCATTGCCGTAAAGGGAAGGGTTCAAATCCTTGGTATGGATTCTGGTCCACAAACTGCTTCCCTTTTCCAGCATCGGCCAGGGAGCCGCACTGGTCCTATTAACGCGGCCGCTTAAAGCAGCATGCTGAGCGATGCTGACCGAAAATGTCTTTGAACTGTCCGCCGCTGCTACGAAGCATAGAAGAGTCGCCAGAATTAATTTGGTTTTGGGGCGAGCCATCGCAATCTCCTATCTGAAAGATCGGCCTTCGCGTTCTCTTAGACACTGCATAAAGCGGCAGAGCAACAGGCATCTGAGATGGTCTGTGATTTTCGCTGTAGGCATTGCAACCACAGGGTTACTGTTCAGCTCTGGTAGCAGTAGCGACAATTGTAAAAGCCCCGCGCCGAATCCCGGTCAGCGGTCGTTCAGTCGTATACGTGTCACCTTGCACTTGTGAGGGGCTGATGCTGATTCTCTGAAGGTTTCCACCCCCCATACTGATCACACTGGACGACCGATTTTCCAGTACAAGCGGGACGGATTTTTCTATTCCTTCCAGCCCAAGAACGGTTATGGTGAGCGTTGTCTGTTCTCCTTTGAGCAAGTCGAGCTTCGGGGCCGAGAGTCTGATACCGAGGCTACGGAACTCGCCATGCGCGGTTCGGCCCTGTTCCTGAACCGCGAGCTGCGTTGGGCCGGTCTTATTACTGTTATTCCGAGCGACAACCTTCCTCGGCGACTCAGCCAGTTTCTCTAGCTCCTCACCACCGACACTCAGGTTTGTGGTGGAAAAGTCGCCGTCGAAAGAGCCCAATACTTCGACAGGCCGCCCCTGCTGCCCAATTTCTGGTATGCGAAATTCACCGACAGCCTCTTCCGATTCAGGTAAAACAGGAATAGGGGCCCGAGCAACCTCCTTCCCTTTCTTATCTTTGAGGATAAGAGCGGTCGTCCCAACAGCGACCACCTCGGGGATTGTCCACTTAAGAGTTTTCGAAGTGGCGCGGGTTTGCTGTTTCTCCATCTCGATGACGTAGCCGCTGAGTTCGCCCTGATTCTGGGCACGCTCTGCTTCAGTCTTCCCTTCGGGTTCAGCGGTGACGGTACCGGAGAGAGTGTCGCCCGCAGCCAGATCGTCGGTCAGGTTAACGGTAATTCTGCCCTGCGGGGTGGTGAAGGTCGTAGTGTTGAGGCCTCCGGCCAGTTCGCCGTTGACTAAAAAGCCGGGCCGGGCGCCCGCGGCGACCTCGACGTAATTTTTCTTTTGCGGGTCCCAGGTGGAGGCTTTCCTCCTCCCATTGGGCAACACCTCGGTCTTAAACCCACCAGTCTGCTTAACGCCGTGCTCGTCGAAGATCTGCGTCTCATTGTAGACTTCGTTGCCGTCGCGATCAGTTTTGATAATAATTTTCCGACTCATCACTGTTCTGCGCAGGTCGTTCCCACGCGTTAGGGGATTGTGGAGGGTTCTTACGACCACCTTGTCCACTAAACCGTAAGTCGTCAACTCTTCCTCCAGCTCTCTTCCGCTGCGGTCTTTCCAAACCGTCCGCACCACCCTGCCCCTTGTGTCTTTTTTCTCCTCCCTCGTTCCGAGCGCCCCGTATCTCTCGTCCCGAATGCCTGACGTAATAGTCGTCCCATCGGGATTCGTCACAGTCTGTTGCTGTGCAGATGCACGCTCCTCAACCATTGGCAAAGCGGCGATGTGGATGAGGCAGATCAAGATGGACATAGTCACAATGCTTATCTGGCTTTTACCGATGTATCTCATCGCTGGTACTCCTGTTTGTTGAGCTCTTGCGGTTGGTCCCCGCGCCTCAAATCTGCTTTCATAGAATTAATGTCAGTTCTGAAAAACTATTACAGGAGTGCAGTAACAGTGCTCCAAGACTTAGCGGTTAAGTGCCACACAGACAGTCTCGTCTCCGTGCTTCCGTGTCTGCTCTGCGGTGCGTTCTTTTTCAGTCAAACTCAACACGGAGACACGGAGATCACAGCGCGGCTTTCAGATCCAACCAAAAAACTGATCCACGAAATCACACGAAACGAGTTCGTGCTATTTGATGTAGTTACTGGATCGATTCTTTGATTGGACCGACAAGAATCTTGCCAAAAAACAAGAAGTTGACGGTTTGTTTCACAGGGCTTCGCCATGCATGCAACATCGGCCGATGGTCCTTCAATTTCAACCTAAGGGTTAGGGCTAAATTGAAGCTCTATCGGCTGAAGCCCGATGGTATCGCGCGTCTTCGGGTTGCTGCACAGGCTGATGGGTGACGACATCTCGGTCGTAACGGGCGAAGTTGACAGCCGCGAGACCTACGAGCGTCTCGCCATATCGCAGGCGCGGAGGTCTTTGCCAACGCGGGCGATACCACCAACACTAATGTCACGCTTACAGTCAGGGAAGTTGACCGTGATGTTCCCATCGCCGCGTTGTCATCAGCCGAGGATTCGATTGACATCCTCGAATTGAGCGGTGCGACGCATGTCTTGCCCCTCACGCGCGAACTGGGCAGACATCTCGCGAGCCGAATCAACGTCGGACCCGAACGAGCGCACGTCATCGGCAGCTTTAGAGATTGGGTGGTCGCCGAGTTTACCGTCCATGAAACGCCGCTCGCAGGATTAACGATTCGTGAGACGCGGCTGCGCGAATTGACCGGCATCAACATCGTCGGTGTGTGGGAGCGCGGACGACTCTTAGCCGCCGACCCCGAGATTTCCCTGACCGATACGAGCGTCGCCATCGGCATCGGGAACAAAGAGCAGGTTGCCCGTCTCAACGAGTTGTTGGGCGTGAACGAAACGAAATCCAATCCCGTGCTGATAATAGGTGGCGGCAGGGTTGGGATTGCCGCGGCGTTGGCGCTGAAGCAAAAAGGTGTGCGGGTGAATATGGTCGAATGCAAAGCGGAGCTGCGAGAGCGAATTGAAGACATTCCGAACCGCCTGGTGATCGGAGACGCGGCGGATCGAGAAACCCTGATGCGCGCGGGGTTAAGCGAAACGCCACTCGTCATTCTC
>JBGTOA010000061.1:0-98076 GCA_041742785.1 Pyrinomonadaceae bacterium | reverse complement strand
GAGCGAGCCCCAACCTGCGCAATCAGATATCAAGCAATGTCTCCCCTGGCATCTTGTGATGTCACAACGTATTTCAAACTTGGTCAAATCAGCGACACGATCCATAGCGACAGCCTTCACGAGTAGCATAACGGGATCGAGAATCTCTGATCTGAAGAAAGGATTTGTAAGCGCCTGCCGTGATGCCGGAATCGTTAATCTCACTTTCCACGATCTGCGACACACGTGGTCGTCTCGGGCTGCTGAGATGGGAGTGCCCGAGCATGTGAGACGTGACATCCTCGGGCATAGCTCATCGAGCATGACCGGCGATTACACTCACGCTTGACCCGAGGAAATGGAGCGAGCGATGGAAGCGGTGGCTAGTTACAACCAGCTATTGTCAAAATCCTCGGCAAAATCTCGGCAAAATGGGATGAAGCGGCGCTCTCTGCAATCTGCCGCTGTCTTGTAAGTGATTGAAAACTCAGGAGAAAATTGGTAGCGGGGGGGAGACTTGAACTCCCGACCTTGGGGTTATGAATCCCACGCTCTAACCACCTGAGCTACCCCGCCTCGTTTAGAATCAACAACTAACAGACTCTGTGAGCTTAGCTAGAGCCAACTTGTGACGGAATCTTATCATAGGGCACACCATTTGATGCTGGTACCGTTGATCACCGCTTGAGAAGAAATCGTTGTTTGCTGCTTGCTAAGATGCTTCGGACTCCGTGTAAGAGAGCGTGGGAGTTTTGCTCCCAAAGTCTGAATGAGTGTCCAAGGCTCATGATTTCGTTGGTAGGCTAGTGAGATTTGCACTATGCATTCCACAATCGATTACGCGGTTATGGTTCGGCTACTTGCAGGGCTGTCAGTACATGAAATCTCTGCGGTTGATCCGAGGAAGGTGACGTTCTTAGGAGCGACTGGGCGTCGTCTCTCATTCAACGCTTTTGGATTGCCTACACGATGACCTTGTCCTGCGCTGGAAGGATGACGCTAAGATGACGACATTCCGTCGCGAGACGTAACCGGACGAAGCATGACTTTGACGGCTGCAAGTCCGGTAAATATTGGTTCATCTCATTTCGTAAGATCAATTAAGATGCGTTCGAACGGACTTAAAATTCGTTGAGGGCAACCTCGTGAGGGTTCGAGTCCCTCCCTCGGCACCAATCATTTCAATGACTTACAACCCATCATCGTTTGGCCCTTAGACCGACGCAACGGAGTTAACTCCGTTGCGAACCTCATTTCGATTGAAATCATTGAGGGAAATCGCATCGACACGTAATTGGAAGCAGCCCCATCATCATTGAGGGCTCCAAACTTGAACTCTCTCGTTGGAATATCACGAGTACGAACGAAACAATTGATGATTCGCGCAGCTGGAGTGAGGGTTCCCCGAAATTGAGGTAAAGAGTCAGCGGCAGTGCCAAAATTATGCGCGGTTTGTTGGGATTGATTGCACTACATGCTCAGGAAGTGAGCACTCCTACGCAAACTTCCAATCTCGTAACCTTATCGGTCCTCTGAAAATGCGATGGACTGTTTTTGGTCACCCTAAATCCGCCAAATTAGAGTAAGCAGCGGACATCTACTTCGCGTAATCGGGTGACATTTCTACTTGGGGTTTACATACACCAATTTCTCCATCTAGGAGCTGGCCATGGGTTACCTTCAGAACGGTCACCGACGCGGAGGTGAAGAAGATCACGGCCGACGTAGTGGCCATTCCGCTCAAGTGGTCCACCAAGCCACAGCCACCGACGATGCTGGTCGCCATCCTCAAAGGCACCGCAAAGGCCGGTGCGTTCGCAAGCAGTTCTCGGTACTCAAGTCGGCCGCCGGACAAGCGGCGTTCGTGTTGCAAATCGTGGACACAAGCTGGTGTCAGCTCATCGCGAAGGTCGGTGAGGGCTCGCCGGCCTGGACGGGCGGTGCGCAGCAACGTAGGCTCGAGAGGCTGGAAGAGATCGCTCGGACCCTCGAGAATGCCCAGGTGCAGTCGTTTGTCGAGCTCGCGATCGCAAAGGACAGGAAGTGGGCGTTCACCGGCAACTTTAAGCTCGAGCTCAGACCGAGAGGTATTACCTCTCGAAGTCCGCAGCGGTATCCTTCGACAAGGGGCCATTCAAGATCGGTGCCGAATACAAGGACGACGGTACCAAGAGGTTCCTCGTGACGGTCGACGACCTGCTGGGCGACCGCACGGTGCGCGGCAAGATATGCCAGGTGCAGGAGTCTCGCGCTCTGGTGGGACGCCGAATGCCGCGCGAGGTCCGCACCAAGTACCCGATCCCCTTCCCGAGCTTCATCGAGAAAAAGGAGACCCTCTCACTAACACGCGACGCGCCAGGGATTAGCGCTGACCATCCTTCCACCAAACACCGCGTTCCAGTCCACCCGTCCCTGCATCATAACAACGTCATCCTGGGTTGAAAGGGGATCCGGCAACTGCAGAAAATCCTGGTGGTTTAGAAGTCCCCAGGCGGTGAAGGGGACGCGAGCTCAGATAAGTAGTGTGAACCTCGCAGGCTGCGGAAAAACTCATTTGGAGTGCGGAGGCAAGCGTAGCGCGACTCCGCTTTGGATTGGCTAGCCTTATTTCTCAAGATATCCAAAGCGCCGCGCCGCTTCGCTCTGCCGTGCGCACTCCATATCTGCTCCTTCCTACACTAAGCAGCGTTTTTCAGCAGCCTGCCAGGGATTGCCCTTGTGGAGGGTTGTTACACACGAAAAGGTAACTTCCTAATCCGATGCCACACGTTATCGTTAGCCATAACGATCACACCGTCCGCCCGATCCCTCTAAATGGTCGATTTTTGTTGTGACTCAAGCTCTCGCCGCACTGGCATGCACTTTGCCAATACCCCTTACGGAGGGCACGAAGATGAAAAGACTATTTGCCACGATTACTTGTTTGGTCGCACTCACGTTCGCGGCAGTTCCCGTCAGCGCTCAACAACGCGCTCGCGTCTATAACAAAACCGTGCAACAGCGTAATTATGATCAGCGCGTTAACAGCCGTTACAACGATAGAGCTTATGGCGACAGTCGCAGCGCGCGAGTTTATGACGACCGCTACTACGATTATGAAGATCGCTCGCGCTGGGAGAAGAGCCGGGACAAGATCACTACTGCAGGGGGCGCAGTTGGTGGCGCGGTGCTCGGTGGGCTGATCGGTGGAAAGAAAGGCGCGATCATCGGCGCAATCACAGGTGGTGGTGCAGCGGCACTCTACACCTACAAGATTCGCGACAAGAATCGCCGGTATTAAGAAAATCTAAATCAGCTCGGTCGTCGTGAATCGCAAGAGGAGCGTCGACCCTGGCAGAAGCTCGGATGTGAAGGGGAGAGCACATCCGGGCTTCAACTCTTTGGAGTTTCGAGTTTTTTCAAGTTTCAAGTTTCAAGTTTCAAGTTTTCGAGTTTCAGGTTCCCAGTTCATGAGTGCTGAGTACTGAGTGCAGTACTGAGTACTGAGTTCCGGGTATTAGATCTTGTGACCTCTCATCTTTCAGGCTTGAGAGCTCAAGCCATGATCGCTTACCTTTAGGCTTCTTCTTCAATCCAGGCTTTTTCAATCCACAATCGAGAACAAAGGTCGCGTAAGCTGAGATGCGGCCACGTTAATGGAGCAGCATGGACGACACACAGAAGCGCGCCAGAAAAAGGCGCTTCCTCCCAAAACTGCTACTCGTTATTTTAGGCTTGGCGGTGGGTGCGTTGATTGGTGAGGTCGCGCTGCGCGGGGTGGGCTACTCCTTTCCTGAGTTCTATCAACTGGACCAAAATCGTGGTTATGCTTTGCGCCCAGGAATGGCGGGTTGGTACCGGAAAGAGGGCGCTGCATTCATCACTATCAACAGCGAAGGATTGCGGGATCGCGAGCGCTCGATCGCGAAGCCTGCGGACACGTTTCGGATAGCAATCCTTGGCGACTCTTATCCGGAAGCTCTTCAGGTGCCGCTTGAAAACGCTTTCTGGATGGTGATGGAGAACAGGCTGCAAGAGTGCGGCGTCTTCGGGCAAAAGAAAGTCGAAGTAATTAACCTTGGTGTTTCCGGTTATGGCACGGCGCAGCAACTCATTACCTTGCGCGAACACGTTTGGAAATACTCACCAGATATTGTTCTGCTCACCATTACCACCAACAACGACGTCACCGACAACTCTCGCACTTTAAAGAAGACCGACCAGATACCATACTTCATTCACCGCGATGGCAAGCTCGTACTCGACGACTCGTTCAAGAGCAATCGAGGTTTTCTATTTAAGCAAACGTTCATTGCGCGAGTGGGAAGATGGTTTCGCGACAGCTCGCGTCTGATCCAGGCGATCAGCCAAGGACAACGCGCCTGGCGACTTCGGCGTGCCGCCAGTAATACAGGTCTAAATTTGCTGCCGGTCGCGCACGCGGGTGAATCGGAACGTGACCTGGTAGCAGCTTCTCAGGAACTCGGAGTCGACAATCTTGTCTATCGGGAGATGGACGATCCGGTTTGGCGGGATGCCTGGTCAGTTACTGAAAGCCTGATCCGCCTGATGCGCGAAGAGGTCGAAGCCAAAGGCGCGCGGTTTCTCGTCGTGACCTTGAGCAATGGCCCACAAGTACACCCGGATATCAACGTGCGTAAAGACTTCATGCAACGGTTCCTGGTACAGGATATTTTTTATCCGGATCAGCGACTGAAAGAGTTTAGCGACCGCCATGGAGTTCAGCTATTGATGCTTGCCCCGGAATTGCAGGCGTATGCCGATCAACATCAGGAGTTTCTTCATGGCTTCAACGGGAACCCCGGCAGCGGTCACTGGAATATTACGGGCCATCGGGTCGCCGGCGCGCTGCTGGGAGAGAAATTGTGCGCGGGCTCGGTTCTCAAATAGCGCAACGCGCCTCCTTTTGATAAAACTACACGGCAATCAATCTTAATTCGGAGCGAACATGCAATATCACGAAAATGTACTGGGCCTGATCGGCCATACCCCTCTGGTGAAGCTACGGCGAATGACCAAGGGAATCAAAGCGACTGTGCTCGCGAAGATGGAGAACCTGAATCCCGGCTTCTCAGTGAAAGATCGGATCGGCATTTCGATGATCGAAGCCGCTGAACGCGAAGGGATGCTGAAACCCGGCGGCACAATCGTGGAAGCTACTTCGGGGAACACCGGCATCGGGCTGGCACTTGCAGCTGCGGTGAGGGGCTACAAATGCATCTTCGTGATGACCGACAAAGCCTCGGTTGAGAAGTCGCGTTACTTAAAGGCGCTTGGGGCCGACGTCGTTATCACACCAGTGTCGGCCAAACCCGGAACACCGGATCATTACGTTTCGACCGCGAAGCGAATTGCCTCCGAAACACCAAATTCATTTTATCCAGATCAGTACTCGCACCCGGCGAATCCTGAAGCGCACTATCGGACCACGGGACCCGAAATTTGGGAGCAGACCGAAGGCGCGATCACGCATTTCGTGGCCGGCATCGGAACCGGCGGGACAATCTCCGGCACGGGACGTTATCTAAAGGAGCAAAACCCCGCAATCAGGATCATCGGCGCCGATCCTTATGGCTCAGTCTTCAAGACCTATAAAGAGACCGGCAAACTGGTTGAGGCGACTCCTTATCTCGTGGAGGGCATCGGGCAGGAAGTCATACCGCCAAACGTGCACATCAAGTATGTTGATGAAGTGATCAATGTGACGGACCGGGACTCGTTTGAACTGGCCCGATTGCTGGGGCGACAAGAAGGAATTTTTTGTGGCGGTTCGACGGGGACGAATCTGGCCGCGGCGCTTAAGGTCGCACGCGAAGCCGAGGAGAAGGCGATCATCGTCTTCATCGTTTGCGACACGGGTGAACACTATCTCACGAAGTTTCATTCCGACGAGTGGATGAAGGAGAAGCGTTTACTCGAGCCGCAGAAGATAACCGCCGGTCTGATCAATCAGACCAAGGCCGCGCACGCTCCTCGCCAGCTAATCTGGGTTTCACCTTCTGACAAACTTGCCGACGCGTTGAGTAAGATGGATGAATTGGGTCTAACGCAAATTCCGGTATTGGAGGAAGGGAAGTCCGTCGGTTCACTACGCGAAAACCGTGTGTTGGCGAAGGTGGTCAGAAACCGGGACCTTCTGGAGTCGGCAGTTAGCGAAGTGATGGAAGCGAGTTTTCCGATCGTCGATGTGGATGCGAGTTCCAGCGAGGTGACTAGACGTTTGCAAAGCAGCGCCGCGGTGTTAGTTGAAGACTACGGCCGCATCACGGGCATCATCACGCGACATGATGTGCTTGATTTGACGTTGCACAATCCATGAGTCTCGAACGCTCGACATTAAGTCACGTACCGTAACGCAGTAGCGTGGGGTCAAGCCGAGATGTTGTGTAGGTTCTATTAGGATCGTTTGACCCGACGCTACCGCGTTGAGGTACTGACTTCATGATCCAACGGCTAACACCTTGGGAACTCACGTTCTGTCGTAGGTGTTCACGATCAAATCATCGCTCAGCATTTTGGATTCTGTCTTCATGAACCCATCCAGGTAACCTTCGGGTACGAACGCGTCCGCTGCTTCAACCACCAGCGGAACTTCCGTCACAATCCAACGATCGATAAAAGGAAGAAACGCGCGGTAGACCTGTTCGCCTCCGATAACGAACAGATTCGTGGTGAGAGTTTGTGCGAGCGTGAGCACTGACTCGACATCTCTCAAAACGACCACGGTGTCCTGAGAAGCAATCTCTGAACTTCGAGTGAGGACTATGTTCAGCCGATCCTTCAAAGGTCGCTTAAGAGTTCGCCATGTACGAGAACCCATGATGCAAGCGTGACCGATGGTGGTTTCCTTGAAATGCTTCATGTCGGCGGAATAGTGCCAGGGCAAGTCGCCACCCTTGCCAATAGCGCCGTTCTTATCAACTGCCACGATAGCGATGATCATATAAGTAAGACAGGGACGCTTGTCCGTCACCCCTTTCAGTGCCTGGTGCCAGTTTGGTAACCGTAACCGATGACACGACCGATTGTTTCGCACAAGAGACAGATAGGGATCTATACATCAAAGGCCGACGGGAATGTCTGTCCTACACGGCGACGGCTGCGGAGATTTTTCCGTGCGATTGATAGCCAACCAGTTTCAAGTGCTCGTAACGAAACAACAGCAACCCGTCGAGTCCGAGCAGTGATCGTTCGTCATCAAGTATCTCGAGTTTCGGAAGTGGCAGCGGCTCGCGCGACAACAACTCCTCGACCTGGTCCAAATGATTCTGATAGATGTGATAGTCACCCAGCGTGTAGATAAAGTCACCGACCTCAAGCTTTGTGGCGTGCGCGACCATGTGCATCAACAACGCATACGAGCTGATATTGAAAGGCACGCCCAGAAATGCGTCGGCTGAGCGCTGGTAGAGCTGACAATGAAGCGTCGTGCCTGATTCGACCTTAAACTGAAAAAGCGTATGGCAGGGAGGCAGATCCACGAGGTTGGCTTCGCGCGGGTCCCACCCGGAGACAATCAGTCGCCTCGAGTTGGGATTCGACGCAATAGTAGTAATTAGAGATGCAATCTGATCTACGCCGTTACGCCGCGGATACTGGCCACCAAATGAGCGCCAAAGGTAACCGTAAACGGGCCCGAGATCCCCTGCTTCTCGACCAAAGCGTCTAGTGTGTTCTTCGTCGGCCCACTCGGCCCAGATGTCAACGCCGCGAGCGCGAAGGTTTCCTTCGTCAGTGTCACCCGACAGGAACCAGAATAGTTCTTCGGCCACCCAGCGGAATGGAATCTTTTTCGTGGTGACGATGGGAAAGCCTTCACGCAAGTCGAATCGGGTTTGGAAGCCGAAATGAGAGATTGTGCCTACGCCGGTTCGGTCGTGATGCTCCGAACCGTTCGTCAGGATTGATTTAAGGAGGTCGTGGTATTGTTTCATCGAAGAGAGACAGGATTCCCAGGATTTACAAGAACGAGCGATTCAAGTTCGAGTCACTCGATTTCGAGAACGAACCTTCAATTTACGCGAACATCAGATCCAAAAAGAAGAGCACTGCACTGACGAAATCGTTCAGTTCGATTGCGTGCAGTATAACTTTCCGCAAGGCGAGAGTGTAAGCATGATGGAGTACAACCTCTGTTTCCTGGGGTTCGGCAACGTGGGCAAAGCGTTGGCGCGTTTGCTGTTGTTGAAGGCATCTGATCTGCGCCAGCAGTACGGTATCGAATGTCGTATCACTGGCGTGGCAAGCCGGCGACTCGGCTGGCTGGTGAACCAGAGCGGCTTTGACCAAAGCACTCTGACGGCGGGCGAATTATCGTTGGAAAACGTCAGCAAAGCCAACAACATCGCGGAATGGTTAGAGCAGGCAAGGCCCGATGCGGTTTTTGAAACAACCTCACTGAATCATGAAACCGGACAGCCGGCGATTGAGTATCTTAGGGCGGCGCTCACTTCAGGCGCTCACGCGATCACCGCGAACAAAGGAGCGGTCGTACACGGTTACGACGAACTTCAGTCACTCGCAATTTACGCCGGAAAGCATTTTTATTTTGAGGCGACTGTTGCCGATAGCGCGCCGGTCTTTTCTCTTTTTCGTGAGACGCTGCCGGCTGTGAATCTGCGAGGCTTCAGTGCCATGCTCAGTTCTACCTGCAGCCTGATTATTGAAACCATGGAGGCAGGGCGAACTTTTGAAGAAGGAGTCCGAACGGCACAGGAGCTCGGCGTGACTGAGACTGATCCAGGTCACGACGTCGATGGGTGGGATGCGACTGTTAAGGTTTGCGCGCTCGCGCGAGTGTTGATGCAGGTTCCGCTTAAACCAGGTGAGGTACGTAGAGAGGGGATTCGCGGCTTAACTCCGCGCGTCCTCCAGGCAGCTCGTGGTGAAGGCAAGCCTTACAAGTTAGTGGGGCGAGCGCAGCGGACTGCGGATGGATCGATTAACGCTTCGGTGCGTCCCGAGCAGATTGGGCTCAATGAACCATTGGGCAACGTACGAGGAACCTCTTTAGCGGTTCACTTCGAGCTCGACATGATGCCTGGTCTGACGATCACTTCGCACCGGCCAAATTTGCAGAGTACTGCTTATGGGTTGCTGGCGGATTTCATCAATGCGGTGAGGGAGAGGAATTGATTAACGCGTCGCGCTGCCGCCCAGGTCGCTAGCGCTCGCTGGTCTGATTTGCTACTTCTAAAACTCCCTCGAGCAGACGCTCAATTTCGTCCTCAGTTGTGTAGCACGCGCAACCAGCGCGGACCAGACCTTCCTTTCCCAATCCCAACCGCTCCACTACAGTCGCCGCATAGAAATCACCATGTGAAAGAAACAGTCCTTTGCGCGCGAGCCTTTGCACCACTTCCATCGCAGTTACGCCCTTAACTGTGAAAGCGACGGTCGGTGTTCGCGGTTCCGCAGGAGTGGGACCGTAAACCCGAACGCCTCGAATTGCAGTCAAACCCTCCCACAGCTTCTTTATCAGTTTGGAACTTCGAGTGTGTAATCCTTCGAGCGAGTTGATTAAACGTTCGCGGCGCGATTCACCCGCCGCCAGACCGGCGAGAAAGTCCACTGCAGCGTGGGCGCCCACCATTCCTTCCTGATTTTGTGTTCCCGTCTCAGCTCTTTCTGGAGAGTAATCCGGTGCCGGGACCAGCTTCGGAAAATCGATAGTTGACAGCAGTTCATGCTTCCCAAACAGGATTCCAATGTGTGGGCCATAGAATTTGTAAGCCGACATGCTCACGAAATCACAATCCCAGCCCTTTACATCAACCAGCGCGTGAGGAACGTAATGGACTGCGTCAACAAAGATCAATGCGCCGACAGCTCGCGCCAGTCGAACTGCCCGCGGCACGTCATTTATGGTCCCCAAGGCGTTGGACGCGGCTCCAACCGCCACCAACCTGGTGCGCTCACTCACCAACTCCTCAAACTGATCCCAATCAAGCCGGCCGGTCTCTCGGATGAACCGCACGCACCGTACCTTCATACCTCGTTCCTTTGCCAGTCGTTGCCAGGGATCGATGTTCGCGTGATGGTCCAGATCGGTAACGACAATCTCATCGCCAGGACGTAACTCTCCACCCAAAGCTCTTGCGAGATGGAAAGTGAGCGTGGTCATGTTGGCGCCGAAAACGATCTCACTGGCGTCGGCGTTAATCAGATCCGCACAGGCTACGCGTGAATTCTCAATCGCAACGTCAGTTTCAGCGCTGGTTGGATATTCCCAGTGCGTATTTGCGTTGTGGTGGAACAGGTAGTCTGCCATGGCGTCAACAACGGGGCGGGGCACCTGGGTTCCGCCGGGGCCGTCGAAGTATGCGACCGGATGGCCCGCATGAATTCTCTCGAGAGCGGGAAACTGCGCCCGGATTGTTGACGTCGATGCGTGTGCTTGCTTCTGTTCAAGGGGAGTCATTGAAATGGATGATAACGCAGAATCCAAAGATCAGAATGTACTTGCCGGATGGCCTAGCTTCTGCCATGATCGCTGCCGGGGCAGCCTGCTGCACTTGTTTTCCAACGCCGGTTGGCATTACGCCCCGGTGAAACTCCCATTGTGATGTGTTTCACCACACAACCACGGCCGAGCACCAGGCGCTGTCGTCGGCTTAAATCACCGCCCGATAGCCGTCCAAAATAGACAGGAACTTCTCCCTCTACTCAGATAAAAGAACCCACAATGAGCGAAAGGAGATATGAACCACGAGTTCCAGTTTGCTTCGACGCCACTATCGAGGGCTCTGGATCCAGGTTTGGCGCACGAGTTACCGATCTCTCTGAGACGGGATGTTACCTCGACACTCAGATCCAGGCAGGGGAGGGTGATATTGTGACTTTCACTGTTCGACTTCCTGGTAATGACTCCCTCAGTTTAGCGGCTCGGGTTGCACACCACACGCCTCGCCTTGGCTTCGGCGTACGCTTCGTGGACCTGGATGAGGACCAGATCCGGAAAATTCGATCGATAGTTGGTCCGGAGTCTTCAGTCAGCGGGCGGTTTGACGACACCTGAAGAGCGCGTCGATGAGACGCGTATTCGACCGGTCTAGCGGTAACCCGGACGTAAACGTTGGCTGATTGTGCTGAACGAATTGCCTCGCGAAGAAAGTTGAACAAAACTTGTTGATTAGGAAAGACAGGCTTTTTTGACAGTGCTCCATGCCCTTAAGGTACAATGCCATCCTGCTCAAGCAACTCACCGACAGACTCGCCTTTGTCGGTGGTTTCTCAAGGCGCCGAATAATCGTCGCCACGCCAAGCTAAAGGGCGTTTCGCCACCGCGCCCGTATTAACTGGCCCAACACCACAGACGTGTTTGTGTGTAACCCTGCTCAAGGTTTCTCCGTCAACTAGCGGTAAATCCGCAATGCGACTCAGTTGAACTTACCGCTTCCCGTTCCCTCGCCCGCACTGATTCGCTGGAAAAGTTAAGGAAAGTTTGTCCCTGCGGCCAATCCAAACGGTCCGCTTCTCATGAAAGGATCCACGACCATGTCCATGCATGCTTTAGTGATAGACGACGAAGCCGGAATTCGAAAGTTTGCTAGTGAGGTACTGGCGGAAGAAGGATGGGAAGTCAGCCAGGCCAGTTCCGCCGAGCAAGCATTTGAGATGCTGCGCGAGCAGGAGTGGTGCGTGGTTTTCTGTGACGTGATGCTGGGTGGCGCTGATGGCTTCAGCGTCCTGCGCCTGTTCAAAGAAGAGCTTCCGCAGACCAAAGTTGTCTTGATGACTGGTCACGGGAGCGCTGTGGGTGCGCTGGATGCGACGGCATTTGGCGCTTACGACTATTTGCTCAAGCCGTTTGGTGTTGACGATTTGCGTTCGCTGTCGACGGCGGTCTCCGAACAGCTGTCGAGCCGGCCGCGTCACCGCGTGGTGAGTCGCAGACCCACTACTTCGCTCTACGAATCGCAGGTACACCTGATCGGGCGAAGCAATGCTTTTATCGAAGTAATGAAGCAGGTCGGGCGTGTTGCCTCGACGAACCTTCCCGTGCTCCTGAGCGGAGAATCTGGAACGGGCAAGGAAGTAGTGGCGTCGGCATTGCATCGGCGTAGCGAGCGTTGCGACAAACCGTTCGTCGCAGTCAACTGTGGCGCAATCCCGGGAGAATTGATCGAGTCGGAACTCTTTGGACATGTAAAGGGATCATTCACCGGAGCGGATCGTGATCGCAGCGGACTTTGGGAAGAAGCGGATGGCGGGACGGTGTTTCTTGACGAGATAACTGAGACGACGCCGGCTTTCCAGGTAAAACTGTTGCGCGCGTTGCAGGAGGGTGAGATTCGTCGGGTTGGTTCGAACAAGATGCAGAAGGTGGACGTGCGAGTGATTGCGGCCAGTAATCGCGACGTCGAAAGTGAGGTGGCTGCGGGAAGATTTCGCCAGGATCTCTTCTATCGACTGAATGCCGTATCGGTGATCCTGCCGCCGTTGCGCGACCGGCGCGAGGATGTATTGCCGCTCGCGAAGAGTTTTGCCGAGCAGGTGTACTCACTGAATCCGACTGTCGCATTTGCGCCCGAGGTGTTGACGCTATTAGAGAATTATTCCTGGCCGGGCAACATACGTGAGCTTGAGAACGCTGTCGTGCGCGCTGCGGCAATGTGTGATGGCACCATTCGCCCGCGGGATTTGCCTGAGCGCATCAGAAACTATCAGGAGGAAGCAGAAGCGATGGAGTCAACCGAAACAGCGATTAGAGCCGAGCAGCCAGAGATACTAACGTCGCTGGCGGAAGTAGAAGGTCATTATGTGGCGCGCGTGTTGGCGCACACAGGAGGAAACAAACAGGCAGCCTCGCGAATTCTGGGAGTCGATCGCAAGACGCTCGACCGGATGATTAAGCGGCACAATATCGAGTCGATGAAGGAGGCCCGGTTTCCCTCCCGAGCAGCGTAAAGCTGGTCTCAGGACTGGGGGGCTGGCCTGTGAGATTTAAGATTTGAGATTCAATGCCCCACTAACGCGCGAAACAGCACGGACATTTGCCTCGACCGCGGGGCCCGTTTTTTTGAGTCAGCAAAAAGGAAGCTAAAGTCCATCATACGCAATGGCACGATGATTGTTATGAAGTGAATCGGTGATTCGAGTGTTCCTTCCTCTACCGGGGAACACACAAAATGGTAAGAGCGCGAAACTCCTTTTTCGGTAATCGGACGTTTTCGCGCTCTTTCTGTTTCCAGGTTTCGAGGTTCGAATTTCTCGTTAGGTTTGTACTAAGTGCTAAGTACTCTGAGTGCTGAGTGCTGAGCTCCAGCTCCAACTTGAAACTTGAAACTTGAAACTCGAAACTCGAAACTTCCCTCCCGTGGCACAACAGATGCCAAGTACCTCAGCAGGGTGTGATAAAGCCGCCTGAAACCTCGGAATGGGGCGATTCAGCTCTGCACTTTGCCTTAGTTTTTGCGAAAACGCCCCGCACTGGACCTCTCACCCCAGTCCACGCGGTCTCCTTTGGGTTCAGACCACCGGCACTACTTGTCATTGATAAAAGGATTCTCAGATGCCTTTGCAACCCAACACTCTCATAAAGCTGTCGACGATAGTTTTCATCCTCATAGCCCTGTCGATGCCGACCCTGGCCCAGCAGGGGTCGCACGCCGTTCCTTTGGTTCCGGTCAATACTGAACCGCCGCCGGTGCCACACGTGCCCTCGATGATTCTTAGTGGGTTCATCTCCACTGAGAACCGCACTCGTGAGGCCTTGAACCAGCACACGTTCAAACGCGATGTGCTGCTTCAGACTATTGGGGCAAACGGTGAAGTGACCGGGCAATACGTCCGCAACTCTCAGTTCTTGTTTGACGACAAAGGCAATCGTATCGAACGTGTGCTTTATCACCCGCCTTCCACGATTCGCGAAATGAGAATTACCAAAGAAGATATTCAGGATCTCGCCGGCGCCCAACTGCTGGGTTACGACATCGTCGAGGCAGCGAAGTATGAACTGAGTTTCGCCGGCCCGGAAATCATTAACTCACGGAATCTCCTCGCAATTGACGTTCGTCCAGCTCGGCAACCCAACCCTCATCGCATGCGCGAACGGTTCTTTGTGGGTCGTGTGTGGATCGATCCGGTGAATCTTCAAATTGTGAAGGTAAGTGGGACGGTTGAGCCGCAGGGCAAACAGCGGTTCCCCCGCTTTCAAACCTGGCGTGAAGTGTCGAGTGGTTCAGTCCTGTTGCCGACGCGCACTGAGGCTGATGACATTCTTCACTTTCCGGGTCGAGACGTTCACTACCGGATTAGTGTCCGTTATTACGACTACAAACGCTTTGCCAGCGCCGTCAATGTCACGGATCTCAATCAGGTGGCGGAAAAGTAAAGTTCGCCAACTCTAGTCAACCCTCAAGTGTTAGTCATGAAAATCCCTTACGCACCCTCATTCATATTTCTGCTGGTTATTTTCAGCACGTCCCTCGGTCAGCAACCTCTGCAGGTGTGTGCGCCGCATCACAATGCACCCCCAATCAGCGCTTACTATTGGCCCCCGGATACGGAAGTGAAGGTCTACCTGGTGCGCGACATGTTCACCAAGGAACAACAGGAAACACTGTTTGCAGCGATGGACGACTGGTCGCGGAAGTCGAGAACGGTTGGGGCCGGAGTTAAATTCACGTACCAGGGTGAGTCGGCTGGCTTAATCAGCTGCCACGCCTGCCTGACGGTCACGCGCCGCGAAGTCCACAAGTATGACAAAAAGCACTACGCCTTCTTCAACCCACTAAAGCAGGACTCTGCCGGTCTCCTGGTGTCGGCCTGGATCGATTTTGATTTTGCCACCACCAGTCCCCAGGCGTTGCGCGGATTCATGGCGCACGAGCTCGGACATGGAATGGGCTTATGGGACTGCAAGACCTGCAAGAAGAAGCAGACGATCATGAATGCCTTTCCCGGAATTAATAAAGACAACGGACTAACCGAGCCGTCTGCCTGTGATCTCGAAGTCGTTAAGCAGGTTTATCAACTCGAGAGGCGAGTCAGCAATAACGTAATAGTCGGACGAAGTGGCGCCCGCGTCGACGAATAGAGATCCAGTTTGCATCAGGACAGCCCTTAGGAATCCTGGTGCAACTCGGTGGCGATGACGCTTTGCATTGACGCAAATCGCCCGGTTGATGCAGAGCGCCGCCGCCGGGAACAGGAGAGTTCATATGTTTCAAGCTTCAATGCTCCGCAAGGTTGTCGTTCAACGCCTCCTTGCGACTCTGTTGATTGCCAGCACGCTGGGGCTTACCGCCGCAGCTCAAAATCCCGGCGCTGGATGCAAGAGAAGCAATCGCGCCGAGTTTGGCTTTTGGACCTGGCCCAAAGGCGTGCAAGTCAAAGTTTTCGTCGTTGCCGGTGATTTCACCGCTGCGGAACTCCCATACCTACTAAAGCCGCTAGCAAGCTGGAACGATGTCTCACGTAATACCAATACGCACGTTGTTTTTGAATTTCAGGGAGAAGTCCCTGCGCGCCGAGCCTGCGAAAACTGTTTGACCGTCGCTCGTGGAAAGGTCTTCGACGAGAAAAGGCGCCACGCAACCGAACTGCAGGTCTTTAGCGCGCTAAGTAACAAGGTGATTAGCCACGCCGCGATCGTTGTCGATTTTTCCTTAACCAGGCCGGAGGCTTTGACCAACGCGATAGCCCACGAAATCGGCCACAGCTTTGGTTTGCTTGATTGCTACGACTGTATTGGGACCACGACGATTATGAGTCAACTCAAGGCTCTGAATGTTTCAAACGGGATGGCGGGGCCAAGCGCTTGCGACGTGGCACAGATTAAAGACGGATATCAGAACTTAAAACCCTCGGCTGCGTCCGGCCCACTTGCCAACGCAACTGTTGATGAAGGTGAAGAGCCCGTCGACGACGATACTCCCATCGTTTTACCTAAGCCCTAAGCAGGGCGCCACGTTTGCCATGTGAGAAACCGACTAACTATGCACTCAACTACGAAAAAAGCGAACGGCAATAATTATTCGAACGGTCACCTAAAACAGATTCTGATTGTGGACGACGATGAGGGGATCGTTCGCCTTTTGACAGAATGTCTCGTCGACGATTACGACTGCGCGACTGCAGCCTCCGCCGAGGAGGCGCTGGCAAAATTTCGCGTGAACGAGTTTCAACTAGTAATCAGCGACATCCTGATGCCGGGTATGACCGGCCTCGACCTGTTGGCTCAACTAAAAACCATCGCACCCAAGACGGTGGTGGTAATGATCAGCGGCGTCCAGACAGTCGAGAGTGCAATCAATGCGTTACGACTCGGCGCTTTCGACTACCTGGTGAAGCCTTTCAATCTGCAGAATGTTGAAGCCGTGGTCAAACGCTCGCTCGAGCATTATGATTTGGTCACGGCGAAGTTGCTTTATGAGTATCAGCTTGAAGAACTGGTTAAGCAGCGAACCGCGGAGTTGGGAGACGCACTCGTTTCTCTGGAGGATGCTTATCGCTCGACGTTGAGAGCGCTGACGACCGCGCTGGAAACTAGAGATTTAGAGACCCACGGACATTCCGAGCGGGTGGTCAGTTTCAGTTTGCGGCTGGGACGTGAGTTCGGTCTGGAAGGTCCTCAGATGAAGGCGCTCGAGTTTGGAGCGCTACTGCATGATATCGGCAAGATTGGGGTTCCCGATTCAATTCTCCGCAAACCCGCTAAGCTGACAGAGGACGAGTGGATACTCATGCGCGAACATCCGGCGCACGGCAAACAGATCATCAAAGGAATTAAGTTCCTCGAAGGCGCCGCGCGAGTCGTTGCCCAACACCACGAGCGTTGGAATGGAACCGGGTATCCTCAAAAGCTCAGGGGAGCAGATATCGATGTGTGTGCGCGGATCTTCTCGGTAGTGGATGCCTTTGACGCGATAACCAGCGACCGGCCTTATCGTCGTGGCCGCAGTTATGAAGATGCGGTTCGTGAACTCGAACAACACTCTGGTTCGCAATTTGACGCAGAGGTTGTTTCAGCATTCAAGCGGGTTCCCGCAGCAGAATGGGAAGAGATACGGAAACTTACAATCCTCAATTCCGCGGCAGCTTACAAGCCGGTCAAGATTCAGCTGCTCTACGGCGATAACCTCTCCAACGTCCTTCATTCAAGGATCAACTCACTTATCCACCGCCCTCTTTAGTCTGGCTAACACCCAGCCCTGATCAAGTTTCAGGGCTGGAACCGTAAAATGTCGATCACACCACAGCTAGTTAAAGAGAACGCTCTGTCATTGACGGTCGAACCGCCGGAGTGTGAAGAGGATCGGCGCATCCTGATCGTGGACGATGAGTGCTCAGTGCGTAATCTGTTCGCCGAATACCTGTCTGAAAAATACGAGTGCACGACTGCGGCGTCTACTGAAGAAGCGCTGGCTCACCTTAGCGTCGATGCTTACGCGCTGGTCATTTCAGATATGAACATGCCGGGACGAAACGGCGTCGAGCTACTGCGCGAAACTGTGATGCGCTTTCCCGACACGATGGTGATTATGGTTTCCGGCGTAGATCGGCCGCAGCGAATTCGCGACGCGCTGCGACTGGGAGCATTCGATTACCTCATAAAGCCGTGCGAGCTCGACGGGCTTGCCTTTTCGGTCGAGAAAGCCCTCGAAAAGCGGCGGCTCATGCATACGGCCGAGAAATATAAAGCCGACCTGGAACGACAAAACACTGAGCTGGCCAATCGGAAAGCTGAGTTGGAACGCCTGCAAGCGCAACTGGTTCAGAGTGAAAAGATGGCCAGCCTGGGTCAGCTCTCCGCTGGGATAGCCCACGAACTCAACAATCCAGCCGGATTTATCTACGGCAACATGGATTTGCTTAAGACTTATATGAAGGATCTGTCGCAATTACTCGCAGCTTACGATGAGATTGAACTCGATCCCGATCTGGCGCTGGACATTCGCCGGCTGAAGGAGAGCATTCACCACGACGAGCTGATCACCGAGCTCGCCTCAATCATCTCGGATTGCGCCGAAGGCGCCGAGCGAATTCGAGATGTCGTGCAAAACCTGCGTCTCTTCTCGCGTCTTGATGAAGCTGAAGTGAGACAGGTGGACCTGCACGAGGGTATCGACTCAACGCTGCGACTAATCTCCCGTTACTACAGTTCAGGACACATTCGTCTGACTCACGCTTACGCGAAACTGCCACTCATCAGTTGCTATGTTGGCCAGTTGAACCAGGTCTGGATGAACCTACTGGTGAATGCGGCACAGGCAATCGAGACCGATGGCGAAGTGCACATCATTACTCGGTTGGAAGGTGATTTCGTCGTCGTCGAAATCTCCGACACAGGTCGCGGCATGAACCCCGACGATCTCAAACGGATCTTTGATCCATTCTTCACCACGAAATCGGTGGGTGAAGGCACTGGCCTGGGACTCTCAATCTCATTCGGAATTATTGAACGACACGGAGGAACGATAACGGTCAAGACCGGGATTGGTGCAGGCACTACTTTTACCGTTCGGATTCCCATAGCCTCAGCGAAAACAGCGGGTACGACGGGGGCTGGGAGCTTGCTTGATAACACATGGAGGATTGAGTCAGATGACCTATAAACTTTTGATAGTTGACGACGAGATGGCGAATCTCCGATTACTGGAGCGACTCTTTCGTCACGATTACTACTGCCTGACTGCCTCGTCCGGTGACGAAGCGATTAAACTGCTTGAGCAGCACGATGTGGCGGTAATCATCACCGATCAACGCATGCCGCAGATGACCGGTATCGAACTGTTGAAGAAGACTGCTGAGACCAGGCAACACATGGTTCGCATTCTGCTTACCGGCTACACGGACATGGAAGCTCTCGTCGAGGCCATTAATTGCGGGTTGGTCTACATGTACGTGACCAAACCATGGAACAACGAGGACTTGAAACTGCGCGTCAGCCGGGCCCTGGAGCACTACACGAACAATCGCAAGAGGCATGAACTCGAGACTGCCAACCAACGCCTGTTTGCAAAAAATGAGCTGATTAAAGCAGGTTTTGTTCGTTCGCTGTCTGAGGCGTTGCGCATGCGTGAGCCGCAGATGTACCAGCACAGCTCACGTGTGAGTGAGTATGCCGCGCAAATGGCAGAAGCCATGGAGCTCAGCGAGGAAGTCTGTAAGGAGATTGCCGCGGCAGCGATGCTTCATGAGATCGGCGCTCTTGGTCACGCCACCGGGGTGGCATGCTGGCCCGCCCAAGCCAATCGCGAAGGATCGAGTTGTGCGCAAAAGCAAAGCGACCGTGCGGTCGAAATGCTGGCAGCGTTGCCGGACTTCAAGGAAATTGCCGATATCATTCGCTTTCAGCATGAGAGTGTTGATGGCAGCGGTACTCCACGTGGTTTGTTTGGTGATCAGATTCCGATCGGCTCACGCATCATTCGAACGGCTGCGGAATATGAACTGATGACAAATACGAGTTCGGCGGACAAGCTAAGTCACCAGCAGGCTATTGCAGGATTGCAGGAGCGGGCAGGGAGCGCGCTGGATGCAGACCTCGTACAAACGCTGGCGAGAATAGCTGCAGATAATGTGCTGGACTCGACCACACTGTGCAGCGACCCGCTAATGCCGAACTTGTTTGGCGGCCGCGGAATATTGCAAGCTGCGGGCGATATTTAAGTCGTACGCGCCGGTCACAACGATATCCGGAGTGAGGCAGAGCAGAAGGATTCCTATTATTTCTGGCGAATGGGGATACTCTGCGATCTGGCCGGGGATGAGTGAAGACACTCAGCGCAGTTACTCGCGCGACTGTCGCTGACAAACCTGGCAAATGAAGTTCGACTTTCGATCTGGTATGACGGCAAGACGATGGCACCGAACTCCGCGACCCAGAACACCTGGACGAGCGAGTTACAAAGTCACCGGACACACCGGTGAAGACACTGGCCTTGTTAGCACTAATCAGAAGAGATTAACCGTGGACTTACTCGCGCTCCGGTATACTTCCAGTGGTACTAGTAAATAAATCACCACCTAAGCCAACTTGATCGAATATCTCGTTGTACAAATTCGAGAAGAGTGGTTTACTGAACCTGTTTGCGGAAGGGCGACCGCAAATGCAACATTGAATCGGTTTCTCTCGCTGGCACGAGCGGTTCGCCTGGTTGAGAAACCTCCGGTATCACGTGCAAAAGCCCAGCCCGCCCACTGAACGACGACGATCACCTCGGCTCAAAGCCCATCTAGAGGCCGAGCTGCTCGCAACCCTGTCGTTGCTCGACTCTACCTACACCCAGTATTCGGATCGTGCGCTCGTGTTTATGGGCGAGACCCATGACCTCAGTGAAGAAGGTCTCGCGCTAATTCTCCCTTCGATTCGTATCGATGAGAACCACTGTAAAGAGGGACTGCAGCTTTCTCTCGGAATTCATCTGCCCAGTATGCCGGTGCAGTTGGAGATTCAGGCGGTGCGTTGTCATGCGCTGAGGGAAGACGATCCGGGGCAGGGATATTTCATGGGCGCGCGCATAACCGGACTTGGAGGGATGAGCTCCGCGGACTGGCTAAACTATCTGAACACCTTGCGTGCGCAGACTCCGAAAGCGGCTGACTAACTGTCTTCACCGGGATTGCTCGTCTCATGAACACCTGAACGCGCAAGTCCGTGAGGTTGACTAAGATTCCGCGGGAGTTGACTCTGCTTCCTCCTTCTTTCTTCTCCACATCCCTGCAATTTGGTTAGCCTCTGCCTCCGTTAAGTTGTCGTAGATGTCTGCGCTGTTCTTTACGACTCCATCCTCGAGTTCCAACACTTCCCAGTCAGGGGCTTCAGGATCCTTACCCTCTCGGCCTGGTTTGAGACGAACTGCATAAGAGATTTCTGGCGCCTGTTTCTCTTCCATCGTCACTCCTCTGGCGATTTTTTGCGGGCACATTAACATACCGAGCAAACGGCTAACAGCGAAGCAAACATCTGGATGGTGATAACATGTCGCACCATGTGCACCGATCGAAGAACTTTTTTGCGTATGTCCGCCGGCCTCGCGGGCGCCACCCTGCTCAGTACTGAGCTGGTCCATGCCGAACATGGCTATTCGCTTGCGGATGGCGGCTTGTCTCCTTCAGCCTTTCAGCAGCGCGAAATTCCCGTTTCCATCAGCAAACTAAAAAGAATGGCCGATGGCATTGTACCGATCTCCTTGGACGAGCGACGCGCGCGACTCGATAGGGCCCGCGACCTAATGAAGCAGAACCGGATTGCCGCTATCTTTCTGGAGCCTGGTTCCAGCATGTTCTATTTCACCGGCATGCGCTGGGGACTGAGTGAACGGATGCTCGGCCTTGTGATCCCTGCGCGCGGTGAGGTCGCATGGATTTGTCCGAAGTTTGAAGAGGAACGCGCTCGCGAGCTGATCAGAATCGGCGATGACCTGCGCACCTGGGAAGAAGACGAAAGTCCTTATCGCCGCGTGGCTGAAGTTTTTCGCGATCGTGGTTTGCGCAGCGGCAGGATTGGCATGGAAGAACGCGTGCGCTTCTTTCTGTTCGATGGTATTCGTAAAGCGGCCCCGGCCTTTCAGTATGTCAGTGCTGATCCGATTACCGCGGGTTGCAGAATGTTCAAGTCTCCAGCCGAACTTGCGTTGATGCAGCGCGCGAATGACATCACGATAGTTGCTTACAAAGCCACGCATGACAGCATGCGCGAAGAGATGCCGCAGAACGAGTTTGCCGCGAACTGCTCGGCAGCCTTCCGCGCGCTGGGCGTCCAGGGCGGCGTCTTTGTCAGCTTTGGCAAGTACACGGCATTTCCACATGGCAGCAGCACGCCGCAGATGCTCAAGCAAGGAGACGTCGTACTGATGGATGGTGGTTGCAGCGTTGACGGCTACCAATCAGACATTACGCGCACTTTCGTTTTCGGCAAGCCGACGCAACGTCAACGCGATATCTGGGACCTTGAAAGGCGCGCGCAGGACGCAGGTTATGCTGCCGCACAGGTCGGCGCGACCTGCGAAGCGGTCGATGCGGCAGCGCGAAAGGTGATCGTCGACGCCGGCTTTGGACCCGACTACAAAGTACCGGGTCTGCCTCATCGTACCGGGCACGGCATCGGGTTAGATGGACACGAATGGACGAACTTTGTGCGAGGAAACAAGACGCTGTTGCAGCCCGGAATGTGTTTTAGTGACGAACCGACAGTGGTGATTTACGGAGAGTTTGGAATTCGTTTAGAGGACTGCCTTTATATCACTGAGAAAGGACCGAGGTTTTTCACTGCACAGAGTCCTTCGATCGATAAGCCTTTCGGGTAAGGCTGGTCCAGGAGTTCAATCGAGCTTAAAAGTCTAAGGACGCAAGACCGACGTACGAAGACCTAATTTCGGGAGATGTCTGCAAAACTCAACGACGATCGAGTTTGGTTCGATTCAAAGACCAAGTTGGAACAAATCTCGCGTGCCGTTTCCACCGCTCGCTTGGATCTTCGCAACGTCGTTCTGCTGTCGCATTTCGAGTCAACAATTTCATATCTCACAGATCAGCTTCGCGACGCCGGCATAAGTTTCGAGCGTTTCTCTCTCTTTGATGCCGCGCGCGTTTGTATTAGCGGCCCGGGCAAAGTTTGGGTGGGAGCGGCGCGCGCCTTCCAGGCTCCAGGCGCACTTGCTTCCATTGCGGCAGAAATCCTGGTCGAGATTGTCGTAGCTGAACATCATCCTTTGCGGTCCAGAGATGAGGCGATCGTCGACGCTGCTAGCAAATTAAGCTGTCCGTCCGAGCTAACGTTCCACTTTTCGCTGGACGATCCTCTGATGCAATATTTCGGTTCGACATCAATTCAGGATTTGTTTACGCCTCTGGGCATCGCGCGAGATGAATGCATTTCCCATAACCTGGTTTCTACTGCAATTCGCACTGCTCAGGAGAAGATCGAAGAACGCGCGCCGAAGGATGTTCTCACCCAGTCAGTCGAGGATTGGTTCAGGTACAACCTGCCGAATTGAGAAGGACAGTCATTTGTCGGTTGTCCGTAGTCAGTTGCACTTTTACTCTGAGGAGCCTGATTCGGCGCTGAGAGCACCAACTGACAACGGACCACTGACAACTGACTCATCCCCTCAAACTCAACTCCTCAGACTGGTAGCAGAGGATGTTTAGATAAATAAAGTCAGTACGGAAACGCGGTATCGTCGGGCAAGCGTACGATGGCTCATGCGAGTTCGCGGCGGATCTGCAAATCTCTCTTGATGGGAAACTCTTCGCTTACGTGGTGACAAAAGGTGATCCCACACAGCGCCCCCCGCGTCCCCTCTCCATGCTACCCTTTCCCATGCGCCTTCCTGTCACCTGGGGCACCGAACCACGCGAACACCTGCTTCAGTTTCCATGCGACAACTATGTTAGCGCACCCGACGCCTCATACTTCCGCGGCATCAGCATCAACGCACCTGCAGAAACGGTCTTTCGCTGGCTTTGCCAGATGCGAGTAGCGCCGTACAGCTACGACCTCATCGACAACGGCGGACGGCAGAGTCCCCAGATGCTGACACCCGGTTTCGAGAAACTGGAAGTTGGACAGGAAGTAATGCGGATCTTTGAGCTGGTTGAATTTGAACCGAAGCGGCATCTCACGCTCAAACTGAAACACCCTCGCAGTCGCAGACTCTTCGGCGAGCTCGCAGTGTCCTACCTGATCGCACCAGAGAAACCGTCGACCTGCCGTCTCATCGTCAAGCTGGTCGTCAAATATCCACCCGGACTGGTCGGAGGTTTACTGCGTCAACTCCTACCGTGGGGCGACCTTGTCATGATGCGAAAGCAGTTACTGAATTTCAAAAGGCTCGCGGAAGAAATGACGGTTGAAGTTTAATTTTAGACAGCGAAGTGAACTGGGCGTCACTACCCTCGCGCCAACCGCGCTTTTTCTTACCTTGTGTGTAATGTCCGCGTTTATTGCTGCTGGCAGTCGCGGTTGCTACGGGTGACTTCGTTGCCGAAGCGCACTTGATACTCCGTCGACGTAATGAACCCACAGACCATGCCACGGAAGTTGTTCGGCTCGCGATTGTCTAACACGTTCAGCCAGAAGTCATAACCACCCTGGTCCGGATCTCGTCGCAGGTAACCAAAATATTCCATCAATACAAATGACCGATTGTATTCACGTGTCTTGAACTCAGGGATTTCAATCGCGTCGAGGAGCACCTGCGCGCGAGTCTTTCCAGCATTCATCGCCTGGATCTGCTGCTGGCGTTCGGTTGTGTAAGGCGTGAGTCCGGCTGTGTCGAAAAGTTCGTTGACGAATTCCGCGTTAGTTTGGGTCGCCGGAAAGACGTTGAAAAACTCCGGTCGCGACACAAAGCCGTTAGCGAAGGTGATCGTGGTTTGCGCGATGTCCGAGCCTTCGGGGAGCAAAGCGCGGTCGGCGGTGAATTGTGTGTACGTGAGGTTCGCGCGAGTGGGAGCACCTGGCCACGTACCAAAAGCGGCACGATGCATGCGATACACAACGTAACCAGTACGTTGAAACTCGAGCTCGATAAAGAATGCAGCGCTAACGCCAATGCGACGCTCATGCATGCAGCGCGGGTCGTTGCCGCAAGCTGTTAGTTGAGCGGTCCAATAATCCCATCCACCCTGATCGGGCTCGCGGTTGAGGAAGTCGCCGTAGTGCTGGCGGACGAAGAAGTCAGGGCAGTCGATTGGGTTTGGGCAGGCGGCGGGCGAGAGCGGCTGCCAGGATGGATGATAATTCCAGCCACTCGTATTGGTTAGCTGGGCCAATCCACTGCCGTCGGTATTTTTCACGAAGATTTCCATATCGCCGTTGCTGTGCTCAAACTTATCAAAAATGATCTTGCTACCGTCTGGCGACCAACTTGGTTTAGTTCGGTAGGCCTCCTCTCCGACGCCGTCGAAGTGTTGGCGATTTGTGCCATCAGCGTTCTGCGTAAAAATTTGCGAAGTATTTATTGAGTCTGTGAAGTCAGAAACGAAAACAACCCTATTGCCGGAAGGTGACCAATCCGGCGCTATCTCCCATTTGCCGTCGAAACCGGGAAACGCCTGTAAACCGGTGCCGTCCGGCTTCACTGTGTACAGAGTGGGATAAATATGATCGCGCGAGGCGGAAAAAAGAATTTTCGAACCGTCGGGTGACCAGGCAGGGTGTCCATCCGGTGCTGCGGTCAGTCGGCGGCGGTCACTGCCGTCTGCGTTGACGACGAATATGCCCCCATCCGGAAAAGCGATTTTGCTCCCGTCTGGCGACCAGCTCATTGACCAGAAATCCAAATACGATATTGCGTTGACAATATAGCTGAGCGTTGTGATCTCCACCTTATTCGTTCCATCAGCGTTCATTTGAAATATTGCGAAATTGCCAGATGGTCTTGGAACAATTTCGCTCACAAAGGCTATCTTTGTACCATCGGGCGACCAGGCGGGATGATCGTCCACGACGTTATTGTTTGTGAGCCGGATCTGATTTGTTCCATCAGCATTCATGACATAGATTTCGCGGTTGCCGTCACGGTCGCTGGTAAATGCAATCTTGCCGTTTGGGCGAGGACCCGGTGACGCAGTAGGTGTGGGTGTTGGCGTTGGTGTAGCTATTGGGGATGGCGTTGGCGTCGATGTTGGGCCGCCTTCGTAACGAGCCACTACAAAATCATAGAAGTCAAAGAGGAGGTCGTCGGTGCTGCCGGCTACAACAATCTTTCCGTCGGCTTGAATACCAACATCAATGGCATAGCCCTGCAATTGAGTCAGAACTATGCCGGTGCCCTTAAAGCTAGTATCAAGCGAGCCGTTTGGATTCAGCCGAACAATTCCGAAACCAGCGGCCACGCTACTCGCCCCGTTACCGGCGGCAACAATCTTACCGTCCGCCTGAATGGCCACAGCTTCAGGAAAAACACCGAGTGGAGCAATAAATCTCCCAGTGTTGCCAAATGAAGTGTCAATCGAGCCGTTTGGATTGAAGCGAACAACGGCCAATCTCTGGCCTTGGTTGCTATCGTAGCTGCTGCCAGAGACGACAATCTTACCGTCTGGCTGAATCGCTACGTCTGTAGCACCGATCGTCGAGGTGACAACTTGGCCCGTGCCGTTAAATGAGGGATCCGGCGAGGCATCTGGGTTGAGACGGTAAAGCTTAAAGCTGTTGTTATTATTCCCCACGACGATTATTTTGCCGTCCGCCTGAATCACCACTGAAACACCGGTGTATCCATCAATAAAAAGTTTACCCGTGCCGTTAAATGTCGTATCCAGAGACCCATCTGAATTGTAACGAACAATCGCCCCGCCGTTTCCGCTGCGACCAACAACGACAATCTTACCGTCCGCTTGAATCGCTACAGACTCAGCATAGTCCCTGCGAGCGTCGCCAACTGCAGTGATGATTTTGCCGGTGCCGTTAAATGAAGCGTCCAGCGAACCGTCAGGATTGTATCGAGCAATGGCAAAGCTAGAGTCTGTGCAATTACAGAGAAAGGTGCTCCCAGCGACAACAATTTTGCCGTCTGCTTGAATCGCAACCGCGAAAAAGCCGTCATAATCGATACTAAACTGAGTGACAACAATACCGGTGCCGCCGAATGAATTGTCCAGCGAGCCGTCCGGGTTGTAACGGACAACAGCAGAGTCCCAATTCATAGAATTACCGAGATGACCCTCACCGGCGACAACAATCTTGCCATCCGGTTGAATCGCCATCGCGCCAGCAGCATTAACGTGACTAAAAGTTTCACCCCTTGTAATAGCTATTCCGCCGTTGCCGAAAGATGGATCGAGGTCACCTGGGGCCGCTGACATTGAAGCGGATAACGTGAAGAATAGGCTCATTGCCAAGATGATTAATTTGTAATTCACGTTCATATTCACCCTTTCGAAAAGTCATTCTTGGCTGACTTGGATAACCTTTTTGGCGTAAATCGCGTTGAATAACTTATTTGCCAAGTCAGGGTTGAGTAGGGCGATTCTTTTGGATTGGGCCAACGCAGATTGGCGGTCACGAATCTTTCGGCGATCAAGAGCCACAACTACAAGGCTGAACTGCTTCCACCTGGTAACGCGTGAATTTCGAACGAAATCACTAAGACCGCTGGTAGTGGGTGATAGTGCACAATCTGATCTCGCAACAGAAACTCAGAAGTACCTTCCGAATGATCCGACCATTACTCAATTGATGCCAACAATCTCCGACACGCTTACGGTTACTTCCGAGCCAGCGGGTGCTCAGGTTTACCTCAAGCGTTTCTCACCCGATGTGGCTGGGAATTCTCCACCGCGTCAGCTTCTAGGAACTACACCGCTCGGAAATCTGCGTATAGCTCGAGGACAATATTTGCTTTACGTCGAGAAAGATGGATTTGCGAAAACCGTGCAGACGATTTTCGGGGCCCTAATGCGCGGCGGTGCTATTACTAGTATTCCTCCGCCCTTAACTATTGAAACAGAAACTCCTCGCAGCAGACCGAGTTCCAAACGGAATGACGCTAGTGACGGGCGGTGACTCTCGACTGAGGGCCTGGGCACGACCTACTGATGCGAAAGTTTATCTCGACGATTTTCTCATCGATCAATACGAAGTTAGTAATCAAGACTATAAGGAGTTTATTAATGCAGGAGGATATTTAAAGAAACAATACTGGACATATCCATTCATCAAGGACGGCAAAACGCTTACGTGGGAGGAGGGCATTCACGAATTTAAGGACCGCACAGGCTTACCGGGACCGCGCACCTGGTCCGGCCAGAATTTTCCTGAAGGTAAGGCCACGAAGCGCCGACCAGTTTCGAACAAACCCAGCACCGTAATGGGTACGGCTCATTACATGTCGCCAGAGCAAGCGCGAGGTCTTGAGTTAGACTCACGCACTGACAATGGGCTTGATTTTGCTCGTGGCTGCATCTCGATGCAAAATCAATTAGTTACATTTACGCACCCCGCTTGATTGGGGTGCGTGAGGTCCCGAGTTCGAATCTCGGCGTCCCGACCATAACTCTTAATGTCAATAGCTTACGGCCACTGCTCCGGTGGCCGTTTTCTTTGACGTCGCAAACTTGTGGCAGAGAAATCCGTCTGGCTCAAGTAATCTCGGGTTGCCCGCACCTAACGCATTGTTGCACCGGAGGTAGGATTATCACCTTACCCGATTAGTTCTGACCACGCCGCTTACGGAAAGCGTTATCGAAGACGTAATCTGCAATTCTGTTTCCCTGAGCGATTCCCTCTGTCTTATCAAAACTCCAGTGAATGCCAAGATAAATGCGACTCTGCCCGTTCTCCTCCTCAGCGTCAGAAAGTGAAGAAAAGCTTCTTTCAATTAAAGGACGCGGGTTCCCATTGTTGTCTTCGGTTACTCCATTGAATTCGTCAGAGATGAACGTGAAACGAATCTTGTCTTTTCCGTAGAACCGGCGCAGCGTTTGGAAAAGAGCACCGCCAAAACCGGCGTGACCGGAAGGATAGGCGGGGAAAGGCGGAGTGAAATTTGGCCCATTGAGATTACTTGCTGGTGCCCCTAACGGTGAATAGGTTATGTCGCCAATCGTCGAGACATTGCCATCACCGGTGCCGCTCGGACCAGTACCAGAATCGGATTCACGGATTCCGGTCACGGGCCGCCAAAAGTCGTAGTAATACTTCGACTCCCAGATTGCAATCCCTGCATCCGCCATCGAAGTATTTACTAACGCGAGGAGCCGCGCGAGCTCGACAACGTCATGGGTTTTCTGAACATTTGCAATCGTCATCGCAATTTGATTGTACAGACGTGGTGGAGCGCACAAGCTAGGGGTTCCGTCGTAAGCCCAAAAGATTCCGATAAGAGTCTGCTCATTTGTTCTAACAGTCGGCGTAACAATGCCGTCACCGCCCAGGGCTTTTACTTCATTGTAGGCAGTCGCATAAGCAACACTGCTCATCGGAGGCGGCGGCGGTACCCGAAACTGACTTGGCGAGGTTAAAACGAAAGGAGTGACCTCGCCCCAATGAGCACCAAGAGCTACAGGCAACAGACTGATTGGATCCAGTCGCCATCTGCCCGCATTGTTACTTGTAATCCAATCGATGCCAACCTGAGGTTCGGGATGTTGCGACCCATCGTTGCTTGTAAGTGCGAGGATGGCCACAGCCGCATCGTGACCTATCTGGATTCCTTTAGTCTTTGCGTTACTGTCGGGAATATCACTAAGTTCTTCGGTGAGCAGCTGATTGAAGTTTGGTATCTGCGAAGGAAACATCGCGCATAGTGTATCGTGAGCCGCCTGCGCAACTGCACATTCCATTGATGCATGTTTGTCTACCGGCTGAAACCCGACATAGCTTTCATACTTGCCGTCGATTGCGTTGAGTGCTTCGAAGATGGCGATGTGAACGATGGCCATCGCCTTTGAGGAACGGCCTGGACCTAACTGGTGACCGAACAAGTGACTATCGCCGGATTGAGGCGGGGTATGATCGAGGCCACTGGCATTGATTGCAACTTCGTTCCAGTGGCGCAGGCGTTCGGTCGCACTGTTTCCGGGCCTGAAAGGATGTTTTAGCGGTAACGGTGACTTTCGTGGCGCTCTGTATTGCTGTCCCCATGTGTTTTCGACGCTGGATGACTTCTGCTGTGCAGTGATTGAATAAGAACTGAGGACAGCTATGGTCATCAACAAAACGACAAGTAATTTGCGTAGCGAGGAATTAGTTCTGTTCATTGTTGGTCTCCAAACCTTCGTGTCGATGCGAGCTTCAGTCGCGATCGATGACTGCTATAGATTCCATAGAGCAATTCTGTCTGCTAGGCTGCGGCGTCTGAGGGAGCAAACGCCGCAGGGAACGATTTACAAAGTCTACCTAAAGATCAAAAGCTGTAGTTCTCTTCTACTGCACGAATTGAGCCACCTGAATATTGGCGCACGGGTTAACCGAACAACCGCCGCCGAAGCTAGATAGTTGTTGATTGAGAGTTGTCGGGTCAGTACTTGCGGGTCCATGCGTGCGAATGACAAGATGAATGGTTGCTCCTTTCGGATTTACCAGGCCGGGCGCCGGATTGGGCATAAAAGGGAATTGGGGCAAAAGATGAAATCCGGTGTTGTCGCCAACTGCGAGATACCCGCCAAAGTCTGCCCTTCCGTTTAAGCCAACAACCTGCCCGCCGCCGAATTGTAGTGAACCGTTAACATTTGGATTATCCAGATCCGGCGGAGCACAGTTGGGCGTAGCACAATTCGACGGCTCGTTAAAAATAGCCCACCAGAGCGTTACGACGTGGCCCGGTGTCAACCCCGAGGTAGAAATTGTCGCGAATGCGGCTTCGTTGTTTCTCGAAAGCGAAGCACCGGCATACGGAATCACGGCTGACCCGCCAAAAGTCTTTATCTGTGCGATGCTGGTTTTCACATTGCCGCTTTGGTTGCTTTGCGACGATACGTTTCCGGCCAGCGCCAACGTCAAGAGAGCGACAGAACACAATACGGTCAAACGAGTTCGATTCATATGGCCTCCTATTTTTGTCAGGATGCATTAATTGGCCTTTGGTGCTATCGCTGCATCCGAGGTAAGCGATAGAAGCCAGTTGTATGTTTGCGATTCCAAACTTAAAATTTTCTTTAACCTCGCTTCGCCGGACACGTTACGGCCGCAGTTACAACGATGCGCCGGCGAGTTAGCGCCCCGCCGTCATGCGGCGAGATCGCGGGCGGCTCGGTTCCAAAGCGCGACGTAATTGGAAGCAAAGAAATAAGCGAACGCAGTTTCGTCGGCTGTCCTGCCACTATTGAAACGTGCTCCCATCGCCTTTACCTCGTCATAGGCGCGTGCGTACTCCTTGCCCTTGAGAGGTGGCGGTGGGCTGGCGCGAAATTGATCGCCACTTCGCATAGTGAAAGGCGTGACGTTGGCAACCCATGGTGCAGCCATGGGAGAAAATGGCGGTGGTGCCAGGGGCACGATGAATGAATCAGTTGGTCGCCATTCGCCCAGCGAGGTGCCACCCACAAAAGGAACCTGGTTAGGGGGGAATCGCCCATCGTTGCTGCGGAGAGCTATTATTCCCGAGGCAGCGGCGGCGCCCACTGCAATGCCGGGATCCAACGGTGAGATGTTGTTTTGGCTGAGATACTGATCGTAAATGTCGTCGATCGTCCCAGTCTGGGCTGGAAAGAGGTACACAAGAATGTCCCGAGCCGCCTTTGCGGTAGCTGCGGCCGGCGATCCCGACGCGCCCGGAAGCGTCGAGTGATACGGTTTGTAGGCTCGTTCGATCGCTTGTACTGCGTCGTAAATGGCGACGTTGACAATTGCCATGTCGATGAAACCTACCGGTGCTGGACGGGCTGGGTTTGCAGCTCCAATTCTCTGAACCGCAATCAGATTCCAATTGGAAACGGCATCGGCATGAACGTTTTTGGGAGCGATGAAGAGAACTGTGAGGATGATTAACGTCACAGTTAAATGAGGTTTGAGATTCATGATACTTGTCCTTTCGGTGATGAGAAGCTCGACCTGGATAGCAGACAAGTTGGGGGTTGACTGCGCAGGAGGAGCGCGTTAAATGTCCTCTTTCGTCCAATGCGTAAGCGTGCTGAAGTTGGGGTCATAGGGTAGGAGAATCCTGCCGGTATCTGGGCCGGTGGAAGGATCTGCCAATTTCTTTCCCTATCCTTCAGCGATAAAGAGCCACAACTAACGAGGCTGAACTGCTTCCACCTGGTAACGCGTGAATTTTGAACGGAATCACTAAGACTACACCGCGCCTTTAACCCAAAGGCGCCATTTCGGGCAGCGACGCAAGGAGCCGTTGCAGGTATAATCTCGCCGCTCCAGTACCTGTCCAATGAGCACCTTATTCGACTCTAAAAATGGATTCGCCCCCCCCACCTGATGTAACGCAGTTGCTAATCGCGTGGAGCAATGGCGATCAGGCTGCGCGCGACGGCTTGATGTCCGTTGTTTACGAAGAACTTCATCGACTGGCCCGGCGATATATGAGACGCGAATCACCCGGTCACACACTTCAGACATCGGCTCTTGTTAATGAAGCCTTTCTTAGACTGGTTGACCAGCGGAACGTGCATTGGCAAAACCGCGCCCATTTTTTCGGCATCGCAGCGCAGATGATGCGCCGGGTTCTGGTTGATTACGCTCGTAGTCGTAGCTATGCCAAACGCGGAGGCGGCGCTCGTGCATCGTCGCTGGACGAAGGGTTGATTGTTTCTGAAGAACGCAGCGCCGAAGTCGTAGCCGTCCATGAGGCTCTGGACGAGCTGGCGAAGTTCGACCCACGCAAGAGTCAAATCGTTGAACTGCGGTTCTTTGGTGGACTCAGCGTCGATGAGACAGCTGAGGTGCTGGGCGTCTCACCGGGCACGGTCGCGCATGATTGGACAATGGCCAAAGCTTGGCTTCGTCGAGAAATATCTCCGGGGGCATCGGACAGTTAGAGGTTTGGAGCGAATTTCTCGCGTTAAGTTTGAATGGGGTTGCTGGCTCAAGAGTTGCCGCTCGGATCAGGAACCGCGAGCGCTAGCGGCCGCACCAAAAGCATCCTTGGGATAGCCGGCTGGGTCGATTCGCGCGACTGCGATCCCCATCTCGGGCGACGGAACCGGGAATGCGTCATCCCCAAAACGCAACTTCTTTGTAGCCTCGAGGTTTCCGGATCAAGCTGAACGCTAAGAGAACACGCTTCATCAAGCTCAACTGAATGGCTGGTCCGGTTCTCCCCGATCACGGTTCTGACACTTGTAATCGCCGGTATCGATAATGACACCCGAACGCTGGCAACAAATCGATCAGTTGTTCCTTGAGGCTTTGGCGTGTGAAGCCGCGCGGAGACAGGAGTTTATCGTGGCCCAATGTAGCGGTGACGAGCCATTACGCCGAGAAGTCGAATCGTTGCTTTCATCTCTTACAGAGGCCGACGGTTTCATGGAAACTCCAGCTGGCGACGTCGCCGCTGAGTTACTCGGCACACACCGTTCCACATACGAATCCGGCCAGCAAATTCAAAACTACAGAATTGTGCGCCAACTCGGGGCGGGCGGCATGGGCGAGGTCTATCTGGCCGAAGACATCAGACTCAACCGAAAGGTTGCGCTCAAACTTCTCCCGCCACATTTCACGGTTAACCCCGACCGCGTGCGACGGTTCGAGCGCGAGGCGCGTGCAGCATCCGCCCTGAATCATCCGAACATCGTCACGATTTATGAGATTGGGCAATCAAACACGACGCACTTCATCGCTACTGAGTTCGTTGATGGCAAGACGCTGCGTCAACGCATTAACGAGAAGCCCTTGACTCTCGGTGAAACGCTGAGCGTGAGTACGCAGGTTGCGGATGCACTCAGTGGAGCACACGTCGCCGGCATCGTTCACCGGGACATCAAGCCCGAGAACATCATGATCCGGCCTGACGGCTACGTGAAAATTCTCGACTTTGGTTTGGCGAAGCTGACTGAACAGCAGGCAACTGATGCCGACCTCGAGACGCCCACCCTGCTGCAAACGAACCCCGGCCTCGTAATGGGCACCGTTCAGTACATGTCGCCGGAACAAGCGCGCGCCAAAGACGTGGGCGTGGGCACGGACATTTGGTCTCTCGGAATCGTGACGTACGAGCTACTGGCCGGACAGTTGCCATTCACGGGAGAGACGCCCAGTCACGTGATGGTGTCGTTGATGGAGGACAAGCTCTCGCCACTTATAAACCATGCGAATGTTCCCGACGAGTTGGACCGATTGGTTACGAAGGCGCTGCGCAAGAATCGAAAAGAGCGGTATCAAACCGTCGATCAACTTGCTCGCGATTTACGAGCTCTGAAGCAAAAACTACAACTCGATTCTCGCGGGAATGAATGGCTGAAAACTGTTCCTAGTAAAAAAGACGGAATGAAAATGCCACCGCTGGCGCCGGTGTCCACTGTTAGCGGATCTCACGCAGCCGAGACGTCGGCGCTGCAGCGACATCCGACTTCAAGCGCCGAATACCTGGTCCGCGAAGTCAAAACGTATCGAACTCACGCGTTTGCAGTGTTGGCGGTCATCATCTGTAGCGCGATCGGGCTGACATATTCTTTAAGGAACCGAACTCCCTCGAACTTTTCCTCGAAGGGCGCGACACTGATTTCGGCTGCTGCCAGTCCGACGCCAGACCGCGGCACAACGAATGAAGAAGCGTACCGGCATTTTTTGCAGGGAAAGAATCTTACGAACCTAAGAAACGCTGAGGCTGACAAAAAGGCGATCGAGAATTTTGAGCAAGCTGTTCGCCTCGACCCGAATTACGCGCGGGCCTATGCCGGATTGGCTAGTGCCTATCTGTTGGAAGGACAGCTCATCGGTTCCCCTCGAACCAAAATTGAAAAGGCAAAACTAGCAGTTAAGAAAGCGTTTGAGCTGGACAGCAATCTTGCGGAAGCGTACGCAGCTCTGGGACTCATAAATTTGTCCTACGAATGGGATTTTGACGCCGCGGAAAAGGACCTGACGACCGCTATCGAATTAGAGCCCAACAACGATACGGCGCTCTGGGGGCATGCGACCTTGTGCGCCTATACCGGGCGTTTTGAGCAGGCGCTGAAGGAGATTGAGCTCGCGCAGGCTATCGCCCCGGGAGCCGGGAGGTATGAGCGCGATCGGGGACGGATACTCTATTACGCGCGGCGTTACGACGAAGCTATTGCGCAGCTGACATCGAGTCTCGAGCTGAGACAGGACCTGGGTGCGATATGGCTTTCGCGTGCGTACGAAATGAAAGGCAATTATGCTGGTGCCTTTGAAGCTTTTATGAGGACGCAAAAGGATCCCGAACGGATCGAGACGCTTCGCACGGCGTACGAAACTGCAGGTTGGCAAGATGTCCAGCGGAAGTTTCTTGAGTTCTCAATACTCGATAAGCAAAAAGGGGCGGGGGTTACCGATTACCAGATCGCAATCTTGTTCGTTCAGCTCGGCCGGAAGAAGGAAGCATTCGCATATTTGAATAAGGTGGTCGAAGCGCGTTCGTGGCAAATCCCAGCGCTCAACGTCGATCCGCAGGTCGATCCTTTACGGGGCGACCCGCGCTTTGATGGACTGCTTAGGCGCGTCCGGCGCTGAGTTGAGCAAATGAGCACCGGCAACCCCATGTCCTTGTTTTGGATCATTTGCCTTCTTGTACTCTCCTCAATCTCCGCCTATCCCCAGAGTCAGACCACAGGCCGCATATCCGGGACTGTAAAAGATCAAAACGGTGCCGTCATCGCGGGAGCTGAAGTAACCGTCAAAAGCTTCTCCACAAGCGAAGAGCGAAAAGTCACAACCGACGCTGAAGGCAACTACGCCGCCCTGGTGCTTTCGCCCGGAACCTACCGGGTCAGCGTGACGGCCCATGCATTCAAGAGAGCTGAGATCGAATCTGTTCGAGTGGTGATCACTGAAACCACTACGGTTGACGTCAGCCTGGAAGTCGGAAACTTGAGCGAACAAGCCATCATCATCACGTCGGACCGGCTCATCCAAACGAGTGGTCCTCAACTTGGCCGTGTCGTCGATTCGCGCGCGTTGTCGGAACTGCCGCTCGCGACGCGGAACTTCCTGCAGATTCTCGCGCTCTCATCCGGCACCTTTGCGGACCTGCCGGACAACACAGCGCTGGGCCGCAACTCGCAAGGCGTCTCGGTCAATGGCGCGCGCCGCACGCAGAACAATTTTGAGATCAACGGCATTGACGCCAACCGGCTGGACACTAACAGCGCGGGGGCGGTGGCCGTGCCCGCGCCGGAGACCATACAGGAGTTCAAGGTCCAGACCTCGCTCTACGACGCGACATTCGGGCGCGGCGCGGGCGGCAGCGTGCAGGCGGTCACGCGCAGCGGCACGAACGAGTTTCACGGCGCCCTTTACGGATACTTCCGCGACGACGCTCTTAACGCCAATAACCCGTTCCTGGAAGCGGCTGGCGTCGAGCGGCCCGTGCTCAGGCGCAGCGTCTACGGCGGGCTCGTGGGCGGACCCGTCAAAACCGACAGGGCGTTCTTCTTCGCCTCGTATCAGGGAACCAGAGAGCGCAACGGCGCGTCGGACAGCAGCCTCACCTCAAGCATTCTCATCGCCCAGGGTTTAACCGACGACCGTTCACAACAGACGTTGCTCGCCGCGTTCAGGCCGATACTTCCAAACGGACTGCCCGCTACTTCGATCCATCCGTCAGCGCTGGCCCTCCTAAATACAAGGTTGGCCAGCGGCAAATTTCTAATACCCACACCACAAGTGGAGGGGCGCTATTCAGGTTCGGAGGTCTCGACTTACCGGGAGGATCAGTTCAACGTGAATGTCGACTACCGCCTCGGCGAGAACGAGTGGCTGGCGGTGAAGTTTTTCTTCTCCAATGCGCCGCAATTCACCGCGCTCGCAGCCGGTGCAGCCAATGTCCCGGGCTTCGGGGCGGACCGGAAGAATGACAACCGGCTGTTCTCCGTTCAGAACATTCATACTTTCAGCGCAAGGACACTTAATGAAGCGCGCGTTGGCTACAGCCTCACCTACTCGGACAGCCTCGGGCAACACCCCGTGAAGGACTCGGAGGTTGGGATCAAGCGGGCGAACGCCAGCGCCTACCCGGGGCTGGGGCTGATTCGCATCGGCGGGGGCGCGTTGGGCATCGGCATTGGCGGCACTGACGCACTCACCATTGGGAATGCCGGCACTTTCGTAGACTACACGGGAGACAACTCCGCCATGACGTTGGTGGACATTCTGTCAATCACACGGGGGCGTCACAGCATTCGCACGGGCGGAGGGATCATCTATTACTGGACTAATGTCACGGCGAATAACAACCGGCGCGGCCAGATAGGTTTCCAGAGCTTCAACAATTTCCTCCTCGGCCTGGCCACCAGCTCGCTGAATGCTGAAGGGATCACCACACGTTTTATGCGCGCGGCTGATTACAGCCTGTTTCTGCAGGACGATTGGAAGTTATCGCAGAAGCTAACCGTCAATCTCGGCCTGCGCTACGAACTGAACCTTCCGCCCTACGAGACGCGCGGCGCGATTGGGACTTTCGATCCGGCGCTCTATCAACCGAGGATGGAGGTGAACGCGAGCGGCAACCCTGTCGGCCCTCCTCTAGCCGGCTTCGTACAGGCAGGCAATGCCAGCCGCCAATACGATCTGCCCACCGTGCCGAACGTCGGCAAACGTGTCTTCACGAACATTGACGCGAACAACCTCGGCCCCCGACTAGGCTTTGCCTACTCACCTCTTGATTCGGGCCGTCTAACGTTGCGTGGCGGCTACGGCATCTTCTATTCGCGGCCGTCCACGACTCACATCAACAACACGATTAACGGTCCACCGACCTACGCCCTTAGCCGCAGTACGCCCGGAGTCCTGGTCCGTTTGGAGGATCCTTTCGCCGCCTTGCCGTCGCAAGATCTATTCCCGACATTCGTGCCAGGCATCACTCTTTCGAGCAGCATATTTGATCGTCGTCTGCGCACGACCTACTTCCATCAGTACAACGGCGGCCTACAGTACGCGCTCTCGCGGGAATTGCTGGTCGAAATCGCATACGTCGGCACGCGCGGGCGCAACCTTTTTCGCAACGTCCGGATTAACCAGGCGCGGCTTGCGACCACGCAACAGCCGATTGTCAATGCCGTTACCGGACAGGTGATTACAATCAACACGCCCTCGAATGCAGCGCTACGGGCCCCATACCAGGGCGCTGACATCGCTGGCTTTCAGCAGTTTCAGTTCACCGCTGCGTCGGCTTACGACTCGTTGCAGATGAGCCTGACCAGGCAACTCTCGCGAGGGGTACAAATGCTCGCTTCATACACCTATGCGAAGTCGCTCGACAACGCCTCAGGCATGCCGGACTTTGACGCTACGATCATCCTCGGCAACCAGCTTGACGACGGCGCCAATCGCGGCGTCTCTGACTTCGACCGCACACACCGCTTCGTGTTGAGCTACCTTTGGGATTTGCCGCAGCCGGCTGTTGCTTCGAAGTCAAAGGCGGGTCGGCTACTGTTTTCCGGCTGGCAGGTTGCGGGCATCATCACCGCGATGTCAGGTCAGCCGTTTGACATTGTGGATACAGCCTCGGGCTCGTTCTATTTCGGAGCAAACAGCGGACTCTCCCGACCCAGCTGGGCGCCCGGTGCAACGCTCAGCACGGCGATGAACAACGTCCCGACGGGGTATTTCTTCAATCCTTTCGCCTTCGTCCGGCCCGTCGTACAGACCGGTCAACTGATACCAACTTCGAACGGTGCAGCACGTGCGGGCGCGACGGGGACAGACATCGGCAACGTGGGCCGCAACGTCTTGCGTGGGCCAAAACAGACGAACGTCGACCTCGCCGCTACTAAACGCTTTCAGCTGGGCGAAAGCAAATCGGTGGAATTCCGCGCTGAGTTCTTCAACTTGTTCAATCAGGTCAACCTCGCCAACCCAATCAGCAACCTTAACGCCGCCAGCATTAACCCAAGCACTGGTGAGATCCTCAATCCAGGAGACTTCGGCAAGATCACCTCGACGAGCAATAATCCACGGTTGATTCAACTCGCCGTGAAGTTCAATTTCTAGGATTTGACGCGCCTGGGATGTTTCTGTGCAAGTAATGAGGAAGATTAGCTGGCGCTATGGTGGATTTGAGCCGAGCAGGACTCGAACCTGCGACCCACTGGTTAAAAGCCAGTTGCTCTACCAACTGAGCTATCGGCCCATGCTGACAAACACTGAGCACGCTTCTCGGAAAAGCGTGCTCTTTTCAATTGAGGAAGTTCGAGTCGGATTCTACATGCCGGACGGTGAAAAACAAAGGGGCCGTTAAAAACATAGTGCTCAAGACTGAGCGCTGAGTACTGAGTGCTGAGTGCTGAGTTCCAAAAACGCAGGGATCTATCTATGACGACCGAATTATTAGTCTTCTAACCAACGACCCAAAGCGGAGTCGTGCACAACGATTGTTTGCGACCGTTCGGGGCCGGTGGAGACGAGCCCGATTTCGGTCCCGATCTGCTGCGAAAGAAAATCGACGTAGGCACGCGCGTTGGGGGGCAGGGAACTCATCTCGGTAGTACCCACGGTCGAACTCTTCCACCCCGGCAAAGTTGCGTACACCGGTTTCGCGCGACGCAGATCCTGCGACACGGCCGGTAGCGAGTCACAGGTTCTTCCCTCGAGCGTGTACCCGATGCAGACTTTGATCTCGTCGAGTTCATCCAGCACATCGAGCTTAGTCAATGCCACGGATGTGAAGCCATTGATCTCCGCAGCGTAACGAGTGGCGAACGCGTCGAACCAGCCGCAGCGTCGGGGACGACCTGTGGACGCGCCGTACTCTCGGCCACGCTCGCGAATCAAGTTACCCAACTCCGCTTCGCCTTCCACCATCTCCGTCGGAAACGGACCCTCACCAACTCGCGTGGTGTAGGTGCGCACAATGCCAAGTACTCCCGTCAACCGATTCGGCGCTAAACCAGTTCCTACGATCGCGCCACCCGCAGTGGTGCTCGATGATGTAACAAACGGATAAGTGCCGTGGTCGACATCGAGCAGCGTCGCCTGCGCGCCCTCCAGCAGGATCGAGCGCCCTTCCGAAGCAGCTACGTTCAGGAAGTGCGTCGTGTCGCCGATGAACGCTCCCAGACGTTCGGTTAGTGCCAGCATCTCTTTATAGATTTCATCGGCGTCCAGCGTTTCGCCGCCGTATGCGAGGATAATTCGATTGGCATCTTCCAGATTTCGTTCAATGCGTGAACGCAGCACTTCCGGAACGAGCGCGTCAGCAGTGCGAATCCCGCGACGGCCGGCCTTGTCTTCATATGCCGGACCGATGCCGCGCAAAGTCGTGCCGACCTTCTCGTTACCAAGTCGTTCTTCGCTTGTGTGATCGAGCGCGCGATGATACGGAAAAATAAGATGAGCACGTGAGCTGATCTTTACTCGGTCAGGTGAGACCTCAATACCCTGAGATACCAGCCGATCCGCTTCCTGAAAGAACGCCTTGGGATCGATCACCATGCCATTGCCGAGCACGCAGGTTTTTCCCTGGTGGACGATTCCTGACGGCAGCAGGTGAAGGACAAAAGACTGTTCGCCAACCTGAACGGAATGACCGGCGTTATGCCCGCCCTGATAGCGAACCACGATGTCAAAATGCTCTGCGAGCAGATCGACGATCTTGCCTTTACCTTCATCGCCCCACTGGGCGCCGATCACTACGATGATTTTGGACATAATCTTAAGGAGCCGGTCTTTGAACTTTGGCCTTAGAGCTTCGGACCCTGGATAGAGAATTGTTCAAAGTCCAAAGTCCAAGATCCAAATCACGCAGTGGTTCGGTTGCGCGAGGTGAGTCAATGGTGGAACAGAGAAGTGGCGCGAACAAACCTTCAGGAAAGTTCGCGCCACCAGAGAAACAACAAACTACACAGTCGCCGCGCCGACGTGCTTGTCGATCATGCGGGAGATGGCTTCTTTCGAAGTCGCGCCAACGACTCGCTCTTCCTCTTTACCTGCCTTGAAGAGGATTAGGGTCGGAATACCTTTGATACCGTAGCGCTGTGAAATCGAAGGATTGTCGTCTACGTTCAACTTAACCACGCGGGCGCTGGCCGCATACTTCTCGGCAACCGCGTCAACTGTCGGAGCCAGCATGCGACACGGCGCACACCAGGCTGCCCAGAAATCCACTAAAACCGGTTTATCTGATTTCAGAACGTCTGCTTCAAAACTGCTATCGTTAACTTCCGTGACGTGCTCGCTCATTAAATGGTCTCCTTGCTGTCTTGCTAAACCTTAAACTAGTCAAATTCGGGTTATTCGGGCGTGTTGGGTCAGCCAATCAAAGCTTCATTACTTCCCGGTAAAACTCGATATATTTCGCCGCCGCGGCTGACCATGAATTGTCCATCGCCATCCCGTTAATCTGTATCCGTTTCCAGACATTCGGCTTGCCATAAAAGTATAGGGCTTCGCGTATTTTATCAAGCAGCGCCGAGGCCTTGTAGTCGTAAAACTTGAAGCCGTTCCCGGCGCCGGTTCTTTCACTGAAATTATGGACTATATCGTCCAATCCTCCGGTCCCCCGCACAATCGGAATTGTTCCATAGCGCATGCTGTACATCTGATTCAGCCCGCACGGTTCGTAAAGCGAAGGCATCAGAAACATATCCGCTCCGGCTTCGATTTGGTGCGCGAGTGGCTCGCCTGCGTAACCTTTGTAAATTCCGATGCGCTGCGGGGCACTGTCGCGCCAGCGTTGCAGAAAGTCCTCATACTCGCTGGCGCCGGCCCCGAGGGCGATGAAAAACGCCCCAGTCCTTTGTATCTCAGCAGCAGCCTCACGAATCAAGTCGTAGCCTTTTTGTGCTACCAGCCGGGAAATGATCGCAATGATTGGGCGATCGAGTTCCTGCGGCAAGCCAAAACGCTGCAGCAAGTCTGCTTTACATTCGCGCTTACCGGCCAAGTCCTTTGCGGAATAGTTTGCGGCAATGTGTGGGTCTGTCTCAGGATTCCAAAGCTCGTAATCAACTCCGTTGATGATTCCGGCCAGACGGTCGCGCCGCGCCCGCAGAAGCCAATCAAGCCCGTTCCCCTGTTCGGGAGTTTGAATCTCTTCAGCATAGCGGCGGCTTACGGTGGACAAAGCATCAGCGGCGAGCAGCCCTGCTTTTAATGATGAAGCGACTCGGCGAAACAGGAAATCGTCGCGCTCGGGTTGTTCGCCAAAGCCCAACCACCAGAGATCCTTTGGGTCAAACGCACCCTGGTACGCAAGATTGTGAATCGAGAAGACGCTGCGCGTGTTCTGGAAGAAGGGATCGTGCCGCCGCCGCGCGCGGAGTTCTACGATGGCGAATCCGCAGGGCCAGTCATTGCCATGGACGATGTCGGGCGCCCACTTCAATTCTTTGAACAAGGCAAGCGCGGCGCGAGAAAAGAACGCAAACCGTTCATGATCGTCCTGATAACCGTAGATCGAAGAACGCGAGAAATACTCTGGAGCTTCGATCAGGTAAGCCGGCGCGTCACCGGCTTTACTTTGAAACACGCGTGTCGGCCGGACTCGGCCGCGCCACTCAACCGGAAGATCTTCGATGATCTCGTCACTGAGGAGTTGCCGATCAATCTGCTCGAAGAGTGGCAGTACAACAACTGCATCCTCGTCATGCTGTCTGAGCGCCTTTGGCAGCGCTCCGGCGACATCGGCAAGTCCACCAGTTTTGGCAAACGGCACAACCTCTGAAGATAGGATCCCGATGCGCATTTACCAATAAGGATGCAGGCGGAAGAATGAAGGATGAGAGCAAACAATCAAGGCGGAAGGCTGAAGAATGATTTTGAACCCTGTCAGCTCGTCATTCTTCATCCCCCCGCCTTCATCCCTTGCTCTCAGCTTTGCATGGAAGCCAGGAACTCTGCGTTGGATTTTGCTTTTTCAAGTCGCTCCAAAACGACTTCCATCTGCTCAACCGGAGATAGCGGATTCAGTACTCGGCGCATTACCCAGATACGATTTAAATCCTCTTTACTGAGCAGCAACTCCTCTTTTCTCGTCCCGGAACGTTGCAGGTCGATTGCCGGGAATAGCCGCTTGTCACTCAATCGGCGATCGAGGTGGATTTCGCTGTTGCCTGTTCCTTTGAACTCTTCAAAGATGACGTCATCCATACGCGACCCGGTATCGATCAATGCGGTCGCGATGATAGTCAATGAGCCACCCTCTTCGATATTACGAGCAGCGCCGAAGAAGCGCTTGGGTCGTTGCAGGGCATTCGAATCGATACCGCCAGAGAGGATTTTGCCACTGGGTGGCACAACAGCGTTATGCGCTCGCGCCAGTCGAGTAATTGAGTCGAGCAGAATCACGACGTCGCGTTTGTGTTCGACCAGCCGCTTCGCTTTCTCGATCACCATATCGGCGACTTGTACGTGACGGGTAGGCGGTTCATCGAACGTGGAAGAGATGACCTCGCCGTTAACCGAGCGCTGCATGTCCGTAACTTCTTCCGGTCGTTCGTCGATCAAGAGCACAATCAAAGTGGTTTCCGGGTGATTCTGAGTAACGGAATTGGCGATGGTTTGCAGTAGCATCGTCTTACCGGTACGCGGAGGGGCGACGATGAGCGCGCGTTGCCCCTTGCCCAGCGGGGTTACCAGATCGATTACACGCGCTGAAAGATTGTCCTGGGTTACCTCCATTCGCAATTGTTCATCCGGGTAAAGTGGCGTGAGGTTGTCGAAGAAAACTTTCTCTCTCGCTTGATCCGGAGATTCAAAATTGATGGCTTCAACTTTGATTAGCGCGAAATAGCGCTCGCCCTCTTTGGGTGGGCGAATTTGCCCACTAACAGTGTCGCCGGTGCGCAGATCGAATTTTCGGATCTGCGACGGTGAAACATAGATATCATCCGGGCCTGGCAGGTAGTTGTATTCGGGTGCACGCAGAAAACCAAAGCCATCAGGCAAGGTCTCCAGCACGCCCTCAGAAAAGATGAGACCGCTTTTCTCAGTCTGCGCCGCCAGTACTTTGAAGATCAGTTCCTGTTTGCGCATGCCGGTAGCGCCGGGCACATCCATGCCCTTGGCGATCGACGTGAGTTTGGAGATGGACATCTCCTTGAGGTCCGCAAGGTTTAGGAAACCCTCCTCGCGATGCTCGCGACCGTCGCGCCCTTCTTTTTCCCCAGCATCAGCGGTGGCTACAGTGCTGCCGCTATCCTCTCCGTTGCCGTCATTGCTACTCGCGCTCGAAGCGCGGGAACGTGTTCTCTGTGACATATCAGTTCGTCTCTTAATAAACTTTCATGGCCGTTTCGTAAAATTCAAAGCACGACGGCCGATTTGGCTTTCTACCTCTTTGAAGTTGAGAAATTGGGTGGTAAACGTGGCGGCTAACTGGGGACGCATGGCGCGTCAGAACTTGCCGTCAGTTGCGTGGCAAAAACCTTTCTGCCCGAGCGTTGTCTTGCAACAATGGTTCCTCGACGCGAGCGGGGTTTTTCCAGCAGCAATAAGATGCCGGGTCGTCCACCGCGCGTGGCCTGGATTAGAACTAAGATAACCAAGGGGGCTGCTGAGAATATTTGAATTGCCGGTCGATGGTTTGGATTCTGATCCCGAGCTACAGGCTAAACGTTGTATTCAGTCAGTGCGTTTTCGATCATTCGCCACACGTCCTGCTGCCCTGTACCGGTCTTGGCAGAATAAGCTACCACACTCTCTTCCTGAAACACGCTTCGCGCATGTTCCATGCTCTCTCGCAACGCATTGTTGGACAGCTTATCGGATTTCGTGGCAACTATTAAACGTGGCTTGGAGTTGTGCACAAGCCACTCGTGAAGCTGCAAATCCAGTTTTGTGGGTTCGTGGCGCGAATCTACGATGTGAATTGATAACACAAGCTGACTACGCTTTGCAAGGTAGTCCGTTGCCATCTCGCCCCATCCGGATTTTATGATTTTCGGTACACGTGCGTAACCATAACCCGGCAGATCTACGAAGCGAAAACGCTTATTAATCAAGAAGAAGTTCAGCGACTGGGTGCGTCCCGGTGTCGAGGAAGTGCGAGCCAGCCCGCGGACACCGAGGAGCGAATTGATCAGGCTCGACTTTCCAACATTCGAGCGGCCAAGAAATGCGATCTCAGGCTTCGAATCGCCTGGCCAATCCGACTCCTGAAAGGCGCTCTTGATGAACTCCGCAGTGGTGACCTTCATCGGTCGTAGTCGCTTCCATTACCGGTTGGCCGGCGACGACCGGATGGGCGGCCAACCTGATGGCTAATGATCAAGGGAAGCAGTTCGTATCGTTGCCGCGAACACTACTGTTCGTTAAACATCAGAACTGGCGGCTTTTGCTTTTTGCTCACGAAGGGCCATCAACTGGCTAATGCGCTGGCGCAAGTTCGCGATTCTCTCATCGACGTTTGGAATTCTGCGCACCGCCGTTTCCAGTTGGGAAAGATACTGATCCGAACCAAACATCGTCCTTAACTCCGGCAAAAACGGAGCGACCTTGGCGTAAATAAAGAGGTGCTCGCCGTTGGCATCATTGAACATCTGCTCGTCAATGGCGCCGTGATTCACAAGAGATGCCGCCATGTCCCAGTAAGAGACAACCATGCGGTAGTAACCGCTCTTGTCACCAACCATAACGTCGATGAAGTCTTGCATGCTTTGGGGGTTAAAACCAAAAAACCAGGAACGCGCTTCTCGCATCACCGCTTCGCGCCGCAGGTCATAGAGTTTAAGAATAAGATTTGCGTCTTCGTGTTTGCTCATGGGGAATCTCCGGAAGTAGTTATTGGAACTTAGTCGAGCACCTTCGTGAAACGTTTTCAAACGATGGGTATAGAGAAGAAGGTTTGGATGGATGCGGTTGATACATGAAATAGCGAACCGGTAAGAGGCCAGTGATTAGATTTCACCAGCATCCAGCATCTGACTCCAACATCTACTCTAGCTCGTTTGAATTCCTTGCGAAGGTTGCTCGGTGGACCAAAGCGGAGGCGCCTCAACTGTGCCGGCGTCAGTTGGGCAGGCATCTTCGAGCGCAAGCGCCAAAACCTCATCGATGGTTTCGACAAGATTGATGGAAAGCGCGTTGCGAACTTCCTCTGGAACGTCCGCCAGGTCTTTCTCATTGTCCTTAGGCAAAAGGATCGTGTCGATTCCAAAGCGGTGGGCTGCGAGGAGCTTCTCTTTCACTCCGCCGATAGGCAGCACTCGGCCGCGCAAAGTAATCTCACCTGTCATCGCCACGTTTCTTCGCACGGCTGCCCGGGTCAAAGCCGAAGCCATCGCAGTTGCCATGGTGATGCCGGCCGAAGGCCCATCCTTTGGAATTGCGCCTTCCGGAATATGTATGTGCAGATCGCGCTTGCGAATGAAATCCAAGCTCATGCCAAGCCGTTCCGCGCGCGCCTTGATGCAGGTAAGCGCTGCCTGGGCCGACTCCTGCATTACGTCGCCGAGTTTGCCGGTCAACTGTACGCCGCCGCGACCTTTGGTGAGCGTCGCTTCGATTTGCAACACCTCACCGCCAATCTCCGTCCAGGCAAGACCAGTGGCCAGACCGATTTCGCTTTCGGCGGCAATTGCATGCTGGCGAAATTTGATCGCTCCCAGCATCTCGTGAACGCGCGCCGCGTCCACAACGTCTTTGGCGCCTTCCGCAATAGTCTCAGAAACAAACTTTCGCGCGAGTTTGCGGCAGCAGGATCCAATTTCGCGCTCGAGATTTCGAACGCCCGCTTCACGGGTGTAGTGACGAATGATCTCGAGTAAACCTTCATCGGTAAAACTATACTGTTCGGGCTTCAAGCCATTGGCTTCAGCCTGTTTGCGAACCAGATGACGTTTGGCAATCTCCAGCTTCTCACGTTCCGTATATCCGGATAAGCGCAGAATCTCCAACCGGTCCTGTAGCGCCGGCGGAATCGTGTGCAGGACATTCGAAGTTGCGATGAAGAAGACTTTCGACAGATCGTATTCAACATCCAGGTAATGATCCTGGAAAGTGTGGTTCTGTTCCGGATCCAGTACTTCGAGCAGCGCCGCACTGGGATCGCCGCGAAAATCCGCACCTAGCTTGTCGACTTCATCCAGCAGCACGATCGGATTAATCGTGCCGGCTTTCTTCATCATCTGAATGATCTGACCGGGCAGCGCTCCGATGTACGTACGACGATGGCCTCGAATCTCAGCTTCGTCGCGAACTCCTCCCAGTGACAACCGAACAAACTTGCGTCCAGTCGCGCGCGCGATGGACTTCCCGAGACTTGTTTTGCCTACTCCGGGAGGTCCTACGAAACAGAGGATCGAGCCTTTGGGATTCTTCACCAACTGACGAACGGCGAGATACTCGAGAATTCTCTCTTTGATCTTTTCCAGACCGTAGTGATCGTCGTTCAGGACTTCCTCAGCCTTGCTGAGATCCTTTATCTCTTTCGATTTCTGCTTCCACGGCACACTGACGAGCCAGTCAATATAAGTTCGCGACACGGTGCCTTCTGCCGACATAGGCGGCATGGCTTCGAGCCGATGCAACTCTTGCAGGGCCTTCTCTTTGGCCTCGTCCGTCATTCCCGCTTCTTCGATCTTCTTCTTCAGCTCTTCGAGTTCGGCCTTCTCATCCTTGCGGCCCAACTCTTTATGAATCGCCTTGATCTGCTCGTTGAGGTAATACTCTTTTTGAGCCTTCTCCATCTGGCGCTTAACCCGCGTTTGAATGGTGCGATCCAGCTGCCGTTTTTCGATCTCAAGTTCAAGCAATTCGATTAACCGCTGAAGCCGAGCTTGCGTCGAAAACAGCTCCAAAAGTCCCTGCTTGTCCTCCACCGATGTCCGCAACTGGGAAGCGAGTGCATCCGCCAAATGAGACGGATCCTGATTTCTCATCGCGGTCTGCAAGGCATCGGTCTGGGTGTCGGGCGCAAGCCGCAGGTGCTGCTCGATCAATTGGCCTACTTTTTGAATGAGGGCGTCGAGGCGGGTGCCTTCTTCGCTGACTACCGGCGCGCGTTTGACCAGCGCCATAAAAGCGCCGTCTGTGTTTTCCACTCGGACGGTGGTCGCACGTTCACGACCTTCCACCACTACTTTGATCTGCCCATTCTCCTGCTTTTGGGACTGGAGGATCCGGCCAAGTGTTCCCACGCCGTAGATTTGATCGGCGGCGGGCTCGTCAACGGTCGCGTCGTGTTGAGTTGCTAAGAATATGGTTCGATCCGAGGCGAGCGCCTGTTCGAGGGCGCGCACTGAACCGGGGCGTCCAATCTTAAAAGCGACTTTAGTAAAGGGAAATATAACAACGTCGCGAATCGGAACCATCGGGTACCAGACGACGTCGGCAGGAGCACGATCTGAATATTCTTCCATAGGTTTCAACTGACTGTTATTGCCTTCTTGCAAGAAGGGCGAGCCGCCGAAAATGCCGTCTCGCCCTAGTTAAAAGATGTCTAATTGTAGTTCATTTCCGCGAGGAGTGTCACTTCGGGTTTGGGAAGGGCCCCGTCCCGAAAGCAATTACGCTGCGGCGCCATCGACGCCGGTCAGCCCTTCGCCAGGAATTGCCCGGCGTCGTTCGACCATTTCGCTGGTAATCACGAATTCTTTAATGCGTTTTTGGGAGGGAAGAGTGTACATGGCGTCAAGGAGTAGTTCCTCCAGGATCATCATCAGGCCCCGCGCCCCAACCTTGCGTTCCACTGCCTGCCGAGCCACCGACTTGAGAGCATCGTCGGTGAACTTCAATTTTACGTTATCGAAATCAAACTTCTTCTGATATTGCTTCACTAGCGCGTTCTTCGGTTCGGTAAGGATCTTGATTAACGCTCCTTCATCGAGTTCGTGGAGTACGCCGGCCACCGGCAGGCGCCCGACAAACTCCGGTATCAATCCGAACCGGATCAAATCCTCGGGTTGTACTGCTGCCAGGGCCTCTGCATGCCGGTGCACGCCCGACTTTACCTGGGCGTGAAAACCGAGTGACTTATTGCGGAGGCGACGCTCGATAACCTTCTCAAGTCCGACGAAAGCACCGCCGCAGATAAAGAGGATGTTGGTCGTGTCAACGGGAAAAAACTCCTGATGTGGATGCTTGCGACCGCCCTGGGGAGGAACGTTAGCCACGGTCCCTTCGAGGATTTTCAGCAATGCCTGTTGCACGCCTTCACCCGACACATCTCGCGTGATTGAGGGGTTCTCGTCTTTGCGGCAGATCTTATCGACTTCGTCGATGTAAATTATGCCTTGCTGGGCACGCTCGACGTCCCCGTTGGCCGCCTGCAAGAGCTTGAGAATAATGTTTTCAACATCCTCGCCAACATAACCCGCTTCGGTGAGCGTGGTGGCGTCGACGATGGTAAAGGGAACACTCAACATGCGCGCGAGAGTTTGCGCGAGCAGAGTTTTGCCCGTGCCGGTCGGGCCGATCAACAGAATGTTTGCTTTCTGTATTTCGACGTCCGCGCGGCGACGGCCAATTTCGATTCGTTTGTAGTGCTGGTAGACAGCTACCGCAAGACGCTTTTTGGTCTCATCCTGGCCGATCACATATTCGTCGAGGAAATTTTTGATCTCCCCTGGTTTGGGAAGTGGGGGACGAGTGGCTACTGACTCCGCCTGCTGATCGTCGGTAATAATCTCGTTACAGATGTCAATGCACTCATTGCAGATGTAGACAGTGGGCCCTGCAATGAGTTTCTTTACTTCATTCTGCGATTTGCCGCAGAAGGAGCAGCGCAATGTGTCGTCAGTTCGTCTTACCATGCGTCCGAGGGGGGCTCCTTTTAATATTAAGTCTGTCGAACCGAACTTACTTGGGAAGTACCAACGGCGCTTTTATCTCAGGGGCGGTGACCATTTGATAGTAGTGCTGAACGCACTCGTTACAGATGAAAGCGCTTTTGCCAAGCATCTGTTTGGGAACGCCTGGGGTCCGTTGTGGCGTTCCGGCCATAATGTTCGCGACTTCACCTTTTGAGCGTCCACAAAACGAGCAGCAGAACCCACGAGCTTTCATCTTGGCAATCATCGGCGCTTCTCCAGATCGCGCGTTACTCGCGGTGCGCGATGACCTCGTCTATTAAACCATATTCCTTCGCGCCTGCAGCAGACATTATTTTGTCGCGTTCGACGTCACGTTCAACAGTTTCGTAGGTTTGCCCGGTATGCTTGGCCAGGATTTGAGAAGTGAGCTCTCGCATTCGCAGAATTTCTTCTGCCTGGATGCGAATGTCAGTGGCTTGTCCCTGCGATCCGCCCGAGGGCTGATGAATGAGAATGCGGGAGTTGGGAAGTGCAAAGCGTTTGCCTTTTGCGCCGGCGGCCAAAAGAAGCGCACCCATGGAAGCGCATTGTCCGACGCAGATCGTGGTCACGTCCGGACGGATAAATTGCATGGTGTCGTAGACCGCCATTCCAGCCGTGATCGAACCACCGGGAGAATTAATGTAGATATTGATGTCCTTCTCAGGATCTTCTGCTTCGAGGAAAAGCAGTTGAGCAACGATCAAATTAGCGATCTGATCATCGATTGGAGTGCCAAGAAAAATGATGTTGTCTTTAAGCAGCCGAGAGTAGATGTCAAACGCACGTTCACCGCGCGACGTTTGTTCGACGACCATTGGAACTAGAGCCATATAATTTCCTCAACCAAACAACCCTGAAAACAGGACTCAGAAAACAAGAGAGCAGAAGAAAACCGATCGCTATTCTGACTCCTGAGTGCTGACTTCTGACTCCTGTTTTTCCGTCCACTCCGCATCGGAAACGTGGGCGTTTTCAAGCAATAAATCAAGCGCTCTTCGGTTTCGCAACCTGTTCGCGATGCTACGTTCGCCCCCATCCTTTGTCAAGACGGCACGCACTTGCTCTTTTGGCTGTTGCGACGCGTTTGCGATCGCCTCAATCTCGGCTTCGATCTCTTCATTCGTGATCTCGATCTTCTCTTCGTCAGCGATGCGCTCGAGCAGCAAAGAGGCTCGCACATCCTCTTCCGCCTGAGCCATTAGTTCTTCACGCGCGCCTTCCCAATTCAGTTCCTGACCGCGCGGATCGATCCCTCTGCGGATCATGTCGCGCGCAACATTTTCCAGCCGAAAGTCGGTCTGTTGATCCACGAGGGTATCGGGAACTTCGAAGGGATGCTCTTCCAGGAGCTTCTTCATCAATTCACTGCGCACGCGGTGATCGGCTTCCGAGGCCACACGTTTCTCGAGGTCTTCACTAATTTTGGTTTTCAGTGTCGCCAGTGAATCAATTTCCTCGCCGAGACTGCTAGCCCATTCATCGTCCAAATCCGGCAACTCCTTTATGCGAACGGCTGTCACGGTAGCCGTGTAGTCAACCTTTTTCCCGGCGAGTCCCTTTGACGAAAAGTCCTCAGGATAATCGACGGTAAAAGTTTTTTCCTCGTCGGCCTTCGTGCCTAATAGATTGTCCGTGAACTCCTGCTGAACGCCCTCACCGCCCAGAACAACCTCGACGTCAGATACATTAATGTCTTCTTCGTCCGGTGCGTCGGCAAACTTGCCCTGAAAGTTGACGTTGAGGGTGTCGCCGAGTGCGGCGGGCCGATCTTCGACGGGCTGCAACGCCGCCGAGGCTTCGCGCATATTTTCGATCACGCGGTCAACATCTTCATCCTTAACTGGCTGAACCGTCCGGGTAGCCTCGAGACCTTTATATGTTTTGAGCTGGATGTCGGGCAGGATCTCGACATGAACGTGAACCCCGATAGGACTGTCGCCAAACTGTTGCGTTGCGTCCGCTTCGTCGAGATGAACATCGGGTTCCCCGATAGCAGCGAGTTTGTGCTTAACGATCGCTTCCTTGACTGCGTCAGGAATCAATTCGCGCAGGACTTCGGTGCGAATCTCGTTCTTGAATCTAGTCTTAACCACTGAGCGCGGTGCATGACCTTTGCGGAACCCGGGAACGTTTACCTGTTTCGCATATGTGTCACTGATGCGATTGAAGGTTTCGCGGACAATTTCCGGCTCGATCTCAATTTTGATCTCCTTGCGCGTCGGGGAGACATCGACCAGTTCTGTCTTCATCAATAATAAAAGCCCGTTAGACGTCACGGCGTCGAACGGGCGCCTTTCTTTCGTGGGAATCGTCTTTAGTAATCCGTTAGTTATTTGTGCTTGTCAGTGGTCAGTAGCCCGTTGTTAATAGTTCTTTTCGGCGACTTCAATTCTGTTTCCGACACCGATTCGGTTCCCAAAGAAGAACAATGGACAACTGACCAATGACAACGGACCAATTTGGTGCGAAAGGGGGGACTCGAACCCCCACACCTTTCGGTACCAGATCCTAAGTCTGGCGCGTCTGCCAATTCCGCCACTTTCGCATTAGTCAAAAAACCTTCGGCCCTTAGCAACAAAAAAACAATATCACGGTGACGTTGAATTTTAAGAATGGCAAGGCCGGGCAATATCAGGGGCTGTGCGAAGGGGAGTGCTCGAATCTGTGATAGACAGAAGCGTCTCTCCTACACCACCCGATAGGTTGTTTTTGGTTTACCGAGAAAGTCCTTGCCGGATTCCTTTCTTACTAAACCTGCCTGTTCGAGTTCGAAGTACGCACGTTGAACCTCGCCTTTGTCGACAGTTAGTTTTTGCGCCAGCACCGCCGGCGACGGAAGTGTCTCGCCCGAAGCCGCCTCGTGCGAGCGGATGAGCCTTTCGATCTGCTCGCGAACCTGAGCGTAAACGGGGCCGTGTGTAGCGTCTTTGAGTTCAATATTCATTCGTCAATCCACCAGTAGTGAACACCACTTGGAATGAGAACTAAGAAATGCTAAATCTCAAATGAAGAATTTATAAGGTCCTCGTCACCTTCGATAGCGACCGCGGTGCATCGGGATTCAGTCCCTTTGCCTCCGCCAGCAGCGCCGCGAAAAGCTGTCCCGGAATGATGTAAGGGATCGGAGCCAGGTACTCGTCAATCTCGCGCGGCATGATGATCGCTCGCGAGCACGAACTGGCAACCTCGAGGTCACTCGTGATCGCCAGCATATCTGCGTGCAGCTCCCGCAGATTCTCAATCAGCTTCTTCACGCCCGGCAGCATCACGCCCGGTGGTGCAAACAGAATTACTGGAAAATGGCGCTCGATCATCGCCAACGGACCATGCAGGAAATCTGCGGAAGAGAACCGCTCGGCAACGACATAGCACGTCTCCATTAGTTTTAACGCAAGCTCGTACGCGTTTCCATAAGCGAGCCCGCGGCCCACCACCACGCAGTTTTCCATGAACACATATCGCTGAACCAGTTCAAGAATCGCGGGACGCTGTTCGACGGCTCGTGCGGCAAAGTCCGGTATGGCCCCGTACTCGAGACGCTTTGACGGGTCGGCGAGTTGTGCCGCCAACATATAGAAAAGCATCATCTGGCCGGTGAACGTCTTGGTCGCCGCCACTGACCGCTCGCGTCCGCCATGCGTCAGCAAGGTTTCATCAACGAGCCTCGTCATTGCTGAGCCGGCTTCGTTGGTAATGCCGACGGTGTAGGCCCCAGACGACCGCGCGTTTTCCAGCACGCGATTAATGTCCTCGCCTTCGCCGGATTGCGAGACGCCAACGACGAGCGCGTGATCGAGTTTGAGTCTGGCGCCGTAGAGCGTGTGAACGGAAGGCGCGGAAAGTGAAACGGGAATGCCGGTGGTCACTTCGAGCAGATAGCGACCAAACAGCGATGCATTATCAGAGCTCCCACGCGCCACCAGTACTATCAGATCAAGATCGCGGGCTCTTAGAAAAGCGCCTAGCTTGGCAATCTTGCCGGCTTCTCCTTCAATCGTCGCCGCCAATGCCGCGGGTTGTTCGGCGATTTCGTCCAGCATCAGAGACAAAGGTTCAGATTCTCCTTGCGTCCGTGAAACAGCCATTGTGTTCACACGGTTTTTCGGTTAAATAGTCGTCCGTTCTTCCCGAAGACTAAGTCCAATTCAACATGCCAATCTTCAATTGATGTCAAACACTCTAGCACGAAGGAGCATTCTCCGTCTGGTATGGCTGTGTCTGTTCCAGGTCGTCTTTGCGTCAGCCGTTTGCGCGCAAGACAGCGACGCGACTCTGCAAATAATTCCCCAACCACGACAGGTCACGATTACTCAAGATCGGTTCTTGTTTAGTCGTGCCACAAGGCTTGCCCTTGTCGACTCAAAGTCAGCCGACGATCGTTTTGCGGCCGAAGATTTTGCGAACGACATGAAGGAAGCGGCGCAGCTTTCTTTGAAATTGTCGAAAGGCCGATCGTCAAATTCGATCCTGATTGGAAAGCTCGACCAGCCGGGAATCAAGGCTGCGCTCAGGAAAGCGAACGTCGCTACGCCGTCCAATCTTGATGCTGAGGGCTATCTGCTGGTGGTCACGCCGAAGGAAGTTTTGGTGGCGGGCGCTACCGAGGCCGGCACATTTTACGGACTGCAGACTTTGAAGCAGTTAGTGCGCGGAGAAGGCGCGCAGGCGTACATTCCCGGTGTGCTGATTGTCGACTGGCCGGCAATGCGCTGGCGTGGAGTTTCAGATGACATCAGCCGCGGGCCAGTTCCTACCGTTGACTACATCAAACGGCAGTTGCGTTCCTTTGCAGCATTCAAGTTGAACCTGCATTCGTTCTACATGGAGCATACATTCGCGAGCGCTACTCATCCGCTGATCGGACCTGAAGGTGGTTCGTTGACGTCCGCTGAAATCAAAGAGCTGGTAGCTTACGCACGCCGGTATCACATCGAGTTAGTACCGGAACAGCAGACGTTCGGCCATCTTCACAAAGCATTGAAGTTCGAAAAATACACTGAGTTGGCGGAAGTGCCGTACGGTGATGTGCTTTCGCCCCAACAGGAGGGTTCATACAGATTAATCGCGGACTGGTATCGCGAGCTCGATCAACTTTTTCCCGGTAGGTTTTTCCACATTGGCGCTGATGAAACGTTCGAGCTGGGCGAGGGACAAAGCAGGGAAGCGGCAAGACAGCGAGGGGTTGGTCAGGTCTATTTCGACCACCTTAACCGCGTGCGAGAGGTGTTGAAGCCGTACAACCGTCGCCTAATGTTCTGGGGCGACATTGCCTTGAATCATCCTGAGCTGATTGGGAACATCCCAAAGGATCTCATCGTGATGAATTGGGACTACGCCCAGCGCGATGATTTCACCACACAAATCAAGCCCTTCAAAGACGCCGGCCTGGAGCAGTTTGTATGTCCGGGCGTGCAGAACTGGAACCAGATCTTTCCTAATCTTGAGGCAGCAAAGAAGAACATCGTCAACTTCGTCCGCGATGGCCAAGCGGCCGGCGCGATGGGAATGATGAATACGAGTTGGGACGATAACGGCGAAGGTCTATTTGAATCCACATGGTATGGAATCGTGCTCGGCGCGGCCGCGTCCTGGGAAAATAAGACCGTCGATGTGAAGGAGTTTGATCAAAATTTTGATTGGGCATTCTTTCGCAATGATGGGGACGAATTTGTTCAGGCGTTGCGAGCGCTCGGGACTGTCAACGGACTGTTGGGCATTGGCTCGAGTGATGATCTGTTTTGGCGAGAGCCCTTCACTGCGAACTTTCAGCGACAAGCACGGACCTTAAACAGCCAGTTGAAGCAGATGCGACTCGAAGTCGAGAACGCAGACGAGCTGTTGCTGCGTGAGGGTAAGCGGGCGCGAAGAAATCAATCGATGGTGCCGGCAATGCGTCTGGCGGCGCAGAGATTTGATCACCTCGGGCGACGCATGCAGATGATGGAAAAGTTTAGCCAGGAGTATTGGGACGCCTACTTGAACCTGGGTGATCGCAGGAAGGTGGGCCGCCTGCGAAACTACTGGGGCAATATTTACAACTGGCCCAGAGAGATGGCCGAGGAATTGGTCCTTCTCAAGGAAGCCTATCGGCGTCAGTGGTTGGCTGAGAACCGTCCGTATTGGCTGGATAGTGTTCTGGCCCGCTACGATCAAGCGATCAACATGTGGCTGTCCAGGAGTAAGGCGCTCCAGGAAGCGGTGAGGGATTACAACGCGAATTCGATTCTTACGGATCCGGAGACGTTTGGATTGGGTCCGCGGCCTGCTGCGAGTCCGAGTCCGGTGGTTAGGTGAAGCCCTTTGTAACAGCGATCGCGTTTTGTCTTGTCAGTGGTCAGTTGTGCGTGGTTGCTCTCTTTCCAAAGTAGAGGTAATTACTCGATGCGATCGCTAACCAATTTAACCACGGACAATTGACTACCCTACCTACTGACTAACTACCGACACTGACCAACCAACATGCCTTCTCTCCCAGCAGCACGTCTCGTTTCCCTGGATGCGTTCCGCGGCATCACGATCGCCGGCATGGTCCTGGTCAACAATCCGGGTTCCTGGGCCACGATCTACTGGCCGCTCGCGCACGCGGAGTGGCACGGCTGGACACCCACCGATCTGATTTTTCCTTTCTTCCTCTTTATCGTAGGAGTAGCGATTCCACTAGCATTCGGCAAACGCGTTGCGGCAGCCCGAAACACTGACGTTGATAGCGATGCGGCTGCCAGGCGAGGAAGCAACCGGGATCTGTATTTGAAAGTCGTTCGCCGCACGCTGATCATTTTCGCTCTCGGTCTTTTCCTGAATCTCTTTCCCTATTTTCGCTTCGCAACCTTTCGCATCCCGGGCGTGCTCCAGCGAATTGCCCTCTGTTACTTCTTCGCCGCTATCATTTTTCTCAAGACGAGATTGCGAACCCAGCTCCTGGTCGCAGTGGGGCTGTTGTTAATTTACTGGCTCCTGATGAGCTGGTTGGCCGCGCCGGGTTACGCCCCTGGTGACCTAAGTAAGGAAGGGAGTCTCGCGTCATTCATCGATCGAGTTGTCCTCCGCAGGCATATCTGGTCCCAGGGGAAGGTCTACGATCCGGAAGGCATCCTGAGCACTATCCCGGCACTGGCCACGACCTTGTCTGGTGTGCTCGCGGGGCAATGGCTGCGCACGACGAAGGCAGATCACGAGAAGGTTGCGGGTATGTTTGCAGCGGGGGTTGTTTGTATTGTGCTTGGCTGGGCCTGGAACCCTTTCTTCCCGATCAATAAATCCCTCTGGACCAGCTCTTACGTCTTGTTCACGGCGGGCATGGCGCTGCAACTACTCGCCTTCTGTTACTGGTTAATTGATATCAAGGAGTATCGCCGGTGGGCCAAGCCATTCGTCGTGTTTGGCGTTAATGCAATCGCGCTCTTTGTCGGAACGGGGTTGATGGCCAAGCTGTTGGGTTTAATTAAGGTGCCCGCAAGTGACGGGACGCGGATCTCATTGCACAATTGGATTTATCGCAATCTTTTTCTTTCGTGGGCGCCGCCGTACCGCGCTTCACTCGCCTTCGCGCTAACCATGATCCTGGTGTGGCTGGGGTTGATGTGGATTCTTTATCGCCGGAAGGTGTTTTTAAAAGTTTAGAAAAACGCAGGTTCAAGTGTTTAATTGCAAGTTTCAAGTTTCTAGCTCCTGGTTTCAAGTTTCCAGTCAAAGCACGAAGACCACAGACCTAAAGCCACAGACCAAAGACCCCAGAGCCACGGCCCCCGGATCAGGACCCATCAACCGAAAGGAGCGTTTTCAAAATGCCAACCTACATCACGTTGCTTAATTACACCCAACAAGGTGTTGCCCGAGTTAAAGACAGTCCGAAACGTCTGGAGGCAGGTCGTAAAGCCTTCGGGAAATTCGGCGTGGAAATCAGGGATACGTACTTGCTCATGGGTCGTTACGATCTGCTCTGCGTAATCGAAGCGCCGGACGACGACTCGGTTGCAAAGGCTTTGTTGACCCTGGGCTCGCAGGGGAATGTTAAGACCGAAACTATGAGGGCCTGGGATGAAGAGGGCTTTCGCAAGGTGATCAAATCGCTCTAAATGCCTTCGCCAGGATGAGGCATCACCGCCCGTAGCCCGGTCCGCGGATTGGCCTGCCGGCGAGCGCGAAGGTTCGTTTGCCGTCGTCCACGCTGAGCTGCCCATTCACGATCACATATTTCACCCCGTCCGGATGTTGATTCGGGACTTCAAAAGTTGCGCGATCGAGCACGCGTTTCGGGTCGAAGATCGCGATATCGGCAAACATTCCTTTGCGTAACAACCCGCGATCCGAAAGACCGACGCGCGCGGCCGGCATGCCGGTCATTTTGTGAATGGCCTGCTCGAGACTCATCAACTTGTCCTCACGAACATAGCGACCCAGAATGCGTGGATAAGTTCCCCAGCCGCGCGGATGTGACTTGGCTCCCGCCAACGGCCCATCGTTCGCGCGGGCGCCGCTGTCAGTGCAGAAACTGACAAATGACGCTTTCATCGCGGCGCGCAAATCCGGTTCACTCATCATGAAATAGATTGCACCTGTCTGACCGTTGTCGGCGAGGATCAAATCAAACAATACTTCGAGTGGCTCCTTCTGTTGCTCTGCGGCGATCTGCGATAAGCGCTTACCCTGGAGTGATTCGAGCTCGCGATTCATTACTGAACCAATCAGGACGCCCTGTGCACCGCCGCTGCCGAGATAGATGTTCTCCCAGTCTTTTGAATCTTCTGAGATCTCCTTCTTCAGATGTTGCCGAATACGCGCGTCTCGAATGCGAGACAGCATTTTCTGCGTGCCGCCTTCGAGTATCCACGGAGGCAGCGATGCGCTCAATGAAGTGCTGCCCGCGATGTAGGGATAGACATCGGCGGTAATGTCCAGACCCTCGGCGCGCGCCTTCTCTATTCTCTTCAGCACCTCCGGCATGCGGCCCCAGTTCTTTTTGTAGGCTGTCTTCAGGTGCCAGATTTCAGTCGGAATCTGCGCGCGGCGAGCTATTTCGAAAACCTCGTTCAATGACTCGCCGAGCGCATTAGCTTCACTGCGCTGATGTGTGGCATAGATGCCGCCGTACTGCCTGGCGACTTTTGCGAGTTCCACAATCTCATCGGTTTGCGCGAAGCGAGCAGGAACGTATTGCAACGAAGTGGAGAGCCCGAGCGCCCCGTCCTTCATCGCGGCTGCCACCAGCACCTTCATCTTTTCCAATTCCTGAGAAGTAGGCGGGCGATTGTCAAAGCCGATCACGTATTCCCGCACTTGTGTGGCGCCGACAAAAGTTCCCATGTTGACGCCAGCGCCCTGCTTGTTGAGCCGTTTGAAGTATTCATCGAGCGTGTTCCAATCGACTGTCAGGTTGTAGCGTCGATTGAAGTCTGCCGATTCGGCTATCAATCTTTCATTTGTTGGTGCGATTGACTCGCCTTCGCCGGTGATCTCCGTAGTCACGCCCATCATCACTTTGCTCATGGCCCTCGGATCGATGAGCACATAGGTTTCCGACTGCCCCAACATGTCGATAAAGCCGGGCGAAACGATCACTCCTTCTGCGTCGATAACTCGCGCGGCAGTTGCGCCAGTTAGTTTTCCGATACGCACGATGCGGTCACCCTTGATGGCAAGATCAGCCCGATAGCGCGGCTTTCCCGAGCCGTCAATAATCGATCCGTTACGGATGATCAGATCAAACTCGTCCACCGGTGACTTTTCTCGTGTTAGCGAAGGCGTTAGTAGCAGTGCCGCGATGACTAAAGAAAGAGTGGCTTTGATGTGCATCGTTCACCATTTGGAAATTGGGCTTTGCGACGGCGAGGCATCGTATTCGTTTGGACTGAATGTTGTCCAGACGTTGCTTGAATGCCAGCGAGCCCAGTGTTAATGAAGTCTGTGCCGACACGCGCTAGCAATCGTCGGGTTGACTGCTAAGGATCACGAGCTGTTAGGTGCGTGTTCGGTAGGCATTAAGAGTTCAGCACTCCATATATGACTACTGACTTCAATAGCACCTACGAAAAAGGAAACTACACGATACTTACTTCCTGGACTCTTGAAATAGCACTTGAGTGACAATCTACCTATCTCTGCGTAGAATTCAGTTTCGTGAATATCCATCCTGTAACTCTCAAACAAGTCGCCATTGCAGCCAGTGCGGAACTAACGGGAGACGAGAGTCTTTCGGTCACGGACGTTACCCACGATTCGCGGCAAGCCCGTCCCGGCACTCTATTCGTTGCGATTCGTGGCGCCCTGCTTGACGCGCACAAATTCATTCCACAAGTGATGCAGCAGGGTGCCCTCGGCGTAATCTCGGATGCGCCCCGCCCTTCCGATTTCATCGGTGCCTGGTTGCGAGTTGAAAGCGTCCGCTGCGCGATGGCCCAGGCTGCTGCTGAAGTCCATCACCACCCCTCGCGTGAACTGCAACTCGTTGGCATCACAGGCACCAACGGCAAGACGACTACCGCTTACTTGATCGCGTCGATTCCAGAAGCCGCCGGCGAGCCGGTCGCCATGACCGGCACTGTTGAATATCGCATCGGAAATGAACGCTTAAAAGCTGATCGCACGACGCCGGAGTCCACCGACATGCAACGCCTGTTGCGCCGTGCGGTGACGGTGGGATGCAAGACTGCCGTGATGGAATCTTCTTCGCAGGCCATGGATTTTCATCGTTGCGATGCCCTCGAATACGCGATTGCGGTCTTCTCGAATCTCACCCGCGACCATCTCGACTATCACAAGACGATGAAGAACTACTGGCTCGCAAAGCAGCGATTGTTCGATGGCCGTCTCGGCTCGCGGCCGGCAACTTCGGTCATTAATCTTGACGACTCGCATGGAGTCGAACTGGCGCACAAATTGAAAAAGGAAGGTCTCCGCGTCGTTAGTTATGCGTTGCAGAGTCCGGCGGACGTTACCGCGCATGCTCCGGAGTTTTCTTTGGACGGCATGCGCTTTGACTTGCGAACTCCGGCAGGCAATCGAGCGTTCAAGTCGCCACTTGTCGGCCCGCCCCATGTCTACAACACGCTCGCGGCGGTGGCCAGCGGCCTGAGCCTGGGATACAGCCTCGATGTGATCAGCGAGGCGTTGAGTGCCTGTACCGGAGCGCCGGGACGCTTTGAACGCGTGCCGCATGACCGGGATTTCGCGGTAGTAGTTGACTACGCACACAGTGACGATGCCTTGCTGAATGTGCTGCGCACAGCGCGTCAGGTGACGAAGGGCAGGATCATTACCGTGTTTGGCTGTGGCGGTGACCGCGACCGTTCCAAGCGTGCGCCAATGGGCGAAGCCGCCGGAAGTCTAAGCGATGTGGTGATTCTTACCTCGGACAACCCGCGCACTGAAGATCCACAACGAATCCTCGCAGACGCCGAGTTGGGGATTCGCAATACCGGTAAACCGTATAAGATGATTGCGGATCGCCGCGAGGCGATTTTTCAAGCCGTACTCGAAGCCCGCAGCACGGATTTGGTTTTAATCGCGGGTAAGGGTCACGAGGATTATCAAATAATAGGTCGCGAAGTTTTCCATTTCGATGATAAGGAAGTAGCGCGAGAAGCACTGGCAGCGATTACCTAAGACACTGGCAAGATCATGTCTAAATTCTCCGTCAAGATACTTTTCTTCTTAGTTCTCGCTTGTGTGCTGGTGATCGGCGCGTCGCAGATGGTTTTTCGTCATCACCGCGCGGCCGCAGTTCGTTCCAATACCTCCGCAGTTCGTTCCAATGCCAATGAGACGGCTGCGGGAAATGCGCAAGTGCATCCGGCCTACTTGCCGCCGCAAAAAATTGCGGACTTGAAGGACCGCGCGATAACGGAAAGCAGTGGTATCGCCACTTCGCGCACAACCCCCGGCTCGTATTGGACAATCAACGATTCGGGTGACGGACCCTTTATTTACGCGTTTGATGGAGCTGGCAAACGACTGGGCGTTTGGCGCTTAACGGGTGCGCGAGCGCGTGACTGGGAATCGCTCGCTGCTGGGCCAGGACCCCAGGCCGGGAAGAAATACCTCTACGTAGGCGATATCGGAGACAACGGAGGGCGGCGGAAAGAGATTACGGTTTACCGTTTCGCTGAGCCGTCGATAACATCTGCCGACGCTCAGTCTACCAAGGTCAAGCCTTCGGTTACCGAACCGGCTGAGATCCTGAATTTGCGTTATCCCGATGGCGGACACGATGCCGAAACCCTAATGGTGCATCCAGTCAGCGGCAGGATGTACGTGGTGACGAAGGTGGCATTTGGTAATCCAAAGGTCTATGTCGCAGCAGCGTCTGCGTCGACGACCGAAACAACCACTCTCAAAGATCTTGGCGAGATTCAGATACCAAGCCTGTTCGGTGGAATCATCACCGATGGAGCGATTGCACCGGACGGTAACCGCGTGGTGCTGTGCGACTATCTGCGCGGCTATGAGATGGTGTTGGAAAAGGCGAACAATGATTTTGATTCGATCTGGAAACAAGTGCCTGCGCCGGTTCAACTGGGCGATCGCAGACAGGGAGAAGCCGTTACCTACAGTCTCGATGGCCGCGCCTTGATGGTCACTAGTGAGGGTCTACCCACGCCGCTAATTCGGATTTCCCGCCGATAAGAAGCCAACTCCGCACCGCACCGCCTGCCTGGCTTTGTAATAGTTATGTGTATGATAAGCGAAACGAGGATTAGTAAGCTACTGTTTACGAGCGTACGTGAATCTCAGTTCGGGTTGTTCAATGACTAAGTCAATTACATCGTCTCAAATCAAGCTCGACTATTCGGTCTGTACGCAATTCCTTTTGCTGCATCTCGCGTGTCTCTTCGCACTCTTGACGGGTATAAGCACCGTCGCGGTGATCACCTGCATCAGTCTGTATTTCGTGCGCATGTTCGCAATCACCGCTGGTTTTCATCGCTTGTTTGCGCATCGCACTTACCAGAGTGGCAGGATTTTTCAGTTTGTCATGGCATTCGTTGGCACTACCTCTTATCAGAAGGGACCGCTTTGGTGGTCGGCGCACCATCGCCGTCATCACCTAAATGCCGACAACGAACATGATCTTCATTCGCCGGTCACGCATAGCTTTTGGCGTTCACATGTGGGCTGGTTTTTATCGCGTGAGAGTCAGGCGACTGATTGGAAATTGATCTCGAACCTGACGAAATACCGCGAACTCCATTTTCTGGATCGTTACTATTCGCTGCCGCCGATGATGTTAGCGGCTGCAACGTTCTTGTTTGGTTCATTGCTGCAGCGCTGGGCGCCGGGGCTGGGGACTTCAGGATGGCAGATGTTGGTATGGGGGTTCTTTATCAGCACGGTGCTCTTGTATCACGGCACCTTCACCGTCAATTCGGTGGCGCATATTTTTGGACGACGCCGTTTTGCGACGGACGATGACAGCAGGAACAACGTATTCGTTGCATTGATCACGCTTGGCGAGGGCTGGCACAACAATCACCATCACTACCAATCGTCCGAGCGCCAGGGGTTTTATTGGTGGGAGATCGATGTTTCGCACTATGCACTGCGAGTGCTGTCGTGGTTGGGGCTTGTGTGGGATCTGCGCATGCCGCCTGCGCATGTACTCGAGGAAGGTAGAGCTACCTTACTGAGTTGTGAGGTTGGTACTACCTCGCGGTAGCGCGTGGATCAAGCTGATCGTTAGCCTGAAGCCATCAACGATTCAACCCACCCGCGAGCCGGTACCTGACCTCATCTGCAGTCGTTCTTAAGCCCGATTCTTCCTTTCAAAGTACCAAAACACCGGCAGACCAGCGGCGATGATTGCCAGCCCAATCAGCGAGCGAACCGGATAATTCCAAATCTGCGTGCCGATGATGTAAATCGTGACGAGAATGAATAACGCCGGCAAAACGGGGTAGCCCCAGGCACGATACGGTCGTGGGGCATTGGGTTCGCGCCGCCGAAAAACAAAGACCGCCCCTACTACCATTGCGTAGAAAAGCCAGAAGGCGAAGATCGCGAGATCGGTGAGTTGGTCGAAGGAACCCGACAGCGTAAGAATCGAAGCCCACACTGCCTGCACCATCAGGGAGATTACCGGCACGCTTGTTTTTGACGAGACCCTCGCCAAACTCTGAAAGAACACCCCATCGCGAGCCATGGCATAAGGAATACGAGCAGTGCCGAGGATTGAAGACTGCAGTGATCCCCACGAGGAAAGCATCATCACTGCGGCCATGATGGTAACTGCTACGGGCCCGAGTACTCTCCTGATTGCCTCAGCCGCCACCGACGAAGCATTGGCATCAACACTGGCGACCTCTGTCGGTGTCAAGACGTAGAAATAGCTGACGTTCACGATTACGTAAAGTGTGATGATGATGAGCATGCTGGCGATCAATGCCAAAGGCAGGTTGCGCTCAGGATGCTTCACCTCACCAGCCATATACGAAATATTGTTCCAGCCATCGTAGGCCCAGAGTGCGCCCACCATAGCTGCGCCAAAAGCAAACACGCCGCCGCCGGTCACTTCGCCTTCACACGATGCCGAGTTAGACATCGAGAAATTTGCCCAATTCGCGTCTTGATAAAAAAAGGCCGCCAATCCTACGCCCAACACCACCAGAACCTTTAGTAGCGTAACGAGGGATGCAACATGTCCACTGACGCTGACGGAAGCGCAATTGATCAAGGTCGTCACGGCAATGGTTATCAGAGCAACGATGGTCAACGAGCCTAATTCCACCGTATGACCAAAGAGTGGCATCGTGAATGAGTAGTAAACTGCTTTGAGATCGCCTCCCATCAGGTCATTCATAAAGATTGCGAAGCCGACTGCCAGCGCGGCCGCCGACGCAGTGCGCGAGATCAGCATTTGCGACCAGCCGTTCAGAAAGCCCCACACGCGGCCATAAGCGTCTTTTGTAATCACGTACTCGGCGCCGGCATGTGGGCGCATCGTCGTCAGCTCGGCATAAGTCAACGCGCCTGCTAATGCCAGCAACCCGGCGGCAATCCAAACCAGGATCACGCGTCCCGGTGAGCCGACGTTGCACGTCATCACTCGCGCCTTCAGGAAAATTCCGGTGCCGATGATATTGCCGACGTTGATTGAGATGGCCGCAATTGGGCCCAGTCCGCGAACCAGGTTGTAGTGTGTTTGTGATTCCATAAGAAAAGTACCGAGTACAGAGTACTGAGTTTCCTTTTGAAATATGGTTCGAGTTCAGAGCTACGACTCTAGAAGAAAAGTATTGAGTATCGATTTGATCGAAGGTTCTCTTCGAATCATCATTCGGTCACGTCGATTAGACCCAAGCCATTTCCATTACTCTCCGGAACTCAGTACTCAGTACCTGGCCATCAACCAGTACTCAGTACCCTCGCCTTTTTCCCAGCTAGGGACTCTGCTGCCGCCTCTCCCGTAACCACAGCGCCCTCCATGAATCCCTGCCACTCGGCGAGATGCTCGCCCGCAAAAAGGATCTTTCCGTGAGGCCGGCTCAGAATTGGTCGCAAAGTGAACCATTGGCCGGGCCGATAGATCGCGTAGGCTCCTTCGGTGAATTTGTCCCGTTGCCACGCGTACGAATTGATGTTTGCGGCCAGCGCCGGCGCGCGTTCATTGAATGGCAGCAAGTCGCGCGTAATGATCTCGGTGCGACGTCGATTGTTTTGTGCGGCAAGCACGTCGGCCTTTTCGCCAATCGCATAGCTGCAGAGAATACCCTGCCTACCCGGCTGGTCTTTTGTGCTGTGAAAGTAGTAGTGGGAAGTAACGTCGCTAATCAGCGAAAAGTCTTCCGCGTGCCAGAACCGTTCGCTAAAGAGCACCGAGTTTTTGATGATGCGAGCATATTGAAGCTTCGCCGCCGCCGCACTTTGAACAGCGGGTAGCGGCGGATCGAATACGATCTTCTCCAACGTGCGAACAGGCACGGTACAGATGCAGGCGTCGGCCACAAACTGTCTGCCGGCTGCCGTAACCCGAACCCGACCGCCGCGTTGTGTAATTTTCTCAACGGCTGTTCCCGTCTGAATCGAGTCGTTGCCGACGGCCGTTGCCAACGCATGGATCAGCCGGGAGTTGCCACCCTTCATCTTAAAATCCATTTCGTTTGACGGGCTTGATTCGAAATATTCGGCTGCCGCGGCATATGCGGAAACCATTCTTATCGATTCACCAAAATCCGTGCTGTCTTGCAGGTCGCGCAGCAGTAGATCGTCTTCTGTAAACCCGATCGACTCCAGCCAGGTCCACCAGTCGTATTGATCAAGGCGCACATGATCGCGAGGTTTGTAGTTGTGATAGGCCTTGCGAAATTTCTCAAATGCCGCTTTCGCTTGTGGCGAGAAGTCCCATTGGCGTGGCTGCTTTACCACGCCGTCGCGCATCAACGAGGCCTCAAAGCGATGGTCCTGCAAAGGAATCTTGAAGTTATGGCAGAGTGCTTTCATCCGCTCATGACTTTCGCCAATCCACTCGGCCCCCAGCTCGCAAACAAGATCCGGGTTTTCGGTGAAGCTGTACGAGAAAACCCTACCGCCGGTGCGCTCCCGGGCTTCCAAAACCGTAACCTGCCAGCCGAGGCTTTTCAGTAGTCGTGCCGCAGCCAGCCCGGAAAGCCCGGCGCCGATGATGATGCATGAGTATTTGCGTCGCTGAGGTGCAGGGCTGAGAAAAAGCGGCGCACCCGCCGCCGCCACGCTGACGGATTTAAGGAACTCACGGCGAGAAGGTTTGGTGGCTTGCTGCAAACTGGAGTTACCAGACATCACCGGTCAACAGATCTTCGTAGGTATCGCGTCTGCGGGCCAACTCGACGCGCGCGTCTTCATGCGTGATCACGGCAGCGGGAAGCGGTCGGCCGTTGTAGGGAAACATCTGGGCGAGTGAGTAAGCACCGCTATTGAGCAGTGCGAAAATCTCACCCGGTCTAACGTCAACGGGAAGATTTCGATAATCAGGCAACCGTCCGCCACGTTCAATGTCGAAATAGACATCGCCTGAATCGCACAACGGACCAGCCACCTTGTATTCCTGCGTGTGCGGTTCCCCGGCGCGGCTCGCTGAGATCAGGTGGTAGTACCACTTGTAGTTGTTCATCGAGAGCATCAGGTTGTAACCCGCGTCGGTCAGCAGCCACGTGTCGCCAGTTTCCCGTCGCTGTTTAATATTCAGAACCGTCGTAAGTACCAGGCCCGCGTCGGCGATCACGCTGCGACCTGGTTCCAGCAGGATCGTGAGCTGGTCAAGCAGGTGTTCGGCATCTACAGCCCGGGCTGACTCGCGAGCCACTCTCAGTGCAGCTTTCAAAACTTCCGACGGCTCGAGACTCGCTCCCAACATGTCGCGTTCATGTTCCGGCAGTTGATCGGCCTGAGCCGGGTCGCGCAGGTAATTGACGGGAATTCCGCCACCCAGATTTATGTGCTCGAGTGTATGGCCTGTTTCGCGGTTAATCGTCACCAGGTGTTCCCACATGCTCCGGAAGGCATCGGCAAAAGGTTCGACGTCGGGAGTTTGCGAGCCGACATGAATATGAATGCCGCACACGTGGATCAGATCGGGATTTTGCAGACCGCGGCGAAAAGCGTCGAGCACTTCAGACGAAGAGATGCCAAACTTTGAGGTCAGCAGAGCTGTTTGCAAACCCAGATGAGACCTCGTTCCAATTTCTGGTACGAGCCGCAGAGCAATGCGCGCCGGCCTCGATTCACCTTTCTCGAGCGCGACTCTTCTGACCGCTTCTTCAACGAGCCCTATCTCATAAATTGAATCGACATTGATCGCGTGAATTCCGGCACGCACCGCTTCGTCAAGTTCAGCCTCGTTCTTGCTGGTGCCGTTGAAGATAATCTGATCCGGAGCAAAGCCGATGCGCAGGGCCTTAAACAACTCGCCGCCGCTGTTGACTTCAACATCGATGCCCGCCGCGAGCACTGTCTTGAGCACTGCCATGTTGGAGTTGGCCTTGGAAGCGTAGAAGAAGCGAACGGGGCGTTCCACCTCGGCAGCCGCGCGTTTTAGGCGATCGATGTTGTTGCGAATGCGGGAAGCGGAGAAGACAAAGAGTGGCGATCCGTATTGTCGGATCAACTCCAACGCATCCACGCCGTCGATGGCGAGGCGACCGTGCCTTATTTCGAGATAGTTTGAAATTGACCACGCCGGCGCAGCGGCGACCTGAGTTGACATTAACCGGGACTCCCAAGCTGGACTGGATGAATGCGAGCGAAGATAGACTGGGGAAACTGAAGCGTCAAGCGTTGTTTAGTTTCTTGATGACTTCACAGATCTGCTTGTAGTGCCGCTGTTCATGATAGGCGACAAACGAAATCGTAGAGACGCCAGTGATCTCTCCGAGAAACGGATGCTTGAAGACGGTTTGAGCCAAGCGGCCCTCGCCATGTTTTTCGTACAGGCTTTTCAGTTTTGAGCGCGCGTCGTTGAGCGCCTTAACGGTTTCCCGCTTTCCGGCAGCATTCGACGGCACGACTGCCTTTGGCGCTTTCACTCTGAATAAGCGCAGCGCGACGATGCGGGTCGGGACCAGGCGCCGCAAAAATCCTAGTTGTCTTGGTTCTTGTTGCAGGGCCTTTTCGAGGTCTTTGATGACGCGTTCTTCAACGAGACTAAGGTGATAAACTATCTCGGCCACGCTCCATGCACTGTCACCGGGGCTGCGAGTAAAGATCTCGTCCTCAAGCGATGAAACCCTTTCGAGTAAGCGGACGTGCCCGGCATCTAGTCTCTTAAGGATATTCGGCATGGGCTAAGCCAGAGATCAGGATGGAACCGATCGCCAGGATTCATTAGCTGACGAATGGCCACACTCGAGTTCTATTCTTCCTGCTCGTCTGTTCAAACTACTGCAACCTTCTCAAGGCTGTCCCGCTTGCCGAGGGACACCTTACTTACTGGAAGTTGTAGGTGATCATGCCCGTGACCTTCACTAGTTCGCCCATCAGAGTAGTAGACGAGAAGCGAGCGGAGTATGCAGCCGTTACTGCCGCCTGTTGCAGTAAAGGATGACCAGAAGTCGCGCTCGCCGCGATCACGTTACCGTATTCATCAATTGTCACCTGAACGGTCACCGAGCCAGTAACACCGTGTGCTTTGGCTTCAGCCGGATAAATCGGTTTGGGCAGCATTAGCGCTTTTGCGTTCAGCACTCCACCAGAAATCGCTTTCTTGTCACCCGCAGGTGCAGACGGATCAGTTGCTTTGGAATCGGCTGTTTTGGAATCGGCTGCTTTGGGATCGGCTGCTTTGGCCCCGTCATTAGCGTCAGTGCTCCCCTCCGCTCCCTGAGCTCCACCTGTCTTTGGTTTATTTGGTTCTTTGCTGTCGGTTGCCGCCGTCGCAGATTCCTGTGCGGGAGGTTGAACCGCCGCCGTTTCAACCGGTGCTGTAATCTTCTCAGGCAACATGAAAGAGCTGATGAAACGATCGCGCAAAGGGTCGTCCTTGATCTTGCTTAGGAAGGCCACGGCGTAGAAACGCTTTCTGGTGCTGTAGACCTGGGCCGAGCCGCTAAGATCACCCACCGTCATCTGGTATTCCCGACCATCGTGCCCGTTGAGTTTCCTCGATCCGATCAGAGTGAGCCTGCCGACTGCGTCTTTTCCTTTCAGCCGGGGCGCCAGGAACTTCTTAAACGCGTCAACGTACGAATTCAGGCGTTGCATCTCGGTATACATTGCAGGATTCGACTTAATCCCACTGAGGGAAACCACGGCATAAACGGGTCCTGCCTCCGGACCGGACAAGTAGAGCCGCGTGTTCAACTCCATCTTGTGGTAGGCCATCTTCCCGGTCTCAACCACCGGATCTTTCGGGATGATGACTGAGAACTCTTCGCCGCTGGGACCAAAGGTCTGCCAGTCGGCATTGTTCTGAGCTGATTGCGCAAATGAAGTCGAAATCAACGCCAGGACGACACCGAGCGCTGAAGCGAAAGTTGAACTTTGCATATTCCTCATTCTAGTACTCCCTTCGACATGCCATTATGCGGGAACAAAAACAGCGGGGGCTTAAATATTAACGCAAGCGGCTACAACTGCGCCACCATCTCGGCCGGATTCCAGTAAGCGTACAGCCGTTGAATCTTTCCGTTTTCGTTAATCTCAAAGACATCGATGCCCTCAAAGTGCACGTCTTTACCTTGCTTACTTGTGCCACGACCCGTCCATTTAACCGCGGCCCCATTACCGGCGATAAACACCTGATCTTCGGTCAAGCCAACTTTATCAAAGGCGCTCGCGATTGATTGAAAGAATTCGGCGAGCTTGTCGTGCCCGACAATCGGCGGCGCACCGACCGGATCATTGCTGACTGCATCAGGAGCGAAGGTGCCAACCCACGCCTCCTCGTTCATATCGCGAATCGCCTTAAAGTAAGCCCTGATGGCCTGGGAGATAACTTCTGGAGACATATCAGTTTTGTTTCCTTTCTCGTTCAGCTTGCACCAGCAACCGGCGCAGTATCTTTCCCGCAGGCGACTTTGGGATCTTGTCCGTGAACTCTACAAAACGGAGCCTCTTATAAGAAGCAACGCGTTCGGCGACGAAATCCATGAGCTCCTTTGCTGTGACATCTCCCTTCAAGACGACAAAAGCTTTCGGCACTTCACCGGCTTCGTCATCCGGGCAAGGAATGACTGCGGCATCGGAGACAGCCGCATGCGTCAACAGCACGGCCTCGAGTTCCGCCGGCGGCACCTGAAAGCCTTTGTACTTGATCAACTCTTTGGCGCGATCGACGAAGTAGAAATGTCCGTCTTCGTCGGCATAGCCAATATCGCCAGTGTGCAGCCAGCCTTCGGCATCGATCGTTGCGGCGGTGGCTTCGGGGCGATTCAAATATCCCTTCATGACCTGCGGCCCGCGCACGCAAATTTCGCCCTCGTTATTTGGCCCCAGCGGACCGCCGCTATCGAGACTGATAACTTTGCATTCGGTGTTCGGCGCCGCTACTCCGACCGAACCAAACTTAATCAAGTCTGGCGGACTTGAGTGGGTTACGGGACTGGTTTCCGTCATTCCGTATCCTTGGCGGATGCTGCAACCAAGTCGTGCCATGCAAGCCTGCGTTAGATTCTGATCGAGTGGCGCCGCGCCGGAGAAGATGTTCTGCAGTGACGAGACATCATATTGGTCGACTATTGGGTGTTTACTCAAAGCCAGCACGACCGGCGGCACCAGATGGGCCAGCGTGACGCGATACTTCACCACAGTTTTTAGAAATTGCTCCAGGTCGAATCTCGGTAAGGTGACAATGGTTGAGCCCGTGTGCAATCCCATGTTGAGAATCACGACCAGGCCGTAAATATGAAAAAGCGGCAACACGCAGATCAGGGTATCGTCTTCAGAGAAATAGCAGAGCCCATCCATTTGGGAGAGGTTTGCGACCAGGTTGTAGTGCGTGAGCATCACCCCTTTGGGCAGACCTGTTGTGCCGCTGGAGTACGGCAAGGCAACCAGGTCTTCGCGCGGGTTAATCATTACCGAGGGCACTTTCCCGTTGCTCTCGAGTAGTGATGCGAACGAGGTGGCGCCGTCTGCTTCGCCGAAGACGAATAGTTCTTCAACTTTAGTGCCCTGCATAGCCTCGCGCGCTTTCTCGATAAACGGAGGCACGGTGATGAGAAAGCGAGCTCCGGCGTCTTTGAGTTGATGGCCGATTTCCGCTTCGGTGTAGAGCGGATTAATAGGCGTGTTGATGCCTCCGAGAATTGCCACGGCGTGAAAAATAATTCCGTACTCAGGCAGGTTCGGGCTGAGGATGCCGAAGACCTCGCCTTTCTGAAAGCCTCTCGCAGCCAGGCTTGCGGCCACGCTATGGATTTGAGCCGGTAATTCTGCGTAGGTAATAGTGTGCCCGGTGGCGCCATCGATGAGCGCCGGCTTATCACCGAGTTGTCTGGTTTCCTGCAGAACGAAGTCGGTCAACGGTATTTCGGGGATTGTCACATCGGGAAAGGGGCCACGAAAAATCATAGGGTTATTGAAATACGGTAATGCTGGAGACCGCGGTTTGGATTTGACTGCTTGTCTTTGAAAAGTTGCGGCCCCAAGCCGCCAGATTTGACGAACGAAGCAAGCCTAGACTAGTACAGCAAACAGCGAACAGCAAATAGCGAACAGCCAAACTTCGCAGGGCCACATTGGGCTAACCTTGCCCACCAGCCAATCCCTGAACGTTCTGGCTGTTCGCCGTTTGCTAACATCAACTATATTGCCCAGGAGAGCCTTTATGCCTGATTCCGAAGCGCGTCCACTCAACGTCATCTGCCTGGCCACCTATTTCAAAGGCGGTGATTTCATCCGCGAGTGCAAGGCGCTGGGCTGCCACGTGACGCTCGTGACCAAAGAGAAGATGCTCAACGAGGACTGGCCGCGCGAAAGCATCGACGACTTTGTCGCGATCCTGAATGATGCCGACCCCGCGCTCTTCATCGATCTTGCGGCCTTCATCGCTCGCAAAACTAAGCCAGATCGCGTCATTGCGCTGGAAGAGTTTGACGTAATAACCGCTGCTTTGATTCGCGAACATCTTTGCCTTCCTGGTATGACCAGTTCGCGTGCGAAAACGTTCCGCGACAAGATGGCGATGGCGGTTGCCGCTATCGTTGCGGGCCTGAATGTTCCGGCCTTCGTTCCGCTCATCAACAGGGACGACATTCGAAGGTTTAGCGAGCGAATTCCCCCACCCTGGATCCTGAAGCCCAGGTCGGACGTTTCCGCAATTGGAATTCGAAAAGTTGCCGACGTTGATGATATTTGGCGTACTGTCGATGAGATGAACGAACGTGCGAGTTTGCGTGAGCGGTCTTCCTATTACCTGCTGGCACAGTTTATTCCAGGCGAAGTCTTTCACGTTGACTCGGTCGTGAACGAAGGACGAGTAATCTTTGCCGGCGCAAACCAGTATGGCCGCCCGCCAATGGAAGTCGCACACCTCGGCGGGGCTTACATTTCGCACACGGTCGCGCGTGGTTCAAACGAAGAGCGCAGACTTCTGGAAGCTAATCGGAGATTGGTAAAGGCTTTGCGGATCGAACGCGGCGCCACTCACGCCGAATTCATCAGGAGCAACGAGGACGGGAAGTTTTATTTCCTGGAGATCGCGGCGCGCGTCGGCGGCGCTTACATTGCCGAGGTGCTCGAGGCTGCTTCGGGCATCAATCTTTGGCGCGAATGGGCAAGGCTCGAAGTCTCAGCCCCAGCGGTTACGCCGGCACCCAAAGAGACGGTGGCGGGTGAGTCGGATTCGGGCGCCCTGGATGCATTAGCCGGCAGTCCGCAAGCGAAACGACTGACACCGCCGCGAAGAGAGTACGCGGGCATCGTCCTCTCGCTTGCGAAGCAGGAGCACCCGGACTACTCCGCGTACGACGATCCGGAGATCGTTTACCGGGTGAAGAAACGGCATCATGCCGGGCTCATCGTTCGCTCGAAGAAGTTGGAGCGCGTTCAGGAATTGCTCGATAACTATGCGCGACGATTTGCGGATGATTTTTCAGCGGTGATGCCGCCACTGGAAAAAGCCGAGTGAGAGGAAAAATTTCGCGCACTGTGGTTTTCAGTAGCAAACTGATTGTGTGAAACCACTGTTCTGAATAGCAGGTGGGCGGATCGGTAATCTCAATCACCCTTCCCAAGCCTAACTACCCAACTCTTCCAACCCCCAGATATCCACATTCACCTCTTCCGCATAATGAAGCAGCGGTTCTCCATTAGGAGTCGGTAAATCGATAGCTTCAATCATCGTCGATGCGAATGAGTTCAGCTTCGCCTCTCGTAGCGGCCACGGTTGATGATGAATTCGCGCGCGATAGAGATCCCCATCGCGTTCGCTGTAAAGACAGTAGCGTTCGGCAAGAAAGAAATCCAGGGAACCCGGGTGGGCAAACCGCGCTCTCTCTTCGAAAGTCCACTGGGCAGAAAACGCCGCCGGGGGATCGTCGGTACGTTCAAGCGAATAATCGATAGTGTCCCCGATTTGATCGAGACCGATATCCGCGTTGTAGTAAGGCAGAAAGAAGAAGGTGCGCGCGCCGAGTACTGCCGCTGCGCTGTCGCAGTCAAGCGAGAAGAACCAAACGCCGGGCACATTGTCGTAATAGACATATGTGCGCACATTTAGTTCGTGCATTGAGCTGAGAAACGGAACGGATGGCAGAAACGGAGGGAAGGCACTGATGTTCCACATCGTGAACGGCACGATTGCAATCCACGCGGAACCGTCGAAGGTGTCAATCTCGAGACCAGCAGGAATTAACGGTCTGAGCAAGTCCTCGTCAATTCGCCAATGCATGAAAAGGAGCTTGCCCCAATCCTGATGCATCAGGGGTTGACCTTTGGGGCGCTCGCGCACGGCCAGACGTTCGAGATCGGATAGGAACTGGCTATTCATATCGCCTGGTTGAGAAAAAATTAGATCCATCGTCAGTCTTGGATACCGCGAAGCGGTTGCCAACGCGACGCCGGGTTGCGGGCTTTGGCGCTGCCCGGGGACCCGTCTAATTCTATTTCAAATTCTGCTCAAGCCAATCTAGCACCGTGCGATACCATAACTGTGAATTCTGCGGTTTCAAAATCCAGTGTCCCTCGTCCGGAAACAGTAACAACTTCGACTTGACCCCTTTGCGTTGCAATGCCGTATAAAGCTGCAAACTCTCTGCATAAGGCACTCGATAATCCAGTTCTCCCGCAGTCACAAGGGTCGGCGTGTTGAAGTTGTTGACGAACATGTGTGGCGACCACCGTTGATACATGGTTGGATTGGTCCAGGGAGTTCCCCTGAACTCCCACTCCGGAAACCACAACTCTTCGGTAGTGCCATACATGCTGGTTAGGTTGAAAACTCCGGCATGCGAAACCAAAGTCTTGAAACGAAAACGAGGATCATTGTTGTGACCGAGAATCCAATCGACCATGTAGCCACCGTATGACGCGCCCGCGCCGGCGATGCGATTGCGATCGATGTAGGAGTTGCGACGGAGCACCTCGGCGATGCCGTTCTTTAAATCGATAAATACTTTTCCCGCCCAGTCGGCACTGATCTCATCGACAAACCGTTGGCCATAACCTACCGAACCACGCGGGTTTGGCATGAAGACCACATAGCCTTCGTTAGTCCAAATCTGGGGGTTCCAGCGGTAGCCCCAGTTGTTGTTCCATGCGCTTTGCGGCCCGCCATGGATAAGGACAACCAGGGGATATTTTCGGGCGGCGTCGAAGTTCGCCGGTTTGAGCAGGAAGCCATGAATCCTTTTATGGACTGCTCCAATCCATTCAACCTCTTCCGCTTCTTGCAGATCGGCGCGTGACATCTGGGCGCGATTGATTGAAGTCACTGCGCTAACGTTAGTGCCATCGGCGTTTGCCCGATAGATCTCAACCGGCATCGCCAAAGAGCTGTGGGCAAAGAAAAGTGAGTTGCCGTCAGGCGCAATCTGTAGGTTTGTGGCGAAAACGCGATCGACAACTCTAGTCGGCGCGCCACCACTTAGCGGCGCTTTAAAGATCGTGTGGAATCCACGTTCGGCGGAAATGAAGTAGACCGAGTTACCATCGGGCGACAGTACAACTTCGTCCACATTCAGATCGAAACCCCTGAGCAGCTCAGCACTCCTGCGAGTCGCGCGGTTGTAAGCCATTAGCCGCGAGCGATCAGCTTCGAATCCGGCGCGAGCTTGCGAACGATACAGAATCAACTTGCTGTCGCGCGTGTAGACCGGGCCCACGTCGTAACCCTTATTCGCTACCGTGATGTTCCTGGCAGTCCCGCCGGAGAGTGGAATCACATAGATGTCGCTATTTGTAGAGACAGCTTCCACTTTGTCGGGGTTGCGAAGATAGGCAAGTTCTTTCCCATCCGGCGAGAAGGCGTACTCATTCGGAGACGCAACCGCGTAGGGCGGTGAGTCAAAGTCGCCTGGCGTTAAGTCGCGCGCCTGACCCCCCTTCGCGGCGACTACAAAGACATGAGTCCGCTTGCGGTCGCGCCATTCATCCCAGTGCCGGAAAAGTAGCCGATCGGTAATCCGTGCTTTTACCTTGCTCTGTTCCGCCGCCTCGTCCTTTTCCTTGTTGCATTCGTCGCTTTGGCATTCGGGGTAAACTTCCGAAGTGAATGCGAGCCATTTGCCATCCGGAGACCACAGCGGCCCCGAAGCGCCGGTCGAGATCTTCGTGACCTGGTCCTTGTCGTCGCCATCGTCGTCCATCTTCCAGATCTGTCCGCCGGTAACGTAGGCAATCTTCTTGCCGTCCGGCGACCAGCGCGGCGAACTGGCGGAGCGATCGCCGGACGTCAATTGTTTTATCTCACCGCCGGCGACGGGCATGACGTAAATGTGGTTGACGACCCGGTTGCCGTCGAAATTTACGTCGCCGATCACGAAAGCCACGCGACGACCATCGGGCGATAACCTCGGATCAGAAACTCGACGCACTTTCAATAACTCTTCAACAGTAAAACGACGGTTATCCTGCCCCGTCACTAAGGTCGTGAGCGCGAGGATAAGGACAGTCATCGAGACGACAAAACGCTTCATAAGTCTTCTCCGCTGTTTGATAATTTGTTTGTGGGAAAGCGCGTGTATTATTGCATTAAACCAAACGCCCGCGCGAGGCAGGATGCTATGATTCGAGTCAAATGACCCGACGGATCATCGGCGCCATCCTAAGATTTGCCCTGCGCATCTATTTCCGACGAGTTGAAGTCGTTGGTGTGGAACATGTCCCATTGAAGACCCCGGTAATCTTTGTCCTGAATCACCCGAACGCTCTGGTCGATCCCGCATTTCTGCTCGGACTTGCACCACGCGAAGTCTCGTTTCTCGCCAAAGCGCCGCTTTTCAAAATGCCGGTGCTCGGTTTCTTTGTGCGCGCGCTCGACTGCTTGCCTGTTCATCGTCGTCAGGATGAAGGTGCGGACCTTTCCAGAAATCTCGAGACGTTTACGGCTGCCCGGAAACTGTTGGCTCGGGGTGGCACTATCGCCATCTGCCCCGAGGGAGTGTCTCACGACGAACCACGTCTCAAGCCAATCAAAACCGGAACGGCGCGTATCGCATTGGCAGCCGCATCCGCCGGTGAAGTAAACGATCTGAAGGTCGTTCCTGCTGGTCTTTACTACACCTCGAAGACGAAGTTTCGCAGTTCGGCGTTGCTCTATTTTGGCAAACCTATCGATGTCGTGGCTCCTGCCCAACATTCAGAGGAAGAACCTTCGCGCGAGGCGGTTCGCGAATTGTCGAACCGCATCGAAAACGCGCTCCGCGAAGTGATGCTTGACGCCGAACATGAAGAAGCCCTGCACACTGTTAGCCGTGCCGAGCGGATTTTTTCTTCCCATCAGGGCGATAATGAAAACGAAAGCCTTGCCGAAGAGTTACAACTGCAGAAGCGTTTTCTAAAAGACTATGGAGTGTTACAGCATCGCGTACCGGAGCGACTACGAAAACTGGAGGTGAGACTGAGTCGTTTTGAAGAAGAGTTGAAACAGACAGGAATGGATCCAGAAGAGCTGTCGCCGCCAACCTCCACCCTGGCGGTTTTCTGGCAAGTTTTGACGCGTTCCTTATTGTTCCTTTTCCTTTTGCCGGGAGCCGCGCTGGGAACGGTCATTCATTACCCGGCGTATTCTCTCGGCGGTTATCTCGCAGGGAAATTTTCCCGCGACTCTGATGATGTAGTCTCGACCGCGAAAATAATCTCCGCGATGTTGCTGTTTCCTCTGATCTGGCTGGTGGTGGCGATTGTCGGTTACGGGTTGGGAGGCTGGAAATTCGGCGTCGCGCCGCTGGTGATCCTCCCTTTGACGGGGTACATGGCTATCAGATTTTTCGAAGAGCTGGATCAGTCAATGGGCAGCTTGCGAGCCTTGACCTTTTTCTTGAGGCGCCGAAGGTTCTTTGTGAGATTGCTGGCGGAACGAAACGCGATCCGCGGTGAAATTCTGGCACTGGGAAACGTTGCGGCTGAAAGTGGCAGATGAACGTTAGCTCGTCGCGTCTGCGCCCGTTTGGGCCAGACGCGACAAGGTAACTCACGGTTGTTTCACAGCGATTATTGCGGAGCTGAACTAAGGGAAGGGGGAAACTAGATCAACACCTTTGCGTAATGGCCTATTTCTTCCGAGCTTTCGTTCCTGAGCTGCCGGACTTTTTACTGGCTTTGGCTGATTTTCCAGCCGATTTTTTCCTGCCACCGGCCGCGCGCACGGTCCTTCCTTTTCGACCTTCGCTTTGAATCCTGCCGGCACGCATTAGATTTTCATAGCTTCCGCGCACAACGTTTCGAGCGACTTTTACTGAGTTTGCCAATTCCCGCTCGCTGGGCAAATAGCTTCCCACCGTCATCACGCCCGACTCAATGAAACCCGTGAGCTGGTCTGTGATCTGTTTGGTGAGCGACTCGGGACTCCTGCGGTTGACACGTATAGTAGTTTTCACTCCACTGACCTCCTGGCTCAAATTTTCCTCGATGGTGTGGCTGAATTCTAAGCAGCCAACATATCGGTGTCAACAATACCACGCGGTCCATCACAGAAGTTTCATCTTTCAGGTTGGAGTTTCCCAATTTGAAGTTGAATCGAAACTACTGCGCGCCATACTTTCGCATTATTTCGATCGTGCGCTCTATAGAGATCGCTTCTACGGTGCGGCCACGGCCGGTGATGGTCGTAGCGCGAAACAGCGAGTTGTAGATCGCCTCTTCCGTTGCTTCAATGACCGCAAGAAAAAGTGGGGACAGTGAATCGTTGCTGAGCGTCTTTACAGTTCGGGGGACGTTGCATTCGCCGGAACTGGCGATCCGGATGCGAACGTCACTGGCACTCGAAAACGCGATGGCATAGTCGCCGCTCCCGTTTGAACCTGACGCGCCGGTTCGAGCCAAACCCATCATAGCGCGGGCCGCCATGCGTTTTAGATTGTGCGCATCGACGGGAGCATCGGTGGCGATAACAATTATTACCGACCCATCCGCCTCATTCTTGCGCATGGCTTCTGCATTTGCCTTAGAGAGCGACGAAGTGCCTTCGAGTTCCCGCTTTAAGTAGTATCGTCCCAACTCGCGGCCAACTGGCGCGCCGTTGATTGTCAGTACTCCGCCAAAGTTTGTCTGCACGAGTACCCCGATGGTGAAACCACCGAGCGACTTTGGAAGTGCCCGCGAAGATGTGCCGATGCCTCCTTTGAATCCAAACGCCACGGTGCCGGTGCCGGCTCCAATTGAGCCTTCCTCTACGGCGCCCGCGCGCGCATTCTTAATCGCGGCCAGCACGTCATCGCGTGTGATGTGACGGCCTCGAATGTCGTTTAAGTATCCGTCATTCGTCTCCGCCACTAGTGGGTTTACCGATTGCACTTCCTCGTTACCTGGAAGCGAGAGCATGTAGTCGATTAGATAATCGCCTACTCGTGGAACACTGAGCGTTGAGGTGAGTAGCACCGGGGTTTCGATCTCGCCGAGTTCGTCGACTTGGGTTGAGCCCACTAGTTTTCCAAAACCATTGCCAACGAAAACCGCGCCCGGAACTTTGTCACGGAACACGTTACCGTTATGGGGCAAAATCGCCGTCACTCCCGTGCGCACGTTGTCGCCTCGCATGATCGTGGTGTGTCCCACCATCACGCCGGAAACATCCGTGATTGAGTTCAGCGGGCCGGTCGGAAGGATCCCGACTCTCACGCCGGTGTCTCTAATTCGCGGTCTCGAGTTCTTAGGTTTGTCCTGACTCGTGGACGATGAAAGTGATAGGAAGAGTAAGAGTAGGACCAGGAGGAACCTTAACGGAAATCCGGTTTTTGACATGCGAATTTGATGGCGAGCAGAGACTAACGATTCCACGAACGTGTTCGAGTTTACAGCAATAGTGCTTTCGTCCCCACTTTGCTGACCCTGGGACCGCCAACAACATCACCAACTCAATCGTCTGGTTAGTGCGCATTGGATGTTCAAAAACAATCTCAAAAGTGCTGTTGCTTGACCACGAAAGTAAACTTACAACCATTATGAAATCACACACTAAACACCTGAGCTTTCACATTCCCGAACGAATGGCCTTTCTCAACATCACCGAACATGTCGCTGCTGAGGTAAACCTGAGCGGAGTCAAAGAAGGTCTCTGCCTGGTGAACGCGATGCATATAACCGCCAGCGTTTTTATTAACGATGACGAGCCCGGGCTCCACGAGGACTACAAACGCTGGTTGGAGTGGCTCGCTCCGTTTGACGCGAGCGCCGAACGCTATCATCACAATCGCACCGGTGAAGACAACGGCGACGCCCATCACAAACGACAGGTGATGGGACGTGAAGTGGTGGTGGCAATCACAAATGGACGGCTTGATTTCGGCCCCTGGGAACAGATCTTCTATGGCGAGTTTGATGGCGGGCGAAATAAGCGCGTGCTGGTAAAGATCATCGGGGATTAGCCGGGCATACTATGAAAGTCTCGCTGGCTTGTGAGAGAGTAGCGTCTTTAAAGCTGCTGCAGTTTTTCCCAGCTGGTTTCATCAGAATCAAATTCAACTGGAGTTGCCGCAATGAACAATCTAAGAATTTTAGCTGTCCTGGTGGGGCTGCTGGTATTCGTCACTTCAGCCTCATTCGTCAGGGCGCAGGACCCAGCCACGGTGCTGGCCGGCGCGGAGTTAAGTCGGGTGGTGCCGCCCGGGTTCTACTTTCAGGGACAAAGCGCCCCAACGCAGATGCGCAACGCAGCCGCTGTACGTTTCGGCACTAACCGGCAGGTGGTTGCCGGACTGGTGGATACCTCAGGTTATGCGGCTGATGTCCGAGCAAAGTACGAGGGCTTTCTGATTACAGATTCACCTATCACAGTGAATGGTTCGGAGCTTGGCATCGGTGCCTACGGGTTTGGTTTCTCCGATGACGGTAAATTCGGGCTACTCGATGTTTCCGGAAAGGAAGTCCTCTCGACGGCAACTTCAAAAGACAACGTGCTGAAGCGTCCGCGTCCATTGATGATGGTTAAGGCCGCCGACGGAGTGCGCCTTTATAGCGGCAGGGACTACGTGACAATTAAAGTGAGATAGTCCTCAAGGCAGCAGCTACACATCTGAAAATCGATGAAATTCCATCCGCCATTGTTTAGCGTAACCGCCTGCCTGCTTTCTTGTTCGCTCTTAGTAGCCGTGATTGCGCAGACACCACCGAAAAAGCCCGAGCCGCAGCAGGGTATGGGCGTGTCCACCGGCGCCGCCATTAATTATTCCTCGCGTCGAACTATTGGCATCAATGATCCCAAAGCGCCGCTAATCTTTGAAGACGTAACCGACAAGACACCACTGGCAGCTTTCAAACACAGGTCGGGTGGGCCACAGAAGGAATACATCTTCGAAACGCCGTCGAGTGGGGTGGCCATCTTTGATTATGACGGCGATGGGTTGCCCGACATTTATCTGCTCAACGGCTCAACGATGGCGGCGATGGGAGGAAAAGAAAAAGCTCCACGTGCGGCGCTTTATCGGAACCTGGGAAACTGGAAGTTCGAGGACGTAACCGAAAAAGCAGGTGTGGCGAATGAACGATGGGGGTTTGGCGTGGCAGTCGGCGACTATGACAACGACGGACACGCCGACATGTACGTGGGCAACTTCGGCGTGTCTCGCCTTTATCACAACAACGGAAACGGGACCTTTACGGATGTCGCAGAGAAACTGGGTGTCGCACGCAAAGGTTGGAGCACCGGACCGACCTGGGGAGATTATGACAACGACGGGCGGCTGGACCTTTTCGTGCCGGGTTATGTCGATCTGCAGCTAAACGCGTTACCGCCGAGTCCGGGAGAGGCCTCGAAACCAGGCGGTGTCGGGCAAAACTTCTGCCAGTTTCGCGGCGTTCCGGTAATGTGTGGCCCGCGAGGATTGCCCGGAGAGGGTGACACGCTGTATCGACAGAAAGCAGACGGAAAGTTTGAGGATGTCAGCGTTAAGGCCGGCGTTGATGATCCACAGAAGTATTATGGATTCACCGCTGCGTTCGTACATGTTAATGAGGACAAGTTGCTCGACTTGCTGGTTGTCAACGATTCCACTCCTAAACAGCTCTACATTAATAAAGGGGACGGAACGTTTGAGGAGATTGGATACCCGTCCGGGATTGCGTTGAACGAAAACGGTCGCGAACAGGCGGGCATGGGCCTCGCAGTTGGCGACTATGATAACGACGGACGCGTGGATTTTCACATCACCAACTTTTCTGACGACTCGAACGTGCTTTATCACAACGACGGAGAAGGGAATTTCACGGACGTCACGTTTCAGGCAGGGTTGGGCGAGCCCACAATCCCATTCCTCGGTTGGGGAACCAGCTTTATCGATTTCGATAACGACTCATGGTTGGATCTTTTCGTGGTAAACGGCCACGTCTATCCGGTGGTCGACGAAAATCAGTGGGGTACAAGTTGGGCACAACAGGCCCTGTTGTTTCGTAATCTGAAGAACGGCAAGTTCGAACGCGTGGCAGCAGCACCTGGCAGTGCGCTCGCGTCGGCCTGGCCAGGCCGTGGTTTAGCGGTTGGAGATCTCGATGGAGATGGACGGCTTGACCTGGTTGTGAACAACATCGATTCAAAGCCCGCGGTCTTGCGCAATACCGTCGCGGCGTCGGGGCACTGGCTTGCTATGCGCCTTGTTGGCGATGTGTCAAAGAAGACGCCCAGAGATGCAATCGGGAGCATTGCGTACTTAACCACCGGTAAGTTACGCCAACGAATCGATCTTGTGAGTGGCGCGGTCTATTGTTCCCAGAACGATCAAACTCTGCACTTTGGGTTGGGGTCGGCTACGAAGGTCGATAAGCTTGAAGTAGTTTGGGCGAATGGAGCGATGGAAGTATTCAACGTTCCGGCTGTCGATCGCATCATGACCGTCGAGCAGGGGAAAGGTGAGAAGCCGGATCCTAAATCTCAGATCTCAAATCGAAGATCTCCGCCCTGATTTCCGGTTACCAATATTGTTTGCCCCATCCGTCCATGCTATTGAAGTCGTAAAATCCAATTCCGAAATTCATCCGTGAATGGCTCTAATCCGACTGGAGCTCCTGCTTGCGACGAATAAATCTTAGAAAGGTCCAAGCGGCCAGACTTAACACGATTCGCGATATCAATCGACAGATCGTGTTGAATTACGTTCGCGAGCGGGAACCAATCTCGCGGGCCGAGATTGCCCGTGAAACCGAACTGCAACGATCCACGGTTTCGGCGATTGTCGAGTCGCTGAAAATCGAGGGCCTCGTTGAAGAGGTAGGTGAAGGCGAGTCCACCGGCGGTCGTCGCCCGACTATGCTGCGGCTGCGTTCGAAAGAGGCGATTGCCCTGGGTGTCGCAATCACCCCTACCTGCACCACCGTAGCCGTTAGTGACCTGGCTGGACGAGTGATTAACCAACAAGAATTCTTAACCAACCCCAATCCGCAGAGGATGCTCCAGGAAGTCATTACCGTGCTGAAACACCACGTGCGGCGTAATGCCGGCATCGAGGGAGTTGGGGTTAGCCTGCCTGGTTTGGTGGATCCCGCGACCGGCAATGCAGTCTACGTGCCCTACTTTAAGTGGAGAGATCTTCCCGTTGCAGAAATTATTTCATCGGCGATCAAGTTGCCGGTGATTATCGACAACGATGCGAATGCTGTGGCCCTCGCAGAACTTTGGTTTGGCCGTCCCGAAGTGAGAGATGCCCGGGACTTCATTCTGGTACTGGTCGCAGAGGGCGTCGGCACCGGGATCATTTTTGACGGCCAGGTCTATCGAGGCGAACAAGGCGCGGCCGGCGAGTTTGGTCACATGGTGATCGGCACGAATGCTCCGGTTGCCTGCTCCTGTGGAAATCGTGATTGTTGGGAAGCGTTTGCGTCGGAGCGAGCAGCCGTGGCGCGCTACTCAAACTTGTCAGGCGATGCCAATATGTCTTCTCGTGAGTTTAAGGATTTGGTAGATCGAGCGTTAGCTGGCGAAACGAAGGCGCGTGATGCGTTGGTTGAAACTGCGCTTTGCCTTGGCATCGGCATTTCTAATCTCATTGTGGGCTTCAGTCCGGAAGCAGTCGTTGTGGGAGGCCAGATTGCACGCGCCTGGCCACTGGTTGAGCATGCGCTGACAGAAACAGTGGATCGCAGTGTCCGGCGTGGGCTTCCGTCAGCGCGTATTTTGCCTTCGACACTAGGCGACAGGCCAACGCTGCGGGGTGCGCTGAGTTTGGTTTTAGCGGGTAAGTTTGCGGCCGCGTTTGCCGCCTGAGCCAATCTTGCCAGCATTTTGTTCGGCAGAAAAATAGGCAGAAAAATAGGTTGACACCCCCTGAAAACTGTATTAAATACTTCGTTCGTTTAGGCAACAAACTGTCGACAGTCATTTTATTTAACCAGACCTTTCATCCCCCAAATCAACCTGAGCCGGGGTTGAATCTTTCGCCCGGGCCTTCGCAATTCACACAATCTGCGGCGTCCACGGCGCAATCCGACCGAGGATGCTCATCCACCTGCGACCGGATACGAGGACGAGATCATGGTAAAGCCATCATTCGCCGCGAGGATGCTCATTGCATCCTTAGCGATTCTGCTTGTCAGCTTTGGAGCAATGGGCCAGAGCAACAAGGGCTCCATCGTCGGCACCGTGAAAGATCCGAACGATGCGCTGGTGACGAACGCGAAGATTACCGTTATCAATTTGAAGACTGGTGAAGTTCGCGAGACGGAAACCGGGGACCAAGGCACCTTTACCGTGACAAATCTCGAGCCCGAGGCTTATCAGGTTAATGCTGACGCACCGGGCTTCCAGACCGTTACTTTCCAGTCTATACGCGTAGAGACAAATTCCCGTGTACCGCTTGAAGTGAAGTTCAGCAGCATCACTGGCGGAACTGGAACCGTAACAATCACCGCCGATTCAGCCCCGCTTGTCGAGAGTGAAACCAGCGTTCGTGGCGATGTTATCACCGGTCGGCAGGTGACTGACCTGCCGATTCCGCAAAGGAACTTTACTCTGCTGGCGGCGCTTTCGCCGGGCGTGACAAGACCGAATCTGGGTCTGCTGGGTGGTGGTGGCAACTTCGTTTCGGGTGGTGGCGGTCAGAACAATACTGAGTCTACTCGTTTCCGAGAATCAGGTGGCTCGGTCCTGGTAATTAACGGAGCGCGCGCAACGAACAACAACTTTCGGCTCGACGGCGTCGACAACAACGAGGGGCAGTTTGCGCAGATTGCAATCTATCCGCAGCCGGATTTTGTCTCAGAGTTCAAGATTGAAAGTAGTGTACCGACGGCGGAATCAGGACGCGCCGGCGGTGGGGTTATTTCAGTTACTACGAAGTCGGGCGGAAACTCAGTTCATGGCACCATTGGTGAAGTCTATCAAGGGCGTTTCCTGAGCGCGGCTGCCAGTCGCTTTGATGATCCTACGTCGCCTGCGGTCCCCAACATTGACACACAACTACTTCGGAACCGTTGGCGGACCAATCTTCCTACCTCGTCCAGGCGAAGGCGGATCGAGTCTCTATGACGGGCGCAATCGCTCGTTCTTCTTCTTCTCACTGAATGGTCAGCGGAACAGCACTCCGATTTTTGGTGGCGGCGAAAACCCATCGGACGTGCCGGTGCCGACTGTGCGAATGCGTGTTGGGGACTTTGGCGAGTTACTGCGACCGGGTACTGCGCGCGTTTACCAGCTTGCTGGTGGCGGCACAGTCTCGGCCCCGATTGGGACGATCTTCGCGCCCAATGGCACTCCGATTCCAGGTAACGACCTGCGTAATTGTCCGAGTTGTGGCGGCTTCTCTCCATTTGCTCTGGCCTACGTTAACGCCTTCCCGCTGCCGAATCTTCCCGGCATTGGTCGTAATTACAGCACAAATAGAAAAGAGCACGCGATCGTCGATAGCTATGACATTCGAATCGACCATCGCATCACGGATAACAACTCAATCTTCGGGCGGTATAGCAAGCAGTCATCCGCGCGCAGCCGTGACAACTTTTTCCCGCTCGGAGCTTCGCCCACCGGCAACGACTTGCCGGCCGGACCATCTGCCGGAGATGAGTTCGGCAACGCGAAGGGCTTTACGCTTGGTAATACCCACACGTTTTCTCCTACCGTCATCAACGACGCGCGTTTCGGAGCGACCCGCGTGCAGATCGGAATCTTTAATACCGGAGTGAATGGCACGGGCGGTTTTTCTCCGAACGTCTCCGCTAATCTAGGCGCAAACAATATCAATCTTGGTCCAAACTCGAGCGGTATCGTACTGGTTGGGATCGTGGATGAGTTGAATGGCAGCGACCGTGCCACCGAGTTCACGGGTGACGGCGGTCCATTTTACTTCCTTTCGAACAACTTCAACTTCGCTGACGCTCTAACTGTTGTGCGCGGTAATTCGACTTACAAATTCGGTGGTGATCTGCGCGTTCGACAGAACAGTAACTTTGACGGTGGTCGCAATGGCGGCACCAAAGGCAATACACAGTACGGAACCACAGGCAGTGGCTTCGTTTCCGGAAACTATAACGGCATTGGACCAAACGACACCGGGTCTTCTTTGGCGAACTTCCTGCTTGGTTATCGGCCGGGCTTCATCACGCGCGGCGACCCCGGGGGGCCCTACTTCCTGTCGAACAGGGAACTGGCTTTCTTTGTCCAGAACGATTGGAAAGCGCGTCCGGATCTGACTTTAAACCTCGGTCTGCGCTATGACATCTTTACGGCGCCCACTGAACGGTTTGATCGACAGAGCAATTTCGATCCGGCGACCAGGACGATCATTATGGCGAGTGAAGGCTCGCCGGGCGGTCGGGACCTGGTCGACACCGATAAGAACAACTTCGGCCCTCGAATTGGATTCGCTTATGCCGGACTAAGGTCCGACAACCGCCTGGTTATTCGTGGCGGCTACGGTTTACTCTATACAGTTGATGTGAGTGCGGCCCAGCCCTTAACGGCCAATCCCGGCACCGGCTCGGCAAGTTACAGTTGCACCCCAATAACGAATGCCGCAGGTTGCGCCTTCCCAGTACTACTCGGTCGCAACCCGTTCGACGCGGGTCTACCAACTGCGCCTTTTGCGGTTGCTGCTCCGGGGACGCGTTTTCCGGCGCCCACGACGGGTGGTCTGATTCTGTACAACGATCCAAACCGGAAGGACGAGCTGTTTCACCAGTTCAATCTGACGGCCCAGTATGAATTCGCGGCGGACTGGCTGGGCGAAGTTGCCTACGTCGGTTCGGCCGGTCGAAACCTGCTGACGTTGCGCAATATTGGAACCGGGAACGATGAAGGTGGTCCGGGTTCTCGTGAAGTGGTAGGCGTCAACGCGGTCACGGCAACGCGCTACGACGGTAAATCGAGCTACCACGCGCTGCAGAGCAAGTTGGAAAAGCGTTTCGTGCGCGGACTTTCAATCCTGGCAAGTTATACCTGGGCGCATGCGATTGACACGTCCCCGGGTGGAATCTGTTCAAACGGCGCCAGCGCACGAGATTGCGGTCCCGACGATCCGACGAGGCCGGAACTTGACCGCGGTAATTCCGACACCGACGTGCGACACCGGTTTACGTTCTCGAACGTCTATGATCTTCCTTTCGGGCGTGGCCGCAATTATCTGGGCGATATACCGAAGGCCGCTGATGTTGTAATTGGCGGGTGGCAGCTCAATAACATTCTCACGCTACAGAGCGGTCCTGTTTATAACGTCACGTGTAATGGCGGTCGCGTTGATATCCTCGGCGATCCTACTCCGACGGCAGCTGATATATCGGTTGGACGCCAGTTGAATCGCGCAGCTTTCCGGTGCGCCCAGGCACTGGTATTCCCGAACGACCCGGGCGGTCCGCACATCGGCACACTGGGACGGAATGTGTTCCGGGGTCAGAAGCAGTTTTACTGGGATGCGTCGCTATTCAAGAACTTCCGAGTTGGTGCGATCAGCGAAGACTTCAGTGTGCAGTTCCGCTTCTCGGCTTACAACGTGCTGAACAGGGTCAACCGTTCATCCCCGAATGGTGACATCAACAACGCTGGGGACTTTGGCCGCGACACCAGTGAGCAAAGACGCCGGCAGATGGAGTTCTCCTTGAAGCTGATCTTCTAGCTCCGGTGTGACTTCCTGAAAGTCTTCGAGTGGCAGGTATGCTATTCCCATTCCCCTGCCGCTCGATTGCTTTAAGAACGCAGCGATGTGCGTCTTTCGACAAAGCTCGGTAGAATTCGGCAATGGCTTTGACGGGCATTAGGTTTTATCTGCGGTCATGGGTGCCTTTGGTGGTAGTGCTCTTCGTGAGTATGTCGGCTACGCTCGCGCAAACGGCGCGAAAGACTGGGCATCCGAGCAATAATAAAAACCCTTCGCGAGCAACCTCGGATATCGTTTCTGAGCTGGTTCAGGCGGCTGATCTTCTGCGTGCCGGAAACCTCGAAGAAGCCGAGGCTCTAGCCCGGAAAATCGTGGGGCGCGCCCCGCGAGATCCCCGGCCGCGCACTCTGCTGGGTGTAATTCTCGATCAACGCGGCAATCCCGCCGGTGCCGAGAATGCATATCGCGAAGCACTACGGCTCCAGCCTAAGAACGTATCTGCACTTGCGAATCTCGGCGTCTTACAGGCAAAGACGAAGCGTGTCGATCAGGCAATCGCGACTTTTGAGCTCGTGTTAGAAATTGATCCGGCCCAGTCGCAGGCGATCTTCAATCTCGGAACACTTTACGCTGGCCGTGGCGACTATCAGCGAGCAGTGCCGCTGCTGGAAAGTGCCGCTGCTAAATCCGGAGCGGACACACCAGCGCAGGCCGATGTCGGATTGCTTTTGACTTTGAGCAATGCTTACGCGCATGTTGGCAGGGAAAAGGACGCTAAGGTTCTTGCCGCCCGGATAGAAAAAATAGTCGGAGACGATCCAAGGACGCTCTTCACGCTGGCCCTGAGTCTCGCTGAAGCGCATCAATACGATCAGGCGGTATCTTTCTTCGAACGCACCAACGCACTCCGGCCGAATACGTTCGAGGTGCTCTATAATCTTGGCATCGCTCTTTACAATCTGGATCGGCTCGACGAAGCAACGCGGGTTCTAACTGAGGCAATTGCGCTGGAGCCAGCCAAAGCTGAGATCTATTACCGTTTGGGTCTAATTGCGTCCGCTCGCGGTGACAGCAAATCAGCCCTCACCCATTGGGCAAAAGCGCTTGAACTGCGACCTGTCTTTGCCGAAGTAAACTTCCTGATCGGTGAAGAGTTACTTAAGAAGCAGTTAGCGGACCAATCGATCCGGTACTACGCGCAAGCGGTGACGCAGGATCCCTCGAAGCTGATCTATTACTTGCGCCTGGGCGTTGCGAATTTTCGCAGTCAACATTATGCGCAGGCGCGGGAAGCTTTTTCTCGAGGGCTAACTCGCTTTCCGGACAGCGCGAATCTCTACTTTCTGCTGGGTTACGCGGCACGCGCTGAGGGGCACTACGATGAAGCGGTTGGTGCGTTTGAATCAACGCTCAAGTTACAACCCGAAAATGCAGACGCACTCGCAAGCCTTGGTTATATCGCCAGCCAGCGCGGTGAGCATCAGAAAGCGGAGCGGTTGTTGCGCCGTGCGATTCAGCTTGATAAAGAAAGCTTTCCTGCGCATCACGACCTGGGACGTTTGCTGGTCAAGTTAAAACGCTACGAGGAAGCGTTGCCGGTGCTGAAACGCGGCGCCGAGTTGAACACCAGGGATGCAGGCGTTCATTATCAACTGTTTCTTGCTTACTCGAGACTCAAGCGAAAGGCCGAAGCAGATCGAGAGTTGGCGGTGTTTAGAGAGTTTGAGGAAGCCAACAAACATGCTGCCACCCCGCTCGGCGTGAGTGTCAAAACCGGGGCAGCCACAGAGAGCGACGTGTTGCCCCCACTACCGGGATCTGCGACTGGAGATACTAATAAGCCAACCAGCCCGTAAGTTCACAACAACCATGTACAGTAATAAAAATTCGATGTTACCCCGGACCTCATTAAGGTTAATTGTCTTCGCGGTCGTGTTGGCCGTAATTTCACTTCTCATGGTGCGCAGTGCGTATGTGAGCAACGCCGGCACGAACAGTGCTTACGCTGAGGAAATCTCGAGGACGTACGATTACAAGTTTGGCGCGAACCCGTTCTCGCCGAGCAACGCGGCCACCACGTCAGGAACTTTTATCCCGGGGGAAAAGTTTCTTCCATCATCACGTTGCGGCACTTGCCATACTGATTCGCACACTCAATGGCGGCAGTCTGCCCACGGCAACGCTTTTCGTGAGCCGTTCTATCAAAAGAATGTGAAGGACCTAACCTCGCAAAGGGGAATTGAATTTACCCGTCATTGTGAGTCCTGCCATAACCCGGCGGCGTTGTTCACCGGATCACTGACAAAGAACTCGAAAGTAAAACGTCCGTTTGACGACGACGGTGTTTCCTGCATCTCCTGCCATTCAATACAGTCGGTCAATGGCCGCGGCATCGGCGGCTACGTCATGGCTGAACCGGCGTTACTGGTAAAGGAAGACGGTACTCGCCTGATTCAAGTGACCGACCAGCAGGTGCTGGACGATATAGCCTCGCACCGGCGCGCGATGATGCGACCGCTGCTGAAGTCGCCGGATTTTTGTGCAGCCTGTCATAAGTCGCAAGTACCTCGCGAGTTGAACGACTACAAGTTTCTGCGTGCTTTCTCAGTTGGCGATGAGCTGCAAATGTCGTCGTTTTCAAAAGAGTCGCCGCACCCTTATTACGTGCGCGACAAGGAGACCTGCAACACCTGCCACATGAAGCGGGAGGCCGCGCCACTGTTTGACGTCTCGGCAAAGGAAGGAAAACTGGCTTCGCATCGCTGGGCAGCGGCGAATACCGCGATTCCATTCTTCTACAAATGGCCTGAACAACTGGATGCCGTAACGAAATTCCTAGAAAACGATGCTCTCGGTATCGACATCTTTGCCGTTCGCCGCAAGGCTGCCGGGGTTAATTCCGAAGAGTTCATTGCGCCGCTCAACCGCAGCGGTTTTCGGATCGCACCGGGAGACCGCATCACAGCTGAGGTCGTCATCACGAACAAGAACATCGGCCATTCATTTCCACCAGAGCTGCGTGATTTCTACGAAGCCTTTGTCGAGTTCGTGGTTGCGGAAGAGAACGGCAGGCCTTTGTATCGCTCAGGGTTTATTAAGTCGAATGGTCATCTCGACGAGTCGGCGCACAATTACAAGACTTACCTGGTCAAAGCCGACGGGAGTTTCAACGACAAACACCACATCTGGCGCACGCGCATCGTGTCTCAGAACAATCAGATTCACTCGGGACGTTCAGATCTCGCGCGTTATCAGTTTCGCGTGCCTGCGAACGCGACTGGCGCGTTGCAGTTGACTGCCAGGGTGCGATATCGCCGCTTTACGCGGGTCTTCAGCGATTACGCGCTCGGAAAATCAGTTGACTATCCAATCGTGAACATGGCCACCGCTGATTACACGCTGCGTATTGGCGACAATCGCGCGTTTACAGCTGCTGAGCTTCCCAGGAATTCAATGCCCGACTGGCGCCGTTGGAACAATTACGGCATAGCGCTGTTTGATCATAAGCAGTTTCCGTTGTCGATCGATGCTTTTGTTCACGCCGCCGAGCTTGATGAGAAGTATCGCGGCATGGCCCAGGTAAACCAGGCGATGGGTTTGATCGAACTGGACCAATACGATCGAGCCGCCGGCATTCTGGAGTCAGTTTTGAAATCCAACCCGGAGAACATGCGCGCGCTGTTTCATCAGGCGCGAGTGCTGACCAGATTTGGCGAGTTGGATAAGGCCGAGAAAAACATACGAAAAATTCTGGAGGCGTACCCACGCGATCGCCTGTCTCTGCAGCAGCTTGGGGAGTTATGTAAGATCCGCCATGACTTTCAAGGCGCACGCGAGTGCTACACAAAAATTCTGGAGATTGATCCGGAGGACATCGGCGCGCACTACAACTTGATGCTGGTCTATCGGAAGCTGGGCATGAATGATGAGGCGCGGCGCGAAGCGAAGATCTTTGCTGACTTAAAGGACGACCCATCAGCTTTAACGCTGGCGAATACGTTCTTGCGAAAGCATCCAGAGATGAGCAAAGAGAGTGTGTTCTGGCACGTGCATGAGCTGGAGTAGGAAGTTAGCCAGGTTGCTAGTCCAGGTTTCTAGTTTCGAGTTTCTAGTTTCAAGTTTCTAGTTTCTAGTTTCAAGTTGGTCTCCGGGTCTCAAGTCTTAGAAGATGAGATCTGAGACCTGAGATCAACTTGAAACTAGAAACTTGAAACTAAAAACTCGAAACTTAAAACCTGAAACTCGAAACTTGAAACTCGAAACCTGAAACTTCTTTACCATGAGGCGCTTTCTTATCGGTGCTCTTTGTAGCGCCATTCTCGCGTTATCTGCGGCTTTCCTGCACGACAAAGAGATCGAAGCGGCTGATATATCGTCATCGGCTTCAGCTGCTGCACAGACTTCCAAACCCTCTTTGCAATCACGGAAGAGAGTTGACGATCTCTATAACCAGAATTGTGCCCGGTGTCATGGGCCGGATGGACGCGGCGATACGACAATGGGCCAGGTCTTCAATTCTCCCAACCTAACCGATCCGAACTGGTGGAAAGAGAACGCGAGCATCACGTCCGCAAAGAGCTTTCGTTCGATCATCGCTCGTGGCAAGGGCGGCATGCCGGCTTTTGGCAAGAAACTAACAAAAGCCGAGATCAGCCTGTTGGCAGACCGCATGCGACGATTTCGCAACTAGTTCGCATGGCATGGATTAGGGATTTAGGACGTGAAGGATAAAAGGATGAAGGTTAGCGATAAATGAGCACCGATCTTCATGCTACCCAGATCATTTCTTATCTTTATTTTGGGCGACGATCTGTTAGCTGCATTGCGCTCCTGATCGTTTCTGCCGCCCTGTTCGTTTCAATAAATGCCGCGACTCAAGCGCACCCGCCGTCAGTAAAGAAAGTCGAACCACCTTCCTGGTGGGCCAGACACTCCATCAATCCAGTTAGACTTCTCATACAAGGAGAGAACCTTTCCGGCGCCACCGTGCGTTCCACGCACCCAAACCTCCAGGTATCCGATATCCTGGTTAACCAAAACGGCACGTATCTTTTCTTTGACGTTCGTATTGAACCTGGCGCAGCTCCCGGATCGTACCCACTCACCGTGCAGACCGCGGGTGGCCACGCGATCATTCCGTTTTGGATTGGCAACGCGCCGGATTCGCTGAAAAATTTTCAGGGAATAACCAACGATGACGTCATCTACCTAATCATGCCCGACCGTTACGCCAATGGCGATCAGCAAAATGATCGGCCCGCAGGCACTTCGGCTGCCGCGAACGATCGTAAAAACCCGCGCGGGTTCCACGGAGGAGACTTTCGCGGAATCATCAATCGCCTCACGTACCTGAAGGATTTGGGAGTCACGGCGGTGTGGCTCACGCCCTGGTATGACAACTGGAATGGATTGAATGAGTGCGACAAGCCATGGTGTCCGCACACTTACTATCACGGTTATCATGCCACGGACTATTACGCAGTCGAGGATCGATTCGGTGATATGGCGACACTGCGTGAACTCGTCGATAAGGCACATGCACTGGGAATCAGGATTATCCAGGATCAGGTTGCCAACCATGTCGGCTCCCGTCATCCATGGGTTGCGGACCAGCCGCTCCCAAACTGGTTTCACGGCACGCTTGCCGAGCACGCGCTCAACAAATTTCAGAACAGCGTGCTGTTGTCGCCTCATGCAAATCAGGCTGAGGTACGAAATACCATTGACGGGTGGTTCAGTGACGATTTGCCCGACATGAACCAGGAAAATCCCGAAGTCGCCCGTTACGAGATCCAGAATTCACTTTGGTGGTTGGGCATGACGGGAGTCGACGGCATTCGTCAGGACACGATTCAGTACCTGCCGCGTTTTTTTATTCGACAACTGTCCGACGCTCTTCATCGCCAGTACCCGAAGATGTGGATGGTCGGCGAAGTCTATGACATCAGCCCAGCGCAAACCGCTTTCTTCATGGGTGGCCGTGCCGGGTGGGACGGCATAGACACGAAGCTCGATTCAGTCTTTGATTTTCCGTTATGGGAAACCTCGCGTCTGGCGTTTACGAAGAGAGCGCCGCTCCGCGCGCTGCGGGACCAGCTAAAGTATGACGCGCTCTATCCCGATCCTGCGCGCCTCACGACGATGGCGAACAATCACGACACCCCTCGCTTTATGTCGCTGCCGGGTGCCAGTCTGGAAGGCGCCATGATGCACATGGCCTTTGTTTTGAGCATGCGCGGCACGCCCCAACTTTACTACGGCGAAGAAATTGGGATGGAAGGGAAGGACGATCCGGATAATCGTCGCGACTTCCCTGGTGGATTTCCAGGCGATGCGCGTAGTGCGTTCGAGCCGAGGGAGAGGACCGCTTCCGAACGTCGGATATTTAACTGGACGCGCGCCTGGATCAAGCTGCGAAAAGATCACTCAGCAATCAGACGCGGAAAGCTAATCGACCTTCAGTACGACGATGAAGTTTATGTGTTTGCCAGGCAGGATCAGAATGAGACAGTGATCATAGGATTCAACACTGCCGCGCGGCCGGCGAAGGTCGTTTTGCCGGCAGATAGCATTGGTCTGAAGGACGGCAGCGAAGTGAAAACGTTGTTCGGGACCACGGGCGCAGGTCGAGTGGCCGCCGGAAAGATGTCAATAACGTTACCGCCGCAAACGGCGGTCGCGTTCCTTATCAAGTAGCGAAAATTCGCAGGAGCACCGAACAAAAGAGTAAGACCCTTCGAGGTTGGATTGTGAGGTTCGACGCAGGCGTCCTTGCTCCTTCGGAGCAGAAACCAGGGATGTGACTCGGAGCGTTCAAGCTTCTGCAGCGATTTTCCCGCTCTTGAAATGAGTAATTGAATTCCTCCTCAAGGGATAAACTGATCAGAACCATTCATAACCAGTCATGAACTTTCCCAGGTCAAGCGGTATCCTGCTTCATCCCACTTCTTTGCCGGGACCGTTCGGCATCGGCGACCTCGGACCTGCAGCTTATGACTTCGCAGATTTTCTCGTGGCCGGGGGGCAGAGTCTTTGGCAGGTATTGCCGCTTGGCCCAACCGGGTACGGCGACTCCCCCTACGCCTGCTATTCCGCATTTGCCGGTAACCCTCTGCTGGTAAGTCCGGACCGGTTGGTTAGCGAAGGACTTTTGACCAAAGCTGAGTCTGCCGCTCCATCCCTTTCCGATGAGCGAGTTGAATTTGTCGCTGCACACGAATTCAAAGAAGCGCTGCTGCGAAAAGCATTCGAGAAATATCAACGCACCACGAATACCAGCCTGCGCAGCGAATTCGAGACTTTCCAGCAGAGCGCGGTTGACTGGCTTGATGACTACGCACTGTTTCGAGCGCTTAAGGATGCCCAAGGCGGTGTCGCCTGGAATGAATGGGAACCGGCACTGGTTCGCCGCGAACCTTTGGCGTTGAATCGCGCGCGAGTTGAACTGCAGCATCAGATCGAAGCGCAAAAGTTCTATCAGTTTCTGTTCTTTAGCCAGTGGTTTGCGCTCAAATCCTATTGCCATAAACTCGGCATCCGCATCGTCGGCGATTTGCCGATCTTCGTAGCGCAGGACTCGGTTGATGTTTGGACGAACCCTGAGCAGTTCAAACTGGACCATGCCGGTGTGCCGATCGTCGTTGCGGGTGTGCCTCCCGATTACTTCAGCGCCACTGGACAACTGTGGGGCAATCCTCTTTACAACTGGGAACACATGCTGCGCGACGGATTCAAATGGTGGATCAGAAGAGTTACTTCGACATTGCAAGTGGTCGACATTGTTCGCGTAGATCACTTCCGAGGTTTTGCGGCTTGTTGGGAAATTCCGGGTGGTGACCAGACGGCGGAACGCGGGCAATGGGTTGAAGCGCCGGGTAGCGAACTGTTCACCGCAATCCGGAGTGCGCTTGGCGACCTGCCAATTATTGCCGAGGATTTGGGAGTAATCACTCCTGATGTGGTGGAGCTGCGTGATGCTTTTGGTTTTCCGGGGATGCGAATCCTTCAATTTGCCTTTGGCGGCGACACCAAAAATATCGATCTCCCACACAACTACATTCAAAACGTGGTGGCCTACACGGGCACACACGATAACGACACGACAGTAGGGTGGTTCAGCAGCGCTGCGGGGGAAGGTTCAACGCGCGATGCAAAACAGATCGCACGCGAGCGAAAGTTTTGTTTGGATTACCTAAACACGGATGGGAAAGAGATCCATTGGGACTTCATTCGGACGGTGCTCGCGTCGGTTGCAAACACGGCAATCGTTCCGTTGCAGGATGTGCTGGGATTAGGAAACGAGGCGCGCATGAATCTGCCGAACAGCATCCAGGGAAATTGGTCGTGGCGCTTCAAGGCGAGCGCCTTAACTCACGACATTGCGGGGCGCTTAAGGGAGATGGTTTCGCTCTATGGAAGAAACGACTCTCTGCCTCCCACCGCAGGTGACGCTGATAAATAACGGCCGCTGTTCCGCAGCCCCAAATTTCCATTGTGAATTCTTTAGCGCAGGCGAGGGAAAGGTCCGTCTTTCTGACTGAAAGATAACCGGTGTCGAGTGGAGTGATGAACAAATCTGGCGACCAAAACCTTATGAAAATTCCGTCGGTTTTGTTCAGGACGTTTCTACTCACCTTGTGCCTGTTTCCGGTCTGCTTTGCCCAACCCACAGTTACAAAGATCGATCCGCCCAGTTGGTGGCGACAGAGTTCAATGAATCCCGTCAGGCTGCTGGTACGTGGCACGAACTTGCAAGGCGCTCGGGTCCAGGCGCTCGGCCCGGGTCTTCGAGTGGTAAGTCCACCGCGGATCAACGTACCTGGCACCTACCTGTTTGTCGATGTGATCGTCGCTCCGCACGCGCCCACTGGAGAACACTCGCTTAGGATTACGACACCGGCCGGATCAACCAGAGTTCCCTTTGAGGTCCTTCCGCGACTGAATCGCACCGACAATTTCCAGGGGTTTTCGCCGGACGACGTCCTATATCTCATAATGATCGATCGTTTTGCCGATGGCGACCCGTTCAACAATGACCCGGCGCGGTCTCGCGGAATCTATGATCGCGAGAACAAGTTTTACTACCACGGCGGCGACTTGCAGGGAGTCATCAATCGTTTACCGTACTTGAAAGAGTTGGGTGTAACTGCTGTTTGGTTAACTCCCTGGTATGACAACTACGATCGCTTGAATGACATCGAGCACAAGGAAGGCAAACCGAGTACCGGATTCCATGGTTATAACCCGCAGGATTTTTATGGAGTTGAAGAGCACTTCGGGGACCTTGCGAAGTTGAAGGAACTGGTGCTCGCCGCTCACAGGATGGGTATCAAGATCATTCAGGACCAGGTAGTGAATCACACCGGGCCTTATCATCCCTGGGTAGCCGATCCGCCAACGCCAACCTGGTTCAATGGGACCAAAGGCAATCATCTCAAGAACGTCTTCCAAACCTGGGTGCTCCATGATCCGCGCCCGGTTGACCAGTTGAAGCGCGAAACGATGGAAGGGTGGTTCCTCGACTTCCTTCCCGACCTCAATCAACACGATAAAGAAGTTGAGCGCTACCTGATTCAAAACACGCTCTGGTGGATCGGCGTTACCGGGCTGGACGGCATTCGTATGGACACCTGGCAGTACGTGCCGAATTCGTTCTGGCGAAAATGGAATCTTGCGCTGAAGCGTGAGTTTCCAAACTTCAGAGTTGTGGGCGAAGTTAAAGACAGCGATGTTGTTCACACCTCTTTCTTCCAGGGTGGAAGAGTGCGCTTTGATGGTGTGGACTCAGGTCTCGACTCGCTGCTCGACTTTCCGCTTTTCTATCCCATCAGACACGCGTTCGCTGAGAACAAACACCTCGATGCAATTCCAAAGATTCTTGCCGCGGACCACCTCTACACGAACTCTGAGATTCTGGTGACACTACTTGGCGGACACGATGATGGCCGATTCATGAGTGAGAAGGGCGCCACCATCGACGGGCTGAAACTCGCTAACACGTTTCTGCTAACGACGCGGGGCATACCGCAACTCTATTACGGGGACGAGTTGGCGATGACCGGGCCGGATGAGCCAACGACTCGAAAAGATTTTCCCGGTGGTTTCCGCGGCGACAAACGAAACGCGTTTACCCGTGAAGGGCGAACCAAAGACGAGCAGGAAGTGTTTCAGCATATTCAGACTCTGACTCGACTCCGACATGAACTCGAGTCGTTGCGGCGAGGTGCGCTGCTGAACCTGCACGTCTCTGAACAGCAGTATGCGTATGCAAGGCGCACAAAGAACGCCACAGTCCTGATAGTAATCAATAACGAGAGGAAGGCCGCACAGATTGAATTCGAAGTGGCGGCGGCGGGTTTGACTGATGGGATGGTGCTAGTCGATCAACTTGGCGTGAGCCGCGAGGTGCGGGTGATGAATGGCAAGCTAAAGGTGACCCTGCCTGAACGATCAGCCGCGATCTTGGTAAGGCGATGAGCAGCCCTTCGTTCCGCCTATTTGTATTGGTGAGCGGAACCCCTTTCACGAAGTCTGGAGAGAAAGACTTAACACCGAAGGTGTTGGCGAATTCCAGCCCAGGGTTTCCTACCCTGGGACCATAAAGCGTCATTGATTTTGTTTTACTCTGAAAGAGTCTCTTCGGTTCATTGACTCCTACAGAGTGAGAAAATTGTAACTGGTATGTTCCCAGGGTAGGACACCCTGGGCTGGAATTAGCGAACACCTTCGGTGATGATGAAATTTCCCAGTCCTAACAACCAGTCTC
>JBGTOA010000048.1:0-3759 GCA_041742785.1 Pyrinomonadaceae bacterium | reverse complement strand
TTTCCCACTTCGGTCTCTTCACTCATCACCACTTGCACCGTCCATGCTTCATGGTGAAACCCGAGGACCTTCTCCATCACGTGCGAGAAAGAGCCGTGGCCCACGTCGTGAAGTAACGCGGCGGCCCGGGCAGCTACGCGGTTGTCGTCCGAGATGCTGTATCGCTCCCCGAGTTGGTCCAGCACGCGCGTCATTAAATGAAACGCGCCCAGCGAGTGGGTGAAACGAGAGTGCTCCGCGCCCTGGTAGGTATAAAGCCCGAGGCCGAGCTGCTTGATCCGACGTAACCGTTGAAACTCCCGGCTATCAATCAGTCGCATCATCAACTCGCCTTCACGCCCGTCGGTCCGAAGTCGAATGATGTTATGTACCGGATCTCTGTAGATGCGTTCTGTCACTGCGGCAAGTCTATCATGATGAAAGCCCGCAGGCGTTCTGCAGGCGTCACTGGCTTCCCGCTGATTCGCGGCGATGCCCGGAGTCTTTACTTGGCCAGCGCTCATGGATTGCATTTCGCATCCTGAGTGGCGATCTTTTGGTTAACTGTCGCCAGCAGAGCTCGGAACCGAGGCCGGTGAAGATCGATACTCGAAACACACTGGCCGGTGAAGCTGTCTCTGCTAGTTGTCTAATCGGGCTTGAAAGCCGCCGGTGCAGACAGTCCATTGGCCCACTGGAACCCCGGTTGTGATTTATGGATAGTTCCCATTTTTTTGGATTTGAGCTGGGTGGGTCTCAATCAGATTCCCGCCAAACGTACAATTATCCGAAGATTCCAGATCCTCGGTTGCTGGGCATAATAGTTGCAAAATTGCCCTCGGCTATGATCAGATTTTCACCAGAGTTAGCTAATTTTCCCTGCCGACTGGCCCTTTCTGGAGGGTTGAACCCTGGCAAAGCATTTTCGGCATGGGGCTTATTTCAGGATTTACTCAAAAAGAAAGGATTAGTAAGCATGAAAAACAGCTTGCGATTTATTAACCTGTCGCTGTTGGTGCTGGTTTTCGCCTTTACGGCGTTTGCCCAGACATCCACGACAGGTTCGATCGAAGGCACAGTGGTTGACGTCAATCGCGCAGCAGTCCCTGGAGTGACTGTCACCGTTACAGGTTCCAATTTGATGGGATCACAGACGGCAATAACGAGCGACGGAGGTATATATCGCTTCCAGAACATTCCTCCCGGTCGCTACACAGTAGCAATTGAGGAGACCAGAGGTTTTGGCAAGTTCGAACAATCCAACGTGGAGGTGAACCTCTCGAAAACCTCCTTTGTCGCAATCACATTGCAGCCCGCCGGTGCCACTGGAACGGTTACAATCACCGCCAGCTCAGGTGCGGCCGTTGACGTAACCAACAACTCGACCGGAACGAACGTTTCGAGCGAGCAGTTTTCGAATTTTCCGACTCAACGAACGGTCCAGTCCCTTTATAGCATCGCGCCTACAGTGACGCGGTCTGGTTTGCGTGACTCATCAGGCCGTGACCGCGACCCATCGGTTGCCGGTTCATCTGGTCCGGAAAATAACTACATTCTCGACGGCGTTAATGTTTCGGATCCGGCCTTTGGTGGCTCGGGTGCGAATTTGCCATTCGAGTTTGTTCAGGAAGTCGAAATCAAAACTGGCGCCTTCGGCGCTGAGTACGGGAAATCGACGGGTGGTATCTTTAACGTTTTGACAAAAAGCGGTAGTAACGAAATTCGCGGCGATGCCTTCCTCTATTTCAATCCGAGCAGCTTCGTCCGCGAAATCAAGACCACGGCGATTCCGCGCACTGGCGCCGCCCCAACCGGTTTCTCAGAGATCGATGCCGGTTTTGATATCGGTGGTCCTATTGTAAAGGACAAGCTCTGGTTCTTCGGTGCATTCAATCCACAGCGCCGCAAAAACTACTTCTTAACCCAGACTTTCCTGCAGCAAGTCGAGAACCAAATTACGACTCCGTTCTATGCCGGCAAACTTACTTGGGGCATCAACGAGAACCACACGCTTACCTTCTCGACCTTTGGTGACTTCACTAAACAAGAAGGCCATCTCTTTGGCTTCTCTGGGTTTGGCGCCAATCCTGCGAGCTTCCGTGGTGTTACTGAGACCGGTGGTTCGAATTACGCCGGACGTCTTAACTCGACATTTAGTCCGAACTTCACCGCAGAGTTTTCTGGTGGACTGCACTTCCAGAGGGCCAATACGATTCCCGATGCAGCGGGTGCTCAATCGCTCGTTACCGACCGCTTCGCCGTCCTTCGCGGAGGGGCAGCTGTAACTCCGGTTGAGAGCAACATCACTAACGCAGGCGGTCTTCGCCTCGCCTATGTTGAAGGCACGGGCGGCGTTATTCAGCGCAACTTTGTGCGTCAGGGGTTTGGCCTCCAGTCGCAGCAGAATCGCGATCGTATGGAGTTTGCTGCCAGGTTCCAAAATGTTTGGGGCCAGCACACATTCAAATATGGTTTTGAGTTCAACCAGAACAAGTACAAGATCGATACCCGCTCAACTGGACCAAACGTGTCCTATGTCGGCGGAAACCCTGCCGGACCCCAGCGCATTGAGAATCGCTTCGCAATCTGCCGCCGTGATGGCACCAATGTCGTTTGCCCGAGCGCCTCGCGCACGGCTAACGTCGCATTGCTAATTGCCGGTGGCTCGCTTGCTGGTACCGGTATCCTTACCGCCACCACGGGGGCGGTAAATGTTAATACTGCCAACCCTTTCCTAATCCTCGACGTCGTTCGCGTTCGTGACTTCAGCCTCAATACGAGGGGGGAGTTCACGAAAACCAACACGGAGAGCTTTTACATCCAGGATGATTTCAAGATCACCAGAACGCTCCAGGTAAACCTCGGCCTCCGCTGGGACTATCAGCAAGCGAAGACGCTCGGCGGTGTTGAGTATTTCAACCTAAATGATTTCCGCAGCAACACGCAGCCCCGCGTCGGCGTCACCTGGGACTTCACCGGTCAAGGTCGCGGCAAGCTGTTCGCTAACTTCGCGCGTTATATCGAAACGCCGATTCCGCTTGACATCAACGTCCGGGCCGGGGGCGACAACATTCAGAACGACTTCCACGGGAACGTCAGCAGGCTGAATGGCCCAGCGGGGTCAATGATGATTGCTAATTTTGGCAATCTTGGTAACCATATTACTCCTTTTGATCCGGGCATTAAGCCGCAGTCAGTCAATGAAGCAACTGCCGGTTTTGAGTACGAAGTCGTGAGGGACCTCGTGATCGGCATGCGCGGCATTTACCGCGCACAAGACCACGTCATCGAAGACGGCTCATTTGATGATGGCACCACTTACTTCATGTTCAACCCCGGCCGTCGGAGCAATGGCGGACCTACCACCACGGAAGATCTGGCTTGCGCCGGTGACCCCACGGTACCCTTTCCGGCGCAGTGCTTCGGTAAGGCTCGTCGTTACTATCGCGCGCTTGAGGTTACGGCCACGAAGCGGTTCACAAATAACTATCAGTTCATCGCTTCCTACGTACATTCCAGCCTGATTGGCAACTACGAAGGCCTGTTTCGCAATGACAATGGCCAGTCTGACCCGAACATCACTTCGCTTTTCGACCTAGTCAGCCTGCTCAGCGGCGTCTATGGTCGCCTGCCGAATGATCGGCCGCATCAGTTTAAGTTTGACGGCAGTTATCGCTGGCCATTCAAGCTTCTGACGAGCGCTTCATTCCGCGCACAGTCGGGCATCCCTTTCAACGCTCTGGTTCCGCATCCGCTCTACGGCGACAACGAAGGTTTCTG
>JBGTOA010000047.1:0-66245 GCA_041742785.1 Pyrinomonadaceae bacterium | reverse complement strand
AGGATTATACAGGTAACGAAGTCAGTACAGGGAGCGGTAGCGACCTGGTGAAGTTTACCAAACGTAAATGTGAACCCGGTCGCTACCGCTCCCGGTACTGACTTTATGCAGCCGGTTGCGCCTCACCTGCAACGGTTCTAGAATGCGATTGCGTTGACAACTGAATATCGTTTCGGGGGAGCCGAAGTCGTTATGACTGAGGCTGAGAGTCGGAATATTTCCGATTGCCGATTTCCAATTGCCGATTGGAGGTTTTTTAATTGGCAATCGGCAATCAACAATTGGCAAGGTCCCGAGACCCCTTGAACCTGATACGGCTAGCACCGTCGAAGGGAGAAACAGCCATCATGCGGAGAGTCCCACCGGGGCAGCCCGCTGAATGAGAGATGACCGTTCCGTCCTTTTCGATGGAGCGGTTTTTTAGTTCTTGCTCTGTGAAACTCTGTGACTCTCCGTGTCTCTGTGGTTGAGTAGCTGTCATTCACCACAGAGGCACAGAGGCACAGAGATTCACAGAGGCTTAATGGAGAAAGATTATGAGCGCCGCAATTAAACCAATGTCAGAACCCGGAGCGGTAGCGACGGGGTCAATCACCGATCTGGAAACTGAAAACTCAAAACTTAAAACTGTCCTTCCGAATTCGCGTCGCATCTACGTCGAAGGCCAACAGAGTGGCGTGCGCGTGCCCTTTCGCGAGATCGATCAAAACCCAACTCGTAATTTCAAAAATGAGTTGGAAGAGAATCCGCCGGTGCGTGTCTATGACACGAGCGGTCCGTACGGCGATCCGTCTCAGCAGACGGACGTAAGTGAAGGCCTGCCGCAGTTGCGGCGCGAATGGATCGTTGCGCGTGGCGACGTTGAAGAGTATGAATGCCGGTCAATCCAACCGATCGACGATGGCTATCTGACGTTCGACGCGGCGCAGAACGCGCGGCACAAAGAAAAGGGCCGCCTTGAAGATTTTCCAGAGCTGCGCCGCACGCCTCTGCGCGCGAAGAAAGGTTCGTGCGTCACGCAGATGCACTACGCGCGTCGCGGCATCATCACGCCCGAGATGGAATTTATCGCAATCCGCGAAAACCTCGGACGCGCTGGGAACGCGGGCGCCCTCGCCCGCAATTCGTCGGGTGAACCGCGCGATTCACTCAACCATCAACACGCCGGCCAATCTTTCGGCGCCTCAATCCCCGAATTCGTCACGCCTGAATTTGTTCGCGATGAAGTCGCACGCGGCCGCGCCATCATTCCCGCGAACATCAATCACCCGGAATCCGAACCGATGATCATCGGCCGCAACTTCCTGGTGAAGATAAACGCGAACATCGGCAACTCAGCCGTGCTCTCTTCAATTGATGACGAAGTTGAAAAGATGCGCTGGAGCATCAAGTGTGGCTCAGACACGGTGATGGATCTTTCTACGGGAAAGAACATTCACGCCACCCGCGAATGGATCATCCGCAACTCGCCGGTGCCGATTGGGACCGTGCCGATCTATCAGGCTTTGGAAAAAGTTGGAGGCAAGGCCGAAGAGCTGACCTGGGAAATCTTCCGCGACACTCTGATTGAACAAGCCGAGCAGGGCGTCGATTACTTCACGATTCACGCCGGCGTGCGCCTGCCTTACATTCCGATGACTGCGAAGCGAACGACAGGAATTGTGAGCCGTGGCGGTTCGATCATGGCCAAGTGGTGTCTCGCGCATCACCAGGAGAGCTTTCTCTACGCGCGGTTTCGCGAGATCTGCGAAATCATGGCTGCCTACGACGTTTCGTTTTCTCTCGGCGACGGTCTTCGTCCTGGCTCGATTGCCGACGCGAACGATGAAGCCCAGTTTTCCGAGCTGGAAACGCTTGGCGAATTGACTGACATTGCCTGGGAATACGACTGCCAAGTCATGATCGAAGGGCCGGGCCACGTTCCAATGCACCTGATTAAAGAGAACATGGATAAGCAGCTCGAAGTCTGTAAGGAAGCTCCGTTCTACACCCTTGGCCCATTAACGACTGACATCGCGCCCGGCTACGATCACATCACTTCCGCGATCGGGGCGGCCATGATTGGCTGGTTTGGCACCGCGATGCTTTGTTACGTGACGCCGAAAGAGCACCTCGGCTTGCCCAACAAGAAAGACGTGAAAGACGGCGTCATCGCCTATAAGCTCGCTGCTCACGCCGCAGATTTAGCCAAGGGCCATCCCGGCGCGCAATATCGCGACAACGCTTTATCGAAAGCACGCTTCGAATTTCGTTGGGAAGATCAGTTCAACCTTTCGCTCGACCCTGAAGTCGCGCGTGAATACCACGACGAAACCTTGCCGCAGGAAGGCGCCAAGCTCGCGCACTTCTGTTCGATGTGTGGGCCGCATTTCTGTTCCATGAAGATCACGCAGGACGTCCGCGAATACGCCGCGCAGAAAGAGATTGATGAGCAGGCGGCGTTGGAGGTTGGTATGAAAGAAAAGGCGGAAGAGTTTGTCACTGCTGGTGCTGAGATCTACCAGAAAGCCGAGAGTCGGTAGATAATGGGTGTTCGAAGGAGGCGATTCTTGACACAGACTCTCGATGCAGTTTTCCAGGATGGTAGCTTTAAACCTCTGAACAACGGTTCCCTGCCATTCACTGAGGGGCAGCGCGTAAGACTAACCGTTGAAGTGCTGCCGAAACACGAGGCGACTTAATTGAGTTGGCGGCGCAAGTATATGACGGCTTCACCGAAGAAGAGGTGACTGAGGTGGAACGGCTCGCTCAGGATCGTAATAGCTTCTTTGATAGACCGACATCATGAGTTCTCCCCAACTCGTAATCGACGATATTCTCTCGCTGCTCACTCATCGGGATCTCCAGCCTGGCTGACATAAACTCCAACTGTGATTTACGAGTGGGATTCAAAGAAAGCCAGGGCAAATCTACGCAAGCACCGGATTTCTTTTGAGGAAGCTTCGACAGTCTTTCTCGATCCTCTCGCGGTGACTTATTTTGACCCAGACCACTCCGGTGAGGAGCGCAGAGAAATCACAATCGGCCGGTCTGCAAGACACAGAGTAGTTTTTCTCTCCCACACACGGTGGGGCGAACGGACTCGACTCATAAGCGGGCGGAAGGCAACGAAGAGGGAGCGCGAACAGTATGAAGAAAGCATTGCCGAAGAAAAATAATGACGAGTTGAAACCGGAATACGATCTCGCTCAACTGAAGGGCGGGCTCAGGGGAAAATACTACCAAGAAGCCAGAGCAGGAACCAATCTCATCGTCATAGACCCCGAGTTGCCTTTCGTATATACCCTTTTAGATTCAAAATTACGGGAACGATTAGATGCCGCACTCTCATTAATCAGCGGTCTTCCAAAAGGCAATATTCTAGAGTGCGGTAGCGGATGTCTCACAGAACTAGTTCGCGAGTTTGCCATCACGCCGCCCATTCTCCGCTCGGACTTGATGGTCGCCGATGAGGAATTTGCTGAGACAGTGGACTGGTCCTTCGAGAAAAAAACAGGAAATACTGGCCACATCTTCTTGATCCCAATCGAAAGGGATGCGCAATGGCTAGAAGAAATAAGCAGTCAAAGGTTTTCAATCGATAGCGCCCCGCTAGCGTTTCTAGATAAAGAGCGTTCATGGATCAGTATCAGACTTATGTTATCTCCTAAGGATCCTGAGGGAGCGCTGAAGCAAAAGTTGAACGAACGGGCGATCCTAGTTGGCCAATATGTCGATGCCGTTGCTAGCAGACTTATCGAGTTCAACAAGGACTTGGCCGAAAAGATGGCTTTGGAGTTGAATAAGAGAAAGAGTTCTATAACTAAAGCACAGAGAGAGCTAGAACATGTTGGACTTCCGAGAGTTCAGAACCCGCAACACGAAGAACGGGCCATTCAAATTGAACAACTGATGCAACGTCTTGGGAAGTATATGGGAAGCACAACGTCGGTCACCGAGAGGCCCGGCCACCAAGAAATCCGTTCATTCATTGTGCATGGTCATGACCATCAGAGCCTTTATGAGTTGAAGGACTACTTGCAAAACACTCTGAAGCTTGACGAACCCGTAATACTGCGGAAGATGCCCGGTCTTGGCAAAACTCTAATAGAGAAGTTTGAGAGTGAAGCGGAAGCCGTTGAATTGGTTTTTGTTCTGCTAACCCCGGACGATGAAGTTGCTACGCGTGGAGAAGCTGATCAAACCCGCAGAGCGCGACAAAACGTTATTCTTGAGTTGGGATTCTTCCTTGGTAAGTTAGGCAGAGAGAGCGGCAAGATTCTCCTCCTGCATAAGGGACCAGTTGAAATACCTTCGGATATTATCGGTATCGAGTATATAGATATAACCAACGGAATCGAGAGTGCGGGCGAGACTATTAGAAGGGAGATGGAGGCATTGGGAATCTTGAGATGATTGGTTCCCTTCTGATGTGCCCTGGTAGCTTTGCCCCATCGGAGACTACTAGAGTTCGCTCTTGCAGCGAATCTTCTCAACTCTTCCGATACTCTGTTGGATTAAGATGAAGGCGTTGCCCTGGCGCGACGACGAGACGGGCCGATCCTAATCAGATCTTTGACCGACTCGCCGAGACTCCACTCATTATTAGATTGTGCATCGAGATGTTCGAAGAGCATTCGTTCACCGTTTTCCCTATCTCATCTGGTTTACTATTCGTGGTGAGGTAATCACTGTTCTGGCCTGCACGCACGGCAAGAGACCCATCAAGACAGCTTTTTTACGATAGCCTCTGGTTCCTTGGAAGTGTCCAGCGCGCTATTGTCTGACTTCTCGAAGCAGCGAAAGGATTTGGCTCGAAGTGCTTAAGGAAAATCTCGAAGACATAGCGTTAGTTCGTGCCATCGAAGAAGGCGAACGAAGCGAGTTCGTTGCTCGTGACGAAGTTTTCAACGCTCTTTCATCGACCGACCTCACCATTCGCTACGGCAAAGCAGAGGATGCCGGGTTGCTGGCGGAACTTGGTGCGCGTACTTTCTCCGAAGCATTCGCTGCCGATAATACTGCTGAAAACATGGCGGCCTATCTCGCCTCGGCATTTAATCCCGAGCAGCAAACTGCGGAGCTAGCTGACGACCAGTGTGTGTTCCTGATTGCTGAGAACCACGAAGTTCGAGCCGCTGATGCTGGTAGCTTTGACGCCCGTAGCGAAGCTGTCGGGTATGCAATGCTACGGTCCGGAAATGTCGTTGAGGGAGTCACTGGCAACACCCCGATTGAATTAGTGCGTTTGTATGTGGCGCAGGAAAGTCTTGGTCGCGGCGTTGGTGCGGCGCTGATGCAGGCCTGTATCAATGAAGCGAAGCAGAATGGTTACGACACGCTTTGGCTCGGTGTTTGGGAACACAATTATCGCGCGCAGAGGTTCTATCGTAAGTGGAATTTCCAGGCTGTGGGAACGCATGTGTTTCAGTTGGGCGATGATCCGCAGACGGACATACTGATGCAGCGCTGCATTTAATACCTACGCCATATTGGGGAGTCTCGTCTGGAGTGTCCGACAAACTTCAGTTTGTCGTGGCGCAACGACAAGCTAAAGCATGTCGGACATTAATGCATCCACTACTCAGCTCAATTTCAGAATGACCAAACATGAGACCGTGGATTATCGGAGATTGGGAACAGTTTTGGTCTCGTCGGTGTCTGATAGACAAAACCAGAACGTAACGACCGCAATGCCGGCTGCGAACTATCTCTTATGCGCCGTGATTGTCGTGCTGAGTTTATCTCAGGCGGCGTGGTCTCAGTCTGAATCTGCGCAGCGCAGTCCTCCGGCCGCCACGGAAGTGCGAGAACTTGTGCGCGAATTGCTAAAGACGACTTCTACGGAGGAGCGCAACACCTTACTCGCCGCCCGAAAAGAGTTGCTGACAATAGCGCTCCGCAGGGCGTTGATTATGCAAGGCAATGGTCTTTTGGTCGCAGGGAAGTATTCGGAAGCCCTGGACATCTACACCCTGGCCCACAGTATTGCCGGCCAGATCAACGATCGCGAAGGCCTCGCCTCTGCTTCACTAAACATCGGCACCGTTAACTACTTCCAGGGTAATCACGCCGTTGCTCTGGAGCGCTACCAGCAGGCCCGCGCACTTTTTATTTCCGTGGGAAACCAGGCAGAGTCAGCCAAAGCACTTTCCGGCCTGGCACTAATCTACAAAGAGCAACGCAAAGACAGAGAAGCGCTAAACGCTTACCAGCAAGTTTTCAAGGAGTTTGAAGCGCTTGCTGACAAAGAGGAGATGGCCAATGCGCTCAGCGGCATGGGAGGTATCTACTACGCGCGCGGCGATTATGCGGCAGCTTCCAGGGCATTCCTGAAAAGCCTGGAAGCGAACGGCACTAGTGAAAACGTATTGCGCGTTGCCGACGCTTTCTACATGCAGGGCGATTACGCAGAGGCTGCTGAGTACTATCAAAAATCTCTGCCAGAGTTTGAACGGCAACAGAATCCCGGCGGGATCATCAGCGCTTTGGGCGGCGCCGCCAATTCTCACTACTACCTGGGTGACTACGATGAAGCGCTGAAGTATTACCGAAGGAATGTCACAGTGCAGCAGGCGCTGAACGATTGGGCAGGGGTTGCCACATCTCTTCAGGGAATGGGCAACTCCCATCGAGTGCGGGGAGACTTTGGTTCAGCTCTTGAAAGTTACCTAGCGAGCCTCACTGCCGCCGACCGCTCAAACAACAAAATCTCCACCGCTGCTACTTTGAGCAGCATCGGGCTGGTGCGAGCGTTGCAAGGTGACCCTCAACAGGCTCTGGACTACTACGGAAAAAGCCTCGTGCTTTTTGAGTCCACTGGCGACAAGGTTGGGATGGCCCGAATGTTGGCCCAAACGGGTAATGCGTACTACACAATAGGAAATTACGATTCGGCCATCGAAGCCTATCGGAAGAGCCTTGCTTTGCGTCTCGCAATGGATGACAAGTCGAGTCAGGCAAATCTTCTCGTAGGCCTCGGTACGGTTTATTTGACACAGAGTAACTACTCGGAGGCAATCGAAAGCTACCAGCAGGCCCACGCTCTTTTTGAGTCGCTCAGAAATAAAGAAGCTGCTGCCGATGTACTCGCCAGCATCGCGAACGCATTTCTGCAACAGGGTGATTTCACGCAAGCCCTCGATTCTGCGGAGCGCGCTGTGGCCCTGGCACGCCAGGAGGAAAACCTGAGCACGGTCTGGTATGCACGAACGATAGCTGGTAAGACCCAGCGCCGGCTGCACCAACCCACACTGGCAGGACAGTCGTTTGCAGAAGCTATAGCAATAGTCGAGTCGCTACGCTCGCAACCTTCGAGCGCCGAAACCAGAGCAGGTAGAAACAGCTTGCTCCCTTATCACGCGGCAGTGGAACTTGCGCTGGAGCAAGACAGAACGGCCGACGCTTTCGATTATGCCGAACGAGGCAAGGTGCAGATGCTCAGTGAGCTGCTTGGCCAAAGCAATGCAAAGATTACTCGAAGCATGACGGACGACGAACAAACGCGGGAGCGCAAACTGATTGCCGAACTGATCTCACTCGATCTGCGGCTTGAACGCGAGGGGCACACTCACGGGCGAGATGGCGTGCGCATTGCGGCTCTTAAGAATCGCCGGCACCGGGCTCGTGTGGCTTACGATCAATTTAGAAAAAAGTTGTATGCGTCGCATTCCCGATTGAGAGTAGATCGAGGCGAACTATTACCACTGAAGGTTCAGGAAACGCGTTCGCTAATAAACGATAGGCAGACGGCGATGCTCGAGTATGTGGTTACGGAAGATAAGATCTATCTGTTTGTCATTACCGCAGCGCCTGGCGCAGGGCGGAGTAGCGGCGGCGATGGACGCAAGAAGGCGGGCGAATCTCTCGTGACCGCGAAGGCCTTTCGGCTGAATATCGACAGCAGCGAACTGGCGAAGCATACGGCACGTCTGTTGCAATTGTTGGACAGCCGCGATGAGTCTTACGGTCAGCTTGCGCGCGAGTTGTACGACTTACTGGTGAAGCCGGCGCAAGAACAGCTTGCCGGCAAGTCCAGGTTGGTTATCGTTCCAGATGGGATCTTGTGGCGCTTACCGTTCGAGGCTTTGCAACCCGCCGATGATCGCTATCTTCTCGATGAGGCCTCGATCTCCTATGTACCCTCTCTTACAGCCCTGCGCGAGATGAGGAAACTGACACGAAAAGCATCAAGCGGCCGTCTGAGACCTTGGAGCTTGTCTGCATTCGGCAGTCCCTTGCTTTCGAAGGAACTCGAGCAACGCGTCGCAATGAATTATGTAACGCGACCGCTCGACGTCGTTGAAACAGCCACACGGTTTCCGGCAGCGGGTGCAGAAATAGAAAGGCTGAAGTTGGTGTATGGCAAGGGCCAGAGTTTGGTCTTCGTGGGTCCAGACGCCAGCGAGGCGCGAGCAAAGGCGGCCGTCGGGCGCCCTGGGGTTTTGCATTTCGCCGCGCGCGCTTTGTTAAATGATGCGAGCCCCATGTATTCATTCATCGCACTCGCAGGTGGAGGAACGAGCCCGCAGGATGAAGGCTTGTTACAGCTTGGGGAAATCGTCAACTTACGGTCAAGAGCGAGCCTCGTTGTTTTGTCGGGGGCGTCAATGACACAAGAGCGGTTAGGCGCGGGTAACGCAGCCATCGGACATGCATGGTCCTGGTTTGTCGCAGGAACTCCGACGACGGTCGTACGCCGATGGGAGGTGAAGGGCCCCGGAGCTACTCAACTGATGGCCGAGTTTCACACCAATGTAAAGAAGGTTTCGGGGCCAGGCTATTCGAAAGCAGAGGCTTTGCGCCAAAGCGCACTAAGCTTGAGGCGTTCCAGCGATTACCAACACCCTTACTTCTGGAGCGGGTTTGCGCTGCTGGGAGATTCAAGATGAACCGGAGTATGAAACGAAGTTCTCAGGACGAAGAAGCCCGCCGGAAGCATTCAGACTTGTCGAACGATCGATCCTGGTTTACGTTTACTTCACCAATTTTACGAACTCTCCAGGAGCCTTTCATGACAACACGAAAACTGATTCATCTCGCTAGTCAGTTCCTCAGCGTGGTCATACTCCTTGCTGCCATCGGTATTACGCCGGTGCGCGCGCAGACAAGCGACGAGATCGCGAAAATGAAAGAGCGCGCCGGCGCCCTGTTAGAACAGACGAATTACGTCGAAGCATTGCCGCTGTTGGAAAAGCTTGCTCAATTCGAACCCGATAATGGCGAAACTCGTTTTTATCTTGCCTCTGCCCTGCTGGGCCAGGCGGCCAATACCAAGGACGAGCAGGTAAGAAAAGTCCTGCGGGTGAGGTCCCGTAACGAGTTCATCAAAGCAAGGGAACTTGGAGTTTCCTTCCCGAATGTCGACGTGATGATTGAGTCATTGCCGATTGACGGGTCTGATGGCGGCACCTTCTCAACCAATAAGAATGCTAATGATTTGATGAAGGAGGGCGAGGCGCTTTTCGTGCGCGGAAAGCTCGACGAAGCCTTGCAGAAATATCAGAAAGCGTTGGAGTTGGAACCAAAGCTTTACGAGGCAGCACTCCTTTCTGGCGATGTTTATCTTCAGCAGGGAAACTTTGACCAGGCGGAAGTCTGGTACCAAAAGGCCATTGCGATCGATCCGAATCGTGAAACTGCCTATCGGTATTCAGCGACTCCTCTAATGAAGCAGAAGAAAACCGAGGCCGCGCTGGTTAGGTACATCGAGGCTTTCATCACTGAGCCTTACAATCGGTTCGCGCGCTCCGGCCTGGTTGGTTGGGGACAAGCAACAGATAGCAGCCTGGCGCATCCCGACATCAAGATTCCAACCAATATAACCTTCGATAAAAAGGGCAATTCGAAGATCAATCTTGAAGCCGGCGCGTTACTCGGCAAAGATGATGGCGGTGCTGCGTGGATCATTTACGGAATCACGAGAGCGTCCTGGCGTAAGCAGAAGTTCGTTAGGACTTATCCTAACGAGAAAGCGTATCGACACAGTTTGGCTGAAGAAGCGGACGCACTAAGAAGTGTGGTTACACTGGCTTTTTCAGAAGGGAAAAAGCCCACAAACCGGTCGTTGGCGCTCTTGAAAAAGCTCAACGATGAAGGCCTACTCGAAGCCTATGTCCTGCTCGCTCGTCCCGACGAAGGTATTGCTCTCGATCATCCACCGTACCTCAAAGAAAACCGCGAAAAGCTCCGACGCTACATGACCGAGTATGTGGTCAAGGGCGGTGGCTAGGGCCAATCTTTATGAAATCCATGAGCCAATCCAAGGCTTCAGGTGAAGAGTTGCTCGAGCGCGTCCGCAGGATCTGCCTGAGCTTCCCCGAGACTTTCGAGAAGATTTCTCATGGCGAGCCGACTTTCTTTGTGCGGAAGAAAGTCTTTGCGATGTGCTCGAACAATCACCACAACGACGGCCATGTCGCAGTGGTAGTTCCCGCCGCGATCGGTATCCAGGAAGCGTTGATCGCATTGCTTAGCCTACAACGAAACTGTAGGCGATAACGGCTTTCGTTTTTACGGGCTTTCCCTCCTTGATCACCGGTTCGAAGATCGCGAGTTTAGCGGCATCGACCGCTGCGGCCTGAAACATCGAAGGACCGGAAACCGCTTCCGCCTCCTCAACTCGGCCACGTTCATCGACAGTCACAAGCACACGGACGGTTCCCGATACTTTTGAACCCTTTGCTTCCTCGGGGAGTGTCGGCCGCGGCAAGCTGATCACTCTTCCGCTTAGAACCTCGTTCTCAACAAAGACAGCGGGCTTATTCGCCGGATCGACGCGCGCCGACATCTCGGCGCCTGATGCTGTGCGCGGGCTCGAGGGCCACTGCCTGTCAGGATCGTTGCGGCGATCGCGTACGAAAATGTCTCCACGTGGAACCAGTCCGGCTTTATTGGCGAGCCTGGCTACCATTGCATCGACCAATTCTTTGTTTTCCAGCTTAAAGCTCGTAAGACCGCCGATCTGAGAGTCGTCGTCGTAAAACTGCACGGTCAGGTAGCGATATTTCTTCTTGATAAACCGCGCCGGCAGGTTCAATCCGTAGGGAACAGGAAGCGCACCCACCACGGATGCTGCAGTTGGTGTGCGAGACTGCGTGTCGCCAAATGCCTGGCTGACGGCCGTGTAGGGAATGAAAAGCGGGTCCTTCATTTTAGGGTTCTGGAAAGTCAGCCGATTGTTGGTGTCATCGAAAGCAAGGATCCCATCCGTTTTCTTGCGGTGGGTGGGAACGCCACCCTCGTATTTTGCTTTGACCGATTGCGGGGCTGTCGGGACACTCTTGGCCTCATCTTTATCGCTGCTCGTATCAATCGCTCTCGGCCGTTGCGCAAAAGCGCTGATGGCAAGTGCTGCTAACAGAAGTAGAGCTGCGTAGAATTTCATTCCCGTTCTCCTTGAAGTCAGAAGTCAGAGTTCGAAGCTGTACTAACATTTGAGATCCAGCATCTACTCTCGGCATTTACTTAGCGAAGGGGCGTACGCGATCAGCAGCCTCTTTGAAATCCGGGTCGCTTGGCAGAAGGCCCAGCCCCTTCTCGTAAGCGGACAACGCTTTTGCGTACTGCTTAGTCACTTCATAGGCGTAACCAAGTTCGCGAAAGACATTTACATCGTCAGGTGTCTTTGCTGCGGCGCTTTGCAGAGCAGCGATCGCCTTCGGAAAGCTCTTCGTACGTGAATGGGCGACGCCGAGCAAGTAAAAGGTTACTCCTTTTGCCTGAGGATCCAGTGCCGCTCGCTCGAGCGCGGCTGCGGCGCGAGCGTATTGCTGTGAACCTATCAATGCTTGACCAAAAAGTGTTACAGCTTCCGCGTCGGTGCGCACCTTGATCAATCCTTCGCCGGCACGCACGGCGCTCAGATAATCGGCATCGGCTTTCGCCTGGTCGGCACTGCCACCGGCTCGGCGCAGGTAAGCAGAAGTCAGCAACAACCATGCGGAAGCCATCTTCGAATCGTTCAGAGTCGCGCGATTGAGCGCTGCAATCGCCCCGTCGAGATCGTTTTTACCAAGCGCAATCTGTGCGAGATAAAAGAGGGATAGCGAATCTTTGGCGTTTAGCTTGACCACCGAATTAAAACTGCGCTCCGCTTCTGCGACCTTACCGGTCTTGTATTCGGCAAGCGCGCGGTAATAAAGCATCAGCGAGTCCGGCTGAGTGCCTGCCCGAGTCGTCGCAGCCACCAGCAACGGCAACGCGCGTTCGAAATTCTCTGAGAGTACATAGGCCTGACCCAGCGCGTCTGCTGTGTTCGGATCTTCCTGTCGAGCTGCTCTCTGAAGCTCGACAGCTTTCCCCAGGTCCCGAGCGGCTTCGGCGTACTGTTTCAAGTTGAGTTCAGCGAACCCTGCAATCTTCCAGGCCTCGGGGTCATTGGGAAACTGGGCGGCGATGTCCCTGGCCGCTTTGGCTGCCGCCGCAAACTGTCTCTGCTGGAGAAGTTGATACGCCTGGCTCGTGTCACCACTGGCGATGTTGTTTACGACCGGTCTGACTGGTTGAACATCGAGCAGCGGCGCATTGGGATTGGTACGAGCGGTCGAAGAGCTTTGCGGTTCCGGGCGAAGCAACGGTTCTTCCGCGGGTTTCGCAGGCTGTGGCTTAACACGTCTGGGACGGCTGGATTGAGCGGTAACCACTCCGGTTAAGGTCGCGACTGCGGCGCCGATTACGAGTGCTCGGCGAAAATATCCAAGGTTCATAAGGGTTTCTTCCCGGGAGAGGGGATTACTGCTGCCGATGGTTAAAAGTTAGCGGAAACCGCCAAATTTCGGATGCCCGAGGTGCATTTTTGGTTCGCCTCCATGGAGCTGAGTAACTGTAGCGCAGATTGGTAAGGGAGCAAAACCAATGAGACGCGGAGAAGGGGAGGCGGGGAGAGATTGAGGAAAAGGGAGATAAGAATTGCAAAATTAGCGATTGGCTGTTTGGTGTCCGTTGTTAGCTAAAGAAAACGACCGGACGTTTCCGTCCGGCCGCTTTCGCTCTTAAAGAAAAATCCCAGTTCTTAGAAGTTGAACTTCAAACCAAACTGGAACTGTCGCGAATCGTACGCCGCTGTCGGGCGGCTATGGTAACGGCCGTTGGAAGCCCGCTCGCCGAAAACGTTCACATCTGTAAAGAAAGGCGAGGCGGCGGCTTCGTTGAAGCGGTTGAAGAGGTTGAACCCTTCGGCAATCACATCCAACCGGTAACGCTCACCAAACCGAAACGCGCGCGTGACTCGCAGGTCGACCGCGGCATAGCCATGAGTGATACCCATGTTTCGGCCCAGGCTGCCGCTTGTGAATGGAGTTGCGGTCGGTGCGAACAAAGTGCCGTCGGCGGCCACGCTGGGCCGGTCGTTGGAGCTCTGTAAATCACCATTCGCGTCGGTGCCCGTAATTATGTTGAAGGGTCGACCCGACGAGAGTTCAATGATGGGAGCGACCGTGAAGTCTGCGAAGAGGCGTTGACCCATGCTTGACGAGTTGCGCCATTCATTTGGCGATGTCCAGACGCCACTGAATACGAAACGCTGGCGCTGATCAAAAAGCGAATCAGAACGCTCAGCGCGAAAGTTGCGATTGTCCTGGGGCTTCAACAGCGTTTGCAAGTCGCTTGAATCGTCGATTGAGTGAGCCCAGGTGTAGCTCGCCAGGAACTGGAAGTTGCGGGAGAAGCGCTTCTTGAATTCAAGGTTCAAAGCGTTGTAGCTCGAATTGCCATCCGATAGCTGAGCACTCACGTCGGCAAAGGGCGAAATCAAACCAGGTGAGCGCAGCGAGCCGGTGAGCGCCGCGTCAAACACAGCCTTGGACACCAATCCACCGGTGGCACTGGTAACCAAAAAGTAGTTGGGACCGCTGGGACGGAAGAAATTGGCGGCCGGCGGGCTGACGATGACCTGGCCGGTCGAGTTATTCACCACCACCAGTCCCGGAACCCTGACTGTGTACAGCGCGCTGTTGGTCGTTGGCAACGCGAAGAAGAGTGCTTCCGCGTTGCTCAATGGACCGCGTCCGTTAGGGCAGCCCGCTGGGAAGCAATTCGGAACGAGTGGGTTGTTCTGCGTAAAGCGGCGGAAGTTCTCAATTAGCGAAGCCGATACCGGAGCGTTGATGTCCTGCGGGTGCGGCAAGTGGTGAGCACCCACGAAGAGGTAACTCGCCGAAAACGACATGTCTCTGCCGATTTGCCGTTCGATTGTCAGGTTCGCCTGGTTCGCGTAAGCATACTGAAAATCCTTCGCGACGTTCAGCGTGAACGGCAGAATAGGTCCAAAGCCAACGAATGTTTGATCGTTGAAGCGCAGCCGGCCGGGCAAGTACTGCGCAGTCGTCGCGACACCTGGCGTTGTTAACCCCGGTGGGCAGAACGGCGACATGGTTGCCGTCGAACAAACGGTGCCTTGAAAGATTTGGACGGTATTGAAACTCGTCGTTGGATTTGGGCTTCCCGGTACTACGTTGGTGTATTGCTGCTGCTGCGCGCCATCCGCGATGTCGGAGTTGAACGCGATAGCAAGCAGCGGGTGGTCGTAGAATAATCCGTAGGCAGCTCGCACTACCGTCTTGCCGTTGCCCTGGATGTCCCATGCCAGGCCCACGCGTGGTGCGAAGTTGTTGGTGTCGCGTGGAAATCCCTGTTGTACGCCCAGCTGATCCTGTGCCGCGAGCAAATCAGCAGCGGACAGATTGATGCCGGTCAGCGGATCTCGAAAACCAATTGGTTGGATCGTGTCGGTAAGCTCGACGTCGTAACGAACACCGTAGTTGAGCGTTAAGTTATGTCGAACTTTCCATGAATCCTGCGCAAAAAATGCCAGAGGCTTGTTCTTAATCGAGCTGATGGGATTGCCAAAACCCTGAATGAACACTCCCGGAATGCCCATCCCGTACGACTGCACCGGAGTAAGCGAAGGCGCAAACGGTGACAGGCCGGGAATGAAACCTGCCGCCAATGTGCCGGCAGAGAGATCGCCAAAGTTGAAGAGGCCGGGGAAGTTCAACTCGAAACGTGCGTCGACGTTCACGAAATTGAGATCGCCGCCAAACTTGAACGAGTGATTACCAACCAGCCAGTTCACGTTATCGGCAAACTGAAATCTTCGCTCCGTGCGATCAACCGGCGAAAAAGGATTGGGTCCGATGAATGCCGCACCTGAGATCTGAAGAGCCGGTCCGCCGGGGACTTGTGAATCAAACGTCGCGTGGCGCTGGCCAAAGCTAAACCGCGCTTCATTCACAATCGTGTTCGACAAAGTGGAATTAAGACTTGTCGTGAACGTCGTGTCGCGCAATGTTTGAATGCCGGTGCGCGAAAAGTCGTTCTGGCCCAGCGTTTGATTCTGGGATTCATCCTGAATTCCGGTCAGGTCGCTGGGGTTGTAACCGAAACGCATGGTCAGCCGGTGGTTTGAGTTAAAGCTATGATCGGCGCGGATTGAGAAGAAGCTGGTCGCTTCAGAAATCGGGAAAATGCGCAGCAACTGGCTCAAGGCGCGAAAACCAACTGCCCGCCCGTCAGCATCGATCGTCGTAAATCCCGGGAGGATCCCGTTGTTGGCGGCGGTAGGTATTGGCGTTCCTGCCAATAGAAAACGCGAGCCAACCACTGCGCCCTGGCCGATTCCCACTCCAGGCAGAAAGTTGATCAAGGGACTGGTACCGTTCAAGCCGATGTTTGCCCCGATGGAAGCAAAGTGTGCATAGGCGACGGCGCGTCCAATTCTCGCCGCATCGCCGCTCGCCAACTCACCGCCGATAAAAGCAGCTTGCGCTGCGGTCAAGTTGTTGAAAGTTTGTGCGACTGGAAGAATGCCAGCCGGAATCGTTACGCTCGAAGTTAGCCCCGCACCCGGGTTACTCGTGAAGAATCCTGATTCCTGGCGGCGACGTTGCTCGAAGGCAGCAAAGAAGAAGGTGCGGTCTCGTGCGATCGGTCCGCCGAGGGTGGCGCCGTATTGCGCCCGAGTGAATGGGGGATCTTCGACTGGCGCAAAAGCGTTGCGCGCCTGGAAACTGCGGTGCCGGAGAAAACCGAAAACATTTCCCTGAAAGTTGTTGGTGCCGCCTTTGGTAACCACATTGATGATGCCGCCGGTGGCTCGACCGAATTCCGGGGCATACGAGTTGACTGCCACCTGGAACTCTTGCACGGCCTCCTGCGAGACAGTGCTGCGCGATGCGTTCACCGAGTTATCGGTATTGTCCGCGCCATCAACCTGCACAAGTGTCGAGCGTCCGCGTTGTCCGCCAATGTTCAAGCCCGACGAGGGCGCGGGGCCGATGGGTCTATCGTTACCACGGCTGACAGTCGACATCGTGGTGGCAAACCCAAGGTAATCGCGTTGATTGATCGGAAGATTCTCGATGCGCTGCTGTTCGATGGTGTTCGCAACGGTCGTGCGCGTGGTTTCGACGATGGGTTGGTCCTCAGTGGAGACATTAACAGTCTCAGTAAGTTGCCCAAGTTCCAGGCTGACATCCAGGTCGGCTCGAGCCCCCACAGTCAATTTGTAAGAGGGCACAACCGCTTTCTTATAGTTCGTTGCTTCAACCGAGATCTCATAATCGCCTGGCGGGAGGCTCGTGATCTGATAGTAGCCCGCATCGTTGGTAGTGGCGCTACGGGAAAAGTTGGTCGCCGGATTTCGCGCTGTCACCTGGGCGCCAACCACTACAGCACCCTGTGGATCGCGAACATAGCCATTCAGGTCAGCCGCGTTTGATTGGGCCTGGCCCAGAGCGACGCCGGCGCTCAAAATCGTGGCGATGAAAAGAAAACTGATCTGAATAATGTTCTTAAGCATTTGCGTTGCGGACACAGAGATCATCTTATTTCTCCTTAGCCGGGGGACCTCGGGATGGTCTAAGCCCGTTTGCAGATTCTTAATGGACTTTGGCCTTTCTTCGGGAATTGCTGGTTACTTTTTTCGTTGTGCGCGGCGAGCGTGGGGAGTGATTCGCCACCACCGCAAGTCTGACATCTTATGGGCCGATGCCGCCGGTCACTCTAACATGAAGCGCGAGACTTTTTTACTCCAAACTCGCAGGTTGGCGCAAGTTCTCAAAAAGTGAAGGAGTCTCCGAAATCTAAGGCCGTTTGACACTTAGCTTCTCACCTGAGCGGCCAAATCAACGCGCCTGCTACCTTTGCGAATGGCGCGGCTGAGCCGGCGGCGCACCCAGTCGTTACTGCACAGGAAGATTGCGGCCTCGGCTAGTTGAGGCACAAACGCAGCATGGCGCAACATGCTGGATACCCGCAAGCGCGAATTGAACCTGTTTGAGTAAGCGAGGCGATAGTGCGAAGCGAGTTCCGCGAAGGATCTCTGCTGCTGAGCTTTGCCCAGATGGCGGACAATTGACTCGGCGATCAGTTCACCACTCTCAAGTGCCATCAGGATGCCGCTGCCGGTAAAAGGATCAATAAACGCCGCCGCATCGCCCGTAACTAACATTCCCTCAGCAGGTACCAAACTTTGACGGCCAAACGTCTCCAACGATACCGCAAGCCATTCGCTCTCTATACGAGCGTCCTGCAAAGCTAAGGCAGCGCGGGAATTCTTAAAAACTACCTCGCGGATGATTCGGTCCGGATCAGATTCGCAGCGCCTGACGTCGCTAGCCGACACGATAAAACAAAGGTTCACCAGGCCACCTTCAATCGCGCTCAAGCCGCCATAGCCACCGGGATAAAAGTACAACTCGCACGATCCTTCGCTCACACGTGCATTACTCAAGTGGGCTTTGAAGGCTACCAAACCGGCCTTTTTGTTTTGAACCTGGGGAACGAGTTTCCGGGCTAAAGCGCGCGCTCTGCCCGTTGCGTCAATCGTAATGTCTGAGAAGTAGTTGCGATTGTTGTCGCCGGTCTTGAGCGAGGCGCCGCGCACCACGCCCTGCTCAATTATTAGCTGACTTGCCTGCGTCTCTTCCAGAACGACGACTCCGCATTCCCTCGCACGCTGGAGAAGGGTGGTATCCATTGCGGCGCGACTAAGACCGAGAGCCCGACCCGAGCCAAACCAACAACTGGGAACTGTTACGGAGTTTCCTCGTCGAGCGTAAAAGACCGTTTGGCTAAGTCCTGCACCGCCCGCAGCGATCATCTGCCCATCCACTCTCAATCGCTCAAAGTGTGCCCAGCATTCAGGTGAGATGAACTCGCCGCAGAGTTTTGGACGTGGAAACCTCTTTTGTTCGACAAGCAGAACCGACACGCCTTTTTCAGCCAGATGGATGGCAGCACTTGAACCCGCCGGCCCAGCGCCCGCGATTAGTATGTCGAACTTTCGACACTCGTTGTTCATGGCGCCATCCTTCTACGGCTCGACTCAGCATCATTACTGACACCCGTTTTTTGCGGGAGCGCGGGCGGCCTGGCCCGCTGAATTTGATTAGCATTCAAGCTTAGGGTTGAAGAATTTACTTTTAGGGACTCGCAGGCAAAACTCGTGCGGGCGAGGCCGCCTGCGGTCCCAGTCGTGGAACCGGCGGCGGGTTTCTTCTCTCCCTGCAGTACTAAGCGATAGGGAAAGCTTCGTTTCAACTGCACGTTTGTGAAGCCGGCTCTTTCGGCCAGCAATCGGAGTTCGCGCGGTTTGAAGCTGCGGAGGATCGAAAGAGCCCCGTCCTCGCGCAGCAGACGAGTGTGCAACACCAGCTTCCCGAGTGTGGTGTACAGGTAATACGCAATCGGATGGCGATGAAGATCTATGATGAAGACCTGGTTTGAAGCAACGCGGGCCAGTTCGCGCAGGATGCGAACAATTTGATCGTCGGTGAAATGATGCGTGAAGAGCGAGCAGATCGAATAGTGAAACGCGTTGTCGTGAAAGGGAAGTTCCAGTGCATCGCCTCTTACCGCCGTGACCTCATCGCCGGAACTCTCCAGCATCGCTTCGGCGGACCGAGCATTCAGTTCCAGCCCAACGAGACTGGCCCGCCTGTTTGTTGCTTGCGCCCATTCGGCAGTGACGCGGAGCAGCTCGCCTGAGCCCGCCCCCACGTCCAGTACAGAGAATGATTGCAGTCCACTACGGTCGATGCTCTCCAACAATGAGCCCTTCAAGGCGCGCGCGTCGCCCATCCATTGGTTAACACGCCGAAGTTCGATCAGGCAGCCTTCGTACTCAGCGGCTGTGTAATCGCCCTTATCTATGTGTTCAAGTTCAGTACTGCGGTTTTGAAAGCGTTCGAACACCTAAGCTCTCTCCACTACTAACGCACTGTTCTTTGAACCAAAGCCAATGCAGTTGCAAAGCGCCACACGCACGTTGGCCTCTCGCGCCTGGTTGGGGACGTAGTCGAGGTCACAGGAGGGATCAGGTTCATCGAGATTAATGGTCGGAGGTATGACGTTGCGAGTAATGGCACACAGCGCCGCGCCGAGACCGGCTGCCCCGCTGGCGCCCTGCGGATGTCCGATCTGAGACTTTGTCGCCGACATTGGGATGCGGCCGGCATTCCCATTCAGGGCCAGTTTTATGGCGCTCGTTTCAATGCGATCGTTCAGCAAAGTCGAAGTGCCGTGAAGGTTTACGTAATCAACTTCTTCGGGCTTGCGGCCGGCATCTTCGAGCGCAAGTTTCATTGCACGTGCAGGTTCGTCGCCACTCTCCTCGAGTCTTACCCGATGATAAGCATCGCAGGTGGCGCCATAGCCGGTTATCTCAGCGTAGGCTTTCGCCCCGCGCCTTATTGCGTGTTCCAACTCCTCAAGCACGTAGATCCACGAACCCTCCCCAAGTACGATGCCCGACCGATCGCGAGAGAAAGGTCTGGAAGCGCGGTGAGGCTCGTCGTTCCACTCGTTAGTCAATACCGTCATCAGGTTGAAGGCTGCGAGGATGCCGGGAGCTATCGGCGCATCGACACCCCCCGCGATCATTACATCCTGCCGGCCAACTGCGATGTGTTCTGCGGCGTAGGCGATCGCGTCCGTAGAACTCGTGCAGCCGGTAGAAACGATGTGCGACAGACCTCGGAGACCGAAGGCCATGGACAACTCGCTCGAAAGGCCGCCATGAGTCGATGAGGGAATCGTATAGACGCTGGCCTTGTAAGTCGGGCCAACGTACCAGTACTCGTATTGCTGTTCAGTGAAGGCGAGTCCACCGCCACCCGTGCCAAGGACGACACCGATCGCGCGTCGATCGGTGAGCGATAGATCAGTTGGATCCAGGCGAGCATCCTGCAGAGCTTCCCTTGCGGCGGCCAGCGCCAGCGGCACGGTGCGTGGAACGTGCTTGCGATCTTTAGGGTTGAGTTGCGCCTGCCAGTCGAATCCGGGCACCTGCGCGGCGATTTTGACTGGAGATTGAGACACGTCAAAAGCTTCAATGCGTCGCACACCGCTTTCGCCGTTAAGGAGTGCATCCCAGAATGCATCGCGTCCGATCCCGAGCGGAGTGACACAGCCCATGCCGGTTATCATCACCCGCCGCGGTCGCTTAAACAGGCTCAACATGGACCTATCTCCAGGTTTAGAAGGGGCGTTTGAGATCCGAGGGATTCCGTAGGATAGCAGAAGCGGAGACTTGGGGACACGAAGACGCGGAGACACGGACGCCGATGTAGGAGGCGCGACGTGCGTCCCGGTGCCCTGCCATATCCGCGTTCCCATGTCCCCGCGTCTCCGCGTCCCAAACTTCCCTGCCACAACCTTCGCGCTCGCGGTGTTAACCACTACAGGACCGCAAAAACAAGTAATCAGGACAACTTAATCCAGGAGATAACGATCATGAATGGATGGTTAAGGCGAAGTGCGCTTCTCGGAGCGATGATGTGTATTGCGACTGTTTCCGCGCCGGCCCACGACGATAAACGTGGTGGCAGCATGACTTGCAACGGGGGGTGGCAAAGCAACAGGTTGGTGAACCATTGCGAGATTCGGGAGCAGACGCTTCCCGCTACCGGCGGCGTGATCTCCATCGATGCTCGTAAGAACGGAGGCATCTCCGTAAAGGGTTGGGATCGCAACGAAATATTGGTGCGGTCAAAGGTGCAGGCTGCCTCGCCGACACAAGTCGAAGCCGAGTCTTTGGCCAAACAGATCATTGTGCAGACCGCGGGTGGGAAGATCATCGCCTAGGGACCTGAAACTCGTAAGGACTATAATTGGAGCGTAAGTTACGAAGTGTTCGTTCCGCGACGTTCGGATGTCTCGCTGGAGACTCACAACGGCGGTATCTCGATCTCAGACGTGATTGGCAGGCTGGAGTTCACGGCACTGAATGGCGGTGTAGTGCTGCGACGTGTTGGCGGCAGCGTTAAGGGTGGCACGACCAACGGGGGATTGGTTGTGGAATTGGCTGGCGATCGTTGGGACGGAGAAACGCTGGATGTAAAAACCACGAACGGCGGGATCGTGATGTCTGTTCCTGAAAACTATTCGGCCCATCTTCAGACGGCTACTGTTAATGGAAATCTAAGCGTCGATTTTCCAGTGACGGTACAGGGCCGGATCACACGCGAACTCGCCGTGAATCTTGGTTCGGGTGGCGCTACCGTACGAGCCGTGACGACCAACGGCGGGGTCAAGATTAAGCGCACGGGAATGGGTGAGAACTAATCATTACCGGTCAAGCACCCGATTTGTCAGTTTTAGATCTGGTGGTAAGAACTAAGTCCGTTGTCAGTAGTCCGTCGTCAGTTGTTCTTCTTGCGTGCAAGTAGCCCCTTAGCACAGAAGTACAACTGACAACGGACTACTGACAACGGACTCTTTTGTTTGAGTTCAGACCCTTTCACGTTTGCAGTATTTCCTTTAATCTGTCCTCGCCAATTTCCCCCAACCGTCATGGATAAATTTCGCATCATCGGTGGCCATCCTCTCAAAGGTCGAGTTTCGATCAGCGGTGCAAAGAATTCCGCCTTGCCGTGTATGGCCGCGGGACTGCTCACCGCGGGAACTTTGACCCTTCACAATATTCCGTACGTCCGCGACATCATTACGCAGCGCCGGCTCCTGGAAGACCTCGGCGCGACGGTGTTAACTCCCGAGTTACGCACTCATAAAATCAGCGCTCCGCATATCGAGTTGTTTGAAGCACCTTATGAACTCGTAAAAACCATGCGCGCGTCCGTGCTGGCGTTGGGCCCATTGCTCGCGCGGTTTGGCAAGGCGAAAGTTTCATTGCCCGGCGGCTGCGCGATCGGGACTCGCCCCATCGATCTTCACCTGATGGGATTTGAGAAGCTGGGAGCGGAAGTCAAACTTGAATCCGGAAACGTGGTCGCGCGCGCTCCCAAAGACGGAGGCTTGCGCGGCGCTGTTATCGAGTTCGAAAAAGTCACCGTCACGGGCACGGAAAATCTGATGATGGCCGCAACGTTGGCCGAAGGCTCGACGATCCTGCGCAACGCGGCGTGCGAGCCTGAGATTGAAGACCTCGCCGAGCTGCTCAACAAAATGGGAGCGCGGGTTCGTGGCGCCGGAACCAACACGATTGAAATCGAAGGCGTGAAAGCACTCGATGGCGCCGAGCACACAATCATCCCCGATCGGGTCGAGACCGGCACTTTTATCGTTGCGGCCGCGATTACGCGTGGCGAGTTGGAGATCAGGGACTGCCAGCCGGAACATTTGACCAGCGTAATCAGAAAACTCCGTGAGGTTGGTGTCGAGATTATCGAGTTAAACCAAAGCACCTTACTCGCTAATGGAAAAAACACATTGACTGCCTGTGATGTAACCACTGAACCATACCCGCAGTTTCCCACCGACATGCAGGCGCAGTACATGGCGCTCATGACCCAGTCAGAAGGTCGGTCGATGATTGCTGAAACTGTATTTGAAAATCGCTTCATGCACGCCTCTGAAATGCAACGCATGGGAGCGCGAATTCAGATCGATGGGCATCACGCGACAGTCGATGGCCCAACGACGTTGACCGGCGCGCCCGTGCAGGCTTCTGACCTGCGCGCATCGGCTTCGCTCGTTTTGGCCGGGTTGGTGGCTCAAGGCGAGACTGTGATTGATCGCGTGTATCACATCGATCGTGGTTACGAAAAAATTGAAACGAAGCTAAGGGAAGTCGGCGCCGAGATCGAGCGAATTCGTGAATCTGTCACGTCGCCACTGTCAGTTTCCGATTTCGCGGGTGCCGGGTAATAAAGTTTCGGTGATGTAAGGGCGAGTTATTCACTATGTCTGAAAGCAATTGTCTCTTCTGTCGCATCATCGCCGGCGAAATTCCGGGCGAGTTCTTACATCAGGACGACCGGTGTGTGGCGATTCGCGATATTAACCCCCAGGCGCCGACGCATGTGCTGGTGATTCCGCGTGATCATATCGAGTCGCTCAACGATGCCGGCGCGCGAGACGAGGCCTTACTGGGCCACCTCCTTCGTGTCAGTGCGCGCATTGCCAACGACGCCGGACATTCGGAAGCAGGTTTTCGCACGGTCATCAATACGGGAGCGGAAGCCGGTCAATCAGTTTTACACATCCACGTTCACGTGCTTGCCGGCCGGCAGTTAACCTGGCCTCCCGGCTAGACACTTCACCTTAGATCCCGCAGTACAAACACATCAGTTGGTATCTCGTGCAGGATCGTTATCCCTGCGTCGAACTACATTTCATTAGTTTCCTGGGAATCTCGCTCGGCACACCCATTGCCAATGTGCGGCGAAGTTGTAAATCCATGGCTGGCGGTCAGACAAAAAGCCCTGACGAGAGATCTTGCTTCTTGTCAGGGCTCAGTCCTTGAGGGCCTTATCTACTTTGCATTCGGGGCAACTGCGCGCACGGCTTCTGAAACCCCACTCTCGTACTTCTTGAAGTTCTCGTTAAAAAGTCGCGCCAGATCTTTTGCCTGCCGGTCGTAAGCCACCTTATCGGCCCAGGTGTTTCGCGGTTGCAACACTTCCTCAGGCACTTCGGGACAAGTAACCGGAACGCCAACGCCGAAAATCGGATCCGGCCTCGTCTCCACCTTTGACAGCGACCCGCTCAGAATCGCCCTGATCATCGCGCGGGTATGACCAATCTTCATGCGATGGCCCACACCGTAGGGACCACCGCTCCAACCCGTATTGATCAACCAGCAAGCCGCACCTGAATCAGCCATTCGCTTGCCGAGCAAATCGGCGTAGACGCCCGGGTGCAACACCATGAACGGCGCCCCAAAGCAGGTCGAAAAAGTTGCCTCCGGTTCTTTCACGCCGCGCTCTGTTCCCGCGACTTTCGCCGTATAGCCCGACAAAAAGTGATACATCGCCTGCTCCGAACTAAGTCGCGCCACCGGCGGCAACACACCAAAGGCGTCGGCGGTAAGCATGATGATGTTCTGCGGGTGACCAGCATGCCCGGAGGGAACGATGTTCGGAATACTCGTGAGCGGATAAGACGCGCGCGTATTTTCAGTCTTCGCGGCGTCATCAAGATCGATCTCGCGAGTCGCTGGATCGAAAACCACATTCTCCAGGATCGTGCCGAACATTCCCGTGGTCCGGTAAATGTCCGGCTCGGCTTCAGGTGACAACCTGATCACTTTTGCGTAACAGCCACCCTCAAAGTTGAAAACCCCATTGTCGGACCAGCCATGTTCATCATCGCCGATTAGCTGGCGTTCAGGATCGGCGGACAGCGTCGTCTTACCGGTGCCTGACAACCCAAAGAAAATTGCCACGTCGCCGGCTTCACCGACGTTGGCCGAACAGTGCATGCTCATCACTCCGCGTTGCGGCAAAAGATAGTTGAGAATCGTGAATACACTTTTCTTGGTTTCACCTGCATAGGACGTCCCGCCAATCAGTACCAGCCGCTGACTAAAATCGAGCAGGATGAACGTGGGCGAACGCGTGCCGTCGCGTTGTGGATCGGCCTGAAAGCCTGGAAAGTTGATGATGGTGAATTCCGGACGATGGGCGGCAGCAGTACTGTCGCTAATGAACATCGTCCGCGCAAAAAGCGAATGCCAGGCGAATTCGTTAATCACGCGCACGGGCAGACGGTAGTCGGGATCGGCGCCGGCAAAAGTATCCTGCACAAAAAGATCGCGGCCCGCGGCGTGGGCCATCATGCGCTCTTTCAGTGAGTTGAACTTCTCCTGCGTTATCTCTTTGTTAACTTCACCCCAAAAAACGTGCTGCTCGCTGGATGGTTCGCGCACGATCGCTTTGTCTTTAGCAGCTCGTCCCGTGTGCTCGCCAGTGTCGACCAGCAAAGCACCTTGATTTGAAAGCACGCCTTCGTTGCGGCGGGCCACCTCTTCGTAAAGCTCGGGGCTGGTGAGATTCCAGTAGACGCGTGCGGCGCCGCGGATGCCGTAGTTGTCGAGCTCGTAATCAGTGCGTTTGTGGCCGAGGTGCTCAGTCAGTCTTTCAGTGCGTAGTGAAGTCATTTGCTCTCCAATTCTCCGGTAGTGATTTGGTGCTTCGTGCAGGACCTCTGTCAGGCGCGATCTTCCTGGGAGTTACGACGCGTTTGCGCCAGTTCGCGGATCGCAAAAGCCAGATCACGTGCGGCTCGTTCAATTTTGTCGGCAAAACCGTCGAGAGTGTCGGCATCATCGGGCGAACGGATGGCGACCGCTGCCAGGGCGCCTTCAATCTGTTCTATCAGCCTTTTTGATTCCGTCTCAGCCCCTTGTTCGGCTCGACTCATCTTCGGAATGGAAATATCTGGTTTCATTTTGCTTGAACCGACCCTACCTTGCTGAAAGTGCTTGTTGCGGGCGCAGACAAAGACAGAAAACGAGGCCTGCAACTGTTTTGAAGTTTGTCGTAATTAGTTTCTATCACGAAGCCCTTGCGTGGCAAGGCCGCACACCTGTCCTGCAAATCCCACTTCGAGTGGTTGAGATTTGGTATTTTGTCAGCGACTTTGGCAGCAGAGTCTGCGTGTAAAATGCCCAACAAGCCGTCCCACAAAGACTTCACCCGGAAAGAATGGCAGTTGGTCGAAGAGTTGCGAACGCCTGCTCGCGTGCAGCGCTTCTTCTCTGAAATGCCTTACAACTGGGAGACTGACGGCGGAACGCTGCGATCCTTTCGCGAGGTAGTAAAGAAGAATGAGGCGTATTGTCTGGAAGCGGCAGTCGCCGCGGCCGTGATTCTCGAGCAACACGGATTTCCGCCGCTGCTTTTGGATCTCGAGTCTAAGGACTTGCTGGACCACGTGATCTTCGTTTTTCAGAAAGACGGGTTGTGGGGCTCGATTGCGCGTTCGCGCGACATCGGACTGCATGGGCGGAAGCCATTGTTTCGCAGTTTACGGGACCTGGTGTGGAGTTATTTCGATCCTTACATCGATTTTTCCGGACGCATCAAAGGCTACGGCTTAGCGGACTTACGCGAGTTAGGAAACTACGATTGGCGTTTTGCTTCGTACAATATGCACAAGATTGAAGACTACCTTCGCCAGATGCCACATCGTCCGCTTCGCTCTTCAGATAAACGCTACGAGTATTGGGCTGCACGCTATAAGCAGTACAAAAAGAAGTATCCGCAGCGGTCGCCGCAGTACTATCCAAATCGGCATCAGTGGATGTTGTAGAGTGTTCTAATCAGAAAGCTCCTTCCGTAACCACGCGCCGATCCTCTCGCGCCTTTACAATTGTATGCGCCACCACAGCGCTAACAATTATCGCGCCGCCAATCAACGCCCACTGCGACGGCCGTTCACCCAGAAGCAGAAAAACCCATAGCGGATTCAACACCGGCTCAATGTATCCGACGATGCCCGCATCGAGAGAACGAATCCCGAGTGACATCCCTTTGGTAAACAGCGTATACGCTATGCCGATCTGGACGATGCCGAGATACCCCACCGCCACTGCGTCGTTGAGATTGAGTTGTGAGACGGCTGCTAAACCCACCGGCGCCGTGATTAACACGATCAGCAGGTTTCCATAAATTACCGAGGATGCGCGATTGACGTCGCGCGCGGTCGAATGCCTGAGTAGCAGGAAGTAGCACGCGAAGCACACACCCGACGTAAGCGCCAACAGGTTCCCGGTCACATCCTGCGGTCTTAGCTTTCCGACGAAGAACAACGACATGCCTGCGATGCACACGATTACTACGATCAAATCTCGACGGCGAAACTTTTCCTTGTATAGAAGCGGTTCGAGGATTAGCACGTAGATTGGCGCCGTGTACTGAAGAAAGATTGCGTTGGCTGCAGTCGTGGCTTTAGTGGCTAAAACAAAAAGCACCAGCAGCGCGGCGTACAGGACCGAGGCCAGCAGCGTGACGCGGTTAATGCCAAACCCCAGACGACGAGTGAAGATAGCGACGGTGATTGCAGCGAGGAGCGAGCGACCGAAAGATAATTCAAGACCTGAGAGAGAAGTCCATTTGATAAACAGCCCGCCCGTACTCCAAATGATCGCGGCGGCGAGGACGAAAAGCAGCGGATTCACACTCGCGGTTGGATGCGAGTCATTCGAATCAGGCATCGAGTCGTTCGAAGACACTTTGGGGATTGGACTGCCGATATTTCCGTCAAGATAACATACGTTGCGAGTCCACCTTCGCGGGTAACGAATTCCAGTAAGCGCGGATCGCTTGCACCGAAGCTTACCTGAACCTCAGGAGCCTCAATCATGGCGTACTCCCACCGTCAGGCGCTCGCGTCGCGCTTTATCTTTTCGATTTTCAGAGCGTTAATCCTGCTCTCAAGTTCTGTCGTACCGTTCGCAAGAGCCGGAAAAGGAGTGCGAGCGCGGCTTCCGCTCAATGATGGCGCGAGACCGCCTCTCCTTTTCGAGAAGCAGTAAGGATAACAAAAGCACCTAAACCTGTGGATGAATTGGTGGAGCGTTCAATGATTTCCGAAGCGGAACATGAAGGGTAAGGCTTTCTCTAATGATCCGTTTGCCCGTTGAACTGTTTTGACTCTTCTTCCTTCAGCGACTGCAGATACTCTCCGTACACGCCATTCCACGGCGGAATGACTATCGACACCGCGCCGGTAGTTTGGGCCTGGCAGGCAAGTCGAATCAGAGGCTTCGATTCCACCGTATCGATGTAGCCGAACTTTTTCACCTGTTTACCTTCCCGGGCCGCTACGTCGGAAAGTTTTTCTGCCCCACCCAAAACGCCCACCCAGCACGTCCCACACGAAGCGGAACGACACTCCACCGGAATCGGACCTTCCACGCGTCGCGGATCGACCTCGCGCCAGTTGCGCGTCTGGTCGTCCGCCGCACCCCAGGCCAGATCCTGCATATGATTCATCTTGTACTTCGCAGCGTCGTCGTTCTCGTCGTAGGTCACGGTCCACTTTTTGTTCACGGTACGCAGAAAGCCAAACAATCCCTGGCTATCGTCCCGCGCGCGATCTTTGAGCACTTGCGCCGGAGACTTTTTGACGCTTCTGCGATCGAGGGCGATGTTCCCCGAAGCTGCTTTGAATGCTTCCGCACCCACTTGCTGCAGAGTCATAAACGCAGCGGCTGTAATCGCGGTCAGGAGCGAAGCCTCGACCTTGAGAGCTGACGCAATCTTATTCGCCACCGCCAGCACCTCGTCCGCCAGTCGTGGAGAGTTGGCATTGTCGAACGATGCAGCATGATGCTCGACGGCTTTTTTTACTTCAGGCCAGTAGCGATGTCCGTAAAGAAACTTGTGCGAAGAATCTATCTGATCTTTCAGGAAGTAATTTCCCTGCAAGAGGAGTTTCTGTCTCAGCTTCTCGGGATCGGATGAGTTTTGCAGCACCTGAAACAGGGACAGCGGATAGAAAGCAAACCAGATTTGCAGGGCAGTCTTGTCGACTTCGTGGGTTGAACGCAGCAGCGTAGTGATCGCGCCCGCCCATGCTTCTTCATCGTGTTGCCATAGTAAATTCTCAAAAGCTGTTCTGGTTGCCGTGTTCGTTGCAGACGTACTCATTGATTACCTCAGTCAAAAATTTCGCGTGCTGTGGAAACTCAGTACTTTAGCGTAAGAACGTATGAGGCCCAAATGAGGACACCCATCCGCAGATACGCAGCTGACACAGATTGCAAAGCTGGCCGAGAGCGATGGAAACCCTGACTGGCCTCGTTGATTTGCTGTTTCTCTGAGCTGTGGAATCTGCTTAATCTGTGGACCGATCAACAATCGTTGACAACACCTGAAGCGCGGAGTAAAAATTATCACCCAACACAAAGTCTCCCACGGTATCCAGCTGCTTTAATTCAATCAACGGAGGGCAGATTTCATGGCAGCAGATCGACCTCAGGGTTTGAAGACCGCTCGTTCACTCGACAGTGCCTACAGCTTTTCGGTCAGCATTGGTCTCGGCCTGGTTCTCTTTATCGCCGGTCTCGTCATCAGTCTTACCTTCGCCAACGGCAGTGCCGTGGGTTTGATTTTTGGCGTGCCGCTACTGCTTGCGGGCCTGGTAGTGCCACTCATCATGATGCGCAGCGAGCTGTTTTCAAAGCACGAAGTCGCCGGCGAGTGCCCGCACTGCGCCACGCCGATTAAGACTTCTGACGCCACGCTCAAGCTCGAGTGTCCGAATTGTGGTGGGATGGTCGTGGTAAGGGATATGGCGTTGCGCGCCGCTGACTAGCTGTTGAGAAGCATGTGGCCGCCCCAGATTCTGGTCCAGTAATCACTAAGCGTCAGGGCAAACAGAATCGCCAGCCAGAAAAGCGCCGAGCCGAGAATTACCCAAATCAGTCGCGAGCTATAGCGCACGTGCATGAAGTAGAGCACGACGAGCGTGGCTTTGATTGAGGCGATGGTCAACGCGATGATTACGTTGAGCGGTCCGGGAAAGTCGAGTTGGCCGGCCCAGACAGTAAGCGCAGTTCCCACCATCAAGGCGAGAAAAATCAGGGCGTAAGTTTTTACCGGAACAACGTGCTCGCTCATGGCTCAGCAGGTCTCAAGTCTCAAAGAGTCTCTACGCTCTCAAAGGTCTTCTTGGGAGTCTCAAGTCTCAGGTCTCAGGTCTCAATTTCCACAAGTCTCAAATCTTATCCTTTGGTCTTTAGCTTCGAAGGGGCACCACCTTATTGCCTGAGACTTGAGACTTGAGACTTGAGACCCTTCCCTAGTGTTCGAAGTGTCTTCCCAACAAGTACAGCAGTGGGAAGAGGAAGATCCAAATCAAATCAACAAAGTGCCAATAGAGACCTGAGATCTCTACCGGACTGTGGTACTCAGGGCCGTATTTACCTCGCCAGGCCCAAAACAGAATTACCAGTAGCAAGCCCACCCCGATGATCATGTGAATCGCGTGCATGCCGGTCATCGCGAAATATATCCAATAGAACATCTCGACTTTCTGCGGATTCGCCCCGGGCAGCAGGTGTACTCCAGCCGGACTAAACGGAGCACTCGGTATCAGCCTTCCGGGAATGAGATTGTCGACATACTTTTCGTGATACTCGACCGCCTTGATGCCGAGGAAAGTAACACCCAGTACGACCGTCAAAATGAGCGAGATGACCAGGTTACGCTGCTTGCCGAGCTGCGCGCTGTAGACGCCCATCGCCATGGTAAAGCTGCTTAGAATCAACACGACGGTGTTGACAGTTCCGAGTGTCAGATCGAGATGGTTGCTTGCCGAGGCAAACTCCATCGGATACATCGAGCGATAGAGCGTGTAGGCGAAGAACATCCCACCAAAGAACATCACCTCGGTCACCAGGAAAACCCACATGCCGAGTGTGCCCGCCTCGCGCTGCTGCTCCATGTTTTCAAAATGGTGCTGCAGTCCGGGGTGGTGACTTGCTTCGTGCTCTATTGCAACTGCCAACTGTCGCTCTCCTCTTAACTTCCAGCCAATAAACTAACTCGTTGGTCGGCCGCCGATGACGACATCGGCATCATCGAGATCCTCGGTACCCTTCAGCTTGCCCACGACTTGCGTCTCTTCGGGCGGCGCAAATTCGTAAGCTTCCCAGGTCACAATTGGAGTCACTTCAAAATTTGTTGTCGGCGGTGGCGATGGCGTGCGCCATTCAAGGCCCGGCAGATGCCACGGATTCGATTCCGCAACTTTGCCATACCGCATCGACCAGATCAGATAGATGGCCGGAATCAATAAACCAAATCCGAGAATCGACGCGCCGGCTGATGACAGGACATTGAAGACCTGAAACTCCGGCGGGTAAGCGTGATAGCGACGCGGCATTCCCAGATAGCCGGCGACGAACTGCGGCAGAAATGTCAGGTTGAATCCCACGAAGATCACAAGGGCGGCAAATCGACCCCAGCCCTCCGGATACATGCGACCGGCAATCTTGGGCCACCAGTAATGCAGTCCACCGAGGTAGGCCAGCAACGTTCCGCCGACCATGATGTAGTGGAAGTGGGCGACTATGAAATAAGTATCGTGCACGTGAATGTCCAAACCCATGCTGGCCAAAAACAGTCCGGTCATCCCCCCAATGGTAAATAAGCCAATGAAGCCGAGCGCGTAGAGCATCGGCGTGTCGTAGGAGATCGAGCCCTTGTACAGGGTTGCGGTCCAGTTGAAGACTTTAACGGCCGAGGGAATCGCGACCGCGAAACTCAGGAAGGAAAAGATCATGCCGGCATAGGCGGATTGGCCGGAGACAAACATGTGGTGGCCCCACACCAAAAAACCAAAGACGGCGATCGCGAGACTCGAAAACGCGACAAAGGAATAACCAAAGATGTTCTTTCGCGAAAAGTTTGCAATCAGTTCACTGATCACGCCCATTCCGGGCAGCACCATGATGTAGACCGCCGGGTGAGAGTAGAACCAGAACAGATGCTGAAACAGCACCGGATCCCCACCAATTGCCGGATCGAATATTCCGACGCGCGCCAACCGCTCAAATGCAAGCAGCAGAATGGTGATCGCAATCACCGGCGTCCCCAGGATCATGATTAGCGAGGTCGCGTAATGTGCCCAGAGAAACAATGGCATGCGGAACCAGGTCATACCCGGCGCGCGCATCGTATGGATCGTGACGATAAAATTCAGGCCCGTAAGAATGGAGGAGAAACCGTTGATGAAAATTCCCACGCCCGTTGCCAACACATAACTGTTGGAAAACGTCGTGCTGTAAGGAGCATAAAAAGTCCAGCCCGTGTCGACCCCGCCGGCAAGCAGCGCGTAAATCGTAAAGAGGCCGCCGGCGATGTAAATGTACCAACTCAGGAGATTGATCCGAGGGAAAGCAAGATCCTTCGCGCCGATCATCATCGGCACCAGGAAGTTGCCCAGCGTTGCCGGAATGGCAGGTATCAGGAAGAAGAAGACCATCAGGATACCGTGCTGGGTGAATACTTTGTTATAGGTCGTGGATGAGAGCAGATCGCCCTGGGGCGTCAGGAGTTCCAACCGGATCAGCATCGCGTAGATGCCGCCGACCATAAAGAAGAAGGTTACCGAACCGAGGTACAGCAGGGCGATGCGCTTATGGTCCTTCGTCAGCAGCCACGACTTCAGGCCGTAGGTGGCGTTGATGTAGTTCACCTTTGATGGTGACGGTAACTGGAAAGACTCTTCCGCTCTCATAATTCCTTATTGTCCCGTGGCAGCTAACTATCTGGGATTCTGCGCCTGACCCGTGGACGGTGGCGCAGCCGCCGGGCCGGCTGCCGAGTTTGCCCGCGGACTCGCAGCCGGCGTCGCCGCTGGTAGGGCTTGCAACGACTTGATGAAAGCCATTAATTGAATGACCTGCTCCGGCGTCACCTGGCCCTGGAACGTCGGCATGATTGGGCCAAAGCCTGATACCAGTTTTGCATTCGGATCTTCGATCGACTCTCGCACATAAGATTCGTCAGCAACGACCGTCTGCCCATTCGTCAAGAACACCTGTTTACCGAATAACCCCGCGAGTGCCGGGCCGCGTCCGCCTTCTCCATTCGTCCCGTGGCAGGAAACACAACCCAGTGATTGATAGAGCTGTTGGCCGGCAACGGCCGGTGTTTGCTGGTTCGAGTTACCGCTGAGCCAGTTGTCGAATTCCGTGGTCTCCATTACGACAACGGTCCCGATCATTCCTGAATGGTTCATACCGCAATACTCGGCGCAGAACAGGTGATACCTTCCCGGCTTGGTTGCTTCGAACCACTGCGTCGTATATCGACCGGGAAGCACATCCGCTTTGATCCGAAAGGCCGGGATGAAAAAGGAGTGGATGGTATCTTCCGAGGTCATGATGAGCTTGATCTTGCGACCAACCGGAACGTGGAGCTCGTTAATCTCGCGCTGGCCCGTCGTGTGTTGCAGCTTCCACATCCACTGTTTACCGACTACGTAAATCTCATTGGTATTCGCGGGCGCTCTTATTTGCTCGAAGTAGATCTGTGCTCCCCAGGCGAACATGCTCATGGCGATGATGAACGGGATCACTGTCCATAGCGTTTCGAGCTTGAGGGAGCCCGCAACCGGACGGGGAATTTCAAAAGGACTGCGTCGCCGGAACTTGATCACAAAAAAAACGAGTACGCCGGCAATTAAGAAAGTAAAGAAAGTAGTCACGCCGGTGAGATAGAGATAGAGGGCATCGACACTATCCGAATTTGTCGAAGCACTCTCCGGCATGAATGGAAGCCAGGACGACTGCATAAAGTCAGGCGTTACCTCCAGCCTTAAGATCTATTCGAGACGGACCTCGGCGGCGCATCACAATGAACATGGCGAGCACGGCTACCAGCGTCAGCACGCCGCCGATACGAATGAGATTGATCACTGTCGCTCCATATTTCCCTGTAGCCGGATCGTAGTGATAGCAATAGAGCATCAGCTTATCCATCGGCGAGCCGATTTTATTCTCCGACGCCTCCACCAATCCCAAACGCAGGTCCTTGGGGGCATACTCGATCCCGTAAAAGTAACGGGCGAGCCTGCCCTGCGGCGTCGCTACAAAAACCCCGCTGGCATGCGCAAACTGGTTGGTTGCCGTATCGAAGTGATAGCGAAAGCCGATCGCTTCTGTCAGACGCTTAATGTTCGCTTCGTCGCCGGTCAGGAAATGCCAGCCCGTGGTTGCGTCGGCGCGTTTCGCCTCAGGCAGATAGTCGATGTAGACCTTTTTCTTTCTGGTTGCGTGTTCGGCGTTTTCGCGACTATCGAAACTAACAGTCACGACGTCGAACTCTTTTCCTGGGCTGAAGTTCATCACTCTGAAAGCGCTGATCATTCCGTTCAATATCTGATTGCAGAGCATCGGGCACTCGTAATATACGAGCGAAATCATTACGGGCTTCTTGCCAAAGAAATCACCGAGCTTTACTGGTTCACCTTTTTCGTTTCGAAAAACGAGGTCCAACGGAAGCTGCTCGTTCAACTTCTGGTCGATGCCGACGTCGTTTAAGGCTTTTGGCAGACCTGTGGGAGCCGACGGTGTGTACGGCCGTGAGTTGTAAAGGGGAGAACCCCCCTTCGGTACGCCAATTTGTGAAAAGGCATTTGATGAAGCCAGGCAGAAAACGAACAAGAGCAAACAGACGGTGGCTAGGCTCTGCCTGGCAGCGCTAAATCGCACTGCGCGTCTGTTTGATAGTTTCGTTTTACTACTTGCGGTTCTCATTTACTGGTCCTTCTGAATCATTCGACCCGAGCTCGCCGCCGTGGGCACGCCGCCGAGGTGCTCGTCCCAGGTTCCCGCGCCGGTTTTTGTCTTGATTGCATTGTTTTCAAGCAGCTGCTTCATCGCTTGATCGATGGGCAGCCCGGCGCCTGGACTCGACTCGTCGGGCTTTCCCGTAGCCAAAATGCGCTCCCATTGCTCGCGCAGTACTCGATACTCCTCCTGCGGTTTACCGGGGGCATTCTCAGTGTCGAGGTTAACGACGGTGCCGTCTTCGAGTTTCAGGCCAAAGCCCGGGGCCTGCTGCAATCTCGGCTCAGGCGGGATACGCTCCTCTGGGGTCATCGCCATGGGACCGGGTCGAGTTTGATAGTCCTTCGACGCGAATTGCCGGTCGAGCAGTCTGAAGAGGCCGTACATCAAGACGAAAGTGGCTGCTGTCAGCAGCGTAAGCCCAGCTACAAATTTCAGCAGTGCTTCGACGCTGACGTCGCTGGTTTCATGAGTCACGTCGACGTTCTTGATATAAGACACGTCAGGCAGATCCGTGATGTGTCCATGATGCTGGTCGCCGTGTGCGCCGCCGTTGTGACCGTGCTTTCCCATAACTCTCAGTGGCTCGAGTGCGAGTGAGCCTGTTCTAAAACACCTTCATACCGCGGGTCGTTGATCGCTACCAGCGGCATCTTGTCGAGTTGCCAGAAATAACTGGCCAGCCAAAGTCCTCCAATGCCGACGGCCGCCGCGATGTTCCAGATCATGTCGGTCGGCTGATGATAGAGACGATCCTGGGTAAAGTTCGGCATGACCATCCAGAAAAAATCTACCAGTCGCATGAACAGGATCAGTACGGCCACGATTACTAACTTGCCGGCGTCTCGCTTAACCGATCGCGAAAGCAAAGTAAGAAACGGAAATGCAAAGTGAAGCAACGCAACGACGACGACGATAGCGCCCCAGGCGCCGCTCGTGCGTGGCAGGTAATAGGTGATCTCTTCAGGAAGGTTTCCTGACCAGATGATCAGATATTGTGAAAAAGCGAAGTAAGTCCAAAGCATCACCAGGGCCAGCAGCAGCTTGCCCAGATCGTGAAAGTGAAGCTGAGCCACGAGCTGATTCATGGGCGCGTGTTTTGACAGCCATGCCATGATCGCGATCACGAAAGCGAGAGCGCTGACGCTCCACGCCGCGACAAACAGAAGCCCAAACATTGTCGACATCCAGTGCGGGTCGAGCGACATTACCCAATCGACCGCCACGATGGTTACCGTCAAAACAAACAGCACCATTCCCGGACCGCTCAAAATCATCATCTTTTTTGCAAGTCGCTTGTCGCCGGTACGATCCTGCTCGCACGACCAGCCGTTCAGAACGAAGGCAAGTAAGATCCAGATGGCGAAACAGAAAATCGTGCGGCCTATAAAGAATGGGACATTCAAGTAAGCGGTCTTACCGAGCCGGGCGAGATCCGCGATCTCTTCCTCGTGGGTCCAGGGATAGAGTGCGTGGACACCCAACATTATCGGAACGACCAGAACCAGCATCAGCGGCAACGTGCGCGTCGCTGCCTCGAGCGGACGCCGGATCACCATGCCCCAACCACCGCCCGTCAAGTGTTGCAGCATCAACAGGGCCAGTGAGCCGAGGGGGATTCCAATCCAAAATGCATAGGCAAAAAGATACGAGCGGAAGAACTGGTCATGGTTCGCGAAATAGCCTTTGCCGAGCACTACCACACCGAGCACCCCGGCAATCAGGGCGCTGCGCTGAAAACGTTGCAGGTCAACGGTTGTGTTGGCGGAGTTCATTGAGATCCTCCGCCTGATGTGTTGTGCGCTGCGGGAGTCGGGGATTCTGTTGGGGATGCGGGTTGATTCTGCCGGCCCTCCTGGCTCAACTGTAAAGCGCGCACGTAGGCAATGATGGCCCAGCGGTCACGGGCATCGATCTGCGCTGCGTAGCTCGGCATTACTCCCCAGCCGTTCGTGATCGCGTCAAAGTAATGTCCCACCGGCGCCTGACGAAGGCGATCATCATGGAATGAAGCGGCGCGACGGAAACCGCGTCTCACGATCATGCCGTCGCCATAACCTGTGAGACCGTGACAGGCTGAACAGAAGATGTCGTAACGTTCCCTGCCGCGCGCCAATACTCTCTCGTCCACGGCAAAGGGGAAGGTTTCGACGTCGTCCGGATAAGCGGCGGCCCCTACCGGCATTTCTCCTGAGGTGGACGGCGCAGCTTGAGTAATTGCCTGCGTTGTCGCAGCCCCACGCTTTTTCCCGGTAAAGAATTCGGTGTCAGCACGAAGGAATCCGCGCGCGACAGTTCCTTCAACCGGCTGTCGCATTCCGAGCCCATCGCGATAGAACCTCGAGGAGCGATAAGGTTTCATCTTCGGCTGATCCTGCATATCAGCACGGCAGGATGCGCCGACCAGGAGGCAGAAGAGCGCGAGCAGGAGGGCAGAAACGCGGCGATGGGGAGACACGGAGACACGGCGATGGGGAGACGCTGCTAAAGAAAGACGCGGAGATGCGGAGTTGCTTTGCGTCAATGGATCTGTTGATTTGATTTGGTCTCTAACCATCGTCACTCCGCTACTCGGTCATCTCTCCCGCGTCTCAACGTTCCCGCGTGTCACACTTCCACGTCGCATACATCCCTCGTGCCGCCCAGTTGCTTCATAAAATGCAGCACTTCATCGTGCTTAAACCTGGGATCGTTTGCCTCAATTACCAGAAAGAAACGATCGCGGGTCGCGAGCGCAAAATTCGGGGCGTTGAAAACCGGATGATAGGGCTGCGGCAACTTGTTTAAGGCCAGCATTCCAAACACCGCCGCAAAGGCGGCACACAAGACGGTGCTCTCGAACGTGATCGGAATGAACGCCGGCCAACTGTTGAGTGGTTTGCCGCCAACGTTAAGGGGGTAATCTATTACCTCCATCCAATACTGCATGAAAAAACCGCCGAGCCCGCCGATGATTCCCCCTATCAGCACGATCAACGGCAAGCTGGTGCGCGTGAAGCCGATGGCCTCAGACAACTCTTCGATTGGATAGGGTGAATAGCCATTGATGCGACGATAGCCCGCTTCATATGTTTCTTTCGCTGCCGCAACCAGATCGGTTGGGTTATCAAACTCTGCCATCACGCCGTAGAGTGGTGGGGCGGACCCGGAGACACGGGGACGCAGAGTGGCGGAGGATGCAGACGCGGAGACAGGGTGACGCGGGGACGCGGAGAGGTCCTCCGGCTTGTCGCCTCGCTGTTCGTCCTTCGATTTGTCGCGATCGTCTTCAGCCATTGCGTCTCCGTATCCCCGCTTCTCCCCAACTCCGCGTCCCCGCGTCCCTGTGTCCCCCAATCTCTCCGTGTCTCTCCATCCAGGCGTCCCCCTACTCCTCCACCTCAGCTTCCGGCAGAATCGTGCGCATCTCGAAGATCGAGATCATCGGCAGGAAGCGAATGAATAGGAACAGAAGTGTAAAGAAGAATCCGATGGTGCCGACGAACATCGCCCAATCCCATTGGGTTGGCGAATACATTCCCCACGACGATGGCAGGTAGTCGCGATGCAGGCTCGTCACGATAATTACAAAACGTTCCAGCCACATGCCGATGCTCACTACCAGCGAGATCAGCCAGAGCATCAAGAGATTCGCACGCACCTTCTTGATCCACAGAAATTGCGGCGTGACGATGTTGCAGAGGATCAGAGCCCAATAATAAAGCGCGTAAGGACCCGTCATGCGATTCCAGATCATGTAGCGCTCGTATTGATTGCCGCTGTACCAGCCGAAGAAGGCCTCGACCAGGTAGCCGTAGCCAACGATCAAACCCGTTGCGAGCATCACCTTCGCCATGTTGTGCATGTGGCGCATTGTGATGAAGCCTTCCAGGCCATAAAACTTCCGCAGCGGAATCGTCAACAGCAACACCATTGCGAAGCCCGCGTAGATAGCGCCGGCGACGAAGTAAGGAGGAAAGATGGTCGCGTGCCACCCGGGCATGATACCGACTGCAAAGTCAAAGCTGACGATCGTGTGGACGGAAAGGACGAGCGGCGTGGCCAACCCGGCGAGCAGGAGATAGGCCATTTCATAGCGATGCCAGTGGCGTGCCGATCCACGCCAGCCCATGGCGAGCAATCCATAAACGATCTGGAAAGGTTTGCTGCGAGCGCGATCGCGCAGGGTGGCAAAGTCCGGAATCAACCCAATGAACCAGAAGAGCGCAGAGACCGTTGCGTAAGTGGAAACCGCAAACACGTCCCACATCAGTGGACTGCGAAACTGTGGCCAGATTCCCATCGTGTTTGGATAAGGAAATAGCCAGTACATCAGCCATGGACGACCGAGGTGGAAGATTGGATACATGCCCGCCTGGGCCACCGCGAAAAGCGTCATTGCTTCGGCGAAACGGTTAATGGAGGTACGCCATTCCTGACGCATCAAAAGCAGAATCGCGGAAATTAAGGTGCCCGCATGCCCAATGCCGATCCACCAGACGAAGTTGAGTATGTCCATTCCCCAGGCGACCGGAATGTTGATGCCCCAAACCCCGAGGCCGACAAAAACCAGTTGGAAGATGGCGAGCATCATCAACTGAAACAGAGCAAAGGAGATCGCAAAGCCGATGAACCAGCCGATCGGCGTCTTTCGTTTCAAGACGATCGAGCTGATCTTGTCGGTCACCGAAGCAAACGTCAGTCCCGGTTCAATAACCGGCGCCGTCGTGTGGTGAACCTGACTATGTGGTTCGTCTGGCATAGTAAAAAGTACTGAGTGCTAGTACCGAGTACTGTACTGAGTGCCGAGTACTGAGTGCTGAGTGCTGAGTGCTGAGCACAGCAAAGCGATTCGATATTTCTGCGTAACAACTCCAGGGCCGGCCGCTCTCAAAAACTTGAAACTCGAAACTTGAAACTTGAAACTCGAAACTTGAAACTCGAAACTTTCCTCTTCGGAACTCAGCACTCCAACGCCAACAACTATTGAGCACCTTTCGCTATCTCAGGATTCGGATTACGCAACTCTTCCAAATAAGTCGTGCGCGGGCGCGTGTTCAATTCTGCGAGCAAAGAATAGTTGCGTTCCTGCGCTTTCAGTTTCGAGACACGGCTGTTCGGATCGTTAATGTCGCCAAAAACAATCGCCTCAGACGGGCAAACTGCCTGACACGCAGTCACAATCTCTCCATCCCTGACTCTTCGGTCTTCATTCTCCGAGGTGATCTTCGCTTCCTGAATTCGCTGCACGCAGTAGGTGCACTTTTCCATGACGCCGCGGCTGCGAACGGTAACTTCCGGATTGCGCATCAACTGGTAAGTAGGTGTGTCCCAATCCTGATATAGGAAGAAATTAAAGCGCCGCACTTTGTACGGACAGTTGTTGGAGCAGTACTTCGTTCCCACACACCGGTTGTAGACCATGTCATTGAGCCCTTCGGCGCTGTGCACCGTGGCGTGGACGGGGCAAACCGGTTCGCAAGGCGCGTTCTCGCAGTGCATGCAGGGCACCGGCATGAAATGGGTGCCTTCCGGGTGGTTCTCGTCGTGGCCTTCGAAATAAGTGTCGACGCGAATCCAATGCATTTCACGACTGCGCGCAACCTCTTCCTTGCCGACAATGGGAATGTTGTTTTCCGATTGGCAAGCCACCGTACACGCGTTACAGCCTACGCAGTTGTTCAAGTCGATGGCCATTCCCCAGGCGTAGCCCCTTCCATACTTTCTGGAGTCGTGCTCACTCGGATCGTAAAGCGTCATATCCGGTCCCGGCTCCGGATGTCTGTGGTGAGCCTCGTCCTTATGCTCGCCGCCGACATTGCTGGAACGAACAATGTCACGACCTTCCATCATGAAATGTATCTGCGTGGACGCGAGTTGGTAGCTTCCGCCGTCGCGCTCAACCTTGACGCCGGAGGCAAACCACGGCGAATCGGAGGTGCGGAACGGGTAAGCGTCAAATCCGTGTCCATTACCGACGCGTCCCGCTAAACGCCGGCCATAGCCGAGGTAGATGGTGATGACGTTGTCCGGCTGGCCGGGGGTGATCCACGTCGGGACACCGCTGAGAGTTTGTCCGCGGTGCGCGATCCTCAAAGTGTCCACCCAAACGTCGCCACCTTTGTCGCCAATCTTTCGCGTCAGTCCCAACTGTTTTGCGGTATTGGGACTGACAAGCGCTGCGTTGTCCCAGGTGACCTTGTTGAGTGGCTTTGGCAACTCCTGCAACCAGCCATTGTTCGCGAATCGGCCGTCGAACACGGTTGGGTCAGTGCGGATGACGAGTTCGAATTGGGAAGAGGGCGTTGGGTTTTGGGTGTTGGACGCAGAAGGTGTCGTGCTCCCTGAATTACCGGTATTTCCAGAACCAGTTCGGGTGGGCAGCGCTGTGTTTGGAATAAACCCGTCGTGAACCCACTTGCGCCACGAGGTCTCGAAATCAGCCGCGGCAGTCGTTGGGCTTGCTTGTGGCGACGCTGGTATCGGCGTTGCGGTTGCCGTTGCGGCGCGCGTGGTTGATTGCGACTGGGCTGCGGTTTGCGGCGTGACGCCGGTCGTCGGCGCGATGGCTACAGTTGATCTCGCTGCGGGATTTGCCTGCCAGTACGCGCGAATAATTTCCAAAGGCTTCTGGTCATACTGCGGCGTGAATACTGCCAGGAACTCGTGCGCGCTTTTACTTTGATAGAGCGGTTCAATGAGCGGCTGCACGATCGAAACGGTACCGTCGTAAGCGCGGGTATCGCTCCATGCTTCCAGAAAATGACTTTCAGGAATGTGCCAGTGACAAAGCTCTGAAGTTTCATCACGGTAGAGACTGAGGTGAACACGTGTCTTAACTCTGAATAGGCGTTCCTGGTTCAACTTCAGATCAGCAGGCGTGTTGTAAGCAGGATTACCACCGACGATCACCAGTAGCTCAACGCGACCGCCATCAATGTCATTAACCAACTCTTGCAGCGACTGTCGCTGATCGACTGAATTAGCTTCCAGCGAATCCGTATAGAAAACGGTCTGCCCCACATTACCAAGCGCAGCATTCATTGCATGCGCAAGTGTGTGTACTCCCGGCGCAGCTTCGCGTCCGGCGATGACGATGCTCCTGCCACGATGACTCTGCAGATCGCGCGCGAGCGAATCAGCGTAGCTCAGTTCAGCCGTGCCGGTGTTCTGCGTAATGCCGGCTTGCGCTCCGATTTTCGCGGCGATCGCACGGGCAACGTTTTCAACCTCACTGGGCCTCACGGTCCAGGAATGATCTGCCTTTGCTCCGGTTGTTGTAGGTGTGCTTTCGACGACATACAGCCGGTTCATCTCTTTGCCGTCGCCATGCTGTCGACGCGCTGTGTAGTCGCGCACGTACTTCAGCATTCCCGGCGCGGCTGAAAGGAAATCGCAATCGAGTGAAAGAACGCGATCGGCTTTCTCGAAGTTGTAAATTGTATTTACCGGCTGACCCAGCGCCTGAATTGCACCTGCACGCGCGTTGTCGTTATTGGCAGGCTCGTATTGGTGCCATTTCGCTTGTGGAAACTCCGTCAAAATCGCGCTTAACTGCGCGCCAAGAGTTGGAGATGTCACGGTCTCAGTGAGGAATCTAATGCCTGAACCCTGTTTGGGTCGCTGCTCGTCCAGCAAGGTGCGGATTTCACCGACGAACGTTGTCCAGGGCCGAGTCTCGTCTCGATAGAGAGCAGTCTTCGAACGATCAGGATCGTAGAGATTCAAAATAGCTGCTTGCGCAAAAATATCGGTTGCGCTTGAACCCGAATCGTTTGGATTACTGTTGCGACTTGCCGGATGGTCTGGATTTCCTTCAAGTTTAGTCGGGCGTCCTTCGTTGCTGCGGGCCAGGAGTGGAGTTGCTACTCCGCCTAGCGTAAATGCCGTAGCGAAGAACAACGCTTGGCCGGGAATCACGCCTTCAGGCTGGTTTACATAAGGAACAATTTTTTCAGGTGGTTGGTAAACGCAGCCGCTCAGGCCCGCAAGCGCGAGAGACGCGCCCATCAATTTCAGAAACGTGCGCCGCTCAACTGGATCGTTCCACTCTTCCGCGTGTTGTGGGTATTCACGCTGGACGAACTCGCGCAACGCAGGAGAATCGGCGAGCTCTTCCAAACTGCGCCAATACTGTTTTCCATTCTGCGGTTCGCCTAAGACGATCGACGTTCCCGCATCCTCCTGGTCGAGAATGTACTGGCGCATCACCGCGAAATTTATGTGTCTATCTTCAGTCGCCATTCTTAAGTCTACTTTGTGAGCCTCTTCTCACTTCGCGTCGAACTCAGGCAGTTAACGGTGGCACGTGGAACAGCTCGTCAGAACCTGGGAATCCTGAACTTTGAAACTCGCCTTTAGTCGCTGGCCTTCTTCGAGTTCTTTCGCGCTCTTGTTTTCAGCCGGCCACGTCATGTTGAAGATTTCAGCCCTGGGTCTCAAGAAACGTTCCGGCGCGCGATGACACTCGAGACACCACTCCATTTGCAACGACGATGACTGATATGCAATCGGCATTTCGTCGACACGGCCATGACAGGTTGAACAGCCGACACCTTTATTCACGTGGATGGAATGGTTGAAATACGAGTAGTCCGGCAAGTCGTGTACGCGGATCCATTCAATCGGCTTCCCGGTGCGAAGACTTTCGCGAACAGGCTCTAAATAAGGACTTTCCGCCCATATCTGCTTGTGACAGCTCATGCACGTGCCGGTTGAAGGGAGGCCCGCTGAGGCAGATGTTTCCACCGACGTATGGCAGTAGCGACAATCTACGCCGTCATCCCCCACGTGATGTTTGTGACTGAATTGAACTGGTTGTTGGCGTTCGAGCCACTGGCCCGTGTTCCAGGAAGACCGGTTGATCGAAGCCGTCACGAAGAGTGCCGAAATCAAAATGAAGATAGCGCCAAAGATGCTGATCTTTGCCAGCGCATTGGTGCTGTGATGGAAGATCTGTGGCATGCCGCAGCCTGGCTAATTCTAAAACTAGAATCGCGTGAGAGCGCTGCTGGAATACTCGGTAGCCCGCGCTCGGGCGCAAACTCTGGCGGCAAAATTGGCCGCACCGAGACCCTTCGAGATCACACCAGGGTCTCGCAAACCCTTCAACCTGAATTGTTGTCTTGCAAAGTTTCTGTACTTTAGCAGATGACAAGAAATTTTCAAATTCACGTTCAAATTGTGAGAGTGAGATGGGAAACGAGTGGCAGGTGAAAGTAAGAAAGGGCTTAAGGCCGTGAGTCTTTACTTGCACTTCTTCGGTTGCAGGTTCATAGCAACTCGAAAGTCTGCTTAGAAATGCGAAGACTAAAGGCTCAGGTCCGAAGAGCTAAGAGGGAATCACGCGACACCAGTCACCTGTCGTCCTTGCTTCCGTGCTCTCAGGGCGAGCATGATGTCGCACCCTTCAATTCTTGATTCAATTCAGGAGCGGCGAATGTTCATTGGGCACTATGCAGTTGGGCTTGCGGCCAAACGTTTGGCGCCCCGCACTTCACTAGGTGTTCTGGTCGCGGCTGTCAGTTTGCTCGACTTACTTTGGCCCATCTTCATTCTGGTTGGGTGGGAGGAGGTGATGATCGAGCCTGGCAACACTCGGTTCACGCCTCTCAACTTTATCTCGTATCCAATCTCACATGGCCTGGTTGCCGTAGTGGGCTGGGCGACGCTGTTCGCAGCGATCTATTACATGATCTCAAAGTACTGGCGTGGAACTTTGGTTGTCTGGTTATGCGTGATGAGTCATTGGGTGCTCGACGTCGTGACGCATCGAGCGGACATGCCACTCTACGCCGGCAGCGCTCGTTACGGGTTTGCTCTTTGGAACTATCCACGAGCAACTATCGCTGTCGAAGGCTTGCTGTTCCTGGCAGGAGTTTGGACTTACATGCAGGTTACTCGCGCGAATGATCGGATTGGCGAGTGGGGCTTTTGGGGGTTTGTTCTGATTCTTGCCGGTTTCTATGTGGCGAATGTGCTCGCACCAGCTCCGCCGTCTCTCAAAGTGATGGCGTACGCGGCGCTCGGCTTTGGCGGATTGCTGGTGGTGTGGGCCTGGTGGTTTGATCGTCACCGAACCGAGGTGTGAGGTTAATGACTCTGCGCGTCGCGTGCGAGCATAGCGGCGCCAATTGTGGCCGCGTCTGCCCCAAGTGTCCCGGCTATGATTTGGGTCGCTTCAAAGCAGGGTTGAAAGGCGCGCCGCTTCGCTTCGTGAATAATCGGATCGAGAATAAGTTTCCCTGCCTCCATTACTCCGCCGCCTAAGACAATCTTTTCAATATTCAAGAGATTGATGACGCTGGCTACGCCGGTGCCGATGTACTTTCCGGTGCGCTCAATCATCATTAACGAGAAGTCATCGCCTTGCTTTGCCTCTTTTGCAATGTCGCCCGCGGTAAAGTCTTTATTGATGGCCAGCTTGGATAGAGATGAAGTGCCATCACGATTCAGCCGTTCGTTTGCCCGGCGGACGATATTCGGGCTTGAGGCGACGGTCTCCAGGCAACCTGTATTGCCGCACTCGCACTCGATACCCCCGGTATCGATCGTGATGTGACCTACTTCTCCTGCAAATCCGGAAGTTCCCGTCCACAGCTTACCGTCCAAAATGATCGCGCCACCAATGCCTTCTCCAATCGTTATGTAGAACATGTCGCGGCTGCCACGACCCGCGCCGACTTTGTACTCACCATAAGCAGCCGCATTCGCGTCGTTCTCGAGTTCAACGCGCAGTCTCGTGCCCTTCAGCAGTTCTGAGTGCAGGTCTTCGCGCACGAGCGAGGGCAAGTCTCGCGAAGCTACGACACGGTCAGATTGCCGGTTGACCAGACCGGGGATCGAGAGGCCCACTGCCTCGATACTCGAGTTGCCCGCAAGCAGTTGCTGAACGACTGCGATCACCTGCTCAACCACGCGATCGCCCGAAATATCTTGTTCGAGACGCTCACCTACACGACCCTCATTGTTCACAACCCCGGCGAGCATTCTTCTGGCGGAAAGATCGATTCCGATGAAGCTTGCCAGTGATTCTGAGGAGTTAGGCATTAATTTAGGAGAGCCTTCCGGTGTGTTGTCCGAGAGCCAGGATCAAGCGAAGAATAGTCGAGGGTACAAGGGCTGTCAAACACGTATGTTCGCGTGTAGAATGACCAAACTTCAGTAGTCTCTGATCTTCGGCGTTGGGAGATCTATCACGACAACGTTAGCCACGAAAGCCAAGGATCTAAATCCGGAACACCAGGAAGTTATGGAAATTCGCACCATATTACTGCCAACGGATTTCAGCGAATGTGGCAACTATGCATTGAGTTATGCTACCTCACTGGCCAGAAAGTTCTCCGCGTCAATCATTTGCGTTCATGTTATCGAGCCCATCGTCCCGACTGTAGGTTACTCGGGCATGACTGAGCCGCTGCCGATAGCTGACATAACTGAACAGCTTGAAGATTCGGCCGAACGAGAACTACCGAAACTGGCAGAGTGTGATGAGTGCGCCGGAATTGATTTGGAAGAACTGATCGTCCATGGCGAGGCTGCGTCAGAGATCGTTCGGGTTGCGAAAGAACGAAGAGTTGACCTGATCGTGATCGCCTCGCATGGTCGAACCGGAATTGGACGAATATTGTTCGGGTCGACTGCGGAAGCAGTAGTTCGACATGCTGCTTGTCCAGTCCTGGTTGTGAAGCAATCTCAAGGGGACGACGCGAAGTAAGCCACTAGGCAGTAATGAGTCGGCAGAGAGAGCAAGAGCAGTAGCTGCAGCCGTCTTCTTACCGCCTACTGTCTTATAGATTTCAAATGCATCTGGATTTTCTCTACGAGCTAATCGGTCAGTACGGGTTGTACGCCGTTTTTGTCCTCGCCATGCTCGAGGGCGACATAACGCTTTTGATCGCCGGGGTGCTTGCTCATAGCCATTTTTTTGGCGAGTACAGTTTCGCGCGCGTCCTGCTGTGGGGAACTCTCGGTGGCATCGCCAGTGACAACGCGGCTTATGTTTTGGGCCGCGGTTTTCGCAAAGGTGTAAGAGAGTCGCGCTTCTATCGCGCTGCCAAACCCAGGATCGAACGACTTACGGAAAAGTTCGGGCCGCTCTCGATGTTCCTCTCAAAATATATTTACGGTCTGCGCTGGGCATCGTGCGTTTTTTACGGCGTAGGGAAAATGCCGTACTTAAAATTTTTCCTACTCTCGTTGGGAAGCTGTTTCCTGTGGGTATTTGTTTTGAGTGGCGCCGGATATTTTTTCAGTGGCGCCGTCATGGGACTGCTCGGCGATTTCCAGCGACTGGGAAAAGTGCTGCTGGCGATCGTGATCGGGGGAATTGCTGCGTTTTATTTGGTCGAGCGGTTCTGGCTTTCCAAAAAAGTGGAGGAAGCAGATCCGGAAAGACTGCAGGAGTTAGAACATGCGGCGCAGGAGAAGTTGCAAGACCTGCGACATGAGTTTCAGGAACATATTCCTTTTGCTCCTGAGCGCCGACGCAAGGAACGGAAACGAGCTGAGGCTAAAAAGAAGAGTACTGAGAAGAGTACTGAGTACTGAGTTCCGGAGAAGAAGTTTCGAGTTTCAAGCTTCTAGTTTCAAGTTTCAAGTTTCAAGTTTCAAGTTTTTGAGAGCGGCCGGCCCTAAACTCGTTACGCAGAAATATCGAATCGCTTTCCAGTACTCAGCGCTTACCAACTAGAAACCCTAAACTTTGATGATTATAGAATCTTCAGCCCCCACTCGCGTCGATCTGGCCGGCGGCACCATTGATATTTGGCCTCTCTACCTTTTTCACCCCAGGGCCGCGACAGTCAATTTTGCCATCTCGCTGCGAGCCCACTGTCGCATTGAAACTCGCGACGACGGACGTATCATCCTCGAGTCGCGCGATCGCAAAGTCAAATTTGACACCACTCTTGCAGCTATCGAAGACCTCGCGAGTGAGAACCGGCTCGAACTAATCTCAAAACTCGTTCACTTCTTCAAACCCACCACCGGATTTCATCTCGTGGCTAATAGCGAAGCTCCCGCAGGAGCTGGTCTGGGCGGCTCGTCGGCCCTGGCAGTCGCATGCATTGGCGCACTCAATCGCCTGATGGGCGATCGCTATCCACAGCGTAAATTCATCACCATTGTGGCCAATGTTGAAACCACCGTTATCCGGGTACCGGCTGGTTTTCAGGATTACTATCCTGCGTTCTATGGCTCAACCTCGTGTATTCACTTTCGGCCGGACGGTATCGAACGGGAAGCATTAAAGGTCAATGAGCGCAAGCTGGAAGAGCGACTCGCCATCTGTTACACGGGTGAGCCGCGGCTTTCCGGCACAAACAACTGGGAAATCATGAAGCGCCACATCGATGGCGACCCGGAGCTGTTCGAACTGTTCGACGGGATTCGTGATTCCGCCTTGAATATGCGAGAGGCACTGGTTGCCGACGATTGGGAACGCGTCAGCGCGGTCATGAGTGCCGCTTACCCGAATCGAAGGCGGTTGGCGCCGGCAGTTGCTACGCCACAGATGGAGCGTTTGGTCGCGAAGGCGATGGCGAATGGTGCGGAGGCAGCGAAGATTTGCGGCGCCGGCGGTGGGGGCTGTATCGCATTCTTGTGTGCAGAAGGCCGCAAGCAGGAAGTTGAACAAACCCTGGCGGAAGAGCAAGGGGTGGAAGTTTTGAATTGGAAAGTAGCGCGCGAGGGTTTGGTCGTGAACGTGAGCTAGAGCGCTTCGTGGCAACCTCGGGTATTCGGTGGAAAGGCTCCCTACCGCCGGAACGGTTGCGCTTGACATAATATCGTTACGGTTCAAGCCCCACTAAAACAATTCTCACCAGGCCAAGAAGGAGGAGCCTCATGCCTCAAGCTTTCAGCGCCGTCTATATCCATCTGATCTTCTCGACCAAAGAACGCCGACCATTCCTCCGTGACCCATTGATCCGAGCGGATATGTTTTCGTATCTGGGTGGAATAACAAAGCAATTGAAATGCCCACCCATCCTCATCGGCGGCGAGGAGGATCACGTACACATCCTCGCGCTCTTTGGCAGGACTATTACCCAGGGGGACTGGGTAAGAGAAATGAAACGCGTCTCGGATCTCTGGCTGAAGGAGCAGGGCGAGTTTGATGAGTTTCAATGGCAGGGTGGCTACGCCGATTTTTCAGTGAGTCAGTCAAACCTTGATCGCGTCGAGAAGTACATCGCCAATCAAGAGAAGCACCATCGGAAAATGACTTTTCAGGATGAGGTGCGACAACTCTTGACGAAGCACAAGATGACTTGGGACGAGCGTTACATCTGGGATTGAATTTCGCGAATCACAATAGGAGTAACCGCTTCGCGGTAGGATTTGCCGACTGTTACCTAACTAGCGAAGCGCGCAACGTTGGGCTGGAGGCCGTGAGCGCTTTGCGATCAGAAGACGCGCCCACAATCAGCCACTCTCTTCCGAGCGTTGCTTTGCGGCGGCGGAAACCTTCGCGAGCCTCGATACTTTCTCTTCAAATGTCTCGCCCGGAACCGGGCCAGTATCCGTAACTCCGCAGTAAGCAGATCTTCTCATGAGGCTGCGATCGGCTTGACCGGTGGGTTTATGCGCGGCCGGTGCGGAACTCGCAGCCGCCGGAGGAGCTGCCGCCGGCGTCTCGGGTGGAGTCATCGACGCCTCCAGGACTTCAGCCGTCTCAGCCGCGACTTCACCACCGCCCTCATCAGCTCTCTGTTTTGCTCCGGCTGAAACTGCTTTTAACCGCGCGACCTTCGCTTCGAAAGTTTCTCCGGGAATTGGTCCGGTATCCTTCACCCCGGCGTAGGTCGAGCGCCTGAACAACTGGCGATTCGGATTTGCGCCGCCCTTGTGTGTTACAGGAGCCGGGGCCGTTGGTTTTGCTGTGGGGGCCGGGGCAGCTGCCGAAGCCTGGCCCGCCGGTGTTGCCGCGGGTTTTGCCGCAGGTTTTGCTGCCGGAGCTGCGTGAGTGTCGCTTTCAACCATCACGAACACGCCACGCGCATCCTTCTTAACTACGGGTAACGTACCGCCGGCAGCCTCGAGCAACGCAGTGAGTTCCGCCTCCACAAAACGAACCTGCTTGTTCGGATCACGAACGTGGCCCAGCGGCGGGCCCATGTAGTAGGTTCCACAGGTCTGACACTTCGAAAGCACGTCATCACCACGTAGATGTACTTCCGCCGGTTCGCCCGCCGTGTGTACCTGCTTCAAATGCCCGTTGCAGAGCTTTCCTTTTTCGTTCTTCTCGTTGCAAACGGTCTGGGCATTGGTAATCCGTTTAGGGACAGGCGCTGCTGCGGCAGTGACAGGGTTGGTTTTCAGTTCGGATTCGGTTGCTGACATTCTGGGTACTCTTTTTCAATGGCTATGTCGATCAGGCCTGGGTTCAAATCTTACAGCCGAAGGCGCAAAAGGGGAATCGAAAGTTGCATGCTGGTTGGCGCGAGCTTTAGAAAAGACCATTTCTCATTTTGAGATTCGAGACTGATCATAATCTCAAATGACTGATGGCTTTCTGACGTTGCACTAACTTCAACCACAACACGAGCATGGTATTCTCGCCGCAATGTTATCCGACCTTTTAGCGAAAGTTTGGAGTCACATTCCTCGACGCCTGCGCCGCTTGAGCCTGCGGCTTGTTCATACTCGCTATACCGTCACTGCAGGCGCAGTTGTGATCGACGATTGCGGTCACGTGCTGCTGCTGGAGCATCGCTTTCGCAGAGGCAGCGGATGGGGCATTCCCGGCGGTTTTATTGAAGGCGGTGAGCATGCTCATGAAGCAATCGCGCGCGAGCTGCGCGAAGAAGTGGGCCTGGAAGTTGTTGACTTACAGATCATAGGTTCGCGAACTTTCGGACATTTGAAACAGATCGAAATTATTTTCAAGTGCCGCTCTGCCGGCAGCGCCGATCCACGGAGCAGTGAGATTAAAGCGGCGCAATGGTTTTCGCTTGCCGACTTGCCACTAGGACTGCCACGCGATCAATCGGAGCTATTGAGAAAGACTTTGACTGATGGAGCAAAAGCTCTCGATTGATGTATGCTGTGCCCCGAAATTTACAAGGGATGACGGGTAAAGACTGATGACGAAAGTCAGGAGCGTTTCAGAATAATGTCTTCGTCCCTCCGCTTTCATCCTTTCCTTTTCAAACACCGGAGACTGAGATGGTAGAACTGATCCCGTCGCCTGAAACTGTCATGGGAATTCTGAAGCGCACCGGCGCTTTTCGCGAAGGCCACTTCATTCACCCAAGCGGCAAGCACTCCCCGCATTATTTTCAAATGCCATTGGCATTTCGTTATTACGACACAGCGCGCGTTTTGGCAGTGGCGCTTAGTCGAAAGTTTCGCATTGTACGCGACATCTCGAGTCAGTTACCACGCATCGCGGTGATCAGTCCCAGCTCCGGTGGAATCCCGGTAGCTTTTGGCGTACGAGACGCGCTGAGTGCGGAACAGATCTACTGGGCGGAGAGAGAAGCCGATGGGGCGCGAATGTTTCGACAGTATGTTAACCAGGGTGAAGTCAATCCCTGCATCCTGGTTGACGACATCATTCGCAGCGGTGCCGCTATCGAAGAGACTGCCGGTCTGGTAAAGGAACTTGGCGCTTCGATCATCGGTTGCGGCGCCATTGTGCGATTCACTGCCGCTCCTAACGAGATCGAGAAAATGCCCGTCAAGTCGCTCGTTGAGTTTGATGTTCAAATGTACGAGAACGTTGATGAATGTCCGGAATGTAAGAAAGGCGTGCCGGCTGAAAAGGTGAGGTTTTAAAAGTGAACAGCTAACAGCAGACGGCAAACAGCGAAAGGCCTGCCCGGTATTACGCCTAACCCGGGAGGCCTTTTCGTTATTAATGAATGCGAGAAGTAAACCACTCTCTTCTGAGCCGGCTTGATCCAGGCCCCACCTTGCGGGATCCATACGTGTCAAGCAGCTTGGCGTCCAGGCCGACGCCGTCGCGACCTCGAAAGAGTTTTACCGCCTTCATGTTGGTTCGCGCATAAGCTGAAAATTCCCCTCATGGAAAATCAACAACTTACAGAACTTGTTCGCTCATAAGTTGAGAAAGTATTCCATCATATCGTGAAAATTTCCCACACTTTTCGCGCATATAAGGACAAGGTCCGAGGACTCAAACTTATATCCTTAAGTGCCTTTTTAATGCTTCGGTAACACTCGCAAGATTTTTTTCCAATTCGCGACGATCAACTAATGTAAGGCGTCCACGCGCGTTCCAGCCCGGCTCCGTAAAACAGCGGCGGCACATGAACCTGCGCATAGTTAAGCCTTCCCTTCAAAGACTGTTTCCTCCTCGCGAGTCTTGACTCGCTCTCAGTCATGTCACTCGTCGACTCCCTATGAGTGCCAGCGTGTAACTCCCACCTTTCATGGTTGCTTTCATTAGGCGTTTTCGAAGAGAATGATCTCTCCAATCGCAAATGAACAATGTTGGTGTTTGCTACGATGGCGAGCGGAATTTTCTTGCGACTGAGCAGTGCCAGTACTTAAGAAATCAGACCGACGACTGACCAGCGGCATATCAAGTAGATCAACGACGTTCGCATTAGGATTGTGAAAGAGTCGATCAAAGGTCAAAACGCGAATGTCTGATGTAGTTATGATGAGGCGTGCGAGGCGCACCCGATGAGTACGACTTCTCCAGAAACTCAGGACCTGGCCCGGCGACTACTCGCTTTCGAGTCGGCACACGATAACTCATCCGCTACGGGGGTAGATGGCGCAGCGAGTGTCATTGAGGAGTTGCGTCTACGACTCATCAAGTTGGCGGGGGTTGATGGCTTTCGCGCTCTTTTATCCCGGGCTTTGACACTGGCAAAGGCGGAAGTTCCTTCGCTAAACATGGTGCAGGTAAGCGCGGACGGCGCTTTGGAGGGATTCGAGGGAATTGAGCAAGCCCACGGGGCGGGAGCGACAGGGCAGGCCGGAATGATTCTCGTGGCCCACTTGTTGGAGTTGCTACTGACCTTCATTGGCGAACCTTTAACTCTACGTCTGGTGCGTGACAAATCGCCGGCTGCGTCCATGGACGGAGCGGATGTGAGCACTGAGGAAAAACCATGAGCGTGCAAAGGCGGGCGCGTCCTTGTAAGACTAGAGCGCGTCGACTCGAATGTTGAAGTTATAGTGAGTGACACGGGTCAGGGAATGGCGCCGGAGTTTCTGCCACACGTCTTCGACCGCTTTCGCCAAGCCGATGCGACGACCACGCGAGCATTCGGCGGGTTAGGTTTAGGTTTAGCCATTGTTCGTCAATTGGTCGAATTGCACGGCGGGACAGTGCGAGCTGAAAGCGAAGGTAAAGATCTCGGCTCTGCCTTTACCGTCAGTCTGCCATTGATGGCGGGGCGCAATGCAGTAAGCGACCCTGAGAACGCGCAGGCGCCTGAGTTTAAACTGCCGGAGGCCAAGTGTCCGTCAGAGCTTGATGGTTTGCATGTGCTGATCGTTGACGATGAAGTTGACGCGTGTGAGTTGCTGCGAATAGTACTGGAAGGATGCGGGGCACAGGTGACCACTACTTTTTCAGCCGCCGCCGCACTGGCAGCCATAGAGCAGGAAGCCTTCGACGTTTTAATCAGCGACATCGGGATGCCGGATGAAGATGGCTACTCCCTGATAGCCAAGGTGCGCGCTCTGGGCAAGGAGCGAGGAGGCGAGATTCCGGCGGCGGCACTGACAGCTTACGCGGCGGAAGAAGATCGTATCCGGGTACTTCAGGCAGGCTTTCAGATCCATGTGCCGAAGCCCATTAGCCCTACCGAGTTGGTCGCCATCGTGGCCAGCCTCTCCGGGCGCACCGGGTAGGGATAGGTACTGTTCGGGCCAACGAACGCCGAGCTTGACTGTAAGTTGATTCCTCGACTGTATAAATCAGCTTCGATTCGTTTTCAGTAATTGATTGGATAATGTCGAGCGGGTTCGGAGGATTCGATATCGGTCTCCCCGTGGTGCCAGGACTGAGTGGAAATGGCCCGGTGCTAATGTCAGCTGATTTAGGGTTTCCGCTAGCGCGGAGAAGCCACGAATCCTCGCTTTCTTCTATTTGGGTACCCTTATTCATTAGGAAGATCTTACGGCCGCCATATGGTCACCTCTAATCCCGCAGCAAGATTTCACACACACACATGGTGCTAACTTTGACTCAGAACTCGACCAAAACGTAGCCGGTGTGAAGGTGTTGCTGGGGCCCTAACACTCTACTACAGCTAGATTTCGTGCCGGTTCGTCAAGGCCTTATCCATCGTCACTTCATCTACGTATTCCAAATCGCTTCCCACCGGCATTCCCATCGCAATCCGGGTGACACGCAGGCCAAGGGGCTTCAATAAACGGCCGATGTAATTTGCGGTAGCTTCGCCCTCTGTGGTTGGGTTGGTTGCGAGAATCACTTCAGTGACGGTCACACCTTCGTTGTTTTCCGGCTTTAGTCGCGGCAGAAGGTTGGCGAGCTGCAAATCATTTGGACCAATGTGACGTATGGGTGAAAGACTTCCGTGCAACACGTGATAGACGCCTTTGAAGCTGCGCGTCTTCTCCACGGCTACCAAACTATGCGGTTCTTCCACTACGCAGATTACCGAGCGGTCGCGTGTGGTCGACGAGCAGAAGCGACAAGGATCGAGTTCAGTGAGATTGTTACAGACCGAACACTGAATGATTCGTTTCTTCACTTCCAACAGAGCTGTGATCAGGCGTTCAATATCGGCATCGGGCGTGCGCATGAGATGAAACGCCAGCCGCTGGGCTGATTTATGCCCAATGCTCGGCAGGCGTTTCAACTCGTCAATAAGGCGTGTTACCGGTTCAGCGTATTCCAACATTGCCAGGGTTCTATTGCCAGTGCGTTGGATTGGCAGCAGTGATCGATGAGCGACGAAGATCAGGTCTGTGTAATTGCGGTCTTACACAAACATGCTCATCCAAAAAGATTTCCGAGTCCCGGGGGCATCATGCCTCCAAGCTTGCCCTTCATGGCTTCGTCGACCTTGCGATTGGCTTCATTGACGGCGGCGACGATCATGTCCTGCAGCATCTCCACGTCACCTTCTTTTACCGCTTCAGGATCGATCTTGAGCGATAGCATCTCGTGATTGCCCTTCATCGCGACCGTGACAACACCACCGCCAGACGAAGCTTCAACGCGCAGTTCTTCCATCTCTTTCGACATGCGCTCCTGCATTTGTTGGGCCTGCTTCATCATCCCTTGAATATTCAGTCCGCCAGGAAATTTCATTACGACACCTCTCGGAAATTGATCTGTCGATGAAAAAACATCCTAACTTTCATTAGAACTGAATGCAAAGGAGGGGGGAGCGAGGCGGAGAGCGTTTCTTAATGCTCGCCGTTACCCGCCCGACTTCACCTCCATCTTGCCCTTCTTGCAAATCCTGTCTATGTTGAACCTCATGATTGACCCGACCGACAATTCTTCGCAGGAAGGTTCGCTGATCCTTGACGTCAAGCTCTACTACGACCTTTACCTGCCGGAAACGACACCGGCCCCTCTGCTCCTGGCATTGCATGGCTATGGCGCCAACAAGCAGCAGATGATGCGCCAAGCGAAACAGATGGCGCCGGTAAAATTCGCCATCGCTTCTTTGCAAGGATTTCATCAGCACATCAGGGAACCCAAAGAGAAGGGCGGACCACTAAGATACGGATTTGGATGGTTAACTAATTTTCATTCCGAAGAGTCACAGCGGCTGCATCACCAGGCTTTGATAAAACTAATCAAAAAGCTTGTCGAAGAAAGAATCGCGGACGCTCGTCGAATTTTTCTGGTCGGGTTTTCACAGTCATGCGCGCTCAATTACCGGTTCGCCTTCACGCATCCTGATTACTTGAAAGGCGTAATTGGATTGTGTGGCGGAATTCCGGGTGACTGGGAGACGAGCACGAGCTATAAACCGACGAACGCCGCTGTACTTCATCTCGCCGGCGCCGGGGACGAATTCTATCCACCATCGCGTGTGAGTGATTTCGCCGAGCGATTGCGGCTTCGTGCGGCAGACGTGGAGTTTAGGAGTCATGATGCTGCGCATGATTTTGTCCCTGAGATGAATCGCGACGTACAGGAATGGTTGAAGAGGCACAGCCAGTGAAATCACAAACACTGCTAACCACATTCTTGTTTCTCGCGGCATTGTTCCTGATCGCCGCCGGCAGCTGTCAGCGGCGATCGCAGTCGCTTAATCCAAATTCCACCGAAACCGTTCCGCCCGGTCCCGTGGCCCATTCATTCGCGCCCGATGCCCCGCCGCAGTTGCGCCAACTTGTCGAGTCGGCGATCGAGCAGACAAAGGTGACTCACGGTTACGATCCGTCTTATATCAGCATCGATTATCCGGGTGGCGATGTGCCACTCGAAACCGGCGTGTGCTCCGACGTGGTTGTGCGGGCCTTTCGCAAGACCCGAATAGATCTGCAGAAGGAATTGCACGAGGACATGCTGCGCTCGATGTCAGCCTATCCAACGCGCTGGGGCTTGAGCCGCCCCGACAGGAATATCGATCACCGGCGAGTTTTGAATCTGATGACATGGTTCAAGCGTCAGGGAAAATCGCTGCCAATCTCCAGCCAGCGAAGCGACTATCCGCCGGGCGACATAGTCACGTGGGATCTCGGTGGAGGAGTGGATCACATCGGCATCGTGACCAACCTGGGATCTGATCACTACCTGATCGTCCATAACATCAGCGCCGGTGCTCGCGCTGAGGATGTTCTGTTTCAATGGAAGATTACCGGGCACTACCGGTACTTTTGAGAGTGCTTGCTCTGAGCTTTTCATCAACCTGGAAAGGCTGACCATCATGTGTGCCAGTAAGATCGTTAAGGTTCTGCTACTCCTGCTTATGGTTTCACACCTGGCAGAAGCCCAAAACGCGAAACCGAACCTGCCCAACACCAGGATCACGGCGGCAGTGATCGCAGTGCTTGAGGCGCAACGTAATGCGTGGAACCGCGGTGACATTGGCGGATACATGGACGGTTACGAACGATCGGAAACCACTGTCTTCGTTTCCGGCGATTCAATCGCACGCGGTTGGCAGACAGTCCATGACCGCTATCAGAAGAACTACAACACGAGAGCGAAGATGGGCACGCTGACTTTCTCGGAGATCGAAGTCACAGCGGTCGGAGGGAAGGCCGCGTTGATGGTAGGACGCTGGCATCTCAAGCGAGCGAGCGATGAACCCCACGGCCGTTTCACTCTGCTGTTCAAAAAAACAAAGTCCGGTTGGAAGATCGTTCACGATCACACTTCATCGGCTTAGCTGCTCTCCTGGTAGCCGGCGGCCAAACATAACGATAATCTCAGTTCTCAGAGAGTCGCTGCTTCGGAGAAAGGAGAGAAATTGATGCTCGCGGTCATTAACTGTTCACAACTAGTGACGCTCTCCGGACCTCCGCGGCCCCGGTTTGGACCTGAGTTACAGGAACTCTCAATAATCAAAGACGGCGCGCTACTCGTGATTGGACAGCGAATAGCGAAGGTCGGAACACGAGCACAGATTGAATCTCAGATCGGAAAAAAGTGTGACGTGATCGATGCAGGAGGACGAGTTGTCCTACCGGGCTTTATCGATGCACACACTCATCCAGTGTTTGGCGGCAATCGTGCGAACGAATTCGAAGAACGAGCGCAGGGGGCAAGCTATCAGGAGATCGCTGCCCGGGGTGGAGGCATCCAGTCCTCAGTGCAAAAGACGCGCGCGGCAACGCTCGATGAATTGATCGCCAGCGGCAAACGTTATGGAGAGCGGTTTCTGCGTTGCGGCACAACTACAGTGGAGGCGAAGTCAGGTTATGGATTGAGTCTGGAAGATGAACTAAAGATCCTTCGTTCTATTCAGCGGCTCAACGATCAATTGCCCCTGCGCTATGTTCCAACCTTTCTCGGCGCCCATGATGTTCCGCCCGAGTATCAGACGAGACGCGATCAATATGTTTCCTACTTGATCGACGAGATGATTCCTCGCGTGGCGCGGGAGAAATTGGCTGAGTATTGCGATGTCTTTTGTGAAAAGAACGTCTTTAGCGATCAGGAAGCCTGGAAGATACTCTCAGCCGCGCGTTGCCATGGCCTTGGATTGAGAATTCACGCCGATCAGTTATCGCTCTCAGGCGGCGCAAAGTTAGCCGCCGAATTATCTACGACTACTGCTGATCATCTTGAATATACGGACACGGGAGGCATCGCGGCACTTGCTAAAGCGGGCGTTCAGCCCGTGCTCTTGCCCGGATCGGTTTATGCGCTGGGTTCTACACGCTATCCCGCTGCACGCGAGATGATTGACGCTGGTCTCGCAATAGTGCTGGCTACCGATTTCAATCCGGGATCATCTCCCACGCCATCGCTGCCGATGGTTTTCTCAATCGCCGCAACCCATATGAAAATGACGCCGGCGGAATCGATGACTGCGGCGACGATTAATGCGGCTTACAGCGTCGGACGCGGCGAACAGTTCGGTTCACTCGCAGTAGGGAAGACAGCTGACTTTGTGATTCACGATTGTGAAGACTATCGAGAGATCGCTTACTTCTTCGGCGTGGAGCACCCGTGGAAAGTCTTTGTAAACGGGCGACTAGCTTACGAGCGCGCTCCAGTGCAGTAGCGTTAGGATCTCTTTGTCTACGCGCAGGGGCTTTGCACAAATCGAATTCGCGTCCCGTAAGGAAGTAATGTTGTAGAACCAGCCGTTCTCTGAAATTCCCACTTGTAGGAGTGGAACAGATTGATATTTCGCCCCTACAGGAATTGAATCCGGTACTGAAATCCAGACTATAAACATCAGGCACCTACGGCGCCGACTTTTTGTGCAAAAGCGACGCGCCGGTGTTCTCAAGACGACGTGCTTCACCAGCAGATCAAAAAACCGATTGACGCTCCCTCTGATGTATTTTATTATCCGCTCAACACTGGAAAGGAGGTGATTCAAATATATGAGTTCTTATCACAGTGAGGTGGCTGCGGCCTGACCTCTGAACCCGAGACTCGTTAGGATTTAGGTTCAGTCGTCTTACTGCTAGGTGCTCCTCCTTTTCAGGAATTGCACACAGTCAGCTTCAGGCCAATCCCAACAGTTCACCGAGCCGTCCATGAGCGATCGTGGACGGCTTTTAATTTGACTCTTGCTCGGCCAATACTTGACTAGCGACCTCGCGAAACATAGTAAACTGGCCTCGCTGCGGAAACGCGAAGACAGGCATGAGCGTCCTTCCTACAGACAACGAATGACAAAACTAAAAAGGGAATGCTTGTTTTTGCGTTCTGATCACGCGGTGCGAGCAGAAACGTCACGACGAGGGTGATGCCAACGGCTGCTGCAAACAGTATCTGTTTCGATATTCCACCGACGCGTTCCCGACTATTCCTGAAATCTGACAGCTACTTCCTCTTATGTCCAAAACCAAAAGCGATTCACCAAAACTCGTTCGCGGCCTGGGCCTGGTCGATGCCACGATGATTGTAGTCGGGTCGATGATTGGGTCAGGGATATTTATCACTTCGGCTGAATCAGCAAGGCTGGTCGGCGCTCCGGGCTGGCTCTTGATGGCGTGGGCCCTGGCGGGAGTCCTGACAATCACTGGTGCGTTGTGCTGCGCCGAACTTGCGGCCATGTGGCCGCGCGCTGGTGGTCAATACGTTTTCCTGCGTGAAGCTTATGGCCCGTCGATTGGATTCCTGTTTGGCTGGTCGCTGTTTTTGATCATTCAAACTGGGACTATTGCGGCTGTGGCTGTGGCTTTTGCGAACTTCACCGGCGTGCTCACTGACGTTGTCTCCGCCGATCGGTACTTGATCGCACCGCTTACGCTCGTCAAACCCTCTACTTTGGGGGGCGTATCATTCAACGGATATGCTTTGAGTCTTTCAACTCAACAGCTGCTCGCGGTATTGATGATCCTGTTTCTCACGTTCACCAACACCCGCGGATTGAAGACGGGAAAGTTCATTCAAAACACGTTCACGTTTACGAAGACGGCAGCCCTGGTAGGCTTGATTCTGGTTGGACTATTGCTCGGCTGGAACAATCAGAGTGCGGCTTACACTTCCGCATGGTGGGCGCCGTGGCAAACCGGTTGGCAACCGTCGGTTGCACAAGTTGGTTTCGAGCCAGCCACTCAGCTCGTTTTGGTGCTTGCGCTAATGATGCTGCTGGGACGCGCGATGGTCGGGCCACTCTTCGCGCAGTCGGCCTGGAACAACGTGACATTTACGGCAGGTGAAGTACGCGATCCTGGTCGAAACCTGCCCCGCGCGCTGTTGATCGGCTGCGCGCTGGTGGTCGCGCTGTACCTGCTCGCAAACCTGGCTTATGTTGTCACGCTGCCGTTGAGTGGGATTCAGAACGCGCCTCAGGATCGTGTGGCTACAGCAATGATGCAAGCGGTCCTCGGACCTCCAGGAACGATCCTGATGGCGGTCGCAATCATGATCTCAACCTTCGGCTGTAACAACGGCTTAATTCTCGCCGGCGCGCGTGTGTATTACGCGATGGCCCAGGACAATCTGTTCTTCAAGAAGATAGGCACGCTCAATTCCCGCCATGTGCCGGCGACAGCTTTGATTGCACAGGGAATTTGGGCCGCCTTGCTGACGCTGCCGAGAACTATTGTTATGAATCCGCAAACTGGAGCGGTAACCTACCGCAACGTCTACACGCAGTTGCTGGAATACATCATCTCGGCTGATTTGATTTTTTACGCGTTGATGGTGGGAGCGGTGATTGTGATGCGGCGCAAGGCGCCGCAACTTGAGAGGCCGTACCGCACATTCGGCTATCCCGTAGTACCCATCGTCTACATTGTTCTGGCGGTGCTGTTCGTAATTGATCTTGCCTATCTTGCACCATCGACATCTGGGATTGGTTACCTATTGGTGTTCACGGGGATTCCGATCTATTACGTTTGGAGGAGAAGAGTTTCAAGGTTCTAGTCGCGAATTTCAAGTTCCAAGTTTCAAGTTCCAAGTTCCAAGTTCCAAGTTCCAAGTTCCAAGTTCTAAGTTCTAAGTTCTAAGTTCTAAGTTCCAAGTTCATGACTGCTGAAGTGCTGAGTTCCAAAAAAAACTAGAAACTTGAAACTAGAAACTTGAAACTAGAAACTTGAAACTTGCACCTTGAAACTCAAAACCAGAGACTCCTCGGCACTGTACTCAGTAATTCTTACTTGACCCACTCGTCTGCGATCTCAGTCTCGACTTTCACTGGTACCGTTTCCAGATATTCCTCACCGGCTGCGACCATCGCGCGTTCAACTCTCATCGCAATCTCTTCCGCTTGATCCGCGTCAGCTTCCACCACTATCTCGTCATGAATGATGTTCACAATTCGCGCCGAAGTGTCTCTTAGATCATCATTCAGCAGCCGCAACGCGCGCTTCAGGATATCTGCGCTCGTTCCCTGAATGGGCGTGTTCTTGCCGTTGCGTTGCGTCATCGAAATCTGTTGCCGGTCCTGTTCGTCAAAACGAAATCGCACCAAACGACCTGAGCCGGTTCGCGCCTGCTTCTCACGGACCGCTCGGTTCGCTGCTTCACGCAAATAAGTATCGAGGCCTTTGTAGGTCGCAAAGTATTTGCGTAAGACGTTTTCGGCTTCGGGTACGCCGGTTCCGGTCATGATCGCGAAACGCTGCGGGCCGATCCCGTAGACCACACCAAAGTTCAAACGCTTGGCGAAATCACGCTGCTCTTTGGAGACCTGATCAACCGGTACATTGAAAACTTGCGCGGCCGTCACCTTGTGCAGATCGGCGCCCGAATTGAAAGCGTCCATAAACACACTGTCATTAGAGAACTCAGCAAGAATGCGCAATTCGATTTGCGAGTAATCGGCGATGATCAGCCTGCGTCCTTCAGGGTGACCCGAGAAACAGCGCCGGTATTCAGGCGCGTGCGGCACCTGCTGAATGTTTGGATTGTTACACGCGAATCGTCCTGTAGGCGCGCCTATCTGGCGAAAGTCCGCGTGCAGCCTGCCTGTAACTGGATTGATCAGGTCGACCACGTTATGCCCATAGCTCGTCAGCGCTTTTTGGACGGTGCGATACTCGAGCAGCTTTTCGACAATGGGATACTGCGCCGCCAGTGGCTGCAACTTCCAGTTGCGCGTGGACTCAGGAACCGGAATGCCGAGCCTTTGCAGCGCCTGGGTAAGCTGCTGATGGGAATCGAGATTGATGTCGTCGCGCTGTGGGCCGCCAAACAACGAACCTTGCGACGACTCTTCGGCAAGCACTTCCTGAAGCTGTTCCGCGAGTTCACCGCGGCGCTTCTCGACGATCGAGAGCTGCTCGAGCCAGCGATCTTTGTGCATATAGAATCCGGCCAGCTCGATATCGACTACCGGCATAACACACTCAAACTCGAGTTGAGCGCATCTGACGAGCGAATCCGAACGCAACCGCTCAATCAGCTTTTCTCGCAGCGGCAGAAGTATGGCGGCATCACGCGCGGCATATTCGAGTTGTGCTTCTGACAGCTCAAAATTCCAATTGCTCAATCGCTCAGACTTATCGACTGCCTCGTTCAAGTAACGCGACGCGACTGTGTCCAACCCGTGCCGCTCTTCAATATCTCCGGCTGAAACCAGTTGACTCGCCAGCAGTGTGTCAAAGACGCCTCCGAGATCTGTTCCCAGGTTGTACTTAATGAACTTCGCATCGAACTTCGCGTTGTGAGCGATCTTGATAGGCCTGAGTGCCGCGAGTAAGCGACGGAGCGGCGCGAACGTATCGCCCTCACTGCGAGTGCCGTTGGGAAACGCATCGAGATCGATAATCCGCACGCCGTCGGGCGCGGCCAGTTGGATCAAACGCAAGCGCGAGGTGTGCGGATCCAGATCCGTAGTTTCCGTATCGAGTCCAATGGCCGGTTGCGCCGACAGCGTCTCGACGGCCCGGTGCAACTCAGCCTCAGTCTTGATTACCTGGTACTTCGTACTCATTATTTCCTACTGTCAGCGAGCAGCCGCTTGAGCATAAGAATCTGTCCCTTATGATGTGCTTCGTGATCGATGAGGTGATGCAGTATCCACCTCAGGCTGTGTTCGCTCTTCACCCCACGCTTTGATCGGCTGAACATTCGATTCAGATCGTCGTCCGTGAATGAAGCCAGCAAGTCTCGCGTCTGTTTTCTGATCGCATCAACCTGGTTGAGGCAAAACGCCGCAGAATAATTCTTCTCAACAAAGCTCTCCGGAAACTCGAATACATCCCAGAAAGGGGCAACGCGATCTTCCGCGGTCAGTTTGTGACCGTTGACTACCATCTGCATCCAATACCACTCGCCCTCGCCGATGTGCAGGACCAGTGCTGCAATCGAGTGCGCTCCGGAAATCCCGCAGCACCCAAGGTCTTCGCTCGACATTTCCGCAACTACTTCGCGTAGCTGCCCGCGAACTTCGTCCATACCACTCAGGTAATAACCAATTTCAGTGGGCATTCCCGCAGCGGGAAGCAGCACGTCTTGTCTTAAGCTCAAGTTTTATTCTCCAGATCAGGTTGCGGCGAGTTGCTCGCCATTTGTTCTTGTTCGCACAGTGAACATCAATAATGCGGCCAGCGCGCCGATTGCAGCGCTCACCAGGAATGCGGTGGCCGGACCAAACCAGGACCAAAGCGCACCCATTAGAATCGAAGCCGGCAACACGGTTACGCCGAACGCGAGATTATACAGGCCATAGGCCGTTCCTCGTTGCGAGGGCTGCACCAGATCCGCGACCAGGGCTTTTTCTGCACCCTCGACAAGTCCAAAGTAGATGCCATAAATGACGAACAGCACCCAAACAGAAATGGGATCCCTGACAAATGCAAAGCCCGCATAAACTGCCGCGTAAAGAATCCAGCCCGAAACTATCAAGTGTCTCCGGCCCAAACGATCGGAGAGATGTCCGCCAAACAACGAGCTCACCACTTTGCTGGCGTGCAGGACAGCCCAGAGCAGCGGAAGTGTTCCCGCTGCCACGCCGGCAGTCTGCGCGCGTAATAATAGAAAAGCGTCGGAGGAGTTCGAGAGTGTAAACAAGGCCAGAATTATGAGAAAACGTTTGAAGTTTCCGTCGAAGCCACGCAAGGAGAGGCTCGGCAACTTTTCCTTGCTTATCTCCTTAGTTGGAAGTTTCATTACCGGCGACTCGCGCACGAAAAAAGCCACCACCGCTACCGCGGCGAGTGCCGGCACCGACGCAACCAGAAATATTCTGGTGAAGTCAGCCGAGGTCAGCGAGTTGGCGTTCGCCGCAAAGAGCAGTACCAGCAGATAGCCCACTATCGGTCCGATCACCGCGCCCGTATGGTCCATCGCGCGGTGAAATCCAAAAGCGAGACCCCGATCGGCGGGCGACACGGCGTCCGCAATCATCGCGTCGCGCGGGGCGCTGCGAATGCCTTTGCCAACACGGTCCACCAGTCGAATTCCCAGTACCTGGTACCAGGTCGATGCGAAGGCGAGTAACGGCCGGACGAAATTCGCCAGCGCGTACCCCATGACGACAAAGACCTTTCGCTTGCCGCGACGGTCGCTGAAGTAACCGGCAAAGAGTTTTAGGAGGCTCGAGACAGACTCAGCCGCGCCTTCGATCAAACCGACAATCGCCGGCGAAGCGCCGAGGGTGAGTGAAAGGAAGACCGGCAAGAGCGGGTAAATGATTTCGCTCGAGGCGTCATTCAAAAGGCTGACGACGCTGATTGCGATTACGTTCTGCGGCAAACGGCGATAGCGGCGCCACAAGCCGGGAAGGCCTTCCGGAGTAACGGGAGGAGTCTGACTTGCGAACTGATCCGCGGCATCGGATTCATTCTTAACCATGATGAGACCCGATCACCGGATGTGCAGATCGCCGCGCCGGCGTGGGACGTGGCCTTGGCTTGGGCTGGGGCGCCAATCTCGTGGTCAACCACCAGAACACGCCGCCTCCGATCAGGGCAAGCAGAATCACTGCGATGATGATCAAGCGAACGACCCAACGAACCGCGAGCCGCGATACCAGAAAGAAAATCGCCAGCAGGATCACGCCGGCGATGATGAAGATCGTGGTGAAGTCCATTTTAGTAGAGGTCAGGTGTCCCGTGTTAGATGCTGGTTGTCAACAGAACTAACGACTGACATCTACCAACATCTAGCTTCTACTGTATTTCGCTCGCACTATTGTCTTGATGTTTCCGCGAACGTGAAAGTCGCCTTCGATCTCGACGCTGAGTGGATCGCACGCGCGTACGAAGTCTTCCAGAATGATATTGATCACATGCTCGTGAAAGATCTTGATACTACGAAACGAGTTTATGTACATCTTCAGGCTCTTCAGTTCGATGCACCTCTCGTTTGGAATGTACTCCAGGCGGATGACGGCGAAGTCGGGGAAATCCGAAAACGGACAAACAGCAGTGAACTCTGGAATCTCAAAATTGATCCTGATCTCACGTCCGGGGAACTCGTAGGCAAAAGTATCCAGGGGATACAGATTCATCTCTGCGCGCGGTGTTGAGCAGACGAGCGCTTGTTGGTTGACCGGAGGCAGCGTTGTTTCGGTTGGCATAGGATGCTCCTGATTTGGGGAGGCACGATCTTAGCCGAGAGTCACCGTGGGGACAAATCCATTGAATATGGGGGCGTTCCTTAATTTGATTGCGGGTAATCTGCTACGCATTCTGCGTTGAGAGCAGTCACTTGTGAATCCTGTATGTGGAATACGGAACGTGGTGGTTCTTTTGGTTCATTCGGTTTTTCTAACTAGTAATTTCCTTGACAGAAAAAGTGGTCAAGGCGTAGAGTTTGCGGCGTACTCCTCTTGTGCATCTTGTTGACGCGACTCACTGCATTTCAGCTCGAGGTTGTAATAACCAGATTCAAAGTTAATTTACCTCGCGAGCTCTCATTCCAATTAGAGGTCCGTAGACAGCGTCAGCGATGATTTAGTAGTAGTCGTTAGCTCATCCCCCACAACTGCAACTCTTATAGGTTGACGCGGACGTCTCCTTCTCAAAGAGTTACGTCCGCAATACGAATCTACATTCTTCGCCAGCTCAAGATAAGCATCACCACATTCGAGATTCCGCCGTCCCGGTAATTTCGAGATGCCACCGTCGAGAAGGAGCCATCATGCGCCGCAATCGCTTCCTCAATACTCCTCGCAGGCTTTTGTCAGTAGCTATTTTTTCATTCCTGATTTTTTTTCGTGCGCTCCGTTTGTGCCTCTCACACGAGCAGGCCGAAAGGTGAATGCGATTAATCAGACTGTTGCTCCTCCTCGTCGCGGCGGTGAGTTGCTCGTGCGCTTCAGAAGCGGAACCTCTGAACGGGAAAAAGAGGAGGCGGCGAGTGCATATGGAGCTCGGCGTAAGAAGCAGCTTCGTGGTGATTACTGACGGCGCAGTCACCCTTAATCGAAATGCGAATTCCGAAATCGGATTGATAGGCAAGGGCCTCTGGTCGCCGACGAATTTGATTGCAGCCGCGGCCCCGCAGTCCCCAGGACTGCGACCCAACGATCCTAATTTCAAAGAGCAGTGGGCCCTTAGCAATATTGGTCAGAGCGGCGGCCAATACGGTTCAGATATTGAAACGGCAACCGCCTGGCAGACGACCACCGGAGCCCACTCAACGGTAATCGCTATCATCGATAGTGGTGTCGACTTCACGCACCCTGACCTTGTCAATAACCAATGGAGCAATCCACATCCACAAGATGGAGACGATCACGGCTGGGACTACATCACCGACAGCGGCTCCATTATCGACGAACAAGGCCACGGTACTGCCGTAGCGGGC
>JBGTOA010000038.1:0-23609 GCA_041742785.1 Pyrinomonadaceae bacterium | reverse complement strand
CGCAATCTCAACACCGCGCGCTTTAGATCCATAATGTCCGTAAGAATTGCATTATTGGGTCGCCTCAACGAGAAGATGTCCTCTTCAAGTTTGTCGATACGGCTATCAAACTCGTCCAGCACGGGTGTGTAGTAGTCGACGATCTGATCGAGAACCTGATAAAGCAAATACGCCGCGCCGCGCCGGCACGGGACCGGCGTAGTACGAATCAGTTGTTTGACATTATTGATGCTGCGAAAAACATCGTGATGATAAGTGATGACGTAATTGCGGCCGAGAAAGCCATCGAGCTCAATCGTGTTGAACCGATCGGGAGTGGTGTTGGCCTGCACGCCATGAACTATGAAGTATAAGTAACCGGGAAACTCCTCGGCCTTGGGATAGTTGCGGTCCTCTCTGCAATCTTCGAGCGTTACCGGATGGAAGTGAAAAATATTCGTCAATGCTTTTTCGTCGGCGGCGTCAGGGTTTTCCAGATCGATCCAGATGACTGACGAATCGTCCTCGAGCAACTCCGGAAGCTGCTCCACCGTGAAACCTTCCTCGACTTTGTCCGCGCCCTGTTTATAGACGAAGATCTCCATAAGTGTCCTCGCTCAGTTGAAGGTTGTTTTTAATAATTGACTCAGTTTGCTTCGGTGAACTCAAAAAGCGGCGCCCGGCAACTATGCAGTTTGAAGCAGCTGTTTAGAGTTACGTTTCCGTCGGTGGAAATGCCGCAGCCTAATGACTGATATCCGCACACCTGTTTTTGGACCTGCTCGACGCAAATTCGGCTGACTGTTACCATACCACCTCTTTTCGAGCAAGACTCTATATCAAATAAGATCCAACGTGGCGCCAAAACAGACAGAACGGAGAGTTGAGCGCACGTTCTTTCTACCAACTAAGTTATTCGCAATCAATCCCGCTTCACTTTGAATTGAGGTTTATGTCAGACAATCCCATACGAATATTTGTTGCCGATGATATTAGCGAAAGCGGCTTGCAGCCTTTGCGTGATGCCGGTTTTGTCATTGAGAAAAGGACCCGACTATCGCCGGCTGAATTGCAGAACGCGCTGAATGGCTTTAGTGGCCTGATCGTTCGCAGCGAAACGAAAGTAACCGCACAGTTGCTCGAGAGTGCGGGTTCGCTGCGAGTTGTGGGCCGAGCTGGCGTTGGCGTGGACAACATTGATGTGCCGGCCGCCACCGGGCGCGGTGTGGTGGTGATGAATGCTCCCGATGGAAACACGATCACTACCGCGGAGCACACAATAGCTCTTTTGATCGCACTGGCTCGCCAGGTGCCGCAGGCTAACAGCAGCCTGAAGTTGGGAAACTGGGAACGAAAACGCTTTATTGGGGTTGAGCTGCAAGGCAAGACGCTTGGCATCCTTGGCCTCGGCCGCATCGGCCGCGTGGTTGCGAGTCGCGCACGCGCCTTTGGGATGAAAATCGTGGCCTTTGATCCCTTCATTGCTCCGGAACAGGGACGAGAGCTCGAAATTGAAGTCGCGCCGCTCGACGAGGTTTTCGCACGCGCAGATTTTCTCACTGTACACACTCCGCTGACTGCTGAAACGCGCGGGATCATTGGCCGTCATGCGTTCAGCAAAATGAAGCGAGGCGTGCGAATTATCAACTGTGCGAGAGGGGGGTTGGTTGAGGAGGCCGCGCTGTGCGAAGCCATCAAACAAGGCGTCGTCGCCGGCGCCGCGCTCGATGTTTTTGAGAGAGAACCCCCGGCAGCGGAGAACCCGCTGCTTTCAATGGAAGAGGTAATAGTGACTCCGCACCTTGGCGCCTCCACGACTGAAGCACAGGAAGGGGTGGCGTTCACGGTGGCCGAACAGATGCGCGACTACTTGCTGACTGGCGCGTTGCGAGGGGCGGTAAACGTTCCGGCGTTAGGAGCGAAAGAACTTCATACGCTAAAGCCTTACATCGACCTGGCAGGTCAACTGGGTCGGTTTCAGGCGCAACTGGTTGACAGTGCCGTTCGTGAAGTCAGGCTTGATTATGGCGGCGATATCGTTGAACTTGATGCAGCTCCTGTTACTCGAGCATTTCTGGCCGGGCTGCTTCGCGACATGAGCGCGCGCGTCAACGTAGTTAATGCTTTCCTGATAGCGGAAGAACGGGGAATAGGGGTTACCACCACGTACCTTCGTTCAGCCAGTGAGACCGCGCCCGCGATTCAAACTCGCGTAGTCACTAACAGCGGCGAGCAGACTATATCAGGCACGCTGTTTGGCTATGGAAGCCAGGCAAGGGAAGGGCGCTTAACTGAGATTAACGGTTTTCACATCGAGGCCGTGCCGCATGGACACATGATCGTGCTGAAGAACCAGGACGTGCCTGGCGTGATTGGACAAATCGGCAGTTTGTTGGGCGCCGCCGGCGTCAACATAAGCCGATTTCAACTGGGGCGGCGCGAGCGGGGTGGGGAAGCGATGGCGGTAGTGGAAACTGATGTGGCGCTCAAGGACGAAACACTCGAAGAGCTGCGTTCAGCAGAAAACGTAATTGCAGCTCGCCAGATTGAGCTTTGAGTAAGCTTTAGACCACGCATCGTGAGTGCCTTCTTTGTCGGTAAAGGCCTACTCGATTTCAAAGGCTACTAGTCGCGCTATGCTCGATAAATTGTCCTCCGATCAAAAGGCTGCTAAGCGTCAACTTCTTTGAGGTCAGGTCGGGTATCTCAATCCACTTCGCCGCACTTCCGACACGACCATTCTTCCCGTCCTGGGCCGCAACTCGGATTTGATAGAGTCCCGGCTTTATCACGCTTTCTGGTCACACGCGGTCTTTGGCTTATCGTGTTGGAGTTCACCGTCGTGCGCACCCCCGTCTGTTGCTTGTTGCCGGCGCGGCCGCAACTCTGTTGTTCGTAATTCTGCGGGCGATTAATGTCTATGGCGATCCTTCACGGTGGTCTTCACAGAAGAGCTTTGCGTACACCGTGCTCTCGTTCCTGAATGTAACAAAATACCCACCATCTCTCCTGTTTCTATTGATGACTTTGGGGCCGGCGCTATTGGCGCTGGCCTGGTTTGAATCGTCCGATAGAGCAGTCGAGCCTGCTCGGCGAGGATTGATGGGCGGCATGCGAAATGCACTAGTCAACTTTGGTCGAGTGCCACTCTTCTTCTACTTACTGCAGTGGATTACTGCGCACTTTCTCGCGGTCATCGTGCATCTGGCCGCCGGAAAACCTGTTGGGTGGATGTTTGGCGCGTCGATTGAATCAGGGAGCGCACCTCCGGGTTCAGGGTTCAGTCTCTACGTGGTTTATGCGTGTTGGATTATTGGCGTGTTGTTACTCTATCCACTGTGCAAGTGGTTCGCGGGGTTGAAGCAGCGGCGACGCGACTGGTGGTTGTCGTATTTGTGAGCATTCTGGCGAGGAATTGCCAGCTGGTTATCCCGTAGGTTGTGCATCAATGAGGAATGATCAGGCGGTCGCTCTTTGCTCGCAGATCCAGGTAAGCCTCGAGGAGGACGGTGTCCTCGTCAGTGATCTGGTAGAGGCTCACTCCGAGTAACCACTTTCTTTTACTCTTCTCTCCCAACCGTCGATGGTTAAGTATCGAAACGACCGCCTCAATCGTGCTATCCGGGAGCGCCACGCGCACCAGAAGCAATCTGCCTATGCGAGCGAGCTCCGCTTCCGCGAATCGCGCTCCAACAAGAGACAGTCCCATCCCAAATTTACTGATGGTCTCGCAGTGTCCCCTGGATGACGGCGAGTAGGACACCTTGCCTCCTGCTTTGGTGTTCCCCTCGATCAAAGAGATATCCGCCGGCAAGTGGGTCCGGTAACGTGGGCCACGCCGGCGGTTATCAATACGCTGAACATCTTCGGTGGGCTTCCGGCGAAACTTTCCCAATGGGTCAAAGCCCCTGAATACCAGGCCGCAATTGTTGCAGAGAAGATTATTCAGCCGTACAAGACGGACCAAAAGGAACGTGTCAGAGAAATCGCGCTGAATGCGCTCACTATTACATCTTGGGCACTGCACAACGAGACAATCATACACGTTGTATGAACGGATCGGCCTCGACCTAAATCCAATCGGTGGGTATCGCTTAAGAGTTTCCGGAGAGCTGGTTGTTTTTGGAGAAGAAGTCCACGAAATGTCTTCGGCCTAATTTCGAAGAAAACGTTGACGTTAATTAAACTGGAATATAAGCTCCGCTTCCAGGCACTTCTCTCGCTGCAAGTAACGCGTCTTGCGTTAAGCCAGGGAGTGGCACTCTAACAAACCTCCAGCGGCAGCAGTTCTTACAAATCGAGTCTAAAGCTCATTTGCGAGCTGACTAAAGGGAGTATGAAATGAATATCAATGCTTCAATGAGATTTGCAATGCACCTTGTTGCTCTCGTTGTTTTCCTTTTCACTTTAGTGGCTAAAACTGAAGCCTCAACTCTGGTTATCGGGGTAAAGAAGACTGGAGCGGATGAGTATATTACCGGGGCCAAAGTCTGCGTTGGCTCAGCATCAAGCGCCTTTATGTACGGCGTTGTTTTTACAGGAGCCTCGAATCAGCCTCTACCCACTTTTGAGATCCCGAACAATGTCGCGACCGTCTCAGTCATAGTCACCAAAGATGGGTATCAGGGTCTGCGGCAAACAGTGTCTCTGAGTAGGTCAGGCCAGAGCGTGACGCGCCAAATATTGCTGAGGCTAACGGAGGGTAGCGGTGGCCCAACCTGCAATGCGGTGCCTGCACCGACCAATAATGTGCCCGTAGCATCACCAACCGTTCCTCAGATTCCAATCGCGATTAATAGTTTTCAGATTAACAGTGGGCAAGCCTCGACCACTGATCGTATCGTTAGACTTGACGTAACGTATAGCGGGGTTCCCACGCATTATCAGGTGAGCGAGTCGGTCGACTTCGCCGGCGCCTCCTGGAAAGCGATACCAGGCAGTGGCAATCAACCGACCCATAACTTCGATTTACATACGATCAATGTTCCGACTTCCGGGCCGACCCGCAGAACTGAACCGGTTACTGTCCCGCTCCGCCAGGGTCAAGTCATCACAAGGCCTTCGGCCGAAAAATACGGGCAAAAAACTCTACATTTCCGCCTAAAGAACGCCGAGTTTACGTCAGGCAAGAGGAGCGACACTATTGAACTGAAGCCTAAGCTTAAAAGGTATTATGTGAACGGCGCAGAACTAAAAGAGCTCGTGAACTATGCCAAGGACCAGGGATTTACCTTCAACTCGAACGTGACGGAAGGTAGCAATAACGATCCTTGCTTCAATACAGGAGCTAGGGATTTTGCTGGACATCCGGGATTTCAGCAGGGCTTTGATTCTGAGATCGCGGCAATGAAGGTCATGGCTCATGCAGAATGCGACCTCGGGGTCGGCCCCAAGGCCACTGTCTATGTTCATCCGAAAAAGTTGAAAACGACGTTCTTCGGTGGCAGAGACCTGAATGCGTTTTGGCGAATAAAAGGGAATCCTGTTTTTGAAAGGGGACTTCTCTGGAACGAAGCGACTACTGATTCTTCATGGAGCATCACGAAGCTGCCAGCGAATCATGACCCAAGTTTCATCGTGGAATTCAGCTTCACTCGAAAAGCTCGGGAGTACCCGGTTTATGGCGCCAAAGACATCCTGATTTGCAAATCAGGTTTTTGCGATCCGGCAAGTATTCGGTTTCTCATTGTAGAATTAGAAGGGCCCGAAGAAGACAATTGGATTGATCCGAACAGGAAATGGAAGAACGCCTTCCGTCAGCAGTAACGGTAGCCCGAAGGAACCCGAGACGTCGGTGTCCGATTACCCCGACGACGAACGCGAATGTCATGAGGAGTAGAAAGCCGAATCAATTTGAAAAAGCTCCCTCTTCTGTCCAAAGTCCGGAATGTAAGTCTGAGTTCTGGACAGGTTGATTTCAAGTTCAGGCTGACCCTACAGAGAACCTACTGAAATTAGCCCCCACTATTGGTGAAAATACGGCATCGCTTTTGCAGGAAACGCACCGCCTTTTCCTGCCCTGCTGAGAAACCCCCGCTAGCGTGGCTAAGACAAACTTGCCGAAACCCAGGAGGGTTGCTATGCCCCAGATCAATACTCTACGGAACCTCTGTTTGAGCGTATGCGCTTTGATTTTCTTTAGCGCCACGTCTGTGAAGGCCTACACGATCACCATTACCGGCGTGGATAGCGGCCAGTTTTCCACAGCCACCGTGGTGTGTAATTTCAACTCGCAAACTAATACGTTTACTTTCACGATTACCAACACGTCACATATCACACAGCCGGGATCAACTTCGACGATCACGGGGATCGGCTTTGATTTGCCGCCACTCGGAAACGCCAGTGCCAGCGGGTTGAATGGCTTCACAGGGATGCAGGCGCCGAGCCTTACGTCAAACTTCACGTTTTCGGACGCCGACGAAGGTAACGTGCCGCACGGATTCAACAACGTGGGCTGGATTTTGCTTTTATAACCGGGCCCACCTTCTCCGGGGGTTCAGTAGCCGATGGGTTATTACCGGGTGAGAGTGCTTCGTTCACAGTTTCCGGTGCAGCCTTTGCAGGCTTCACGGAAGAAGAGATCTGCAACGCGATTTTTGTTAGATTCCAGAACGTACCTCTGGAGGCAGGCAGCGAGGGAAGCGATGTGGGTGTACCAGGGATGCCCGTTCCCGAACCTGCAAGTATCTTCCTGCTCAGTGCTGGTCTCATCGGCGCGGCAGGCGCCATTCGCCGAAAACTCAGAACACGTCCTTAGAGTGCATTAGACGTGTCCAAGAGTCGAAGGGCGTCGCGAGGGAGCGCCGCGCTTTTTCTGCGCGGCTTCCATGCGATAGCTCGGCAGATTCAGCTCCAGGATCACGCTGTGGTGCACCAGCCGGTCGATGGCCGCAGCCGTCGTCATCGGATCCTTGAAGATCTGTTCCCATTGCGAGAAGACCAGGTTGCTGGTCAACAACACGCTGTGGCTTTCGTAGCGGTGGGCCAACAGCGTGAAGAGCACTTCCATCTCCTCCCGGTTCTGTTGCACATAACCAAGATCGTCAATGATCAGCGCTTCATACTGGTCCAGCCGCACGCTCTGTCCTTGTTGCACCAGTTCATGGCCCAGCGCGGCCAACAAGTGCGTCTTCCCGCCTCCCGGGCTGCCAAACACCAGCACGTTCTCCGCCCGCCGCAGAAACTCGCCATCCAGGAGGGCCGCATATTGCCGCTCGACGTTTCGTTTCAAACGCTGGCGCTCAAAGGTCTCCAGCGTCTTCTCCCGCGGTAGTCGGGAGGCCAGCAACAGCTTTTGCCGCTTGCGTGTTTGGCGCTCACCTAGTTCCAGTTCACACAAGCGCAGCAAGTATTGGTCATAGCTCCAACTCTCGCTGGCGGCCAACGCGCTCTGCGCTCCGTGATGAGCGCCAAACGCCGGTAGCCGCAATTGCCGAAACGCTGTTTTCAACTCGGTCTTGAGGAGTTTGCTCATGCGGCCACCTCCTCTCCTACCAACAACCGGTCATAGCTTTGCAACGCCACCGGCTCGATCATTACGGTGAGCACACTAGCCGCTGGTTGGTCCACTCGTGCCCGCACCTCCGCCCGCACTCGCGCACTATTGATCGATTCACCGCCATCGAGCAGCGCGCGCAATACGCCGGCTACCAACTCCTCACTCTCTGCCGCCGCCAGCTGCAACAACTTGAGGTACTCGCGCTCGGCCTGGGCTGGTTGTTGCCGCTGCAACTCATCATAGGCCACCCGGAAGATCAGTCAAGGAAAGAGGCTCGCTTGAAAGCGATAGTGGGCAAAGGCCCCCGGCTTCTTAACCAGCGAATGGATGATGTGCCGGTAGTTGATCGCGGCCTGGCCGGCGCCACGCAACCGCTCCAAGCGCTCGGCCAAGGCGCCGCCATACCAAACCTCCAGGTGCCCGCCATAGATCCTCACCTCCACTCGTTCTCCGATCAACTGACTGGGCACCGAGTAAGTATTGTTGCGAATGCTGAGCGTCGCGTTGCGGCTCACCCGTTGCACTTCCTTCGTGCAGGCTTCCAGCTGCCGCTTTGGCAACTCCCTCAGCACTTTTAGCTCTTCGGCGACGCGTTCACGCCGCAACTGATTCCGGCGCCGGAACAGTCCCGATAGAAACTCTTCATACTCCACACGTCCCCCAAACTCGCGACTGCCGCGCAGGATCAGTTCCTGGCCCACCGCCCGTTTGAACCGGTGATGCGCTTGCTCCACATCGCCGTTCTCATTACCCCGTCCGGGCGAACTGTGGCTGGCTTTCATCCCGTAATGCTGCAGCAGTCCCTGGTACTTCTCCGTAAACTCTTCTTTACTCCGTGGCGGTCGCACCGCTGCCGTGAGTGAGTCGGTACGGTGTTCTTGCGGTACGCCGCCCAACTCCCACAACGCGTCCTGCACCCCGGCCGCTAGGCTCTCGTACGACTCCGAAAAGCAGACCTGGCCCCACTCCCAGTTCGAATAAGTCAGCGTTAAGTGATACAGCAGATGTTTGAAGGGCTGGCCTGCGATCGTCACCCCCAGCTCGTTCATGTACGTGAAGTCGCTCTGCGCCTGCCGTCCCGGCACGTGCTCCTGCGCAAAGTAAACCTCTCGTGGCTCTCCTTTTTGCGCCCGCCACCGCTTCACCCGCCGCTGCAGCGTCCGCAGTTGCCGCTCCTGAAACTGCTCTGGGTCCTGCCGGCATAAATAGTCAAAGATCGTCTTGGCTTCGACACTCGCATCTCGTTCCAGCAACTGCTCTACCTCTCCCCAAACCTTGGCAAAGGGATCTAACCGCGTGCGATATTGACGCGGCCCACGCGGTTCGCTGGGCATCTGCCCTAGCCGCAGCCACTTCCGCGCCGTCTTCTCATCCATCCCCGCCTTGGCCGCCGCCACGGCTAACGTGTTTTCCGTCTGTGACAGTTTCATAAGCCTCCGATACTGGTTATCCGTGATCATCCCCAACGGTCAGACTACGGCTGTTGATTGTCAAAGAACGGGAATTCTAATTGTCGTTAGTCGGGCGTTCTAATTGTCGCCCATCAGGGCTGGATCGGGCGGCGCGTTCAGGTGCAATGGGACACCTTTCAAGTGCGTCTCATCGATCCCAAAACGGGCCAGCTACTGCGCGAGCATCTGCGCCAGAAACGAGGCTGGCATCGGATCAAGGAAGAAGACCGGCCGCCGCGCACGCCCTTATCTACCAATCAGTTACTGACGCGCGCCGGTCACGCCGGCGCCAACATCGGCACTCTTTGCCAGGCCATCCACGGGCGTCAGGGACAAGTAGGTGTGCGCCGCATCCTGGGTGTGCTTTCGCTGGCTAAGAAGTTCGGAGCAGCAGTGGTCGATGATGCCTGCTCAGCAGCGCTGGAAATGGGCGTGCACGAGTACCACTTTGTGCGTCGCTACCTCGAGCGCCAGCCACAACTCCCTCTCAGTTTGCACCAGGTCGATCCGTTGATCCGTGAACTGGTGCAGTACCGCGATCTGATCCATCAAAGAACAAAGGAGCAGGAACCAAATGAACCTGATTGAGTTAGGTCATGCTTTACGCCAATTGCGTCTGGGCGGCATGGAGGCCGTGCTGGAGATCCTTCTGCAGCAGGCCCAGGCCGAAGCCATGACACCCATCGATCTGCTTTCCAGCCTGGTCTCTGATGAGTTGACTCGGCGCAGTGACCGACTGCTGGAGCGGCGTCGCAAGCAGGCCGGCTTTCGCGACCAGCATACGACGCTCGACAACTTTGACTTCAACTTTAACAAGAAGATGAACCGCAGCCTGGTGTTCGACCTGGCCACTGCTAACTTCATTGCCCGCCGCGAAGACGCACTGTTTCTTGGCCCACCCGGCACCGGCAAAAGCCACTTGGCCCAGGCCATTGGTCAGGCTGTCATTCAACAGGGCTACAAGGTACTCTATCGCGAGACGCACACGCTGCTGGACGAACTCGCCGACGCTACTCTCGATGGCACGCGCAGAGAGTTCATGGAGTGGGTTGTGTCGTTGCCATTGCTCATCCTCGATGATCTCGGCATGCGCAAACTGCCGCTCACCGCCGCTGAAGATCTGCTGGAGATTGTCATGCGGCGCTACGAGCGCGCTAGTACCATCGTTACTTCAAATCGTCCGGTGGAAGACTGGGGCAAGTTGTTAGGGGATGCGGCTGCGGTTACCGCCATGCTCGATCGTTTGCTGCACCACGGACACCTGCTCAAGTGCGGGCCGCGCAGCTGGCGCACCAAAACTGAAATCTCCGCCAAGTGACTGGGCGCCGCGGGCTTGGTTCCTGGCGAAGTTGAATGTGACTCAAGAATGAGTTTTCTGAGGCATGGGGAAATCTATCGAGTTAGGAAAATGCTGGTACGGGAGCGACAGACTGCCCGCCGCTCCCGCGCTCATCCGTTCGATGAGTTCGCGGTTGGTTATTCCTGGTGGGTTCCTTGGGAGCAGTGCCCGCTTCCGCTTCCCCAACCGCTGCGCATTGTCAGAGCCACCGCCTTCTCTGGCAAGAACTTTCTCTAGCAAGAACTTTCTCTAGACAACCGAGCGGAGGGAGCGTAAAAGACTTTTACTTATGTCCCATGGCGACTACTTCTCTATGGCCGGTTTTGAAGTGACCACGTATGGCCGCTTTTGAGGTGACCACCGAGGTAGACATTAACGTTGGTTTCGAAAGTACTCTAAAATTCGAACAGCACTCCTGATCACAGGCGGAAGTCAACCAGATGCACCACGTCTGCTCGGATGAGAATCACAACCTTTCAAGAATAGAGCGGAGATTCTGGAGAATGCTGATTACTCGTCAGACAGTATGCAAGAATTAGAGGGAAGATCATCGGCGTATCGGCCGTAACGAGTGCCGCCATTTTCCAGGAGGTGCCTACGAATTTTGCGTTAGTCTCACTGAGTCAGTCTTGGGAATGTTATACGATGGCTTAATGAGGAAGGGTTAAACCAATCGGCGGGGTTGAAATTTAAGCCAGACAACGCACGGACATACGTGCCGGCAAGTAAACAGAGCATATGAAAGAAACGACCGGCAACATTACTTTCGGCAGGGAAATTTCCAAGTTCGAGGTGGAGGGCTTCGTCCTGACCGAGACAGTTCACTCGCCATCTCTCGTACTTCCGCGTCACGATCACGAGCGCGCGAACATCAATTTCACGATCAACGGTTCGTTCCGGGAAACCTTTGGCCGCCGACCGCAGGAGTGTAACGCGTCCAGTTTGTTGATCAAACCTGCCGCTGAGGTTCATGCCAACGAATATGGAGCAAAGGGGGCACATTGCCTGATCATCGAGCTCCCTCGTCGGCGGTTAGAATCGTTTCGCCCCATTTCCAGTCTTTTCGAGAAACCCGAACATATAGAGAATGCATTCCTCGCTTGTGTGGCCATGAATATTTATCGCGAACTACATGCATCGGGCGGGCCGTCACCGCTCTTGATTGAAGGCCTCGTTCTGGAGTTACTAGCGCAGGCCGGGAGGTTGCAATCCAGCGGCCGTCTCGCGACCTCCGGTTGGCTTGACGATACTCATCGCCTGTTGCACGAGCGCTTTGCGGAACAGTTGAGCCTATCCTCTGTTGCCGCGCAAATCGGAATTCACCCGTCGCATTTGGCCCGGTCGTTCCGTAAGAGGTTTGGTTGCTCGGTCGGTACTTATATAAACAGCCTTCGAATCGAATACGCGATGCGCGAGCTGCACCGCTGCGACAAATCGTTATGTGAGATCGCAACGAACGCGGGATTTTACGACCAGAGCCAATTCACCAATGTATTTAAGCGACGGCTGGGCGTAACCCCGTCGAGCTACCGTATCGCCGCACGGTCAGGCAACGCCATTCCAAATAGGCACCGATTATCCAAGACCCATTGACATCCTTGTCGTAGAATTCCTCATAGAAATCGCTCCCTCGATTGGTCACGTTCGAGCAGCATTAATCTTGTAAGCAGCCCGAAAGTCAAACAGACTTCTCACTCCTACGAGCGGCCGAAGGATGTTCGTCTTCTTTCGCCCTTGCCAGGAAAAAAACCCATGTTCTACCGAAATCAACTAACCCGACAAATTTTCACCACGCCTCTTTTTGTAACCTTTTGTGGCTTTGTATGTCTCACTGTAAATATCAATGCGGATACACTTCATGGCGACCTACAGAAAGGAAGATACGGCGTGGGCTTCCGCGTCATGCGCACCTATGATTATTCGAGGGCCTATAAAGGCGAACAAGGAAGGCCTATGCAGATTGCCGTTTGGTATCCGACTAACACAAAAGCTCCCGGGATGCGGTTTTCGGAATATCTTGATCTCTTTTTGACTGAGGAGAGTTTTAAGAAACCTGCGGAAAAAGCGCGTCAGGAAAATGCGGCAATGTGGAAAAAAGAATTAGCAGGACGGGTTGATCCCGCCGCAGACAGCGAACGGATTCTGCAGGCTCAGACTTTTGCAGTACAGGATGCACCCCCGGCGAAGGGTTCGTTCCCCGTGCTGATCTACGGTGCAGGTGGTCAGGGTGAGTCGTTTGAAAACAGTGTGATGCTGGAGTATCTGGCAAGCCATGGCTATATCGCCTTGGCCAGTCCTGCGGTCGGGCCTTACGAACATAAGACGACTGTCAACGCTGTCGGTTTGGAGGCGGCAGCGCGTGATATGGAATTTCTAATCGCTCAAGCCAAGCAGTTCGTAGGAGCAGATTTGAGCCGTTTGGCCGTTATGGGCTGGAGTTGGGGCGGTTTAGCGGCACTTCTGGTACAAATGCGAAACCCTAATGTCGACGCGGTTCTCAGCCTGGACGGCTCCATCGCCACTCATGAGGATAAAATCCGAGCAACTGCTTTTTTCTCTCCACAACGGGTACGCGTTCCGGCTATGTTTATGTCCACACATACTAACGCGCCTCGCTTCGAAGGTGTTATCCAAAAGCTAAAATACTCTGAAGGGTTCCTATTGGAGCTCAGTGATATTACACATTCGGACTTTAACTCTTACGGCTTTATTGCACGTAATTTTGCACCCTCCCTTACTGAGGCTGAGAGTAGGAAAAAAAAGGCATACGAATTAATCGGGCACTATGCACTTGGTTTTTTTGATGCGTTCCTTAAAGGCGACGCCTCCAGCAGAGAATTTCTGCGGAAACCGACGACGAACAAAGAACTGCTAACTATTGCCTATAAACCTTCACTGCCGTTGCCTCCCACGCAAGAGGAATTTTTCACGCTCTTGCAAGATAAAGGCATCCAACCCGCGTACAAAGTTTTTGAGGAAGTCATGAAACGAGATCCCGACTATCAAATTTTTGAAGCGTTTGAGATGACTGTTCTAGCTGACCGATTATATAAAGCCGGACGCGAAGACGATGCAATCAGTGCAGCAAAACTACGAGTGAAGGCGTATCCGAACGATTACCTCTCATATGAATGGGTTGCGAACCTTTACTATAAGAAAAGGGATTGGACGAACGCTTTACAATATTACGTGACAGCTTTTGAAATGGCGTTGGAAGAACCTCAAACGGCGCAGTTGACGGAGGAAATCGACTGGTATCGCAAGCGTATCGAAACAGTTAAAGGAAATCTCGCGCGAACACACTAGACCTAACAAAAAGAATCGACAAAAGGAACATGGTCTTTTAAGCAAAGGCTTTCCGATTCCCTGCAGAAAAAGCGAACCACAATGGGCCAGGGGAATTTCCAGTGAGTAAAAAATTAATGAGAATACGACGCTTCTTAGGCTAAGCCAATTACGATAAATCTTCCCAACGATGTTTGATAGCTGCCCACATAATCTCCACCAGAATTCAATGGGTGCAGAGTCATCTAGGTATCAACAAGGGGAATTAGGGGACTTTTATGTCTAAGTTATTCAGTCTGTTTCTAATTATTTTGTTTATCTCTTTGAGTGGCGCGTTGCAAACCGCATGTCAATCCCGCACAAATTCGCAGCAGTTCCTACCAAATAACTTCCCGGCCGACGAAACTTCCAGAGAGCAGACCGTTGCATTTATTAACGTCAACGTCTTACCGATGGACCAGGAAACAACTCTTAATAATCAAACTGTGATCGTGCGGGATGGGAAAATAGCTCTCATAGGAGCTGCGGATCAAATTAAGGTTCCCGACAATGCTTTGAAAGTCGACGGGCGCGATCAGTTTTTGATGCCGGGTCTGGCTGATATGCACGTTCACATCCGAGATGAGAAGGAGTTGAATTCGTATTTATCGTACGGCGTAACCACTGTTCTCAATATGCGGGGTTCACCTGAGATTTTAGAACTGCGAACGCGGATCGAAAATAAAGAAATCATCGCTCCTACTATATTTACGGCCAGCCCGCTGCTTGATGGCGATCCGCCGATTTGGAGCGGTAGCGGAACCATTGTCTTAACCAATCCTAAAGATGCGCGGCGAGTTGTAATTGATCAGAAAAGAGCCGGTTTTGATTTCATAAAGATTTACAACAGATTAACTCCTGACGTTTATCGCGCGATTCTAGAGGCCGCCAAACAAAATAATATCGGTACGGTTGGACATGTTCCCCGCCAGGTCGGTGCCGAAGAAGCCTTAAAAGCAGGTCAGAAAATGATCGCCCATGGTGAAGAGTTCTTCTTCACTTATTTCGGAGGACCCACTGACAAACTAAATCAGGCTGAAAATCGGTTTAAACCCGACGAAGGCAAGATTCCTGCAATCGCACAGCAAACGCATAACGCTGGAACTGCTATCACACCGAATCTGTCTTTTATCGAAGCCACGAAAAAGCAACTTGAAAATTTTGATGCAGTTATTTCAGACCCTGAAGCCAGGTTCTTGACGCGTGATGTTTTGAGTATGTGGAAGTCGAGTAATCCCAACAATCGTCGCGATCTAGAGCAATTCAAGGAAAGAGAAAAGTTGAAGTATCCATTGGTTAAGGCACTCACAAAAGGTTTCAACGATGCCGGAGTGCTGCTGCTATTAGGAACGGATGCTTCGGCGCCGGGACTTTTCCCCGGTAAGTCAGCACACACTGAAATTCGGGAGCTGGTCAGTGCAGGGTTAACGCCTTTTCAGGCCCTTTCGACAGGCACGCGCAACGCCGGAGAGTTCATTCGTAACAACCTAAAATCGGCTGAACCGTTCGGGACAATAAGGGTCGGACAAAAGGCCGATTTGATTCTGCTCGGCAAGAATCCTTTGCAGGATATTAATTCAATTTCGACCATCAACGGCGTGATGACTCGGGGACGGTGGCTGCCAAAGGCGGAACTTCAAAAAATGCGAAGAGAAAACCAAACCGGGTGCCTCATCGATAAAACGACTATGAAGAAACCAAACGTTGCTTTGACACTATTGGTAATGATCCTTTGCCTTGATTCGGTGGCTATAGGTCAGCGTAAGGTTGAAGTACATGTAGAGGACATATCCATTTTTGATCCGCATACCGGCAGAATGATTCCCCATCGGGACATCGTCGTGTCAGATACGCGGATAGTCGAAGTTCTGCCTGCGGGAAAGTACACCGGGAGCGCGAAGACCGTCCTAAACGGGTCGGGTAAGTACGCGATCCCTGGCCTCTTCGATAATCACGTTCACATGGCGCGTATGACCGAGGGTAACGGCCGCTCTTTTTCTCGTCAATGGGATAACCTCCGTAAGAGACATGGGAACGGAGCCGGCAAGGATCGTTGACTGGCGAAAGCGAATAGGGTACGGCAAGTTTTACGGGCCGCGTATCGTTCAGGCTTGCGGACCCATGCTCGAGTCGAAGGGAGAAGAACGAAAGGACCACTGGGTAGTTAAAACCCCCGAAGACGCGCGGGCGGTGGTCGGTCGTATAGCGGCCGCCGGGATGGACTGTGTAAAGCTAAGGACCTACGTGGATGAGAAAACTTACCTTGCTATTGCCGCTGCAGCAACTGAATACAAGCTCATGCTCACAGGTCACGCACCCGAGCAACTCGATCCGGAACTTGCATTAAAAGCTGGCCAGCGCACATTCGAACATGCGTTTTATCCGTATCCGCTGTCAAAACTGGCGGATGAAAAGAAGCAAGCTCTATTTTCTGCATTCAAGGCGTCGGGGGCTGCGGTCGTTCCGACCTTGATCGCGTGGAAACCCTTTACGCAGCCAACCTCGGAACTCGAGAGCATGTTGAGCACTTACCGGAAGGGAAAGGATTTCGAACTTTCGCCGGAATTACTCGATCACTGGGAACGAACGATAGAGGTCCATAGAACCCAAAAGCGTGGTTTTAAAGGTTGGCGGGATGCCGTCGCCACGGCATCATCGGACATTGGCGAAATGCATGCGGCCGGCGTGGTGGTCTTGCCCGGAAGCGACACGGGCGCCCCTTTCGTCGTACCGGGTTTGGCTCTCCAAGAGGAACTATATCTTTTGGTCCACGCAGCCGGAATGACCCCAGCGGAAGTTCTGAGTGCGGCCACAATCAAGTCAGCGGCGTTCTACGGTCGAGAGAAGGAACTCGGCTCGATTGAGCCAGGCAAGATCGCCGATTTCGTTATCCTGAACAACGATCCTCTTCAAGATATTACGCACACTCGTGATATCGACGCGGTCGTATTCAGGGGCGAAGCGCTGACACTTGCACATCTAAACATTTTTCGCGGTAACACAAAGCTGGGGCCATAAAGCCAGATAACAGCAATCCAGCTTCGGGTTCGGCCCATGAGCATACTCCGCGCGCATATTGCTACATGTGGTTCATAACCATTGAACATAATTATTAAGAATACTTCGTGCCCTTTCCTCGCTGCGCATACGTGCTGAAGCTGGAGAAAAAGCTCTGCAAGAACATGTCGCCTACTCAACTAAAGACAAAAACGAAGCGCGGCTTTCCGAAAAAGATTTCTGGACACCATTCGGAATGAAAAGATTTCTGGGAATTCGCGCCGGCACGAAACCCCAACGAGTGATGGGCATTTGGGTCGAGGTGGTCGAAGGTCGGGTCTTCGTACGATCGTGGGGTTTGAAACCGCGACGCTGTTACCGTACGTCTCGATGATGCGACATCGTTCGCCATCGACAAGCTAATAAAGCACGTCGGACATTTCCTGAACTCTGGCGGCCAAAATGTCCGACAAACTTCAGTTCTCGTTTGCGATCCACCAGCTAAACCATGTCGGACAACTAGCGGTGCTACGAAGTGCCCCGAGAGAATTGTCTGCGACATCTTCGGATGAGGTCATGAAAAGGGTGAAGGAATACAGCCACTGGGCCAGCGAGATGCGGAAAAAGGGAATGATGGTAGGCGGTGAGAAGCTGAAAGACGAAGCACGAGACTTAACGGTTACTGATGGACGCGTGTCTGTAATTGAAAGCCTGCCTGACGACTCGATTGCTGGCTACTTTCTGATTCAAGCTCAGGACTTTCGACAGGCGACAGCCATCGCGCAGGACTGCCCCCATCTGAGGTACGGCGGAACGATTGAAGTCAGGCAGATCGAACGCTTTTAAATTAAACCGAAAACTAACATAGGAGGCTGGATTTGAAGCCGAGATCTCAAGGCTGGTCGCTTAGGCTATGTTTGCTGTCTCTGGTGCTATTAATCACCGGTGCCGCGCCGGCTTCTGGGCAGGCCCACGCACACGGCGATAAGAAGACCGCCGAAGTTACACCGTCACGAGCGGCTTTCGAACAATTAAAAAGAATGGAAGGCAAATGGAAAGGCCGCAGCACGAAGGGCTGGGAAGAAACTATTACCTATAAGACCATAGCTGCCGGATCAGTGGTGGTGGGCAATTCGTTTGATGCGCATCCGGTGAGGATCGATAGTCGGGAGGGGATCTTTCAGGTCTATACTACACGGATTGAGTTAAAAGAATGGGCTTCTGGATTGGCCGGGATTTGAGATTCCTCCGTTAGCTTAACTCCCGACTTCCTCAGGAAGAACGCCCTCATTTCGGCCTCATACGTTTCCTGCCTTAAAACCTCGAAGCCGCTGAAGGCTGAAATAATTTCGCTGTTTGTATAATTCATTTGCGTTATCCCGGCAGTAGGGTTCTCGCATTCGAACTGAGCGTCCATCGCCTCGCTCGTATCTACGGGATTGAATAGTGCAAATAGATATCCCTTATCAAGCAAACATTCACGAATGAGGTTGATACCAATCAACATTTCTGCTCGTGAAACATTATCGAGAATAAGGGCCGCTACGATACCCTGAAATCTCTCACCCGGAAAAGCAGTTTCCGTCAGAGCCCGACAAGAGAATTCTACGGACAGATCTTGTTCCGAAGCCCAATTTCGTGCGATACGCACGGCGTTTGCGGAAAAGTCCGTTCCTTTTACTTGTATACCGCTCTTTGCAAGATAGATCGCCCAGCGTCCTACTCCACAACCAATATCTAAAACGCTCTTTACTCCATTCTCAACAAAGAAGTCACGACAGGCTTCCATAGCCTGCGACGCCGGTGCAGTCTTCCAAATCTCTTCCGGAGTGGCCGCGAAGAGATTCTCCCAAATTTGCAGATCGACGGGATTGCAGTTGCTCAAATTTCTGATCTCCCTAACAGCCGTGCTATTGCTCGCCCACCTCGCACCGTGTCAATGCTTACTGGTTCCATCGAACATCAATTCCCCTTCGGCTCCTCTGCGAGGAAGACTCGGAACTCCCTATTTAGAGCGGCTATCAGAGTAAAGACTGCTGCAATTCCACCGCACACGGCATATATCAATGGAAAGTTCTTGTTTGTCAGATCTCCCGCCAAACCGCCAATCATCATACCGATCGGTGCTATTCCCCCCGATAGCGTTATAACCAACGACATAACTCTTCCTCGAAGTCCGGTTGGAGTATTGATTTGGAAGATGGTTAATACATAGATATTTATCAAGCCGCTGAGGATCCCAACTATTAAAAACACAAATAACGCCACATAGCCGTTAGCGACAATTGATGCAGCGGCCAGTGCGGCAGAGACACCAAAAAATGCCGCGATGATCAGGTGACTGCGCTTTTGGCCCCTAACCTCAATACTCCCTGCGATGATATAGCCGAGGACTGCTCCCGCGCTTATTGCTGCAAGGAGAAAACCATACCACTCAACTCCTTTCGCGATTGTTAGATCCACATAAAATGGCAGCAAAACAAAAATCGGCATTAAGAGGAAATTAATTACCGAGGATATTAATAAAAGGTTGCGCATCCCCGGCTGTTGCAGGACGTATTTCAATCCATCCAACGTGTCGCGTACAAAATCTGTTAGGGGTTTGAGAAAAGCTTCCTCGTTGCTGACGTTTGTAATCAGGAAGGTCAATGAAGGACTCGCTCAGTGCAGATATCAAATAGCTTATCCCGTCAACGATAAAGAGAGTTCCTGCTCCGACGATCCGATAGAGAATGCCTCCAAACCCCTGTCCCAATAATGTTGAAGCCTGCACGGAGAAGTTAGTTCATAGAGTTAGCCGCTGCTACTTTATCTTTCCGAACTAAATCGGGAATTGCGGCCGTGATCGCGGGCTGGAAAAAAGCCTTTACGATACCGAGCATTATCACTGCAGAAAAAACGCCAATTACCGTCAAGTCTGCGGGCAGATTCAAAAAGAAAAGAATGGCCAGCAACAGGACGCAGATCCCGCTTAATAAATCAGCAGCAATGATAATTGTCCGCCGCGAATACCAATCAGCAAAGGTTCCTCCGACCGGACCAAGTAACACGGTCGGAAGGGCCGAAGCCATCATTAGCATCCCCATGAGGCTGGCTGAACCAGTAGCCTGCATAGTCCAGTACATGGCTGCAATAAGAAAGGCCTGGCTCCCAAGGTTGCTTACGAGCTGGCCTTGCCAAAGCAGAAAGAAATTGCGGTTTAGTAAGTTCTCGAACATGCCTCGTATTATTCGTTCCCTGACCTCTTCCTTCGAATTTCATCGAAGCAGGCGGTTCACCAATGAGCCGCAGGTTGCTGAGGTTAACGATTAGCGAGGTGCGCGCGTTCCGCTTAAAGAGAAATAGTTGTGCAAGATAGGAAGGTCAGAATCAGCTGCCGCTTTAGTTCGGCGTTTTCTCTCGTTGCCCATCCCTCACCGCGGCATTTATTTTTGCGGCGTTTGGCTCATAATCGGTCAACAGGCGAAGCACGTTTCCTTCGAAAAACTTACTGTCTAACCCAATCGGACTTGCCGCCCGAACCGGTCCACTCCAGTCCTTTTACTTTTCCTTTCTCATCCCGAACAAAGGAGACTTCGGCATAGCTCCAGAAGTTGTAGAAACGGTCTTTACCCATTGGCAGCAGTTTGTAGTTTCCTGCATAGAGCTGGTCGCCTTTAGCAAATATTTCAAACTGATTGTTTCCCAACTTATACTTCCCTGAAAAATCAGAGAGACTTCCATTCGAATCGGAAACAATTTTCGGAGCGGGAACAACTGGCTTTGCTGGTTCTTTACCCTCCAAGATCGCCCTGACATTCTGAATTTTCAAATCGTTAGCTCCCGAGGCGAGATTCGACACCACGACATAGCCGTATTTCTGCGGTTGATCGATTCTAATATTCGCCCGAAAGCCGTTGGTATTTCCGTTGCTGCCGAAAACATCTTTGCCCGCAAACGTTTGTTTTACCGTTTCGCCGAATTTTCCGTTCACCACCGCCTGGCCGAACATGTGAACATCCTTCGCCGTGCTGAAAACTGAACCGGCCCCCTGCCAAAAACGAAAAATTCATAAGAGGCGCATTGATGTAACCGTCCGCGTCGAGCAGATAATCGTCGCTTTGATAAAGAATGATCTTGTCACTGTTAAAATTGACGGAATCGTTCATCGCGGCCGGCGTGAAAACATATTCCTGCAAAAGCTGCGAGTAGGATTTGCCGGAGGCTATTTCCAAAACTCTTGCCAGCGTGGTATATCCGGCGGAACTGTAGAGGTTGTCGGAACCAGGCTCAAAAACCAGCTCTGACTTCTTGATCTTTTCAACCATTTCCGCGGGAGTGTATGCGATCGTTTCCTCTGCAGGCTTTGTGACGCGATGTGGAATGCCGGAGCGATGCCGGGCGAGCATCTCAATCGTAATTTTATCGCCCCTTGGAAAATCGGCGATGTACTTATTCAGCGTGTCCTGTAGTGCAATTTTCTTTTGTTCATTCAAACGAGCCAGAATGACTACCGTCATGGGTTTCGTAATTGATGCAATTGAGAAACGAGTGTTCGGTTTGTTGGCGACTTGATTCGAGGCTTCAGCCAATCCAAAAGCCTTTTCATAGAACACAATGCCGTTTTCAGACGCTAAGACGACCCCTGAAAAATGCCTGGCGTCCGCGAAAGGCTTAACAAAATCGTCTATCGCTTTGGCTTTCGGGTTCTGTCCAACAACGTTCTGTGAAAGCAACATTAACCCGCAAAGCAACGCGTATGTAGCGAAGTTATTCCGAAATGGTTTCATAGTTTTATGTCTCAACTTCTTAAGTGCAGCGCGTCGCGCTAAAAAGTGAGCTTCTGCGCACAATAGAAAGTTCAGAATTTGCTCTGCCCTGGTTCGGCATTTTCTTTCGATTTGCTAGCCACTCCGTGATCGTTTCATAAAACAACGGTGATGTACAAGGGCGGTCCAAATACTGGTGTCTTTCTGCAAATCACGAGCGACGACGCAGATGATGTCAATATGCCCGGGCAGAAATATACCTTCGGGGTGGTGAAAGAGGCGCAGGCGCGGGCGACTTTCAGCTGCTGGCAGAGCGCGGTCGCCGAGTGTTGCGGGTTCATTTGGGCGCAGATGTGAATGCTGGCCTCGCCAGGCGGCCGCTGCCATCAGGCTGGCGCTTGCCTGAGTGTGGCGATACTCGATTTTGCTCTATTTAAGCCAAAGGGGAACGAACGCTATGCAACTAGGAATGATTGGTCTGGGACGAATGGGCGCGAACATGGTGCGTCGCCTGATGCGTAATGGAATCGAGTACGGCTTGATGGCGAAGCCAACGCCGCCATCGCTCACGCTCAGGATTGTTGGTGGTCTCAGTGCCGGATCGAGCGGTGCGGGAGGCGGCAGACAATGATCCTTGCCGGTGACATTGGCGGCACCAACACGCGACTCGCTTTATTGGAAATGGAAGACAAGAGACCGCGAATAGTCCTGGAGCAGACATTCCCCAGCCGCGAGCACAAGAGTCTCGACGACATTGTGCGGAAGTTTCTCGCAGATCGCGGTGCGACGATCACGCGCGCCTGCTTCGGTGTCGCCGGGCCAATTCGCAATCGACAGAGCAGGCCAGCAAACCTGCTTTGGGTCGTGGATGCGAATCAATTGGCAACGCGCTTCGGGTTTGACTCGGTTACGCTTGTCAATGACCTTGAAGCTAACGCCCTCGGTCTTGTCGCGCTTGAGGCAAAAGACTTCGCTGTACTCAATGAAGGCGCGCCCGATGCGACGGGCAATACAGCCATTATTTCTGCGGGCACCGGGCTGGGTGAAGCCGGCCTACACTTCGAGGGGAAGATGCGTCGCCCTTTCGCGAGCGAAGGTGGTCACACAGATTTTGCCCCACGCAATGAGTTGGAGATAGAGCTGCTTCGTTACCTGTTACCGCAGTTTCATCACGTTAGTTACGAGCGCGTGCTTTCAGGGCCAGGGTTGCTAAACATCTACAGATTTCTCCGTGATACAGGACGAGCCGAGGAACCAGTTTGGCTCGCAGACGAGATGAAAGAGGGCGATCCTGCCGCCGTGATTACGCAATCGGCGCTGCAGGGAAAGTCTGAACTTTCCCTGCGGGCGCTGGATCTATTCGTGTCTATCTATGGGGCGGAGGCTGGCAATCTGGCGCTGAAAGTAAAGGCGACGGGCGGGGTCTATTTGGGCGGTGGCATCGCCCCCAGAATTGTCGAGCAGTTGAAGAGTCCGGATTTCCTGGAAGCGTTCACCGCCAAGGGTCGAATGAAACCCTTGCTCGAAGCAATACCAGTGCGCGTGATTCTAAATGACATGACGGCCCTACTAGGCGCTGCTATCTGCGCTTCGAGAACGGAATGAGTGATTCCAGGAGGACATTTGAGGCCCGCACTCAGGTCGCCGCAAATCCGCAGGAACTAAGCAGGCTGGCGGCGGAACAGTTCGTGCGCCTCGCGGTTGCTGCAGTGCGCGAGAAGAGACTGTTTACAGTTGCGCTGGCTGGCGGCTCAACACCCAGGAGTCTTTATGCGCTACTCGCGAATGATAAGGAACCATACCGAGCGCAGTTGCCCTGGGAGCGAATTCATTTCTTCTGGGGAGACGAGCGCCATGTTCCTCCAGACCACCCTGACAGCAACTATCGCATGGCGAGTGAGACGCTGCTGGCGAAGGCGCCTGTTCCTTTAAAGAACGTGCATCGTATCAAGAGCGAGAACGCGGATGCGGCCAAAGCGGCGGATGAGTGTGAACAGACTCTATGTGAATTCTTCAGACTAGAAGAAGGCCGACTGCCTCGTTTCGATCTGATCCTCCTCGGAATGGGACCGGACGGGCACACCGCTTCAATCTTTCCCGGCAGTGAGGTCATCAACGAGAAGAGTCGGCTTGTCGTTGCTCCGTGGGTCGAGAAGTTCAAAAGTTACCGTATCACGTTGACGCCGCCGGTGCTGAACAACGCCGCCACTGTGATTTTTCTCGTCAACGGCACGGAGAAGGCAAAGGTTCTGCGCGAGGTTGTAGAGGGC
>JBGTOA010000058.1:0-10500 GCA_041742785.1 Pyrinomonadaceae bacterium | reverse complement strand
CGCCCTCGCGCTCGTGAGGCTGGCATAATAGTTGGCGTCCTGCCCCCGGGCACTTTAAATGCGATTACAGACATCCCGGGCGTGCTGGTTGGTCACACCACGATTATCCGCCAGGAAAACATCCGCACCGGCGTTACCGCGATTCTTCCGCATAATGGAAATCTTTTTCGCGAAAAGGTTCCCGGAGCTGTCTTTGTGGGCAACGGCTTCGGCAAACTGATTGGATCGACCCAAGTTAATGAACTGGGCGAAATCGAGACTCCCATTTTGCTTACCTCGACGTTGAGCGTGCCCCGCGTAGCCGACGCGCTGATCGACTACATGTTGGGCTTACCTGGTAACGAGGATGTTCAGTCGGTTAATCCTCTGGTGGCGGAAACCAACGATGGGTATCTGAACGACATCCGCGGACGGCATATCACGGCTGATCAGGTTCTGGCGGCAATCAAAAGTGCCCGGAGCGGAACAGTGGAGGAAGGCTCTGTGGGTGCCGGGACAGGTACTGTGGCTTTCGGCTTCAAGGGCGGTATCGGCACGGCCTCACGAAAGTTGCCCGCGAGTTTGGGGGGATTCACCGTTGGGGTGCTGGCGCAGTCAAATTTCGGCGGGATTCTAACAATCAATGGAGCTCCGGTAGGTCGGGAGCTTGGACAGTACTATCTAAAGGACCAGCTCAGCGCGACCAACCCGCCTGGAAACAGCAATCCCACTTCCAGAAATCCGAACTTAGCCGACGGCTCCATCATAATGGTAATCGCTACCGACGCGCCGATTGATGCTCGCAACCTCGGACGACTGGCGGCCAGGGCCATGATGGGGCTGGCAAGAACCGGGGCGTCCGGCTCAAACGGCAGCGGCGATTACGTGATTGCCTTTTCAACATCCAACGACGTGCGTATCCGCACGACTTCTAATCCCGTCGATCGCAACGAGGTGCGCAATTCAAAATCGTTGCCAAACGACGCCATGTCGCCATTATTTCTTGCCGCAATCGAGGCCACGGAAGAAGCAATCTACAATTCACTCTTTCGTGCCCACACCATAACCGGCCGAGGCCGAACGGTGGATGCGCTACCCCTCGAGCGAACCATTGAGATAATGCGAAAGCACGGGGCGATCAAAAGATAGTCCCAGGACTTTGTGCCTTGACGCTTGTGCCTTGACGCTTGTGCCTTGACCCTTGTGCTTTGAACTTTGAAACGTTGGGCTTTATGCTTTGTGCTTTGGACGTTGGACCTTTCTTGGCCCACGTTGTATTGACACTTCATTCTTAGCCGCATAAAATTCTCGTCCCCCCAAGAACATTCATACATGCGCTCGACTACAGGGAGGTCAATCTGTGAAATCAACTATTCGTGTCAATCGTAAGAAGCCTGAATCACTAACGAAGCAGATCACGGACCAGCTTGCCGGACTGATTGAATCGGGAGTGATGACGGTTGGAAGTTATTTGCCCAGTGAGCGGGATCTTGCGGAGCAGGCTAAGGTCGCAAGAAACGTCATCAGAGGAAGCTACGAGAACCTGATGCGTGCCGGAATGATTCAGAGCGAAGGACGCAAAGGTCGAACGGTGCGCGCCCCAGGTACGAAGAAGCGTGCGGGCAAAAGCTCTGCTGCTTCCAAAGCGCGTAAGAAATAACGGTGCGTGGCCTGCCCCCCATTCCCCTTATAAAAATTTGAAGGACCGCGCTACCGGGCGGCGACTGCGGCTTCATCGCCGAGCGCCAGAATTTCGTTCCGGATAGCGTTGCGTTCAGCAATCAGGCGCACGAAGAACCTTCGCCTCCTCAAAAAGAAAGCTAACGCCCTTAATCCTCCGAAAAATGTATCTAATTCCTCCGAAAACCTGATCGCCGCATAGCCTGTCGCCGGCACCACCAAAAGCGAAACAAGCGCGAGTATGCCACCAAGAAAATGGTAGGTCAGCAATCCGACAATCAACCAGGTCAAAGGAAAGAACAGCATCGCAGAAATGATCTTGATTGTTGAGATAACATCGTCCGAGTCTCGATAGAATCTGGTCGAAAAATAACCACCAAGGCGGTAGGCAGGATAATGAACCAGGAGTCCCAGCGTGGCAGGCACGATCAGAAGCAGGAAGAGTATTCCGCGACTAATTAAATGGCCAAAGACGTCAAGGGTCGAGGTGGGGGGTGATAGGTCGTCAAGATCCACGCCGGCCTGTTTCAATTCTTCTTCGAAGCGCGTCATGCGGACTTCCAGTTGGGCCAGCCGTTCCGGAGCGTGGTGGCGCAGGATTCTATATGCCTTAATAAATCGTTGCTGAAGCTGTAGCTCTCCAGCCAGGCTATCGTTCGTGTCGTTACCCTCTTCAGAAAAAATCCGCTCCGCGCGCGCGATGGTGTGCAACGCTTCCTCGTGCTCAGCATCGAGCATCACTTCACGAAGTGATGCTTGAATTTTGTCTGACAGCTCGCGCACCGCGGGCCGCGGCGGGTTACCGTCGGCTTCCAACTCTGCGGGAGTTACTTCGATAGGTTTACCAAAGTGGAGCAGGACCGCACTGCGAAAGGTAGTCTTGGAAGTGTAGTAGAGACCCGCTGGTACTATTTTTAGATCCGTAACCTCGCCAGTCGACACCGCGCCCAGAGCGATGCGCGCCGCACCCGTCTTGATCGGGCGTAGTCGTGGTTCATCATGTGAAACGCCTTCGGGACAGATGCCAATTGTGCCTCCCTTTGCCAGTAGTTTGCGGGCGGCGACAAAGGTTTCGAGATTACGAGAAACGTCCTCGCCTTCATCCTGCCGGCGATAAACCGGCAGTGCGTCAAGAGCCCGGACCAGGAACCCCAGCACAGGAAGTTTAAATAGCGGAGCCTTCGCCAGAAAAGAAACCTGACGCGGCGCGAGACAAAGCAGGAACGCGGGATCCACCAGGGCGTTCGGGTGGTTGAGAACAAAGATGACCGGACTCTTTGGGGGTACGTTCTCGAGACCGGCAACTTCGACACGGCGAAAATATACGCGGAAAGCGAATCTCAATAGGGCGACAATAATTCGACGGGTCATCTGGAGCGTATTGTACCCGTTTCTCTTGTCAGAACGACCCGGTCATGTCAGAACGGCGAGCGGTAGCGACCCGGTCATCATTCATAAGCCAGATTATTGATCGAACCAGGGTAGGAAACCCTGGGCTGGAATTAGCGAACACCTTCGGTGTTGATGAAATTTCCCAGTCCTAACAACCAGTCTCTGGCCCTCAAGAGGAGTTACAAATGCAGAAACCACGTTTGGGCTTCTGGCAAATCTGGAACATGAGTTTCGGATTCATGGGCATCCAGTTTGGCTGGGGTCTGCAACTCGCGAACATGAGCGGCATCTACACCTACCTGGGCGCGAGTCCCGACGATGTGCCCTTACTTTGGTTGGCCGGGCCAATGACTGGATTGCTGGTGCAGCCGATTGTGGGGTCGATGAGTGATCGGACATGGAACCGGCTTGGACGTCGCCGTCCATATTTTCTGGTCGGTGCCATTTGCGCCAGCATCACACTCTTCTTCATGCCCGACTCATCCGTGCTCTGGATGGCGGCCGGATTGTTGTGGATTCTCGACGCCAGTATCAACGTCTCGATGGAACCCTTCCGCGCTTTTGTTGCCGATAAGTTGAATGTTGATCAACGTACTGCCGGTTTTGTAATGCAGAGTTTTTTCATCGGCGTCGGCGCGACGCTTGCAAACGCCCTGCCCTGGTTGTTTCGCCAGTATGGCGTAACCGGCTCAACCCCCAGCGGCATTCCCCTGACCGTGCAGTACTCCTTCAAGATTGGTGCGGTGGTTTTTCTGGTCTCAGTGCTATGGACGATCTTCACCACGAAGGAGTATCCACCGGAAAATATTGAAGAGTTCGAGCGACAGCGGCGCGCAACCTACGGTAGTTCCACCGGGCTGGCAAAGATTTTCAAAGTTGCGGGCGAACTTGTCCGCGAGATCTCCAGCGCGTTCGGGAACATGCCCCGCACGATGAAACAGCTGGCGATAGTCCAGTTCTTCACGTGGCTCGGTCTCTTTTGCATGTGGATGTTTTTCGGATTGACGACCTCGTATCACATCTTCGGCGCGAGGAGCAGCGCTGACCCGAGCTTTGCATTCGGCCAGGAGTGGGGCGGCAACGCGTTCGCAGTCTATTCCATCGTCTGTTTTGTGATTGCATTCCTGCTTCCCAAGCTTGCCCGGGCAACGAGTCGCAAAACGGTGCATGCCATCTCGTTGATCTGTGGCGGGCTCGGTCTGCTATCGGTCTACTTTATTAATGACAAATGGACGCTGCTGTTGACCATGGTTGGCGTGGGAATCGCCTGGGCTTCGATTCTTTCCATGCCTTACGCCATTCTGGCCGGAGCCTTGCCGGCAGCACGAATGGGTGTGTACATGGGCATCTTTAATTTCTTCATCGTTATTCCTGAGATCATCGCTTCAATCTTTTTCGGCAGAATTATTCGGGCGGTCTTTGGTGAGAACAGCACGATTGCGCCGTTGTACGTCGTCATGGCTGGCGGGGCCTTCATGTTGTTGGCGGCTGCGTGCGTGACGTTCGTCAACGATGAAGCTGACGAAGATGTACCAGAGAAAGCGGTGTTGGATGCCGACGCTCACGAGCCGCTGATTCCACCACTTACTGCGCAGCCGGCGCCGAGCACGGGATTGATCGATAAGGAGTGAGCGGAGAGAGATTTGGGAAGTCGGATGTTAGATGTTGAGGTGGGAGTGTCTAGTTTCGAATTGAAGGGCCTTTGGTGTGCGCGGAGTTGTGAGCGCTTTGGAATCAACGTTAGCGATCTCATTATTCGGGCCGACAATAGCGACGAAACCAAAAGCGCCGACAAGCCCGCGCACTCCAAAGGCTTAGCCTGGAGCTGAAAGAGGACCTTTTATGCAGAGACCGATTCGAAAACTGTTCGCGTCTGTTTGCGTCAATGTACTGCTGGCATCGCTCTGTTCAATATCCGCGCAAGCTCCTGCTCGCGATATTTCCAAACAAACGGCGCGTCCCGTTCCGGACTGGGTGCGCGATGGTGTGATCTACGAAATCTATCCGCGCGCTTTTTCGGCCAGTGGCGACTTCAATGGCATCACTGCGCAACTCGATCGCCTTCGCGACACGGGCATCACCATTCTCTGGCTGATGCCGATCCATCCCATCGGTCAGGAAAAGAAGAAGGGAACCATCGGCAGCCCTTACGCCGTGCGCGATTACTACGCCATCAACCCCGACTACGGCACCAAAGAAGATCTGAAGCGCTTGATCTCCGAATCGCACAAGCGCGGAGTGAAAGTGATCATCGACATCGTCGCCAATCACACGTCGTGGGACAGCGTCCTGATGAAGCATCCTGAGTACTACAAGCGGGACGCAAAGGGAAACATCACCTATCCCTACGACTGGTTCGACATCGCGGCGCTCGATTACAGGAGCCTGGAGTTGCGCCGTTACATGACAGACGTGCTCAAGTACTGGATTCGCGAATTCGACCTCGACGGCTTTCGCTGTGACGTGGCGGGTGAAGTGCCGACAGATTTTTGGGAGAACGCGCGCGTCGAACTCGAGAAGCTAAAACCCGACTTGTTCATGCTTGCCGAAGCACACAAGGCGGAACTTTTATTGCGAGCATTTGATTTGGATTACTCCTGGCCGGTGCACAGCGCGCTAACGGATGTGCTGCAGGGACGCAAGCACGCGTCTGAGATTCGAGTCGCGTGGGAGAATGAACTGCGCGAGTGGCCGCGCAACTCTCTGCACCTGCGCTTTTCAGATAACCATGACGAGCGCCGCGCGATAGCTCGCTTCGGTGAACCAGCGTCCCTGGCCGCGTCGGCACTGGTGTTCACGCTCGATGGTGTCCCGCTCGTCTACAACGGAATGGAAGTTGGCGACACGACTGAATCCGGCGCCCCGGCCTTATTCGAGAAGTTGCCGATCTTCTGGGCCATCGCCGAACGCCGTCCTGAGTTTCCCCGTTTTTATAAACAGATCGCAAGCCTGAGAAAAAGCAGTACGGCGCTGCGTCGCGGATCGCTTGAGTGGGTACGCAATTCTGACGAATCACGGGTGGTGAGTTTTCTGCGTCGTTCGCCCACGGAAGAAGTGCTTGTGACGATCAATCTTTCGAATAGACCTTTTGTCGGTACGGTTGAATCAGATGGTGTGGCTGGGTTTGTCGAGGTTGGGCCAAGCATCGCGCCGCTTTTGCCGCCGGATCTGGCGCCGGCGCTCGACGCGGCAAAGCGCAATGTTGGTTTGCCGGCCGTCGCACTTGATGCATGGGGTTATCGGATTTTTCGGCGAACGGAGAAATGATAGGCACTCACTCTCACTCACTCTCAAGCCTTTCAGCTTGAGGGGTGGAGCTGAGAGTGGGTGGTTGTGAAACTTGCAGCGGGGACACCTTCCTGACCTACTAATTGTCGTTGGAGCAGTCTTTTTAGCTGGGACTCTTAATTGGCTCGGCTTGCTTTGGACTAACCCCACCTTTCTCATTGCCCTTGGAATTTCAGGGTTTCGCATAAACCAGCCCCAAACTCGTCCACTACGCATATTCTCCGCGCTTAAGAGGATAATCCCAATGTTAAGTCCAATCACATCTGTGTCGATCCATCCAGTCTGCGGATTGAAAGCATCAACGAATCCGTATTTGCCATAAATACGTTCACCAAATTTCTCGCGCATTTCTCGCAATGCCGCCACTGAGAGTTCAGGCGTAAACATCAACGAGCCGCCAGCCGCAGAAGGAACCACAGTTCCGTCTATGTCAGGATCGCGCGGCGGTCCGCCCCAGGCGAGATAACCTTTTGCGCTGTCCGACGCAGTGATGCCCCACATGTTTGGTCCGTACGCGGGAAATAGATGACGGAGACTTATGCAAAAAGCGCGGTGTGCAAGTGTGGCGTTAATCGAGTTTTGAAAGTAGTCGATCCGATCGCCACGACTCTCGCGACGATCGCGAAAATCAATCCACGCGTGGGAGTACTGATGCATGAATATGGGAACGCCGATACTTGTAAAATATGGATAACCCGCAAATCGGTAACGGTCACGCCAGAGTGCATACCAGGACTGGGGTGTAATTGGGAAACGCGTCGAGCCGATGGCCAGGAGGTAAAGAATCGCGTCTTCGCTGTAGGTGTCCCAGCGCGCCTTCAAGAATCCCGTCTCAGGCTTCCATCCATGTGACAGCAACAGCGGATCCAGACTGAGCATCCAGCGAAAATCAACGCGGTCATAGATCACGGTAGCCAGGCGTACAATCTCGGCGTCGCCGCGGTAACATTGTCGAGACGTTAATACTCCACCTAACAACAGCGCGGTATCGATCGAGGAAACTTCGGACTGCCATCTCCGCTCACCTGTCTTCGAATCCAGCCAATGATAGAACCAGCCTTCTTTGTGAAAGGCTTTGTTCGCAAAGAAACGAAGCGTGGTGCGCACGCGCTCACGAGCCTTTCGATCCTCAATCCAGCCGCGATCGGACGCGATGCATATTCCAGTTAAGCCAAAGCCGGTCGCGGCAATGCTGGCAACGTTGCGATGACTGTCAGCTAAAGGTGAGCCATCCATTCGCGCGCGGTCTGGTACCAAACCGGTTTGCGGATCGGCTTCTTCCCAGAAGTAATTGAAAGAGCGGCGCTGGAGATCTTCGATGAAAATCTCATCTCGCTTTGAAAGTTGCGCCTTGGACTGAGTTGTCGCGGCGAGACTGCGTGGCCGCCCCTCGTTGGCCCCACTAAATGCCGTCGCGGCATGCTCAACACCCAGCGTGAGCAACAGAATGATCGCGATGAGTGATGAGCGAAGCCAACGAACTGGAAATAGGGATATATCTGGCATGCAAAAGTGTGAAACAAAAGATAAATAATCTGCGGTGAAATCAAGTCCGTTTCAATGCGCTATGGCGAACCGTGTGAAAACTCAACAGCCTGACAGTGAGACTTCCCATCAGCTTGTGACACCTGGAGACTCCCGTTTTCACCACGCATCGCAAGTGGTACTGAACTTCATGTGGCCGAACCTCATGGCGCGCTCCGTTATTGAATCCCTACTACTTCACGATCTCAAAGCTCGTCTCAAGCAGCTCCACAGAATTCGGTCCCACCATGACTTTGAAAGTTCCCGGTTCAACCACGAATCCCATTTCGCGATTCCAAAGTCGAACCTGGTCCGCGCTCAGTTCAAACTCCAGGGTCTTCTTTGCCCCGGCAGGAAGCGAAATTCGCTGAAAGTCCTTGAGTTCTTTTACCGGACGGACCACGCTTGCCACTACATCCTGAACGTACAGCTGAACGACCTCGTCACCGGCTCGATTGCCAACATTCTCCACATCAATACGCATCGTCAACTTTCCGTCAGGAGCAATGCGGGTCGAACTGAGCACGAGGTTTGAGAGCTTGAACTTCGTATAGCTTAATCCAAATCCAAAAGGATAAAGCGGGGTCCAGGGCGAGTCGAGATACTTTGATGTGTATTTATTCTTTTCGTGAGGAGGACGACCGGTGTTCAGGTGATTGTAGTACAGCGGAATCTGCCCTACGGCTCGCGGAAACGTAATCGGCAATTTCCCTCCCGGATTAACATCGCCGAAGAGTACGTCCGCGATTGCATGGCCGCCCTCGCTGCCGGCAAACCAGGTTTCTAGAATAGCGGGCGCATTATCTGCCACCCACGAAATCGTTAAAGGCCTCCCATTCATCAGCACGATGACAGTCGGCTTTCCTGCCGATAACACTGCTTTAATGAGTTCCAACTGGCGACCTGGCAGATCGATCGAAGTGCGCGATGCGGCTTCACCACTCATCTCAGCGGATTCGCCCGCCACAATGATGGCGACATCAGAGTCTTTGGCGGCGCGCACCGCTTCCGCGAAACCATCTTCGCTGTCGCAGCTGACCAGAGGACATCCCTTTGCATAACTGATCCTGGCCTGTGGGACTTTTAATTTGAGTCCCTGCAGCAAGGTAACTGCGTCTTCGGCTTTGCCATCACCCGACCACGATCCAATCATGTCCTTTTGGCTATCTGCCAGCGGACCGATCAAGGCGAGAGAACGAATATTTTTGTCGAGCGGCAATACACCGCTATTCTTTAGCAGCACCATCGAACGCGCGGCGAGCGCACGCGCAGCTTTCCTGTTCGCGTTGTTGAAGATGACGGATCCTTCGAGCGTTGTATCAACATACGGTTTCTCGAAAAGCCCGGCGCGAAATTTGATTCTTAATACTCGTCGCACCGCCTCATCGATAGTGGCTTGCGAAACCGTACCGTTTTTTACAAGTTCGCTGCCGTGTTTATTGTAGAGAAGACTGACCATCTCCATATCGACGCCGGCGTTAAGGGCCTCGCGCGCAGCGTCGGCGCCGTTGGCAGCCACGCCGTGTTTTATGAGTTCTTCCACTGACGTGTAGTCGCTCACGACGAAACCATCGAACTTCCATTCGTCGCGGAGTACTGTCGTAAGCGTATATCGATTCGCTGAAGTGGGAATGCCATTGAGAGCATTGAACGCGCTCATAAACGTACCGACGCCTGCATCGAGCGCAGCTTTGAAAGGTGGAAAGTAGATCTCGCGCAAACTGCTGTCCGAGAGATCGGTGGTGTTGTAGTCACGTCCACCCTCTGCGGCGCCATAAGCGACCCAATGTTTTGCGCAGGCGACCACTTTGTCCGGAGCACTGAAATCTCGGCCTTGAAATCCCCGCACTCGTGCGCGTGCCATTACAGAACCGAGATAGGGATCCTCACCGGAACCCTCTGCAACTCGGCCCCATCTTGGATCGCGCGCGATATCCACCATCGGTGCAAACGTCCAATGGACACCTGCTGCTCGAGCTTCGGCGGCGGCAATCGCGGCCGCACCTTCGACTGCGGTTGGATCCCAACTCGCAGCTTCTCCGAGGGGAATTGGAAAGATTGTCCGGTAGCCGTGAATCACGTCGAAGCCGAATAACATAGGAATCTTTAGTCGCGACTGCTCCACGGCAATCTTCTGCAGCTCATTTGTTCGTTGCGCCCCTCGGACATTTAGCGTCGAACCAAGCAAACCCTGCCGTATGAGCTCCGGATGCTCCGGCCGAAATTTTCCGTCAGCTTCGCCGTCCAGCTGTTGCAATTGACCGAGCTTTTCAGCGAGCGTCATGCGTGTCAACAAGGCGTCGATGCGGGCTTCGACGTTTTGAGAGCGCTGCGTTTGCGACGCCGGCGCAAAGGTCAGGGACAATAGCAGCAGGATAAGCAGAGTAAGTCTAGTTGGCTTCATAAGCTGGTTGGTAGGTTCTTCGTTCATAAGCGAACCTGTTGGAGAACCACGAGCTAAAAGCGCTGACAAGGCAGCGCCCTCCAAAGGTACTGGTGCAGTTTGAATTTACGCCGAAGGCTTTGGCTAATTTCAGCCCAGGGTTGCTTCAACCCTGGGGTAAATAAACCACCATTCTTTAAAACTCTGAAGGAGTTCGGATGACACAGGCCTAACGCTTTCAGCGTTTTTTTGAC
>JBGTOA010000034.1:0-103669 GCA_041742785.1 Pyrinomonadaceae bacterium | reverse complement strand
TCGAGCGTGCTCTCCAGCAGGGAACAAAAACATTTGAGCCGGGACTACTGGCCCGGGCGAACCGTGGGCTTCTCTACATCGATGAGGTCAATCTTCTCGACGACCACCTGGTTGATGTTCTGCTTGATGTAGCGGTAACGGGTGTTAACAAAGTGGAACGAGAGGGCATTTCGATCCAACATCCGGCCCGCTTTGTATTGATTGGCTCCGGAAATCCTGAGGAAGGAGAGTTGCGCCCACAACTGCTCGATCGGTTTGGGCTGCACGTGGAGGTGACAACAGACGACGATCTCGATCGGCGAGTCGAAATTGTCGAACGCCGCAATGCCTTCGAGCGAGATCCCGAAAAGTTTTGCGCCAACCTGGCCCAGGATCAGGAGCAGCTTCGAAACAAGATCACTCGCGCGCAGAAGAACTCCGGCTCAGTCATAGTTGAACGTTCGTTGTTGCGTCAGGTTGCTCAGGTTTGCACTGAACTGAAGATCGACGGGCACCGCGGTGAGTTGACGATCACTCGAGCCGGACGTGCGCTGGCAGCCTTCGAGGGACGCAAGAAATTTACCGCAGACGATGTCCGTCGCGTTGCTCCAATGGCCTTGCGTCACAGGCTGCGAAGGGATCCGCTTGAAGAACCGGCCGGCACCGAGCGAATTCAGCGAGTATTGGAGAAGGTGTTCGCCGAAAAACCGAATAAGAGTGACGCCGGGTCAGACAGTGGGGGGCAAGGCGAGGGCGCTAGATCCGCGGAGCAGAACTCTGAGAGCAAGGCTCGCAATCGAAGCGCTGCCGAGGTTCCTCGTTCGCGTGGGAGGTCAGCTAATCCTAATGGGCGCCTTGGCTTCGATTCACCAAAAGTGCCCTCGTTATCGTCGGTTGCGGGCATTGAGTTGTCTGAGTTTATATTTAGGGCACCTTGGGGAGCCGCACGACGTCAATCAAAGGCAGCTAACTTCAGTGGTAGACGGAATGCTGGATCAAAGCAAAGTTACGGCTCTCAGCGGGGAAGATATGCGCGGGCAGTCAGCTTCAGCGGAGAGAGTAGCAGTATAGCGGTCGATGCCACTCTGCGGGCGTCCGCGGGTGACAGGTGTCAAGTGTCAGGTACCAGCCCGAGCTGTTCGCCGAGACCTGACACCCAATACCTGATACCTAATCTCCGTTACAAGCAACTGAGTCGGAAGAGCGGAAGACTTTTCATTTTCGCAATAGATGCCTCTGGAAGTATGGCAATCAATCGCATACGCCAGGTGAAAGGGGCTGCGCTCAGTCTACTGAAGCAGTCGTACATTAAGCGTGACCGCGTAGCGATCGTGGGGTTTAGGGGTACGTCAGCGGAAGTGCTGTTACCGCCATCAAGAAGCATGCTTCGGGCACGGCGGGTTCTCGATTCACTGGGAGTCGGCGGCGGAACTCCACTGACCGCCGGCCTGATCCGCTCGCTCGAGGTAGCAAAACAAGATCGAAGCGGCGCTGAGATTTTTCTTTTGGTTTTCACTGACGGCAACGCTAATGTTGCAGCGACCAGATCAAACGGAGGTGCGTGCCATTTTGAAGATCGGGTGGGACGTCGAGAAGTGATCAATAACGAGGTAGCGGGCTTGGGTTCAGCATTAGGAAAGGCCGGGGTCAAAATCGTGGTCGTGGACAGTCACAACCAATATGTCTCAAACGGGGATGCTCGAGCCCTGGCTGAGAAACTGGGTTCGAATTACCTCACTGTTAAGGGCAGTAACTAGTGTAGTGTCGCTCAATGCCCTGTCGGTTGTTTTCGTGCGGTTTCGTGTGATTTCGTGGATCGCCTTCCGTAGGCAACGACTCGATTTACGAAATCACACGAAAAACCATCAAACTTAAAAGCGCTTTTCTATCATTCATGAAACCAGCGCAAATGCTGAAGGGTTGTACTGAGACTTCTGAGACACTACCTTAGGTCGTCGCGCTAAATGTCGAATCAATCTGGAAAACCACTGACGGAAGCCGAACGCGATCAGCGTGTACTCCAACTTTACGATCAACTGATTGAAGTCGAGCAACGCCTGATACCGACCGGCTTGCATGTGTTTGGACGTCCGTCTGAAATCGCAGAGCGGGCGGACATGCTCAGAATGATTGCGTCGTTTGACCGGCCCGAATCTGGTGTTCGCGCATTGCCCGATCTGGTCAGCGAGAATCTCGGCCTCGGGAGTTACGGTGCAATGCTCAAGTCCGCATCGTGGGACCCGGCGCGATTGGCGGACCGGGAACGGATTGATAGCGTAGTCTCTGCGGCGATTAGCGAGTTCCTCGAGGGTGGTTCCGAGGCCGCAGCGTCGTTGCTGGAGAGTACGGCGAATATTAAGCGTCGCGATTCGCTGCCGGTGTTCGCGTTGCTGCAGGAGGTCTCGAAGCAGCTCGAAACTAACAATGAAATCGAAGCTTTGCTCCGCGCGTTGCGAGGTGAGTTCATCGAACCAGGTCCAGGTGCCGACATCGTTCAAAATCCTGCGATCCTTCCAACCGGAAGAAACACGCACGCGGTTAATCCCTACAACATTCCTTCGACTCTCGCTTTTGCCCGCGCCGAAGCAGTTGCCGGGAATTTGCTCGAACGTTACCAGGCGGAGAATGGACGCTATCCCCGAGCAATGGCCTTGGTGTTGTGGGGTCTGGATAACATCAAGACTCAAGGTGAAGGAGTGGCCCAGGCATTTTGGCTGCTGGGTGTACGTCCCATACGCGATGCCTTAAACCGGGTTACCGAAGTGGAAGCGATTCCGCTTGAGGAATTGAGACGACCGCGGATTGACGTCGTAATGACTATCTCCGGAATCTTCCGCGATCTGTTTAGTCCGACCGTTTTGTTGCTCGATAAAGCTGTTCGACTCGTTGCCCAGCTGGACGAGCCATCTCAAATGAATTATTTGCGGCGACACGTGATGGAGCAAGTTCGCAACGATTGTAGTCCCTTTGACGACGCCGTGGCTCGTGTGTTTTCCAACGCGCCGGGTAATTACGGGACCAACGTCAACTTCATGGTGATGGATTCGCAGTGGGACCGTGATCAGACGCTTGGCGACCTGTTCGTGACACGGAAGTGCTTTGCTTATGGCCGAGACTCAGAAGGACGCGCAGTTGAAGGACGTGAAGCCCGAGGTGCGATGGATCAAGCTCTCGGGCGAGTTGAAGCCACCTATCAGAACATCGACACTTTTGAGATCGGTATTACGGATGTCGACCATTACTTCGAGTATCTTGGCGGGATTTCAAAAGCCGTCGAGACGCGCGCCCAGGCTCGGCCCTCAATCTACCTCTCAGACTCTCTTTCGCGTGATGGCAGAATTAGATCACTGGAGGAGACGGTGCGTTTGGAGTCACGCTCGAAGACGCTCAACCCAAAATGGTACGAGGGGATGTTGAATCATGGATTCCGCGGAGTCGCCGAAATCGAAAGCCACGTTTCGAATACTTTTGGCTGGAGCGCAACGGCAGACGCCGTTGACGACTGGATATATACAGAAGTCGCAAAAACGTTTGTGCTTGACGAAGCAATGCTTGATCGCCTGCGCACTCTCAATCCGCATTCCGCACATTCATTGGTAGGTCGCTTGCTTGAGGCCCACGGCCGTGGCTACTGGGACGCTGATGTAAGTCTCGTGGATAGGCTGCGCGAGATCAACGGTAGTTTGGAGGATCAGATCGAAGGTACGTAATATAGCCGCGAATCTTTTCGTGTTCATTCGTGTGGTTTAGTGGATCGTCTCTTCTCTTCAGCGGGAAACAAACGATCCACGAAGTTACACCAAACAACACGAACGGATCGCCTCGATATCTTCAAGGCGAGGTTCAATGAAAGTAACTGTTTTATACGTCGGGTCTAGTTTGCTGGCGCCGCTCAAGAATGCCGAGCGGGAGATCAACCGGGAGCATGAGCTCGACCTGCGCGTGGCTGCTTATAACTTCGGCTCGCCGCTAAATCAACTCGAGTGGAGCGAAGTCGATCATGATCTCGCTGCGTCGGATGTGGTGTTCGTTATCCATGTAATGGATGGCGAGAACGCTGCGCGGTTGGTTCCCGCTCTTCAACGTTACAAAAACCTCCATCATGCCGTAATCGTCATTAACTGCATGCCAGAGTTGATGAGAATGACGCGCATGGGCGGTTTGGATGTAGGCAGCGTTTTCGGAAACGATTCCACGGACAAGAAGCAAGGAAGGGGAGCAGGAGACAAAAGAAAGTTTAAGGGCGCCGTTCGCCTGTTCGGCAGCGCTGGCTCATGGATTGGTAGTCAGGTCCGCGGAAACGGTTCAAACGGAGATTCTAATAAGCGACCACTCGGGCACGGGCAATACCTGAGGTTGGTCGACAAATTGCCAAAGATTCTCAGGTTCGTGCCTACCGCAGGAAGGCTGCGTGACGTCAAAAACTACCTCTACCTCTTCTGCTATTTCCTGCAACCTACGCCTCGCAACATTCGCTCCATGATTCTGTTCGCGTTGAAGCAGTACCTACCTGATGGGCGATTGCGCAAACTGAAAGTTGATATTCCAGCGCCGGAAACGATGCCTTCGGTCGCGATCTATCATCCGGATGCCCCAAAGCTTTTTGAAACGTTCGAGGCGTATCGAAAGTGGTACTTAAGGCGAAGTCCAAAGTCCAAAGTTCAAAGTCCAAAGTTCAAAGTCTTGGCGTGTTACCTGCCGGCGCGGCGGGCGACGACTGTCGATCCGCTGGTCGCGCTGAGGTATGAGTGAGAGAGGGAGCTTCGGACTAGAAACTCGAAACTGGAAACTCGAAACCGGAAACTCGAAACTAGAAACTCGAAACTTTTTATGACCCTCTGGCAAGACTTGCGTTACGGCTTTCTGATGCTCTTGAAGAGCCCGGGCGTCACAGTGATCGCGGTGCTGGCTCTCGCTCTCGGCATCGGCGCGAACACCTTTATTTTCAGCGTCGTCAATGCGCTCCTGGTGCGGCCCTTGCCGTTTCCTGACTCTGCGCGAATAACCTCAATTCTGATCAAAGACCCGGAGAGCGGCCAACTCTACACCTCGCATTCGTTACCGAATTATCAAGACCTTAGGGACCAGAACCAGGCTTTTGATCAGGTGGCCGCGCTGCAAATGACCACTCAGTTTCTCCGCTCAGGCGACGAGCCTGAACGAATGCGGGGTGCGAATGTGTCAGCCGAGTTGTTCCCGCTTCTCGACGTCAAGCCGCTACTGGGTCGAGCGTTTTCGAGTGAGGAAGAGCGCAATGGCGATGGCCAGCTAATCGTGCTCAGCTACGACTTCTGGCAGCGAAGATTCAACGGCGATCCAGCGATAGTCAATCAAAGTCTGATCGTCGGGAACAAGCCGACCACCGTTCTTGGCGTGATGCCGCAGGGATTCAAGTTTCCGATGGGCGCGACGCAAGTCGACTTCTGGATGCCGCTCATCGCCAACATTCCCCCGGCGGCCAGAGGAGGGCGCGGCGCTGTCTATCTCGCAGTCTTTGCCAAGCTGAAACAAGACGTCACTTTGGCGCAGGCCCAGTCAGAGATGAGCACCATCGCCTCAAGCCTCGCTCAGCAGTATCCGAACGAAAACACCGGGTTGGCGATCGGTCTGGTTTCGACCCACGAACGACTGGTAGGCAAAGTGCGACCTGCGCTGCTTGTGTTGCTGGGAGCAGTCGCGCTGGTGCTGCTGATCGCTTGTGCGAACGTCGCCAATCTGTTGCTGGCGCGGGCGTCCGTGCGACAGAAAGAGATTGCGATTCGCACGGCGATTGGCGCCACACGCTGGCGCGTTGCGCGACAGTTGTTGACTGAGAGTCTTCTGCTTTCGCTGCTGGGCGGCATCGTCGGTGTGCTATTGGCAGTGTGGGCCACCGGCTTACTCGTCTCGTCTAACCCGGCAAATTTGCCGCGCGTGAATGAAATTCGACTGGACAACTCAGTGCTTTTCTTCACGTTGGGGCTGGCCACATTAACCGGGCTCTTCTTTGGTTTGGCTCCAGCGCTTCAAGCTTCTCGACTGGATTTGAATGAAGCACTCAAGGACAGCATGCGTGAAAGCAGCGGCGGTATAAAACGTAACCGGACTCGCAGCTTGCTGGTGGTGTCCGAGATTGCCCTGTCGCTCATCTTGCTCGTGGGCGCCACGCTCCTGTTTCAAAGCCTGCGAAGAGTCCTGGACGTGTCTCCGGGGTTCCAACCTGAACAGGTGCTGACTGCTCAACTCTCCGTCAGTAGTGCCAAGTATCCAGAGCCCGAGCGCCGCGCTGCGTTCTTCAAGGAAGCTTTAGACCGAATTGAATCTCTTCCCGGTGTTGAGGCAGTGGGTGTGGTTAATCCGCTGCCGATGAGTGGCAGTTTTGAGGTGTACACCTTTGATATCGCTGGACTGCCGCCGTTTCCCCCCGGACAGCAACCCTCATCTGATCGTCGAGTGACCAGTCCTGGATATTTTCAGGCGATGGGAGTTCCACTGCGCCAGGGCCGGTTTTTCGCCGGGCATGATCAGCCGAAATCGACTCCCGTGATGATCATTAACGAAACATTCGCGCGGCGCTTTTTTCCAGGTGAGAACCCGGTTGGAAAACGAGTGATTCCCGGCGAGGGAAGGCAGCCGGTAACACGCGAAATCGTCGGGGTAGTAGGCGATGTGCGGCACGCGGGGTTGGATGTGGAGACGACTCCCGAATACTACGTGCCTTACACGCAGGTCTCGGCGAGTAATCTGACTCTGATTACGCGTACGACGAGTAGAGATCCCGCCAGCCTCGCCGGGCCCGTGCGCGACGCCGTGAGGGCCATTGATAAAGAGCAACCGGTCTACAACATCCGTCCGATGACGCAACTACTCGACGAGTCGATAGCACTGCGCCGTTTCAATATGATCTTACTGGGCGGTTTCGCCGCACTGGCGCTCGTGCTCGCGTGCATCGGGATCTACGGCGTGATGAGTTATTCGGTGGCCCAGCGCACGCGTGAAATTGGCGTTCGCATAGCGCTGGGCGCGCAATCGCGCGATGTGTTGCGGATAGTGCTTTCACAGGCGCTCGCGCTGACTGGGTTGGGGCTGGCTCTCGGGCTGTTAGGGGCGGTGGCGCTGACCCGCTATCTGACGACACTGCTGTTTGAAGTGAAGCCCGTGGATGTGAGTACGTTTGCGATCGTTTCGCTGGTGCTTGGCTTGGTGGCAATAGCGGCCTGTCTCCTCCCGGCGCGCCGGGCGATGAAGGTCGATCCGTTGGTGGCGTTGCGTTACGAATGAAGGAAAGGATGTTGGGTTTTGGTCTTTAGACTTTGGACCATTGGGCTTGGGTCTTTGGTCTTTGGTCTTGGACTTTGGTCTTGGACTTGGGTCTTGGGTCTTTGGTCTTGGACTTGGGTCTTGAACTTGGGTCATGAACTTGGGTCGTTGCTCTTTGGACTGGCGGGATTTGGGTTTTTGGTCTTTGGACTTTGGACCCTGAACTCGAAACTCGAAACTCGAAACTCGAAACTCGAAACTCGAAACTCGAAACTCGAAACTCGAAACTCGATTCCCGACTCCCGAGTCTTCGGAACTCAGTACTCAGCACTCAGTAATCATTTTTTTGAGATCTCAGATCCCATAAACTCGAAACTCGAAACTCGAAGAACTATGGAAACATTCTTTCGCGACCTGCGCTTTTCACTGCGAATGCTGTTCAAGAATCCGGCATTTACCGCCGTTGCAGTGTTGTCGCTCGCGCTGGGCATTGGCGCGAACACGACCGTCTTCAGTGTGATCAATACGGTGTTACTGAAGTCGCTGCCCTACAACGAGCCTGAGAGTTTGGTGCTCTTGTGGGGTGACACCAGGGAAAGATCTACCTTGAAAGGTCGCAACCAACTCTCAGCAACTGACGCCGCGGACTATCGCGGTCTAACGCACGTCTTTGAGGAAGTCGGCACCTTTACCGGTTGGAATCCGATCATGTCAGGGGACACCCAGGCGGAACGAATACCTGCGATTCAGGTTGGTGAAGGGTTCTTCAAAGTTATGAAAGGAACTCCTGTTCTGGGCCGGGTCTTCACACCGGAAGAGCAGGAGGAAGGAAAAGACTTCGTTATCGTGCTGAGTCACGGTCTCTGGCAGCGCCGATTTGCTGGTGATCCAAATGTGGTGGGGAGGCAGGTGCAGCTCAATAGTCGAAACTACACGGTTGTCGGAGTGATGGAACCAGACTTTCGTCCACTTCCCACCACGTTGGTCGAGCGGGAGGGCCAGTTCTATCGACCCGTTGCGGAAGGGTATGACAACTCGCAAAGAAGCGCTCGTCATCTGCGTGCAATCGCTCGATTGAAACCCGGCGTTACGCTGGCGCAGGCGACAGCAGAAGTCAACGTGCTCGCCCAACGTCTTGAGAACGAACATCCCACCACCAACAGAAATCAAGGTGCGAACGTCGTCGCTTTTACCGAGGACACAATCGGCGACAGTGTGCAGCGCACCTTGTGGCTGGTTTTCGGAGCGGTCTGTTTTGTTTTGCTGATTGCCTGCGCGAACGTCGCCAACCTCTTACTCGCGCGCTCAACTACGCGGCAGAAAGAGATGACCATCAAGGCGGCCATCGGGGCAGGAAGGGCTCAGCTCATCAGACAATTGCTGACAGAGAGCTTGCTGTTGGCGCTGATGGGCGGTGGTCTGGGATTGCTGTTCGCGATTTGGGGCACAGGAATAGTGGAAACCGCAGGCGCGCGCATCAACCCCCTCTTTGCCGACATCAACATCGACGGTCGCTGTTTGTTGTTCACTCTTCTAGTCTCGGTTTTGACGGGACTCTTGTTCGGATTAGGACCGGCTCTCCAGGCCTCAAAACTCAATCTGGCAGAGAAGCTAAATGAAACTGGTCGCGGATCTGGGGGACTAGCACGTCGCAACCGGATGCGCGGCGCATTAGTGATCTCTGAAGTGGCGTTGACCCTGGTTTTGCTGGTGTGTGCCGGGTTGTTGATCCGCACGATGCTGCGTCTGAAGAGTGTTGAGACTGGGTTCAATTCAGAGAACGTGTTGGCCATGGACATTGGCCTGCCCAACGCCAAGTATCCCGACCCAAAGAACATAGTTGCGTTCTATGCCGAGGCTACAGAGCGTGTCGCTGTTTTGCCAGGAGTAAAAGCGGCAGGCATAACGAGCGTCTTGCCGCTTAGCAGTAACTTCGACGGCCGGGGACTGGCCGTGGAAGATCATCCAAAGCCTCGCGGCGAAGAGATCAGTGTCGATCTCTACGTGGCTACGCCGGGCTATCTGCAGGCAATGGAAATTCCCGTTTTACATGGACGCCAGTTTGCCAGACAAGACACGAGCGAATCGGTTTTCGTAGCACTAATCAACAACACCATGGCGGAGGAGTTGTGGCCCAACCAGGATCCAATCGGTAGACGAATCAAGTTTCCCGACTTCGGATCTCGTTCTCAACCGTGGCGCACGATCGTTGGGGTGGTAAGCGATGTGGCCCACTATGCTCTGGATAAGAAACCTCCCCGGCAGATCTATTTACCGCACAGCCAGTTGCCATTTCCCTTTGAGACTATCGTAGTAAAAACTTCGGGTGAGCCAACCGCCATGGTCGACGCGGTCAGGCGTGAGATCCTGGCGATTGACAAGGACCAGGCCGTCGACAACATCCGGACTCTGGCTGAATTGCAGAGTCAATCCGTGTCCCTTAGAAGGATGTTCATGATGTTGTTGGTGGGGTTTGCGACGCTGGCTTTGGTATTGGCCGCGGTTGGCATCTACGGCGTGATGTCTTATGCAGTCGTCCAGCGAACTCAGGAGATTGGAATTCGGATGGCATTAGGTGCTCGGGCCATGGACGTGCTCCTGCTGATGGTCAAAAACGGAATGGTGTGGGCGCTCGCGGGAGTCGGCGTGGGCCTGTTTTGTTCGTTTGCCTTGACGCGATTTCTGGCGGCGGTGTTGTTTGGCGTCTCGGCCACAGACGCAACCACGTTTGCAGTGGTCGCGGTGGCGGTGCTCGCGATTGCTTTTTTGGCTTGCTATATCCCGGCGCGCCGCGCGACGAAACTGGATCCCCTGGTGGCGCTGCGTTACGACTAGGCTGAGACTTGAGACCTGAGACCTGAGACTCTCTTTCCCGAAAGGACGGCGACAAATGACTTCTCTTTGGAACGACATCCGCTATGGCGCGCGCATGTTGTTGAAAAATCCAGGCATGACCCTGGTGGTTATTCTGGCGCTGGCCCTCGGCATCGGCGCGAACACAGCGATCTTCAGCGTCGTCAACGCAGTCCTGCTGCAACCGCTTCCTTACCATGAATCAGAGCGGCTCGTGTTTCTGAACGAGCAAAGTGCCGTGTTGGACGAGATGTCGATCTCATATCCCAACTTCGAAGACTGGCGCAGCCAGAACCAGTCGTTCGAAAAGATGGGTGTCTATAACCGCGCGAGCTATAACCTGACAAACAGTGGCGAGGCCGAGCGCATAGTCGCTGCCCAGGCTTCCGCCGATCTCTTCGCGGCTCTTCGCGTCAATGCCGCAATCGGGAGGATCTACACCAACGAGGAGGACAAACCCGGCGGCACCCCGGTCGTCGTCTTGAGTCATGGTTTGTGGGAACGAAGGTTTGGCGGCCAGCCCATTGTGCTCAACCAATCCCTTACGCTCAACGGCAAGAGTTACACCGTCATCGGTGTAATGCCGCAGGCGTACCTCTATCCCAGTCGCGTCGAGATGTGGGTGCCGGTGGGCCAGCTTTCTGATCAACCAAGTTTGAAGTCACGTGGCAACCATCCCGGCTTGTACGGGGTGGCACGGTTGAAGCCCGACGTCACATTCGAACAGGCGCGTGCGGAGATGCAGAACATCTCCGCTAATCTCGAAAAGCAATACCCGGACACGAATTCCGGAAATAGCGCGCGCATGCGGCCGCTGCTCGATATCTTTGTTAACGACGTGCGTCGCGCCTTGTGGGTACTGTTTGCGGCAGTGGGCTTCGTCCTGCTGATTGCCTGCGCAAACATTGCAAATCTGCTACTCGCACGCGCTACCGCGAGGCAGAAAGAGATGGCGATTGGCGCGGCAATGGGAGCCGGGCGCTGGCGCATCGCGCGGCAGTTACTGACGGAGAGTGTGCTGTTGTCGTTGATAGGCGGGCTGATGGGGATACTACTCGCGCGCTGGGGAATCGATCTGATTCTTTACATAAGTCCGGACGCCATTCCACGCGCTCGCGAGATTGGCATGAACTGGCAGGTACTCACTTTCACAATTGGTATTTCCTTCCTGACAGGGATCCTCTTCGGACTAGTGCCGGCACTGCAAGCCGGAGTCGTGGCGTTGCACGAAGGATCCCGTCGGCAAGCAGATCAGGTTCGGTACCGATGAAGGGCTGCCGCCCGTAACGGTGGTCGGTGTCGTCAGTCGTGTGAAGATGGAAGGGCTTAATCAGGACTCCAATCGTGTCCAGGGTTATTTCCCGTTTCGGCAGTCACCGGCGAGCGGTATGACCGTAGTGGTAAAGGGTGCGTCTGATCCAAACCAGTTGATTGCCTCGCTGCGACAAACAGGTGCGGGCGGTTGATTCAGATCAGCCGATCTACAACATTCGATCAATGCACGATATTCGAGCAGAGTCGATTGCGCCTGAGCGTTTGAATCTGACGTTGCTCACTTTGCCGGAATTGCGTTGGTGCTGGCGCTGGTTGGGATCTATGGTGTGATGTCTTATGCCGTCACTCAACGCACGCACGAAATCGGGATCAGGATGGCAATCGGCGCCCAACCCAGAGATGTGTTCCGCATGATCATGGGGCAGGGAATGACGCTGGCATTGCTCGGGGTGGTGATTGGGCTGGGTGGGGCTTTTGGCTTAACTCGCCTGATGGCAACGATGCTGTTCGGTGTTGAGCCGACTGATCCGTTGACGTTTGGCTCGATCGCGGCGTTATTGACCGGCGTGGCGTTGCTGGCCTGTTACCTGCCCGGCCGGCGAGCGACGAAGGTAAATCCGATGGTGTCGTTACGATATGAATGATTAAGGGTGGGGGAGTCTTGGGATGGGTCTTTGGCGTTGGTTTTTAGTCTTTGCACTTCCGGATAGCGAGGCCAATTGATCTCCAGCGCTGAGATCTCAAATCTCATATCGCAAAGACCAGGACCACCACCGTTCTGTTTGACAGTTCACATGATCTGGTGATCATAAGTCAAAGTTCAAACTTCAGAGTTCAATAACGACCGTGCCGCGCATTCTAATCGCTGACGATCAAACTGATGTACTGGCCGCCCTCCGTCTCCTCCTAAAAGGCGAACGCTACGCTATCGAAACTGCCTCATCTCCTGCCGGTGTTCTGAAAGCCGTCGACACGCAGGATCTAGATGTGGTCCTGATCGACTTGAACTACGCTCGCGACACCACGTCGGGCAGCGAGGGTCTCGATCTGCTCACCAAGATTAAGACCAGGGATTCAGCCTTGCCGGTCGTGGTAATGACTGCCTGGGGGAGTGTCGATCTCGCAGTCGAGGCGATGCGGCGTGGCGCTCGCGACTTTATTCAAAAGCCCTGGGACAACGCGCGGTTACTGACAGTCTTGCGCACTCAAGTCGAACTCGCACAGGCCCTGCGTCGCGGCGAGCGATTGGAAGCCGAGAACGTTACCCTGCGAGACACTGCCGACGATGCCGTTGGCAAGTCCGTGCGCTTGGTCGCCGAGTCACCGGCGATGAAATCCATCCTGCGCGTGCTCGAGCGTATTGGCCCGGCGGAAGCCAATGTCCTGATCACCGGCGAAAACGGCACCGGCAAGGAGGTACTGGCGCGCGAGCTTCACTCCCTTTCCCACCGCGCGGCCAGGCCAATGATTTCGGTGAACGCCGGCGCGCTTGCCGAAGGGGTTTTCGAAAGCGAACTCTTTGGGCATGTGCGGGGCGCCTTTACCGATGCCAAGGCAGATCGCGTTGGCCGGTTTGAACTGGCAGATGGTGGCACTCTGTTACTTGACGAGATCGCCAACGTGCCTTTGAACCTGCAAGCGAAACTCCTGCGCGTGCTTGAGACCGGCGAGTTTGAGCGAGTCGGCTCATCGAAAACGCATAGAGTCGACACCCGCGTGCTGTCTGCAACCAACGTGGATCTGCACCTTGAAGTTGCGGAGGGGAGGTTCCGACAAGACCTGTTGTTTCGTCTCAATACGGTTGAGATTCACATCCCCGCGCTTCGCGAGCGGCGCGAGGATATCCGCCCGCTCGCCGAACACTTCCTCAGACAACACTCCGCTCGCTATCGTCGGGTAATGGACGAACTCACACCGGGTGCCGTTGAAGCGTTGTTGGCACATTCATGGCCCGGCAATGTGCGCGAGCTTGATCACGTGATTGAGCGCGCGGTGTTGATGTCGTCCGGCGGAGTGGTCACGGCCTTCGATCTGGCTCTGCAACCGGAGCGCGCTAGCGGTCCCTCCTCGCGAATTGATGAAATGAGTTTGGAAGACGTCGAGCGGCTGCTCATCAAGAAAGCACTGGCCCGCTTTGGCGGCAACGCGAATCGGGCTGCGGAGGCTTTGGGGCCGCCGCAGCACATTTCGCGAACGCGGCGTGTTGCATCAGTTGCTTGTGTTAACAGACTTAAGCCAGACGTTGCGCGAGGAAGAGCGAGTAGCATGGCAGCGACTGCTGCGAGTGCTCGGCCACGAGCTCAATAACTCCCTCGCGCCAATCAAATCCGTCGCCGGAAGCCTGGGCGATCTCATAGTGCTCGACGAGCGACCGCCCGACTGGCGCGACGACATGCAGCGTGGGCTCGAAGTGATCTCATCGCGTGCGGATTCACTTGCGAGGTTTGTCGAGTCTTATTCCAAGCTGGCGCGTTTGCCGCAACCACGTTTCGAGGCGCTGAATATTGGTGAGCTGGTGGGGCGGGTGGCTAGCCTGGAAACTCGTTTGCCGGTGAAGGTTGTTGCTGGGCCGGAGGTGACGATTCAGGGAGACAAGGCACAGCTCGAACAGTTGCTGATCAATCTGGTCCGTAACGCTGTCGATGCCGCACTCGAGACACGCGGCGCGGTCGAGGTGGGTTGGACGCAGAAGAATAGTCAGGTAGAAATCAGGATTGACGACGAGGGACCCGGTCTCGCAAACACGGGAAATCTGTTCGTTCCATTCTTCACGACGAAGGCCACCGGCTCGGGGATTGGATTGGTGCTGTCGCGCCAGATCGCAGAAGCGCACGGTGGCACGCTTACGCTTCAGAACCGACCCGACCCGCGAGGATGCGAAGCGCAATTGCGACTGCCGCTGTGACGAAGGTGAAGGGTGAAGACTGAATGAGATGCCAGGCATTCACGTTTCGCCAACCCTGCTGAGATACGTTTGTTTCCCCTCCTTACATCTCCCCCGCCGCTAATCCAAACATACGTAGGCACTTACGAATTTTTGAAATTCAAAAAACTCAAGAGCGCCGGGCTTTTGGAGCGATTATTTGGATCGTACTTTTCACGCAAACTCACGCCTTTAAAAATACTCAACAACCGGCGAACTGAAGCGTGGTTCAGCCGCTTGGAACGATTGCTGCATTGTGCAGAACCGACCTGTCTATCTCCCCGATAGCCGCAGCAAAGGGTCGCAAGGGACTCTCGCACAAATCCAGTCGGTAATGAGATCCGCAAAAGGCGGAGCGGAAGAAGTGTGGGCGGATGAAGACGGTCTTTACTTAATCGTGCAAACAAGATTCGGAGGAGGCCCTATGAGAAAAGTTTTTGAGTTAAGACGTCCAGCCGGACTGGTTTTAGCTCCAATACTGGTTTCGCTCCTGCTCGTTACCTCCAGCTACGCTCAAGCGGGCAGGTCCAACGTGCAAGGGACAGTCAAAGATCCGCAGGGAAATGTCGTGGCTGGCGCGACAGTAAATCTCGTCAACACTGAAAAGAATTTTAGTCGTACACAGACGACTAACCAGGAAGGCTACTACGTTTTTTCCGCCGTGCCTCCAGGCACTTATTCGCTTGAAATCGAAGCGTCGGGATTCAAGAAACTATTCATCGCGAACGTTGAAGCGTTAATTGACACTTCAACAGACCGCAATGTGCATTTGGAGATAGGCGCCGTTTCCGAAACAGTTAGTGTCTTATCGAGCTCCGAAGCGCCGCTGAACAGCACTGACGCCACGATCGGTGTTGCCTTTGAAACGCGTCGCATCGAGCAGCTCCCCTTGAACGCGCGTAACATCGTTGGTCTCTTATCGCTGCAACCAGGTGTGACTCGCACCGGTTATGTGAATGGCGGTCGTGCGGACCAGTCAAACATTACGCTCGACGGCGTTGACGTCAATGAGCAGCAGAGCGGACTTGACGTGGTTACGAATCAGGCATTTGCCAGCGTGTTACGGGTGACGCCGGATTCGGTTCAGGAGTTCCGCGTAGTCACCACCAACCCGAATGCCGACACCGGTCGCTCTTCAGGCGCACAGGTTTCGCTGATCACAAAATCGGGAAGCAATGAGTATCACGGTTCGCTATTTCACTATCACCGAAATACGGTGACCACCGCGAACGACTTTTTCAACAACAAGGTCGGCCTCGAGCGCCCCGCGCTGTTGCGCAACATCTTTGGCGGCTCGCTTGGTGGACCGATCATTAAAGACAGGGCGTTCTTTTTCGCCACCTATGAGGGCTTTCGCGAAGCGACATCCTCAGGGGGACTGCAGGTTGTCCCCTTGCCACACGTGGCGCAGGGAATCATTCGCTATCGGACAGCAAGTGGCGCGAGCGATCCGTCATGTCCGGCTGGAACTCCGTCCGGCTTCCGGTGCCTGAATGCTGCCCAAATCAACGCGGCGTATCTGGCCGCCAATGGCATCACTCCCGGCGTTAATCAAGCAGCGGTGAATTTTCTTGCCGACAAGGCGCAACGCTACGTTGCCAACGACACCTCCGTCGGCGACGGCATAAACACCGGCGGCTTCCGTTTCAACGCTCCCACACCGACGACCTACGACACCTACGTAGCCAAGCTCGATTTCAATCTTACGGATCGACAAGCATTGTACGTGCGCGGTAATTATCAGGAGGATCTCACCGGCCAGCTCCCGGCGTTCCCTGACACGCCGGCGCCTTCAATCTGGTATCACCCAAAAGGGCTGGCCATCGGTCACTCGTGGACCGCTTCGAATAACCTGGTCAATCGCTTTACTTATGGCCTGACTCGCGCGGCGTTTTCCCGACAGGGCGATATAACTGAAAACCAGGTTGTATTTCGCTTCCTCTACGCTCCGCTGCTTACGCCGGCGTTAACGCGCGTCACACCAGTCCATAACTTCGTTGACGACGTGTCTTACCTAATGGGTAATCACACTCTACAGTTTGGCGGTAATGTCCGACTCATTCGCAATGAGCGCGGCTCGTTTGCGAACGCGTTCGATACCCTGGTCACCAATCCGTCGGGTTATGCTGCGTCTTCGGCAGTACTTACTGCAGCCGGCGGCGATGCATCCGGGCCGGCAATATTCTCAGACGTCGCCCCATCCTCGCTGACGCCCTTGCGAAACGCACTGTCCGCGTTTATCGGGCGGTTTTCGCAGTACACGGCGAACTTCAATTACGCTCAGGACGGACAGCTCCTTCCAGCGAACACGCCTACTCTCCGCACGTTTGCAACTGAGGAGTATGAGCTCTATGTACAGGATCAGTGGCGGGTAAGACCCAACTTCACGTTCACCTATGGGGTGCGTTGGAATACCTCTACCCCGGTTTATGAAGTCAATGGCTTTCAGGTGCAACCCACAACCAGTCTCGGCGGTTATTTCGAACAACGCCGGACCAGTGCAGACCAGGGTGTTCCGTTCAACGATCCAATCACGATCGATTTATCAGGTAAGGCGAACGGCCGGCCTGGTTTCTACAAACAGGACTGGAACAACTTTGCGCCAACTTTCGCTTTTGCCTGGTCGCCGGATTTGGGCGACAACTTCCTGGGCCGGCTCATCGGCAGGGATGGCAAGAGTGTTATTCGCGGCGGGTTCCGCATGACCCACGATCGAATTGGAAGCCAATTGGCAGTCAACTTTGATCTGAACAACCAGCTCGGGTTTGCCTCCGCGCTGTCGGTTCCGGTCAATACCTACAACGTGAGCACTCAGCTGGCGCCGCTCTATACTGGTGGGCCAATGGACGTGCGCAGCTTACCCGGAATCGCCGGCAACTTTAATTCGTTGCTGACCTTCCCGTTGAGTCAGGTGGCCAATCAGGCCGAGCGCGTGGAAACGTCGCTCGACGATACGATCACGACGCCGGTCAACTACAGCATAAACGTTTCGTATGGTCGAGAGATTGGCAAAGGCTTGTCTTTTGAAACCAGCTACGTCGGTCGCTTTGCGCGGAACCTGCTGGGCCAGCGAGACATCATGCACTTTAACAATCTTCGCGATCCGCTTTCGGGTCAGACCTATTACGAAGCGATTAACCGGTTGATTGATCTCCGTTACGCCGGTGTGCCGATCACCTCGGTGCAGAATCTGCCGTTCTTCCAGAACGTGCTTCCCGGCATCGCGGGTACCTTCAGTGTATTGGGAACTCCCACTGCGCTGACCGCCACGCAGCGAGCCTACATGCGCATTGCGCTTCCGAGCGTTGGCGGCTTGAATTCAACCGACTACACGTTCCTTCAATCGAACGCGCGTTGGGATGATCCACCGTCATCGATCTATAACAACACGTTCGTGAATCCGCAGTACGCCGCACTCAACGTGTGGTCGACATTTGCCAAGTCAAACTACAACTCGGCGCAGTTGAGCATTCGGCAAAGGCTCGCTCGCGATGTGACCTTTGACTTCAACTACACGTTCGCGCATTCGCTTGATAACGCGTCCGGCTTGCAGAACGTCCTGAACTTTTCGACCCAGTCATTGATCTTCAATCCGCTGGATCCAGACCAGAACTATGCCAGTTCTGACTTTGACATTCGCCACAACATCAACGCGAATTGGCTGGTCGGTTTACCGGTTGGTCGCGGCAAGGCGCTATTTGGAGGCGCCGGGAAATTTGCCGACGCGATCCTGGGCGGCTGGCAAATGACGGGAATTTTCCGTTGGAACTCAGGGCTGCCGACCGCGGCGAGTCGCCCGTTTGCTTTCCAACGCTGGGCCACCAACTGGCAGATCTCATCCGGTATGGTGCGGGTTCGTCCACTGGAATCTTCTCCGGGAGATGTGAATGGCGAGCCGAATCTGTTTGCCGATCCGCAAGCTGCTTTTCTTAGCTTCCGCGATCCGCGTCCAGGTGAAGGTGGCGACCGCAACGTCTTCCGGTATCCCGGTTACGTAGCGCTCGACGCCGGACTCTACAAGACTTTCAGAATGCCGTGGGAAGGACAGACACTGACGTTTCGTTGGGAAGTTTTCAACGTGACGAATACCCAGCGCTTGACCGGCCCAATCTCGGGAACTGGTCTTAGTACCGATCCCTTTATCCTGGGAGGGGCCGCGCCAACCGAATTCGGTAAGCTGACGGCGACTCAGGCCCCATTGAATGAAACCAAAGCCGGACGCGTAATGCAGTTTGCACTGCGTTATCAATTCTAGGTTTTGCTGTTTGCTAAAGAGGGGCGTCCCGTCCTTGGGCGCCCCTTTTTTGGTGCCGGCAGCTACACTTCGTTTCGTGATGACGCGAGTCTGGTGTTGCGGTTCGCCGGCTTCCTTACCGTTTTTGTTACCGCTCGCTGACTCGGGCTCTTGGTGTTGAGCGACAGGACGTCGCCGGGGCGGCATTCAAGCGCCGCGCACAGTTTCTCCAGCGTATCGAAGTTAATTCCTCGCGCCTTGCCCTTTTTTAATCTCCACAGCGTCGTATGGCTAATGCCGGTTTCCTTTGCCAGCCAATAAAAAGTCCGCCGCTTTTTTGCCAGCAACTGATCGATTCTAATTTCCATCATCATTTATGCGCCCTCGTAGTGGTTCAAGCTTTACCACATGCAGAACATATTGTACATGTGGCACATAGGGCACGTTTGACATATATCCCCGCTGGGCGTAGGGTCAAAGGGAATCGAGTCCGCTTACTCCCTTCTCAGCTCCTCTGGAATTACCCAGACTATCTGAAGTCCCAGCTAACAATCGGAAGCGTCCCGGTGTGAACAGCTAATCGTTTTTGACGTTCCTGCCAGAATCGCATAGCGAGTTGGATTGAGCGTAGTCTTCAGTGCTTTAAGGAGAAGATTTTGATAAACCTTTACATCAACGAACGCCGCGACGGTCCTGTGACCATTCTCGATTTGAAGGGACGAGTCCGCATCGGTGGCAGCACAGTCGCGTTGCACAAAGCCATCCGGTGTCTGGTTGAAGAAGGCAAGACCCAGATTCTTCTCAACCTTTCCGACGTTACACATATTGATTCGAGCGGACTTGGCGAGCTGATCGCCAGCCACATCACGGTTCAGGATAAGGGAGGCGAGATCAAGCTGGCACATCTGACGGAGCGGCTGCGCGACTTGATGGTCATCACAAAGCTACTGACCGTCTTTGATGTATACGATGATGAGCAAAAAGCGCTCGCAACTTATACTGGCCAGGCCCTGAGAGTGGCCTGACAACAGCTTTCTCCGTGTAGAGGAAGCGTTTTTGATCGAGGGGACCATACCATGCCTGCAAATGAGCCAGTTGCCCGAGAAGAGTGGCCTGCGGTGGAAGCAGCCCGCTGGTCGTTCATCAACGACTGGCACGTAAACCCCCAGCCGAATGATAGACCGCTGCTGGGCGGTGCGGCGGCCGGTAGCGCGGGAACGCCGTCCGCAAGGCGAGCGTCTGCACGGCAATCACATCAGGCAAAGTTCAAAAAATGGTCGCAGTCGAGACATGATTAAAACGACACGCAGACAGCAAAACCAATAAATCGAATGACGACAATAACCGCTGAACAGTTTGAAGCTATTTGCAGTGATGTCTGGCGTGATCGGATCGCGGTAGTCTCCGGACGCGGATTCTTAAGCGACGAGGCCGCCCTGGTTCGTGCAGTGTACTGGCGACTCTGCAAGGCCGGCCTTGGCCCGTCGGGAAGCGCCGAAAACTACTACTCCATGCAGGGTGTTCGAGCCTATCAACTGGGCGTAGGCTGTCTTTTGGAACTAAACGCGCGACCGAGCTTTGACGGCGCACCATTCCTGAATGCACTCGTTCAGCGTTATCAGAATGAGGTCGGCCAGAATGGCTAGACCGCTGGAAAACCGCGAGCAGCCGGCCGCGAAAATGAAAAGGCACTGTCATCACTGTGGAACCAGACTGCGAATGTCGATGATGAGCTGCCCTTATTGCCGGCGATCGACGATGAGTTGGTTGCACTTCACGTTAATGGCTGCCGTCGGGGCAGTGGTCATGTTCGGCCTGTTTAGGGTCATCTAAAGGATCTGAAGAACCATGTCTACCAACAAACCGGAAGAACCATTCGCACTCCAATTCGTCGAGACTGATTCACTCCTCCAACTAGAGTTGTTGAATACGAGCGGGCACACGCTCAGATCCGTCGAGATTCTCACCATCTTCCTGAGAGACGAAGAAATTGTCGGTGGTGGCCCTTCAACGGCCCACATCAAGTTTGAGCCGGTCAAGACTATTCAGCCACAGGAAAAATCTGTGATGCCACACCGCACCTGGATCAATGGAAAGCCAGTTGGCACGGATCGTGATCAGCTGCGGCGACTAAAATCGATTGCGGGGGAATCAAGTCCGTATGTGCTGGACATCTCCTGGGAGGACCCGGAAGGGAAAAGCCGCTTCCAACGAATTCCCGTGGGGCATTGATCAGTCGCGACATGCCATCTGCATTAGAAGATCGATTGAGAGTTGCAAGCAATGCGCTTGACGAAGCGGACAGCGGGACGATCGTCTACCTTTGCCAACGCTACCTCGAGCTGCTTAACGAGTACCGGCGAGAGCTCCTTACGGTTCCCACTACACTCGACCTGGATCTAAAGTCACCTTCTTCACCAGCGGAAGATATTCGAGCCAACCGCAGCACTGTTCGCCGAACGGTGGAAAGTACCACGCAAGAGCGCAATCGAATTGAAGCGCTACTTCGTTCGTTTACCGCAGTGAGCGGCTATGAAGCTGTGGAGACTCTAAACTCGCAAAACTATCAGGGGCACGCAGACTGGGAACTGAAAGCGAGCGGGGTCAGATCAGCGAGTTCTGCCAGGTTGCCGAGTGAGGCCAGGTTAACTGGTGGCCCTAACCATGACCCTGATACCGAGATCCTATCAATACAAGACGCCGTAGCTGCCGCAAGTCTCCTTCGCCGCGAAAAGTACCTCGCAGAACTCAAATAGTAAGGCATCTCCGCTTACGTGTAGCGCGACTGCCAGGTTGCTACCTTTCTGATTGATCCTCTTGTCGACTTATCTCGCTACCTTGTTACTTTAGATCGAGTTGTATGTGCGAAAGGCCACATAACGTGGTATGCTCTCGGCGATATCAGGTTGCTATTGCTAAGATTCTCACGCCCCGGATTAAACAAGACCAGGAATTCCTTAGCATAGACGGCCCCCGCTATTCAGGGCGAGAACTTCGGGGAGTTCACTCATGTCTACATTGGCAACTTACGATGAGAGTGTCAAAAACCGGCTGCTAGCTTCGCTTCCGCCTAACGAATTTGAACGCCTGATTCCCAACCTCCAGCCAGTCTCGTTTTCTCTCGGCGAAGTCGTCTACGAATTCGGCGGTCAACTGGGCTTTGTCTATTTCCCGACTACCGCCATCGTTTCTTTGCTGTACACCATGGAGAACGGCACGAGCGCTGAAATGGGATTGACGGGAAATGATGGGGTAGTTGGAATCGCTCTGTTCATGGGAGGGGGCACGATGCCAAACCGTGCGGTCGTGCAGAGTGCCGGCGGTGCACTGAGGCTAAACGCAAAGGTGCTGCAGGATCAGTTTGCACTGGGTGGAGCATTCCAATATCGGCTGCTGCGCTATACGCAAGCGCTGATTACGCAGATCTCGCAGACCGCCGTCTGCAACCGCCTACATACAGTGGAACAGCAGCTATGTCGCTGGCTCCTGTTAAGTCACGATCGCGTTCCAGCAGACGAACTGATCATGACTCAGGAACTGATTGCCGACATGTTAGGCGTACGACGCGAAGGTGTTACGGTCGCGGCTGGTCGCCTGCAAGATATCGGGGCCATCCGCTACGTTCGCGGTCACATCAAGATCCTGGATCGCGTGATATTGGAAACGACGGCCTGCGAGTGTTACCGGGTCGTGAAAGACGAGTTTGATAGGCTGCTGGGCGCGGATGACCCCAGCCAACGCCAAGCCACGTTGGGTTGAAGATAGCGGCTCAGTTGAAAGCGTCAGCGGCTTCGGCTTTTATGATTTGATAACAGCGACAGGCACTGGCTTCCAACTTCGCTTCATTGAGAATCTTGAGCGTACCGCGACTGTAACTAATCAGGTTCTGTTCCTTGAGAATACCTGCGGCTTTGTTAACCCCTTCGCGCCGCACTCCCAGCATGTTCGACAAAAAGTCCTGAGTGAGTTTGAACTCATTCGTATTCATCCGATCGCGTGTCATCAGAAGCCATCTGGCGAGCCGCGCGTCGATCGGGTGGAACCGGTTGCAGACGGCGGCTTGCGAGACTTGGGTTAATAGCGAATGGCTGTAACGTCGCAGCACTCGAGACCAACGAACCACCATTGTCACACTCCTTGCGAAAATCGTTTGTTCTCATCTTGAAGGCGTTGCCTGCGCCCTGTACCACCGCGGTGTGGCGCGATGTTTTCACTTCCATGAATACGGGAAGGCCCGCCATTCCTTCCTGGCCAACCAGTCCAACTTCAAGTGAGGTGCGCTCTTCCGCCACCGCGAGCAACGAGATGATGCCGCTGGTAGGGAAATAAATGTGACGTATTAAATCGTTGGGCGCGTAGATGGTTTCGCCGAACACCAAGAGAAACGGTCTTAGGCTGGGCAGCAGTCGTTGATAATCACTCTTTGGTAGGGCTTCAAGCAGTCGGTTAGTCGATAATGCGTGAACTGCAGAGGTTTTTGACACTCAGGAACTCCTTGCTCTGTTGTTGAAAGAAAAAGCGAACCGAAACAAGGCATTCCGGCTCCAAATGACTAAGAGAGAGGATTAGAGGCAGGCGCGAGTGGCTACGTGCTGAAGCCTGATATCGATGACCTGCTCCTGAGAGTCAAGCAGTTCGTCCTTCCAGCAGAGTCCAATACTCCGGATTTCATCGTCGTCAACCAACAATTGAATCGCAGCAGCCAGCCTCGTAGCGAATTCACACGAGCCTTCTCGTTACAAGCAGAAGGGAGTTGACTCCCAGGTGAAGCATATGTCAGACGAGGTCATCGAACTTAAGACCTATGACAACGAGATTGATGCGCTAATGGTCCAACAAATGTTGCAGCAAACGGGTGTGCAGGCCTCTATTTCAAAGGATGATGGCGGAGGAATGGAGCCGCAGCTGCAGCGAACGATGGGCGTGCGTCTGTTGGTTAATCGTTCAGAGTTGGAGCGTGCTCAAAAGGCGCTTCTGAAATTGGCGTAACGTGTGCGCGAGCGGACTCAGGCTGGGGATTCCTTCCTAAACCGGCGTCATCCGTCGGAAACACCGGCAACAAATAATCCAGCAGGTGTTGAAACTTCTGATAGTCAGAAAGTGGAGTGACGTACTCGTTGCTAAACACCCCCAGCTCGGATAATTGGTCCAGGTCGACCACGTCATCGTGAGTAACGACCACCACCGGCAACTCTCCGACCTGCGCATTCTTGATGATTTGACGCGCAGCCACCACCCCATAAAGCAGCGGTACATCGATGGCGACCACGAGAAGTTCTGTGTTTGTTTGCCGGAGCTGATGAGTAGCATCCCGCCCGTTGTCCGTATCAATTACCCGATAGCCTTTGTGTTCCAGGACTTGCTTTAACTCGGGCCGCGCGTCGCGATGATCCTCAACCATTACCACAATAGGATTAGCTTCGATTGACAGTCTGGTAGACATAAAATACCCCTTGAGATCTACTGGAGTGGCGATGAAAAGAATCTAGGCGAGTGTTTGAATTCCGTCAGTGCGCTAACGCACATAGCGGAAGCATTGAGAGAGAATCACATCCTGGGGCGCGTAAACGAATGCTCGGGTCCTATTCGCGGGTCTTGTCTTTCTCGTCCTGGGCGTCGCCCTTTCGGCCTTCGGAACTGTCTCTCAAAAAGAGAGGCACCTCGGGTTCGTAAGCCGGCGGCTTGGTAACTAACTCACTGCTTTCTTCCCTCGGATGGACTTCTTCTGCATCTGAATGCTCAGACATGCTCTGTACCTTTCTAAATAAACGGAGAGTTCTCAAGCCAGGCTAACCTGTAAGCGGTCGTGGAAATCCGAGTTGTCGAGGAGCCGCGCGAGAAGGTTTCGCAACTGATTAAAGTTGTCGGGACGGGCGATATGTACGTTTTCACCGATGGCGACTTCGTCCCCTTCGTCAATTTCGTCAACGCAGAAGATCACCAGGGGAACGTTGTCTACGATTGCCGCGCGTTCGCGAATCCGCCGGGCAGCGTCAATAACCTCTCGCGGTGTCCCGGCCAAACTGACCAGAATCAGATCGGGCCGCTCCCGCCGCGCGCTAGCTATTGCATCGCGTTCATCTCTGGCTAAAGTCACACGATAATTATCGGACTTGAGCAGCGACTCAATGCCGTCGCGGGTCTCTGCTACATCCTCCACCACCAGGATGATTAGGTTCGCGTTGTTGTTGCTCATTGGACGACACGTTTAGAATGAAGGGATAACAATACAACCGATGAGGCTTACCGTCCGTGCGGCAACGCACATAGTTGGTGTAGCGTGTAGGGTTTAAGGGGAACGAACTGATACTGAGCCGTCACCTTATCGCAGGTTAACTCGCCCGTTGCCACGTAACATTGCGCTGGTGAATAACGAACGCAACACGAATATGATCACGGCAAGTTAATCCTGCGACATGGTGGCAACATATTTCTGCACAATCAAAGTTCATTGTTGGTGAAGGGCGCGCTGTTGTTTCCACAGGAAATCGTCGGCGCCAGCCTACACCACCTCAAGAGTTGTGTCGGCAAACGGATGGTGCGACGAGTGGATCTTACATTTCCAATGCGATGTACTGCAGCGTACTGACTGTTGGGCCCAAGTTGCCCCATTAAAAAGGGTTTATCGCTCGCGGTTTTCACGGCTGGGTTGGGTCAGATCCCCCTATAAAGACGCAAACTCGGAGTCAAGAAATGAGAAACAAAGCGAAACTTCTTAGAATCGTTCTCTTCAGGTTCGTGCTTGGCGCTTTGATTAGCAGCGCGCCTCACGTGATCTACGGCCAGGGTGAGAGTTACCTGGGTTCAACCACCACCGGGACCGCATACGCGATGAGTGGACGGCTCGCCGGCAGGTCTGCTCCTTTCCGCCTGATCATTAGGAGGTATGCGAGCCCTCAGGAGATTCAAAGTCTCAACGAAGCCCTGCGTTCCGGCGGTCAGGATGAGATGTTACGCGTGCTTACTAAATTGGATTGCGGCCGCATAGAGGTTGGCTCAGGAGTTGGTGTTCCCGCAAACGTCATCACCGCAGAGCAACAGGCGAACGGCGAAACCAAAATCATCGTCATCTACGAACGCAGTATTCGATTCTCTGAGTTGCGTTACGGCACCAGATCGCAGGATTACAAGTTTGGCTACGCGGAATTATTTGTAGGTCGCAGTGCACAAGGTCAGGGCACCCTGATACCAGCAGCGAAGATCAGGCTGCGCGACGGCACCACCTGGGAAGTTGAAGACTTTGGTACTTTCCCCGCCCGCTTGCTCGGCCTGCGAGTCCATGGCCGGCGCGTGCCTCGTTAGTGCCCGGGCCCGCATCTGTATAAGTTTTGCTGAGACCTGCCGCTTTGCTTGCGGTGAGAGTATGGCTTACCGGAAGCAAAGCGACCGAGTTCCGACTCCTATCCCTCAGCCAAAAAGATCGAAAACCAACAAGAGTTTGGTTCTGGTTCGAAGCATGAACCGCCTCCTTTGAAAGGGCCGGTCCGGCGAAAATAAAACTCAAAGGCTGTCTGGCAAGGGGCTAGCCAGAAACTAACGCTACGAAAACCTCATCCCTCGTTTGCTTTTCCAGAGCTGTTTGGTGTGCAATATCACGCATTGCACCGAGCCCGCCAAGAAATAATCCGCAGTCGCAGGGGTGCTTCTGGCTCAACTTTCTCAATCGTTCGCCACTGCATATAATGCCAACTACCGCCGAAGTCGGTCCTTAAGTTGACCGGGGAGCTGAATTCCGCTGAAGAATACGAAAGAAAAAATTCTCGTAGTCGATGACGACCACGCCGTCCGCTGGACGTTAAGCGAAGCGCTGCGAAGCTGGAGCTTTTTTCCGCTTGAAGCAGGCAGTGTAGCCGAAGCGCTCTCGCAATTTAGTGGAGAGCTACCTGCGGCGATCCTGCTCGATATCGATCTGCCGGACGGTTCAGGCCTGGATGTGCTGCGCCAGGTAATGCAGGATCGGCCTGAGTCGGTTGTGATCATGATCACGGGAAACGTGCAGATCGAGAACACAATTTCGGCGCTTCGAGGTGGCGCTTACGATTTTATTGGTAAGCCGATCAACCTCGAAGAGCTGCGCATTACAATCCGCAATGGCATTGAAGCTCGCCGTTTGCGCCGGGAAGTCGAACAGGTGAGAAAAGAGCGAGCTCGGGAGTTTAACTTTTCACAAATTGTCGGTGAATCACCGGCCATGAAAAAGATGCTGAGCCTTGCCGCCAAGGTCGCAGAGAGTGAAGTTTCGTCCGTGTTGCTCCAGGGCGAGTCCGGAACCGGAAAAGATCTGATTGCGAAGGCGATCCACTACGGATCGCAGCGCGCTGACAGCCCATTCATCGCCATCAATTGCGCCGCTCTTCCCGCAACCTTGATCGAGTCGGAACTGTTTGGGTACGAAAAGGGCGCATTTACAGATGCCAAAGCCCGCAAGGAAGGACTGTTCGAGCAAGCCGAAGGCGGTACTCTCCTACTGGATGAAATTGGCGAGCTTGAGCTGGCACTTCAGGCAAAGCTCCTGCGTGTACTTGAAGAAGGCACGTTCAGACGCGTGGGTGGATTGAGAGATATTCCGCTTGACGTGCGTGTCCTGGCGGCCTCAAATCGGGATCTGAAAACAGAAAGTGAGGCTGGCCGTTTCCGCCTCGACCTCTACTATCGACTCTCGATAATCCAAATCGATATTCCCCCTCTACGCGAGCGAGGCGATGATGTGCTTCTTCTCTCGCAACACTACATTGACCGGATTGGTGCGGGGCTTCGGCTTCGTAAAAAAATCTCCAGCGTGTCGCCGGAAGTGGCCGGCATCTTCCGGGCGTATGACTGGCCGGGCAATGTGCGTGAGCTCCGCAACGTTATTGAGCGTGCTCTGATTCTCGAAGACAGCGATACGATTACGACAGAATACTTGCCCGGTGGACTGCTCGCACGACCGGTTACGCACGACGGTATGGCTCATGTTCACCACGATGAACTGGCGGCGCAGTTTGTGCTGCCCAACGATGGAATCTCACTCGAGGAAGCCGAGCTGTCGTTTGTGAGACAGGCAATCGCACGAAGTGGTGGCAACCAGACGCGGGCCGCTGAGTTGTTGGGAATTTCGCGGGACCAGTTGCGCTATCGTCTCAAGAAGCTCGACGAAGCGCATGGCGAGACTTCGGAGTCTGAGAGTTTGATCCAGTAATGGCTTCAGGCAACACAACCTCAGTCGATCCAACGCCTAAGCACGACGAGGCGTTAGAGCGCTCACTCAAGGAGTTGGCGGACATCAAGTTTGCGCTCGATGAATCTGCGATCGTTGCCATCACGGATCAGAGAGGGATCATCAACTACGTCAACGATAAGTTTTGCGAGATCTCAAAATACTCGCGCGACGAACTGCTGGGACAGGATCATCGCATCATCAACTCCACCTATCATCCAAAAGAGTTCATTAAAAATCTTTGGACAACCATAGCGAGCGGTAAGGTTTGGCGGGGTGAGATAAAGAACCGAGCGAAGGACGGAACCTACTATTGGGTTGATACCACTATCGTCCCGTTTCTTAACCCCGACGGAAAGCCCTACCAGTATGTAGCGATTCGCAGCGACATCTCCGAACGCAAGCGTGGCGAGCAGCAAATTCGCGAACAGGCTGCGCTGCTGGACCAGGCACAGGATGCGATTCTGGTCCGGGATCTCGAGCAGAACATCCTCTTTTGGAACAAGGGCGCTGAGCACCTCTATGGCTGGACCGCGGCGGAAGTGCTCGGGAAGAACGCTCTGAATCTGGCTCTCCGGGAACCACCCGCCCAATTCAAAACTGCTATGGAGTCAGTAAACGAGACTGGCGAGTGGAGGGGTCAGGTTCATCAGCTTCGCCGCGACGGCGATGAGGTTATTGTGGAAAGTCGCTGGACGCTGGTGCGCGATGACCTGGGCACTCCCACCTCCATTCTCGTGATCAATACCGACATTACGGAGAAGAAACGGATGGAGTCGCAGTTTCTTCGGGCCCAGCGCATGGAATCGATCGGCACGCTTGCCGGCGGTATCGCGCATGACTTGAACAACGTGTTGTCTCCGATCCTGATGGCGATCGACATGCTGCAACTGAAAACCACTGACCCCGCCAGCAAGAAGTGGTTGGAAGTGTTGCGCACGAACGCCGAACGCGGAGGAAACATGGTCCGGCAGGTTTTGTCTTTTGCACGTGGAGTCGAAGGCGAGCGAGTCGCACTGCAGCCCAAACACCTAATCAAAGACATCGTGAAGATCCTGCGAGAGACTTTGCCTAAGTCTGTTGAGATTACCTGTCATCTGCCGAACGACCTCTGGATAATTTCCGCTGACGCGACCCAAATGCATCAGGTGTTGATGAACCTTTGTGTCAACGCACGCGATGCCATGCCCGAAGGGGGTGCAATCTTGATTAAGGCCGAAAACGTCGTTCTGGATGAGAACTACGCCCGGATGCATCTCGAAGCAAAGCCCGGCCGATTTGTGGCCGTAACGGTTGCCGACACCGGCCCGGGAATGTCGGCCGAGATTCAGAGCCGGATCTTTGAGCCGTTCTTTACCACTAAAGAGATGACTAAAGGCACTGGATTGGGCCTTTCGACGGCGATGACGATTGTGAAGAGCCATGGCGGTTTCATAAACGTCTACAGCGAACTGCATAAGGGAAGCCAGTTTTCCCTGTACCTCCCTGCGCTGGATGCTCCGGGGAAAATTCAGGCGGCTGTTCTGCAGGCGGACTTGCCCCTGGGAAATGGCGAGTTGATTCTGGTCGTAGACGACGAGGAGTCGATCCGAGAGATCACGAGCAGTACTCTGGAAACGTTTGGCTACCACGTATTGACGGCGAGCGATGGTACTGAGGCACTTGCGCTTTATGCCGACAGAAAAAACGAAATCGCTGTTGTGTTGACCGACATGGTGATGCCATTCATGGATGGGCCGGCAACTATCCGCGCGCTGCAAAGGATGAACCCAGGCGTCAAAATAATTGCAGCCAGCGGACTTTCAACAGGTCACAGGGCCGGCGAACCTCCGCTCGAAGGCGTGAGTCTCTTTCTTAGTAAGCCGTACACTGCAGAGAAGCTGCTCAAGTCGCTCGCCGAAGTACTGAGACAACCCTCAGTGCAGTAGCGAGGTAGAGTGACAATTGTGGAGTTTGGCCCAAAGGATGAGGAAAAACTCGCGCTGCAGCTGGGAATTCCGTGATGCTGGTCAACATCGTCAGGGGCCGCGATGTTTATTCTTCTCCAACTGCGGTTACTCGTTCAATGCGAATGCGAAAGGCGATAACTGAAAGCGGATTAGCGTCTTCCACGATTGCGGATTCGACTGGCGTGAGCATGGAAAAGCGTTCCAGCAGCTTGTTCAACAGTTCGGTTCGTTCATTTGGGTCGAGAATCTCTTCGTAGCTGCCGAACGCTAAAGCGCTTTGCCAGCGAAGCGAGCTCTCAACGTGGTCGACCTGCACACAAGCCCGTGGATTGAGTCTCAGTGCGGTAATCTTGAGGCCCTGTAATGAGTGGCTATAAACGCAGCCGTCCTCGAAGTAGTAGTTGATCGGAACTATATACGGTCCACCATCGACTATGCAGCCCAACCGGCCGGTGCCACCGGATGCGATTAGAGCGATCGCCTTGTCTTTGTCCATTCTCACAAACATTTTTCGTTAAACTCCCGTCCAAGTTAAACTCCCGTCCGAGGGCGTCACGTACTGCGCACCCTTCTCAGTGAGCAACCGATATGCCGAGTGGTTAGGCGCTCACACGCCGAAGCGTTCGCGACCTCCAGCGCAGGGTTGCGTGCCTTGGCGCTACCCTGGGATCAAAGGCCTGGACGCCGCCTCAATCCCTTTGGCGTCAGCATGATTTACATAGCGTTGGCATACACGTTGCCGAAACTCGTTGGCGAAAGGTGTTGTGCCTAATCAGATTACACTTGGAACCAACTTCGCAGTATTTCTGCTTTTCTTTGGAGTAGCGGCTTGGGAGGCTGGTCCCATCAGGAAGTCGCTGAAGGCGTTCTTCTGCTCGCCATTGGGCTTATGTTCCTGGCGGCAAACAGCGTGAGAAAAACGGAGTTCGAAACCACAGGGCCGCCTATGGAACATGAACATTCAGCTGAGGCAATTGCGGGTCGGCTGGCAGCGGGTCCGAGGCAAAACTACTTACGGGACTGGATCTATGGGGGCATAGATGGCGCTGTCACAACGTTCGCGGTCGTCGGTGGGGTAGCCGGCGCCCAGCTTTCACCATGGCTTATCCTTGTGCTTGGCTTTGCCAACTTATTTGCAGACGGCTTTTCAATGGCCGCGAGCAACTTCCTTGGCACTAAGGCGGAACACGAAGATCTGCAGCGGCTGGCGGAGATAGAGAATCGCCACATCGAGCAGGACCCGGAAGGCGAGCGAGAAGAAGTGCGACAGATCTTTGAGCTTAAGGGTTTTTCGGGCGAAGACTTGCAGCGCGTGGTTCAACTAATAACAGCAAATCGAAAACGTTGGATCCAAACGATGTTGACGGAGGAGTACGGACTGCCTCAGAAAGTTCGTTCTCCGTGGATTGCCGCTTTCAGCACATTCAGCGCGTTCCTCGTTTGCGGATTGGTGCCATTGCTGCCCTATCTGTGGGCGGTTCCTCAGGCTTTTCAAACTTCAATGATCCTGACGGGCATTGTCTTCCTGGTCATTGGATCGGCAAAGAGTAGATGGTCCACGGTGTCGTGGTGGCGTTCGGGCCTTACCACTTTGCTGGTCGGAGCGATTGCGGCGACTCTCGCTTATGCCACCGGAGTCATTATTAAGAACCTGGTTGGGTAGCTGAGGGGTACTTAGAGTTGAGAGGTTGATTTGGAGATGAGTGGTTGTCAAGGTTTAGCGGGGACAGGGGTCCGCCTTCCTGACTTGAGTGATCTCCCCTTTAAGAGTTGATCCCCTGTCCGTCTCTTCGCGTCCCCTGTCTCGGTCCCCGCCTTTTCCGGCGCACTTAACTCAACTGCAACAACGTAGTCGTTCCATCGGCAGCCTTGATTCTCAGCGAGGAGTCGACCCCGAGGTCGGTCTGCTGAAGATCCACGCGCGTGGGGGTTGAGATCATATGTGTCATATGCTTGCTTGCCTTACCTCCAAGCATGATTGCAATCTGATCGCCCGCATCGCGCACTTCAGCAGCAAGACCAGAAAGGAACAAATGCTTTTCCTCGACCTGGTCGCCGATCTCAGGACTGAAAACTTCCAGGGTCACTTCCCAGCCCTCTTGCCGCCGGCTGAGGTTGTCGAAAAATTTGGTCCATTCATCACGTGGAATCTGCCGCGTCTTCATCTTGTCCTCCCTGATTGCGAAGAAGTCTGTACCTGAACTTAAAAGGTTGCACTACTCGTGCCAACTCTCATCGAGGCGGCACCGGAGAATTTTGGAGTGACCAGATGACAAAACTGCGAGTTTTTTCTCAGCTCCGCTGAGTAACTTTGCGCAGTCAAAGCTGCTTCGCAGGTTATCAGACTGCCGCCACTCGGCATGTTCAGCGGAAGGGTGTCTCTACCGGGTCATCTGCGGCGCGCCATTAAACAGCGGAGGGCCTATAAGACCTCTTCTTTGGGCCGGCGTCGTTTGTCCCAGGGATCTTCGAAATAAGGATCTGATGAATGGTCGTGGTGATCCAGGGTCACTAATTCCTTAATTGCCGGAAGGTCGCTGGCTTGAAACTCGGGTCCCGTGCCATTGAACACGATGCTCCCCTGCTCCAAAACTATCACCCTTGTCTTTGGCATTCTGTCAGGCAGCGCTTCCGCAATCACCAGCTCGCCGGCGCTCGTCTCAGATCCGTAGAACTCAGTGAGGTGGGGAATCTCGTACGCCTTCTTCGTGACTAAGATCGATGAGATCCGATTGACGTCGCGGGCACGGATAACAAGATCCAACACCTGCGTTGCCACGAGGGGATCAAGTCCCATCGTTGGTTCGTCGTACAACATGATTCGGGGCCAGCCGATAAGCGCGCGCGCTATCTCGAGCCGTCGCTTCATCCCACCTGAAAGCTCCTCGGGAAGCTTCTCTTCTTCCCCATCCAGACCAACAAACCGGAGTACCTCAGCAACGGCTTTCTCTGCTTCCTCGTCAGGCCAGCCATGCTCTTCAAGCCGGTAAGCTGCATTCTCGTAAACCGTCAATCCCGTGAACAGCGAATCCTCCTGAAAAACCATGCCCATCAATCCGCCGCGTATCCCTACCAACTCAGATTCGTCGAGCGTCTCGATTTCCCGACCGCAAATGAAAACCCGGCCTGCGTCCGGTTTCAGCAAGCCCATTGCGAGTCGTAACAGTACCGATTTGCCTGAACCGGAAGCACCGGTCAGGATGATCATCTCGCCCGGGTCGAGCCGGAGATTGATGTCCACCAAAACCGGGCGGTCGTCAAAATTCAGAAAGATATGCGTAACTCAATTCCGGCGTGACGTTGTTTGCAGGTGAATTCATCTCGGTCTCAGGTCGCAAGTAGCAAGTCGCAAATCTCGGATCTCAAGTCTCGGGTCTCACGTTTCAAGTTGCATGCCGTTGCCGAAAGGGATCAGATTTTGCGCCCTCGACTTGATCTGCGCCTGGAGGTCGACCCTGGCCGGCCTGAAATCTCGAAATCTGAGACAACTGGAAACTTGAAACTTGAAACTAGAAACTTGAAACTCCCCACCAACTCCTTCGTTGCGTGAAAATCCTTGCTGGTTGCGAAATAGCCCGCAGCCGACCCTGTCGCCAAGCCTCACACCGCTCAAATCGCTAGGGCATTCGTGGTACGGCTGGTGCACTACTCCGGGTTATGACAGGAATGCCCAGTATAAGTGACGAACCTGAACATGAAAATCTTATTGGCTGTCGACGGCTCGCCCTGCAGTGAGAAAGCGGTTGAAGAGATTGCTCGCCGACCCTGGCCGGTGGGGTCGCAGATCAAAGTGTTGACAGCGTTTGAGCTGCCACTGGCGCCAACGCCGGAAGCATGGGCCCTGCCACCAGGCTATTTTGAAGAAATTGATGAGGCGGTTAGAAAGCACGCTCTGGCCATCCTTGAGAGCGCCGTCGCCAAGCTAAAGACAGGTTTGCCCGACACAGTGGTCGCGGGCGAGATGCAGCCTGGCTCACCACGAATGGTAATCCTTGATGAGGCCGAAAGCTGGAATGCCGATCTGATTGTGGTCGGGTCGCATGGTTATCGGGCCTGGGAGCGCTTTTTGCTCGGCTCGGTTTCACAATCGGTAGTCTCTCATGCCAAATGTTCGGTTGAAGTCGTTCGTTTTCGTAATGGCGGCCCGTCCGCAACAGAAGAGCAAACCGCTGAGAAGGGGCAATAGCAATGGCCAGAGTCTTGATTTTAGGCGGCGGCTTCGGTGGAGTGATTGCCGCGGCACGACTTGCTGGAGGACTGGGTGACGAACATCAGATTACGCTGGTTTCGCGTAGTCGACTTTTCGTCTTCTATCCGGGGTTGGTGAGATTGGCGTTCGGCAAGTGCAGTCGTGAAGATGTTTCGTTCGACCTGCGCGAGTCGATGCTGAGTCACCGCATAAATTTCGTCAAGGGTGAAGTCGCGCGAATAGATCCATTCGATCGGAAGGTTAGCGTTGCCCATGGCGATGTTGAAGGGCAGCTGCCTTATGACTTCCTGGTGTTCGCGCTGGGTCGCCGGCTCGCAACTGAGCGAGTCACGGGTTTCTACGAGAATGCCCACCATCTGCTCAACGTTGATAAGACACTGCAGTTTTCCATGGCGATCGGAGCTTTTCATAGAGGCCGGGCCGTCATAGGCCAATGTCCTGATGCGCGGTTGCCGGTCCCGGTCTATGAAACTGCCTTTGCCCTGTCACGGACTTTGGCAGCACGCGGCGAGCGTGCTGAAACCAAAATCACCGTCGTCAGCCCTGAACCTCCTGGCTTTCACCTGGGCGATCCCGTTGCTGCGATTGCCCTGCGAAACGCGCTCGATTCTCATGACATTGAGTTCATCCCCGACTTTCCGATTGACACGGTTTCGCCAGGCGCCGTTATTGCGAGGGACGGACGAGCTCTCAAATTTAACCTGCTGATGTTGTTGCCGCCCTTCCAGGGATCTGCCGCCATGTCGCACCTTGGCTTCACCAACGATGAGGAGTACATAAACGTCAACTCAAGAATGCAGGTGGTGGGCGCTGACCAAATTTATGCCATCGGTGACTGCGTGAATTTCAGCGGCCCGAAGATGGGACATATGGCAGTCCGTCAGGCCGAAGTAGCGGCGGCAAATGTGGTTTCCGAAATCACGGGCCGCGAACCTGTTTCAGAGTACGTGCATGAATTGAAACTGGTTATCGACGAAGGGGGCGGAGAAAGTGTTTATATGCATAAGGACATTTGGGCTGACGAGCCCGCCACCATGCGGCAGGGACGGTTTTGGAGTTGGGCTAAACTAGTACACGAAAAGTATTGGGAGACGACGCACCTGTAGATGAGACGAAGTTCCCAGTTCTAGTGTCTGGTTTCGAGTTCCAGAATTTGGGATTTCAGGATTTCCAACCCTCTCAGAAACTCGAAACTCGAAACTCGAAACTCGTTACTCCATTCGACTTGCGCGCTTTTCCACATGGCCAGCGAAACTTTCCTCATTCAAGCGCCCCCAAACCCTCATTCCCTGCAATTCATCAAATAATCGCCCCGGCACCTTCATTGCATTGAGGGTAGCGGTGAGGAACTCATACCCAATGTCGGAGGCAGCAACATGAGCACTAATGTAACCAATGTATCCAATGTGACCAATCCAGTAATCGATAAGCGCATTGAACAGAACGGCGGGGCGATCTGGAGCCGCCTCCACTCCGAGCGTGAAGACATTTGCGAAGAGTTGGCCAGGGACTCCAACTCGACCGCTACGCGAGAGCCGGAAAAGGAAGAGTCGGTGCGACTGGCAAACTGGCACCGTGAACTCCTCCAGGCTCGGTTGCGCAAGGTCGACGACGCCCTTGATCGATTAATGTCAGGTTCCTATGGGAGCTGCAGCAAGTGCGGCAGATGGATTGAGGACACCAAACTCGAATTTGATCCCGCAATAGCTTTCTGTATCGATTGCTGGGTACGTATGCAATCTGCACATTGACTGGCCGGAACGGGCAGCGACCGGGCCGTTTCGTTGAGCGCAATCTGATTGTGAAAGGCTTTTTGAAATTGGGGGCATGGAGTTTCCTGGCGAGCTGCCCGGGTTCGGTTCGAAATGAATTTCGAAAGCGACGTGCGAAAAGTTTCGCAAGAGTCCTGGGCAAGAGCTCGCAAGACGACGCGGTCGCGGCAGATGGCCTTGTTACCGCCTTTGACATCCACTCACTGAGACGGCACGGCCATTGCTCCCAGAGCTTACAAGGAGGCCCACTCGAATGGGCATTACTCTTATGATTAATATCAAACGCATTCTCTGCCCTACAGACTTGTCAACAAACTCAGACCAGGCATTGCGCTACGCACTCGCGCTGTCGCGTGTGTATGAGTCCCAGATCATCGTCTGCCATCGACCAGACGATGGTGAGTTGTCAAAGGCTCTGACCGTGGACCAGACTCCGGTCGCGGATTCATCTCGAGAGGGCGGCGTAATCTTCGAAGGCGCACTGTTGAGGTTTCTCACGCGCAAAGCTCTGAATGGTCTGGATTGGCGTGGCTTGTTAATCGATGGTGAGGACGTGGGAGAAGCGATCACGAAGGCTGCAGCCAAGCATGCTGCGGACCTGATCATTATGCGTTCTCGCCGGCGGCCGCATCGTGCTGCTTTGCTGGGCTCAAACGCTGAGTCAGTCTGTCGCACAGCGCCATGTCCGGTTCTGGTAACACATTCGGACGAGCGCGAATGGGTTCAGCCTTTGAGTAGAAACATCTCCCTCGAACGAGTGCTGGTCCCCTATGACTTTTCAGATTACTCAGAGTTGGCGCTAAAGTATGCGCTCTCGTTCGCGCAGGAGTACCAGGCGGAGTTGCATCTGCTTCATGTTCTACCACCTCATTCGGTGGGCCAGCCTGAGATCTCCTGGTATCCGCTGAAGAACGAGTCCGCCTATCATAACGCTGCGCAGCGACTGCACCGGAGTATTCCCGCGGAAGCTCATCTGTGGTGCAAGGTGACAACCGCGGTCAGCGAGGGCCATCCGTATCGTGAAATCCTGAATCATGCAGAGAGGAATGAGATCGATTTGATTAGCATCGGCGCGCATGGGGCTGGCTTTGGCATGCATACACTCTTCGGCTCAAACGTCGATCGAGTATTGCGTCAGGCGCCATGTCCGGTGCTGGTGGCTCGCCCGCTGAAACCAGCCAGCGTCCAGATCACGGCAGGGCTCGAAGTTCAACATCCAACGCCCAAAGTTCAGGGTCGGAGTCTTTAAGGCTTAAGTTTCGAGTTTCGAGTTTCGAGTTTCGAGTTGCGAGTTTCAAGTTTCAAGTTGACTCAAATCTCAGATCCTCAAACTCTTGAAACTCGAAACTTGAGAGCTTCTATTCGCCATCCAAAACCTCTCTCACCTTCCTTGCCATTGCGTCCGGAGAGAACGGCTTCTGAATAAAATTCGCTCCCTCATCCAGAAAGCCCTGGTGGACGATCGCATTATCGGTATAGCCCGACATAAAGAGTACCTTCATGTCGGGTTTGATCAGCTTTAGTCGGTTTGCCAGGGCGTGCCCGCCCATCTCCGGCATTACGACATCGGTGAGCAACAATTGAATGGGTTCCAGGTGTCGTTCGCAAATCAAAAGCGCCGCCCCGGCGTTGGCAGCTTCGAGCACACGATAGCCATACATCTCGAGCACTTCCCGCGCGAGCGTCCTGACCATGTCCTCATCTTCAGTGAGCAGGATTGTCTCAGTACCCTGGAGGTTCGCTTCAGCTGCAGCTTTTGGCGAAGAGTCCCGCGGTCGTTCGTCGACTCGCGGAAAATAGATCTTGAAAGAAGTGCCGCTACCAGGCTCGCTATAAACCCAGATGTTGCCGCCCGACTGCTTGACGATGCCATAGACGGTTGAGAGTCCAAGCCCCGTTCCTTTGCCGACCTCTTTCGTCGTGAAAAACGGTTCGAAGATGTGGGCCTGCGTATTTTCATCCATTCCCGTGCCGGTATCGCTTACCGCCAACATCACGTAGTGTCCTGGAATAACCGTGAGATGCTTTCTGGCGTAGCGATCATCGAGGTAGACATTCGTGGTCTCTATTGTCAGCTTGCCTCCTTCCGGCATCGCATCGCGCGCGTTGACCGCGAGATTCATCAGCACCTGCTCGATCTGGCCGGGATCCGCTTTCACATTTCCGAGTCCCTCCTCGATCACTACTCGCAAGTCAACGTCTTCACCAATGAGCCGGCGGAGCATCTTCTCCAACTCTGAAACAATCATGTTCAGATTAATAATTTTTGGCTGCAGTACCTGTTTGCGGCTGAAGGCGAGCAGTTGCCGCGTCAGCGAGGCGGCTCGATCTGCCGCCGTCTTTACCTCGCTGATATTTCGATGCAGCGGGTCTTCAATTCGCAATCGTCGCAAAGCCAATTCGCTGTATCCGGTAATGGTCGTCAGCAGGTTGTTGAAGTCGTGCGCGATCCCTCCGGCAAGCATCCCGATCGCTTCCAGCTTCTGTGACTGTCGCAGCTGATCCTCGCTCACCCGCAGGGCTTCCTCGATTCGTTTTCGTTCTATGTCCTGCGAGATGATCTCAGCCATGGCCGCCAGCGCATCGAGTGCGTCTTCTGCTAGTTCATGACGAGAAAAGAGTGCCATGACGCCGACCAGCCGATCCCGGACCATTAAGGGGTAGCCGGCAAAAGAAACGATGGCCTCCCGTTTGGCCCATTCTTTGTCGCTAACGAGAGGATCGCTTTGCACTTCGTTGGTGATGTGCGGCCGCAGGTCCTGGGCGATGCGACCAATCTTGAGTGATCCGACAGGCACTCGCGAATGCGCGCCGTCGAGGTGAGTATAAAGACCTGCACTCGCTTGCAACTCCAGAACATTCTCCTCCCTATTGAGTATCCAAATGCGTACGAACGCAGCGTCCAGATTTTGCACTAACGCTGCAGCACAACGATTGAGAACCACTTGCTGTGAAAGATCAGACTCAGCAAGCCCGGCAATAATATCAGCCCGCAAAGAGGCGAGTGCCGCGCGATTGATATTCCTCTCCTCAGCAAGTTTCCGCTCGGTGATGTCCATCGTTACTCCGCGCAATCCGGCGGGTTTTCCCTCTGCGTCGCAAACCAGCGTGGAGTTCGATTCGACCCAAACGGCACGACCGTCCTTGGTAACCCAGCGAAATTCGAGCGTGCTTTCTTTACCACGGGCAAAATCCGCGGCGGCAGCTTGCGCGGTCCGCGCTCGGTCTTCGGGGTGCACAATCGATAACCAGAAATTCGGTGTTGATAGCCACTCCGCAACGCTATAACCAAGCATCGTCTCGACATAATCGTTGACGAAGTCAGTTCGCTGCGTAGCTGCGTCAGGTTTCCCCCAGGCTTCCCAAACAACACCAGGCACACTGGCAATGATGTTGTTCAGTCTTCGTCGCTCATTCTCGAGTTCGACACCGGCCCGCTTTCGCGCGGTGATATCTACCACCGTGCTGAGTATCATTTTCCCCTGCTCGGTCTCGATTGGATTCAAACCGATTTCGACTGGAAACTCGGTGCCGTCTTTTCGTAAACCAAACAGATCGCGACCCGCGCCCATCGGTCTCGCCGTTGGGTGTGCGACGAAGTCGTCGCGATAGGCCGGATGGCGCTCGCGAAAGCGCGCGGGGACCAGCATTTCAACCGTTCTTCCCAGCAACTCATCGCGCGAATAACCGAAAGAGTTTTCGATTTGAGAATTGACCAGGACGATCGCGCCTTTTTGATCAACCATCACCATGCCGTGAGGCGCACTCTCTATCACTTGTATGAGCTGTTCCTCCGCACGCCTGAGTTGCGTGATGTCTCGCATGATGACGGTGTAAAAGTTTTGCCCGTCCGCCTCGAACTGAGAGATCGAGGCCTCCAGCGAAAACTCTTCTCCGTCAGCTCGCAAGCCACGAACAGTGCGGGCCCCGCCCATTGCCCGGCTCGTTACTCCTGTTTCTCCAAACGCTTGCACGTAGGACGAGTGAGCGGTGCGATACCGGTCAGGAATGAAGTGATTGAGTGGTTGACCGAGCGCTTCAGCTTTCGAGCACCGAAGCATAGCCTCTGCACCACGATTGAAGACGATGATCTTCTGCCGGCTGTCAATCGTGATGATGGCATCCATGGCTGAGTCGATGATGCCGGCCAATCGCGCCTGGCTAGCGCGCAAAGCCGCTTCCGTCTCGCGGTGCTCCTCATCACGCGGAGAGCCAGGATTTGTAGAGGCACTCTCGGGTTCGCGCTTTTTATTCTTGTCGAAAACTGACATGGTGAAAGGCAGTTTGTCTTCGCAGCGGGGGCTAATGGAGCGAAAGCAAGATGTCGCTCAACTCCTCAGGAATGCCATTGAGAGGTTCGACTCAGGACCTGGAATGTCACAACGCTATGCTAGACGAAGGAGAGCCTACCTAAATGCGATGAGGGCGATTGAGCGAGAAAAGCCCGACATGTGTAGGCCGCAATTTATTACTGGGGCGTAAGGTACGAGTTGGCTCTTATTGGTGTCAAGGAGTTAAATGACAGGAGTTAAATGGCGCTCCACGGTTTCTGATGGCGGGTATATTTCAGTTTGCCAAATTGTGGGTATTATGTGCGCACTTCAGCAAGGGAGGAGACGGAAATGAAATTGACGGAGTTCTTTCGAGCAGAGTTTGACCGCGAAGTGGCTCGGTCGCGCCGAGCCCTGGAGCAGGTGCCGGCTGACAAGTACAGCTGGAAGCCGCACGAAAAGTCCATGGACTTCGGATACCTGGCTAATATGGTGGCCACGATTCCGATATGGATCACCATGCAGATCGAGCGTGACGAGTTGGACGTCGCTCCGGCAGAAGGCTCGAATTTCGAACAGGAGAAGTTGAATACGAGCGAGGAGTTGTTGCAGGCGCTTGATGACGCCGCCGCCGGTACCCGTGCGGCTCTCGATGAGACCACGGACGAGCACTTGATGACTTCCTGGCGCCTACTCGCTCGCGGAGAGGTGGTCGCTGAGTCGCCTCGCTACGAGATGATTCAAGACACTATCCACCATTGGGTGCATCACCGTGGGCAGATGACGGTGTATCTGCGTTTAATGGGCGCGAAGGTGCCCGCCATCTATGGGCCATCAGCGGATGACGCGAGCTTTGGTTGAGTCACTTAACCCAAAAGGAGAAGACTATGGTTAGCACCGCTTTGAAGCTGTTGGCTGTATGTCTGCTTGCATTGCTCGGTCAGGAAGTGAAGGCGCAGAGTGAGTTGGAGAATGGAATTGTCAGCGAGATCAACAGAATTCGTAGTGATCCGGCGGCGTACGCGCATTGGATGGAGAAGAATATCTCCGCCTTGCCCCTTGCTTCGACCAGGGTTCAACAGTCTACGATTCGCGAGGCCATCGCGGAGCTTAGGAAGACGCCCGCGTTGCCGGAATTGAAATATGCAAGCGGCATTTATCAGGCGGCCGCGGACCACGTCAAAGATCAAATCGTTAAGGGCCTGCCCTTCAGCCACATGGGAACTGATGGGACCAATCCCATCGGGCGCATGAGACGTTACGGAACCTTTACGTTTCCAGGTTATGAAAACGGAAGCGTCATGCACACCGACGCAGCGCAATCAATTGTGCTGGCGTGGGTGATCGACGAGTCAGCTGAGGAACGCCTTCACCGAGAAGCCATCCTCCATCCAAAGCTACTTTTTGCAGCAGCAGCATGTGGCGTATATGCACCCTCTGGAAAGGTGGTTGGCGCGACTCTTTGCGTCGCATGTTTTGCAGCGCAATATCAGGACAATCCCCAGAGTGTTCCAGCCCGTTAATTCAGGGACGGGCCTAGTTAATCGGGCGGTATGATGCGAGCACCTTCATATAGTTGGCTCGTTCGAATGCTGCCGGTTCGGCGCAGTGCTGTTGGCTCATGCTTCCGGTCATCTGGGCAACGGATTCGTACTCATGCTCTCTCATCCAGCATCGCAACTCGTCCAGAATGACGGGAATCCTACTGATACCGTTCTGCAGCAGCTCAGAAGCCATCATCGTTACTCTCGCTCCGGCCATAAGTCCTTTCAACACATCCTGAGAAGTGTGGATGCCGGTAGTAATTGCCAGGTCGGCAAGTAGACGGCCGTAGAGAATGGCCACCCAACGCAAAGGCAAGCGCAATTCCCTCGAGCTACTTAGAACCAGACGCGGTACCACCTCGAGAGTTTCCAGATCGATGTCGGGCTGATAGAAGCGATTGAAGAGCACCAGTGCGTCGGCACCGTCGTCCACCAAACGTTTCGCCATGTTTGCGGTCGAGCTGAAATACGGACTGAGCTTGATTGCCACGGGAATCGAGACGGCGCTTTTAACCTCGCGCACAATTCCCAGGTAAGTCTCTTCAACTGCGCTTCCCGTCTGATCTGCGTTCGTTGGGATGTAGTAGACGTTCAACTCGATCGCATCGGCGCCGGCTTCTTCGATCAGGGCCGCGTAATCAGTCCAACCACCCTCCGACACGCCGTTCAGACTGCCAATGATAGGAATGTCGACAGCTTCTTTGGCGCTTCTGATCAGGTTCATGTATTCATCGGGCCAGACGTCATAGCTGCGTAACTCGGGAATGTAGCTGAGGGCCTCGGAGTGGCTGTTGGTGCCGCTATTCAGAAAGTAGTCGATATAGAAACTGTCGAACGTAATCTGTTCTTCGAATAGCGAATACATTACGACCCCCGCCGCTCCTGCGTCTTCCAGTCGGCGGATGCTGTCGAGGTTTTGCGAAAGCGGTGACGATGAAGCGATGATGGGGTTTTTGAGGCTCATGCCGAGGTAGCTGGTTGTTAAAGTCATACTCTTCTCCGGTTAGTCAATCGGGTCTCAGGTCTCAGATTTACAGATTCCCGACTTGATCTGAAATCACAAATTTCAGATCTCAGATCTCAGATAAGAATTCTGAACGAACCTGGGACCTAGAGACCTTGCCCTGCTTACTCCCACTGGTTCGCCGCCAACTGCTTGTACTGCCGCCATCGCCTTTGAACGAGCTTTTCAGCCTCCGTCAATAAACTTTTTGCCACCTTCGGATCGCTTTGTTGCAGCATGCGATAACGCCCTTCGGTGTAGATGTAGTCCTTCAACGGAATCTTCGGATCACTCGAGTCAAGCTGGAACGGGTTCTTATTCTCCGACGCCAACTTTGGAACGTAGCGATAAAGCGGCCAGTGCCCAGATTCGGCTGCAAGTTTTTGCTGGTGCATTCCTTTCGACATGTCGATGCCATGCGCGATGCACTGACTGTAGGCAATGATTAGCGACGGGCCGTCATGCGCTTCAGCTTCCAGGAAAGCTTTCACCGTATGCGTGTCGTTGGCCCCCATAGCTACCTGGGCCACGTAAGCGTTACCGTAACGAATCGCGCTCATTCCCAGGTCCTTTTTGCCGGTAGGTTTGCCGCCCGCAGCGAATTTAGCTACCGCTCCCATGGGCGTTGACTTCGAAGCTTGTCCGCCGGTGTTGGAATAGACTTCCGTATCCAGCACCAGGATGTTGACGTTCTGACCACTGGCCAAAACGTGATCGAGGCCACCGTAACCAATGTCATAGGCCCAACCATCGCCACCGACTATCCACACGCTCTTGTTAACCAACGCGTCGGCAACACTCAACAGATCCCTCGACTCGAGCGACTTCTCATTCGCGAGTTTCGCCTTCAACGCCGCCACCAGCTCGCGCTGAATATTGATTGCCGCATCAGTCGACTGGTCAGCGGTTAGCAGGCTGTTCGCCAACGCCTCACCAATACTCTCGCGCAGCCGGCCAACCAAATCTCTGGCGTAGGCAGTCTGGTGATTCAGAGCCATCCGCATTCCCAAACCAAACTCGGCGTTGTCTTCGAAGAGCGAATTGCTCCAGGCCGGCCCACGACCTTCGCGATTAATCGTGTAGGGCGTCGTGGGCAGGTTCCCGCCATAGATGCTCGAGCAACCGGTGGCATTGGCAATTACTGCGCGGTCGCCAAAGAGTTGCGTCAGGAGCTTGATGTAGGGAGTCTCGCCACAGCCGGCGCAAGCTCCGGAAAACTCAAACAGCGGTTGCAGCAGTTGCACGTTCTTGACGGACGTGAACGTCAGGGAATCGCTCCTGTTGAGCTCCGGAAGTTTCAGAAAGAAATCCCAATTGGCTCGCTCGCGTTCCCGCACCGGAAGCTGGGGTTGCATGTTCAGCGCTTTGCGCGAGACATTACTCTTGTCTTTAGCCGGGCATACTTCGACACAAAGCCGGCAACCGGTGCAGTCTTCAACGGCGACTTGGATGGTGTAGCGTTTGTCAGGCAGTTCGCGCCACTTTGCGGGCATGTGTTTGAAGCCTTCAGGAGCTCCGGCGAGATCGCTATCGTCACAGACCTTTGCGCGAATCGTAGCGTGCGGACAGACAAGCATGCATTTGCCGCATTCGATGCAAAGCTCCGGCTCCCAAACCGGAACATCCTGGGCGATGTTGCGCTTCTCCCATTGCGACGTGCCCAACGGATAGGTTCCATCAACAGGAAACGCACTGACGGGCAGTTGGTCGCCGCGCCCGGCAATGATTTCCGCGGTAACCCGCTGAACAAAGTCTGGAGCTTGTGCGGAAACCGCGGCAGGCAGGCGAGCTGAATTGGTGGCTTGCGCGGGAACCGTCACTTCATGGAGATGCGCAAGCGCCGCATCGACAGCCGCGAAGTTTTGCCTTACGACCGGCTCGCCGCGTTTGCCATAAGTCTTTTGGATCGATTGTTTGATCTTTTCAATGGCCACGTCGCGAGGCAGGACGCCGCTGATTGCAAAGAAACAAGTCTGCATGATCGTGTTGATGCGGTTGCCCAACTGTTTCGCCTGCGCCACAGCATATGCATCAATCGTGTAGAGCCTGATCTGCTTGCGAATGATCTCTTCCTGGACAGTAGCTGGGAGCTGGTCCCAAATCGCCTCCGGCGGATACGGGCTGTTCAGCAGCAGCGTGGCCCCATGGCTTGCCGCGCCGAGGACGTCATAAGAGCTGAGAAACTTAAACTGGTGAACCGCAATGAAGTTTGCTTGTTGAATCAAATACGTGCTGTGAATTGGACGGCTGCCAAAGCGAAGGTGTGACACAGTCATCGCCCCGGCCTTCTTCGAGTCGTACACAAAATATCCCTGCGCGTAGTTGGCTGTCTCTTCACCGATGATTTTGATCGAGTTCTTGTTGGCGCTGACCGTGCCGTCGGCCCCGAGTCCCCAAAACAAACAGCGCACCTGATCATCCGGTTCGGTGTTGAAGGCTGGATCAAAGGGAAGACTGGTAAGAGTCACATCGTCGTGGATTCCCACGGTGAAGTGGTTCCTGGGTATTGGTTGCGTAAGTTCGTCAAACACGGCCTTACACATGCCCGGAGTAAACTCTTTCGAAGAGAGTCCATACCGGCCGCCAATCACGCGAGGCATCGGCAACCCCGTTACCACCGCTTCGCTGAGAGCAGTGACTATGTCCTGGTACAGCGGCTCGCCAATACTACCCGGCTCTTTGGTTCGATCAAGAACGGCTATGGCTTTCACGGTAACCGGCAGCGCCGACGTGAAGTGATCGACCGAGAAGGGCCGGAACAGCCGGACCTTCACCAAGCCGACCTTTTCGCCAAGAGCACAAAGAGCCGCGACTGTCTCTTCAGCTGCTTCGCAACCGGAACCCATCATCACTATTACTCGCTCGGCGTCTGGAGCGCCCGCGTAATCGAAGAGGTGATACTGCCGCCCCGCTAACTCCGCAAACCTGTTCATAGTTTCCTGAACAATTTGAGGAGTTTCCAGATAAAAGGGATTTGAACGCTCTCTCGATTGAAAGAACACGTCCGGATTCTGCGCCGTTCCACGCATGACCGGATGATCGGGAGACAATGCGCGCCCGCGGTGTGCCTGCACGAGTTGGTCGTCAATCATCGCGCGAATTTGCTCGTCAGACAGCTTCTCAATCTTCATCACCTCATGCGACGTGCGAAAGCCATCAAAGATGTGCAGGAAGGGAACGCGTGCTTGGAGAGTGCTTGCCTGTGAGATCAAGGCAAAGTCCATTGCCTCCTGTACCGAGTTGCCAAAGAGCATGGCCCAGCCCGCGGTACGAGCGGTCATGACATCGCTATGGTCGCCAAAGATCGATAGCGCGTGAGTAGCTACGGACCGAGCAGCAATGTGGAACACCGTGCTGGTTTGCTCGCCCGCGATCTTGAACATGTTGGGGATCATCAGCAGCAAACCCTGGCTGGAAGTAAACGTCGTCGTGAGTGAGCCTGTTTGCAGCGTGCCGTGCACGGCGCCTGCCGCGCCTCCTTCCGATTGCATTTCACGCACGAGCGGAGTCATACCCCAGATGTTCTCCTCGGCCGAGGCTGACCATTCGTCTGAGAACTCGCCCATTGGAGATGAAGGTGTGATGGGGTAGATCGCGATTACGTCGTTCGTCTTATAGGCTACGTGGGCGGCCGCTTCGTTGCCGTCGATCGTTACGTTACTTGGTTTCATAGTTGTGAATCTCACTCGCCGTACAAAAGTGCTGCTTACTGATTAAAAAAGTTCTGTCTACTGAGTGCCGGGTGCCAGGAAACAGAACTCAGACTGGATGGGACGCATTGGAACTCAGCACTCAGTACTTACTAGGAGGCCGCAAGTAGCTCGCGCGAACCACTTGCGGCCGAAATACGTCAAGCCCTTTTAGGAGCTTGCCTGACGTCAAGGACATCCGGCGATTGCGCCTGTTGAACGTTCATCCTCAATCTCTTTGATTCTGGCTCGAAGCCACTCTCTTAGCCGTTGCTCTAACTTCGCAGCGTTGTCTTCTGCTTCCAAAGAATCCACCGTCTCGCCCGCATCATTCAACGGAATGTGATGACATGGCACCGTTTTGCTGTAGTTCTCGGGGTCGACGAATTCGAGCAAGTGACACTCGTTGCACGGATGGGCCCGATAGGGGTACCCGTAATTGATGCAGGTGAGAGAATCCTGGAAGGCCGATTGTGGTTTCCAGGGGGTGCGGACGGAACGGCCGTATCCGCCTTTCTCGACGAAGTCGAGTTCTTCTTTGAGTAAGTCAAGAATTTCGCGATCATCTGTAGCCATTGCACAAACCTCCAGAACTTCCGATGCCTTACCTCTTCCGCCTGCCGCTTAATTGCGGTGCGCTCATCCGAATATGATTAGTGCAATGCATATGCCGAAAGAAATGGGCTCGCGAAGTCGAATTAGTGGGTGAAAGCTGCGGAAACTTGCGCAGAGGTGAGCGAGAAAGTGCCCAGCGATCAAAGTGGAATCAGGTCACCGACGAGCGGCACGGGTCGTTACGCCCGAAAGTGTGTTTTCCTTGCGAGCGCAGGCTGCCTGCCCGCTAATGGAGTGCGGCTTAGATTCGTGGACGAGTCTCAAGCCTACCGCCTCTTGGCAGCGACCTCACCCTCGCTCGCGGGTCTGAATTGAGTCTAATGGTTAATGCCGGCCGAACTCTTTCTTGAGTTGAGGTTCTGCGTCTTTGCCGGTTCGGTGATACCGCCCAGTCGTTCTTGGAATAGTCGTGCAGAGGCTTCAAGAAAATCGTAGGAAGTAACAATGCCAACCAGACGGCCGTCATCGAGTACCGGGAGACACCCGACGCGGTGATGCCGCATGATCTCGATAGCGTCCAACGTGGAGGTTGTCGACGATACCGTGAGCGGGTCAGTGGTCATCATGTCGCGGACTGTTACCGGAGTCTCTTCAGATGTGGTTTGTTTGCCTATCAGCTTCAGCAATGATCGATGAGACACCAGTCCCACCAGGTTTCCCCTTTCGTCTTCAACCGGCACGTGCCGGATATGTCTCCAAGTCATCACGCTGGCAGCAAGGTCCACCAAGTCACTTGGACGCAAAGTGAACAGATCCGTCGTCATGAACTGTCCCACTGTCTGATAGCTTTTGCTCCATTCGTCTGACTCGTCGACCTCGAGCAGCGGCCAACTGTGGGCGGCATTGCCCTCGGATTGATGTTTAAGCATCTCTTTGGCAATCAAGCGGGTGCGAATTTCACGTGGTTGTTTATTCGCGGCCTGAAACGATCTCGTTATCCACTGCGCCCCGGTTTGGCCGCTGCTGACTCGTGCTTCAAGCACGCCAAGGTAGCGATCGATGTCTGTAGCGTTCACCCCCGCATGCTTCAACCCAGCCTTCGCCAAAGGGAGAAGATGCTCGAGGATGAGCGTTGACGCCGCATGAGTCTTTCCGTCAACCCAGCTGAATTGAGCGTTCAGGCCATGTCGTGCAGCGGCAAAAAAGTTGGTTTTGGCTTCGTCAAAAGCCATGCCTTGCGTTACGTCGCCATATTCACCCGGCAATGAAACCATGAGTCCGGCGAAGAAGGCAGTGTTGGCAATCTCGTCAACCACGCTGGGACCGGCTGGGAGCACGCGGTTCTCAATTCTCAAATGGGCAGCACCATTTGACACTCCGTAACAGGCACGGTTCCATGGCCAGATTGTGCCGTTGTGCGTTCGCAGTGCAGTCAATTGTGGAACCTCGCCACGCGAGAGGACCGCGAGCGAGTTCTCCACGGGGTCATTGATCATAATCATACGAAAGCGCGCGATCTGCTCCTGAAAGAGCTCGAGGATCGATCGCTGAATCCAGCCTTCTCCAAACCCTACCCGCGTCGGATGACTACGCGCCTGCTGGGTAGCTGAGCGCGCGTCGGTGGAGTGCTGAAACACGGCTAACCGGGTCTCTTGCCACAATCGACGGCCAAACAGGATTGGGGAATTCACAGCGGACGCCAGTAGCGGAGCGGTAATGAGCTGAGCGAGATTGTAGAGGGAGGCAAACTCTCGTGGGTTAACCTGTACGTGAATTTGAAAACTCGTGTTGCACGATTCCATCATGATGTTGTCATGCACGAGATCAATTTCGTCGAGTCCTTTGATATGAATGTTGAAAGGTCCGCCACGCAGTTTGGTAATGGAATCGTTTAATTGCAGGTACCTCGGAACTGGCGTCAGGTTGTCGAGCGTCAAGTCTGATTTCCGCAAGGTCGGCAGGATACCGGCCAGCAGAATGTCGGCTCCGAATTTCTTTGCTGCGACGCGCGTCAGCGACAGGACCTCGCGCAGCTCCGACTCCATTTGCGTAAAGCAATTTGCGCTCAATTCAAACGGAGTGAGATTGGCTTCGAGATTGAACTTTGCGATCTCGGTGGTCAGACGCGGATCGTTTGCCTGCTGCAGCACTTCTACTGACACGGGTGCTGGTCTGAGGTCTTCATCGACCAGGAACATCTCCTGTTCGGCGCCGATCCGCGTCACTCCACTCTCAATCAGATTGTTGTCGAGCATGTAGTCAAGCGCTCGCAGATCATCGAGGAGCGCCTTCATGAATACGCCCACCTTCACCTCATCCAGCTCGTGCGCTATGTTGTGTTCTCCCATAATTCAGTCGACCTGCGCTCCTTCATAGAGGTTGGCGTGCCGTTGGTGGTTTTAGGGGGGCACTGATTACACGCATTCGCTCGTTGCGTTAACTCCTGCGCTCAAAGGTGCAATTCCGTCGAGGCAGCAGCCACCTCGCCACCACTGCGGTCGCCCTTCCCAGATTTGGCGAATGGGTTGTTCCTTAATATTTCCGATGTTTTCCATGCGCGCACACGTCAGCACTTCACCACCTGCGCGGACCTCAAGCGCTGTCAGCGCCGAGCACAGCTTGCGGCCTTCGTGTGCGGAATGATTCTGGGTCGCGAGTCTTAGAAGTGCAGGTTCGAGAAAATAGAGTTCCATCGATTGCAGTTGAGCAAAGCTGTTGGCGATTGGTAGCCCTTCGCGTTTCAGGGTTATCAACTCCCGGACAACTTCGACCACACGAGCAGAATTCTCCGGCCAGGTCTCGCTGTGTTCAAACCACGACGGGTCTTCATCCTGGGCGTAGTTCTGCTCAATGGGCTGATAAAAGACATCAAACCCCGTTCTGGTCGCGGCATATCGGGCAACCTCGCTTACTTCTTCCAGATTCTGGCGCATCACTACAGTTTTCAGCCGAACCTTGAAATCAAGCTGGCGTTCACGCCGAATGCTCTCAAGCGTCTGCAGAGTTCTCTCGGTTTTCTCGAAAAAGTCCGGCCGGCCGCGAATCAGACTGTGAGTGTCGCCAATGCCATCCAAGGAAACAGTGATCCGCCATGGGTTAGTGGCGGCGAGTCGCTCAATGCGTTCCTGATCGTTCCAATATCCGTTGCTGAGAACTTCGATGAGCATACCTGTGCGTACAGCGTGATCTACGATCTCGATCGTGAAGGGTCGCATCAATGCTTCGCCGCCGGTGAAAGTAACCTGGACAGTTCCGAGCCACCGACGAAGATCGTTAAGGACCGTGCGCCACTGCTCGACGGATGGGGTGGCTTCTGGCCCCCGGTTCTGCCAGATATCGCAATGAATGCAGCGCGCATTGCAGCGACCTGTCATTGCCAAAGTGATTGAAGTGGGGCGGCAATAATCTGCCCAGCGAAAGCCTCGCAAGCGATAGTTGAAGCCTTCATAGAGGCGTTTATAGGCAAGCGTAAGAGTCGTCATTATCAATCCGGGTTAAGCGAGTCAGAGTGCAGTCATCTGGTAATCAGAGCAAGCAGTGATCCAAGGATTCAGGTAATGCCGACAGCTTTTGGAATAAAGCAAGTTACAAATCCCGGAAGAACTACAGCGTGCGTGAAGGCTTAGATCTGGTCTGTATTTAATTTTAACCAGGGAAATCCGGAATCGAGGATGGCGGGACCCCGAGCCAGGAAACTGGGGAATCTCTCGCAAGACGCCCCCCTGATTGCGGAATATTCCGCCAAAAGTTTAGGGGGAGCGGATTGTTCATCTGAATTGAAGAAATACTGGGAAGTCTCCGCTATGTGTGACAGATAACAGACGGGCCCCTTTTGCGTCCTAACCTGAACTTTGGTTCGAAGTCCGGAAAGATCGCTGCTTGATTTTAAATGATGGCGATGGGGTGGCATGAGCATTGCGCTGGGACTGCGACAGCAACAGTCTCCTAAGGTGGGAGTTGATGGAAAGCGCAACCAACCTCGAACTTGAAAACCCTTTGTCCTCCGGGTCGTGCGCAGGCGATTTTTTTGGCTTCGGCACCTTGACACTCAACAGCATTCACCCGCGTGGATCGGTTTTATATGCCGAGGGCCAGCCGTCGACCGGTGTTTATGTTCTTTGCTCCGGTCACGCAAAGGTTTCGGTTTCATCCTCGAAGGGAAAGACGGTGATCATTCGGATTGCGCGGCCCCTTGAGTTTCTGGGCGTGAACTCTGTGCTCAAGGGAACGAATTATGAAGCCACCGTTGAAACTCTCGAACGCTGCCGCGTGGGTTTCATTTCGCGAGCAGACTTTATGAATCACTTGGATCAGCACAAGAGTGCGTCCATAGCAGTGTTAAGGGCGCTGTCGAATGAATTGAGCGAAGTAGTTGAGCGGGCGCGACTCGTACTCTTATCCGGCAGTGCAGAAGAAAGACTCGCAGGGCTATTACTGAAGTGGCATGAGGAACTGGGCGAAGCCACCAGCAGCGGAACTCACTTGAATCACGGGCTGACGCAGGAAGAGATTGGGCAGATGATTTGCGTCTCACGCGAGACAGTATCGCGGGCCTTTACCGAAATGAAGCGCAAGCGAGTGCTGGAGATTATCGGAAGCAGAATTCTGATAAAGAGCCGAGGTGCACTGGAAGCGATCGCGATATGAACAGGATAATCGGAAGACCGTGTGACGACGGTCACAGCCATTGTGGACGATCCGCGTTTAACATGGACGCAGGTCTTATTTGACATTGGGTCGAATCCGGCCGATGCTAACGCCAATCGCCCTACAGTGGTTGTCGCTTCTCATCGCCCCTGGCTTTGTTACTGAAAGTCCGACTGCTCCTTTGGATCTGTGGATCGCGCTGTCGATCTGTGCCGATCTCGAAAAGAGAGGGCTACCTTGAGTCTCAACAAAATCATCAAGTCGTTGCTGGTCTGCATCTCGCTGGCAGTAGTTGTTATGTGGTTCGCCGCCGGCACATCTTCTCAATCGGTCAAACAGGATCCCGCTAAAGCGGTCGCAGTCAAGCCCGCAAGCTACAACGCGGCTGATTACCTTGGCAGCGAAGCCTGCAAAGACTGTCATGAAGACCAGTTCAAGAACTTCAGTCACACTGCCCACGCCAAACTTTCGTCTATGAGTAGTTGGAAAGACAAGGCCACCGGGTGTGAAGGATGCCATGGGCCAGGCAGGGCTCACGTTGAAGAGGCCGATCCAAAGAAGATAATCAGCTTCAATCACAAGTCGTCGAAGATGATTTCCGAGACTTGCCTGACCTGTCACGCAGGCAAAGAAGAGCACAATAATTTCAGGCGCGGTGAGCACTGGCGGAACGACGTAGGTTGCACCGATTGCCATACGTCCCATTCCAGTCCTTCTGGCAAGAACGTTGCCAGCTCAAACGTCTTCGTCTCCCCGGCGAATGCTGAAAAACCTGGCCCCTCTGAAGTGAGCTTGCTCAAACTTACTGAACCGCAGTTGTGTATATCCTGCCACACAGAAACCAAGCACCAATTCAACAAGCCTTTCCGGCACAAGGTGCTGGAAGGCGCCATGAAGTGCACTGATTGCCATAACGCTCACGGTGGCTTTGAAATCAGACAAGCTCGACTCGCTACTGGCGCTGATGGAGCCTGCATGAAATGCCATGCTGACAAGCAAGGGCCCTTTGTTTATGAACACGCTCCAGTAAAGACCGAAGGTTGCCAGTCTTGCCACACTCCGCACGGATCCGCAAATCCGAGACTGTTGAGAACCAGTAACGTCGCCCAGTTATGTCTCGAGTGTCACACTCAGGATCATGGCATTGGCGCGCTCGAACCGGTGGGGCCGGCCCATAACCTGGCGGCTCAATACCGAGACTGTACCGCGTGCCACCTTAAAGTTCATGGCTCGCACTCCAGCCCTGTATTCATGAGATGACAATCTGAACCCGAAGGGAACTGGCTTTAAAAGCTCGATACGAGGGAACCCGAGGACACGCGAGATGAAGAATCCAACCCGGTTACTGAGCATGCTGATTAAGACGGCCCTGGTGCTGACGCTATGGGGGTCAATAGCGACGGCTCAAAGCCCGACTCCCTCACCGGAACCAAAGTCGACGCCATCGTCAAACCAAAACGCTGATGACGGCGACTACACTATTACTTCCAGCATTGAGGTTGGCTATCGCGGGCTGCAAGTTGTTGGCGATGTGAACAAGTATCAAAGCGATCTGGGATACCGCGCCGGGCCGCGGCTCTTCGACACGAGTTTTCTGATGCGCGCCAAAGAGAGCGAAGGGAAGATGTTCGATACGCTGTTGGTAACAGCATCAGGCTGGGGATCAGACCCGCATGGGTATTTGCGCGTCAATGCCGAAAAGTCAGAGTGGTACCGCATCAATGCGAGCTATCGCCGGTTTAAGGCCTTCCGTTTTCTCAACAACATCGCAAACCCTAACTACTCGACTCGCCCCACTGATCCCGCCGGCGGTCAGCATAACTTTGATCTGAGAAATCACCTGGGTGATTTCGATCTGACACTTCTTCCTAAGAACGAAAAGCTAAAGATCTACCTCGGCTACTCTCCGGCGCGTACCACTGGTCCCGCATATACCACGTGGCACTTTGGCGGTGATGACTTTATGCTCTTGTCGCAATCCAAGTGGCGCTCGAATGACTTTCGCGTCGGAGCAGATTGGAAACTCGGTCCGGTGTCGTTCTCATTTCTGCAAGGCTTCAGGCGCTTCAACGATGACACCTCTATCGACAATCAGGGTGTGAATCTTGGTGTAAACCCGGCGCTCACCAACTTTTACCTGAGAAGTTTTAATCGTACAGCTCCGACAAGTGGCAAAGTGGATTTCTCTCGTTTTAGCGCACACACCCTGATTGCGAAGCGGCTGGATATCACAGGGCGAATCATCTATAGCAACGCCACCACTGAGTTCAGCAACATCGAGACCATCACCGGGAACAACTTCAACTCCAGAATTACGGGCATTCCCGCTGCGTACAATCCCACTGCCGCGAATCAGACGATCCTTACGCTTGGCCGTTGGACCTTTTCGGGAGACAGCAAACGGCCCAATACGCTTGGCGACCTGGGCGTGACTCTGCTCGCTACCGACAACCTGCGACTCTCGAACACGTTCCGGGTCGAGACCTTCCAAATCAATGGGAACGCGTTCTACAACGGCGAGTTTCGAATCACCCAGGCGAACGGTACGGTGCTGGCGCCGCTTATCCGAACAGGTCGCGCTAACGAGCTTACCAAGTATCGAAAGATTCAGAACACCGCTGAAGTGGACTATCAGTTCGAGCCTCGATATTCGGTGCACTTCGGCTACCGTTATGGCACCCGGCGCATCGAGAGGTTCTTTAACGGAAATAATCTGGCAAATAATGGAGCGCCGTTGCTTCCTCCGTCAGCCCATGAAGAAGAGAACCACACCCACAGTTTTATCGCGGGTGCCAAAGCCACTCCAGCTAAGAACTGGACGATGTTTTTAGACGTCGAGCATGGAACGGCTGACAATGTCTTCACGCGGACTAGTGGTAACTACGATTACACGAACGTGCGCGCGCGCAGTCGTTACGCCGTCAATAGGGCTCTCCGCTTCAACCTTTCGTTTATCGCGCGGAACAATGCTAATCCTTCCCAGATTGATGTGAACGGAGTCTCAGCATCGCTTGCCAACTTTGGAGTGAATGTTAAGTCGAGAATCTTCGCTTCCACGTTCGACTGGACACCGAACAGCAGGTTTTCCGTGGACGGGGGATACACCTACACCTGGCAGAACAATCACGCGGTAATCGAATATGCGTTTGGGCCGGGAGTGCCGAACGCGGGCATCCGCGGACAGAGTCTTTACTTCGTGCGCAACAACTTTTTCTATCTGGAGAGTGTGGTTCAAATCGTGCCTCGCGCCACCCTGTATGCCGCCTATCGGATAAACAAGGACACGGGCCAGGGAGATCGAATCTCAATCCCCGGAGCCGGAACCGGAGTGCTGGTCCAATCCTATCCGAACAGCTTTCAGTCTCCCGAAGCGCGGTTGGCAATCAGGATCAATCGCCGACTTGATTGGAATCTCGGCTATCAGTATTACAACTACAACGAAACAGGTCTGAGAAGAGTTGAGAGTCCATTCGTAGCCATCAGACCGCAGAACTATCACGCACATCTGCCGTACACATCACTTCGTGTTTACTTTGGCCGAAAGGAATAGTCGTAGCTTATGATTAGCAGAGGGCCGCTTCGGGGATCGCTGCTCTCTCGCTTCCATTTTAAGAGGTAGTTAACTTCCAAACGCTGACGCAGACGCCGACTTCAAACTTAGTCGGTGTTTGCTTGTATTTAGTCGCGTCATCGGAGCGCGAACGTCAACAATGGCCAGGGGAAGTCGTTCGTTCAAGCTGCGAACCATCGTACTGCTGACAACTTTGTTGGCGGTCTCATCGCCCCTAGTGGCGGCGCGTTGGCCTGGTGGTACGGATTCGCCGGTTGGAATGAGCGAACGAATAGCATTCCAAAGGCCGCGGCGAAACACTCGCCCGACGCCGCGGGTGCCTACTCCGCGGGTGGATTATGCAAAGTTTTCTCACACGACTCACGTCGTCAGTCAGAAACTGACGTGTGATTCATGCCATAAAGTTCCAACCAGCAATTGGAAGGAAGTGCGCAAGGGTGATCAAGCGTTTCCAGATGTGGCCGAGTTCCCGGAGCACGAAACGTGCCTGAATTGCCACCGGCAGCAGTTCTTCGCTCGCGAACGACCGGCGCCGCGAATCTGCGTAAACTGCCACGTGAATGTCACCCCGCGCGACACGACACGTTTCCTGTTTCCAAGCCTTGGCGACGTTACAGATTCCACGCAACCGCGTGCCGATGTTGCTACCGAATTCGCGATAAATTTTCCGCATGACATCCACCTGGATGTGGTGGGTTCAAACAGGTCGCCGGACACGCCGCACATTGGCTTTGCGAGTGCTTTATTGCGACCGAACATCAGGGTTCATCAAGCCGACGAACCGAAGACTTGTGCTGTCTGTCACCAGACTTATCAGCCGCAGGGGAACTCCGACGAAGAGTATGTGATCAAACCGCCAAAAGGTATTGGCGACGCGTTCTGGTTGAAGAAAGGTACTTTCAAGACAGTTCCAAACAGCCATGTGCTTTGCTTTAGTTGCCACAGCGCCGACTCGGGAATTCCGCCCGCGCCGTCCGACTGCAAAGTCTGTCACAAGTTGCCCGAGGCACAGGCTGTGGTGAAGAATGATTTTGATCCCAAACTCGTAGCGACGATTGGGATAGCGGATAAAAGAATTGTGACTACATGGCAGCGGCGCATTTCCTCCGGGGCGTTCAGACATGAGGCCGGGGAGCATCCGGAAGTCAGCTGCACAAAGTGTCACGATGTCAGTGGTTTGAATACGGTTATTTTGGCGACAAAGAAGGTCCCGGTGACCTCGTGCGGAGGCACGGGAAGTTGTCATGTTACGGCGACCGGGGATGATGGAGGGGCGCTGAATTACGAGATCGATCAGAAGCAAGCGAGTCCCGCCTTCGTCTGCTCGAAATGCCACATCAGCTTTGGCGAGCAGAGTGTGCCGGCCACACATCTCCAGGCTCTACAGACACCTAGCCCGAAATAGCCCAGCAGAGAGATGCCGAAGAGAAGAGAACACCTGTTGGGATATAGTTGTTGGCTGCGAAGTCTACGCCGGCATTCTCGTTTGATGGTTTTGATTGTGGTAGCCGGCGGTGTGTTGATTTTAATGATGTTTCATTCCAACTCAACCGTGTCAACAACGAACGCCACGGCGATATCCAATAGCATCGCGTTGAATAACGCCCCGCAGGAGGCAGGCGTCGACTACTCGAAGTTTAAGCACGAGACCGGTAATCATGCGCGCCTTCCTTGTCTGCTTTGTCATCGCCGTGAGACCAATGCGGCCCAGTTAACTCGTCCCGGAGGCAGCGGCCACGTCCCCTGTGCGGGATGTCATGCGCAGCAGTTCGCGGATCCTGCCAGCCCCGTTTGCACGATCTGTCACACGGACACCCAATCGGGCAAGCTGAAACCGTTCCCGCGATTGAGGAGTTTTAATATGCGATTCGATCACGCGGTGCACGCCAGAGCGGGGCGAACAACTTGCGCCACCTGTCACAGACCTGCGCGCGGCGGTGTCGCTATGACAATTCCCTCCGGTCTTAGCGCGCATGTTACCTGCTTTCGCTGTCACGATTCGCGAGCTAGTTCCGGGGAAAGAGACATTTCTTCCTGCGGAACATGTCACGCGCCTGGTCGTCATATCCGGATGAGCCAGGCGGCTCCGGCATTTCGCGTCGGGTTTAGTCACGCAAAACACGGTCGCTCGGAAGGGTTAACCTGCAACCAGTGTCATCGCGTGCGTAGCGGTGTTGCACGGAAACTGCAGGTAAGTTCCCCTCGACCCCTTAACCATCACGCTGCACCCGCCGCCTTTAGTTGCATGACGTGTCATAACGGAAAGCGGGCCTTCGGCGGCGATGATTTTTCGGCGTGCAAGCGGTGCCACACCGGACGCACCTGGCGCTTCTGAGGGGTTGGCACATAAGAATAGGAGGCAGCATGAAACAACTGACTGTAATTGGTCTTCTTGGTTTTGCGATCTTATTGGTAGCGGGCTCCTTTAGTTGGGAGACTTCGGCTCAAGGCGGGCGCAAGCCGCAGGACACATACGTCATGGGACCGGAGGCCAAGCTGGGCGGAGTAAAGTTCAGCCATCTCGATCACGCCGCCAAGAACCGCAGCGTAGAGGGGAAGCTGATCTCGTGTGTTGAATGCCATCACACCGAGCAACCAGCCGCTGACGCAGCTAAACATCCGCCTCTAAAAACTGCATGGCCTGCGGACCGGACCACGACGCTAACGGCGGACCTCTTTGAAAAGGAGCCCACCGCGCCAGAGGTAAATGCTTGTGGCGATTGCCACGCGAAAGCTGATACGAAGCCGAAACTTTTGCCTGAAATTCCGCAAATTAAGCTCGAGGTTGGAACCGAGCTGGTGACGCTGAATAACCAACAGGCACTGCATCGCAACTGCGCAGGTTGTCATGACGAGATCTCGAAAACCAACAAAGATTCGAATGCGCCAACCTCAAGAAAATGTACCGCCTGTCATAAGAGGACGGCTGGTTGAACGGACTTCGCAGAAGGGCCTTCAGAACTGATGACGGATTCAGCTTGTTGGGCCCACAATGACTGACTAACAAGTGCTTTCTTACGGGGTCGCGTTCGCGTCGGGGAGTAAGCACACTACCTTTATGTAATCGCAATGAGAGGGTGACTGGAAATAATGAAAACTCTAAAAATCATGATCATGACGGCTACGCTAGCCGCACTTTCCGCTGCCGTAATGATGGTTTCGGCCGCGTCACGAACGCGGGTTGAGGATCCTTTCGACGCTGCTGCCGCTTACAAAGCCAAGTGTGTTGCGTGTCATGGCCCAAAGGCCGACAAGAAGTTTGATAAGGCAAAAGCTGACGCTGAGCACGTGCAGATCATACTCAAAGGAAAGAAGGCAGAGAAACCACCACACATGCCGGGATACGAGGACAAGGGCATCGATGAAACGCAGGCCATGGCGTTGGTCACCCTTATGAAATCCCTTCAGCCTTAACTCGCACTCGCATGATGCAGGGTGGGCAACAGGTTAGCGATAGTTGAAGTAATAAGAGTCTGATGTAGATACACCGGGTGCGCAGCTCTCCGGGCGGTTTTGGACCGTTTCACTGCGCGCAAAACCCTGATGCCTCAGAGGGCTTCATACTGATGAAGCGTTTTATTTTAATCGTCGCACTTGCCGTCACGCTGCTGGCCGGGTGGCAGGTAGCTCGCACAGGGCGCGAAACTGCCGTTGCTCAAACACTTCAATCACGCACGCCTGCGTCTTCACCTTCTCCCGCAGCCTCGCCCGCCACGCCCCTGGTGAGTTCAGCGCAGTTGGAGTGTCAGGGGTGTCATGCCAGCGGTAAGACTTTGCCCTATTTGGCTGGCGCACAGTTTCACACCAAACCGCACACAGATTACGAGATAGGTTTCCATGCGGTGGCGCTACGCAATGGTGGGAAGGCCGCGACGTGTATTGATTGCCACACTCGAAATGGCGACATGTCCACCATTCTCGCAGCCAACGAATCGAATTCGACCATCAATCGGAAGAACATTGCCGAGACTTGCGGCCGGTGTCATGGCGATAAGGCGGCAATGCAAGGCAGCGGCATCAGCGATCGGCTGTTTCTATCTTACCGAGAGAGCGTTCATGCGAAGGCGATCGCGCGAGGCAATATAGGCGCAGCGGTCTGTACCGACTGTCACAACAGTCACGACATTCTGCGGGCTTCGAATCCTCAGTCCACAATCGCCAAGGTTAACGTGCCGGCGACTTGTGGAAAATGCCATCAAGCTGAAACTGCGGAGTTCGTGGAAAGCGTTCACGGCAAAGCTGTGCTGCGCGGCGTGTCTCGCTCGCCGGGCTGCACCGACTGCCACGGAATTCACACAATTGAAGCGCCGTTCGAGCAGAAGGCGGCCAACACGTCGCCCGCCGTAGCTACCGAAAGCTGCGCAAGATGTCATGAAGGAGTAGCTCTGACTCAGGAGTTCGGTATCGCCGAGGACCGGGTCAGTAGCTATAAAGACAGCTACCACGGTCTCGCCTCGAAGTTCGGTTCGAAAGTAGTGGCAAACTGTTCGAGTTGCCATGGTGTTCACAACATTCTGCCTTCGTCCGATCCGAAGTCTATGATCAGCGCTGCCAATCTCACGCAGACCTGCGGGCAGTGTCACGTGGGCGCCGGCGATAATTTTACCAGGGGCCGGATTCATCTTTCCTCTTCGCTTACGGGTGACATGGAGGATACCCCCGAAGACATGTCGGCGCTTGGCACGAGAATCGTGCGCTGGATCTACCTGCCCATTATTTTACTGGTGATTGGCGGGATGGTAATTCACAACGCGCTTGTGTGGAGAAAGAAAGCGGCGGAAAAGCTTAAGCACGAACGTCGCACCATCGTGCGACTGACTTTCAATCAGCGCATCCAACATTGGTTACTCTTAACCAGCTTCATCGTGCTGGTAATCTCTGGTTTTGCTCTTCAGTACCCCGACTCATGGTTAGGCTGGATTTTCGGTTCCAGTGAATACCTGCGACGAGTCATCCATCGAGTTGCAGCCGTTGTAATGTTGCTCAGCGGAGCGTACCACCTCGCGTATCTGGCTTTTGCAAAAGAAGGAAGAAAGTGGGTCAAGGATATGTTGCCGCGGTGGAAGGACTTTACCGATCTGCTCCAGAACTTTGGTTATTATCTGGGCGTGAGTTCGCTAAAGCCCAAGATGGAGCGCTTCGGATATCCGGAGAAGGCTGAATACTGGGCCGTGGTCTGGGGCACGATCATCATGGGCCTTACGGGTCTGATGATCTGGTTCAAGATTGCGGTGTTCAGCTTCCTCGAGAGATGGTGGATTGATGTCGCGCTGGCAGTTCATTTTTACGAGGCAATCCTGGCCACGCTGGCAATCATCGTCTGGCATTTCTACCAGGTGATCTTCGATCCCCACGTGTATCCGGTCAACTTTGCCTTCCTCGATGGGAAGGTGTCGGAAGAGCTTTACAAGGAAGAGCACGAACTCGACTATGAACGACTCAAGGAGGCTGAGCGTGCGGAAGCAGAGTCAGCGACCAGCGAGGACGAATCTTCACCGGCTTGATAGGAAATCCAGTGGACAGCCTAAACATCATGAGTGAGGAAGAAGAACCAGTTCGAAAGACACCGAGTCTTTTTCGGAATTACGTGAGTTTCATCGGAGCAGCGATCGCGATCGCTACTCTCGCCAGCCTCACGCTACTGTTCCTGATGGAGATTACTTCGAACCAGGAGAATCCATATCTGGGAATCCTAACATATGTAATCTTGCCGTCGGTGCTGATATTTGCCCTGGCCGTTATTGGCCTGGGCATGCTCATCGAGCGGCGCCGGCGACGGCGTTCCCCACACTTCGAAATTCTGGCTTATCCAAGAGTTGATCTGAACGATCCGCACGCACGGCGCGCGGCCTTTGTTTTTCTCTCGGTAACCTCTCTGTTCATTTCGGCAAGTGCATTCGGAAGTTACAAGGCTTACGAATACAGCGAGTCGGTAGCCTTCTGTGGCAAGACCTGTCACGAAGTCATGAAGCCTGAGTACGTTGCCTATCTGGCGTCGCCCCATGCGCGCGTTAGTTGCGTGGATTGTCACGTGGGTTCGGGAGCCGGATGGTACGTGCAGTCGAAACTCTCCGGTGCATATCAACTCTATTCGGTAGCCTTTAATAAATTTCCGCGCCCGATCACGACACCAGTTCACGACCTGCGACCTGCCCCGGACACTTGCGAGCAATGTCATTGGCCCGAGAAGTTTTTTGGTGCGCAATTAAAGACTTTTAGCCACTACGCTTACGATGAAAAGAACTCATTACGCCAAACTCGAATGCTGATTAACGTCGGCGGCGGCAGTCCCACTACCGGACAAGTGGCGGGCATTCACTGGCACATGAACATCGCCAACAAGGTCACTTATGTGAGTACTGATGAACAGCGGCAGACGATCCCCTGGGTTAGCGTGCAGGATCATCTGGGTAACGTGACTGAATACTACGATCGCACCCGGCCTTTGACCGACGCCCAGGTGCAGGCGGCCCCTAAGCGACGTATGGATTGCGTCGACTGCCACAATCGCCCGGCCCACATCTATGAGCCGCCTGACTTTTCAGTCAATCAGTCCTTCGCTGCGGGAAGACTCGATACTTCGCTGCCATACCTGAAACGAGAAGCGATTGCGCTGCTGACCAGGAAATACGAAACGGAGGGCGAGGCTCTGAAAGTGATCGGTGCCGGGTTGGAACAGTTCTACCGACAGTACTACCCTGATTTGTATGCCAGCAAGAGCGGGTCGGTCGCCACCGCGACTACGGAACTGCAGCGGATCTTCCAAACCTATACATTCCCTGAGATGAAGGTGGATTGGCAGACCCACCCAAACAACATCGGCCACTATTACTTCGCGGGATGCTTCCGTTGCCACGATGGAGAGCACGTGAGCAAAAGTGGAGAAGTAATAAGCAACGACTGCGATGTCTGCCACTCAGTGATCTACGACTCAGCAGCGGCTCCTGAACGGAATGCGAGAATGGGATCCTTTGAACACCCAATAAAGCTCGGCGATCTGGAAGCGCTTGAATGCACCACGTGTCACAAAGGTACTGGGCCATTCAAACATCCGGTCGATCTTGGAGACCTTTCCCCGTTCCAATGCGCCGAGTGCCACACGACGAAGAAGTGACGGGTGACAAGTGACAAGTGACAAATAACCAGTAAGAGATCTGCGGCTATCGCGATTCTGAGCGCCGCTGGTCTTTACTCGTCACCTGTCACTCCTTCACGTCTCACCTACTGGGCGAGGCGAGTGGCGCCACCGAAGCGAGTATTCTTCGACTTGCTGATGAAGACCGCGTGGTTGATCGCGAGGCACGCAAGCGCTGAGAGTGAAAGAAAGATAAACCCGATCGCATAACCTCCGGTTGCGTCGCGGATCACTCCCAGGACCAGCGGCGGAAAGAAACCTCCCAGTCCACCAAATGCCCCCACCAGTCCGGTAACCGCTCCGGTCTCTTGCGGAAAGTGTTCAGGCACCAGTTTAAAGACCGCTCCGTTTCCAAGGCCCAGTGCAGCCGCTGTTCCGAGCGCGCCGACAGTAAATGTCGGCATGTACGGACAACCCATCAGCGCTCCCAGAACGGACACCGCGATGAACACTCCCACGAGTATGCGTGCGCCACCCCAACGATCCGCAAGCATGCCGCCAACTGGCCGCATGAGGGTCGCCAGTAAGACAAACCCTGCCGTCCGGGCGCCGGCGTCAGCGGCCGAGAGTTTGAAGAGATCTTTCAACAAGGTGGGTAGGTAGATTGCGAAAGCAACAAAGCCACCGAAGGTCAGGAAGTAGAAAAGCGAGAGCACCCAGGCAAGTGGCGAGCGTCGAAGCAGGCTGAGGTTTTCGCTGAAGGTCTTAGGTTTAGCCAGGGAGACCGCGTCGCGTGCAAAGATATAGAAAATCACGCCCCAGACCAGGCTGATGGCGGCGAAGCTGTAGAACACGGGCCGCCAGGACGAGAACCAGAGCGCAAGCACCGGAGCACCAAACACAGCAATGGACTGGCCGATATTGCCCATGCCAAAAATTCCCAGGGCGGTTCCTTGTTGGTCTTTGGTGAACCAGCGAGACGTAAAGCTCACTCCAATCGCGAAAGAAGTTCCAGCTATGCCAAGGAACACGCTGAGCCAGAGGAGTTGTGCATAGCTGCTTGAGGCGCCGATTCCGATCGCGGGAATGGCCGAAAGGATTAGCAGGGCTGAAAAAACTCGTCGCCCGCCAAAGCGATCGGCAAGCATGCCGGCCGGCAGCCGGCCAATCGAGCCCAGCAAAACTGGGATGGCAATCATCAGGCTCTTTGCCATTGCCGAGAGTTCGTAAGCTTGAGAAAAGGTTGGGGCAAGGGCGGCGACCAAACCCCATACGGCAAACGAAACAGCAAAGGCTGTCGTTGACAAGAAGAGTGCCCGTGTCGCACCTGGAGGTACTTCTTTCATCATGGCTGGTCTGGGTTCCTTCTCTTTTCGATGACCCTATGTAACAAGAGACGCCGTCTTGGCGTCGAGCGCGTACGGCCCGCCCGCCTGACGCCTCGCCGCCAGTTCCACGAAAATGAAATCGTTAAAGTCACTGGTATTGATCGTTGCGCGGGCGGGCCGCCCGCGGTCCCACGTAAAAGCATCCGTTGGTCTTTGCCGTGCGAATAGGCGTTCGTACCTGGTGTCTGACGAACGCAGAGTCTATGGCAGCGGAGCAATCATCGTACCGTCGTCGATACCAGTACTTTTTATTCGCGGACATTGACCTTGAGGAAAATGGCGCTGGGAAGGGAAATTTTTCGCAAGCCTCCCGATTTGTGTTGAAACTAAAGAGGACCAAATCTGCTGGGTAGATTCTCTAACTCTCGTTTATGTCCTCGCCGCAGGTCTTCCAGCTCTAACGCGCTGAGAATCGCACCAGGCCATTTGTAAACTTGTTCCTCCTCCAACACATTGTGAGACAACAACCTCAGCGATACCGCATTCAGTCGATTTTGAATCGCGGCAAATCCTTCCAGGACTTGGTGCTCCTGTTCGTCATTATCAATGATTTCGAGGAACGTTTTCACACACTTTGCGAGTTCGACCATGAAGAAATTGTGATCCGCGCCCAGCGTTTCAATAATGCTCCGAGCTTCTTCAAGTGACGGCGCGTTCCCTCGCTTACTAAATACTTCGGGAGAAGCGTTGAGAATTGCAGGGAAGAGACACAAGTTCTCAGCGCGGATGTGAACCGCAAGTCGGGCCCAAAAGAGATCGAGCAAGGCAAACGCCTGGCGTCGATCTTGCTTGTGCAAGCCAGAGTTCAGGCCATCCAGGAGTTCTGCGAGCTCATCGTGGTCGTGTTCAAGGATTGCAGCAACCATCGCTTCGACATTCTTGCGCCGGGGGCAAAGTCAGGATCAGATCCGGATCACAGAGTCAGAAAACTTTTCGCGATTGACATCTTGAACCCGTGGAGCGACATTAACAACTATCAACCAGGAACAATGAACAGCGAAACCATCAAAGCAGCCGTTTGGGGATGCGTGTTGACGTTAATCCTCGCCGGTTTGATCGTCATAGGCTCGAGAAATCTCGCGCATTTCGACGCTGCACTGGTTGGCTACACATTCGCAGTTCTGTTTGCGACTTTTGGAATCACCTATCGTTACGCGATGTGGTTGCAGCGGCCGCCGACGGCAATGTATTGGAAGCGTGGTTGGCAGGTTTTCCTGCGGCCACGGCATCTGGCCAAAAATATCTTCGAGTGGTTCACGCGGGTGCCCACTGAATTTGGCCTTAACCTGTTCATCTTGCGACGCGGAAAAGGTCGCTGGGGCGCCCACATGCTGATCATGTGGGGTAGCATCATTGCCCTTGCGATTACGTTTCCTCTTGTCTTTGGCTGGGTTCACTTTGAAACGCTTCCGGACGATCTAAACTGGTATCGAGCGTACTTGTTCGGCTTTCCGGGCTTTGCGTTTCCCATTCACTCAGTCTTTGGCTTCGTCATCTTTCATGGACTTTTCTGGTCGTCGATCCTGGTAACTTTGGGTGTGATGTTGGCGATGCGCCGGCGTATGAGGGACCACGGGGCGGCGGCCTCGCAGCAGTTTGGTGAAGATTTCCTGCCGCTGATTCTCTTGTTCGCAATCAGCGTCACCGGTCTGATGCTCACCGCCAGTTATACCTGGATGAAGGGTTATGCTTACGACTTTCTCGCCATTCTCCACGCCATCACCGTGATCTTTACTTTGCTTTGGTTGCCCTTCGGAAAGTTTTTTCACATTTTTCAGAGGCCCGCGCAGTTGGGAGTTGGTTTCTACAAGGAGGTTGGCGAACGTGAAGAGCCGGCGAAATGTCGGCGTTGCGGCACTCCATTCACTTCGCTTATGCACGTTGAGGATTTGATTAAGGTTGAGAGGCAGCTCGGCTATCGTTATGAAATGAGCGACCCTGAGATTGGACATTACCAGTGGATTTGTCCGCCGTGCCGACGCTCGCTGCTGGCGCTGGCCCAGGGACAAATATGGGGAGGTGTGGCGGGAGGTTTTAGCGAGAGCGAGAGCGCGGGCCTGATGCCGGCGCCGACGCTTGGCAACACTGGAGCGAATCAGGGACCGCTTGGTGAGGAAGATCGAAGAAACTTTCATGCGTAAAGGAACGTGCATCCGCAGATTACGCGGATTACACAGAACTGCAGGTTGAATGAAATATGTAACCACACCGCGACAGTGGCTCGCTTTTGCGTCCCGTTAATTCGCGGATCATGCATGAAAGTGCATTTTTGATGTTGAAAGAAGAAGATGGCGCAGTGTCCTGAAAACACACTAGAACTCATGGAACGCTTCGGTCCGCACCCGGCTTACTCAACCGGCACGCGGCTGCAGACCGGTATCGAGCCCGACAAGCTTGTGCAAACTCACTGCTGCTTCTGTGGCCAGCAGTGCGGCATTCAGCTAAAAGTCAAAAACAATGAAGTGAGCGGTTTCGAGCCGTGGGAAGATTTTCCTTTCAATCGCGGCATGCTCTGCCCGAAAGGTGTGAAGCGTTACCTGCAGGGTTCTCATCCTGACCGTCTGCTGCATGCATATGAGCGTGATCCTGCAGCGACCGGTGGGTTTCGTGAATTGTCTTACGAGGACGGAATCCGGAGGGTAGCCGCAGAGATTCAACGAATCCAGAGAGATCATGGAAACGATTCTTTCGGGATTCTGACCGGCGCCAGCTTGACCACGGAGAAAGCTTATCTGATGGGTAAGTTTGCGCGCGTTTGCTTGAAGACGTCGAATATCGATTACAACGGCCGGCTTTGCATGGTCAGTGCCGCCGCTGCCAACAAGAAGTCGTTCGGCATCGACCGAGCGGCCAACCCCTGGTCGGACATACCAAAAGCTGAAGTGGTTTGGATCAGCGGGGCAAACGTGGGCGAGTGTGCTCCGATAACTACGGACTACGTTTGGCAAGCACGGGAATACGGCGCAAAGATCATCGTCATCGACCCGCGCATCACATCCATTGCTCGCACTTGCGATCTTTTCCTCCCCATCAAACCTGGACGCGACATCGCCCTATTTAACGGCATCCTTCACCTGATGATTGAGAACGATTGGTTGGACCACGAGTTCATCAATCAGCACACTATGGGGTTCGAGGCTGTCGCAGAGCATGTTCAGGGCTGGACGCCTAAAAAAACTGCCGAGGTCACGGGGGTTTCTGAGCGTGCAATACGACAGGCGGCTGAATGGTGGGGACAAGCCAGGACCAGCTTCCTGCTGCACGCGAGGGGAATCGAACATCACAGTCACGGAGTCGAGAATTGCCTGGGCGCCATCAACATGGTGCTGGCGTCAGGCAGGATTGGTCGCGAAGGTTGCGGCTACGCGACCATCACGGGCCAAGGAAACGGTCAGGGTGGACGTGAGCACGGGCAGAAGTGCGATCAACTTCCCGGCGCGCGAGACATCAGCAATCCGGAGCATCGTGCTTATGTCGCAGGAGTGTGGGGTATAACGCCAGAGGAATTGCCGCAGGCTGGTGTCGACGCCTATGAAATGTTTCGACGCATCGACCGGGGCGAAATACGTGGCCTGCTGAGCATCTGTTTCAACCCAAAGGTCTCGCTCCCTGATAACGGTTTTGTTACGCGCTGTCTCGAGAAGCTCGATTTCTACGTGGCCATCGATTTCTTTCTCAACGAGACGGCGCAGCATGCAGATGTCGTCTTACCGGGCTCGCTGCACGAAGAAGACGAAGGTGTGGTCACACAAATTGAAGGTCGTGTTATCAAGATCAATAAGGCGGTTGAACCTCCCGGCGAAGCTAAGCAGGACTGGCGCATCATTCAGGACATTGCAAGTGCTTTGGGACGGGAGCGAGGCTTTACGTTTTCAAGCCCCCGCGAAATCTTCAGTGAGCTGAGAGTAGCTTCGAAGGGAGGCATCGCCGACTATTCGGGGATAACCTACGAGAAGATCGAAAAGCAGTATGGAGTTTTTTGGCCGTGTCCGGACGACGATCATCCCGGAACGCCGCGTTTGTTTGAACCGGGCTCTCGGAATCCAATCGCCAATGGCAGCGGGCCGTTTTACTTCCCTGATGGAAAGGCGCGCTTCAATGTTGCGACTTATTCACCACCAGCCGAAGAGACCGACGTCGAATATCCGCTCATGCTGACCACCGGGCGGGTTGTCAGCCATTTCCTTTCCGGCACTCAAACCCGGCGCATCGGGCCACTCGTGGATCAGTATCCTGAACCGATGGTCGAGATGCATCCTCAACTCGCGGGAAAACTCGGCATTGCAAATGGTGAAGTGGTCACGGTCGAGTCGCGCCGCGGGAATATAACCCTGCCGGCAATGGTGGTCACGACGATTCGACCTGACACCGTCTTCGTTCCCTATCACTGGCCGGGAGAGAAAAGCATTAATCAGTTGACAATCTCGGCGCAGGATCCGATCTCAAAGATACCCGAGTACAAAGTCTGCGCTGTAAGAGTCAGGAAGAAAGGATGAGTAGGCGGGACAGGGGGAGAGGAGATTGGGAGACGCGGGCGTTTCTGTGTCTCGCTCGTCATCCTTCATCCGTTGATTAGCCATGCCGGTTCCTGAGCAAAACGAATTCTTCATCGATCCTAATCGCTGCATCGGCTGTCAGGCCTGCGTTCAGGCGTGCAGCGAATGTGAAACGCACAAAGGCTATTCGATGATTCATCTGGATTTCGTCGACCGGGAACACTCCGTCCAAACTGCGCCCGTCGTTTGTCTGCACTGTGATTCGCCAACCTGCGCGGAGGTGTGTCCAGCGGATGCTATCAAGAAGACTGCCGATGGTGTCGTGCAATCCGCTCGTAAACCACGCTGCATTGCTTGCAATAACTGCGTGCTTGCCTGCCCGTTTGGGGTGCCGAAGATGAATACGGACTTCAAACTGATGATGAAATGTGACATGTGTTACGACCGCACCTCGGAAGGTCTGAAACCAATGTGTGCAACTGTATGTCCCAGCCAGGCGCTCTTTTTTGGCACGCGCGAACAGATCGAATTGATCCGCCCGCGCTCGACACCGACGAACGAGTTTCGGTTCGGGGGGCAAACTATCACCACGAAAGTGAACATGATGTTGCCAAAAACTGGGAAGGCAGAATACCTGGACGTCACCCAGGCTATGGGCCAGGGAGCTTCCGGAAAAACGATTTCACTCAACATCATGGACAGCATGTATGACGAAGGGCCTGAGCAATGAAAGGCGAGCGCGATCAATTGACGATTGCTCCTGATGGCGCACCACTGGAAGATCAACCGAAGTGGCGCCAGGACTTTCCGATCGACTGGCCCCAGGACCACTACGTTTCTCGTCGTGACTTCACGAAGTTCATGGTGCTGACCAGTTTGGCGTTCACTGTCGGGCAGTTCTGGATTGTTGTGCAGAATTACCTGCGCGCACGCCGCGGCCAGCTTCCCCTCCTCAAGATTGCGGACGTGCATCAGGTCTCTGTTGGGAACGCGTTCGCATTCGCCTATCCCGAACCACATGACAGTTGCTTGCTGTTAAGAACCGGCGAGGAGAGTTTCATTGCCTTTAGCCAGAAGTGCACCCATCTCTCTTGTGCCGTAGTGCCGCAACCAGATAAGGGTCGCTTTTATTGCCCTTGCCATGTAGGTTCTTTTGACCTGACGACCGGCGCCCCAACTGCCGGCCCACCGAGGCGCCCCTTGCCCCGGATAACTTTAGAAGTCCGCAGCGGCGCAGTTTATGCAACCGGTGTAGAGCTGAGAATGGTATGAAGAGACGGTTTAGCCGCGAACAACGACTGACAATGATTTACGGCATCCTGTGCATCGTGCTGATCATCGTGATGCTCCAGTTGTGGCTCCTTATTGCCACAATGAATGCCTATCTCGGCGGTGACGACTCGATCATCCTGCCCGCCGGACTGGCCAGCCTGGTTTGTCTCGCACTGAACGCCGGGCTGCTCTGGTATGTATTTAGGATGGAACGACAGCGCTGATCCCTACCGATTTCGTCCTCTTGAGTGATCCTCCGCAGTCATTCGGCATATTCCGCAGCCGCCATCTCCTGAATTGTCCAAAACACAGGCTTATTGCCCCGGCATAAGCTTTGCACTGTAGACACGTGTGTATTAGTACGCGTTTGGGAATTATTAATAACCGGGAAAAGGAAGGGAAGAATTGATGATTAGCTTAAACAGGACGGTTCGTGAAGTGGCGCTTGAATTACCCCAGGCAACGAGGGTTTTTGAAAAATTGAAAATTGATTACTGCTGCGGGGGCGGTGCAGCTTTAGCAGACGCATGCGCCATTGCCGGAGTTGAGGTCTCAACACTCGAGCGAATGCTGGAGGATGCTGGACAGACCGACGCGCAGAACAATGCTGCCGTCAATTTTCAAAAGACTACGCTCGGCGAACTCATCACCTACATCATTGATAAACATCACGTCTATACCTCGGACGAGATGACCAGGCTCGAGGCCCTGCTCGAGAAAGTAATCACGGCGCACGGCACGAACCATCCCGAACTACTTGCGATACGCGATTCCTTTCAACGCCTGTGCGGGGATTTGCGTCCGCACATGTTCAAGGAAGAACAGGTCCTTTTTCCGTACATGATCGCAATCGAAAAGGCGGCTTCGCAAAATGGTCCCGCTCCCTTTGCACCCTTCGGCACCGTCAGCAATCCTATTCGCATGATGATGATGGAACATGATACTGCCGGAGACATCCTGCGAGAGTTACGCTCCTTGAGCTCGAACTACACTGTGCCCGCGGATGTCTGCATCAGCTACCGGACGCTCTATCAGGCTTTGGAAGCATTCGAGCTGGACTTGCATCAGCACATACATCTTGAGAACAACATTCTCTTTCCGCGCGCAGTCGAACTGGAAGCGAGGTTCGCTAACTGACGCGAGGAATTAATTTGGCGCCGGGGTAGGGGTCTCGCTCGTGCTTAGAACGCCGAAGAGTCAAAGAGGATTGCGTTCGATCCATATAGGTAAGTGAGGACTCATGAAAACTAAAAAGAGAGAAAGTAAAAGAACAACGGTTGCTCCGCGACGAAGGAAGAACGATAAAATCGAAGGCCTGATCGACAATAGCGATGGTTCCTTATTGTCCATCGTGGCGGCGGACGGACGAATTGTCGGGTTGATTACTGATCGTGACATCTGTGCGACCGCGGCAAAGCGACGCCCTGATTCGCACGCAGGCACAAAAGGTGCCGCTAAACGAGTTTTCCCTTGTAGATCGGATGAAGAAGTTCGGGCTGCCCTACAGACGAATCTCAACTGGTCGAGAGTTGAGGTGGAAGTTGTTGGCGGCATTCTTCGGCACCATCACGCCTGGTAATTTGTTGACGGAATAGCGAGCTGCGTCAGCGGCCTCCTCGATGCGCGCCTTCGAGGGATGCGCTGCCCCTAACTTTGATTTCGCGATGGTTGACGTTTGGAAATGAGATCGGACGTGGTCAGGGGCAGCCGCGCGTGTGTGTTTTCTCCATCAATCACGAAGAAGCCGGTCTCGCCGCCGCCCGACGTCACGTTGACTACCGGCGAATCTGACAGGCGTACCATCCCACCTTCAACTCGGCCACAGAAGAGAAACGGATTCGTGTCAACGTACATCGGCTGCAAGGCCCATCCGCTTTCGTCGAATATGGGAAAGACCTCTGTTCTGAGTTCGATCCGCTCCTGCACCACGTAATCGGCTGCGAGCGCTTCGGAAAGGGCCGTCTCCCACTCCGATGCGGTCGCGCGATCTCCGCACGAGATTCCGCGCCCGCCGTAGTCATCGTTCGGCTTCAGGACGAACCTTTGACGGTTCTTTCGGACGTATTCAATCAGATCTACCTCCCGCCCCTGGTGGTGCGTCTTTCTCTGGGCGACACGCCTCGTCCAGGGCACCGTGCGTCGGATGACTTCCCGTTCATGAGGGGTGAACCAGCTCGCGTTTGCTTCGTGAGTCAGGAATTCGAACGCCGCTTTCTTGTGGAGCATCTTGCAACGGAAGGAATTTACAAGGCAGACGTCGCCGGCTATGTAGGCGCTTATGAGCGGATGCGAATCGTCGCAACGCGCCAGTAGTTCATGAATGACGACACGTTTGTAGACGAGATCGATTGGGAAAGCGCCGCAACGCAGCTTTCCCTTCTCGTACGCAAGCTGCTCGGGCGCGCAAATGATGGTTGGTACTCCGCGAGTGGCGAAAAAGTCTCGCAACAACACGAACTCGTCAGCAGTCGGTAATCCCTCCCAGTCGAGGATGGCGACATTCGGCGGCCCGGCGCCGCCCCACTCGCAAAAGGTGTCGAGGAGCGCGGTGAGCAGAGATTCGACTGGGGAGAACTGCCCAAGCTGATAGCGCGCTGCCGTCGTTCTCATGGCGCCGACTTCGAGGAGCACCTCGTTCAGTCCTCCCGGGTCCGACAGACTGGAAGGGTTTTCAGCATTGTATTCGACGAACTTGATTTCATCTTCGTGAACGAAAGCGTCGAGGCGCGTTGTTACGGCCGGTGTTGAATACTTTGGATCGACGAGCGCAAGCCGGATCTCGCGTTCTGTGAGTCCGAGGGATTTCATTCTCGACGGTTCGGAGAGGAGTGCTGCCGCGACCTTGTTGATTGTCCCGGCTACGACCTCGCTCGATCGAGCCAGGAGGTCGTATTGAGCACGAGTGAGCAGATGAGGACGCAGGGCCACGCCAATTTCGCGCTCGCCATAGAGCAGCAGCCGTGAGCGCATAATCTCTTTCAAGCTCGCTAAGAACTCATTGGTGAGGCTCTCGTCCGCAGCTAGCATCTGGTGGTAGTCGGCGATAAGTTTCTCGCGCATGGCTCGTAGTCTACTCACCTGGTGTTCGTGCTGGCTACAGCACGAGTCGAGATAACGGCTTAAGAAGTTTGCAATGCGCGCGCCGGGAGAGCTACCTGTACTGCGCCAGGATATCGGCCGGCGTGTCAGCCAGGAACGAGAATTCTGCGTAGACAAATGAGATTTCCGGTACCCGATCATGCGAGTTTCTACGCAATAGGAGCGAGACTTTCCGCAGAAATAAGCCTCGGTAGCGTCGCCCGCAGGCTTTTCAATAGCCGACTCTCGGCATGTCTGTTGCATCTCATGGATCGCAGTCTTCCTGAGTCCATATGAAGTGTGAGGCCGTACCGCCGAATAAACGTGCCGCTACAACGACGATTACGACGATAGCTCGCGATCGCCCAAATCCGACGCTACCACCCTGCGCTACGGACACAATTCAAGACTGCGGTCTCCCAGATGCCCATGTGACTTTGGAATATTTTCGTAGGCTGGTTATGACCGAACCAAACAAGCCGACCATTCTTTGCCTTGCCAGTTTTTTCAAGGGCAATGATTTCATACGCGAGTGTAAGCGGCAGGGCGCGCACGTAGTGCTGCTTACACGGGAAAAGCTGTTGACTGCCGACTGGGCGCGCGAGTCGCTTGACGATCTCATTGCAATTCCAGGCAAAACAACCGTTCAGTCTTATCTTGCGGCGGCAAGCCACGTCGCGCGTCACAGGCGAGTGTCGCGCGTGGTAGCTCTCGAAGAGTACGACATTGTTACAGCGGCGCACCTCCGCGAGCACCTTTGCCTGCCAGGGATGGGCGCGACTACCGCGCGCTGCTTTCAGGACAAATTAGCAATGCGGGCCAAAGCCCGTGAAGCAGGTATTCCGCAAGCAGAGTTCGTTCCATTGTTCAACTTCGAGGTGATTGATGAATTCATGCGGCGAACCCCTCCGCCATGGATGCTGAAACCTCGTATTGGCGCATCCTCGATGGGTATCAGGAAACTTCACCACCCCGAAGACGTGTGGCGTGCTATTGCCGATCTCGATGCGCGAGAGGCGTTCCACGAGAACTCTGGATTCCACCTGCTTGAGCGCTACATTTCCGGCGACGTGTATCACGTCGATTCGTTGGTGCACGAAGGCAAGATACTTTTCGCAAACGTCGAGCGTTACGGTCTGCCGCCGTTCGACGTTTCGCATTTTGGCGGCGTCAACGTCTCGCGTACGGTGAAGCGAGGTTCGAAAGAAGAGCGGACGCTGCTCGCTTTGAACCAACGGTTGTTGAGTAGTTTTGGTTTTAAGCGGGGTGTGACGCACGCCGAATTTATCTGCCGTGAGAACGACCAGTTCTATTTTCTCGAGGTCGCGGCCCGCGTCGGCGGGGCCTACACGTCAGACACGATCGCCGCGGCGACTGGTCTAAATTTCTGGCGCGAGTGGGCCGGAATCGAACTCGCCACGCCCGAGCGGCCTTACGTTCTGCCACCAGTTCGTCAGGAGTACGGCGGCATAGCACTTTCGCTGGCACGTCAGGAACATCCCTGTACAACTCAATATCGCGATCCCGAGATTGTTTATCGCGTGTGCAAGCCCTGGCATGTCGGCCTCATCGTTCGTTCGCCTGACTATGAGCGAGTGCTGGATTTGCTGGAGAGCTACGCGCACCGTTTCAATGTGGACTTCCTGGCCGTGGCCCCAGCAGAGGAAACACCGGAGCAACACTTATGATTTCAACCGCCACGCTGGAACCGATGGTGCAGTTGGCCCCACCCGGAGAACATTTGATTGGCTCCGTTCGGGGATCTCTTCCTGGTCCTACACTGCTAATCCTCGGGGGCATTCACGGGAACGAGCCGGCTGGGGTGCTCGCCGCCCAGCGCGTGTTGCCGCGCCTTCAAGAGCGTAAAGCGGACTTACGTGGCGAAGTCGTGCTGCTGCGAGGAAACACACGAGCGCTGAAGCGAACAGTGCGTTACCTCGACGCCGATCTGAACAGACAATGGACGTCTGAGAATCTTCGGCTAAGCGAGTACGGGGATAGTGGTTGCCTGAAAGTTTCGGAGCTCCTGGAGCAGCGCGAGTTGCTGGTCGCACTTAGGGAGGCAGTTGGCCGGGCTCGAGGCGAAGTCTACTTCCTCGATTTGCACACCACCTCGGCGCACGGAAAACCATTTGCTACCGTCGGCGATACGCTCCGCAATCGCCGCTTTGCCCTACAGTTTCCTGTCACGATTGTGCTGGGGCTGGAGGAACAGATTGAAGGAACCCTGCTCGAATACATTAACAATCTGGGTGCAATAACGATGGGCTTCGAGGCTGGTCAGCATGAGGCGATGACGTCTATAGATCATCATGAGGCAGTAATTTGGAACGCTACATTCGCAACTGAAAACTTTCGGCGAGAGGATGTGGCCGATTTCGTTGGATTGCAGTCCGTACTTAAGCTCGCGGGCGGCGGGAGGCGAGTGGTTGAAGTACGTTACCGTCATGCGATCTCGGCGGCGGATGACTTTCAAATGGAACCGGGCTTTAGGAATTTTCAGCCTGTAAGGCGCGGACAAGTGCTGGCAAAAGATCGAAGGAGCGAAATCAGAGCTCGCGAAACAGGTCTCATCCTGCTGCCGCTATATCAGAAGCTGGGTGATGACGGCTTTTTTCTGGGCCGTGACGTTAAGCAGTTTTGGCTTAGTTTGTCGTCACTGCTCCGCAAGCTGAAGGTTGGTCATTACATGCATCTTCTTCCTGGGGTTCGCCGCGATGCGGTGAACGAGAACTTCCTGATTATCAACACGCGCATCGCTCGGATTCTGCCACTCCAGGTCTTCCACTTGTTGGGCTTCCGTAGACGGCGCTGGATCGACAAAGATCTGGTCGTCAGCCGGCGCGCCTATGACGTGGCTGGACCCACGAGGGTCGTTTTTTAACGCTGACTGGCCCAAACTAGTGGTCTGTAACAGAGGCTTCGCCAGCGACTTCTCATTCACACCCTGCTTTAAGCGCAGCACGCTCGACTTGTTGTGGCAGGGCTACTCAAACGACGACTGGCCATCAGTAGATTGAAATTCAATCGAAGTTTCTGGATGCCAGCCTGGGAAAGAGGCATGCGAGAATAAGCAATGATGAACGAAATGCAGGAACCAGCGGAACTGAACTTCGGCGTGGCTTCGATGGATCGGGAGCATGCGGGCCAACTTAGCTTGCTCAATGATCTTAAAGCTGCTGTCCGGAGCGGAGCTGACGACAGTTTGGTCTACGCACTGCTCAATGAGCTGATTGAACACACAAACCTTCACTTCCTCTCCGAACAGCTTGCTATGAAGCTGCATGCCTACGAAGCTTATGAGTCTCATTTGCTGGAGCACGAACGGTTGCTGGGTGAGGTGCAAAAGCTAAAGGATAGCCTCGCGACGGGTACAGCGACGGACAAGCATGGTCTGATTGAAGCACTTCGCAGCTGGCTCGTCGTCCACATTCAAACTGCCGACAAAACGCTGGCAGAATATCTGAGCAAGCGGACCGTCCAACACTTACCTGAACAGCTTTAGCTTCCAGCAATCCTGCATCGTTCACCGTCGCGCAACGCGTCTCATAACGACAGGGACGCCGCGATGATTGATTTCCAAGGCAGAAGACAGTCGGTTGATCCATTGAGTCTTCAGGCAAAACTTTGATTGCGATCTCCAGACTCCAGGTGCGGGCTTTTCCGCAGATTTCTGGGTTAGTTTTCCCACCTCACACGGGCAACGACTAACCTTCCTGCAATAAGTCGCCATAGCTGAGAGGCACGTACATTGCCTATTCAAGTGTTCAGAAGAACGCTAGCTGCAAGGGGGATTCAATCAGCGCTTGAAGGAAACATAGATTGACTGCGGCCCCAAAGAAAGATCGGCTCGGTGGTTTACGCTCGAACCAGACGACAGGTCTGTAACCAACTCTGATTAGGAGGTGCAACGTGACGCTCGTTATGTATGTGGTTGTTACCGCGGTGGTGGCAACAGTCCTCTTTTTCGGGATTCGTTATTTTGTTTGGGCGTATGTCCGCCACCGAGATTCGCGCATCATCGTCTGTCCGGGAAACGGTGAGGCGGCAATCGTCGAGGTCGATGCGGTACACGCCGCGTTGACCTCGGCCTTGGGCCAACCAGACATCCGGTTGCAAAACTGTGCTCGCTGGCCGCTCTATCAAAGTTGCGGTCAGGAGTGTCTGGTTCAGCTCGACATCGCATCGGACGAATGTCTTGTTCGTGGCGTCATGATGAGGTGGTATCAGTGCAAATCATGTGTCTACTGTGGTAAGCCATTCACACTGATCCAAACGTTGGATCACAAACCTGCTTTGCAAAGTCCTGAAGAGGAGTTAGTCACATGGCGCGAGCTGGCGGGCAAGGATCTGCTGACTTCGCTCGCCACTCACCAGCCGGTTTGCTGGGACTGCTTCATCGCGCAGTCGTTTGCCCACGAACATCCTGAACTGGTCACCTATCGGCCACGGGGAGAGGGCTTTCACCGTTCACCATAGTTCTGCTGAATCCTCAGTCCCGCTATCTCCTTCTTGCAGAGTGAAGTCTGTACCTAACTTCCCGTGAACACTGCCACGTGTCTCCGCACCTGGATCCGACGCTAGCGCGTTTCCCGCTCAGGCGTCATTCCTTCATCTCGCGCAAACTGAGCAAGAACAATCCAGTGCCGGCACGATATGGCTTCTGCTGCCGGAAGGGGCGTAGAATAATGGGCGCGCAGGGAAATGAAGATGGAAGAACTGGATCACAATCACGCACTTGCGGACCCGCAGGAAGACCCTGGAGAGAAGACGGCCAGGTTGCCTCGCATAACACCGATCGCCCACAAAGCTGAAACAGATTTTCGCGTGGGCCAAAGCAGGATTTTGCAAATGGTGGCTGCCAACGCGCCGCTCAGTGAGATCCTCGAGCGGCTCGTGCTTCTGATCGAGGCGCAGGCGCCAGACATGCTTTGCTCTGTTTTGCTGCTCAGCGACGACGGCGACCACATTCGGCACGGCGCGGCGCCAAGTCTTCCAGAGGAATATGTCAGGGCTGTCGACGGTGGTCCGATTGGGCCAAAGCATGGGTCGTGTGGGACCGCTATGTACCGAGGTGAGCCAGTTGTGGTCACTGATATGCTTGCCAATCCGCTGTGGGAAGATTACCGCGAACTGGCGTTGGCGAGTGGTCTGAGAGCTTGCTGGTCGACGCCGATTATGTCGGGACGTGGAAAAGTCCTTGGTTCGTTTGCCATGTATTACCGCGAGCCGCGCACGCCGACCGGTGATGAAGCCTCTCTCACCGACGTTGCGACGCGCATTGCCGGCCTGGCAATTGAGCATCAGTTGGCCCGAGAGAGTTTGGCACGGACACAGATGGAGTTAGCTCAAGCGACCCAGGCTGCCAATACGGGAGAGGCTGCGGCTTCCATTGCTCACGAAGTTCACCAGCAACTCGAGGCGATCGTTAGGGACGCTGATGAGTGTCTGCAGTTGCTGAATGAAGATAAGCCGGACATAGTGCTCTTGCGCGAACCACTCAAGAAGATCTCCAGCAGCGGGCGCCAGGCTCTAGAAACCACTGCGCGCATCCGACCTCCCACGACGAAATAACCTCCCACTCGAAATGGAACCTCTCCAGTCGGGAAGCTGGACCTAAACCTCAGAACGTTGGCGGCGGACACGAGAGCTTCCGCACGCGGCTGCGGGAGACTATTACGATTTTCTCGATCTGCGGTTGCGAAATGATCTGAGGCGAACGCCAACTAACTCGATCGCGTGTGCCGGGCCGAATGATACATCCCGCTTGTGCCTACTGTTTAGGCCCGATAGTTGGGCCATCGCCAACAACTTCGTAGCCCGCCGGTGGAGCTCCAGTTTCCTGGCATTGCGCGGCCGCGGCCGCAGCCTGAGCGTTGACGGCAGCCCGGTGGGAGGCATTGTTACTAAGCGGCACTGTAACCGTATTGCAACTGTATCCAGTGTTTCCAGAAGCATCTGAAGCACTGCTTATGATTAGGTAGATCCTGCCGGCGCCCGACCCGATTCGCTCCCTACGCAACTGCAACGTGCCAAGAGCAATATCCCTGGCGTCAGGCGAAAAATTACCGTCGTCCGAGGACTCTTCATCCTCATTGCTGAACACGGCTACCTGGACTGGGCCCACATTGGAACAGTTGGCCGTGGCGCTACCGCTCAAGCCAACATTGACCAGCGTATGGTCGAATGGTGGTCCGATTGATGAGACTGCTATGTTCGTAGTAATCACCGGTGCCTGGCTGTCGGTAACCGTCACACCAAAAGCGCAGGTTTGGGTGCCATTGCCTGACCCGGCGGCAGTGACAGTAACCCTGGTGGTACCCAGCGGAAATGACGAACCTGATGGGTGGCTGTAGGTCAACGCACCGCAGTTGCCTTCCACAGAAGCACTCGGATAGTTAACGACAGCCTCGCACGATCCCGGATCCGTATCGACTGTGATGCTCGTCGGACAGGTGAGTGAGCAGGGAACAACCCCTCCGCCTGAATTAACTATCAACTCCCAACCTCCATTTACATTTCCGCTGTCGCCTCCGGTGTCGTCGACGATGAAGAGCTGCCAGTCGCCATTCGGGTCGTGACCGCCGAAAACGGAGGCTGAGGTGGCTGCACCGATCGGGGCGGGTGAGACGTAAGGGGCAGCAACGCTCGGAAATGTATCGCCACCTAAATAGTTCGTCGGTCTAAACGTGCCAGTCCCGATTGAAGTAGAATCCGGGAATTCGGTGAGAGCAGTATCGTCTATCGTGATCGTATTGTTGACCAGGTCAACTCCGCCACCGGCATCCGACATCATGATTAAGTTTTGGCCGGTTGGGCTTACTAAGAGAACGTCAAGATCGTCCGGGAAGGTGTGATTTACATTCACGAGCTTGATTGCAACGTGCGAGACTGTGCCACTAACGCCCGAGACATTGATGACCGACGGGTAGGGGCTTGCGGGACCAGAGCTGCTTCCAACCGCTCCAGGAACCCTAATTGGAGTCGTGTTCGCAAAGGATAAGAGGGCTGCGGGACTGTTAGTCGCGAAGGCGTTACTACCCGAAGGTGTCGCGATAGGCTGAGTGGAATAACTCGAACGATTCGCTTGCGTTCGAGGTAAGCACACTAGCGTCGATAAGAGTACGAGCGATCCGAGCAAGCTGAGCTTCCTTAGGTGATTCTTCATCAAAGTCCTCCGAATATGTGGCTGCGTTTGTTTTTGCGATCGACTTCCGGCCGGTGGAGATCTGCCGACGCAAAAACCCTTAAGCGTTGCCCGCACACGGTCGCTTCTAAACTCTCTGATTCTTGTTTGCCAACGCCGAGCCTTAAACCCAGCTAATGGCTGCTTTCGGCTTGTGGTTGGTGAGGGTTGCAGCAACAGGCAAGACTGTTACGTCTGCCGGGGAAAGACTATTGAAAACTGGTTGTCATATGAGTGGATCCGGCAAATCTTGGGGCTAATGGGAAAATACAGATACTGCTACGTGTCGTCAAGACCCATGTTGATCAGGTGTTAAACCAATTGCGAAGTCTTCCCGTCAAATGCTTGGAAACATGGGTATTTGAGCTTGTGAGTACAAATCTTCGCTTGCCCCTTTTTTAAAGATCCCGTTGAATTCTTCGTGTGCCTGGTTGTAGAATGACGGCAATCAAAAGGGGAGTAGGTTGCCTGCTTAAATGGTCCGATGACGCCGACAACACGGTGTTCTACGAAGAACATCCGGCACATCGGGTAGAGCGAAAAGTAGCTCGACGACCAAGACCTTTTGCGGCTCACGCGGCGCGCAGAGGGTTTTTTCCTTTTAGCGCATCGCGCGGCAAGTAAGACTTGCGTTGACGTGCGAAAGGACTAGAAGGTGCGCGAGGTTCTGCTGTCCCCAAAAGACTTCCGATTTGATCCCGGCCGGAATCGCCCTGGTATGGCCTCGCTTCAGGTCCGATCTAACATCTCCCTCCCTCAATCCCTGGGCGTAACTCTCAGTAGAAGGAATGTGCTGGTCCGACGCTCGAAATCAGGAGCGTTTTGCATCGCTGTCACATGATTTGACCTTTTACGCCGGTATTAGGGTCTGCTGACGTTGAGAAGGAGGTGGAGGATGAAAAAGGTCTCGAAAGTATTGATCGCTTACGACGGCTCAAGCTGCTCCGATGCGGCTCTTGCAGATTTAGGACGCGCCGGACTACCGCCGGCCGTCGACGCAGTAGTCATGACCGTGGCTGACATCATCGCGCCTCCACCCGATGACGAACTGGCGGCTGATGACGTGCCGGCGGTTCGCATCCCCGAGCTTGAGCGACACGCTAAAGCACGCGCGGAGAGGGCTCTCAACGAGGCACAAGTCTTCGCGGACCGGGGTGTCGAGCGGGTTAAGGCAGACTTTCCGGCATGGAGTGTGAGGAGTGAGGTGCGGTGCGACTCGCCCGCCTGGGCCATACTCGAGATGGCTGCAAGCGCTGAGTCGGACCTTATCGTCGTCGGTTCTCACAAGCACCCTCTAGTGGGTGGCCGTCTCATTTTAGGTAGTGTTTCTCAGAGGGTGCTTTACGAAGCTCGCTGCTCGGTGCGGGTGGCCAGATGTTCGGGGGAAAAGCGCAAAGAACCAGTTCGAATCGTGGTTGGCTTCAACGGCGAGCACGACTCTGAAGTAGCCGTCGACGCGGTCGTGTCGCGCGAGTGGCCGGAGGGTAGCGAAGCGCGCTTAATCACAGCGCATTCTCTATTGAGTTCTGAGGCGCGCGATATCGCTGTTGGGAAATTGCGCCACGCGGGTCTGACGACATCTGAGGTCAGCAAGGACGGTGACCCGGTTCACGTTCTCAGCAGAGAAGCGGACGAGTGGGGCGCCGATTCCATCTTTGTCGGCACGAGGGATGTGCACGGCTTGCAACACCTTCTGCACGGCAGCGTCTCATCGGCGGTTGCGCAGGCGGCGCGATGCTCCGTTGAAGTATCGCGCGTGCTATGAGTGGTACTGCCCAGGCAAAAGTCCAGAGAGGAAACCAAACTAATGTCGGTGGATGTCTTGCCTGAGAGTGACGTTGACGCCCAGCAGTGGCACACACTGAGTGTCGACGAAACTTTCGAGAAGCTGAGGTTCAGCCCCCGCGGCTTGACCATGGCAGAAGCCGAACGCCGTCTGAGTGAGTACGGCCCAAACCAGCTTCAGGTCGCTGCCCGGATCTTGCCCTGGACCATTCTGCTGGAACAGTTCAAGAACGTACTTATCATCATCCTGTTAATTGCGACGGCGCTCTCGGCTTTCCTGGGCCACGGTATTGAGGCGATTGCCATCACCGTGATCGTGCTATTCGCGGTGATCCTCGGATTCGTGCAGGAGTACCGTGCGGAACGCGCCATCGAAGCTTTGCGAGAAATGGCCGCACCCACTGCGACTGTCGTTCGCGAGGGGCGCGAAAGGCGAATTAATGCGCTCGAGCTCGTCCCGGGTGATCTCATTCTGCTGGCGACGGGAGACAAAGTACCCGCCGACGCGCGGTTGATAGAAGCCGTGAACCTGCAAACGGTGGAAGCTCCGCTGACTGGCGAGTCAGCTCCCGTTCAAAAACACACAAGGCCCCTGGATGATGAGCGGCTGCCAACAGGCGACAGGAAAAACCTGGCCTATGCAGGTACGGTCGTGACCTACGGGCGGGGACGCGCAGTCGTAGTGGCCACCGGCATGGCGACGGAGTTTGGCAAGATCGCCCGATTGCTTGAGAGCGTCGATACCGCGAAGACGCCCTTGCAGCACAATCTCGATCGCGTTGGCAAGACACTGGCGCGCGTTTCGTTCGGCGTGGTCCTGGTGATCGTCGCGCTCGGGTTGTTTCGTGGTCAACCGTTTGTGGAGATGCTCATCTTCGGTGTGGCGCTGGCGGTCGCCGTTGTTCCCGAAGCTCTTCCCGCCGTCGTTACCATCTCGCTTGCTCTCGGCGTTAAGAGAATGGTCAAACGAAATGCGCTCGTGCGTCGACTCCCTGCTGTGGAGACGCTCGGAAGTACGTCGGTTATTTGCTCGGACAAAACGGGCACCCTGACACGTGACGAGATGACGGTGCGTCGATTGTTTGTCGGTGGGCAGCTGCTGCAGGTTTCAGGCAGGGGTTACGACCCACACGGTAAGTTTTCACAAAACGGCACTGAAGTTGAACCAAGTGAACCTATGTCGGTCCTATTGCGGGCAGCAGCTCTTTCCTCCGACGCGCGCCTGGAACGGAACGAAGCGGGCGACAAGTGGGAGATCAAAGGCGACCCGACCGAGGGTGCGCTGGTGGTGATGGCGGCAAAAGGTGGTCTCGACAAAACGAAACTTGATGCGCAGTTCTCCCGCGTCTCAGAAATTCCTTTCAGTGCAGAGACCAAGCGCATGATTACTCTGCACGAAACTCCAGAGGGCGTGACTGCTTACGCCAAAGGCGCTCCGGAAGTGATCGTGCCGTCGTGCGAGTTTGAGTTAACGGCAGATGGCAAAGCGCCAATGGACGAGGCGCGCCGGGAAGAGATCCTGGAAGTTGCGCGTGAGATGGCTGGAGAAGCGCTCAGGATTCTGGCGGTGGCGCGGAAGCGCGACACTTCACCCGATGCCGCGGACAAAGACATGACGCTCCTTGGACTCGTCGGGATGATTGATCCTCCGAGGCGGGAAGCGCGCAATGCGGTCCATGAGTGCGAGCAAGCGGGAATCAAGGTGATCATGATTACAGGCGATCATCCCTTGACGGCTGGAGCTGTCGCACGCGAATTAGGCATCAGCAAGAACGAACGGATCGTCGCTGGTCCGGAACTGGAGGCGATGGATGATGCAGAGCTGGAGCGCGTGATTGAGTCGATTGAAGTTTGTGCGCGCGTTTCTCCTACGCACAAGTTGCGCATAGTCACGGCCCTTCAGAAAAGAGGACAGATCGTCGCGATGACGGGTGATGGAGTGAACGACGCTCCCGCGCTCAAGAAGGCGGACATCGGAATAGCGATGGGCATTACCGGCACCGACGTTTCAAAAGAAGCGGCGGCGATGACTCTTCTTGATGACAACTTCGCCTCAATCGTCGCTGCCGTCGAGGAAGGCCGCGGCATTTTCAGCAACATCAAAAAATATTTGATGTACCTGTTGTCGTCGAACATCGGCGAGATCGGTCTAATGGCGGGGGCGACAGTGGCGGGATTGCCACTGCCGCTGTCGGCGGTGCAAATCCTCTACGTCAATCTGGCTACCGATGGTCTCCCAGCTCTGGCTCTGGCTGTTGACCCGCCGGAGGAAGATCTGATGCAGCGACCACCGCGCGACCCTCGCACAGGGATCTTCACGCGGCCCGTCGTCCTGCTTATGCTGGTGGGAGGTCTATGGTCCACTCTAGTTAACCTGAGCCTCTTCGTCTGGGCTTTGAACTCAGGGCGCAGTGTTCAAGAGGCAATGACGATGACGTTCGTTTCTCTCGTGCTGATCCAGTTCTTCAAGGCTTATAATTTCCGCTCTGACCGGCATTCGGTGCTGCGCCATCCCTTTGCGAACAAGTGGCTCAACCTGGCTATCATCTGGGAGCTGGTATTGCTTGCCTTGATAATTTACGTGCCAATTCTGGAAAGAACCTTCGGCACGTACGGGCTGACGCTGACTGACTGGTTCATCATCCTCGCCGCGTCCTTTACAGTTTCACCCGTATTGGAGTTTGCCAAGTGGATGGAGCGGCGCGGCTGGTTTGGGAAGCTTCAATAGAGCCCTGACTGAAAAAGGTATTTGATGTATTCGGCTCTGCCGCCGGATGTGAGGCGGTGGCTATGCCCCGCCGAAGTGGACAGTTAAGGCTCCAACAGACGACGTTTCCCGTTACAGTGCGGAATCACTCAGGGAATTGAGGGCTATAAACATCGGGCATCTAAGACCCCGACTCTTCTGCAAAGCCCACCCTAAGCTCTGGAAGTTGCCATCCTTCAACCGCAAAACGAGTGTCAAGAGACAGTCGCAGACTCAACGCAAGGTCTCTTAGAACTGCCACTTGACCCCGACACGAAGTGACGATGGATATTGAAAGATGGTGCCTTGACCGAAAAAAGGATTGGGAAACTGAATCCCCTGGGCTCCGGCAATGCCGCTGTTAGTTCTCAAGGTTTCGTCCTGCCTGATCGCGTGCTGCGCGTTCGTCACGTTGAACCAATCGACCTGAAGACGCAACTGACTATCCTCTCCAAGCTTTATCGGATAGTGCGCACCGAGATCGAGGCTGTAAGTTGCAGGAGTTCGATTACTACCCGTAAGCGGGTTGATGGCAGTGCCCCGCGGCACTTCGAACCCTTCGTTATCGCCATACAGAGGGTGGGGAATCAAGGCGTTGAATGGTATTCCCGATTGCGCTCGAAACGATACACTCACCATCACCTTCCATGACGTTCGATAACTGCCATCAAACTTGAACTGATGTGGTCGATCGTTCGGCAGACGGCCGTACTTATTCGCCAGCAAACTCTGAATGTCGAACAACGTGGATAGATTCGCGAGACCCTGGTTATTGTCATTACAGTAAAAGCCTTCATAGTTACCAGTCAGACTTGAATACACGTAAGAAGCAATGAACTGATAGTTCGTTGTGAACCGCTTAGTGGCCGTAATCTCGAGTGCGCGGTAGTAACGCCGAGCGCGGCCGAAGCACCCGAATGGAGTTGTACAGGCCATACGCTCGGTTTCGCTCTCACCTGGATTGAATAAGAAGAATGTCCGCCCTTCGTCGAATGAGCCGTCCTCTATCACTGAACCTTGTGCGCGATAGACACCACGGAAGCCGAGTGTAAGGTCATTCGATACTTCATACTCAACCCCTGCGGTGGTTTCACTCACCGTTTGCGGCTTCAGATCGGAATCAGGGGGTGTCGCCCCACAACAACTACTGTTGTCGATCGTGATGGATGAACCCGCAGGCGCATTCAACCTATTGACGTTTGCGGAGGAGCCTAAGGCAACGCCGCCAGCAGAAAACAGGAACATCATCGGCATCGGCACTTCAAGAAAACGCGCATAGTTTGCAAACAGTTTGCCCCTGCCTTTGCTCGTGAAATCCCAGATTAGACCAAGACGCGGTTGGAGGTTGTTCTTAAAGCTGTTCAGCTTCAGATACGTTGAGTTTCCGTCTTTCAGTTGCTGAAAGTCCCACCGCACTCCAAAATTCAATTGAAAGCCTCTGGACAGTCGAAAATCATCCTGACCGTAGAGGCTCTCGACGTTCGAGGTTATGTAATCTCCTCCGGTGCTGTCGCGAGCTATGTTGATCCCGGTGGTCGATCGAATCAGGAAAGGGTTGAGGCTGAGCTGAACGGACGTCAGTGTGGGATTTGTTGTTGCGCTTGCAATTCCAGCCGGCAACTGACCGGCGGCAAGCAAAGCGTTCACCCGACTGGTCAGTGCGCCGGCTGGGCACACAATGGCTGTGCCCTGAACCGTGCAGACTCCAAATCTATTGATTACGTTGAACCCGCTATAGACCACACCCGCCCCGAAGTCTCGCGTCGGGCCGGTAAATACGGAATCAAGCTTTAACCTATTCTGATAAAACTCGAACCCGTATTTCACTGTGTGCCGCCCCAGAATATTCTGCTGTCTGGCTTGGGCCTCTAACCGTTCGCGCTTCTGATCGGTTACCCGGCCACCAAATCCTTGCCGAGCGAAACCACGCTCGAGCGACCCGCCCCGCCCGTCAACAAAAGCAAGAAGTCCAGTTGTGCCAATTTGCCTTGCAATTGATGAAGCGCTGAAAACGGTGAGACACTGGATGAACAATGAGAAAGAGGGAAAGGCAGCGCAGCGACCTGAAGCTAGTGCGCGTCAATGATCCTGGAAATGATGTTGATGCTCTGTTCAGGCTCCCGTTGGCTGAGTTCACTGGCGCGCGCAATGCGCTGGCCGCACAGCTAAAAAAGAGCGGGCGTGGCGATGACGCGGTTCTCGTGAAGGCGCTCGGGAAGCCTTCGATCTCGGCGTGGGCCGTGAACCAACTCTACTGGAATCACCGCGAGGCATTCGACGAACTGATCGCGTCAGGTGAGCGCTTCCACAAAGCACAGGCATCCGGAAAGATAGCGGATATGCGCGGAGCCCTCGACGCGCGACGCGAGGCGCTCACGGATCTTTCAGATCTGGCAGCGTCATTGCTGCGAGCTGCGGGTCACAGCCCGGCGCCCGACACCATCCACCGCATCACAACTACTCTCGAGGCGATGTCCGTCACCCTATCCCACGCGTCGCGTTCGAATGCTCCACGTCCCGGGCGTCTGACTCACGACATCGATCCCCCGGGTTTCGAGTCATTCGCCTCATTCGTTCCCGCCGCCGGTACGACGAAGACGATGAAGGAACTGTCGAGAACTGCGCCGCCACAGAAGTCCATCAGCGTTGCCACGACCAGGCATCCAAAAGCCGCGCAGGGTGCGGATGTACGCCGCGTTGAAAAGACGCGTAACGCGACGATAGCTGCCGCGAAAGTTTCACTGCAGGATGCGAAGCGGTCGCTGACCGAAGCCCGTGCCCGGGCACAGAGTTTGGAGCCGGCGCAGAAAAAGGCGGATGCCGAGGCGAAGAAGGCCGATAAGCACAGGCGCGAAGTCGAAGCGAGCTTGAAGAAAGCAGAAGCCGCTTCGGAAGCTGCGGCCCAACGCGCGCAAAGCATCCAATCCGATATAGAAGAGGCGGCGAGTGTGATTAAAGACGCCGAACGCACAGTTGAAAAGGCATCGAAAGAGCTCGAGTCATTGTTTCGAGGGTGATATCCGCAGATTATGAAGATTACATATGATGCGAGAATGAATCAGCACCTTGTTGATGAAGTGCGGCCCGCGATTCTCGCGCTCATGTGTGCGGTTATTTTCCTGCTGCTGATTGCTTGCGCGAATGTGGCGAATTTGATGCTCGTGAGAGCCGCATCGCGTGAACGAGAATTGGCTGTTCGGGCTGCATTGGGTGCTGGTTGGTGGGCGCTGGTTCGGCAGACTTTCTCCGAGGCGCTGCTGATAGCCGTGCTCGGAACGACCTTAGGTGTTGGTCTTGCTTACTTAGGTATCTATCAGCTGCTTGCGATCGCGCCGGAGAATCTGCCTCGCCTTAATGCAGTCCGGATAGATCTTCAGGTGCTGGGATTTTCGATCTTGGCGGGACTCTTGTCCGCAGTGCTCTTTGGCATCATTCCCGCCATCCGCACCGCGAAGCCGAATCTCATGGACATCTTGCGAACGAGCGGGCGAAGCGGAGCACTCGGCGCTGCTGGGTTGCGTAACGCCGTGGTCGTAGTGGAGGTTGCGCTTGCCTTCGTACTGCTGATTGGCTCGGGATTGATGTTCCGCACTTTTCTTGCCATTCAACGCGTGGACCTCGGCTTTGAACCACGCGGGCTGCTGACTTTTCAACTGCTTGGCAACATCGGCAACACGCCGCAGGAAGTTGGGAGCTTCAAGCGCCAGCTTCGTGAACAACTCGACGCGATTCCAGGAGTGAACAGTGTCACCGCGTCGGCGCCGTTGCCGCTCGCCGGCGGATTCAGTCCCGTACGCTGGGGAGGAGCTGAAGCGCTATCAGACCCAAGCAAGTTTCAAGCTGCCGATCTTCAGATTGTACTGCCCGGCTATTTCGAGGCGATGGGTAGCAGACTTATCGCCGGACGCACCTTCACCCAGGACGACAGCACGCCCGACCGCAACCTGCTCATAGTTGATACGGCACTGGCCGCGAAGGCATTTCCAAATGAGTCAGCGGTCGGCAAACGCATCCTCTTTCGCGTTCGCACGCCCGAGGCCCAATGGGGAGAGATCATCGGTGTGGTGGCCCATCAACGCAACACCTCGCTGGTCGAACCGGGCCGCGAACAGCTCTACATCACCGACGGCCATGTGAATAACCAGGCTGCTTCCTGGTGGGCGCTCCGCACCGATGGAGACCCGGCCGCTCTTGCCGGCGCCGTCCGCGACGTGGTCCGCCGCGCCGGGAAGGAGACATTGATCAACGAAATGTTGTCGATGGACTCGCGCGTGGTCCAGGCCCAGGCGCAGACACGCTTTTCGCTGTTGCTGATCGGAGTGTTCTCAACGATTGCAGCGCTGCTCGCCGGTGTTGGTTTGTATGGCGTGCTTGCTACTTCGGTTCGCCAGCGAACTGCGGAAATCGGAGTGCGCATGGCTCTGGGCGCCGCACCGTCGCGCATCTTTCGTTTTGATGGTCGGGAAGGGAATCTACCTGAGCGTGATCGGGATTGCGATTGGTCTGCTCGCAGCGTTCGCACTTACCCGAGTCCTGGCGAGCATGCTGGTCGAGGTTAAGCCCACCGATCCCCTTACGTTCGTCGGCGTAGCGGTACTTTTCCTGTTCATCGCGGTGATGGCCTTGCGCAAACACTGTTTCCCGATACTCCGGCCGGCAATCAGGCAAAAGCCTGGTTGGAAGTTTTCAATGCGGGAGATGCCGAAAAACATAAGGAGTTCCTGCGCAAGAATGCTCCTACTCGTCTTGAGCGTGCTGATCGCGAAATGGCGTTGCGAGGCATGTCCGGCGGCTTCGACGTAAAGAAAGTCGAGGAGTCGACACCCGTGAAGATCGTAGCTCTGGTCCAGGAGCGCGCCTCGGATCAGTTTGTTCGTTTTACTGTTGAGGTCGACGCCGGTGCGCCGCACCAGATAACCAGACTCGCTTTGCAGGGGACCGCGCGACCGGCGGAATTTGCTCTGCCTCACTTAAGCGAGAGCGAGCTGATCGCCGCCTTACGAAAACAACTGGATGAGCACAGCGCTGCTGATCGTTTTTCAGGTGCGGTCCTGGTCGCAAAGAACGGCAAGACTGTTTTTGCTCAGGCGTACGGTCTGGCAGACCGTGAAAAGAAAACTCCCAATACTTTGAAGACGCGCTTTCGAATCGGATCAATGAACAAGATGTTCACCGCGGTTGCCACACTTCAACTGGTGCAAAGCGGCAAACTCGATCTGAAAGCGCCGTTTGGCAACTACCTCACCGATTATCCGAATAAGGACGTTGCCTCCAGGGTAGCGATCGAACAATTGCTTTCGCACACCGGGGCCACGGGCGACATTTTTGGTCCTGAATTCGATAAGCACCGTCTTGAACTAAAGACGTTGCAGGATTATGTGAAGCTCTACGGTAATCGCGCATTGGAGTCCGAGCCTGGCGTTCGCTGGCAGTACAGCAACTACGGTTTTCTTCTGCTCGGCGTGTTAATAGAGAAAATGAGTGGTCAGAGTTATTACGACTACGTTCGTGATCACATTTTCAAGCCAGCGGGAATGACTGACACTGCTTCCGAACCGGAAGAGCAACTGGTGCCTGATCGAAGCATTGGCTACACGCGATTCAATGGCAGTGGCTTGCGGCCCAACACAGACACGCTGCCCTTCCGCGGAACCTCGGCTGGCGGGGGCTACACAACGGTGGACGATCTATCGAGGTTTGCCACCGCGCTGCAAACACACAAATTGCTCGATGCGAAGCACACGGAAATGCTGACGACTGGGAAGGTCGAAACACCGGGTGGTATGTACGCTTATGGATTCGGGGATGCGAATGTTAACGGCCTGCGTTGTTTCGGCCACGGCGGTGGCGCGCCAGGGATGAACGGCGAACTCAAAATTTGTCCCTGCCCAGGCTACGTGATTGCGGTGTTGGCAAACATGGACCCACCCGGCGCCAGCAGAGTTGCAGACTTCATTACTAACCGCCTGCCGAAGGAGTGAGAGTAAGAGTTCCTGTGTCAGATCCTTTCTGAGTGCACCCAAGGATGGTGATGATGGCGTTGTTTCATTCACCCCAACCTTCAGGTTGGGGATCAAAGTGGTGTGCGAACGTTACTGAACCATTTCAATGGTTTCACGTTGACCAACTCAAAGCTCCGGTTGAGAAACCATTGAAATGGTTGCCGGTGCAACTGGCCTCCGCCGATCCCCCAACCTGAAGGTTTGGGGTGAATGAGACTTCCGCTTCCAAAGCGGTGGCAGGGTGCAATAGTATCTCGGGCCCACGGCAACCCAAAGTCAGCGGTCAGAAACAGAAGTCTGATTCAGTCAGAACGAATTCACCAGTCATAGTCGCAATCTTACTAGTGTCGTTCCCGCAGGCGCTCTCATGCTTGGCAGGACAGCCCGGAGCCGCAACTGCCGTGGACGCCGACTGTACACATTGCCTTAGGAGGTGTTTCAAATGATTCTTAGGATCCTCGGTTTCTCTCTTTTCTCGTTCATGCTTGGCGCGGCTCTCTTCGCCAACCTAACGATCCATGTTTCAACCGCGAACCTGCAGGACGATCGTGCGGCTGATCGCAATGCGATTCGTTCCCACATCGAGAGCATCTTTCAGGCGTTCATTAATAAAGACGCCGCGGCTCTGCGCGCGACGCACGCGGAAAATTGGCTCGGCTATCTCGAAGGCTCCCGTACGATGATCAAAGGTATCGAAGGTTACATGGATTGGAACCAGGTAGATCCGAAGAGCCCTTACGGAATGAAGAGCTACAAGTTCCGAGAGTTCGACATGATCTTCAAAGGCGACGCTGCGTTCGTCTGCTTTGTAGCCGACGTCGAATCAGATTGGCCCGGCGCGCCGCCGCATCGAGCGCTGCGTATCTGCGATTTCTACACGAAAGATAAGGGGAACTGGATTCAGAGCGGCAGTGACACTGCGCTCCATCAGGAGTCGTGGGAAGAACAGTTGGCCACGCCGCGGTCAATTGGCGATGAAATGAAAAAACGTTTATTGGATGCGCGCGAAGCTGTGTGGCGCGCATATTTCACCGGTGACCGCGCGACTCTGGAAAAACCGATCCCGCAGGAAACAATCGCGATCGAAGCGGGACATGACAACTGGTCCAACCATCAGACGATTCTCAACGGCTCCGTCGAGTTTGCAAAGGGCGCGGGCAAGCTCGTGAAACTCGAATTTCCCAAAACGGAAATCCGAGTGTACGGGGCCGCCGCCTTCGTGTATTCAAATTATTCGTACGAACTGGAGCAAGGCGGCCAACGAATCAAACAGTCGGGCCGCGTCAGCGAAGTATTCGTCTTGCGCAACGGTCAGTGGGTTAATCCTGGCTGGCACATGGATAGCGGTAAGTAGGGGCTTCGCCTCAGAAGTCTAAGAATCGAGCTGCGCAGTCTCGCTGTCAGGAAGGTGAACCCTGATACTCAATAGAGGCGGCCATAGAGCAGGCGAGTATGATTCACCCGCTCTATCACTTCCTTCGCCATAAAGGAGGCCGCCAATGAGTTTCTACTGTGGAATCGATCTGAGTGCAAGAGAAAGTCAGATTTGCGTAATCGATAAGCGAGTAAAGAAAGTGTTGGAAGAGAAGGTCGCGAATAAGCTGGAGCAAATCAAGCAGCTGCTGGAGCCTTACCGGGAGGAGCTGGAGATCGTGGTGGAAAGCACGTTCAACTGGTACTGGCTGGTGGATGGCTTAAGAGCAGCAGGGTTCAAAGTAGTGCTGGCCCACACGCTGGGGTTGCACATGATCACGGCCGCGAAGGTGAAGACGGACCGGCGCAACGCTTTCGCACTGGCGAAGTTACTGCTGGCGGGGATGATTCCCACGGCCTACATCTACCCGGTGGAGACGCGCCCAGTGCGCGATCTGCTGCGTCGGCGAGCGCGGCTGGTGCAGGTGCGGGCGGGGGAATATGGCAGTCTGCGCCGCCTGTTACTGCGGCACGGGATCTTGTCGCGGCAACAGCAGGAGATCAAGCAGGCGGAGACGGCCGATTTGGCAAGCTGGTTTGCGCATCCGCTGGTGCGGCTGCATGCGCAGCAGGAACTGGAGCGAATAGCGTTGTATACGCAGCAGTTGGCCGCCTTGGAGGAGACCATCCTGGGGCAAGCGAAAAAAGAGTGGGCCTTTAAACAACTGCAGCAGTTACCGGGGATCGGACCGATCATCGCGATGACCATCATCTATGAGCTGGGGGAACTGGGACGCTTCGCCAGTGAGAAGGACTTTAGCTCCTACTGTCGGGTGGTGCCGGGGATCGCGCAATCGGGACAAAGCAGCAAGCGCGGGCGCGGCAGCAAACAAGGAAATCACTATTTGAAATGGGCCTTGTCGCAAGCAGCGGTGCATGCGGTGCGCTGCTATCCCGGAGTGAAGCGCTACTACGAACGACAACTACGCCGGCGCCGGGGGCGCGGGCGGCAAATGGTGGTCTATAACATCATTGCGCACAAACTGGCGCAGGGGGTTTATCACTTGCTAAAGGAGCGCGCTGAGTATCGCGAAGAGCTGCTGTTTGGTCGGTAGCTCGCGCGAGCGGTGACCGCCCCAAGCCCCGCGCGGAGACTGGAACCGTTTGCCCTTGGGCAGACGAGGCCCGGACCCTGATTGGGCCAAGGCGGTCACCAAACTTCTACGAATGTGAGACTGCCCGTGTCGGTATCTCGATGATGACTGGTGAGACGAACCCGCCCGCCCCGGCGAGGGGCTGCCTGCGGGGCAGTCATCCCGCTGACCCTTGAGTGAGGCCGAGACGGTACCGTTGAGCTTCTGGTGCCTGTGCTGCCATTGGTTGCCTAACAGGCGGCCACCCGCCATAGATCGCGGCGGCAGCACACATGAAGCTAACGCTTCATGCGTAGCCCGTTTGGCTGTCTGGAGCAGTTCACTCACCTGCCCGCTAGCCAGGCTAACAGTTTCGCTTGCCTGGTGCAGGGCCTGCGGGTTGCGGCTTAAAAGAAAGAAAAAGCCGCGTAGGGTGAGGACTTATTGCTCCGCCTATGGGAAGTTGCGAGTCAGTACCAACGTTCGTGAAGTGTGAGTACGAAAACAAAAAACAAAAACGTCAGTAAGCTGAAACAGCCGTTGGCCCAGTCGGGCCAAAAGTCAGAAGTGTTTTTTCTTGACACGCCGCCTCTATTGGCTGATACCCGCTAACGTTGGGAACCTCTAGTTCTCGATGACAGGTGCAACGGCGGAAAGCGCTTTGTCCAAGTGTAATTTACTTTTTAGGACTCAGCGGGGACCAGGGTCCACCTTCCTGACAGTGAGATTGCGCAGCTAGACTCAGACTTTTGAGGCAAGCCGTTCAAACTTAGACGCTTAGCGAGCCACGGAACGCCCTGGCGGCGTAATAAGAATCCGCGCCGTTGTGATACACGAAGACTTGGTCGTAGCGGCGGTCACAAAAGAGGGCACCACCGAGTTTTCTAATATCAGAAGGTGTCTGCACCCAGCTCGACGTTTTCAGATCAAACTTTCCGAGTTTCTGCAGCTCTCGATATTGTTCTTCCGTTAAAAGCTCAACGCCCATCGCGGCTGCCATATCAATGGCGCTATTTTTCGGTTTATGCTCCTTCCTTGACTCCAGGGCCTCACCGTCATAACAAACGCTTCTGCGGCCGTTAGGACTTTCTGCTGAGCAATCATAAAAAATGTATTCGCCCTTCTTTTTATCGTGACCAACAACATCTGGTTCGCCACCGGTTGATTCCATTTCATTGAGCGACCACAGCTTTCCAGGATTCGCTTCCAGCTTTGCTTGTACTTTAGTCCACTCAAGACCCTTATGGCGGCTCATGTTCTTCTCAAAACGGGCTTTCAACGCGCTGAGAAGTTCTTCACGCTGTTCTGGTGACAATGCTCTTTTTGTTCCAACGCCTTTCATATAAGTCTCCTTTCCATTGATCAGCTTCGACGGCCGGGTTAGGCAACAATGCTTCGGGCACCGCGCAAGCGGGCGGCAAGCGCTTGACCGAGCCACGCAGCAGGCAGGTAGGCAACCAGCAGATCCAACGCGCTGAACCAGACTGGCGCGGGAAGCAAGATGACGTTGGTGATGCCGCCCAGAAGGAAGAGGCCACCCACTACATATGCTGGAACGATCGATCGGTTCGGTGCCAGCAAACCAGCAATGAAGGCACCAACAAAAGTTCCCACGGCATGCGCCAGGAAGGGAAAGACGAAATGCTTCGCCTCAAAGAGGTGCATTGAAGCCTTTAGACCTTCCATGGTAGTCACATCGGCGCCCGCTGGTGGCGGGATGATCTTGCCGCCGATCATTATGAGCCCCATGTTGACTGCGCTACCAATGAGAAGGCCGAGAAGTACCGATGCGACTATTCGAAGGAACTTAGACATGAGGTGTCTCCGGGTTGTGGCGCGTAACGCCTGAAATTAGGCCGACCAGCGAAGCTGGTTCGGCGATGCTCGAAGTAACGCTGAAAGCGTTAGGTTTACCGCGCCCTTGCCCGCGCGTCTCCGCGTCCCCGCCTTTGCGCCTGCTCGGCATGATTTGTTTGCTTTGCAGGAGGTCCGACTTCGTCTAAAGACGCGGTAATTAGGTCGTCGCTGGGGCGCTGTCCGTTAATGAAAGCAAAAACGTGGAAATTAGCGCCGCGTTCGCGCAGGACTTCAATGCGGCTCTCGCGCTTCATGCGTGCCAGTTCATTCATCACGAAATTTTGTTCGGCGATACTCATGTAGCGATAATCGATATCGAACGCCAGCCCGGTGGAGTGCGGCGGCGTATCAATCAGCACGGCATAGCGGTTCACTCTGCGTAAGGCTCGCTGATATTGTTCCGGTCGTACCAAAGAACTTACCGAGAGCGGACGAGCAAACTTATCCTCGTACTGCTTTGCTATTTCTTCAAGAACCTTCAGCGCCTGCGGTCTTAGTGAGCTAAGCAGATAAACCTTCAAAGTGTGGCGGTCAGATGAGTCGTCGAGATTGAAAGAACGTCCGCCGAAATCCTTTGCCAGCGCCTGTAACGAATCGTAATCGCGCCACAGTTTCTGCCCGCTGCCCGGCGAACCAGAAGATTGGCCGTAGTACCGATTGATGAACGCTTTGTGCTCCTCGTTCGATTTCAACTCCTGCTGTCGCGCTGTGATTTCACTCTCCAGTTCGTCTTGTCTTGTACCAGCCTTCTCACCCACTGCGCCCAACCGAGCCTGCAGATCCGAAATCTCCTTTTGCAGTTTGGCGTGCGCCGATTCAAGCTGCGCGTAAGCATCGAGCAGTCCGCCTTCATCGTTAAGTTCGAGGTTTTGATTGGCGACATATCTGCTAAACGCGTCACCGTCCACTCTGGCCCCGACTCCGTAAAGGATATAGGTGTCGGTGACGGCCGGGAGGGAAACCATTTCGCCGCGCTTAATCATCGCCGCGAGATCCACAAAATCCTGCACCGGCTGCAGATTGAACTTCTTGACCTCGGCGACTTGCGTCGCCAGAAACCAACGCCGATCTTCGTAGTGCCGCAGCTCTGAAGGAATTTCGATTGCTACGTTTCCGGTGTCGCCGCGATTCTCCTTTACCTTTTCCAGGCTCCGCGCCCACAAATCAGGATCTGAAGCGCGTTGAACGGGCACTTTTGGAGATTCGCCGGGGGAAGAAGGTTTCAGCGTGAAGCGCGTTAGTGTCCACCCTCCGGCAGCGAACGCTGCAGTCACAACGATAAGCAGAAGAAGATGACGCGCTTTAAAGTTCATCGTGACTCGGGATAGGGCTCCATGATTCGAAGTGATTATGCAAATTTACTGTCAGGTGTGCGACTTCCAAAGAAGGTTTTTAATGAGTGAGGTCAACTTGTGGAGTCACGAACCGAGTTATGGAGTAGTGAGTCGGGGAGCCATGAACAGTGAACTGCGAGCGCTGAGGGGCTTTGCCTCAGAAGTCTAAGAATCGAGACTACGCAGCTAGACTCAGACTTTGAGGCAAATCCGCGCTGAGGTTTACGCTGATAGCGTTCACTAATTCCAGCGCAGGGTTGCGACCGACTCACCTTGCGATGGCTGCACCAACATCCGAAGCATTTCACTTCTTGAACAGTTTTGCGAACGCGTCACGAGCACCCGTTGGAGGGCCTGACGAAGTTTGGCGCTCGACGACGACTCGAGCCGCGAACAGTTCGCAGGTGTTGCGCGCGTGTTTGTTCACTATCCGTGAGGGGATCGGCTTTGTACATTCCAGGCGCGCGCCCGGATCGAAATGCGTGCATTGACGGCAGCTATGGAGATCAGCGTTGCACTTTGGGCAAGAGCTGTCGAAGTTTATGGTTGCCGGCGCCTTTTCTCCGCACGCGGTGCACTTCGACGCCTCGCCAAATCCCATCATGCGTGGTGAGCGCGGGCCTTCACGATCCTGAGGCTTTGATTGGGGGTTTGATTGCGACTTTCGTTGGTGCGACTCGCGATCGCTCTGCATATAGCCGCGCTGATTGTATTTCCGATCGCTCATCTTGTTAGCTCCACCGTGATTCAACGGACGCGACGAATCATACGTGAAGTCGAGAAAATGGGACAGGCGGGTAGTGATCAGTTTGAATTCTGTAAATGAATGCTGCGTAAAAATCATGAAGTCAGCACCACCTCGCGGTAGCGGGTGGGGTGATACGTTGAATTGAGCGTACCAGTCCGAATAACGCGGCGGTGCACGGCCCACCCGCTACCGCGCGGTGCTGACCTCATGACTACCACAAGGCAAGTCCGCGCCTTTGTCGGGGCAGTACCCATTCTGATTTATTGCGGCGGAGTGAAGCCCGTCAGCGGGTTGCCATAGAACGCCTCTGTCTTCCACACCGTCTTGTCCCACTGCCCATCCTGATCGCCTACTATCTGTACCGGCACGATGACACGCCCAGTGCCGACCTTATTTGCCGAGGCAATGCCGTTGTCGAGTTTTCCATCGGGCCCGACCGTGAACTTGATTGAGCGCGCGAGCTTATTGTTCCACAACACTTTGAATTCATACTCGCCGGGGTTCGCTGCCAGCTTGAACATCTCGTTGGTGTTGGGTTGCCCCTGCCCATCGTTCGTCTTGTCCCAGCGTTTTACGACGGGGAAGTTGCATTCGACGCGCGCCCACTTCGCCTTCTGCGGCACGCCATCGTTCACGTAGTGCGAAGTGTGGGTTGATCCGCAGATTGGCTGGAAGCTGTTTGCACCGAGGAGCCGGCCAGAACAATACACGCAAGTGCGACCGCTAGACACTTTCTCATGAAGGTTGTCCTTTACGTTGATCAAATGGGATGAGCTTTCTGCTGTTGGATTTTTAACCAACAACTTGAGTCTCCGCAAGCTTTGCCTAAGAAGTAATAGTATTGCGAGTTGGAGATTCGCCGCCTGTGTTGAGGACGTGCCCGCCCTAAGGTGCACGCCTAAGAATAGCGGCTCTCGGCTTTGCCGCCTGTTGTGAGGGGGCTGTGCCCTTCCGTACTGGCACAAAAAGAATCTTGGGCTTCGCCCTCATAGCTCTTTACCAAGTCCCCAATTGGTTTTAGTCTCATCACAAGTTTTCACCTCACTCACAAAGGACGTACTCCTCATGCCTCACCAGTTTCAAATCTCCCGTGACTCACAAGCCCTGTTCATCACAATCAACACCAAGAATCGACTTCCCGTATTTAGAAAGGACGAAATCAAGCAAGTCCCTTTGTCAGGCAATCGATGAAGCACGCAAATCTGCTGGGCTTCTGTTGTTCGCTTACGTGATCATGATGGATCATCTACACCTCGTAACCGATCAGCCGAAACGGATTTCAGAAGTGCTGCGGGTTTTGAAGGGAATTACCGCTGGGCGTGTGATTGATTATCTGAAAGAACGAAATTACACCTTTTCGCTCGCAAAGCTTCGGCATGAGGTTCGCAATCGAAACCGGTACTCGCTTTGGCAAGCTGAGAAGAATGTCTATCCGCTATTCAGCGAAGGAATGTTGATGCAGAAGGTGATTTAACATTCACAATAATCCTGTTCGATCGGGAATGGTGGAGGCTCATTAACAAATCCCCGTAAACCAAACCTTGCGGCAAAGGCACACTCATCTGCAAATAAGGACTGTCGCCCGGCAATTTAACGACTCCCTCCACGCTGCCAAAAGTGTACTGGTTTTGCGCATCGGTAGCCTCAAAGACGAGCGAGGTTACGCCCTGGCAGGAATTACAGCGAACTCCGGATAGAAAGAACGAGACTCTGGTTTTGGTGTCAGAACCGAGGTTGATAGGCGTGGATAGCTTGAAAGGTTCCGCCGTCAGGTTGGTGCTATTCAGCGCAATCGCGCGGTCACTGTTTGCTTGGGTTGCTAGGAATATTGCCGAAGGCGGAGCCGGATCGGTCAGGACAACTGTAATGCTTCTCGGATCAGCGAGGTCTACCTGCCCAGTCGGATTACTTAAGTTAAGCAAAAACGTTTCGGGTTCTTCCGGAATTTGAATCAGCCAGCAGTGGAACTGTGATCGTTTGAGAGTACGTTCCCTCGGGGAAATTCAGAGTTCCGCTAACCGCCGTATAGTCAGAACCTGCCGTCGCACTTCCATCGGCTGTCGCATACTGCACCGTAATTGGTCCAACTCCCAAGGCGTTACCGCCGCGGACGACTGTAAACACCAGACTGCATGGTCCTTCACCAACAAATGCGTATCGAGAGGTAAATAGCAAGTGATTAGTAGAGAGCGCCACGAAGTCCGCGGTCTTGTTTTCATCGAGTTGAGTGAAATAGTGCGTCTGTGGGTTGAACATGTAATTCGCGGCAAAAGGACTAATACCATAATTACCGCCCGCTCGCACGTTAGTGAAAGAGTATTGTCCGTTGGAGTCGGTTGTCGTTGTCGGAGGCGTGAAACCGGAACGGTTGTCGAGGGCGACGGTGACGCCGGGGAGTGGATTTCCTAACCTGGTTATTCGACCGCTTATCGTGTACCCGGCGGCCACGGCGTTAAAGTTCGCAATCTGGTCAGCCGACAAATTGTTAAACGAGTAACTGCTCGGAGCGATAATCCAGATCTGACTGTTGATAGCCACCGTATAGTTGCCCGCGGTTGAACCGGGCCGTGGGCATTTTGGTTTGGACTTTCAGCCTGGTCAACGCCGCCCGCTAGTGGATTCATAGTGCATTGCTGAACATTGCAAAGAGAGAGGTAACTGCTCTTCGCTAGCCAACAATGCGACATTGGCGCACTATGCTGTTGGAAACTAGTTGCCCCATAAAAAAAGGAGAATGAAAAGTGAAAACAATCATTTGCTTGAGTCTCTTCGCCCTCTGTGCCTTGCAGGCCACTCCAGCGAACAATTTGGGATTCAATGACAACGCCGAACAAAACAGAGTCGCCACGAGTCTTAATCCGCCAATGCCGGATTTAATCGTCAGGGGAAATGAGTTCGAATTCGTCGGAAATAAAGCGGTGAATGTCTATGTTTCCAACAACGGTGATGCCCCATCAAAGGCTTGCGTTCTGGAGTTGACTGTTCGCAAAATCGGTGACCGCGCCGTGGGCCGAGTGAAGACGGCGAGAATCCCAGTGATACAACCGGGCAAGTTCGTGAAAATTCCGGTGAACGCGACCAGTATTCTGCCCAACGCTGTCAACCTCAAAGACACAACCTTTAAAGTGATTGCCGACTCAACCAACATCAATGCCGAATCCAACGAAGGTAATAATGAAAAATGGCACAACTTAAATTAGGGCTATCACCTGAAAAGAAGCCCTATGTTAGATAGCGGTTGCTGAGAAGCGGGGCCGTCATTTGCAGACGACGCCCCGCTTCTTTCTTTCACCTTCGTCTCGAAGGTTGCCTTAGCGGACTTTGGACCTTGGACGTTGGACCTTGGACATCTTTTACGAATCTGCGGACAAAGCGCACCCTCTGGAATTGGCAAAGTACAGCTTGGAGCGAGCGGGAGCGAATTCGTCGGAGATGGACATCAAACAATGACAATGTCGATTGCCGATTTTTGAATCGCCGCATTTGCCGCCGAATCGAGTACTCCATTCAAACTGCTACTTCTTAACTGAACGAGAACGGAAACCTATCTCTTTGCGCTTGCTAACTGGTGGTGCCATCAGCTTTCTCATCGCATCGAACACGACTTTGAACCGACGATCATTTTTGCTTTCGAGTTCGTCTAGCCGATGTGAGACTTCTGCGTTTGAAGCCATCATCAATCTCAGTTTAACGAAAGCACGCATGATCTCGATGTTCACTGCTATTGCACGTTTGCTTCGCAATACACTCGATAGCATAGCAACGCCCTGTTCGGTAAAAACGTGTGGCCGAAAACGAGGGTCGCGATGCTTTTCGGAACCGATCACAATTTGTGATCGGTTCAATTGAGCCATCTCGTCGGACGTCAGCTGAAACATAAAGTCTTCCGGGAAACGATCGCTATTGCGTCGGACCGCTTGATTCAGCGCTGCGGTAGTCACGTCATAGAGTTTTGCCAGATCACGATCCAGCATCATTCTTGCGCCGCGGATCAGATAGATGGCCCTTTCTATTTTTTCGATGGGTATGAGGCTTCTGTTGCTCATGTGAGGATTCCTTTCGTGAGATTGTGAGATTTCAGGCCGGCATTGTATAGGTCCAATTCCAGGTTAGTTTCCTTCTCACTCAGATTAAGTGACTTTCGCAAAAGGAGAATCGGAAGATGAGTAGCATTCCCACAGGGACAGAGCTGGCGCGTCCGTTCATGCCCGCAAAAGATTTCGATCTATCCAAGCGGTTCTATGAAGCGCTTGGCTTTGAAAAGGTCCTCGACAGCGAGGTCGCTATATTCAATGCCGGCTCAGGCGGATTCATTTTACAGAGGTACTTCCAGGAAGACTGGGCCAGGAATTTCATGATGCAGCTCATGGTCGACGATCTCGACGCGTGGTGGGCGCACATCGAATCACTGGAGCTCGCAAAGCAATTTGGTGTGCCACCTCCCAAGGCTCCGGCGATGCAGCCCTGGGGCCTTCGCGTCGCATATGTAGTCGATCCCTCCGGAGTCCTTCGGCACGTTGCGCAGCGGCGTGAAAACGCTGAGCAGGATCAATAATCAAGTTCAGCGTGAATTGGATTTGTCTTAGCCCGCGGAGCGCGGCGACAGCGTAAAGCCTGGGGTGGAGCGCAGCGGAACCCCACGAACCACCACGGCAAGAACAATGCGCGGCGGCAGACGATACGTCAAACATATCGTTCGTCGTATTCAATACCGTTGGCTTTCAAGAATTGAATGAATTCGTCTCGAAAAGAGATCTTCGTGTGATGCTCTTTCTGTCGCCGAATATACTGTCTCACTTGCGCTACGTGTGATTGACTAATCGTGAACGCGCCATACCCTCGTTGCCATGAAAAGTCTTTGAGTTCGGGAAAGACCTCATGCATCCATCCTGTGGCATTAGCTTTGAGCTCGCGCAGAACGTCCGACAAAGCGCAGTCTGGTCGAAGCTTCGCTAACAGGTGGACATGATCCTCCGTGCCATTGAGTTCCAAACAAATGCCTCCAAGTCCCCGGATGATACCGCCGATGTAGCTATAAAGCTGTGGTTCGATCTCTGAAGTGAGGAGTGGCCGTCGATCCTTCGTAGAAAAGACAATGTGGTAGAGGAGGTTGGTGTAGGAATCAGACATGTTGACCGAATATTATTGGATATCATCAGTAAGTCTGCACCCCCCAAGCTCTGTCGCCCGCTCCGCGGGCTTTGCAAATGTTTTTGCATGACTGGTCCTGGGGTTCCGCTGCGCTCCACCCCAGGCTTTACGCTGTCACCCGCTCCGCGGGTTTAAGAATTGGTTCGCTGGTGCGAGAAAAATGAGGTCAGTTCCGTCTCACGCGCCTGGACAACCGAAACGCGCGCCGGTTTTCACCGCCGGAAGTATGTGTTCGCGCAGTATCCTCGTCCCGAGGGTTCCTCCAGTAGTGCGGTCGTTATAGCGACCGGCGAAGATCGTAACGACCATGTCGAGTCCCGGGAGCACGAATATCCGCTGCTGTCCGTTGCCGGCAGCGGTGCGCGATTCAATCTGGCCCTCGCCAGACGGGTAACAGCTGTACCACCAGAAGAATCCGTAACCGGATTGAACGCCGGCGCTACTTCCGGTGCCGAGCGGAAAGCGAAAGTGTCGGCGCGTGGATCGCTCGACCCAATCACCGGGAATCACTTGTTTACCATTCCATTTGCCGCCGTGCAGGTATAACGAGCCGAACTTGGCGAGATCGCGAGCACGCAACCGCAGTCCGGATGCGGCATTAGGCATCCCAGCCAGATCGCCTACCCATTCGACATCGGTGATCCCCAACGGCTCGAAAAGCTTTGTGCGCGCATAGTCTTGCAGGGAAGACTTGGTCGCGCGTACCAGCACCGCAGCCATCACTTGGGTGAGCCCGCCGTTGTAGTTGTAATCAGAACCGGGAGCTTGGACCATGCGAGGCGAGAGTGCATACAGCAGCGGCTTCTCGTGACGTGTCATCTTGATTTCGTCATTGAGCGGATTGCTGTAGGGTACGTCTTCGTTCCACTCGAACCCCGAGGTCATAGACAGCACGTGCGCGAGCGTTACCCGTCGGCGTTCCGGTGTATCCAGCTCCGGGTACTCGGGGAACCACTTAACGAGTGGCTCGTCCAAAGATTTGATCGCACCCTCACTGTGTGCGATTCCCACGAGCGCGCTCACGACACTCTTCGTGACCGACCGCAGGTCATGCTTCGTCTCGACTGTCATCGAGACCTTCCCGAGCGACGTTCCCCATTTTTCATCGAAGCCGTCGAAGTATTCTTCGTAGATTAATTGGCCGCGGCGCTCGATGAGAACCGCGTGCACCCCGAGTTCGGGCCAGGAGCGAATTGTTGTAGTCAGTTTTGCAAGCATAGTTGAATCGACTCCGACTGCGTCGGCATTAGCGGTCTTCCATCCATCATCGCGAACTGCCGGAACCTGATAGCGAACTACCACTGCCTGTGAGAAAGCGGGCGCGGGCGCCGGTGCGATTAGCGACAGTGCGAAAAGACAGCCGAGAATAATTCTCATCTATGAGTCTCCTTGATGGCCTGTTCGTGAGTTGGATTTGTCTTAGCCCGCGGAGCGCGGCGACAGCGTAAAGTCTCGCACCCCAGCCGAGATGCTCGGCTGGGGACCCCGCCCTGGGGTGGAGCGCAGCGGAACCCCAGGAACGGCCATGCAAAAACATTTGCAAAGCCCGCGGTGCGGGCGACAGACCATACGTCAAACATACCGTTCGTCGTTCAAGTGGTAGAGGAGGTTGGAGTATTTATTGGACATTGTTTGCACTCCCCCAACCTCTATCGCCCGCTCCGCGGGCTTTGTCTTGTGGTTGGCTTGTGATCGTGGGGTTCCGCTACGCTCCACCCCAGGAACCGCCATGCAAAAACGTTTGCAAAGCCCGCGGAGCGGGCGACAGGGGTTGGGGGGTGCAAACTTGCTAGCACTATCCAATAATACGCGGTCGAAATGTCTGACTCTTACACCAACCTTCTTTACCACATTGTCTTTTCTACGAAGGATCGCCGGCCACTCATCACCTCAGATGTCGAACCACAACTTTATGATTACATTGGCGGTATCATCCGTGGACTTGGAGGCATCTGTTTAGAACTCAACGGCACGGAAGATCATGTCCACCTATTAGCAAAGCTTCGACCAGACTGCGCTTTGTCGGACATTCTGCGAGAGCTCAAAGCGAATGCGACAGGATGGATGCATGAGGTCTTTCCCGAACTCAAAGACT
>JBGTOA010000031.1:0-81604 GCA_041742785.1 Pyrinomonadaceae bacterium | reverse complement strand
CGGGCCGTGAGAGAATTCGAAGATAATCTATCAGGACAAGCGTGAAAGTTGAACTGCCGATCAACGGAACATGAGAGATATGACTCCCAAGACTCGTACAGAATTGATCATTGAAGTCTGGGAAGCACTCGATTGTGAGTCCGTGGGTGAAATGGAGCTGCGTCAAATACAAGAGGCAGTCGCCGAGCACTTTGGTGATCGAGCAGTAGTCAGTCCGGCCGCGACCGCCCGCATTCTTGCGGATGAAGGAGCAGTGTTACGACATCCGGAAGTGCTCGAGTTCGATACTAAGTGGCGAGAGTCGGAATTATCAGGTTTAGCAGATCTCCAGTTCATCACAATTGTCGCTGCGATTGAATCAATGAGTAAGCTTGATGATGCGAGGCGAGAGTTGGGTCGTGATGGACGTGAGAGACTGGTCAGCGCGATGGCTTTGAAACTGAAAACCAGGGCGAAAACGCTGGCGCGTAGTGATCTCTTGAATAAGGATGAACGGGCGATTGCGGGAGAAGTCGCGCAATGGTTGACCATTTGGCTTAGTGGGCCAGAGTTGTTTCCGGAGTGGTTAAGTTTGCGCCAGCGGTCGGCCGACTTCATCGAGAAATTTGGGAAATAGATATGGAATGGAGTCTCGAGGTCAGGAAGGGTGGTTTACCACAGCGGACTTTGTAATCGCAAACTGCGAGGTGGTCGAAGCAAGCGGGCGTAGCCGACCTTCTTGACCTCGAGATTCCCATTTTTTGAAATTGGCTGAACATAAGTCGAAGATTCCCCAGAATTTGGAACTTTCCTTTCTCCCCGCGCGAATTAAGGTCGAAGGCAACGATGTAGCGAGCTTGCCGGATGCTTGAAGATCCAATTCAGGGATGAAAACGCACTACAACCATTCAGACAGAGAACTGCTGAAGGCTATTCAGGCGGGAGACGAGAATGCCTTTGCAGCCCTTTATTGCAGTCGCCAGACAGGGATATTCCGATTCGCGCTGCAAATGTGTGGCTCGCCTGCGCTGGCTGAAGATATTACCCAGGAAGTCTTCCTGGTGCTGATTCGCGAGACGCATGCCTTCGATCCTGCCCTTGGTTCTTTGAGTGGTTTTCTTTTTGGCATTGCCCGCAACCAACTGCTTCGCAAACTACAGCGTGAGCGTTTCTACGCACCGCTCGAGGCAGACTCTGAAGAAGCGCCAGCTCTAATCCAGGGAGCTGGACCACTCGAAGAGCTTTCTAGAACCGAGACCATTGAGTCGGTGCGCAAGGCGGTGTTGAGTTTGCCGGAGAGGTATCGTGAGGTTGTGGTGTTGTGTGATCTGAAAGAGATGAGTTACGTCGAGACCGCAGAAGTGCTCGGCTGTGCCATTGGTACCGTGCGTTCCCGGCTACATCGCGGTCGGCACATGTTGATCGAGAGGCTGCGGCCTGAAGTGTTGGAAGATGACGGGGGTGAAGAAGTGAAAACCGTGAGGTGTTTCGCATGAATTGTCAGAACTTTGAGACTGTAGTGAATGATCTGGCGCGGAACCAGATGATGGAGGCGTCAGCGCGAGAACAGGCCACGCTTCACTGTGATGAGTGCCACAGCTGTTCAGTGCGATTGCATGCGGAACAGCGACTGACTGCCAGTCTGAGAGAACTTGCCGCTGAGTTTCGTTCTGCGAACACGGAAGGTGCGCCGGCGAGAGTTCAGCACCAGTTGATGGCAGAGTTTCGCAGCCATAGTTCTGCTGTGAAAGCGCGCCAGGGATCTCGAAGCGCGTATTGGAGCTACGCCGGTATCGCGGCGTTGTTTCTGGTCGTGCTGGGCATTGGCGCCACTCGCTTGTTTGTTTCAGTTCCGCCCGAAAGCCAGGCCGAGAATAATGCTATCAAGACTGTTGCGCCTGACCTGAACGCTGCTCCTGAGCTTTCACCTGCGCCGGAAAACGTAGTTGTGGGTATTCAGCCTAGGCAACCGAAGCGATCTCCAAAGAGTACTGCGGTGGTTCGCCGCGAGGGAACAACGACAATCGATCAGGAAACACTTTCTGCCGGCAATCTGGAGAACGAGGTGACGACCGATTTCTATCCGGTGAGCTACTCGAGCGCATTGAGCGTTCAGGATGGCGGACAAGTAGTGCGAGTTGAGTTGCCGCGGTCTGCCATGGCGAGATTTGGAGTCCCGGTCAATATGGATCGGTATGACGAAAGAGTGAAAGCAGATGTCCTGGTAGGCGCAGATGGCTTGGCTCGCGCCATCCGTTTTGTTCAATCGCGAGATAAATGAGGAATGATAACCGGGGCTGCGGCCCGCTGAAGAAAAGGAAACGAACTCATGAAAATCAAATTTGCCAGCGGACTAGTCATAGGGGTCATAGTGGCGCTCAGCGCGGTTCCGGTCTTCGCTCAGGAACAGCAACGGGCACCCAAAGTAATTATTGAAAGAGCGCAAGGAGCTGACGGTTTGCACTCGGATTCGCGCATTCACATAGAGCAGCACCTGCAGGGACAGAGCGGACCCCATGGGCCAGGCGACTTTCGCTTCCTGGCGACGGAGATGAGTTTTGGCGGCAAGCTGGTCAAGGGGTCTCCCTACGCGGCGGAGGCTGTTACTGAAAGCACACAGACCTTGATCGACGGCAACCGCATCATCACCAAGTCCTCGGCTTCGATCTATCGCGACAGCGAGGGTCGAACGCGACGTGAGCAGACACTGAGGGCTATTGGACCTTTCGTTAAAGGAGGTGCTGGAGCGCACCACCATATATTCATAAGCGATCCCGTTGCCGGCACTAGTTTTTCGCTTAATCCCGAGACGCGAGTTGCGCGGAAGATGGCTCCCATGCGCTTCAAATTTGAGCAGAAACAGTCGCCGGAGGGCGGAAAAGCCGGCGCGCCTGGCGAAGGACCCCGACAATTTCGTGTGGAGCTAACTCCGGATGTCGCAGTTAACAAGAAGGCGACTGAAGTCGGTGTTTCGATGGGCTGGATCGATACGCGCAACAGCAATGCAAAAACTGAAGCACTCGGCAAACAGAACATCGAGGGCGTCGAAGCGGAAGGCACACGTACGACCGTTACGATTGCCGCTGGTGAAATCGGCAACGAGCGCGATATACAGATCGTGAGTGAGCGTTGGTACTCGCAGGAACTGCAGACAATTGTGATGACTCGTCACAGCGATCCTCGATTCGGCGAGAACAGTTATCGCCTTACCAACATCAGTCGAACCGAACCTTCCCGGTCGCTTTTTGAAATCCCTGCGGACTATACGGTAAAGGAAGGTCCCGAACCGATGAAGGTGCGCCTGAGGAAGCCGGCTCAGGAGTAGCTGGTCAATTGGTTCAGCATTCGGCTTGTTCGGGAACGCCAAACATAAGAGTGGACTCCTTTAGGTTGGCGCTGCATCGGCAAGGCAAAACGGCCACTCGGTAAATCCGAGTGGCCGTTTTGTTCTTAAAACCATCTCCACAGATAACGCCGGCCTACGCTAATTGAATGTTTCGGCTCCTCCGCAGCAAAGCATTTACGCGTCCCAGATCCATGCTACCCAAGCTCCGTAATCTGTGGAGAACGTCTCACTCTTCTTCGTCGCCTCCGCGAATTCTTCCCTCAGCCTTTGCCTGGTCTACGATCTTCTGAGCCAGCTGGCCTGGAACCGGATCATAGTGGGAAAACTGCATGTGGAATGAACCACGTGCTGCGGTGATAGAGTTCAACGTCGATTGGTAGTTCAGCATTTCTGCCATCGGCACCTGGGCCTTAATCGCCTGTTGTTTGCCATGCGTGTCCATTCCTTGCACGCGCCCGCGTCGCGAGTTCAGGTCGCCCATAATGTCGCCGCTATACTCCTGCGGCGCCACGATCTCGACATCCATTACCGGCTCAAGCAGCGCAGGCCTGACTTTCTCCATCGCCGCCCGAAATGCCTTGCGGCCCGCAGCCCGAAACGAATGTTCGTCCGAGTCGACAGTGTGATAGGAACCGTCAACCAGTTGCACCTTGAAATCGACGAGTGGATAACCGGCAATCGCTCCTGAGGTGGCTGCTTCCACAATACCCTTCTCGATTGCCGGGCGAAACTGTTGCGGCACTGCGCCACCAAAAATCTTGTCTTCGAAGATAAAACCACTGCCGCGAGGCAAAGGCTCAAAGACGCACTTGCAGTCTCCAAACTGTCCCCGCCCGCCGGTCTGCTTTTTATGGCGGCCCTGCACCTCAGCGCGCTGGGTAATTGTCTCTTTGTAGGGGACCTTCGGCGGGTGCAACGTCACTTCAACGCCATATCTCTTCTTCAGTTTCTCAACCACGGTTTCAACGTGGAGCTGTCCCGAGCCGGAGAGCAGAAACTCTTTCGTCTGGGCATCGCGGCTGAAGTGCAAGGCCGGATCCTCTTCCAGGATCTTGTGCAAAGCCACGCTGATCTTCTCTTCGTCCTGGCGCGACTTTGGTTCGATGGCAAACGCAATTGCCGCTTCGGGGTATTCGACCGGATCGTAAACAATTGCCGCCTGCTTGTCCGAAAGCGTGTCGCCGGTCTGCGTCTCTTTCAGCTTTACGCAAGCAATGATGTCCCCGGCATGGACTTCGCTAATCTTGTCGAGCTGCTTGCCCTGAATCGAGTGCAGCGCGCCCAACCGTTCCATAGATCCACGACTTGCATTCAACACTGTCGCATCGTTCTGCAGCTTGCCGCTGATGACTTTCATTATGTTGATTCGCCCGGCGAAAGGATCGGCCACAGTGCGGAAACAATAAGCCGAGAATGGTTCGCTGTCGCTGTACTTGCGCGGAACCTTGTCTGTATCCGGCGCCGCGTCGGGGGGACGGCCGTATTCTGCGTCGTGGTGTGCCGGATCGGGTGCATAGTCGACGATGCTGTTGAGCAAGGCGCGCAAGCCAACCTGCGTGATGCTCGAAACGGCAAAGACCGGACAAAGCTTACTGGCGGCAATGGCCTTGTTAATGTTGGGTAAAATGTCTGCTTCGTCCAACGTTCCCTGGTCGAAATACTTTTCCATCAGGCCGTCGTCAGACTCGGCTATCAACTCGACTAGTCGCTCGCGCGTTCTTTCGACAACGTCACGGCCTTCGCTCGGAATATCGATCTCCTTCGCCTGACCGTCAGGCCCGAGTTCATAGGCCTTCATGTGAACTACGTCCACAACTCCACGAAAGTCCTTCTCTTTACCGATCGGAAGCGTGAAAGGAATAATTGCCCGGCTGAATACCCTTTGCGCACTTTCAAGCGCCTTACCAAAGTCAGCATGCTCCTTGTCCAACTTTGTGATCACCATGATTCGAGGGACGATGAATTCGTTGGAGTAGGCCCAGGTTTTCTCGGTCTGGACTTCCACACCTTTTACAGCGTCAACGACGACCATCGCACAATCGGCAACGCGCAAGGCTGGACGCGCGTGAGAAATGAATGCGGCGTAGCCCGGAGTGTCAATGAAATTCAACTTGGTGTCGCGATGTTCCAGGTGGGCCAGTGAAGTGTTCAGCGTGATCCTGCGCGCGATGGAATCTTCTTCGTAATCGGTAACGGTTGTTCCTTCGTCAACCTTTCCCCAACGCGGTGTGGCTCCGGCGACGAAGAGAAGCGAACTGATCAGTTGCGTCTTCCCCGCGTCGCCATGTCCAATGACGGCAAGGTTGCGGATGTAGTCGGTCGCGTAGGCTTTCATACTTAATTCCTTTCAGGGATGCTAGTTTGGCGAAGGATACTCATCCATGTTCGTGCTTAAGAAGCCCGATGATTCGGTAGGATGTGTTCCGGATTGGTTAGTAATCTATCCGAGCGCGAAAGCTAAGGCAAGCTGGCCCGCATGGTGGTTAATGGGCGCAACTAGACCGCCAACTCGTTGCGCGACGAGTTGTTCCATGAGGACACTAACCATCCAGGGCAGCGGGTAGGTTTTGGCCACGGTTTAAGCGGGTTCAGCAAATGGCAAACTACCCACCCTCTAACCGGAGGTGATACTGACAACTGGAAACGGCAGCCATAACCCCTCACACTTTGCCTGCTCAAGCCATCTTTCGCCTCCCTTTTCGCATCTGACTAACCAACAGAAAGGGGTTCTGAAAGCTCGGAATTAGGTAAGAAAATCATGCTTTATCGAAGATTTGTTTCACTCGTATCCGGTTTGGTAATGCTGTTTGCGATGGGCGCAGTGGCTTCAGCGGAGACCGTGAATACGTATGACAAGAAGGAAAAAACTCCGCAGGTTGTGACGCCCATAAACATTGCAATTCTGATACAGGATGATCTCGTTTCGCAGGTTGGCAATGAGTTGAATGTCACCAGAGATTTCATCCGCTCATTACCGTCGGGGTCTCAAGTTATGGTTGGTTACATCACCACCGGGACCTTGCAGGTGCGACAGCCGTTCACGACTGATCTGGAAAAGGCAGCGAAGTCACTCAGAATTTTGCGCTCGAGTCCGAATGCGGCTGCATTTAACCCATACGTTGAAGTCATCGAAGCGCTACGCACCTTTGATAACCTAAAAGGTCGCAAAGCAGTGCTTTTGATTTCGGATGGGCTTGATACATCGCGCGGCTTCGACGTGAGTTCAGCCGGCAACACAATTGATCTCCACAGAGCTGTGAGTGAAGCAAACAAACGCGATGTTGCGGTCTATACTTTTTACGCACCGTCAACCAGCTTCACCAGTCGGAGCCGTCTCGCCGCGAGTTATGGCCAGAGTTCACTGAATCGGCTTGCTGATGAAACGGGCGGGAAGGCTTTCTTCCAGGGCACTACGGGCTTTGTGAGTTTCGACTCGTACTTCCGCCGTCTGCGCGAGGCGCTCAACGATCAGTACGCGCGCGCTTCGTAAACTCAACCATCAAAGTAGACAAAATGCCGTCGAGGAAGATTTCTCGACGGCATTGCCTTTTATCGGCAGCGTGATAAGTCTGCAAGCGTCTGTTCTGCGACCCGTATCTACGGTAATAATATACTTGACGAATCAGAATCCATTTGCTAGTATGTCCTCACTATGGCAAACGAAACGACGCCCAAAACACTTCAGCAAGCGGTGGTCTTTTTCAATGAGCCCCAGAACTGCATTGACTATCTAGTAGCGCGTCGTTGGCCCAATGGCGTGACCTGTCCAACCTGCGGACGCGATGACGTGCGCTACCTTGTAAACCAGCGCAAATGGCAATGCAAGAGCGTCCACAAGCAACGGCAGTTTAGCGTAAAAGTCGGAACTATTTTTGAGGATTCACCGCTTGGCCTCGACAAGTGGCTTGTTGCTGTCTGGATGATCGTCAATAACAAGAACGGCAAAAGCAGTTACGAGATGGCGCGGGACTTAGGTGTGATGCAAAAGACGGCATGGTTCATGGAGCATCGAATCAGGCTGGCTATGCAGTCGGGATCGTTCTTAAAAAAGTTGACGGGTCACGTCGAAATTGACGAAACTTTTATCGGCGGCAAGGCCCGAAATATGCACAAGTCGGTCGTAGCCAAGCGCGTGGCTGAGTTTGCTACCCCGCTCACTGGCAGAAATCAGAACATCGGCAAGGTCGCCGTTATGGGCTTGCTGGAACGTCACGGCGAAGTGCGGACTGCCATTGTGATGAATACAAAGCGTGGTTCACTTCAAAGTGAAATTACAAAGCACGTCGAGTCAGGATCGTGCGTCTATACCGATGCGCTACGGTCTTACAATCAGTTGGGCCAAGAGTATGTTCATAACGTGATCAATCACGCGGAGAAGTACGTTGACGGTCAGATTCACACGAACGGGATTGAGAATTTTTGGTCGCTTCTGAAAAGAAGTATCCGAGGCACGTATGTAAGCGTTCAGCCGTTCCACCTGTTTCGTTATTTGGACGAACAGTCATTTAGATTTAACAGTAGGCAAGGAAACGACAGTGATAGATTTCAGCGAGCGATGGAGCAGATCACTGGCAAGCGAGTTACCTACTCTGAGCTTATTGGAAAACCGAAGGAGGCGGATCGTCGAGCGAGCTAGGCTGCTTTCTTTTTACCGGAAGAAGAAGCGCGGGAGGCGGGCGAAGTAGTCCGCCTCTTTTTCTCTTTTATCTTGCGACGCTTTTCCTTCTCTAGCTCAGCTTGTAGCTCGGAGTATGGCACTGCTAGGAGTCCGTCCATTACGCGGTCAAATTCGCGGAACTCATCTGAAGGCTTTGCTTTCATGGGTTCTAATCGTAGCATAGGTTTGGGTTCCCTCGTATGTGGGCGTTGACTTGCGACGCCATAACCCACATACGAGGGATGAGCCCCTGGCAGGAGTCGAACCTGCGATCCTTGAGATTCGAAATCTCACGCTCTTGCCGCATCCGACCACGCTAAGCGCGACAACGCGATCTCCGCTGAGCTATCAGGGACAAAACCACTGGGTTCTCAATATCTGACTTAACTTCCTTCAGCCTCAGGAGTGTCAGCAAGGTCGAACATATTCTTGCCGAGCACCTTGAATCTCTTCTCGTGGTCTTTTCGCGTAAATACGTCTCGCAGGACATTCGCCGAGGTCTCTCTGCCCATCTCAGCTAGTTTTGCCATGATGTCATTCAGGTGTAGGGGCGTCCCTGCATCCTTCAGTATCTTGGCCGCTCCATCCGCAAGCGTAATCCCACCCTTGGCACGCGGGGCTCGTTTCGCGCCCGCTCGTTTGGGCCGCGCGGGTTGCTCTTGTGGTGCTTCAGGCTTCGACTTCGCTGGCCGCTTGCGTATGTTGGGATTGTTTGGATACCACTCCGTCAATGCCCAGTCCTCACCCATTCTGAAGATGTCCTCGTACTGGTTCTCTCTTCGACGAAGAACGGCATAGACAGTATTGTATTTAGCTGGCGGCAGACCTCCCCTTTCGAGTGCCTGCATAATTGCTGGCAAGCTTTGCTTGCTCTTGACCATGCTCAGAAACTTTTTGGTAGCGTCGGCAATACTCAGACCTAGGAATGCATGAGAGGGGATGTCCTCAGGCCTAACAACACCTTCAGAGTGCCCATTAATCATCACGCCACCACCGGAGGCAAGGATGGCCTTCACTCCAGCAATTACCGCCTCTAGTTGCGTCTTGCGAGCCTCCAGATCGGTCAAAACCGCTTTATAATCTACGCTTCCCATAGCCATTTGGTGCTTCCCTCCTTTTCTGGGTTGTGCTATAAACAAACCGCGAGGGGATGGCCCTTTAGGGAGCTGCCCATACGAGAGGCAACCCCCCAAGGCTCGACCATCGAAGTACCCTCCAATCATCAGACCGCTTTCAGGATTCTTGGTCCAGCCGACTTTGATTTTCCTGAAAGCGGTTTTGACATTTTCTGTTTACTCTTTTCGCAACTCCCTGTCAACACTGAACTCTCCTTGCTTGGCTCAATCTCCTCTCAAGACAAGCGGGTAATTCCCAGCAGTACGCCTTTCAAGGTCTGATCAATCAAGACTATTCTTACGTCCTACCCATAGCACAACACAACACAGCACGGCACGGCAGGGGAGCAGGTTAAAAAAAGCGGCCTTTAAGTTGTGTGGATTCAACAAGTTGCCGGAGGGAGAACCAGCTCCCCTGCCGTGCCGTGCTGTGTTGTGTTGTGCTATGGGGTATATCCGAGAGCGCTTCAAGGCGCGTTTTGGAGGCTTATTCTTAGGGCGTTGTTAGCCTTAAAAAAACACGGCCAGATCCGGTGAAGATTTTAGTCGTTTAGAGGCAAGCTGCGCTGGAGGCCAAGCGGGCAGTTCAGCAACACACTAGCGGAGCACTACCGATTTCTTGTATGCCCTAGCCTCATTAGGTGATATAAGCCACCCATGTGGGAAGTAGCAGAGCGATTCACCGTCAAACTGGGCGGTAGCACTTACATCAATTGCAAGACGCTCGTAACGTTCCGAGGTGAACCACTGTTCAACTTGCGCCGTCACGACGACGGCTATTTAGGGATAGACTTCGATATTTACAACACTGAAGGTAGGAAGATCGCAACTGTCAGGCGTAATGAGATTTACTACGATGGCAAGGACAAGGATCGGTTTCACATCGACGGGTCAGAGAATCGCTACGTACTAACGGACACGAAAACAGGTCGGACTATTTGCGACATTCGTAAGCGGCAAGCAGCAGAACCCGCCGAACTAGACGTTTCAGTGCATCTTTACACTCCGAGTGGATTTCTATTTGACGCCACGCCAGACAGAACCAACTTACCGGGTGGGAACGCTTTCATCAATTGCACGTTTGCAGACTGCGGCACCGGGATCGCTATCGAGTAGCCGCTGATAGCTCATACCCTCGATCGTAGTGTCTTCAGCTAGCAAGAACTCAATTGACTCAGAAAGAACGTAAGAACCTGCCGCCAGCCGAATCTTTCCGCTTTTCAGATCGAACGATACAGGCCCCACGCTATAACCCGTGACACCGTCTGAATTTTCACTTTTGGGCACTTGGTGCATAATTCCAACTTGCTGATTCGTGAAGTATATTATTACCGTATCTACACAAGAGATTGGGTAGTGGGTCAGTTTGATGTCCGACGTGCTTTGGCTTGTCGGTGCGTCACGACAAACTGAAGTTTGTCGGACACTTTAGACAAAACTGATCACGACTGAAGTTCAGCATGATTTTCAGCAAAGGCGATGATAGACTTACGGCGCCGTGGTAACCCGTATCAGAAAACTTCACGCAAACGGCTTCAGGAAACTTAGGGTCACGCTTCCGTAAATTCGAACGTGCGCGAATACTGTCTCATTGTTGAGGGGGCTTACCTCTCCGAGGCCGACGCCGACCACGCCCTGCGTGATCCCTTTATTGAAGATTGGGTTGAGCAAACGGGCAGCTTCCGCATTCACAACATGAACGAGATTCAGATTACATCCGGTGTCACCCTCGGCTCGCTCGGCGTTGTGATGCTTGACGATCGCATCTTTGAAATAGCCAGCACCGACCCGGAGCACCCACTGACGGAGCATAAGGCGAAGGGCGTCGCCGAAGCCTTGCGACGGCAGGACATGTTTGACGAGATCAAAGTAGAGCCGCGCGCCGAAGAGTTGAGCGAGTAGTTGCCACACCCGAAAGAAACCAAATTCCTTGAGGGACGAGTTGTCGTAACGCTCGGCGACATCACGACGCAGGAAGTGGATGTGATCGTGAATGCCGCTAATGCGACGCTGCTCGGTGGCGGAGGCGTGGATGGGGCCATTCATCGAAAGGGTGGATCGCAGATTCTCATCGAGTGTCGAGAAATCCGCGAGACGCAATATCCTCAAGGCCTGCCCACGGGCGAAGCCGTGCTGACGAGCGGTGGCAATCTTCCCGCTGCGAAAGTAATTCACACAGTTGGTCCGATCTATGGCCGGCACGATGGCAGGGAAGAGGAGTTGCTCGCGGCTTGCTACCAGAACTCGCTTTCGCTCGCTCGCGCTCACGGCCTGACGTCGATTGCGTTTCCCGCCATTTCGACAGGCGTTTACGGTTATCCGCGTGAAAAGGCAGCTGCGGTTGCCTCTCGCAGTATCGAGAAATCATTCGCCGTTGAAAGTATATTAAGAGAAGTGCGACTGGTCTTCTTCCAGCCCTCGGATCTGCGCGTGTTTCTGAATAATCAAAGCTTTACTAACAGTGACGCAGTTTAAGCAGTGATGCAGTTTAAGCCATTGCAGTTCCGGACAATTCCGCCGCGCTTTCAAGCCGCAGGTGCTCTTACTGATATTTGAGATTGAGCTACACGAAAATTAACTGATGATTGAAACCACTGAACTGAAACCTACAACAGAAAATCTCAAACCACATTTACCGCAGACCCTTGAATCACTCTCCCGTCTTTCCTGGAATTACTGGTGGAGTTGGTCACGCGATGGTGCGAGCATTTTTCGGGATTTGGATCCGGAAATCTGGGAAGCGTGTGAGCACAATCCGCGTCTGTTGCTGCGGCGCGTCTCTGATTTTCGCCTCGCGCAGATGGCAACTGACCCTGCCTATCTGGAACGCCTCGGTGGACTGTCCCAGGCTTTCGATGAGTATATGAAGTTCGGCGCCGATGAGTCGTTTGCAAGCTCGGGCATCACTTCCGAACACCCGGTGGCGTATTTTTGCGCTGAATTCGGAGTTCACAATTCTTTGCCGCTTTACTCTGGAGGTCTCGGGATTCTTGCCGGCGATCATCTTAAATCCGCAAGCGATTTGCGCCTTCCTTTAACAGCAATCGGACTACTTTATCGCTACGGATATTTTCGTCAGCGCCTTAGAAAGGATGGTTGGCAGGAAGAGCATTACGGCGAGACGCAGGCAGGTGAGTTGCCGATTCATGAAATCAAAGACGCAGATGGCGCGCCGCTCTTGATTGAAGTGTTGATCCGGTCCCGCATTGTTCGTGCGCGAGTTTGGCGCGCGGATGTCGGACACATCAAGCTCTACTTGCTTGACACCAACATTCCCGAAAATGACGAAACTGATCGGTTCGTGACGGGACATCTGTACGGTGGTGACCGCGAGACCCGTATTGTCCAGGAGATGTTATTGGGAATCGGTGGCGTCCGTCTTCTGCGAAAGTTGGGAATTAAACCGCACGTATTTCATCTTAATGAAGGACACTCGGCATTTCTCACGCTCGAGTTAGCGCGCGATTTGGTCCAGGCGGGCACCCACAGCTTTGCAGCTGCGTCCGCCGTCGTGCGCGAGCAATGCGTCTTCACCACTCACACTCCAGTAGCGGCTGGGAATGACGAATTCGACGCGACGCTCGTGAGCCGCAGTTTTGGCAGCAGTTATGAAAAGGAACTGGGCCTCACACACGAAGAGTTTCTGGCGCTCGGACAAGTGGATCCGAGCGGTAGAGAAAAAAGTTTCGGCTTAACACCGCTCGCGATTCGGATGTGTCGTTCTACAAACGGGGTGAGCCGCAAGCATGGCGAAGTATCACGCGCTCTCTGGCAAAAACTCTTTCCCGAGCGAACGATCGAGGAGATTGCCATCACACACGTTACCAATGGCGTCCACTCGCCAACGTGGGTGGCGCCGCTGCTGCGAGCACTCTTCGAAAAGCACCTCGGACCGAAATGGTTGGAAAAAGCGCACGACACCAGGGCATGGGCTGAAGGAGTAGCTCGCATTCCAGATGAAGAGCTCTGGCAGGTGCACTCGCTTTTGAAACAGCGTCTGGTTGCTTTTGCGCGACAACGGTCTTTCCAGGCCCGCTTGGATCGCGGCGACAGTGGTGATTACACGGAAGCCGCGCTGAGATTATTTAAGCCGGAAAGTTTGACAATCGGTTTTGCGCGACGAGTGGCGGGCTACAAGCGTTGGGCACTGCTGCTGAAAGATCCGGAAAGGTTGTTGCGGCTAATAAGCAATCCAGAACGGCCAGTGCAGTTTGTTTTTGCCGGTAAGGCGCACCCGCAGGACCAGGGCGCGAAACTCATCCTGCAGCACTTAGCACAGTGGAAGCACGACCTGAAAGTCCGTGACCGCGCAGTCTTCATTCAGGATTACGATCAGGAGATTGCCAGACAGTTGGTCCAGTCCGTGGATGTTTGGCTAAACGTGCCCCGCCGGCCGTTAGAAGCGTCCGGAACCAGCGGTCAGAAGGTTGCCATGAATGGAGGGTTGAATCTGTCCGTACTTGATGGTTGGTGGATGGAAGCGTACGACGGCACGAACGGATTTGCGGTAGGCGGATCCCTGGAGGCTGTCGCCGGTGCCGAAACTGACGCGGGCGTTGATGCCGGAGACGCAGAATCTCTGTATCGCGTTCTTGAAGATGAGGTCGTGCCGCTTTATTACAGTCGAGACGCTGACGGTCTGCCCCGCGGCTGGTTGGCCATGATGAAGCGTTCGATTGAGATACTGGTGCCGGCTTTCAACAGCGATCGAATGGTTCAGGAGTATGCGGCGAAAATCTATCCTTAGGAAGAGATCTATTTTCCATTCGTCATTTGACAGTTTCATTAGTTTCATAGGTTTTATTTGTTATTTAGGACGCGAGGTCTTTGGTTCTTTGACTTCGCAGTAATCACTCCGAACCGCCCTGTATGTTAGACTAACCGCCTGACGTCGGAACCCGTCTCCCCCGCCGAGCTATCATTGTGTCCAGCCGATTAGCGGGCGCTTTCGTCGACTCCCGAGACAGATGAAATACTGCACACTCTGCAAAGAAAAATACGAAGACAGCTTGAGCTTTTGCCCGGTCGACGGGGAAGTGTTGGAGGACGATCCGTCCTCGATCGTGAACACTGTTCTCGACGGCCAATATCAGGTCGAGTCGATGCTTGGCAAAGGCGGCATGGGCGCCGTGTATCGAGCGCGACACATCCTGCTTGGCGATCGTGTTGCCATCAAGGTTCTTCCTCCCGAAGTGCGCAACAACGCAGAATGGCTTCGTCGTTTTCGGCGCGAAGGTCAAGCGGCAAGACGCTTTCGTCATCCCAACGCGGTTACTGTCTACGATCTACGCACTGCCGCGGACGGCACCATCTACATGGTGATGGAGTACGTGGAAGGCCACACCCTCGATGCTGAAATCAAGAAGCGCGGCCGCTTTACTCCGGCAGATGCCTTGAAGACGCTCGAGCCGATCTTGAGCGTCTTGAACACCGCCCATGCGATGGGTGTGGTGCATCGTGATCTAAAACCGGAAAACATCATGATTGGCAAGGGCGGTGACGATGAGCAGCCCGTCGTGAAGCTGTTGGATCTGGGCATTGCCAAGATGCGTGAAATTGCCGGCTCAGACAAGGGCGGTACAACCGCATTGACGATGGCTGGCCAGGTGTTGGGCACCCCGTATTACATGTCCCCCGAACAATGGGGCGAGATTCCACGAGATGGAAGCTCCGAAATTGACGGCCGCGCCGACCTCTACAGTCTTGGTATTGTGTTCTACGAGATGATCGCCGGCCGCAGACCGTGCTCCGGCACAACGCTTTCCGAATTGCGTCGCGAACACGTGGCCGTCACACCGAAGTCACTGCGCGAGACTGTCCCTATGGTGCCGGCTGCATTCAGTGACGCCATCGCCCGAGCAACTGCCAAGGACCGCGATGATAGACAAGCCACCGCGGGGGAGCTTTCCCAGGAACTCAGGGCGGCGGTGGAAGGCGGCGACACGCTCCGCCTTGATCGGACTCTGCCGGATCTTCCCCACGCCGACTCGTCGACGGCACACACCGCCGGAGTAACACCCGCGAGTGAAACGCAAACGGACGTAAACGCCGCGACAATTCTCACTTTGGACGCCGCTCCAACTGCGCTTCCATCGGGTGTCACTGCCAACCAGGTCCCGCCTGCAGCTTCGGCGTCGCGACCAATGTCGTCGACACCAGCGTCTGCCGGGCCGCTGGCAGCCCCTGCACCCACCGTTTTCGAGTCGGCCGACATGGCGGACTCGAGTGTAAAGGTTGCGCAGATTCCGAAACCGGCAGCCCAAAGATCGCTTGGCGAACCAATCCCGGTTGTGGCTCAAGCGCCAGCTAAGCGGGGTTCGCTGGTTCTTATTGCGGTAGGCGGTTTGCTGTTGGTGCTGGTCGTCGCGGGCGTGGGTGGATTTCTCTTCTTCGGATCCAACTCGTCAAAGAGTCCGGCGAATGCCGAAAACAAGTCCGCCGAATCTACTGTTGCCGTGCCGACCAGCAGAGAGCTTGGTCGCTACTGGCTCGAACTGCTTCAGGATTCCTCAACTGCAAAGCCAATACGCGCCGCCGGGATCGTGCCCCTGGATTCAGGACAAAAGCTGAGATTCCACTTTCGATTTGGTGACGATGGTTACGCATATCTCGTGGGGCCCGGCGAGCGGAATCAGCCGACGGCGTTTCTTACGTCGAAGCCGATACCCGAATCGGGTCTGTCGACAAACCGGGTCGATAAGGACATTGCATTCAGTTTTCCTTCAGGTACATTCCCTGATGGTGTGCCGCGCTCGCTGACTTTAGACTCAAAGCCGGGCACGGAGCTGTTCACCGTCGTCTTCTCCCCAACGCCTTTAACCTCGCCAGCGTTCCTGGACAGGCCCGTCACCGGCGAGCCTCTGAATGAGGCGGATCGTTCCGAATGGAACGGCTTTTTGACAAAGCACAGCAGCATCAAGCCAATAACTGAACTCAACGACGCAAAAAGTGGCGAACCGTTCGTCTTGCTTAAGGTGCCTCAAACGACAGGTGGCGGCGAACTCGTTGTTTTCCAGATTCGTATTGAGCACAAGTGAGAGTAGAGGTCAGATGTCGGAAGTTGGATGTTAGAGAATGAGAGCGAGCCACGAACAATGGCCCGTCGGTTCCAGATCCAGAGACGAAAGCCAGGAACCAGGCCAGGAAGAAAGACTTGTCCCAGAGACTTGCTACGGGGGATTACCAGTATGAAAAGAATTCAATTGTTTCTGTTGTTTGCGGGACTCGCTGTTTGCGCTGGCTTAGACTTCAACACAGTACTGGCTCAGGAAGAGACTGGTGACGTGCGCGGCGCTTTCCTGACAACTCGTCCGAAGAAGAGCGATAAACCTGTCCAGAGGCAAAAGCCTAACCGTCGGCGACCAAGGCCCATCGTTTCTACTCCGGCGTCGGCAGTGACACCCTCAACCACGCCAGTAACGAAACCCAAGGTGGTTGAAAGCACTCCACCGAAGATTCGCACGCAAAAGATCGGGTTCGGCTTGACACTGTTCATGCGCGACGCAAACGGACTCTCAGTGCGCGTTGATCCTGCAAGAGAGTTTTACAGAGGCGAACGAGTGAGATTACTGCTGGAGACAAATACAGACGGATACCTCTACGTTTTCAATACAACCAACGAGGGGCCGCCGCTCATGATCTACCCGGATGCGGATCTCGATGAAGGCGGCAACTACATCCAGTCGCATGTGCCCGTCGAAATCCCTTCAAGTGTGGCTGCCGAGGAACGGCTGAAGTGGTTTCGCTTCGATGATCAGGCCGGAGTTGAGCGACTCTACTTCGTGTTTACTCGCGAGCCGTTGGCGGGCATTCCGCTTGAGGATGAGTTGATCAGCTTTTGTCGCCAACGAAATACAAACTGTCCGGTGAAACCTGCGGTGGACCTCTGGGAGCAGATTAGAAAAGAGATGTCTCCGGTTGAGGGTTCGAAGTCGGTTCAGGTTGGCGTCGCACAAACAGTTAAAGAACATGAAGCTACGACCAGGGGTATTGGTCTCAGCACGGAGGATCCTGAGCCATCGCTGGTGATGATGACGGCATCATCTGCGAAGAGTATTCTGGTCACAACCTTGGACCTGGTTCACAAATAGAAAACCCTGACAACGGGTGTGGCTGGCTGCGGCTCGATGAGAGCCGCGGCCGGTTCCCGTTCGCAATTCATTAGGAGTTTTATTATGCAATCGAGAGCAGCAAGACTAGTGACTTCCGTTCTTAGTTTAAGTTTGTTGGCCGCAACTCCGTACGCTCTTTTGGCGAACCGGGGCGAGACTGTGCAAGCACCACAAACCGATTCTGCTTCAGCCGCTCTGCGAGAGGGACGGCGACTCCTTAAACGCGGAAAAGCAGATCAGGCGTTGATCCAGCTGAACACAGCCCTTCGTCTTTACACAGCAGCGAAGAACGGCAGTAGGGTGGCGGCTGTTGAGAACGAGCTTGGCGACCTGTACATGCGCCAGGGGCAATACGCGGTCGCGCTCGCTCATTACAAGAAGGCGCTCGACGGGTTCATGGGTGAGAGTAAAAAGCAGGACAGCACTACGGCTGCTGCGGGTATTGCTGACAGGCGCCTGGCAACTGCGAGCGCGACTGCCGCCAGTATTGCCGATGACAAATTCAATGCGAACCTGATGCTGGCAAAAATCGGCATGGTGAATTTTCGTTTGGGCAGATTGTCCGAGGCGAGTGCCGCTTACGCGCAGATGGACGTGAAGAAACCGGAAAGCGCGGCGACGAAGGTCACTCGTCGCTTTGGGGGTCTCGGGGGAATCATGGGTGGTCTCTCGACCGGGAACGTGGCAGTGCAAGTCCCCACCAGCCTGGCCGTAGGCGCCTGGGAGTTCAAGAAGGAGTTTGATGAATATCGCATCGGAATCGTCTATTCCAACTACGAGTTGGGCATGGGGCGGATTGCCTATTTCAACAACAACCTGGAGTCCGCGAAGAAGCATTTTCAGAATGCGCTCGATGGCACTACTGCCGGCCTGGCCAGTCTCGGGAAATTTGGCCAAACCCGTCGCGTGCGCGCGGCGGCGAGAACGAGTCTGGGTGATGTTACGTTGCGCCAGGGCAAACTCAAGGATGCGAACAAGTTCTACGCGGATGCCGTGAAAGGGGCGACTGAGGACAAGCGTTTGGATCTCATCTGGCCGGCACAGCGTGGGTTGGGTCAAAGCCTCTGGCTTCAAGCTGCGTCGGAAAAAGATCCCAAAAAGGCGAACTCGCTCAGGGAACAGGCGCTCGGTAACTATCGGAATGCGCTCAAGACCATTGAAACGCTCCGCGCTGGAAGCCTTCGTGCAGACGAATCTCGCACCACGTTTTTGAGCACTCTCAAAGATGTGTTTGATGAAGCCGGTAACGCTTTTGCTGAGATTGCGCTTCTGGAAGCGTCGCCCGATATGGCTGCGGGTTTGTCAGGCAAAACCCTTGAATACGCTTCTGAAGCATTTCGTGTTAGCGAGCAGGCGCGCGCGCGTTCGTTGCTGGACCTCTTGAGTGAAACTAACGCCTCAGTGACCGAGGGTGTTCCTGTTGACCTGCTCAAGCGGAAGCAGGATAACCTCGACAGTCAGCAGGAGCTCGCCGAGCAGTTGAGCGGACTCTCTTCCTCAGACGAGCCGAAGAAAAAGCCGGCGGATCTCGACTCTGAACTCGAAAAGCTGCAGATTGAATATGACGAGATCGAGAATCAGATCCGGACCGCGAGCCCTCGTTACGCCGCGCTGACTTCCGGTCAGCCTCTAACGCTTGCCGAAGTGCAGCAGAAGGTACTCGACGAGCAGACCGTGTTACTGGAGTACAGCCTGGGACCGAACGCGTCATACCTTTGGGCTGTGAGCTCGAAGGAAGTTCGGCTTTACAAATTGCCCGCGAGACCCGCGCTGGAAAAGCTGGCGACTGATCTGCGCGCGCAGTTGATCCCTTCAAAACTGCAGCGACGGATTGTAGGTATCGACGTGGCGGCGGACCCTACGCGCGGATTGGGGGTGGCTTCGGCTGCTGAAGACGCAGCACCTTTTATTGCTGCTTCAAATGCTGTGTACAAAGCAGCCGTTGAGCCGGCGGCGGCAGTGATTGGCCAGAAGCGGTTGCTGATAGTTGCTGACGGCGCGCTCAACTACATACCGTTTGAGTCGCTATTGACTGCAGCCACGCCCGGCAACTATGCATCGCTTCCGTACCTGCTGAAGTCGAATGAAATTGTCTACGCACCCTCTGCATCCGTTATTGCAGCCATTCGACAGCAAGGAAATAAGGCAACCGGCCGCGCGATGTTGTTGATTGCCGACCCGGTATTCAATTCAAATGACGCGCGCGCGCACGGCGCTACCTCGTCACCGGAATCGGCTGAGACTCGGGGTCTCGGTATCGAAAGCGCGTTGACGGATGTTGCTGGACAAGGTGCGGTGGCTGCTGCCGAGTCGGGCAAGATGCAGGGATTACCACTCGCCCGCTTGACAGGTACGCGTGCGGAAGCTGAACAGATAGCCACACTCGCAAGGGCGTCGGGGGGACAGGCGGACGCCTGGCTCGATCTAAAGGCAAGCGAAGAGACGCTGGAAGCAACCGATATCAGCAAGTATCGTGTGGTGCATGTTGCGACGCACGGTCTACTGAATGCAGAGCGGCCTCAGTTCACCGGGCTCGTGCTTTCGCTCGTCGGCAACAAGAGTGAAGACGGATTCCTGCGTACGGATGAAGTCTTCAACCTAAAACTGGGCGCACCATTGGTGATGCTCTCGGCATGTGAGACAGGCCTGGGCAAGGAGAAGCGCGGGGAAGGCGTGATGGGACTAACCCGCGCGTTTATGTATGCGGGCGCGCCAACCGTTGGCGTCAGCCTTTGGTCTGTTGCAGACAAGTCAACAGCTGACTTGATGACGGACTTCTACAAACGCTGGTTAGGCGCAGGCCCCGGCTCGGCGACCGCCGCGAGCTCGGCTTCGGGCCTTTCGCCCTCGGCAGCACTGCGCGATGCTCAGATCGCAATGATCACAGGCCAGAAATACAGCGCACCTTTCTACTGGGCGCCTTTTGTGCTGGTCGGCGATTGGCGGTAGGGCGCCAGGTGACAGGTAACAAGAGAAGAGCGACGGTTTGAGAAGTCCTCTTGTCGCCTGTCACGTTTTCTCTCGTCAGTTGGCGCTCTTGCTATTTCCCTCGGTTGCGGCCTGCCCTGCTGAACCAGCCCCTGGACTTCACTCCAAGGGCGCCACTTATTCCCAGGCTGAGTAACAACACCGTGGCCGGTTCAGGAACGGCCGTGGGTTCAGGAACGACGATGCTTTGACCCTCGACGACAAGATTGTCGATGCGATTGTTACCAGAAGACGAAGTGGCGCCGTTGAAGATGATACGAAACGCAGCATTCGCATTGTCGTTCAGACCTGTGATTGCGGACAGATCAAAGATGACAAGTCCGAACGTTCCGGGTGGCGCATACGGCGCAGCAAAGTCCACAAATGAAACTCCGTCAAGGCTGTACTGCAGTTGGTTGCTGTTAAAACCAGTGCTGGTCGCCTGGGTTGCGAAGCTGATAATGATGTTACCGAAGCCGACCGTGCTGATGCCTAACTCGAGAAAGCGTCCGTTGTTTGCATTCGACGAACCACCCTGGAGCGTCAGCGCTTGACCGGCCAGGTCACCGAATCGGGCGTTTGTCGAACTTCCGCCCAAGGTAAAGACCACGTTTAGCAGATTGAAGTTCGTGGCTAAGGTTCCCGCGCCATGATCGACTAGCAGGTCGGAATCATTGAAATTCCATACTGCGATCTCATCTGCTCGAACAATCGTGCCGGGCAGAAACAGCAGTATGGCAAGCGCTGCGATGACGAGCCACGGATGTGAGTTGAGTGATGTTTTGGACATGGTTTCTCCTTCATGAGGTATGAGGTTTAGTTTTTTGGGCCATGTGAGGAAGCGGAGAATCTTTCTTCTAAAGACTCGGCGGCCGTCGTCAAATCTGCGGTGAAGTTACGTCGCAGCCGCTCAGCTTTCTCTTAGCGTCGGCACCTTAGGATTAGCTCCGGTATTCCGTCAATGGCTGCCGCGGAAAGCCTGGATTCGGTCCCCTGCCAGAGATTTTGTAAACTTCACTCCCCCGCGTCCTCCCGCCCCCGCGTCCCTTTGTTGAGGCAATCGATCCGCTGGGTTAGTATGAACGACAGTTAATTTTCGGTTTCATAGGTGAATATATGAATGCCCAATTTGTACGCGTGACAGACAAAGACGCCTTGGGCGAACTCCTGGATCGTTCGAAGCAGCAACCTGTGGTGATTTTCAAACACAGTACGACCTGCCCGCTAAGCTCAGATGCATACCGTCAGATGGAAGAATATGATGGCGAGATCGCGCTGGTTGAAGTACAGCGCGCACGTGAGCTCTCCAGAGAGATCGAAGACAAGACTGGGGTGCAGCACCAGTCACCACAGGTGCTCGTCCTGCGCAACGGTCATGCTGTTTGGGACGCGGCGCATTGGAAGGTTAAGGCCGATGCGGTAACCGACGCAGTCAAGCAGAATGCATAGTTGAAACCGATGGTTGATTTAGCACACAGACGAGGGCCCGCGATCGAGCCGCGCGAGATCAAGCAGGAAGGTGACGAGGCGGTGCGGATCACCTGGGCCGATGGACGCATCTGCCATTTTCAGGCTGTCCAATTGCGGCGCGCTTGCCCTTGTGCCCAATGCGTGAACGAGTGGACCGGTCAGCGGGTTCTCAAACCGGAAATGATTTCGGATGATTTGCATATAGCGGAACTCAGCATCGTCGGACGATACGCTTTGAACTTCCGCTGGAGCGACGGCCACGAGACCGGGATTTACAGCTTTCGCTATCTCCGGGAGCTATGTGAAGAAGAAGTACTGAGTGCTGAGTAGTGAGTTCCAGGGCGTTTCATTAGAGTCTTAGGACTTGGTGGATGGGAGTGAAATTTTCGGAACTCAGTAAAATTTTCGGAACTCAGTTATAAGAACAGTACTCACAACTCAGTAGTTGAGATAGCACTCAACAGTTTGACGTCGGATATGGCAAAATAGCGACCATGAACGAGCAAGACTTTTTCAACGAGAAACAGGAATCAAAGAAAGCGAGTTACAGTTGTCCTCACTGTCGTGAACGAATGGACTATGAGGTTCGCTGGCTAAAGAGAACTCGCAAGCCCACCCCGCCGCGTGGCGCCAACGAACAGGATCGGATGCGATTTCAGAAATCCCGCGACTATATGGTCAGAATCGATGACGTGCTGATGTGCAAAAACATGCGCTGCCGCCGGCGTTTCGAGATCCCAAGCTCACAGTCAGTAGTCTTCATTTGATTGCTGAACGGACCACACCTTCGCACTCCAAGCAGTCGGATAATTCCTTCAGGTGAAAGACGGGCCCTCGTGCTTGCTTTAGTCGGCGGGAACCGGGCTGAAAAGATTGCCGGTTTTCCCTCGGTTTTTGGCCGCAGAGAGAAAAATATCGTCCCCAACTCATGGCTTCGCATTTGCACCCGGCTCCTTTGAGGACGGACTCACAAAACCCCATGCAAAATGAACAATTCGCTGGAGCCAGCAAAATAAACACTTCGTTTCTAACTCCCCTCGAGCGCCGTCTGACTCCTGTCGTCCTGCCGAGAATTCCGATGTGGCTCGAGACGCATCACCTGACGATGCTGACCCTCCTTTGGTCGCTTTTGATCCTGCTGTTCAGTTACCTGGCAGCGACCAACATCAAATGGTTATGGCCGGTTTCCCTGATGATCGCCCTGCAGTACGTGACGGACTACTACGACGGAAAGATCGGCAAGTATCGCAATACCGGACTAGCCAGGTGGGGCTATTACATGGATCACCTGCTCGACTATTTCTTTCTGTGTTCGATCATCATCGGATACGCCTTTATCCTGCCTGAGAAGTCCCGTTACCAGTTGCTATTCATGCTGGCAGTTTTCGGCGCTTACGACCTCAGCACGTTTCTGGCTTTCGCGGCGACCGACCGTTTGCAGATCAGCTACTTGAAGTTTGGACCGACTGAATTTCGTCTGGCGATTGTAGTGATAAACACGCTGCTGATTTTCTATGGTACGAAACACATGATTAGCGGTTTGAAGTTTGTGAATGCTGGCGCTGTGGTTGGTCTGTGCCTGATCGTCTACAAAACTCAGAAGCAGATTTGGCAATTGGATATGGAGCAGAAAGAGCTGGGCGTAGATTGGAATCGCCGGCGGTGACATGAAAGCATTCGCGCGCACAGCCGCAACTGTACGTATTGCCGCCAGAACAGCAACGTTCCGGGAGTTTCAAACATCCAAAATCGGCACTCAAGCTTGTATTTAATAGTGTCCCGAACGTTGGCTCGTCTTTGGCCTCATGCTTGCAAGTTCGAAATCATCAACGTTCCAGAGGATCAAAGAAATACGGAACCCTCGGAAGCAGAAAACGTTAAATAACAGCAAGCGAACCAAGTAAATCAAAAAAGGTTAAGGAAATGTCAGAGAAGAAAGCAATCAGGGTCATAAAGAAGAGCGACCTAAAACGGGCAGCGAAGCCAGTGGAAAAACCCACTGCGCGTGATACCGCGCGCGATATGGTCAAAACAGTGACGAATTGGGTTAATGAGCTACAGCAAAAGCGACGTGAGGAAACTACCCACGCGATTAAGACACTCTTGCCCAACAATCCACGGCCGAGCGAAGCCTAGGCGACTCTCCCAACTCCAGCCCTTCGGAACCAACACATCTCATGAACCGCCACGACCCGGGCACTCCCGGGCGGATTGCCTTTGTGAGTAAGTGAGTGGGGGCCAGGTGAACGACGCAAACTCGAGATTGGAAAAACCATCCGCGTGGTTCACAACTTTGATCCGACGGTCCCGCGCGTCGCTGAACCTGCGATTGACACCCAACTGAGCGCGACGTTAGCATCGCAAAAATCTGTTAGTGTATGCACGTATGACTGACGGTGGTGACGGGGGTTAACCAACGGTGAGCAAGGCGTCTTCATCGAGGAAGAAGAAGCAGGAGCGTCCTGTTTTCGACGCCATCCGTAAGCCCCTGGCCCCGCCCGGGCATCCCCTCAGTCACGCAAAACCGGAGGAAAAAGCGAGGCCATCGGGTCGGAAAGCCAAGCACAAGCGTAAGCCTGATGTCGTCCCGGAAGAGGACTAATCGGACGGGCTCTTCCAAAGGGTATATGACCAGCATAGCTTCGGACAGTTCACGCGAGTTTATCCAACAGGCGCGAAAGTTCCTGAGCGAAGACTACCTTCCAAAGATTCAGGCTTGTCTACAGAGCTTGAACGACGAGCAGGTTTGGTGGCGCGCGAATGCCGAGTCGAACAGTATAGGCAATTTGATCCTGCATCTATGCGGGAACGCCCGACAATGGATCGTCAGTGGCCTTGGAGATGGAAACAACCTCCGTGATCGCGATTCAGAGTTTGCACAGCGAGCGGTTGTACCACGAAGCGAGTTGGCCGTGCTCCTGGTAAAAACTCTGGCAGACGTGGACAAGGTGCTGAAAGACTTTGATCCAGATCGACTGCTGCGCGGTTATAAGATTCAGGGATCGGAGGTTAACGCTCTCGAAGCAATTTTTCACGTCACCGAGCATTTTTCGATGCACACAGGGCAGATTATTTTGCTGACTAAGCAACTGACCGCGAGCGATCTGCACTTCTATGATTTGTAAGGGTTTGCGCGGTCGCAGCACTTTGTCCCTCATTCGTCTTAAGCGTTCCGCCCGTCAAGAAGCCGTCAACGCTCTCGAGGATTAAGCACGCGCGCTTCTCTCCGAGATCGGTCTTGTAGAGGTAGACCGAAAAGGACTGATAGCTCTTGTGCCCGGAGTATTCCATCACGGTAGGCGCATCAACACCGTTAGCGAGTAGGTGCGTAAGGTAGGAGTGTCTAAGTCAGTGAAGGGTGAAACTGTCCCCGTCAAACCGGCCATAAGCGATTTTTGCTTGTGCACCAGCCTGACGGCACGCGCGAGCGATCTGGCGATCAAACTCATTCGTTGCTGCCCGCGCGATTACATATTCATCGGAAGCTAGGCCTTCGCGGTTGCGACCTTTAAGTTGATCATTGTCCCGCTTAAAGGGACCTCACGATGTCGATCGAGTGCTAGTTCGGGCAACCGGGCACCAATTCAGCCTTTTTGTAATCAACGGCCGCGTCGTCATTCGTGTTGTTCGTTACCCTCAGTTTCCACTGACCAACAACACAACTCGTAACTTGATAAACGAGTTTGAATTTCGGTAACTCATTTCTCGCTTCATTGCTCGAATAGGCGGTGATGGTTTTAACAACCGTTCCGTTCGGATTAATTAATTCCCATTTAAGCCTGACCGGATTCGGCCCCGTTACCAGATCAGTAGCGAGGATGTGTCTCCAGTTCGCCGTGATGTCGATTATTCCCTGTTCAAGTCCAAGAAATTTGCCGACCTTGAATTGAATTGATGTGCCTTTGCGCATTACGCCCAAGGCATAAGAATCGTATTGCAGACTGATGCCTCTCAATGCTCCGTTGAAATCGAACCTGATAGTTCCAAAGGTCGGAGAGGGTGCCGGGCCGTCATCGTCATGTTTGACTCTTACTCGCCACGGTAAAGAACATCCTCGAGCGCTTCGTGGCTGGCGGGCCAAGGTAAAGCTTTGTTCTGTTTTTTTGGCATTGGCGCTCTTCGTTTCGATGATCGGTCCTTCCTGGCCCAACGCCGTATCCGGTGCACGCAACTCGATCTTTATCGGAATATCGTGCTGTGAACCATCAGCACCCAGTCTTCTGACCTTCACAATAGGTACAACTTCAAGACCACACGGTACTGGAAACGTTCTGACGTGGGATCGCAGCTGAGGTGTTCCTGAGCCAATCTCAAATGACTTAGTAATGCTGTCAGCGAATACACTGCTAACTGTTGCCAACCCGAAAAGCGGCAAAACTCCGAAGACCCGAATCAGGTTTCTAAAGACTGTTGTGGACGCTGCTCTCATGACTTTTCCCCTCAGGCGTTTACATCTTCGGTACCTGATCCTCGAGCGAAGGTCATTGCCCCGGTTGAATCCTCATGGGCCGTGATTGTGTGGATCCATTGAGCGAAGCTGTGATAGTGACTGTGGTGAGTTCCTGCACTGAGCGCGCAAACATCGCGATCCCCGTCAGCGATCGCTCTCCTCTTTCGAACCGCACAGTCCTCGTTGGCAAAGTCCCCAATGGGCCGAACCCCACGACATTCGGGTTGCTGCTGGCCAACGTCACATCTGTCTGCTCAACTGCAGGCGCGTTTAGGGTCACACTTGCTCTAATCGGGAATGGGCCAACTCCCAACGTGGGGGAAATGACGAAACCTCCCACCTGGACCGGATCTACTGAGAAGCTGGCAGTCTTGGTAATACCACCCGCAGAAGCACGAACTGTGACCGATCTGCTGGATTGAACTGGAAAGGTTCTGATCTCAAAGTTGGCGCTGGCTTCGCCTTGTCGGACGGTGACTTTAGCCGGCACAAATGCAGCATTCCCACCTTCTGGATTAAATGGGGGATCGGTGGTCAGGATGACTATTGTTCCACCAGTCGGGGCGGCAAACTCCAACCGAACCGTGCCCGAAAAACTATTGCCGCCGATCACTGCGGCTTTGGTTAGTGATATCGCTCGGAGCTTGCGACCGGGGTTGTCGATCGTCGGGCCCGTTGGTCCCTGTGGGCCCCGAACTCTGGCGTTGTTATTTTCTGCAAGACCAAAAGCAATGATAAACAAGGAAAGCGTTGTAAGAACTGTAAGCGTAGGTCTTTTCATATTGCGTCCTTTCTCACGTCATCTGAATCACTATGAGGGCTCGCTCACCATCAACTAATTCCACAGAAAGGTGGCCCAGTCCCACTACTTTGCGTAATCGTGATCTGCTGCTGCGCTTCGCCCATCTGGACGATGCGTTGTACGCCTCGGAAACCACCACCACCCGAGATGATGACTTTGATCGACCGATTCTTACGGACCGTGAAGGTACCCAGACCTCTTTGAATCAGAGCTCGCGAGTAGACCTCTTGAGTTTCGTTGTCGATGACGCAAACATTGATCGGGGCCGTTGCTGTTTGCCCGCCACGCTGAACAGTAACGAGCAACCGAACTTGCTGAAGTTTGGGAATAACCGTCGGGTTCTCGTAAACGTCCTGAGGTGGTGGTGCACCCGGAGGCAACTGGCCAGCCGCAAGCACGTTGAACGAGACGATTCGCGACATGCCATTCGTCGGCGAAGCATTGTTGACGGTGACACGGATTTGATGAGTGCCCGCTTCATTCGGCGCCCATTGCAGTTCAGTGCCGTTCGTTCCACTCCCCGCTGCCGGAGCAAACAACTGGCTTGGTCGCTTGATGGACCAGTCGATCGTTGGCGGAGTTGAGAAGCCGGTGACGCGTGCGGTGATGAGCTGCAACGTTTGAGTGATACTGGCAATTGCGCCAGACGTTGGAATGATCTGGTGATTGCGCAACAGCTCTAGTGATATTGCTCTGAATAGCCGGCCCTCGCTGTCACGAGACCCGTTGGTGGCACCCACGACCGTGTTGGCAGTCGCATCCGCATCACCTTCCATTGGCATGCGGTCGTGCAAGGTCGCCAGGTTGTTATTCTGAATGAAGGTTGTTTCCAGCTGATCGAACCACATCTTTGCATACGCTCCGCGACTACCCAATCTCGTGCACTGCACGAAGTGCTGCATTTCGTGAAAGAGCCAGGAGAAATCACTGGTATCGGTCAAAGTTCCCGCACGCAGCTTGTCGACAAAGCTGCGATTATTGAAATAAGTATTGGAGCAGTCGGTGGTCGCGTTATTGGCTGGCTGACGGTCGCTGAAACCGAAACGCCAACTGCGCAGGTCGGCTGCTCGATAGTGTGGCTGCAACACGTCGATGTAGAGCTGCGGCAATTGCGACATTGTGACGCCGGCGCTGAGTTGCGCCATATAGGTGTTGTACAAGTCGAGCTTGACCTGGCAAGTTTGTTCGGCGGCAATGCATGAGCCATCACTGACATTACAATTACGCTTGCACGCTGGGGAGATGAAAGGGCCCTGAGCTGTCAACGTCGCTTGGCAAGCGATCAAAACCATAACAAACAAGGCTATGGAAATTGTGGCTCTCATTTCACTCTCCTAAGACTCAGAAAAACTTCGTTCATCTCTTTCACTTGATACTGAAAGTCGTTGGACAAATATTTCAAAAAATTCTCTGAAGCCAACTGTGCGGAGAATCGAAACCAAGCCAACCGCCAAGACACAAAGGCGTTAGGGTTCTGTAGAGAACGTCAGCCACGCCTTCTCTGAGTTTTAGTCTTAATCTCTTAGTGGTTGGTTCTTGTCTATGTAACGTTAGCGCAACAAGTGGCACGCAGATTCGTCCAGAAAAACTTTGCTGAGACAGATCGCTCGCGCCGACTCTCTTAGGAAGAATGGGAACCCACCCGGTAAACCAGCAGCGGCCCTCATGCAACTGTTGTAGTCATCTTCTGCCTTTTGGAGGCACGCTTCTTCTTCGTCCTGCACCGTGGACAAATCGTTGGTGACATAACCAATAACGAAGCCCGCGAGAAGGCTTACCGTGACAGCAATAGCAACCGCAGCCGACGCCGAAAGTGGTTCAAGCGCGATAGATGCCGGTAGACCGATGGACTCAGGGGGTTCTATTACAACAAATCGAGCGTTGACTATTTCATCCTCTTTTATTGGCCAGCTTCTCAAACCCGCGTTCCCCGAAGCTGCCGTCTTAATCTTCTCTGCAGCTTCTTTTAACCGCTGTCCGACTCGATTGAGTAGCGCAGCGTCGGCCTCGGCGCTCCGCACTATTCGTGTCCTGAGTGCTTCCGCACCATCCAGCTTCAGGAGGGCACTGCGATCTGCATTCAGTTCTTTTTTAAAAGCTTCAGCGGCTTTCTTGTCAGAAATCCTCTTCTTCACGACAGCTGCGAAAGCAGAATCGCTGAGACCTGTAACGACGAACTTTGAAAATCGCAGCTTGAAATTGGGCAGTTCGCGCTCAGCAACGGCTACCGCTTTGGCTAAATCATCGGGAGTGTCGAGTCTCATTGTCGTTATCGGAGTAATAGCGCGAATCGCCGCTTCGTATCGACTGGCTTCACTACGGTATTGACTCTCAGTCTTCAACACCGCAGGGGTGTGAAATGACGCGCTCGCTACGGACAGTCTCATCGGTGAGTACAAGACAAAAGCAAAACACAGTGAGGCGCCAATGACATTTCTCAGACGTCGTAATGTTAGGAGGTTTCTCATTCGATTGGTTCCTTTCAGCTAGTTCGTTTCTGTGTCTCTAAAAAATTGACGCCTGACAACCAGCGCGTCGGATGAGCCAATCGCCATAGCAGCCTGCGACTGCAGCCTCTGTGCAAAGAATGGTGAACCTTTTTATGTGATTGCTCCTTACGTCTTCACTATTGACCATCTGGTTTGCTAGGCAACCTGGCACTTCGCCTGTGAAAGAATCCATTGGGCGTTACAGACTGCAAGTAACGGCAAGTTGAATGGAAAGGCTTGTCGATTAGCTCCGGTTACACACGAGGCAAGCCTGTCATCGGCCTCACCCTGACACTCAGCTACTCGATCTCTGCCAGCTTCTGTGAAAGTATTCTCGTAGAGATTCTTAATCGCCGTTGCGGCGAAAGCAGTAGCAACAATGACGGCCGCCGCTAGAGCGATGCCTGCGATAATCGTTAACGGATCTACAAAAAGTGGCGACGGATCGACTGGTGCGCCAAAAACGTTCGTCTCACTAGAACGCACCTTGATAAACGTGAAGCCCTCGTCAGGTTGCGTGCTCGGCTTAAAAGCCTCGGCGGCTGCTTTCAGGCGTTCACCAGCCTGGCGCAACCTGGTCGCATCAAGTTCGATCGTTCTGGCGATTCGTGTCTGAAGAGATCTCGCGCCATCAACATCGAGGACCACTTTCCTATCAGCTAACAAACTCTTTAGAAATGCTTCCGCTGCCTTTTCATTCGCCGCTACTTTCTTAACACCGCTCGCAAACGTGGAATCGGCCATCGCCATCGCGATGAGTTTCGAGCGAAAGAATTTGAAATTTGGGCGTTCGCGGTCGACGATCGCGTTGGCTTGTTTTAAGCCATCGGCGGAGTCCAATTTCATGTTAGCGATACCGGCAATCGCATTCACCGCTTTCTCATAACTTGCGGCTTCACTTTTGATCTGAGATGCACTCTTTGCCTCAGCAGCGTTCATTGACGCCAGCGAGGAAATCTCTGCAGGTGGATACGCAAGGAGGCTGATGCACATCGCTGCAGCGATACCAACCCTAAGTGAAAGAGATGTCGCAAGGTTCTTCATTTGGTTATTCCTTTCAGGGAATCGTTTGGTGACTCAAGAAATGACGCTCCTAGAAAGATTGCGAAACGTCTTGAGGATAGGTTGACTAATAATATAAGAGGCAATCCTTGTGTGAACTGAGCCATCCGATTCCGCAAATTGCTCGCTTAGCTATGTTGATCGGAAACGGTTCCCTGTCAGCTCGCGTAACGCACGCGGAATAACGTTCATCTGTTTCTCTTTGGCACTCAGCAAGTGCTTCTTCGTTGTCAACTCGGAAAATTCTCCCGACCACCTCTCCGAACAAAGCTGCGAACGCTATGATCACGGTGGCGGCAAACAGCGCGACGACGATGGTAAAGAGCGCTACTTCGACCTGAGCAGAACTCTCTGGAGAGTTACCTGTTTCAAGAGGTTGATTACTCATCCTAAAACTTGCTCGCACCATGGCTATTGCGCTGTTCGTTTCCGAACTCGGCCACGTGCTTGCGCTAGTTTTGGTAATCCGCTCACTAGCTTCCTTCAGACGTTCCGCAGCCCGGGCCATTATCGTTGCATCAGCCTGGACGCGCCGTTGCATACGGGTCTTCAAAGACTCAGCGCCCTCAAACTTGAGGACGGATCTCGGGTTTGCACTGAGTTCCTTCACTAATGCTTCAGCAGCCTTCTTGTCGGGTGCCTTCTTCTTGATACCGCTTGAGAAAGTGGCATCACTGATGGCCATGACGATAAGCATTGACCGATGCAGTTTCAGGTTGGACCGTTCCCGATCAAGGATGTCCAGGGCCCGCTTGAGTTGGTCGGAAGTGTCCAGCGTCATGGAGGCGATGCCGTTGATCGCTTTTACAGCACTGTCGTAACGCCCAGCTTCGCTCCTGTACTGGGTTTCGGCTTTCAAGTCGATAGTGGTGTTGGCTGCTGTCACCGTGGATGAGTGCAGCAATGAGGAATTGATGATGAGGCTAACGCACAGGAATGTGACGAGCCCAATTCTCAGCGACATTAGGTTAGCTGTTTTCATGACCACCACTCCTTCACTCTGTTAATGATTAGAAACTCGGTGTGTAGGTTATTTTGATCCTACCGTTCACCTTTGTTTGCGTGTCGTTTTGAACGCGCACAACCCATCTGCCACCTCGATCAAGCGCTTGCTCTGTTACCTGGTGCTCAACGCTGATAGGGCTTGGACCCTGGCGACGCGCGTAGGTTCTGGATTCCCCCGGATGAATGAAGCTGACTATTAACACGACCTGAGACGATGAACTCGAAAGCGCATCAGTGGACCAACTCACATCCACTTGGACCCTCCCCGGCGCCGGTACATTGAACGGGATCTCTTGTGCGTTTCCTGAACCAAGCAGCGTGAATTGTGTGTCCTCAAGTGAGCGACTGTTGGCCGGAACTGTGATTCTCAAGGTGCCTGAGACCTCGCTTCCATTCGCATCGTTGAGAATCTTCGCGGTCCACCTCTGCTCTCGGTTACTTACTGCTTTTTCAACTTCCTCCTCGTTTGCCCGGTGCTCAATTCGCAGAATGCTGGCGCCTTTCTTGCTGGTCGCGATGGTTCCATCAGGCTGAATGAGAATCAGCGTCAAAGATCCTGGGACTTTGCCCTGCGCGGAACTCCAGTTGGCTTCGACAACGATGCGACCAGCACTCAACACAGGGAACTGTCGACTAAACTCGCTTCTGGCGTCCGCGGAAAGAGCAAAGCGCATCTCCAACGTTCGGGTGTTCGCAATGACTGTGATAACAGCGGCGAAATGCAGAAACAGAGCAATAGAAATGATCGTCAGTTGTTTGCGCACGGTTCTCAAGCCTGCTCCGGATCGTCGATTTAAACTTGCACATTCCGTCCTTCAACTCATCCTGTCGAGAATCCGAGATACATTTCGTCTTAAATCAAAAAAAGTTTTGTGAAGGGGGAGGGAAGTCAGAGTTTCAGGGACAGAGGTGCTTTGTCAGAGGAAGTCAATTCGAGATTGCGGCAACGCAAGGCTGGAAATGAGACTCCTGCGCTTTCTAACGTCTCAATGCGATGAAGTAGTAATAACCTACCGCCTGAGTTTTTCCACTGGTCGCTCCATTAAGAGTGATTTCATATTCGCCAGTGGAAACTACAGTCGCGGGAATCGTTACCACCACTGCCCGCCCGTAGCTCGTCTGTTGCAGGGCGAGCCCACTCTTGCTCCAGGCAAGGTTTCCGCGCGCGGTTCTGATCTCAACCATGTAGCTCTGAAAGTCTTCCTCTCTTTCAAGATCGAGCTGTAATTGGATTGATCGAGCAGCCACAGGAAGAATCAGCCGTTCCGGCTCATCGGTCCCACGTGTGAGTCCCGGCTGCAGTACAAATGACGCAATCGCGTTTGAGGAGTCAGCCGATCGGTTAGGCGATGTGGCGCGTTTCAGCGCTTCAAGCTCGCGCTCCTTCTGCGCGATCGTTGCTTCCATCTCACTTCCCTGAGTTCGTAGCGCCGCGATTTCGCGTTCGAGGTCTTGTTGCTTTCGCGTTGCCTCGGCATCGCTGGCACCGGTCTGTTGGGCCATTGAATCCATTTCCAGTTGTGCCCTCTGAATACGGTTGGACAGTCGCCGATTCTCGACCATGAGCCACCCCGCACCAATTAACAAAGCGAGCACGGTGCCTGACGCAACGCCTGTGACGCGAGTTAGCGGCGTAAAAAAGAGACGCAAAGACTCGAACCACCCAACACCTGGTTCCGGTTTGACTACGCGTTCATTAGATTCAGCTAAGGCAAGTGAAAACGCTGCGGCAAACTCGACGCGTTGCCTTCTGCGTGGAGACTTTAGAAAAATCTCCTCAAACCGGGTCCTGTCACTTCGCGAGAGCTTGTTCCGGACATAATCGTCAGCAAGTCCCTCCTGAATAGAGACAAGCTGCTCATAAAACCGATCGTCCTTGAAGAAGCATTCCTCGACGCGTGACCGGCTTGCTTCAGGCAAATCACCCAACAAGAACCGAATTGCTTGCTTTTCGTCGATGTTTTCCACTCCGCGCACAGTTGCCTCCGCCCGTAACTGCCTGAGAAGGCAGAAATATTTCATTCAACCACCTTTGCTGACCAGGCAACGTCCCATACATACCTCAAGTTTCTCGCGCAGCCGGCAGGCGCGAATTCGCAAGGCGTTGAGCTTCATTCCCAAGTTGGCCGCTAACTCTTTTCGTCGAACAATCTTCACCGGACCATCACCCTCGTAGTACTTAGTAATCAATTCGCGGCTCTTCTGTGGCAAAGCGGCCAGACACTGCCTAAGACATTCGCTCTTCGTTTCTATTTCACTGGATTCCGTTTCAAAGGGGTGAGCAGACGGTAATTGGCTGAGCGCTAATCGCTCTCTTTCCATGCGACGAGTTATTTCCAACAGCATCATCCGCGCAACGCCAAAAACATAAGTCGTAACGTCGCGCAACTCTTCGTCAGCCTCGAGTTTCCCAATGACTCGACCGAGAGCCTCATCCGCGTGGTCTTCTGGAAATTGGCAGTTGCGCCAATCGAAGTAACTAATCAATTTTTCCCGCAGCAGCTCGTATTTTCTGCCCGCCGCATCTCGATCCGGATCCAGCTTCAACAGAAAACTATCAAACCCTTTACGAGTTAGTTTTTCTCTCGCGTTGGTTTTCACCGCAATCGTTTCTTCTACAGACGGTGGTTGTTCGCTTCGAGAAACCAGACTTAATGTAGAACGCACAGTCATTCACCTAACCTGACGGAATCGGCAGAAAGATTTCATAAAAGCTGCAAATCACCCTGTAACGGTGCCCCCTCCGTGGCGACCCTCGCGCGGATGGGCTGACGTTGAATTTAGAGCTGGGGTGGCCACGGAGGGCCACCCCTACTACTTCCACTCTCCCTGAAGGGTGAATGCCGCCCAGTAGTAAGGTGCGGCCCATCCCTTGTCAGCAAGCAAACTCATTTGCGCTGCTCGCAACGCCGCAGCAGGACTCATGTTCTTAGAGAACATCGCGTTGTAGAAACGCTTCATTAACTCCGCGGTCGCTCGGTCATCTACACTCCAAAGACTCGCAACAACTCGCGGAGTCCCTGCATACATAAAGCCGCGGGTTAACCCGACCAGGCCTTCGCCCCTAATCTCCGTACCAAGCGCCGTTTGACACGCGCTTAACACAACCAAATCAGCGCCGAGCTTGAGATTGTAAATTTCGTGAAGACGCAGGAATCCGTCTTGAGCATTTCCCTGTTCATCGACAAGGGAGAGAACGATGCCGGAGAGTTCCGGGTGTTGGCTATTGATAAGTCCGTGAGTAGCGAAATGTAAGATCCGGTAGCGGCTCAATCCGGCACTAGTCGCCGTTGCTCTATTGGCGGCGAAGTCAATTGCTTTCAGGTTTCCTGTTCCGGGAGCCATGGCAGCAATCGCTTCCGCTTCCTCTCTGCTGAAGCGCAAGCGCTTGAATTCGGTCGTTCCTGATTTCTCGGCAGAACTCGCAACGTCCTCTTGAGAAGTTGGAGTACGACCGGGCGACCCCACGGCTGCACCTATTCCATTCACAGCTATATCGACTTCCTCTTTAGCGATCGTTCGGACGCGCGGATCCTCACGCCGAAAGACTGGATCCGCCAGCACTGCAACTGCTTCGGGTGCCGGCTTGCGGCCTTGGAGTTCATTGCGCAACAAAGCCAGCACGGACGCTGATGGCAGGGTCACGATTTCATGCCGAACGATTAATGCAACGAAGGAGACGCGGGGACGTGGGGACACGGCGACACGGCGATCAGCAGCTTCATCGTTCATTAGATCCCCGCTTCCACGCGTCTCCGCTTCCCGGCGTCGCCCCTTTTCCGCTTCTCCACGGGGCACTGGCAAAGCACCAAACGGAATGTATTGAAGAGCGTCTTCGCTCACGATGATCAATCTCTTCGTACCCATTTGATTTGCGACCGGTCCAAGGAGAACCTGGCTGAGTGAGGCTGCAGCTTTTGTGTATTCGGTGTCTGCCCGGTCCAGCCGTGCGGCCCTCAGCTCGGGCGACTCACCAACCGGATGTTGATTACGTGCGTTGAGAAGCCGATAAACCCGTCGAGCGGCGTCTACTATTTCTGCCTTTTTAGGCAGGACATAGCTTTTGCTTGACGATGGAGTAAGAGCCCAAAGAAAACTTCGTTCGTTGCCGAGCGAGTACTCGAGAAGCAATGAGTCCTGATCAAGTACCTGCTGTTGAATCTCTCTCACACTGATCGGTCGAGGCTGTGTCAGGGCCGCGTAACGCGGGCTATCGGTACGTATCTGTGCCTGCACCAATTGATACTCGGTCAGTAATGACTCAACCTCTTTCTTAGCGGCCGAGGTTTGTTCCTCGTTGTGTTTGTTCGCCAGTAACTGTGTCAGGCGTTCCGCCTTAGCATTGAGCTTTTGCTGTAAGTTGCGCTCGCGGTCGAGTAGTGCCGACTCGGCACCCTGGCGAACATCCGCACGCGCCTCTGCCAGCGTGTCCAGCAGGCTACGCGCGCGGGAGCGTTCACTGACGATCAATGCTGCCTCGTCGTATCGCTGTGATGCGTCGCGTTCGTGCAGTTGCATTAGGAGGTCAATTTGGAAGTCGTAGGCTTCCTTGTTTGAAGCGAAGTAGGAGGCGCGCAACTCCTGGTTCGCAATCCTTGTTCGAAGAGATTCGATAAGGTCGAGCGCCGCCTGCATTCTCGCGAGAGCTTCTGTAAGATTTCCGCGACGTCGCTCGACATTTGCGATGCCGATCAGTGTGCTGGCTTCACCGCTGCGGTGCCCAATTGCTTGCCTGAGGGAAAGTGCCTGGCCGAAGAATTCAAGGGCCTTCAGATCATCAGCTTGTTTGAAGTGAGAGACACCGAGGTTGTGGAGAGCGCTCGCTTCATTGGTCCGGTTTCCAACTTCACGAGCGAGAACAACCGCCCGCTGGTGATTGTCTAACGCCTTCTTGGTGTCTTGCGTCGCTTCGTAGATAAGGCCGATATTGCTCAGAGTCTCGGCCTGTTCGAGCCGGTTGCCGAGTCGCTGCCAGAATTGCAGTGCGCGCCCGTAATGATCCAGGGCTTTCTGATACTCACCCTGTAAGTAGTAAATGACGCCAATGTTGTTGAGAGTTTGTGCTTCGCCGTAACCGTTCCCATACGCTTGCCAGAGTAGTAATGAGCGGTCGTAATACTCCAACGCCTTCTTGTGCTGGTTCAAAACATCGTAGACGGAGGCGATATTGTGGTAGGCCGTGGCCTCCCCGGCCATGTTCTTAACTTCCCGCCAGATTGGTAGCGCTCGATTCGCAAAGTCGAGCGCTTTCTGTGTTTCATCCAGTCTGAAATACAGCCAACTCATGTTGTTGAGCGTGTAGGCTTCGAGGGCTCTATCCCCGGCTTTTCGGATCAGTGGGAGGGCTTGAAGATAATTTTCAAGTGCAAGTTGACGATCGCCAAGAGATTCTCGTACGCTGCCTGCCGCCGAAATAGCCTGCGCCTCACCTCGCAAGTCACCAAGGTCTCGCCACAGCGGGAGTGCCTGATCGTAATAACCGAACGACTGCTGGAGTTCTCCTAAACCGTAGTAAGACCAACCCATGCCGTTGAGCGTCTGCGCCTGGCCCAACTTGTCGCGCAGAACGCGCCAGAGCGAAAGTGCTTCTGTGTAGTAACGGATTGCGGCGTGTAGATCGCCGAGGTTATGTGAGACATTGCCAAGGTATTGAAGAGTTGCAGCCTCGCGACTACGGGCGCCCAATGCACGGAACACTCGAAGAGACTCGTCATACCTGTTCTTTGCTTCTCTAAAGGCATCTGCTTCTCCACGAGCCTGGAGACGCCTGCCTTCCACGAACGCGCGTTCGGCCGCGATTCGCTCAGTGTCCTTTGCTGTTGCAGGCCGTAGCTCGGCGATCTTCACCAGATAACGCCTGACAGTTCCATCGGTCGACGGTTTAGCGGATCTAATCTCGAGTCGGTACATACCAGGTACTTCCGCTATGAGAGACAGCTCTTCAACCGATTGCCTACCGGTCGGGTTATTCGCACCTGCAAGCTGTCGTCCGTCCGGCCCGAACATTTTCAGTTTCACTGAAATGCCCTGAGGATCGGCCAGCACTCTAATAAACTGCCCGGAGGTAAGCGTGATTAGATAGGTGTGAGCCTCGCCTGTTAAGTCTCTCTCGATCGAAGCGCCGGGGTTGAGTACACGCAAATCCTTCTCGTTCTGAGAGTCTTGCGATTGCTCTGATCCACCTGGGCGGGCGGTCGTTTTGGTTGCGGCGAAGAGTAGAAAACTGACGGCCAGCGCCGTGATCAGAGAGGCGGCGGTTGCCTGCCGTGCCCATCGAGAAAAGATGTGAATCACGAGGATACCTCCAATGACTACCGTGACAGTTTGCTCAGACTATGGCTGCTGGTAGACCGTCGCTTCCAACCTTGTTCTCTAGCGTTTTTTCAGAATCAACCTGAGCGCCTGGAGTCAGTGCTTCGCTACTATCGGTCGATGCGTTAGACGGAGGACGATTCGGAGTTTCACGCACGACTCCTCCTCCGCTAATGATCCAAAGCTCTCGCTTTTCGGTGGTGATAACTGTTCGTTTTTTCATCGTGTTTCTTTTGAGTTGCGGACATTAAGCTCACTTGCAGTTCGGTCGGTCGCCGAACTAATTCGTTGCCCTGATTTCCGTCGAAGTCTAAAATGAGATCCGGCTCCCTAAACCCAGATTTTTCCCGCGCGAGACGGATGATTACGCTTCGAGGTTCCGGAAGTCCTTAATGTCGATCTAAATTCTTCTAAAGCGTTCTAAAAAGCACTCATGTCCAACCAATCAAAGCACTTTTACGAGTTCCTTTCCGATTAGATCCAGAAAGGCACCGTTTGTTTCGGGACGAAACCAGGTGCACCTCTCATCAAAAGCTCTTGACGCGTTAAGTGTGTTTGTACAGAACCCGGGGAAAATGTTGGGACGCGAAGTGCTGATGCAGGCAGTTTGGCCGGACAGTTTTGTAGAAGACGCTAACCTGACGGTCGCTGGTTCGCAGTTGCGCAAAGCTCTCGGCCAGGATGGCGACACCGCCGAAGTACATCGAGACCCTGCCGAGGGCTCACGAAAATGCTGGCGGGCGCGGATCTCAGTTTCTATGATTTCACTACTGGCGCGCCGGTGCACACGTGGAAGACTTAAGCAGGGTTCAGCCTCGTCCTGGCTTACTTCTGGTTTTTCCCCTCAAACATGCTTAATATGGCCGAGCGGTTTAGACTCAACTGAGAAGATCGCGGTACTTCTTTTGCGATGGAGGAAGAGTTTGTATGACCTACGTGGTGGCGGAACCTTGCGTGAACTGTCGTTACACTGACTGTGCACTGGTTTGTCCGGTGGAAGCGTTTCACCTGGATGACGACATGCTAGTCATCCATCCTGAGACGTGTATCGATTGCGATGCGTGCGTTCCGGAGTGTCCGGTCGAAGCGGTTTTTGCGGAAGACAAAGTGCCCACCGAGTGGGCCTCGTACACACAGATTAACGCGGACCGTGCACTGAGCGGCTTACCGACAATCTCTGCCCGCATGGATCCTCTTTGCGAAGCTTGATCAATGAGAAAACGCACTAAGCGCCTGCTTGGCGGTTTGACACTAGTTGGGGCTGCTGGCGCCGCCGCTGCTTACATCACTAAGAAGAAAAATATGAGGGCAAAGCGAAAACCCGAGGATCACCCCTTGAGCGTGTGGGCACGTCCCGGCATGTCGGTAACTTTCAGAGGCGAATTGATGCCGGGAAGACAGCGGGATGCTCGAACATTTAAAGTGAAGAAACTCCTGCCGAGTGGAAGAGTGGTGTTGGATGGTTTTGCCGGCGAACATGCCGAAAACGAATTCGAACGGATATCCTGACCAGACGCCAACCTGCCTCGATCCTCAGACCTACCACGTATACGTTCGACCCGGTTCCATGACGCTGAGCCTGGCGACATTCAGCGCTTTCAACTCTTCGATCACAGTTTCCCGATACGCAGGTTTGATGTGCACCGTCAGAATATCCAGCCCGTTATGATTCAGTTTGGTTAGCTCCTGCTGCAGAGATGACGGAGTAAAATGACGCGATACGTCGGCGAGAGAACTCATCGCATTTGGAAATGATGCCTCGATCAGGAGCGCGTCTAAACGCGGGGCGCGATTGACAACTTCCCAGAACTCTTCTGTTTCAGCGGTATCCGAACTAAATGCGACCGTACTGCGACCGTCTGACACCAGCAACCCAACAGTTGGGACGATGTGGTTGACGGGAACAGCGATCACTCTCAAATGGGCCACTTCAAACTCAGTTCCGCTTGGTATCGGCACGTACTCCATCACTGGACCGTAGTCATTCTTAAGATCTGAAAATCTCGGATATACATTCCAGTTGAAAACGTCCCGCTCAAGCAGTTCGATGACTTCCTGGGTCGCATAGACCCGCACGGGCTCTTTCAGAGTTGGATACAGATCGTCTATGAAGATTGGAAGACTGGCGATGTGGTCCATGTGAGGATGAGTCACGATGATGTCTCGGACGCTGTCGCGCTGTTCACCCGTGAGGGCGAGACCGATACTGCCGGCGTCAATGGCAACAGTGTCGTCGATCAAAAAGCACGTTAAGCGTTGTTCCAGGGTTGCTCGGCCCTGGCCATCAAAAGTGCTTGGTAAGAGTTGGATTTTCACGATTAGCTCAGGTGAAAATGATTTTTGCGGGTACTCGCGGCGTAGTATAAGCCAACGCCGGTGAAACTCGCGAGCTTTGTTTCCAGCACGCAGATCAGTCCGTACGCAATCGACTTAACAGATCTCGAATCGCCTTCTGGTAAGCGAACTCACGCTCGCGTTCATCCTCGGCACTAATTCCTCGGGCCACTCGGCTGCGATGAAAAGCCAGTTCGCTGCCGAGCTGGTTAAGTTGCCGGCAGGCCCGCCAATGGGCCACACCACCTCGCGAGAAGGCGTGGTAAGAAGCGCCCATGCGGCCTCGGACACTGCACAATTGAGTGTATTCCTGACGCGTCAGCAATCCCCCGTGGAGATCAGGGAGCAAAAACTCCTGCACCAAGCGGCCCTCTCGTCGCAGTGCAAAGAAGATGATCACGATCATGACCAGAAATGTCGGAACCATGATCAGGAGATAAGTCAGCAGAAAGACAAAACCGCCAAAAATAGCTGCGGAGCCATTCCAAATGCTGTGCAGGAAGATGGCGGCCAGCAGGCCGAGAACAGGTGTGGTTATCTTCACCAGCGTATTGCTTGACTGGCGCGCCAGGCCAAGTCCTATCCCCGTCATGCTGGTAAAGAGCGGGTGGGAAAATGGAGCAAACATTCCCCGGACTACGAAGACGAGCGGAAGGCCGGTTTCTCCAATGACGGCCCGTCCGTAGTACAGAATATTCTCGATTGTTGCGAAGCCGAGCCCAACCATTGACGCGTACATAATGCCGTCGATAACGCCGTCGAATTCGTCTTTCCTCCAAAAGAAGAAGGCGAATAGGATGACCGATTTAAAAACCTCCTCGACGATCGGGGCCGAAATCACCGCGCCGAAGGTTTGGCCCGCCGCCTCGCTCTCCGTCGCAGCCGAGACAATGAGGGTTCCTGACGTATTAAGAATCAAGGCTATTAGAACAGTGGGTAGCGCGCCCCACAAAAAGGCTGTTACGAGCATCCACAGCGGCTCAGCCTCGTACCGATCGATCCAAAGCACAAGGACGATGTAGAACGGGACGGGAATCGTTGCCGCCACTAACCCAATGAGCAGTGCCACCGGTCCAGTCTCCACTCCAATCAGCAGGAGCACGAAGAGCCCGACCAGGAGTCCAATCAAGCCAGCAGCAACTCCAAGGACTATCTTGATTGCGCTGACATTGGCAGGTGGTTTTATCCCGAGGGTCGGGGCCTGACCAGGCTGTTGATAGTGTGGCGATTGGAAGTTGTTATCCATGGCGTGTCCGCGACTTTTGAGCTGATTCGAATTCTGAGAGCGATTGGGCGGAGTATATCCAGAACGACCGTGATACCGCCAGAGTCTCAAGCGGATGTTGGCCCTAACGAGCGCAAGTTTGTGCGCGGCCGCCGTCAATGGAATAAGTCGCGCCCGTGATCCAGGAGGCGCGGTCAGAAGCCAGGAAGTAAATCAACTCGGCTACCTCGCGAGCGTCCCCGACTCTACCGAGCGGATGAGTTTGTTTCGAGCGCTCAAGAAAACCCGCGTATTGTTCTTCAGTCATGCCTCCGCGCTTATGAATCTCGGTAACGACTACGCCTGGATTCACAGCGTTTACGCGAACTCCGCTGGGGGCCAGTTCCAGCGCTGCACATCTTGTTAATTGGTCCAGACCAGCTTTCGAGACGCAATATGCCAGTACGCCGGGAAAAGCTCGCAGACCTGTAACACTGGATACGTTCACAATATTTCCGCGCCGTTTTACGATCGAAGGTAACGCCGCCTGAGTCAACCTAAAGACAGCGCGCAGATTAATATTCAACATCGCGTCCCATGCTTGAATGCTCGTGTCTTCGATCGTCCCCGAGCTAAGATGACCAGCAGCGTTTACCAGAACGTCGATACCTCCAAAGCGATTGAGGGTTTTCGTAACCACCGAGGAGAGCTCCTCGTCATCACCCGCGATGTCTGCACGAACGGGGAGGCAGTTGACGCCCGTAGCTTCGATTTCCAGTTTGACTTCATTTAAGGCGTTCTCGTCACGACCGACTGCGGCAATTGAGGCCTCGCCGTCGGCAAACCTGCGAGCAGTTGCTCGACCGATCCCAGAAGTAGCACCTGTTATGAGCACTACCTTGTCAATAAACTCGTTCGGCATCAATGTCCTTCTTTCCAAATATCGAGTATCTAAAAGTCATCCGTTCCTATATTGACAGCACGAGCACAAAAAGTTGAGTATTAGGTGAAGTTTTTTCGGTCAAATGACTTTTCCACTCGCGCCCAGGGGTGAACTAAGTCTGTCACGCTGAGGGGAATCTTGAACAACAATCCGGCGGAACAGTTTTTTCCGAGAAGCGGACGTTCGTCCTCGAGAGTTTCTGACCCTGCGCGACGCCGCTCCTCTCGAGCACGAATGCCATCGAGTGCGGGGTATTTGTTTGCCGCAATGGCCCTCGCCCTGGCGCTTTTCTTCGCCCTTTGGGTGTTTCTGTCCTCGGGAGGAGATGAGTCTCCCTGGTTTCCAGCCGGGCTCGGAGCTAGTGTTGTCTTGCTGGTCGCTCTGTCGGCTCGTGAAGTGGTTATGCGTCGTGCCTGGACCCGCTACTTACTTGAGCAGGGGATACAGGAAGGGTCGGGCCGGGATGCTAAAGAGAAGAGCTCGAGCGGAAAGAGAACCCACTCCACATCGTTACTATCGGCCGCGTTACGGAATATCCTCAAACACTCTACAGATGCGGACGCTTCCGGATCTTCTCCCGATCTGCACCTTGATCTGTTTCACCTTTGCCGCGACTATTCCTCAAGCGCTGAAGAAGCGTTGCAGTCGAGTACGTTGCCGACCGAAAAGCGCTTGACGTTGCGAGCGGGACAAGAGCGTGTGCGCTTGTTGCAGAAGCATCACTTGCTGACGTGGGCCCGGGAATCGTCACGGTCGCTAACCTATGAGGCCCAACAACGCGCGAGAACATTCGACAAGATTGAGACCGCGAACAAGGCAATCCAATGCCTCGATTCGGCGCTGAAAATCTATCCCGACGAGCCTGAGTTAAGCGCCTCCAAGCGTGCGTTGCGGGAGTTCATCGGTTCTGTGAAAGTCGCGCATTGGGTAGAACTGGCTGAACGTTCTGCGTTCAAAGGTCACTATCGCCGTGCGATCGAGCGGTATAAAGACGCTTTGTTCTACCTCAATCGTGAGACAGAGAATGCAGAACTTCGACAAGCAGGGGCGCAACGCATAGCTTCCGAGATTGAATCCCTGCAGTCAAAAGTTGGGATGTCAACCAGGAGTCGAGGCGAGTTTGGCGCCGACAAAAGAAATGGAGACGATAACAAGGAATCATGATCTCGCAAAAATGCCCAAAATGCCGAAGTTCGAGAATCCGCAAAGGGTATAAGCCATCACCGCTGGTGTTCCGTATGTTTGGCATCTATAACCTTTTATGCGACCATTGCAACTTACTCTTCACTGGGTTTGCGGTCCCAGGGGCGTTTGGCACGCGCACCAGACCTCATCGTGGGCGAAACAGCGAAGTCAAAAAGAGGAAAATGACTGAAGCCTCCAGTGAGAATAGATGATCCCCCAGTAGAACTGAATTTCCGCGGTCAGGTCCAACCGAGTTATCGACCGTTTAATTAGGCTGAGGTGTTGATATGAAAGCGAAGATTTACTGTGCATCTGCCACTGTGTTCTGCCTAAGTTTGGTGATCCTCGTTCGAGCGCAGGATCCAGCTCCAATGCAGGGGAGCGCTGGTTCACAAGGGTCAAATGTGGATACTCAGGGCGTGAGAAACTACCTGCTCGGGCCGGGGGACGTGGTCGACGTCAGGGTGTTTGCTCAACCCGATCTCAATACCACGGCAGAGGTTGATAGCGACGGTAACATCAGTTCACTGCCATTTCTCGAGGCGCCTATTCCAGCGAAGTGCCGCACCGAGAAACAGATCCAAAAAGACATCGCGCTCGCCTATGGCAAGTACATCAAGAATCCACAGGTAAGCGTTCGCATTATGGAACGCAAGAGTCGTCCGCCCGCAGCCGTATTCGGTGCCGTGCGGCAGCCAACACGCGTGGAGATGCAGCGAGCGGTAAGGCTGAATGAGTTGATGGCGGCCTCCGGTGGGTTTACTGAGCGCGCCGCCGGAACAATTCAGATTCTCCATACCGAACCCATTATGTGCCCGGGACCGGATGAAGTTGCAGAGGCCGGTCCAGTCGATGGTACGAAGATTCCACTTGTATTGATCAAGATCTCGGACCTGCGGGCCGGAAAGCGTGAAGCTAATCCAATAATCCGACCCGGCGACTATGTCCTCGTCACCGAAGCTGAACCGGTTTACATCACTGGCAGCGTCAATCAGCCTCAGGGAATCTATATTCGCGATCAACTGACATTGAGCAGGGCTCTGAGCATGGTTGGCGGCCTCAGGAAAGAGGCCAAAGCTTCCGAGATTCGAATCTATCGCCAAAAGCCAGGCTCGTCTGAACAGGACACAATCATTGCTGATATGACCGCAATTAGGAAGCGCCAGCAGCCGGACGTTGTGCTGCAACCTTACGACATCATCGAAGTACCCGAGGCGGGTATGTTTTCTTCTGGTCGAATCGGTCAGACCCTAATGGGTGCGTTGAGTGGTGGTATTGGGAGCATCTTTGGCGGCATGGGCGGGACGTTGCCTACGAGGGTGATTTACTAAGGTGGAGAGCGACAAGTCGTTCAAAAACCTGTTTAGGAGCAATAGCAATAATGACTCGTAAACCAACACCAGGGAGCGAACGTAGTCGCCGAAGAAAGATCACAATTCTCTGGCTTGCGCTGCTCGGAATAATCGTTGGTAGCCTGATCTATTGGGAACAGACGGCGATTCTTTACATCCTGTCGACTCTGGGTGTGACTGCTTTGCTGGTGGTTGTGGCGCTCTCTGACCTTGCCGAATCCAGTAAGACTTGAAGCAATTCTGCCGTTCAAATCGGCGCGCGCCGGCTGTTGGACCAAGTGAAAATACTCCGGGCCCGGGCATTTTCTGGATCTTTATTTCGTGCTCGACTCCACCGTGATCAGTAATGATGTTCGTCTCGTTTTGTAATAATAACAGGCAGTTGAAACTTTAAGCGGACTGTTGCATAATCCGCGTGCGTTCACCTCCCCGGTGGACGAAGTGGTCGCGTGGGGTGAGGACACGTGGCCTTAGGGTGGGGGCTGTGGGAGGCCCCCGCCCGCTTTTCTTTTTGCTCCGGATATTTTCCACTAGATGTTCTTGACGCAACGCGTGATACGAGTAGAATTCGCATCAAAAACTGCAAATGGAGTTGCCGGTTGTCACAACCGGCATTTTAATGGCCAAAAAGATGGCGCTCTTCACGCGGGCTGAACGCAAATTCAAGTTATGGTTTTTTGGAGGCTCGCGGCATATTGAGTCATCTAAAGGGACCGGAGCAATTCAGAAACAGCATCCGTGGTGGAAAGTTATGTGCCTCACGGGTGTTGATTACTTTTCCACCCTTGGTTATCAGCCAGGCATCGCATTCCTCGCCGCAGGCGCCCTATCACCAATCGCAACTCTGGTACTTGTATTACTGACTCTATTTGGCGCGTTGCCAATGTATTCTCGAGTCGCAGCCGAAAGCCCGCACGGTGATGGCTCGATATCGATGCTTGAGAAATTGCTTTCTCGGTGGAAGGGAAAGCTGTTCGTCCTCGTGTTGCTCGGATTCGCCGCCACCAGCTTCATTATCACTATTACTCTCTCAGCCGCGGATGCAACCGCTCACATTGTCGAAAATCCCTTCGTTCTGGATCACCTGCAATTTCTTCATCATCGCGTCATCGTGACCGTTGTTTTGATTGCGGCACTGGGGGCGATCTTCTTGAAGGGATTTAAGGAAGCGATCGGCATTGCTGTCTTTCTGGTTGCCGTGTACGTGACGCTGAACCTCGTAGTCATTGGCGTGGGCTTTTATGAGATCGGGACTCATCCGGAAGTTGTCTTCCATTGGAAGTCCTTGCTAACTCAATCCTATAGCAATCCTTTCTTGATGATTGGCACCGCCTTTCTCGTTTTTCCCAAACTTGCTCTCGGCCTTTCAGGTTTTGAAACTGGCGTAGTCGTGATGCCGCTCGTGAAGGGCGATCGGGATTTGAGCGAAGCTGAGCTCGAATCAATTCATACGACTCGAAGCGCTCGCACTTCGCCCGAAAAGAGTTCGCAGCAACTACTTGAAGGTCGCATAGCAAACACTCGCAAGTTGCTAACTGCCGCTGCGTTGATCATGAGTTTTCTGCTCGTTGCCAGCAGTATCGTGACTACTCTTCTAATACCAGCCGAAGAGTATCGGCCGGCAACGGAAACGATGGAAGCCGGCCCCGCAAACGGACGCGCGCTTGCATATCTGGCGCATCTTTATCTCGGCGACGCGTTTGGTACAGCTTACGATCTCAGCACGATTTCGATCTTATGGTTCGCGGGATCATCGGCGCTTGCGGGACTCTTGAATATCGTTCCGCGTTACTTGCCGAAGTACGGTATGGCGCCCGAGTGGGCCCGCGCGACTCGCCCCCTCGTCGTTGTCTTCACTGTCACTTGCTTCATCGTGACGATGCTGTTTCGCGCCGATGTGACGGCGCAGGGTGGAGCGTACGCGACGGGTGTCCTCGCCTTGATGACGTCTGCGGCGATTGCCGTAACTTTGTCAGCACGCAGACACGGTGAGCGAAAGCAGTGGGCGTTCATGCTTATCTCTCTTATTTTTGCCTACACTACGATCGTTAATGTTATAGAACAGCCGGAGGGCCTGAAGATCGCGCTGATTTTCATCGCGGTGATCGTTGCCAGCTCTCTGTTCTCGAGGGTGTGGCGCTCGACTGAACTTCGAGTCGAACGAGTTGAACTCGATGACACGGCGCGTGAGTTCATCCGGCAGGCAGCAAAGGGCACTATCCGAATAATCACAAATCGCTGCGACCGCGGAGACGCTTTGGAGTACCAAATCAAGGAAGGAGAAAAGCGAGACGATAATCACATTCCGCCCGGTGAGCCCATACTGTTTTTTGAAGTAACTCCAGGCGATGCTTCGGAGTTCTCTGGCGTCTTGAGGATTCGTGGTGAGCTGGTCGACGGCTTTAAAGTACTGCGTGCCGAATCACCAGCCGTCCCCAACGCCATCGCGGCGTTTCTACTGTTCCTCCGTAATGAAACCGGAAAACTCCCACACGTATACTTCGGTTGGAGCGAAGGGAACCCTGTGTCCTACTTATTGAAGTACGTTGCGTTTGGCGAGGGTGATACGGCGCCGGTAACCCATGAAGTTTTGCGTCAAGCGGAAAAGAACCCCAAGCGTCGTCCCATCGTGCACGTTGGTGGATAGCAGAGTATTGACCGGTTGCTGTTGATAAATCAGCTACCTTTATAAGTTGAAGGACCGCAGGGCTCCAGTTCTGAGCGCGTGGCTGCATCTCCGCATCTTTGGAGCTTTAGGTAGCTTTCGACTTGGAGTGAAGGAGTTGCAGGCTTATTGGATGTACGGCGTCGGATCGTGTATGTCGGCTAATCTTCAGCCGGAGAAAAATTACCAGCGATCGAAGTTGTCGGGAAGGTAATTGCGGTGAGAGCTGCACTTGGCAGTCTTAGTGAACCTCACTGGTTTCAGCACCGCCGCGATTGGTCAGAAAGCATGAACGGCAAAAAACTGGACGACCTTGTGAAGGGTAAAACGGAACGGTCGTTTGTTGTCCACATTGAGCGCATTGAACCGAAACCTCTACGCGTTGACGAACTCCCGAACTCTGTGCAGCCGTAATTGCGGCCAACCTCTCGTTCTTGGCTTGCTTGCATGGCTTACATCTTTTGGGCTCGTTTTTTAGCCCTTTGTCATGAAAAAAGACCTGTTCGCCGGCAGTCCAGATAAAATTCTCTCCGCAATCAACACACTTGATAGGACGATCTTCATAGTCCGATTCCGAAGTGCTTTCCAGTTCGCGGAGTGCTTGGATTTGTGACATGATCGAATCTCCCTGGGTCGCTCAATCCCCAACTCAACTTGCTGGAGGGCCGGATAAAGAACGGTTACTTGATGCTGCGGGGTGGCTGTTTCCGCTAACGAGATTGGGAATCCAATCCTAATAGGATTTTCCGTGCATGGAAAGTATAACTATGGCGAAATTGTGTCAAGAGTTGTCTTGCTCAATGGTAAGGGGCCTGCTTAAAAAAATTTACGTTGGAATGGCATAGCCCTGGAAGACAACACCCGGCCGCACTCAATAACATGAGCGAAAAGACTCCGCGCGTATTGGTAATAGGTTCAGGAGGTCGCGAACATGCCATCGTTTGGGCGTTAAGGCAGACTTCACTGATCCCGATTGATGTGTACTGCGTTCCCGGAAATGACGGGATTGCGGAGCTGGCTAAGTGTGAACCGATTCCGCTGACCGAACATCACGCAATCATCGCGTTCGCAAAGACTCAGGAGATCGACCTTAGCTTTGTCGGCCCCGAAGGCCCATTGGCGGACGGAATAGTGGACAGGTTTCTGGAGAACGGACTTGCCGTTGCCGGTCCGAGCGCCGCGGCGGCGAGGCTAGAGGCGAGCAAGATATTTGCAAAGGATTTTATGTCTCGCCATCAGATTCCAACCGCGTTCTATCGGCTGGCCAGGTCTGGAGTTGAGGCAAACGAGATTCTGGACAGCGGCGCTTTCGGAGATGCAAATCACCCGGTCGTGCTTAAAGCTGATGGCCTCGCGGCGGGCAAGGGAGTGGTGGTTGCGTCTTCCCACGACGAAGCGAAAGCGGCGGCTGCCGATCTGCTGAGCGGCAGATTAGTGGGGCCGCAGGCAGCAGATCGAATTCTGATCGAACAGGCTTTGATAGGAGTTGAGGCGTCGGTGTTGATTTTTTGCGATGGCAAAGACTATCGAATCATGCCGCCAGCACGTGATCACAAACGCATCGGCGAGAATGATGTTGGACCGAACACCGGAGGAATGGGGGCAATAACGGATGATGCAGTTCTGGAAGCGTCTGCCCTGAGCCAGATCGCTAAGGAGATCATCGAGCCCACTCTACGCGGGGCCCAGGAGGAAGGCTTCCCCTATCGTGGAATTCTCTTCATCGGGATAATGCTGACAGACCAGGGACCGAAGGTCCTTGAATACAACGTGCGCTTTGGGGATCCGGAAACGCAGGCCATCCTGGTAAGACTGAAGAGCAGCTTGTTTGGAATTCTCAGTGCAATTAGCGCCGGCACTCTGGGACACCTGGAGGTGAACTGGAGTCCTGAGTCATCAGCTTGCGTAGTGCTTGCCAGCGAGGGTTATCCCGGGCGTTACGAATCCGGCTTGCTAATCAATGGCCTCGATGAGTCAGCGGGCAGCGACAACGTGCAGCTTTTCCACGCGGGCACCACGAAATCTGAGACTGGAGAATGGAAGACTGCTGGTGGACGAGTCCTCGGTGTTACCGCGACTGGAGGCAACCTTACAGAGGCTTTGGCAAAGTGTTACGGCACGGTTTCCCGGATCGGCTGGAGCGGCATGCAATACCGGCGAGATATCGGTAAGTTCAGGGCGGCCGTCAAAGATGAGGGGGGATGACTGATACCATCCGTTCTGGAAGGCCTGAACTAACTACTGTTATACTCCGATTCGAATTTTTGGCGGTTACGTGAACTCACGCAAGATGCCTTACGTACAGACATATGCGGCCTCGCAGAAGTCACTTGCAGGGCAAAAGCAGAACAAGATCGCACATCTGACTGGTGGAGGATGAGTGGCAAATGGGACTCTGGACAAGACTTAAGCGCTCAGGACGCGCGTTGTTTGGTGGGATCATCGAAAAAACCGAGGATCCCGAGCTCATTCTCCAGCAAACGATTCGTGACATGCGCGATCGCGTACCGGAGTTGAATAACGCGGTTGCGCAGGTGATGGCGACCGAAAAACTGTTGGCGAAGAATAAGGAACGGCTGGATACCCAGGTTGTGGATCTGGATTCCAAAATTCGCGCCTCGGTGAAGATGGGTCGCGATGACATCGCCACCGCCTACATTGGTCAACTGCAGCAGGCCCAGCTTGATCTGCTAAAAACCGGACAGCAACTGGAGCATGCGACGCTGGCATCGAAACAAGCGCTGAAGGCACGCGATAATTATGTTTTGCAGATGCAGCGGCGGACGGCCGAGGCAATGCAACTCATTAATCAGTCGAAGCAGGCGCAACTCCAGGAGCAACTCGCGCAGACGATGGAGTCGTTTCAGCTTGGCGACGACGCCTCGACCTTCAATGAGATGCGCGACAAAATTGATCGCCGCGCGGCGGCTGCCGAAGCCAAGATGCAACTTGGAGCAGCGTCAGTCGACACGCAGATGCAGGACATCGAGCGCGAGGCGATGGACATGCAATTGCAGGACAAACTGCTTTCATATAAGCGAGACATGGGGTTACTGCCTGCCGCGGCTGCCAGTGAGCCGCAGGCATTGCCCGCGGAAGGTGAAACCGGCGTTGGTGGGACGGGCGGCTCAGCTTTTAACAACGGCGGCCGCAACAAGTAGCTTCCGTTTCGCGTAACAGAAGCGGTCCAGTTTCAAAGTCATATGCCCGAGCTGCCGAAGATTGATCTCAAGTACCTGAAAGAAGCCTTCAAAGAGCCAGTCAATTTTTGGGGGATGGCCGGCTTTGCAGTCGCTGCCGCTTATGTTCAGGATGTGACACCATTAATTGCGGCGTTGGCCGCCGAGGGCGTTTACTTAATAACTGTGCCGGCAACTTCCATGTATCGCCGCCTGGTTGATCGACGCGAGAAGCAGCGACTTCTAAAACTGCGCGACCAGCAACGGGAAGTAATTATCAAAGGTTTCGATCCGCGAGAGAGAGAAGCTGTGGAATACCTGCGTTGGATGAAGAACCAGATTTACTCCAACTACAAAAAGTTTACCGGTACGAAGCAAATCCCATTCAATATCCAAAGTCTCGATCAGCGTTGGGAAGATTTTGTCGATCTTCTCGACGTTTATCGACGACGCAAGCATCACCTCCGCTCTATTAACCGGCAGGCAGTGCAAAACCAGTTGGTTCAGGCTGAGCGTTCAGTGCAAGGGTCGAAAGACGATCGCGAAAGACGAATTCAGCGAGCTAACGTAGAGATTCTCAAACGCCGAGTGGCTGCCTTCAATGATATCGAGCGGTCGGTAAAACTGGTTGAAGGACAACTACAGTCAATCGAAAACTTTTTTGGTCTGGTTAACGATCAGGTGGTCACGCTGCCAACGCCGGAGCGCGTGTCATCGCTCGACTTCGAGCAGCTCAGTGATTCGATAGCGATGACCAAGCAGATGTTGGAAGAAACCTCCGACACTTTTGCCGCGCTCGATAGCCACAACCGCGACATCGGCAATTATGAATTGCTGCTTTCCAACAGTTCCCCAAAATAACTCTGCTGCCCGCTGATCGAAGCTCCTTGCTTGGTACGAAAAGCACGTTGGGACATCTCTAAGGCCTTGAAAAAACGCCATTGTTCAGCATCGTTCCGACGGCGTGCAAATAACGTGACGTGTGCTGCAGACTGGCCTCACTGCTCAGGAGGCCGGTAGGTTGCAATCGCGCAGTTGTCAGCGCCTTATTCCGACCGCTGCGACGGCAAAACGAGTGGTGTATCAGTCACTTAAAAAGTTAAAGCACTCCCTGAGAGAATGCTCTATATCGTATTGAAGAAAAAGATAGGCACAAGATATTGACATGCCCATCTCAAAGGAGTATATTCCGCTCCGCTTGAGACGAGGCGGTTTGAAAGCAGCAGCGGCAGACCCCTCTGCAAGTTGCTAACACCGAGAATTTTCGCTTCGAAAGAGCCAACCGGCGTACCCGCAATACATCTTACTTATCAGCACGCGAGAGTTATACGCGCTGCCGAGCCGTCTTTGAAACCCGATTAACCCTCGCACCAGTCCCCCGCGAGAGAAGGCAACGAACATGAGCGCAGGCATCGGCAAAAAATCAGGAATCGTGAACCCTTCATGCCCCTCCATATCGGGGACCCGTCGCAAAAGTCAGCCCCTCGGGCTCAACGCCAAACGTGTGATCAGCAAGCGGTACTCTCTGAAGGATGCCAAAGGACGTGCGCTCGAAGAATGGCCGGATATTGTTAGGCGTGTAGTCGGTCATGTTTCTGCGGCAGAGAAGGACTCGGCGAAGCGTGACGAGTTTTTCGCCGCAATGAGCGATGTGATGCTCGCGCGCGAGTTTGTTCCCAACACACCCTGTCTGGTGAATGCCGGCAAACAGAATGGCCAGCTCGCGGCCTGCTTTGTTTTGGAAGTTCCGGATTCGATTACCGGGATCATGGATCATGCTAAGGCCGCCGCGACGATTCATCAGACTGGTGGTGGGACCGGCATGACCTACGAGTTCCTCCGGCCTTCAGGGGCATTGGTGGGCTCCACTCGCGGAGTCGCCTCCGGCCCGGTCTCATTCATGAACATCGTCAACCAGGTGACCGATGTCGTAAAGCAGGGTGGGGTGCGTCGAGGCGCCAACATGGGAATGATGCGGGTGACGCATCCAGACGTGTTGCGCTTCATTCACGCCAAAAATGATCAGCACTCGCTTACGAACTTCAACATCTCGGTGAATGTTACGGACAAGTTCTTGAAGGCCGTCGACAACCTCGAGTGGTTCCAGACTGACTTCAATGGCGAGTCCTGGACTGATCCGATTTTTGATCCAGTCCGCGGTGACGACTATGTTGTGTATCGACGCCCAGACGGCACCACGATTACTTTCCCCGACAAGCTTTCATTCGATACCGCTGATCTATCGAACTGCACCATCGAGGAAGCGCCGCGTCCCGGCATGATCTTCGCTCCTGACATCTGGAACCGCATAGTTGCCAGCGCACACAAGTATGCCGAGCCGGGCATCGCCTTCATCGATGAGGTGAATCGGCACAATCACATGATGAAGTCGATGGGGCCGATCTACTCGTGCAATCCCTGTGGCGAGCAGTTCCTGCATTTCTCAAACTCTTGTAATCTCGGCTCGATCGATCTCAACAAGTTCTATAGTCCCGAGACGCGCGTTGACTGGGATCGGCTCCGCGAGGTGACGCATCTATGCACGCGCTTCCTCGACAATGTCATCGATACGTGCGCCTGGCCGCTGCCGGAAATAAATGAGGTCGTCAGCCGCACTCGTCCGGTGGGTTTGGGCATCATGGGATTTGCGGATCTTTGCCTTAGTCTGAACGTCACTTACGGTTCGCCGGCTTCCATCGACTTGATGGAAGAGATGATGGGCTTCATTCGACGTGAGTCGTGGAACGCAAGCCTTGCGCTCGGAGCCGAGAAAGGCGTCTTCCCGGAGTTTGAGCCGAACCGCGAGGCTTACGAAGATTTTCTTTACAACCAGATTGGCATCTCTCACGACGTGCCGCTGACGCCGCGAAACTACGAGGTGACCACGATTGCTCCGACGGGCACGATCTCCCTGGTGGCGGAAACGTCTTCGGGAATCGAGCCCAACTTCTCCTGGGCCTATGTGCGCAAAGACACGTTGGGCACGCGTACTTACGTGCACACCCTCGCGGCCCAGGCGTTGGGGATTGATGTCGATCAAACTGACGCTGATTCTATAGACGCAGCCGCGGCTTACGTGGTCGAACACGAAAGCAAGCTGCCGCCACACTTTATCTCGGCGATGAACATCAGTGCCGAGCAGCACGTTCACGTACTCGCTGCGGCACAACACAATGTCGACAACAGCGTCTCGAAGACTTGCAACGGCGCGCTCAATGACACGGTCGAATCTGTCGATGCGCTGTATCGGCTTGGTCGCCAACTGGGGTGCAAAGCGGTGAGTTATTACCGCGACGGATCGCGCGAGAACCAGGTGCTGACCTCAATGTCGACGGAAACGAAAACTGAGACTGCTGAAGCCGAAGTGCTTGATGCTCCCCCGGCGACTCATGCCGACGCGGCTCACCTGATTGCTATCGATCCGGAGGCGGAAGGACTGGCGCGAGCGGAAGCCGGCGCCGTGATTCGCGAACAAGCAGACATGGAAGCGGTTGCCGCGCAGTCAGCGAGAGCGATTGAGGCGCCTGAATTGACGGCGATTCGCATCGAGCGGCCACGTGAGCTGAGTGGCTACACCTGGCAGATTCCTTTTGACGGACAGAACCTCTACGTAACGGTGAATCACGACACGCGCATGATCCAGGAAGTGTTTGCGACCGGGCCGATCAGCGGTGGTGTGGGCTTGTTGGCTTCGAAGATGTTGCGTGGTGGGTTCGACGCCGCGGAGGTTGCTTACAGTTTGAATAAAGTAACGGGTACGCACGCGGTGTGGTTCAACGAGCGGCTGCTGACTTCGCCGGAACAAGCGGTTGCGGAATGCATCATGATCACTAACCGCCGTCTCACCGACTTGCCCGATTCAGCCCGTGCGTTTGCAAAGCAACAAGCAACCGCAGTTCAACCGGCGAGTGGCACCGCAGTTACAGGCAGCGCGGCTACTGGCACCGCGGCAACTGGCCTCACCGGCGCAATCATGTCCAACATGATCGGCATCTGCCCCGAATGCAAAGGTCAACTCGAACACGCGAGCGGATGTGACTTTTGCAGGGATTGTGGCTTCTCGAAGTGTAAATAAAGAGACCAGCGAGTAGACAGGATTTCCAATATCGTCCTTCTCGAATACAAGGTTTGTTGCGCACGATAAAGTGTGGGCGTCACCGCAGAATGATGTTCTAAAAAGCTGCCACTGCTTGGTAGTGCCGCGATCCGAATGGGTCGCGGCATTTTGTTATGTTGGCGTAAAATTTGGCTGAACCTCTGCGAGTAGCCGCTCGTAGTCCAAGTGGCGTTCTGTGTGGATTAACATCTAACATCCAGCATCTGATGTCTATCAGCGGCATCTGACATTTACTCCCATGTACTGTCCTCAATGTGGCACTGAATCTTCCGCGGGCTTGCAGTACTGCCGCGTCTGCGGCGCGAATCTGAAAGTGATCGGCAAAGCGGTCTCGCTGAGCGAGGCCATAGCGCGGAGTGACCGTGGTCCCCTGCCGAAGATTAAAGAGATGATGAAGGGATTGGCGGACAAAACTAAGTTTGAGAAAGTTACCGAGGATATCGAGAACGCGCTCGATCAGATGAACAACGAGATCGTGAAGAGTTCGGAGGAGCCAACTCCGAGCAGGTCCTGGTGGTTTGGAAAGAGAAAGACTGCAGAACAGCGGCGCGAGGATCACCTCACCAAAGGTACTATTTCGGTATTCAGTGGCAGTGCGCTTACGATCTTTCTCTACTTTCTGTCGTCCGCGCTGGTGTTGAAGCTTCCACCGGAGGTTGTTGCGCAAGTGCCGTTTGAGATTGGTCCGGTCGTGAGCGTGCTGTGGCTGCTGGGGTTGATTCCAGCGATGTCCGGAGTAGGGCATATCATCGCCGGGCTGTTGATTCGACCGAAGAAGGCGGCGGAACTCTATGAGGCGAGACCGCCAGAGCAGTTCAGGGACGAGAGCGCTGCGAGTTATTCCCCGCCGACAAGTGTTACCGAACACACCACGAATTTTCTCGAACACAAGATCCGAAAGTAGATTGTTGATGCTAAGAGTCTTCGTTCGGAAGGATAATAAAAAGCGCCGATAGGTCGGCGCCCTCCAAAGGCTCCGCCCACGCAGAACTGCTGGGTTCGGGGTACGGCATGCTGGGTGCTAAAACAACATGCCGCTTCGCACTTCCTCGCTCGGATCTATCCGTTGGACCAGCGACGCGTCATCGACTTGTGCTGAATTGACCCGCTCACTGACAGGATAACTTTCCATCTCGCCTTCGGGATACGGACTTAATAACTCGCGCAACTCCGCCGGTTTGGAGTTTCCGCGCAGCCACGTGTCGAGCGCGTCGGAAGCAAGCATCGCCGGCATTCGATCGTGGATGTTCCCCAACAATCCGTTTGGCTTCGTGGTCACAACCGCGCATGAGGGGATTGAGACCCCATCGAGTTGCCATTCATCCCAAATCCCCGCAAAGAAGAACGGTTCGCCCAACTTGAGCTGAAAATAATGTGGCTGTTTGGCTTTGCCCAACTTCTCCCACTCGTAGAATCCATCGGCGGGGATCAGGCAGCGGCGTTTTTGAAACGATTCTTTGAAACTCGACTTTGTTTCCAGGGTCTCAGCGCGAGCATTGATAAACCCCGACGGCGTTCGACTCCAGGAGGGAATCAATCCCCATTGAAATAAAGACAAGGCGCGGGACTCATTCACCTCGGTGACGGCGAGGATCTTCTGAGTCGGCGCGATGTTGTAGCGCGGCGGAAAGCTAAAAAGCCCGGTGATGTCCAGGCGCTCGAGCTTCAGTTTGTCCGCGCGTCGGAGTGTAAAGCGGCCGCACATAATAAAAGAAGTGCTGAGTGCTGAATTCCAAAGAAACTTAGTTTCAAGTTTCAAGTTTCAAGTTTCAAGTTTCAAGTTTCCAGTTCCAGTTTCTGGTTCTTGAATTGACCGATTTGTTCCAAACAAGCACTGGAAACTCAGTACGCAGCACTCAGTACGCAGCACAACGGGAAAACTAGAAACTAAAACGCCGCCAGAGTATCTGACGGCGCAAACGAGCGAATGAAATGCCCTTACTCACACCGAAGCGTCCGGGGATTGGACCAGATTTGAAATGGCGGTAATCAGTTCCTTCGGTTGCACCGGCTTGGGAACGAACATGTTGAATCCAGCCGCGAGCGCCCGCGTGCGATCCTCCACTCTCACGAAAGAAGTCAACGCGACAGCCGGCATGGCGCCGCCCTTGATAGCATCCAACTCGCGGATTTCTGCGATTAATTCGTAGCCATCCTTCCCGGGCATGGCCAGATCAGCGATAACCACATCGGGTTTGTACCATTCAATTGACTGGAGCGCCTCATCTGCTGAACTGACCGCCTCCACTGTTGCCCGTTGTTCACCAAGCAGCGCACTCAACATCTGCAAGCTGTCCGGATCATCATCAACCAAAAGCACTCGTACTCTGTCCAAGCCGAAGAGTGGCTCACTCCCGGTCACGGAAAGATCAGTTGGCCAGCTTTTCAATGACCGGCGCTTGCGTGCGGGCTTGTCCGGTGAAACGGCCATCGGCAAACTAACTGTAAAAACTGCCCCGAGACCTTCGCCGGCGCTGTGAGCTGCGACAGTTCCGCCGTGTAGTTCGACCAGGTGGCGAACGATTGCGAGGCCCAAGCCAAGCCCCCCATGTCTTCGAGTACTCGTCCCATCCGCCTGCCGGAAACGATCGAATATGAACGGTAGAAATTCAGAACTAATTCCCGGACCGGAGTCGCTCACTTTGATTTTTACGTTTTTGCCTGCGCGCTCGAGCCTGACTCCCACTCTGCCGCCGTTGGGTGTGAACTTGATCGCATTCGAGAGCAGGTTCCAAACGACCTGTTGTAACCGTCCGGCGTCTCCCGTCGTGTGTCGCGCTGAAGGAGAAAGCGTGACTTCAAGCTGAATGTCCTTCGACTCAGCCGCCAGTTGGACAGAGTCGATGCTCGAGTTGATTACAGCCGCGAGATCGACGGGTGCAGTATTTAGCCGCAGCTTACCGGTGATGACCCGCGAAACGTCGAGGATGTCTTCAACCAGTTGCGCCTGAGACTTCGCATTTCTTTCAATCGTCTCGACGGCGCGAAGCACCGTCGGTTCATCCAGTCGTCCGCTGCGAAGCATGTGCGCCCAACCGATGATCGCATTGAGCGGCGTACGCAGTTCATGTGAGACCGTCGCCAGAAACTCGTCCTTCATTCGATTTGCCGTCTCAGCATCGGCACGTGCGACTTTCTCTCGATTGAGTAACATCTCGCGCTCAGTCAACTGCTGTTCGAGCTGTTCCTTCAGGCGTCGCAGCGTCTCTTCGCCTTTTCGCCGTTCACTGATTTCAGATTCGAGTGAGTTGGCTTTTCGTTGCAGCCGAATGATGGCTTGCATCCGCTCATCAGGACTTGCCAACGAGACGTAGCTCTCCGCCGGAATCACTTGCGAGTGTGCGGTACAAACTCGTCCCAAAGGCGCGCCCAGTTGTTCCCCCTCAAATCCTTTCAACGGATAGCCACAGAAAAGGGAAAAGGGTTGCACTTTCTGTAAGTCGTTCCAAAAACCTTCCAACGCCAACGCGGCTTCGTGATTTCCATCAGCCCAAAGCAACGCGACCATCTCGCCGAACGCTCGCACGCGTTCTCGACCTTCGGCGGCGCGAGTGAGGATGGTGCCAATTACGGCTTTGAACCTTTTGGCGTTGGGCTCGCCGTCAACCATGAACTGACTAAGAGTTTCAGCGGCATCGAGCGCCACGTATTGACCCGACGCACTGGCAAGTACAACGTCGATGCCATCGCTCTCCAATAGTGCTTGCAGACGAACGCGGTGGGCGCTCGTAGCAACTACGATTACCGCCTCGCCACCAATTAGACCGGCCTTTGCATATTCGTGTAGCGAGTGCATCAGATACGTATCGCCCTCGTAAAACTGGGCGAAGTGATCTGACGGGCCCATTTTGCTCCAATTAGAGTTTGGCGCGACCGTGTTCACAGTAAGCTCATCAAGTTGCGTAGCTATTAGGTTGGGGGTTGAGTTCCCGTTATTTCTGTTTTCGAGCAAATGAGACCCTCCGCGGTAACTTCGTTAGAATTCATTACGAGGTTCAGCTTGGAATTCTCCAGGCTAAAGCTCTCGCCTTGGTCGCGCGGGGGTCACTGGTTAGAACGCTCCGTTCGAGGGAAGAACGACCGCTATATATTAGGCTATTCAGATTGACTTAAGCCATGGCAGTGCCGTGGGAGGATCTGTTTTTTGTGTGTCGTTCCGGGATTTCTGTGTTGTTGCCTCCGCATGACTCAATAAAGCTTCGGTCTTCAGGTATGTTAGCGAGCAGGGCTGGCGACCACGAGGGGGAGCAAAGTGAACAGTGCCTGGCGGGAACTTGAATCGACAACTCATCAGGATCATGTTGTCGCTCATGTGATTGGCGCGACCGTGTTGGGCCATTTCACTTTTGACGAGACGCTTCACCTGTTGCTGGACATCGGGTTCATCTGGTCGATCTATCTGGATGGTCAGATGGTTCTGTTGCCGCACGGAGTCGCCGTCAGGGAATTGGAGTTGGACGCCGAGAGCAGAGCCAGGATTGGCGAAGAAGTTGAGTTACAGTTGGCTGGCGGTGCTGATGGCCTCCAGTACCTCGAGCCTATTGAGTTGACCGTAAGTTCAGTCAGTTTTTTCGAGAATGCCGATCGCCGCCGGTTCGTTCTGTCAGATGAGGATTCCGCGCTCACGATAGAAGCATCGATTGCCGAAAGAGAGTTTCGACTCATTCACAGCTCAGGAAGCAGTAACTTGTAGTAGTTGTCCCTCCATAAAAGAAGGGCGCCCACGCAGGGACGCCCAAAAATGAAACGGAACTCAGAACTCAGCACTGATCTTAAGGGATTACCGCGATCTGATTATCGACTGCGGTCACGCCCTTGATGCGCAGCACTATGCGTTCGGCTTGCGCCTTCTGTGCTTCACTTTGTACGGTTCCTACCAACATCACCTTGCCACTATCCACTGTCGCAGTGATTCCCTTGTCAGCCAAACTCGAATCGTTGGCAAGGATTTTATCCACCTCAACCTGAATGGTGGAGTCGTTGTCAGTCGCAGCGCCCGCAGGCGCTGGTTGCGTCACGATGACGGGCGCCGGTTGCGTCGCTGGTTGTTGAATAATGATCGGCGGTTGCTGCTGCTGAGCCGGCTGTTGAATGATTGTTGTCTGGGGCACTGGCGCCGGCTGCTGGGTGGCGAGGTCAGAAGGTGTTTCCGACGACTGGCCGCTCAACAGTAGCAAAACCAGTATCGTAACCAATGCCACTGCGAGCACTACGATCACACCAACCGTCCCGCCGGAGATGCCGCCGCGCTCCGGCGTTCGCGTAGATTCGGATTGAACATATTCGCGCCGGGTCGTAGGTGTTTCCACCACGACTCTGCTTCGTTTTGCATCTTGTTCTTCGTAGGCCATATTTTCCTCCTAAAAGGCGATAAATCAATCAAGTTTTCGAAACCGGGGCGACCTGCAAAGGGACGCTTCCAAAAAACTTCTAGTAACGACGACGTCCACGGTTGCTGCGTGAGTAAACGTAAGAACCGCTTCCCCCTGCAGCCGCGCCAATCGCGGCTGCTTTACTACCGCCGGCCGCACCGCCAATGCCCGCACCAAAGGCCGTACCACTCAGGACTGTTCCAATTGTTCGCGTTCGCGGTTTGAAGTGTCGGCGCGCCGCGCGCCGATTAAAGGCGTAGAGACCAGCGCCACCCGCCCCCATCGCCGCAACGCTAAGCCCTCCGGTCAGAACTCCAAGGCCCGCGCCGGCCGCGATGATTGCGACTGTTCGAGCTTTACGTCCAAACTTTGATCGGTTCCGAGTTTGACCATACGTTGGCATCACGGAAGCGAAGAGCACCATCATGCTAAGAAGAAGTGCTGCAAGTTTCTTCATTGGCAGACTCCTGAGAACGGAATATCCAAAGTTGAGAGACGCTGCAGTGCACTGGAAGAGCAATCGCTATTCCTAGTTTGTATTTCACAAGAGAATCGCAACCTTGGCTTTGGAAACAGAGTTCAAACGAGGTTTTCATAGCGAAGTTTCAGGATGGGTTAGCACCGAGATTTCCACGCCGTACGTTTTTGAGTCTGTCGTGGATAGTGTGGTTTGAGTTTGGAACACAGCCAGAGGGTGTGTGAAGAATGTCCAGGAATGGGAATCAGAACCGCGAGGCAGCGACCGGTCCGATTCCAAAGAATGTTTAAGACCACCCCGGAACTCGCAGGCTGCTACCTGGCCGATGCCAAAGTAGCTTAGGACCATGGAGACACCAGGGAGCTTAACGGAGGCTTCTCGTAGCCAGTGCATGTCACGTAACGGCCCGGTCGCTATCGCACCCGGTTCTGATTCGCCTTTGACCGGTGTGCGCCCGGTCTCCATAATTCGAGCATGACGACCGCAATCATCCATCATCCAGTTTTCCAGGAGCACGAAACCGGCCCAGGACATCCTGAATCGCCATCGCGATATCGAGCCGTGATGGACGCCTTGCGTGGCGATGACGAGCTTTGGTCGCGGTTGATTGAAAAGCAGGCGACGCCCGCGACACGCGGAGCCGTGCGGGCTTGTCATAGTCCTCAACTCTACAAGGCGGTTGAACGAGTAGTCAGCGAAGGCACTGGTTATCTTGATACCGACACGGTGGTCTCAATGCGTTCTCTGGATGCTGCGTTGCGCGCGGCTGGCGGCGCATGTTTGGCGATCGACACGATTATGAGCGGTGAAGCGGCAAACGCTTTTGTGCCAGTTCGTCCGCCGGGCCATCACGCCACCCCCGAACGCTCGATGGGTTTTTGCTTGTTCAATAACGTGGCGATTGCGGCCAGATATGCACAGAGCAAGTACAAGGAGATTGAGCGAGTGGCGATTGTAGATTGGGACGTTCATCATGGGAATGGAACACAGGGGATCTTCTACGACGATCCCTCCGTCTTCTTTTTTTCCATGCATCAATATCCCTGGTATCCGGGTACGGGGACGCGAAGCGAGAACGGAATCGGCAGAGGCGCCGGTTATACAGTGAACATCCCATTGAAGGCACATACTCCTGCCAATGAGCACGAGCGGATGTTTGAAGGCGCTTTGGAAGACATAAATGCTCGCTTTCAGCCTGACCTGATCATCGTTTCCGCCGGTTTCGACTCTCACGAGGGAGATCCTCTGGGCCAACTGCTGCTGCAGGACAACGACTTCGTCCGGATGACTGGCGTAATAACCGAGTGGGCGCGTGAGACCTGCAATCGGCGAGTCGTATCCTGCCTGGAAGGCGGCTACAACCTCGACACACTGGGGCAGACGGCTCTTGTTCATGTGAGCGAACTGCGCCGAGCCGCGGCCGCGCTTTAGTCTGGTCTAAGAATCGTTGAACCCTACCGTTTGGTGGAGTAAACTCACGCCCACTTAAAACCGTTTCGGAACGCGGTGCCCGACCAGCGTTTTAGAGCTTGCTAGCCGGCGAATCATCTATCGGTTTCCAACCGTTGAAACCACACTGAAGCGCTCCGAAGAGCACAGAGAGCGGAGGCCTCGTCCTGCTCTCATGGAGACAAAGCGCCATGCCAGATTTAGAGATCACCTGTGCGGAATGTGGCACACCTTTCCCATTCACCGAGCGCGAACAGGAATACTACAAGGAGCGGAACCTTACTCACCCTAAGCGTTGCAAACCTTGCCGCGATGCGCGCCGTTCAAATTTCGGTGGCTCGAGAGGACCAGGGGGGGAGCGCCAGCGATTCGATATTACCTGCGACCAGTGTGGCAAGACCGACAGCGTTCCCTTCAAGCCCTCCACGGGCAGACCGGTACTCTGCGGTGACTGCTTCGGCGCCAGTCGCGCCACCCAGCAGAGAACGTGATCGCCCAAAGTTATGCGCGTCGGGGACCAGCCCCCGGGGTAAACCACTTCTGCTAGACTCGTCCCGCTCGTTGGTGAGGAGCGTTAGTGGCTAAGAGATCCGGTTCCTCAGATCTGTTGGATAGCTGTTGTTTGTTTCAGGGGCAGCTTTACTCAACTTGGAAATCAGTATTGTGTGACCAATGACTTACGAAACCATTCAGCTTGAGACGCGCGGGGCAGTGGTGCTGGTGACCTTGAACCGGCCCGAAGCGCTCAACGCTTTGACGGTAAAGATGGGCCAGGAGGTCAAGTCGGCAATATCTGAGGCGCGAAATAACGGCGCCCGCGCGATAGTGATTACCGGATCTGGACGTGCTTTCTGCGCGGGTGGAGATTTGCGCGAGATGCAGAAGATGGCGCAGCAAGATGGCCGCGTGGAGGCTTTTTTTGACGAGCCGCTGCGCCTCTTAAATGAATGCATTCTGCTTATTAGAAAAACACCTTTGCCAATTATCGCTGCGGTAAACGGTGCAGCCTCGGGCGGTGGGTGCAACCTGGCACTGGCTTGCGATCTGGTAGTTGCTGCTGAGAGCGCGCGATTCAACCAGGCTTTTGTGAAGATCGGTTTGACGCCGGACTGCGGAGGGACATTCATCCTGCCGCGACTAATTGGCTGGAGCCGTGCCGCGGAGTTGATGATGACCGGGGAAGTGGTTGGTGCTCGACAAGCGGCAGCGATGGGAATGATTAATCGTGTCGTACCCGATGACGAGTTGATGGCCCAGGCGCTCGGCATGGCTGAGAGACTCTCGCAGGCGCCGACAGAGGCAATCGGCCGCACGAAGGAGTTGCTGGAAGCAAGTGCTACGAACGATTACGGTGGACAACTTGAACTTGAAAGGAAAGCCCAGCTTGAGTCGGGACTAACAAGCGATTTCAGAGAAGGCATCGCAGCCTTTATTGAGAAAAGGCCACCACAATTCACCGGTGGGTGAGTTTTCAATAGTGTTTGATGGGTGCGAGCCGCTGGTTAGACTGGCGGCTCTTTAATTTGGTCCGTAGTCCGTAGTGGTTTGTAGTCCGTTGCCGTGCCGGCGCCGAGGAGCTTTGCACAAAAAGGTCGAATTCGGGTCTTGTAGCGTCTAAATGTTTATAGAACCAGGCCGTTCTCTAAAACTCCAACTTTAGGAGTCGAACACATTGATACTTCGGCCCTACGGCTCGAGCACGGAACTCTTTGGAGAAAACTTCGAACGCGGCGGCGACTTTGCCGCTTCTTCGACGACGACAAAGACTATGGACGCCCAACTACGAGCAGCGGACAACTGACCACTGACAAGACGATGCCCTCCCTAACCTATCTCCAACTCCTGCGCGGCAACCAGTCATTTCGCCGACTGTGGTGCGGGCAGGTCATTTCGGAACTCGGGAACTGGTTCAACTTTCTGGCGGCCCTGGGCCTGGTGCGGATGGTCTCGAACGGTTCCGCCGAAGTGACAACGATTATGTTGCTGGCGCGGATGATCCCTTTCGCGATCTTCGCGCCACTCGCCGGCGCGTTTGTCGATCGCTGGTCCAGACGGCAGGTGATGATCTGGACTGACATTGCTCGCGTCGTGGTGGCTCTCGGTTTCTTACTCGTGCGACGTCCCGAAGATCTTTGGATCGCTTACTTATGCACGGTACTGCTCTCGATCTTTGGAGCGTTCTTTGAAGCAGCCAAGAACGCCTCCGTGCCTAACATTACCGGCGACGAAGGACTGCTTGCCGGAAACGCGTTGATGTTTTCGTCGCGCTTTCTGCTGATGTCGATTGGTGCGGCACTCGGTGGTTGGACTGCCGCTAATGCGGGATATCAAGCTGCGTTCATCGTCAACGCCGCCTCATTCCTGGGTTCTGCATATTCAGTCTGGCTCGTCCCGGAGGCTGAGACCAGGCAGGCGCCAACTATTGCCGCAACTGAGATCGAACTTCGCAGCAGCTACTGGTCCGACATTCGCGATGGTTGGGCATACATCGCTTCGCATGGCCCAGTCGCAGCGATCCTGTTCGCAAATATTCTCTGGGCCACCGGTGGTGGCGCGATCAACCTAATCTCGGATCGTTTGGGTGCTTTCGTCTTTGCGGGTGATCACGGCGTTAGCGGAGATTCTGCGGTAGCGGCCTTCTACTTTGCCGCCGGCCTCGGACTGTTCATTGGGATGATGATTGCACGCCGGGTTGGCTCTCATTTCGAGATGGTTGGTAAAACGGCGAGCTTCATTGGGTGGGGATTATTGATCCAGGGATTGATCTTTGCTCTCATCGGAGTGATGCCGAATCTATTCCTTGCTTGTTTGCTGCTTTTTGTCAGCCGCATTCTGTTGGGCGCAGAATTCGCTGTCCAGGAAACGCTACTGATGCGGCTGGTTCCGGACAACTTGCGGGGCCGCGTTTCGACGACCGATCGCGCGTCCGAACTACTGGTATGGAGCCTTTCGACCGCTATCGCGGGCTGGTCGTTGAAGTTCGTGACCCCTCGCAGTCTTACCGTAATTGCCGGTCTGTTATCGGCAACGTCAGGGGTGATGTGGTTGGGATTGTTGGTGTCTCGAAGGCTGCGGCTGCCAGAACGTATGCGTTAACCAGCGAGCATCAGTATCCACAGATTTCACCGATTGCGTAGATCACGAAGGTGGCTGGTGACTGCCGGCCAGGTTTTTTCTCTGTCAGAGTAGTCTCTCATCCGCGGATCACTCTCTCAGCGTCTGTCAGACCGGCTCTGTTCACTTCAGGGCTGGGAATGGATGAGCCTGCGAATGCGATCAGCGAAAAGGACATCCATTTTTCGTGGTTCAATCAAGGCGGTCACTTCGCCGGCGCCCCAGCTCGGATGAATAAAAGTCTGTCGGTAGGTTCGCCTGGGGTCGTAAGGCTCGCTATTGACCTGTTTTGAGCGGCTGCCGCTCAACTTTGCACCCCTTGAAAATGAACTCCGAGTGCCACACTTCGGGCAAGTTACTCGGGAAACTAAACCACGCTTGGTCACTGATGCGACGACGTGACCGCGCTCCTCTTCACAAACTGTGCACAACTTCTCTACTCGCTCGCCGACAGCGTAGGTCTGTTTCTCCATAGAGTCCTCGCTACAGTACTGAGTTTTCCGGGTGCCTGTTGTGGGTGATCAATCGAACGTTAACAGCGGACTTCATCCGACCTACCGAGACGGAACCTGCTGCAGGTCCGCTTAAGTCAAATAAGTTGGAAAGGGTTCTGGCGATAATATTGCATCCTGATGGCGGACGTGGCAAGCAATCAATCAGCATAGTGTGACGCACCGTTGCGCCTTGTGTGGGCTGCTACTTATTTCGTCGATGAAGCTTTGAATTTCATACGAACCGACCCTGAAGACGCCTCAATAATCAGCGCTTACATAAGTATTACAACCACTTGAGACTTATCTTGCTACGATTCCCCCGGGTTTACGTCGAACAGAAAGTGAAAGATACATCCGGAGCTTTAGATGACTGATAAGACTGAGAATATAAACAAGCGGGCGCGACTCAACTGGAACACCTCGATCTTCATGATCATTTTTCACGCCGGCGCAATTGCGGCGTTGTTCATGCCGTTCACATGGCAAATACTCGGAGTGACGATAGTGCTCTGGTGGATTTCGGGAAGTGTTGGAATCGGCGTCGGGTTCCACCGGCTGTTGACGCACCGGGGTTACAAGACACCCAAGTGGATGGAGTATTTACTGACGCTGGGTGGCTTGCTCTCGCTTGAAGGTGGAGCGATCAACTGGGTCGTAACTCATCGCATCCATCATTCCCAGACCGACAAGCCTGGTGATCCGCACACACCCCGCGATGGTACCTGGTGGGCCCACATGGGTTGGATTCTGCGGGGCACTTCGCAACAACACGATAAGGCCACGATGCTGCGTTACGCGCCGGACCTGATGAAGGACCCGGTGCACGTGTGGATGAATCATCTCTATTTCGTGCCGCTAATCCTGTCGGGCATAGTGCTGCTCGCAATGGGCGGCTGGCCCATGATGTTCTGGGGAGTCTTCTTTCGGGTCACCGTGGGGCTTCATTTCACCTGGCTGGTAAATTCCGCTACTCACCTCTGGGGCACTCGCCGCTTTGAGACAACGGACGACTCAACGAACAGCTGGTGGGTCGCGCTGCTCACTTTCGGTGAAGGCTGGCATAACAACCATCACGCCCATCCCCGCGCGGCGAAACATGGATTGACATGGTATGAAATCGACGTTAATTGGTGGAGCATCCGCGTTATGAAAATGCTGGGTCTGGCAAAAAATATCCGTCTGATTAGCCGGGAGCAGATTGCTGACGCAGAATCCAGGGAATTGTTGAAAGCGGCTTAGGTGTAAGAAGTCCAAAAAAGTCCAACGTCTAGAGTCCAAAGTCTGGTCCTACCAAGCCGTTCTGGTAAAGGCGAACTGACTTTGGACTTTTCGTTTGGACTTTGGACTTTGGACTTTGGACTCTACAATCGGCCCATGTCGGTAAGTGGCAGAAGAAAGTCGATCGCGTTTTTCATCACCCTGGGTGCGAGCCTGGTGGCGCTCGCAATAGCCCTGAACGTCGGCTGGATTATCCTCAACTGGCGCGAAGTTGCACTCCTCGTTTTCGGCATCATCTTCTTTCTGATGATCATTTTCGGGCTTGTCCTGAACACTACTTTTCTGATTCGAGAGATTCGCCGAAATGAACAGCACGACGCTTTTATAAATGCGGTCACTCACGAACTGAAAACTCCGCTAGCCTCGATTCGGCTTTACCTCGAAACCCTAAAGACCCGCGAAATTGACGAAACGCAGCGCCAGGAATTCTACGACGTCATGCTCGCAGACTGCGATCGTCTGCTGCAAACTGTCGAACAAGTCCTGCGCGCAGGACGCACCGGCCATCGCGCCCGAAGAATTAATCCCACCATCATCGACATCGGCGAGATGGTCAGCGAGTGCGTCAGCCTGATCAGAACTCGTTACAATCTCCCACCCGAATCAGTTAGCTTTGCCGAGAACGTGAATTCCGAACGTCCAAAAGTTGCTGCGGACGCGGAAGAGCTTCGGGCTGCAGTGTCGAACCTGCTGGACAATGCCGTCAAATACTCGGAGAAGGAAGTCAGAGTTTCGGTGGAAGTTGCGGCGATTGACGAACGGCGCGTCGCCGTCAGGATTAAGGACCAGGGGGTCGGCATTCCCCGTGCGCAATTGAAAAGAATCTTTAAGCGCTTCTATCGAGTTCCGGGCCGAGTCATGGCGCGCGTGAAAGGGACGGGCTTGGGCCTTTTCATCGTGCGGTCGGTGATCGAAAAGCACGGGGGCCGAGTCTTCGCCGAAAGCGCCGGACTAGGCGAGGGCAGCACGTTTACGATTCAACTTCCGAGGGCGTGAACCAATGACTGGTGTGCTGATAGTTGAAGATGAGCAACACCTCGCTGATGGTCTGCGTTTCAATTTAGAGGCCGAAGGCTACACGGTTGAGACGGTTGGCGATGGCGAGTCAGCGCTGAACAAACTACTCGCCGAGAAACGACGCTACGACGCCATCGTGCTCGACATTATGTTGCCGGGAAAGGATGGTTTTGAGGTCGCGGCTGAATTACGCGCAGCCGGCAACTATATCCCGGTGCTAATGCTTACCGCTCGGGGACGTCCGGAAGATGTGTTGCGCGGTTTTGAATCCGGTGCTGACGACTACCTACCAAAGCCCTTTGAGTTGTCCGTTTTGATCGCACGACTAAACGCACTGTTGCGCAGGCGAGAATGGTTTCAGAGAGACCGTCATGCCCAGGTCGAAACGGAGACAGCGAACGAAAAGCACGATACATCGTTCTTCGTTTTTGAAGGGCGCACGATCGATTTCGAGGCGCTCGAGTTACGAGCACCCAGCCACACAGTTCACCTGACACTGATGGAGGCAGACCTGCTGCGTTATTTAATCAAGCATGAAGGACGAGTGGTCTCGCGCAAGGCGATGCTCGAGGACGTCTGGGGATTAAGAGATGACACCGACACGCGCGCCATCGATAACTTCATCGTTCGGCTGCGAAAGTACATTGAAGACGAACCGGCAAAGCCAAAATACTTGTTGACGGTCAGGGGTATTGGTTATCGATTCGTGGTGGGAGAGGGCCAGGAGTCAAAAGATTCACAGGATTGAGAACATGGACTGCAAATTTAGCCAACCCTTGATTAGCCCTCGGGACCTGGAACCTCGGTCGTGAATATCACAATCATGTTGCGATTAAGGGGGATAGCTCCCGGCAATAAGGCGAACGCGTCCCGCAAAATTCTCTTAATTCTGAAAATCCGCTAATTCTGTCTCTTAGCTCACCGCGGTAAGAATCGATGCGCGGACGCCCAGCAGATCCGAAAAATCCTTCGTATAGACGGCATCGACCTTCCTGATCCGGCCTACCGTTTCGGCGAGTTCATCGCTCGAGATAAATCCATTATCAGTGTGCGCGATGGCCCACGAAGGAATATGCGCTGCGGTGCGCAATAGATCTTCCACCAGACCGAGATATTGCTGCTTGCTTTGGACGCGGGAACCCAACTTCTCCGCGCGCTGACTCTCGAACTCGAGCCAAAAATCATCGCCGCCTCGCAACCACTCTTCACGCCAGTTGGAAACGCTATCCGGCGGAGCATCAAGTTGAAATACAGGCGGGGGCAATCTTAAAAACAGAAGATCAGTGTGTTGCCGTTCAGCGACAAATGTACGGCTATCCTGGTTGTAGGCTCGATTTCGAAAGGAGTTGTCGTAGGGATAAGGAGCAATTTCAGCTACCTGGCGAAATACCTTCGAAAGCGCAAACGGCTCCCGCAGGTGCCTGGTTTGCTCGTCGAACGAGAGCACATAGTCTCCGACCACCATGCCGATTGTCAGTGCTTGGGCTCGCCTGAGATTTGATTCCAGTCGTTCCGCGTTGATCCGCACAGTATCAAACCACCACGCGTCAGTTTCGTTGAACCATTTGAGCAACGCTGGATTATCGTGGCGATCGCGCGGCACGTAGGCATCGTCGATAAGGGTTTCGATCTCCTCGTCGCTCAAGCGTTCCACGCTGTTCTCGATCAGCGCCAATGACTTGGTGTACGACCACATCATACGGTCATTAGCGGCAACTCTTACCTTCCAGCGTTTGAGTTGTACGGCCAGGTCAGGATCGCCGGTGAAGGGGAGTGCGATAGTAGAAAACTTCAGCCGTCGCAGGACGCCCAGCTCGAAAGCCACCCAGCCATTTGGAAACACAGCGTTCATTTCATGAAACTCGAGAACAGGCTCCGTGGCTCTTCCTCGGTTGTGAAAACTTGCTCCGGCATCGCAAACGAGTGCAGCTCCTCCATAGAAGGAAGTGTCAGAAACGCCGCAACTACTTTTGGATCGAATTCGATGCCAGCACCAGCGCTGACCTTCTCGCGAGCTTCAGCTTCAGTTAGCGCGGGCCGATACGGTCGCGCGTCCGTCAGCGCAGCGTAGGAATCAACGACCCGAAGAATCCTTGCCGCGAGGGGAATCTCGCTACGTTTCAACGCGTCCGGGTAGCCGCCGCCGTTCCACCATTCATGATGCCAACGCACCAGCAGTTGCACTGCGCGGTCAGCTCCGACGCGTGCTGATTCTTGTTCGCCAATCACCGAATGGCGCGAAAGATCTACGCGTTCTTCGTCCGAAAGCGAACCGGCGCGATTGATGTAATCACGCTCCATCACCAACTCCCCGAGGTCGTGCAGGAGGGCAGCGCCGTGCAATGACTTCCGATCCTGAGGCGCCATTTGGAAGGACTTTGCGAGTTCGTCGGAAATTCTGGCGATGCGCCCAGCATGCGAGTTTTGGTAGCGTTCGAACTCGTCCGCTGTTGTGGCCAGTTGCCGAAAGGCTTTGGTGGCCGCGTTTTCGATGTTCCTGGGCGACGTACCTGACATTGGGCTTACTCTAGCAGATGAAAGCTGTCCCCGCACAAAGCAATATTCGAAGTCAGAGTTTGGATGCTACACCATGAAGCAGACAGGTAGAGCTAACGAATAAGAAGGCCCCAGAGATGAGAGAATCGAGGTATAAGACCAGCATCCAACAGATGCTCCGGCACTTTTCCCGACCTGAGAGATTGTTAACCGACCTATGGGTAGTTAATCGGCGGATACTACAGTCATGGCAGTTGGGCCAGCTTCTTCTTCAAGTCCTGAGCCCTCGAATTTTCCGGATCAAGGTCCAACACACGTTCGGTCTCAGCAAACGCGCGTTTGAAGAACTTTAACTCAAAATAGAGATTGGCCAGCATTAGCCGGTAAGAAGCGTTTGATGGATCGAGCCGGATCGCGGCATTTAACTCCATTTCAGCGAGTCGAGTTGATTTGCCTTGTATCGCAAGCGCCTGGCCGTAGAAAGCTCGATACCGCGCCTCGTTGGGCGCCGCTTGAGCCGCCGCAGCGAGATGCGGTACGGCAACATTAGCCTGGCCCTGCTGGAGCGCCGCATACCCCTCCTTGAAATTCGCTTCAGCGCGCGACAGTCCCGGGGCGACTTCGTCCGCTGCGGACGCTTCACCGCGATGGTCATTGAGTGGCGTGGCCTGCTTCGCGCGCGGCGCCGACTCGGCGAACTGCCTTGATCGTTCCTGTGCTGAAAGCCGGGCGTCGTAACTATTCCGCTGCGCTGGGTCGATCAATGTCTCGTAGGCCTGTGTGATGCGGGCAAACGCCGCCTCGATACGGCCATGGATCGCCCTGGAATGAAAACGGTCAGGGTGATAACGCCGCGCAAGTGTGTAGTAGCCGCGCTTGATATCGTCCAGGTTGGCGGTATGAGAAATATCCAGCACTTGGTAGTAGTTCGTCGCACTGTCTATCCTCTCAAAAAACGAAGCGACTTCCTCCTCTTCTGACTTTTTCTTAGGTGCTGGAGGCGGCGGCGAAATGCCTGCAGGCACGGCAGGCTTTGCGGCCGGGGATATTTTGCCTAGAGCGCGTGGCCACTTCTGTCGCTGCAGATAGTCGGCCAGACTCAATCCGTAGACAGTTCTGAAAGCGTCAAGTTCACGCTGGCCGCTAAGCAGCAACACATCACTGAGCGCCAGCGGCCGATCGACTCGGGAAAGGACGAAAGCCTCCTCGGGCAGCAGTCCATCAGACTGGTTGCAGGCGCCTGCGGGTGAGATTGTCTCGGTCGGGTCCTGAAATCGCGATGCGATGAATTTCAGTCCCATCTTGCGAGCGCCCTCGAGTAAAAGCCTTCTGGTAGAAATCTTCACGCGCACTGATTCTGCCAGCTGCGTGCGATCGTCGTACCGCCAGGTACCATCCGACCAAAGCAACAACACTCGCAGCACATCGGTCACCAACCTTGCAAAGACATCGTCCACGACCTTGCGTTCGAGGATGCCTTCCTTGCACAGTGCCTCTGCCAATGCGGTGTCCGCGAGGCTGTTTCCCACGGCTGACAACTGCGGCGCGGAAACGAGGCGGCGCGTCGTTAGATACTCGGCGAGCCGGAGGCTCCGCACATTTGACGCGGCATAGACAGGGCTGCCCTCTTCAAAATAGACGACCGCTTTTGCAGGCGGCTGGTCTAGCCGCAGCGTACCGCACAGTGTCGCATGAGAAATCTCGTGCAGGAGTTCCGCAAATGGGTGGGAGCTAATCTGTCCGTTCATCAGGTTTACATCGAATTGCCGACTTCATCGGTGCAAAGTAGTCGGGCCTTTGCCTGCAAGCATCATAGCTCACGCTCGAGGTATGCAGAAGCAGGGCTTTGACAGCACTTGAGCGCGGTTCTATATTGATGCCACCGACAAATCCAGTTTCATATGCGGCGGAATGCGTTGGCTCGATGCGTCTGCCGGACGCGGAAATTCATGGGTGATAGATCAAGCAGCATTCCCGCCGAAGCAAACCAACAAACAACCGACGAGGGTGACTTTGAAGGCCACCGCGTCGAGCATCTGATCGAGCAATTGAAGCAGCGCTCCGCAGAGCTCGAGGAAGCCAATCGAGAATTGCGCCGCGTTTCGCATTATCGGTCGATGTTCCTTGCACGCATGTCTCACGAGCTGCGTACACCGCTGACATCTATTCTCGGATTCAGCGAGATTCTGGTCGATCAGGAGCAATTGTCGGAGACGCAGCGACGTTTTTGTCAGAAGATCCAGGATTCAGGAATGCAACTGCAGACGAGTTTGAATCAACTGGTCGATTTGTCGCGGTTGGAGGCGGGTCAGACTGAAGTCTTTGTGCAGGAGTTCTCGCTGCGAGAGACGCTGCGGGAATCCTGCGCGGGCGTCGCTCGTTTTGCTCACAAGCGAGAGGTTGCCGTCGAGTATGAGCTGGCTCCCGAGATCACAACGATTGTCTCCGATCAGGGGAAATTGCGACAGGCGGTGTATAGCTTTTTGGCGTGGGCAGTGAGTCGCAGTCCGGCCGGCGAAACCGTCAGGCTTTATGCCGACTTGAGCGATGCTCTGACGCTCCGGATCTCGATTGAAGATCATGGCGAGCAGGTAAGCGATGTTGCCCGCGTGTTTGATCCCGATGCAATCAGTTCTCATGAACCCGATGTAAACGATCTGGGAATCATTATTGGTCGCCGGTTGCTCGAGCTAATGGAGGGAACAGTCACTTTGCAGAATCGTGATTCCGAGGGTTTGCTAACGACAATTCAGGTTCCAGCACGTCCAGTGAAGGGATAGCAGGAGACTATGGACGAAATCGTGATTCGCGAGTGTGTGACGATAGCTGAACTTGACGAATGCGTAAAACTGCAGCGCGACGTCTTTGGATTGCCTGATCTTGAGATTTCACCCCGCCGCCACCTGATTGTCTCGCGGCAGTCCGGGGGTTGGACACTGGGAGCCTTTGTTTCTGATCGACTGGTTGGCTTCGTGCATCACCTCGCAGCCATTCGCGGCGCCGAAGTTTTTGGATATTCACATATGATGGCCGTGGCTCGCGATTATCAAAACAAGGGAGTGGGTGCGCGTTTGAAGTGGTCGCAACGCGAACGGGCGCTGGCAGATGGTAGAAGTTTCATCAAGTGGACCTGGGATCCGATGCAAGCGCGCAATGCCCACTTCAACCTGAATCGACTGGGCGTGATCGTAGGTCAGTATGCCGAGAATTTTTATGGCACCGACTATCCGCAGAGCCCGGCTGAGAAGGACGGGCTGGACAGCGATCGTTTGTTTGCCGGTTGGCAACTTCGATCAGAGCGAGTTGCCAGACGGGCTCCAGGAGCAGCAGGTGGAGAGGAATTGAGTACGCAGGCAGCAGCGACCGAGATTCAAATCCCTGCCGATTGGGGCGAACTGGCGAAGCACGATCGCGAAGCCGCGCGTTCGGAGCAAATGCGAATCAGAGACGAGTTTCAGCGCGCGTTTTCAGAAGGATTGATCTGTGCCGGCTTTGCCAGGGATTCAGAGCGGCCGCGATATTTACTTTTTGAGAAGAGCGCCATCAACCTGTAAAGGCGTTCCTAAGTAGTTGCCCTCGAACACGCTGAAATACGGGCATTAAGGCTGGGGAGCCCCACGGTGGCACGCTCCTACAGTCCGGATGCCAATAGAGTCTCGCTCAACAATGAACTTCACCCGTTTCGATCGTTACGTCGACCGCCATGCGCGCAGTTTTTCCGAGCGCTTGCAGGCGCTTTGCCGCATGCCTTCGGTGGCTGCCCGTGGCACAGGTATGCGAGCGATGGCGGACGCGGTCGAGCAGACAATGCAGCGTGTCGGTATCGGCACACGGACCTTTAAGATGGGTGCCGGTTATCCGATTATCTACGGGGAGTGCGGCAGTGGCGATCAGAGCGTCGTAGTCTACGGTCACTACGACGTCCAGCCGGTCGGGCATCTTACGAGTTGGTCGGTCGGGCCGTTCGCGGCGACTATCGTGGATGGAAAGCTGTACGCGCGGGGGGCGGCAAACAGTAAAGGCGATCTCACAGCGCGTCTCGCGGCAGTCGAAGCCTACCAAAAGACGTTCGGCAAACTTCCTGTCTCACTAAAATTTGTCGTCGAAGGTGAGGATGGACTCGGCAGCCCCAGCCTTTATCGCTTCACCACTGAACACGCTGACTTGCTGCAGGCAGAGGGTTGCATTTGGGACGAGGGTTATCGGGATCCCAAAGAGCGACCGGTGATCAGTCTCGGCTTCAAAGGCATTACTTTTCTCGAGTTGCGTGCACATGGCGCGCGGTCGGATCTGCATTCGAAGTGGGGAGCGATCGTACCGAATCCGGCGTGGCGTCTGGTGCAGGCACTGGCCACAATCTCATCGCCCAAAGGAGTGATCACCATTGATGGTTTCTCCTCGTTCGTTGCGCCTGTCAGCGAGGAAGACTCGGCCGCGTTGAAATCCATTGAGCTTGACGAGGCGGCGTTAAAGCGAGAGTTCAAGATAGGCGGGTGGCTACGGTCGCTGAAGGGCGCAGCGCTCGTTAAGGAACACATCTTTGGGCCGACTTGTACAATCTGTGGCATTCAGACGGGGCATACAGAGGCTGGCGCAAAAACCGTGCTGCCAAGCACTGCGATGGCTCGGCTGGATTTTCGGCTGGTGCCCGATCTGACTCCGGAACTCGTCGTTCGTCTGCTGCGCGAGCACCTGGATCGGCGTGGTTTCAACGATATCGAAATCATCGAGTTGGGGAGCGCGCCGCTCGCAAAGTCCTCTGCCAGTTCGACTGTGGCGCGCGCAGTGATCAGTTCCGCTGCGGAAGTTTACGGCAGTGCGCCGCTCGTCTATCCGATGGACCCATCAAGTGGGCCGGTTGGCGCGGTCTGCGGCGTCTCGACGCCCGCTGCGCCGCTCGCATCATTCGGCGTTAGTTACGCCGGATCAAATCCTCACGGCCCGGATGAAAACATCCGGCTTGATGATTTTTTGCAGAGCATTAAATTCATCGGCCGGGTGATTCACCTCCTGGGGGAAGGGAAGGAACCCAGAATCCGGACCAGCCGCGACAGCAGTGCTGAGGAAGCAAAGGCCGTTCTTTCGCGTAGATAGTTAGGACAGCGAACCTGCATTCGAGTCGTTACAACGATTTCCCAGAAATACTTTGACGGCAAGAACGACGGCGGAAGCTGTGCCGAATCAGTACTAACTACTAATCAGACAGACATCAAATGTTGTCTTACACAGGAAAAGAACCTGGTGAAAGCGCAATCAACTCAACGACAAATTGAGCAACTCCGTGAAGAGGTCCGTCGACACGAAGAGCTTTACTACGTGCTCGACAACCCGGAAATTTCCGACGCTGACTATGACAAGTTGCTCGAACGCCTGAAACAGCTTGAAGCTGAGCACCCGGAATTTATAACTCCCGACAGTCCTAGCCAACGCGTCGGAGGACGACCGGTGGACGGCTTTGCAGAAGTAGTGCATCGCCGGCCGATGCTTTCCCTCGATAACAGCTACAACATCGAGGAGCTGCGCGCATTCGAGCAGCGCTGTCAGCGTCTGGCAGACGGCCGTCAGGTTGAGTATGTCGCTGAGCTAAAGATCGATGGCTTATCCATTTCGCTGATTTACGCCAACCAGATCCTGTTGCGAGGCGTGACACGCGGCGATGGTCGCACCGGCGAGGATGTGACACAGAACGCGCGTACGATTCGCAGCGTGCCGCTGAAGTTACGGCCTGAAGCTGCACCACTCGGGAATGAGTTGGAGGTCCGGGGCGAAGTATTTATTCCGCGTAATGTTTTTGAGAAGACCAACGCCGAACGAGAAGAGCAAGGCGAGCCAAGGTTCGCGAATCCACGCAATGCAGCCGCCGGCACCATTCGACAGCTCGATTCGAGAAAAGTCGCAAGCCGTGGTCTGGACATGTTTGCTTATGACCTGCTGGCTGGCGAACGCAAGCCGCTGCTCAGTCACTGGGAAGCACTCGACTGGATGGAGCGCGCGGGCTTTCGCGTTAACCCTTATCGCAAGCTATGTTTCTCGATTGAGGAAGTAATTGCCTTCGCCAATGAGATGGAAGCCAGGCGCGATGAATTGGGTTACGAGATAGATGGGCTGGTCGTAAAGGTTAATTCAACAGCTCTGCAGGACGAGTTTGGAACGACCCAGAAAGCGCCGCGCTGGGCTATCGCCTACAAATATCCGGCGCGCCAAGCCACCACACAAGTGCTCTCGATCTCAGTCCAGGTCGGTAGGACCGGAGCCTTAACTCCGGTTGCCAATCTCGCCCCGGTGCTGCTTGCCGGCACTACGGTCGCGCGCGCCACTTTGCATAACGAGGACGAGTTAAAGCGTCTGGGAATACGGCTGGGCGACTGGGTCTTGATCGAAAAGGGTGGCGATGTAATTCCGAAAGTACTTAAAGTCATCCAGTCCAAACGCACTGGTGAAGAAAAGAAGTTTCGCATGCCGAAAAAATGTCCGGTGTGCGGCGGCGAGATTTCGCGAATTGAAGGCGAGGTGGTAACGCGCTGTGTTGCGGCTGATTGCCAGGCGCAACTGATGGGCCGCTTGCTTCATTTTGCTTCACGGCGGGCGATGCGTATTGAAGGATTGGGCGAGTCCCTCGTCGAGCAGATGGTCGCGAAGGGAATGCTGCGGGACGTCGGCGACCTTTATCAGCTGACTCTTGAACAAGTGGCCGGGCTCGAAAGGATGGCGAAAAAGTCAGCCACGAATTTGCTTACCCAGGTTGAAGCGAGCAAGACCAGACCGCTGGCTAATCTTGTTTATGCGCTGGGTCTGCGTCACGTTGGCGAGCGCACGGCGGGCATTCTCGCGAGACAGTTTGGATCACTCGACCGGCTGAGCAAGGCTACAGTGGAGGAACTCGATGACGTACCTGAGATTGGCTTGACAGTTGCCGAGAGTGTGCGAAGTTGGTTTGACGACGAGGGTAATGTTTCATTAGGTGAGCGGCTGGCCGCAGCCGGCGTGCGCACGGAGATGGAACAGGCAGCCGCGGCCGAAGCGAATGAGAAGTTTGCCGGAAAGCAATTCGTGCTCACCGGATCGCTCGAGAGTTTCACTCGAGATGAGGCTCGCGCTGAGATTGAAAGCCGAGGTGGCCGGGTTACTTCTTCGGTAAGTAAGAAGACGGATTACGTAGTCGCCGGCGCCGAGGCTGGTTCGAAGTTAGACAAGGCAGTCGAGTTGGGAGTGAAGGTGATTGACGAAGCAGCTTTGAAACGCCTGCTGGCGTGAGTGTTTCGGGCACGCCCAACTTGCGGTAGTGTCCTAATTAGGACACTACCCAACTTGCCCCCCTTACGACAATGAAGTCTTAACCGACTATACTGCCCACCAAACATTGATACTCTCCAGGAGTGAATATGACACCGTCCGGAAAAAAGTCCGAAAATAGGGACCAGAAGCTGGAGCTTCTCTACACACTATTCTGCGACGATGTTCGTCTCGAAGTTGGGAACAAGCTATCGCTAATGGGTGTATTTCAGAACATCATGGTGCAACAGCTACCGATTTCACTGATCAAGTTTGCGGTGCTGAACCACTGGGCCGGCGAGGGCGCCTATCTGACAGAAGTGCGCATCCTCACGCCCGATCGTAAACAACCAATCGTGGTGTCCCAGCCCACTCGCTTTGAGATTGCTCAGGGTGGAGTTGCCGACAATATCAGCTTTTTCGTGAATGTCACTTTTCCTTCGCCTGGACAATACTGGGTGCAAACGTTGATTGACTCAACGTTGTTTGACGAGCAGCAGCTTACGATCAGCGATGGACGCGACACGCAAAGCTCCGCGTATTCTGAGGCGGTCAACTAGAGCGGAGACTCAGAGCTACATGAGACCTGAGACCTTAGAATTCGATTTGGTAAAGCTTAATCTTCGAGTTCAGGGTGGTGGGTTTAATTTGCAAAAGCCTGGCGGCGCGCGCCTGGTTACCTGCAGTTTCTTCAAGCGCTCGTTTGATCAATCCGACTTCAAATCTCTGCACTTCGTTATAAAAGTCAATACCTTCACTGAAGTTTAATGTCTGCACGCGTACGCTTTCCTCAGTGAAAGTTTTGTCGCTGGCCAGCACTTCAGCTTCCTTTAATAGGCTATAGGCAAGGTCGATCAGGCGCTGAACGCGCGTCTGCGAGGGCCGTTCGGCTATTCGCAGCGCTGTCGCACCTGGCTGGTTGTTATTGAGTGGCTCAATTAAGGATGCTCTTTCGCCTCTCATCTTGCTTCCCCCCGTATCCTCTAAAACTCCGCTCTAACAGCAAAACACCATCGAAGAAAACTGTGTGGCAAGTTTTTTGATTCTTTTGGCTTTGCTACGCACCGAGTCCGTCCAATGTAGTTGACGAATAAAAAGCGAGCCCTGTTAACAGGACTCGCTGATTTTTCTTATGGTGCGGATGAGAGGACTTGAACCTCCACGATGTCACCATCACAGGCTTCTGAGACCTGCGCGTCTGCCAGTTCCGCCACATCCGCAAGGGCAAATCATTATGCGAATGAGGTTAGAGGGTGTCAAGAAACGAAAAGTTGCTCCGATTATTTGCGCACGGTCGGGCTACTGCACCGGTCGGTGCTACCCGCAATGGCGCCGGACATCCTCGTTGCCACGGCTTCGCCGCGCAGGTTAAAGTTAAGCCAATCGCACCGACATGATCAATCCCTCTTCATCGCCAGCTTCTGACAGCGATCGCTTACACGATCGCATCAACCAGGTTCGTGAACGAATCGCCGACGCCGCGGTTCGCTCTAATCGCTCACCTGCTGATATCACCCTGGTCGCAATCAGCAAAACGCACCCGGCTAAAGTGCTGATGAAAGCGCTCCAATTGGGCCTCACAGATCTCGGCGAAAACCGCGTTCAGGAAGCTGAGCCGAAGATAGTCGCAGTCGGACGTTCTGCTGCGCGCTGGCACCTGGTTGGGCATCTGCAATCGAATAAGGTCCGACGTGCCGTCCAACTCTTTGATGTTATTCACTCGCTCGATTCGATGGACCTCGCGCACCGACTTGATCGTATCTGCGAAGAGGAGCAGCGCGCTGAGTTGCCGGTGCTGATTCAGGTGGACCTCGGCGGGGAGGAAACCAAGACGGGCATTCCCGAAGCCGAAGTCGCAGCCCTCGCTGCGACCGTCCGCGAATGCCTGCGACTCAAACTAATTGGACTGATGACTCTGCCTCCCTACTTCGACGCACCCGATAGGGCCCGTCCATTCTTCAGGCGTCTGCGAGAATTGCGCGATGACCTTCAGCTTAAGGGACAGTTTGGCGATGCCGCTGGCGAACTCTCGATGGGCATGACGCACGATTTCGAAGTTGCGATTGAAGAGGGAGCGACGATGTTGCGGGTTGGAACTGCAATCTTCGGCGAGCGGGAACCGCGTGCGGCAGTGTAAAGTAGCAAGCGATGCAGATAATCCATCGGACTTATATCTTTTTAAGCTGGCTGATCATCAGCGGTATCGTGATCCTCATCGCGCTCGTCGTGGCGCGGTTGATTGCTAACGCGGCCGATCTAAATTATTTCAGCTGGCCGTCGCGCACGATTCGACGGCTCACCGAGCCACTGATAAACCCCATGCGCCGCGGATTGATGGGGTTTGGAGTCGACCCGAAGTACGCGCCGCTGGTGACCATCCTGGTAGCAATTCTGTTGGGTTGGTTCATGCTGCAGCTTCTTTCCAGCGTCGCCAATACGTTGGTGGGAGTGATTCTTAGCGCGACCGCGGGCGCGCTGGTGCCGATGTTGGGTTACTTGTTGTACGGCTTCCTGGGTATCTACTCGCTACTTATTTTCATCCGCATAATCTTTTCCTGGGGCATGGTGGGTTTTCAGAACCGCGTGATGAAGTTTCTGGTTATCGTGACAGATCCCCTGCTGCTTCCATTGCGCCGCATTATACCGCCCCTGGGAATGTTCGACGTCTCTCCCATAGTTGGGTTCGTCATCATCTGGCTTTTTCAATCAGCGATCGCCGGTACTCTGCTTCGAGATCAGCCTCTAAGATTCTTCGGCTGATCCGCATTCACGTCGGCAATGCTCGACTATTCCTTCCAGAACAATACGCTCAAGTTCGAGGTGCATGTGGTGCCGCGGGCTTCGTGCAGTGAAATTGCGGGGGCACACAACGGCGCGTTGAAGATCCGAATTGCCGCTCCGCCTGTGGATGGAGCAGCAAATGAGGAGCTGGTACGGACTTTGGCCAAGGCATTCGGCGTGTCACGCAACGCTGTAGAGATCGTTCGAGGTCATTCCGCCAAACTAAAGACGGTACGCATTAGTGGGGCGTCGCCGGCGGTATTAGAAGTGCTGAGTGTCGGGGATGGAGTTTCCAGTGGCTAGTGGATCGTATCGTTGACCCCGTTGTCGCGCTCCCTTCTTATTCACACCTATCTTCAGATGGCCTCGAAGCGGCGAAAGAGTTTCAGCGCATTCTGGACAATCGGTACCGAGATCCCTTTTCGCCACTCTATTCACTCGCCCATCTTGGCCTCGCGCGCGCGGCAGCGCTGACCGGCGATGCAGCCAGGAGTCGGACCCACTATCAGGACTTTTTCGCCCTTTGGAAGGACGCGGATTCGGATTCGCCGGTACTGCAACAAGCGAAGAAGGAATATGAGGAGTTGCGGTGAGGGCATGGCCTTAAGCCTCAGGTCTCAGGTCTCAAGTCTCAGGTCTCAAGTTTCAAGTCTCAGGGTCTCAGGTCTTAAGTCTTAGGTCTCTCTTCAGACTACGAAGAACCCTCATTAGGGCGAGGTGGACTACTGGATTCGAGCGGCTCTGCCGCCTTCGTTGCGGTAAGCCTCCGGCTTACCGGAAGAGTCAGGACGGGAGGCTACGCCTTGAGAGTTTTGCGGCCCTGCAGCACAGGGTGGAAGGCGTAGCCTCAATCAAGATGCGCAGTTGACGGTAAGCCATAGGCTTACCGCAAGGAGTGCGGCAAAGCCGCCTGAGACCTGAGTCCTGAGACCTGAGACTTGAGACCTGAGTCCTGAGACCTGAGACCTGAGTCCTGAGACCTGAGTCCTGAGTCCTGAGACCTGAGACTTGAGACCTGAGTCCTGAGACCTGAGACCTGAGTCCTGAGTCCTGAGACCTCGACCCTTACTCTCCCGCTTTCTTATTCTCCGCATCGAGCCACTGCTTCA
>JBGTOA010000022.1:0-250357 GCA_041742785.1 Pyrinomonadaceae bacterium | reverse complement strand
AGGATGTCGGTGTTCCAACAATGAAAATTGACGTTTTAACAATTTTCCCGGAATTCTTTCAAGAAGTCTTTGATTTTGGGATAATTCGGCGGGCGAAACTTGCAGAAATTGTCGAGATAAGCATTCACGATTTGCGCGATTTTACCGATGATAAGCATCGAATGGTTGATGATAGACCTTTTGGCGGCGGCGACGGAATGGTTTTGCAGGCGCAGCCGATTTTTGCCGCGATTGAAAATTTAATCGGAACTTGTGAGCGCGAAAATTATCCTGACGGCACAAAGGTTGTTTTGCTTTCGCCGCAAGGTCGCGTCTTTAAGCAAGCGGTGGCGAAGGAATTTGCCGACGAACCAAATCACATTATTTTGATTTGCGGGCGTTACGAAGGCGTTGACGAAAGAGTAAATGAAGCACTCGTTACCGACGAAGTTTCCATCGGCGATTATGTTCTGTCGGGCGGCGAACCTGCCGCAATAGTTCTTGTGGACGCGATTACACGGCTTTTGCCAAATGCTTTGGGAAGCGAAACGTCTGCTGAAAACGATTCTTTTTCCGACGGTTTGCTTGATTGTCCGCATTACACACGCCCGGCGGATTTTCGCGGAATGCGCGTTCCCGAAGTTTTATTAAATGGAAATCACGCCGAAATCGAAAAATGGCGTAAAGAAAAAGCGTTAGAAAAGACGCAAAAGTTTAGAAAAGATTTATTAGAAGATGATAATCGTTAATTGTTAATGGTTAATTGGAAAGACGAAATCAATTAACAATTAACAATTAACGATTAACAAAACGGAGTTAATATGAACCGATTAGACAGTATTGAAGAATTACAAATAAAAGACGGCATTCCAGCTTTTCAGCCGGGCGACAATATTCGCGTCCACGTGCGGATTCAGGAAGGCAGCAAAGAACGGCTGCAAGCCTTTGAAGGCGTGGTTATCGCCCGCAAACACGGCGGCATCCGCGAAACCGTTACCGTTAGAAAAGTGAGTTTCGGCGTTGGCGTTGAACGTATTTTTCCGCTTCACGCTACCGTCATTGACCACATTGACGTTACCCGACGCGGCAAAGTCCGACGCGCTAAACTTTACTACCTGCGCGATTTGCGCGGTAAAGCCGCCCGCATCAAAGAACGCGATACGTGGTCGCACAAAAAAGCCGAAAAAGCCGCGAAAGCCAAGTGATTGGCGCTGTTTGATTTGTTTCGCCCGTAACTATTTAAATTAAATATTTACGGGCGAAATCCATGTTTATCTCATTTGATTTATTTGGAAACTTCGCCCATTTGTGCCGCCAAAACCTGTTCGATTAAATCTAAAGTCGAGGTCTTCTCGTCGGCGATTTTCGTGCGCTCTAATTCAGTTTCGCTTTGTTTGCAAATTTGGTAATGTTCGTTGAAATCCGTCCACTTCTCCTCGACGGCAAGCGCGTAGGCGAAATTGCATTCATTATCAGTTCCCGCTTCGTGCGAAGGTTTCCGGCTGATAACTTTCCTCAGTCTTCGCGGGCATCATCGAAAACTACTTCGGCTGATTTCTTTCAGCCAAAACCTGTTCGACCAACTCGACATCTTTCTTCAAATCATCTACTCCGATTACTTGCTTCGATTCGAGTTGTTTGCAGATTTGGTAATGCTCGTCGAACTCCGTCCATTTCTCCTGCTTTGCCAGCGCGTAGGCAAGCCAGCATTCCTTCGCCAAAATCACCGGATGGTCGGGCTTGTAATGCAGATGCCAAACCAGAATTGCCTCGCGCAAATATCTTTCGGCGATTTGATATTTAGTTTCATCGGTCGCCGGACGCGCCGCTTCTCGAAAAATCTCATGCACCACTGCGGATTCGGGCATTATCAAATTCGCCGTGTAAGCCTCAAACATATAGGGCAGATTGAGATTATTCGGGTTCGTGTCGCGCATCATCAAAATCGCCCGCATCAGCAAATCGGCGCGTTCGCGCTCGGTTTTGCCAAGCACACCGTAAGTGCCGAACAAATCTTTAGCGACCACCTCGTGCCATTCGCCGTAAAATTGCACCCGCAATTCCAACGCCCGAACCGCGTGAAAGCGACGTTTTTGCTGGAAATATGCAATCCTTTCGCCCGATTCGCCTTTGCTGACCCAATGAAAAACTTCTGCGAATTTATAATGAATCTCGGCGGCAACGTCCGGCTCATTGGCAAATTCCGTTTCAATTTTGTCTCTCAAATCTTCAATTGCATCAATCACCCGCGCCTGACCTTTGAGCTTCGCGCCTTCGGCATACCACGCGGGATTGGCGTAGCCGATGATTTTTGACATAAACTTGGTAATTTTTTCCGACTTTGCTTGTTCGGCTTTCGCCTTTTCGGTTTCGACTGCCGACAATCTTTGCGCTTCGCGGGCAAGATTCGTTTGCCGCAGAGATACCGCAAATCCGATTATCAAACTCAGAAAAATCAAACCGGCGGCAATGACTGCTAATTTATTGCGCCCTAAAAATTTCGCCGCCCGATAAGAAACCGTCGCCCGCCGCGCAAATATCGGCAAGCCGTCAATATGCCGCCATAAGTCGGCGGAAAATTGCTCAACCGTTTGGTATCGCCGTTCGGGTTCTTTGCTCAAGGCTTTGAGAATGATGTTGTCGAGGTCGCCTTTTAATTTCGATCTGTCAGAACCGTCTGCGTTAGCGGGCGGGTTTTCCCTTGCTTGAGAAATTCGTGTGCCGACGCTTGACCCGCCCGCTAACGCAGACGGTTCTGACTTGCTCGGCGCGGTCGGCTCATCTTCGGTGATTGCTTTGAGAAAATCGCCGTTCGTTTTGCCGTTGAATTTATACGGCAAACTGCCCGTCAGCATTTTGTAAAGCACAACGCCTAAACTGTAAATATCGGTCGCCGTCGAGATTGTTTCGCCTTTTATTTGTTCGGGTGAAGCGTATTCGGGAGTCATTGCGCCGAATGCCGTGACGAGCGTTTTTTCTTCCGAATTTTCCGCGTCCAGCAATTTTGAAATGCCGAAATCGAGCAATTTCGGTTCGCCCTCTGCGGTCACGAAAATATTTGAAGGTTTCAAATCGCGGTGAATTATCAAATTGCGATGCGCGAACGAAACCGCTTCGCAGACTTTATTGAAAAGTTTCAGACGCGAATTTAACGATAGATTTTTTTCTTCGCAAAACCGATCAATTGGCAAGCCTTCGACATATTCCATTACCAAATATGGAATACCGTCATCAGTCGTTCCGGCATCGAGCAAGGTTGCGATATTCGGATGATTGAGTTTTGCTTGAATTTGTCTTTCGCGTTTGAAACTACGGCGGATTTTTTCGACGTTAAATTCGCGCTTGAGCATTTTTATCGCCACTCGTTGCGAAAATTTTCCGTCGCTTCTTTCGCCAAGATAAATCGCGCCCATTCCGCCGAAACCGAGTTCCGCCGTTATTTCGTAAACACCGATTTTCCGCCCGACAAGTGAAATTTCAGATTCTTCAACTTCCGCCACAAAATCTTTTGAAAAATCGGTTATCGGAAGCGACATAAAATCTGCGCTTTCTGCTTCAAGAGCTAACAGTGATTCGACTTCGGCTCGAATTTCGGCGGTTATTGCAACTTTGTCTAAAAACTCGCACCGCTTCCTCGGTTCGAATTCTAAAACTTCCCGCAATATTTTTTTTACTTTGCCCCAATTTTCCGCTTGCATATCTCTTAAATCTAATAGCGTATTCGGCTGCCGAAACAAGACAAATTTTGTGAAAATTTTTTCCCCGTTATTAGAGATTATCGGAAACAACTATCCACGAAATTTCACCAAGTTTCACGAAGTTTTTTTTGATAGCTTCGTTTGATTGTGCTTGATTAGCAAGAGTTTAAATTTTGCTTTGCTTCGTGTTCCTTCGTGGATAGTTCCTTATTTCCAATAATGTCTATTGCCGATTGAGTTCGCGGTAAAGCCAAATCCGTGCCGATTGCCATTCGCGGACGACGGTTCTTTCGCTGATTTCCAACGCTTCGGCGATTTCGGTATTTTTCATTCCGCCGAAATATCGCATCTCGACAATTTTTGCCTGTTTTTCGTCAAACCGTGCCAAGTGGTCAAGTGCTTCGTCCAATTTCAGAATCGAATCAGCCCGTTCTTCAGCCGGAATCTGCAAATCGTTCAGCGAAAAATGAATTGCGGTGTTTCCGCGCTTCGCCGCCGTGTGATGGCGAACGTGGTCAACCAAAATCTGCCGCATCAGTTTCGACACGAAATGGTAAAAATGACGGCGGTTTTTCCATTTGATTTCGGTCAGTTCCGTCAATTTGAGAAAGGCTTCGTGAACCAAAGCCGTCGGCTGTAAGGTATGATCGGCGCGTTCCTTCGCCATCAAAAACCGCGCATTCCGTTTCAATTCATTATAAACAATCGGCAGCAGACGTTCGCCCGCGCCCGCGTCGCCGTCATTCCAGTCTTGCAGAATTTGTGTAATCTCCGAAGTCTGCCGTTCGCTCATAAATTTTTGAGATTCTAGGATTTAGTATTTCGATTTTAACTTACTTTCCGCCGAAAAGAAAAGTTTTTAAATTTTTTTGGCGGATTTTTGGCGGATTTTCCGCTATTACACTCCGAACGGAAAATTGCAAATAATTTTAAGGGAGAAAACTATGCAAACTATAACAAAACATTTCGGAAAAATAATTTTTACGGCGTTTTTTGCGCTGATTATCACGGCAGTCAACGCTTCGGCGGCGACTTTTACGGTTTCAAATACCAACAACAGCGGCGCGGGCAGTTTTCGCCAAGCGGTTTTGGACGCAAATGCGGCGGCGGGCGCGGACAACATTGTGTTTGATTCGTCGTTTAACTCGCCGCAGACGATTACTTTGACGAGCGGCGATTTGTTTTTTCCTGACAGCGTAAATTCCAATGTTACGATTACCGGACCGGGATCGAATCTGTTGACTGTCAGCGGCAATAACAACAGCCGCATTTTTACCGTTTTTGAAACTCCGGTCGTCGTCATCAGCGGAATGACATTGACTAACGGCAACGGTGCTACCTTCAGCGGTATGAGCGGCGGCGGCAACGGCGGTGCAATTCATAATTTCGGCGATTTGACGCTCAATGACGTGGTGTTAACCGGAAATTCGGCGACGATCAATGGCGGCGCGATTGATAATAGTTTTGGCGATTTTTTGACGCTCAACAACTGTATCGTTTCAAACAACACCGCCAATAACGGTGCCAATAACGGCGGTGGAATCAATAATGTCGGGCAATCATTGATCGTTAATAATTCGACGTTTAGCGGTAACACGGCAGCCTTTGGCGGTGGTATTGTCACCGGAACCAACGGCAGCGTAGTGATTACCAGTTCCATTTTCTCGAACAATACTGCCAATAATCAGGGCGGCGGAATACATCACGACACTGGATCTTTGACCATTACAAATTCGACTTTTTCCGGCAATTCCGCTGTTCGTGAAGGCGGCGGATTGTTCACCTCAAACGGTAGTACAGGCATGATCACCGGCAGCACTTTCTCAAACAATCGCATTACCGGCACAAGTCCCGTCGGTGGCGGCGGTATCGGATTCTTCAGTACCACAGTAAGCTTGACAAATTGTACTGTCAGCGGCAACACATCTACCGGCGATGGCGGCGGAATTCGTTCTTTCAGAACAACTCTTACGCTTTCACATACAACCGTTGCAGGTAATATGACAAACGCCAACGGCGGCGGAATTGCCAGACTCGATAGCGGCTCGGCGACTTTTCTCGGCACAATAATCGGCGACAATTCAGCAACCGGAATGGGTCCTGACCTGAGCGGAACATTTGTTTCGAGCGGTTACAATTTGATTGAAAACACAACCGGCGCGACCATCTCCGGCACAACGGCGACCAATATCACCGGAGTTGACCCAAATCTTGGACCACTTCAGAACAACGGCGGACCGACTTTTACTCACGCTTTGCTGGCGGGCAGTCCTGCCATTGATAAAGGCGCAAGCGGCACACTAACCACCGACCAGCGCGGTAAAACTCGCCCGTTTGATGACCCGGCGGTTGCCAATGCGACAGGCGGCAACGGTGCAGACATCGGTTCATTTGAAGTTCAAACGTCGGTACAGGGACTTAATACGATTATCAACGAAGTGGATGCTGACCAAACCGGCACCGACACGACGGAGTTTATCGAACTTTATGACGGCGGAGTTGGCAACACTTCGCTCAACGGCTTGGTTGTCGTTTTCTACAACGGCTCTAACGATTTGTCCTACGCCGCTTTCGATTTGGACGGTTTTACGACTAATGCCAGCGGCTATTTCACGCTGGGTAATGCGGCTGTTCCCGGCGTTGATTTGACCTTTGCCAATGACTTTTTACAAAACGGAGCCGATGCCGTTGCTCTATTTGCCGCCGACGCTTCGGACTTTCCAAACGGAACACCCGTTACGACGACAAACCTGCGGGATGCGCTGGTTTATGACACGAGCGATGCGGATGATGCCGGATTGTTGGTATTGCTCAACGCTGGACAGCCGCAAATTGATGAAAATGCCAACGGAACAGCGACGACAGTTTCGATGCAGCGATGTCCAAACGGTTCAGGCGAAACGCGAAACACAACAACATATTTAGTTCAACTACCAACGCCCGACGGATTAAATACTTGTGCTGACCCAACACCAACTCCGACTCCGACTCCGACTCCAACACCAACTCCGACTCCAACACCAACTCCAACTCCGACTCCGACGCCAACGCCGACGCCAACTCCAACGCCAACGCCGACGCCAACGCCAACGCCAACGCCAACTCCGACTCCAACTCCGACGCCAACTCCAACTCCCACGCCGTCGCCAACTCCGACGCCGACCTTGGCCAGTATTCTAGTCACAGCTCCAGAAGGCACACATCTTCAGAGCGTAAGTAATGATACAACCATTAACCTTGCGGAATTGCCCACTCGCTCTCTTACTATTAGTGTTGTCCCCTCATCACCAGTGGGAAGCATCAGACTTCAGTTCAATGGACAGGAGAGAACTGAAAACGTAGCGCCCTACTCATTGGCCGGAGACACAGATGGTCTATTTAACCCAGCGGATTTGCCTGTAGGCACTCACACCTTAACTGCGACTCCGTTTTCGCAAGCTGATTTAGGTGGGACGCCTGGGGCGTCAACTACTATTTCCTTTGCTGTTGTTGATATCCCAAACGGTACTCCGCCAACTCTTCTCACTGAAGAGAATTCAGAGCGCGCGATAGCGCTTAACGCCGCTACGTTTGTACCAGAGCCCTTCGCGGTGTTTACAGAACAGAACTTCAGCTCAGACAAGCGTACTAGGGTGATGCTCTTCGTAACTAATTTTGAATCCTCGACCGACGGCGTTGAATCTGAAGCCGCCGTTCACGCTGAGAATTCTGTATTAGGGACGCATTCTCTAACTATCGAGCACATCGGAAGAGTGCCGAATTTTGATTGGCTTACTCAAATCACAGTCATATTGCCGGACGGTCTGACGAACGCAGGTGACGTTTGGGTCCGTGTTGTTTTGCGTGGAGTGTCGAGCAATCAAGCCCGCATTACCATCGTACAACCGGCGGTGGCCGCTATCATGCCGCCGCCGTCACGGATGAGGCTACTTGTGGATTCATGGATTGTGCCTAAGCGTCGACTTCAATGGCCGATCGCAACAAGCCAGCCATCAGCCAGTGAAGCACAAGCAATGTCGAGCGCGGATTCGATCAGTTGGGCGATGAAGTTTGTCAGGACTACTCGCGCTTCGTACAAGTTTCAAGCTAACCCGGATCAGCTTTTTTCCGGCTCAGTTTTATTGACTTACCAGCGTGAATCCATTACATTCGTTTCAGCCCTTTCGACCTACTACATTAGGTCACCTCAAAAGATTAAAATCAAACCGCAGGATTCACGAGTAAAGAGCTAGTCCTTCTCGATAGAGGTGGAGGCAGAGTGCTGCAGGTCACGTTTATAATTAGGCACCCTTCTAACAAGTAAACCCATACACCGAAGTAGAGCTAAGAATGACTGGAAGAAGCATTTTCCCCAAACAGCACCCCTCTGCGCCCAAAACGACCAGGAAAACCGCGGAGCTGTTAACTAAGCCCATCACTACAGGGTTGATGATGGCGTTTCTCCTGGTGGTGGTTGTTTCCGACGCAGTTGCCTTATCGTGGAGAGGAACAACGCTGCTCCGTGCAAAGTCTAATCATTTAATTTCAAGTACTGTCGAGCCGCCGCCGACAACGGCTTCCACCCTTGCTGCTCTCGCGACGCCGACTGCTACGCTCGGTCGAATAGCGATCAGTTCAGACGGTAACGATCACGACTGCGACGACATCGCGGCCACTGCCATGACCATCGCACTGCTGGCGAAAACCGGCAACGCCTCGAAACTGGTCTACTACGGGCACTCAGATCACATCTGGTCGTCCAATCTCTCCGAAGCGTGTGGCACAGTTACCGACCGTGAGGCTGAGATGCGGATTAGTTCGCGGGGCACAGCCGAGCGATGGGGCGGGTTTAATCTTGACGTGTTTATAAACGCCAGGGCCGAGACTGACGCCGCTGTGGGCAGACTGGTAACTCAGATCAACGCCTCATCGTCTGGTGACCGATTAACGATTATCGCGGCTGGCCCGATGGAAGTTGTTGGGCGAGCGTTGCAAGGTGCGGGCGCAAACAAGCAGCACGTTACAGTAGTTTCGCACTCCGACTGGAACAATAATCATTCTGACAACCCTGAAGCCAACGACCCGCCGCATTCCGGTTGGACATGGGCCGAGATGCAGGCGGCGTTTACCACGGCGACGTTCACTCGAATTGCTGATCAAAACACTTTGCTCACCGTGCCGGAGAGCAATTACTTTTGGTTGCGAGATTCCGCCGACCCAAAACTTACCTGGTTGTGGGACAGGCACGTGGTAGCGGATAAGAACCTCTTCGACCCGTCAGATGCAGGAATGGCCTATTGGTTACTTACCGGGGATCAGAGTGCCACACCTACGAAGCTGAGAACTATGCTTGAAGCGGGCGCGCCAAACCCGACTCCAACTCCCAGCCCGACGCCAACACCGACTCCAGCGCCAACGCCTGTTCCGTCTCCGGAGCCTTCGCCTACTCCAGCACCGGCTCCAACTCCTTCGTCCACGTTGACCTCGGTTCTAGTGACAGCTCCCGGAGGCACACATCTTTACAGTGTGCCTCATGGAACAACCATTAACCTGGCAGATTTACCTACTCGTTCTCTCAGTATTAGTGTTGTCCCCACAACACCCGTAGGGAGTGTCAGACTTCAATACAATGGGCAGGACAGAACCGAAAACGTCGCGCCCTACTCATTGGCCGGAGACACAGATGGTCTATTTAACCCAGCGGATTTGCCTTTGGGCACTCACACCTTAACTGCGACTGCGTTTTCGCAAGCTAATTTAGGTGGGACGCCTGGGGCGTCAACTACTATTTCCTTTACTGTTGTTGATAACCCGAATGGTACTCCGCCAACTCTTCTCACTGAAGAGAATTCAGACCGCGCGATTGCGCTTAACGCCGCCACGTTCGTCACACAGCCTTTCACGCTTCTTACCGAACTCAACTTTAGCTCTGACAAACGCACTCGAGTGATCCTCTTCGTAACTAATTTTGAATCCTCGACCGAGGGCGTTGAATCTGACGCCGTCGTTCACGCTGAGAATTCTGTAATAGGGACGCAGTCTCTAACTATCGAGCACATCGGAAGAGTGCCGAATATTGACGGGCTTACTCAAATCACAATCATATTGCCGGACGGTCTGACGAACGCAGGTGACGTTTGGGTCCGTGTCGTTTTGCGTGGAGTGTCGAGCAATCAAGCCCGCATCACCATCAGCCAAACAATGGCCGCGATGATGCTGCCTTCACGGACGAGGCTACTTGTGGATTCATGGATTGCGCCGAAGCGTCGGATTAGATGGCCAATCGCAATCACGCGGCGAGACAGCTAAGCACAAGCATTGCGAGCGCGAATTTAATCACCTGGGCGATCGCACATCAGGCACGAAGCTGTTCGAGTTGGTCACAATAAATAACTCGGCCCTCAGTCAAATAGGAAAATGACGAAAACCGGCTTCCTGGATGACAACAGAGAACCATAATACCAGCCTCCCGAGTGTCGTGATTTGCAGATTTCGGAAAGCGTGCCTGACCCAACAAATGGCGAAAGTGGTGCCGCTGTAGAGGTAATAAGACACGTGGAGCGGAAAAGCCAGAATCGCGAACCAGAATCCCTTTCGGTTATAAAAGAACCTGTAGAGTTTGTGATTCAAGATTGGGATGATTGACAGTAGTAATGGGACCAGGAATAGGAGTTGAGGCTTCAGATATGCGAATGGAAGAATCGCAAGGGCTAAGGCGACCATCCCGGCGCTGAGTCTATCCGCTGTTCGCAAGTTCAAGTCGTTCACCAACCCCTTGCTTTCAAGTATTAACTTTGACCATGGAACAGCGCGACGAAAGATGTCCTCATAAAGCCACGACTTCAGCTTCCATTGTTTGAGATGTTTGCCCTGCAGTTGCTTATCCAACAGAATTCTATGTCCGTTGCTTCGCAGGCGATAGCCGAGCTCGATGTCTTCAATAGCTCTGGGAAAATATTTCTCATCGAATCCCCCGACATTGAGAAAGACTTCGCGACGCACAGCCCCACAGCCTGACCAAAAACTCACGGCATCCGCACTCGACTGCTGGTGAGTGAAGTGGTGAAAGAGATTTTTGTATTGAGAAATAAAGTTCTTTTCCGCTGGGTCATCGTCGTAAGATCCAAATAAGGCATCTATCTCAGGATTATCAAGGAAGTCGGTAGCGACTCTTTCGATCGAGCCCGGCTGGACCACTACGTCCGCGTCAACAAAGAAGAGGATCTCGCCGCGCGCTTCCTGAGCCCCAAGGTTACGGGCTGCGGAGGGACCGGATTGCCGTGGTGTACGAAGAACATTGGCCCCAATTTGACGAGCGATCTTAGCGCCGTCGTCCGTTGAACAATCATCTACCACAATGAGCTCGTAGGCTGGATAAGACGACATAGCTAAGGCTTTCAAGGAGCGTGTAAGAAATTTTCCGCCATTGTAAGCCGGCACGATCACGGAAATAAACGGGTGTCTGTCCATAAGAGCTCCATTAAGGGTTGCCTAGATTAGTTCCGAAAGAGCTGGTGGTCTAAGCGAAATCGTCCGGTCAAGAAACATCCGGGCCCATAGTTCAGTTTGGATCATCGACCACATTCTCCAGGCCCAGAATTTCAACGGGATCCTGCTGTTCAGGAACCTGGGACGCATTCGACGCACCCCCTCCACCAAGGCTGGATCAAAAAATCCCCGCTCCCGAACATCTGACGGACTCAGCAATTGATCCGCAAGGCCTTGAAGAGTCGTAATCAGACCACTATTAACTTGCATTTGTTGGGGATGCTTGCGACGCCAAGCAATCTCTGGCGGCAAAAGCGGTGCAAAAGCCTGACGCAGGATGTATTTCTCAGTCCTGCTATGCACCATCAAGTGGGCTGGAATACGAGACGCCAACTCCACTATCTGGCGGTCGAGAAAGGGCACTCGCAGCTCCAGTGAATGGGCCATCCCCAACGCGTCGGCTCGCTTCAGGAACAAATTAGGCAAGAGCACGCGTTGATCGTGGTTCATTGCACTGAGGATTGCACTCTTCCTCTCGTTGACGTCGATGAGGGGCATTGCGGCACGCGGATAGGGATCAACCATGGGTGCGGAGGGCGCCTTCCCCCACATTAGACGTGCCAGTGCTCTCCCGGCGTTTGTCTTTAGCGACCCATCGCTGTTTTGGTAGACGCGCCCGTAGAGGTCCTTAGAGACGGCGAGAGGTAAGGGTAAGCGCGGATCCAACAGCTTGTAACGCATGAAGCCTCCAAAACATTCATCCGCTCCCTCACCGATTAACAAGACCTTCACGGCTTTGGCCGCCTCGCGGTAGGTCGCATACAACTGGACCGTCTCCATATGACCGAGCGGTTCCTCTAGATGCCAAACCACTCGGGGCAAAAGCTCTGCGACGTTTTCGGCTGAAATAAGGATCTCGTGATGATCGGTGCAGCAATGTTCCGCAACCAGCCTTGCGCTGAGCAAATCCGGATCGTCTGCCCCGTGACCGACTGTAAACGTGTTGACCTTTCCCGTGGTGTTGCACTGAGCCATCAGGGCGACCACCCCGCTCGAGTCAAGCCCCCCGCTGAGGGCTGCGCCGACCGGAGCATCGCTTATCATGTGCGACCGAACCACATCCGTTAATTTCCCTCGTAACTCTTCAGCCAATACCTTTTCATCCCAACGCTCAGGCACCGGAGAGGGATAACTCCAGTAGCTGCCTTCCTGGCAGACACCGTCGCGCCAGATTAAATAGTGACCGGGTCGCAATTTGAACACCGAAGCCAGCAGCGATTCATCTTCAATGTTGCCTGCATAACGAAGCACTGACCGTAGAGCCCTCCGATTTACGCGGCGTTCAAGACCAGGAACCAGGAAGAATGGCTTTAATTCAGACGCGAAAGCGAGAGCGTCGCCGTTCTGATAATAGAAGAGGGGTTTGATTCCTGTGCGATCGCGCGCAAGCAGTAGCCGGCGCTGTTGGCGGTCCCAAAGAGCAAACGCGAACATGCCTTCCAAGTGACTAAGAAAATCGAGGCCGAATTCGCGATAAGCTATGAGGATAGTCTCGGTATCGCTGGTGCTGCGGAACTTGTGTCCTCTCTTTTGAAGGTTGGCGCGCAGTTCTCGATAGTTGAAGATCTCACCGTTGTAAGTGATTACATGCTGACCATCATCTGATTCCATTGGCTGATGACCGGCCTCTGATAGATCAATAATGCTGAGGCGGCGGTGGCCCAGTCGCACATCTCCATCTTCGTATAGTCCATGATCGTCCGGGCCACGATAAGCAATTAGCTCTGTCATTCGCTCGACAAGAGCAAGATCTCCAATTCTTACTGTCCCAGCGATACCGCACATGAGCTACTCCTCAACTGGCCCTCTGCTACCGGAAAGTTCAGCGCTACCGCCCGCGTCAGTAAGAACCGAGGCGGCCTCTGCGGCTCGCCTGAACGCTCTATGCACTAACGCGGCAAGCACAAATAATGCGAGTCCAGACCCAATCAACTGTGCAATCGCTGCTCCTCTGACACCCATTGCTGAGGCGAGCATAAACCCCGGAATGGCGATCAATACCGCACGCATTAACCAAACAAACGACACCAGTTGCGGCCGCAACAAGTAGTGACTCGCTACTTCGAGCGGCGCCTGGTGGATTAGGAGGATTGTTGACGCCGCCAGATAGTAGAAGATAGGGATGACTTCGGACAGTTCGGGCCGAAGGAGCCAGGGCACCAGAACTGCAACGCCGACAACTAAGGGCACACAGGCTATGCTCAGCGTAAAAGACGCTCCGAAGGCCCGTTTCATGAACCGTGGCAAATCATGGATATTCTTTACAGATCCGATCCGAGCCAACAAGTATTCGAAGAAGGCGTTGTAGATCGCAAGAAATCCCAGACTCAGTGTCAGGCCCAGTCCGAAGATCCCAGTCGCAGCCTGCTGGCCCAGCAGCATTAACAGGAATGTTCCCTGGTAAAGGCCGACGATCACGAGGACGTTAGTTTTACCCTGCCATAGCGAATAGCGAACCAGGCGCCGAATAAGTTCGCGATCAGGCCATGGACGACTCACTTTGCTAAGCCCAATCGTCTGTGCCATTCCGGACAACAGACTGGCTCCGTGATAAGTAATAAACACTATGAGCGTTGAAGACGGTAGCAGGACGTTCGCAAGAACGGTTACGCCCAGCCGAAAGATTGATGTGCCGCCTTGAGCTACGGCGGCGAGAGGATATTCGTTCCGGACCAAACGAACGCTGTAGACATAATCGACGAGCGACGTGCCGATTGCTCCTGCCACGACACTCAACGGGACCCAGAGAGGAATTCTGAACCACGCAAGTACGGGCGTGGTCACCAGTGAGACCAGCAGCAGAGCACAGGTCGCACCCAGGATGACTATCAAACCGGCCGCAACGACCTGATGCGAGCGGTGCCTCAATTCCGAGGTGCGGCTAAATCGTATCATGCCCACATCAACTCCCAGCATCAATAAGCGGCTCAGAAGGAGTTGTAAACCGATCGTAAGCACCAGAACGCCGTAGGTATCCAGTTCCAGCCGATGGGCCAGATAAAGCATTAACGCCCCGTTTGCTCCTAACAGGACGAACTTACCGGACAATACCCAGACTAGTTCACTAGCACGGCGCACGACTGCCCACGTCGCGAGTAATGCGCCGGCGCCAGATGACTGGCGAATATTGTTAGCGGACCTCGCGGTTGCCGTGAACCCTGGAATTGTCATCTTGCGAAAAGGAGTGAATTGGCAGGGGATGACCATCGAGGTCGTCTGGAGGGTGAACTCCGGCGGCCTCGAGCACCGTCGGCGCGATGTCGTAAATCGAACAACCCGACAACTCGACTTGCGCCGGAACATCCGTCCCGGTCAATAAAACAAAGCCATGGGACGAATGCCCACCGGTCCGGGCATCCTGCTGTCGAATCCGTAAGGTACCGAACCGTGGTGAATACACCGTATTCCAGGCAAACGACTGATCCCATAGCACGGTCAGATCTGGTAGTTGTTCGAGAAATGGACCATGGAAAGCTTCGTGCGTCAGTGTGACTTGCTGAACGAGCCGCTTGCCTCCTTCCTCATCCATTAATTCCTCGAGCGCGTCCTTGATATCATGGCAGACTCGCTCGTATTCCTCACCCGGTTCGACCAGTCCGTTACGATCCCGGCCCTTCACGCTGATGCGAATAGCACCGACGGAGTCGTTATTAGGAATTGCAAAGGCACGACAACCGCCCCACTTCTTGCCGCCTCGATACCAGAGAAAAAGGAGCTGATCCTGTGCAAATTGCGGCAACATTCCCTTAATCGCGTACTGGACGGGACCAGGTACAATCATCTTCAGGATCCGCCATGGATTTACCTTTGCTTCAGGCGCCTTGTCATTGTCGCTGACCCTTCGGGCCGCGTTAGGCCCGTAACCCCACAGATCGAGCATCTCAGGCAGGTTCCACGACGCGTGAAAGATTGGACCCATACCATGCCCTGCAACTACCATTACTCGGGTTTCGGGGCCGACCAGTGCCAACATCTCTCCGATTTCCCGATCAAGCGCGCAGTAAACGTCCTCCAAGGCACTATCAAGACCTTCACCGAGCTTCTCTCCGTGCCGCGGATGAGAGGGGTCAACTCCGTGCCAGAAATGATGGCCAATGCAGTGAGGCGCGGAAAATCCCGCAAAGAACAGATCCCAGGGTTTTTCGCGCATTATGAATCGGAAAGCCTCTCCGTGCACACGCACGCCGTCCAACACTCGTTGTCGTAATTCACGCAGTGACTCAGGCTTCGCGTCGTACTTGTCGCAATCGCGTACTGGATGACTTCCAAAGCGTTTCTCGATCTCGGCCAGTAACTGTGGCGGAAAGGACGCGCGAGCAGTCTTGGTGGCGTGTGCACCCCAGTTTGTGACCTGACAACCGTTGAGGGATTTGCTCATGGGAAACTTGGGAGCGTCAATAATGCAAACCTGTTGGCCCGCCGCGCTCAGGTAATCCCAGAAAGGCGGTCTTCGGATCGCATCGTCAGGGATGTTGCGCAATCCCAGGCTTGGCGCGTCATATTGAACATAAAAGAACTTTTCGAACTTGGCTGGATTCGTCCCCGTATAGATGCAGGTCCAAACCGTGTCCGGCAGTTGCGCGGCGGTGGTCTGTAGCTCCCCGCGCGCTCCCTGTTCAATCAGGCGACGGAACGTGGGCAACTTACCTTCACTTGCCCACCTTTCCACTAAAGTCCATTCCATCGCATCAAGACCAACAACAAGTTGTCGCAAGACTCTACACCCCTTCTGTTAGCATTCTCTGTTATTCAATGTGACTACTGGATTATGCAGGCAAGCAATGATGGACCCGGCTACGTAGCCGGATGACGTAGAACTTTATCGGGTGGCGTTTTTTTGCATTATCCACTCTTGAGTTTTACGACCAGGTTATAGATCGAGGCAGTGACGAATCCGGCCAGGTAGCCACACACAAGTCCATAAACGAAACCCAGGATACTGCCCTGGAATGTCACCGTATAAAATGGGAAGAAGGCCCTTAGAAGTGAAAGGTGTGGGCCAACAACTTCCCCTCCTTTTAAGATCAGAAAGTTGGTGGCGATGAATATGGCAAGCCCGGCGAGAATTCCCAGGACTAATCCAAGAATATTTGCGTTTAGTCGGAGAACAGCACGTTCCAGAATCTGATCAGTTTCATCCATTGGTTCGAACGAAGACCTTTGCGTACTGGAATCTTGAAGTGTCATTGCCGTCTTTTCCATGGATTGTTAAGCAATGTCCCTGCGCCTTGGAACTCGCGGTTGCGTCGCGGCTAGCATACCAAACTCTTCGGCATTCGTCTTATCCCGGTCGGTGACCTCTTCGTGGTATTCCTGTTCAGCGTTAACCTGCCAAAGGTCGTAGCTCGCGCCAAGAATATTCTTGACTGCCAGCATCGCCGTCAGCATTGAGTGGTCCTGATTGTTGTACTTGTGCATGCCGTTGCGCCCGACCAGCTGAAGGTTGGGGATATCGTTCAGAAATTCACGAACGACCCGCAGCGATTCGCCATAAGTTCCGTCGTAGACTGGATAAGCTTTCGGCATTCTAACAACCGAGCCGTCCACAACGTCCGACGGTGTTACGAGGCCCAGGATGCCTAACTCCTTTTTGCCCAGCTCAATCAAATCGGAGTCAGACATGGTCCATAGCCCGTCTCCTTCAAAGCAGAAGTATTCCAAACCCAAACAGGTTTTCTCCGGATCGGGAACCATGGAAGGACTCCAGTTCTTGAAGTTCTGAATTCTACCCACTTTCACGTCTGCATCGTGGATGTAGATCCAGTTGTCCGGGAATAGGTCTCGCTTGTTGACGACGAGAGCAACGGTTAGAAAATCTCTGTAATTGAGCGCCGCGGCTGCCTTGACGACGTGCTCGGGTGCCGGTGGTTCAAACTTTTGAATCAATTCTCTAATCGGCATTGTGCTTATGAAGTGTGTGCCTTCAATCGTCTCTGGCTTTCCGGCAAGACTCACTTCGAGCGCGTAGACACTGCCTTTGCGCCAGAGAATTTTCTCAACTCCGGCATTCAACCGAATCTCGCTTCCCCGCTCCTCGACGATCGCCTTTACCCTCTCCCACATCATGCCTGGCCCAAGCTCTGGGTAATCGAAGGCATCGATCAACGTTTTAATCACATCACCCTTGTTCTGCTGTTTCTGAATCAGAGCACTCTTCACTGCTGCCAGCAGCGACAACCCCTTGATTCTTTGCGCGGCCCACTCCGCCATGATCTGATCACAAGGGATGCCCCAGACTTTTTCGGTGTAGGTTTTGAAGAAGATCCGGTACAGGCGTTTCCCAAACCGGTTGGAGATCCATTGATCAAAGGTGTCTTCGGATTTCTCGGGAAAAAGTTGGGCGCGCAGGTAACTTAGAAAAATAAGGGCGCTGTTCCAGATGCCAAGGCCCAGCAGGGCGTTTGACGCTCGAAGCGGATAATAGAAGAACTTTTTGTTGTAGTAGATGCGGGAAAGGCGACCGCGTCGAAGAAATTGCCCGTCTGCTAGCACTTCGTGCCACATCTCGTCTACGGCTTTAACTTTGGTGAAGAAGCGGTGGCCACCTATGTCGAAGTGGTAGCCTTTGTAGTTTACCGTCCTTGATATCCCGCCAACGACGCTGTCTTTTTCGAGAATGACCGAAGGGACCCCGGCCTTGCAAAGCTCGTAAGCGGCCGTTAGACCCGCAGGTCCGGCTCCAATTACAACGACGTTTATAGGTTTAGGCATTGGGCCTGAAAGAAGCCGGGACACCGGAATTTTTTTGATAACTCAGTCCCTTACTCCCGGGTTTCCTCAGTCGATAGAATCCAGGGAGGAAGTCAAGGTTGCTCTAGTTTTCAACGATAGAAGGTAGCCGGACATCAGCGAGTTTCGTAAAAAGGCGATTAGCCAGCCGAGGATGAAGCCGCCGACAAACCCGTATATCAGGCCGAAAAAAGCCCCTCTGACAGTTACCGTGTACCCGATGAAAAACTGGCCGAGAAGCGCCAGGTTAGGACCCACTACCTCTCCGCCCTTGATCAGCAGGAGAACCGTCGCGGTGAAAATAGTAGGACCGCAAAGTGTTCCCACCGCAAGCCCTAGTGCAGACCTATCGAGCTTGGCAAATGCCTCGATGATAACTTTATCAGACCCTGAGGGGTTTGGACGTTCTGCCATTGGCTTAATTGCTCTCCTTGCCTATTGAAAACGCTCATTGCTCTCGGGATTCCTTGATTTCCTGCTCAACCCGATGATTTTTTCGCCGGCTTGGATAAGAGCAAGGTCTGGTGCGAAGTGTATTACTAATAACATTGGGCTGATTGGCTGTAGCTAAGTTGCTTGCGGTTTGAAATTTAGAACCTGGGGACGCGGCGTGCATTGAGGCAAGTCCGTAGAACCCTTAGTTTGCCTTTCATAGGGGAGTTTACTTTGGCTCGGGTTAGGCTGCAACCGCGAAACGCATTGTGCGCTGATAACGTTGGGGCGATCTTTAGTAATAAAGGGTGACTCTCATTCGAGAGTCACCCTTTCGGTTTTCGCATTCGCGTCTAGTCTTAACGAATGACAAGTGTCGCGGTATTTCCCCTCACAGCGCCAGTAATAACCGTGAGTCTTACCGTGCCTGCTCCCGCCAAGCTGGGATCAAGCACGATGTTGATCTGATCCAAGCCGAGTAAGAATCCGGCCGCTCCGGCAAACTCCACCGGCAGATCGAAGATCCTGCCGTCGGTTGTTTGCGCTTCAATCCTTACTGACTCAGCAAGGTTTGCGATACTGCTTCCATCGGGCAATTGAACGTCGTTGGCCACATCGGTATTACTCAAACCGCTGCTCAGTCCCGAAGCCCATATTGCTAGACGCGTCCGATTATCAGGACCGAACGACGGAGTGGTTGTGGCCGCAAAGATCTCGGCTCCAAAAGTTAGGCCGTTGAGTATCGCTCCGTGGCCTGTTTGGCTTGCAGAATTTACGAGGATAAGTGGGTTGAGACCGTAAATGCTACTGCTCCCATTTGATATGTGACCATCCTGAGCGGTTACCAGAACGTCTCCAAGCCCACCCAGCATCCCGCTTGGGACCTTGAACGTAATTTCGGTCGGTGAAACCGAAAGCACCGGAACTGTAATGCCGTTGAGTAAGACGCTTACTCCTGCCAGTTGATATGAAAACTGGTTGAAGGCTACAGCAGTTTGCGTAGTAAGAGGCGTTGTCGGCGAAGTGCTTGAAATTCGAGCCGTGCCATCCGGCTGCAGGAAAACACTTGATGAAGACATCGGTCGTGTTTCCGGTTGGCCGATGACTAGATCTGTAAACGCATTTACTTTATTCGCCGCGTCGAGCGTTCCTGGAGCAATAGAGTCTTGCACCATCAGGTCTTCGCAGAAAGAGAGATATGAATTCACCTTCTTTAGCCGGTCAGCAACGCTTGCCGGGCCGGGCTGCCTGGAAAGGCCCGCGCTGGAACGAGCCAGAAACAACGCTCCGAGCAGATAATTGTCGATCTGTGGGGAGGAAGGAAACATCGACCTCTCGTCCGCAAAATCGTTATAAGCCTGTCCTATATCTGCCACCAGGGTGTCCAGAAGATTGATCGTGGTGGAATCCAGCGAGCTTGAACTCTCGGAATTCGCAACTGCGCCGTCGATCGTCTGGGCATTTTTCTTCGAGTTCCCCACGCCCTTCAAAGCCTTGCTGATTTTGACCGTGATGGGATTTGAATTGACCGCCACTCCCTGCGAGTTCCGAGCAGTTGCGGTGACATTATAGCTACCGGAAGGAATGTTGTTCCAAGCAAGGTTGTAAGGCGACGTCGTATCGGCGCCGATGAGTGTGGAATTGGCATAGAAAGAAACGCTGCTTACACTGCCTCCTATCTCCGAAGCGGCTGCACTTACATTGACGGTTGTACCCAGGGGGTAGGTTGAATTGCTGGTCGGACTAGTGATGTTGACCGTGAGCGTCGGAGTAGGAGTTGGCGTTGGAGTCGGCGTTGGTGTTGGTGTAGCACTTGTTACCGGCCCGCCAAAGTAAAGTCCACTGACTACGGCCGTCTTGGCGCCAGTCTTGTTAACGGAGATCTTCACGCGACCTCGTATATCCCAGACCAAATACTTGCCGCCATTGAAGGAAGAGAGTGTTCGGCTGTCCAAAAGCGCGTTGGTTGCCCAATCCACCAGATCAACTCTCTGCGACCGATTGTTGCCGTCCCAATCCAATCCGTAGAGCGCGACACGGTGAGTCTGGCCGTCTGTAATGTTCAGATCGATCGTGAAGAACGAACTCGACTCCCATCTCGCCGCAATTCGATCAGTTGCCGCGGTTTTTTGTAGACCGCGCAAATCAGTTGTCGAAGCCGTCCAAGTCGGTGACGTGTAACCTATCACACTCACTTGGGCATAGCTCGGGTAATTCACTCTGTCGTTGACGGTGTTGTATCCCTGGTCGCCATACGAGCTCTTCCAATTGCCCTTCGTGGTTGTATCCACCTGAACAAAACTCACGCTCGCCGAAGGAGGTGCCGGAGTGGGCGTTGGCGTTGGAGTCGGAGTCGGAGTCGGAGTTGGTGTTGGTGTTGGTGTCGGAGTTGGCGTTGACGTTGGTGTTGGTGTTGGTGTTGGTGTAGGCGTCGGGCTAGGGGCAGAAATCTGTCCATTCAAGGCAGCAGTCAGGGCTGCAATATCGACTCCAACATCTTTGCCGTCCGTTGCCATTCCCTTGTAGGGTGAGTCAGAGCGCAACGCAAAATCACTCACAGCTTGCCCACTCAGGTTTGTGAATCTTACGTCCGCATGTTGCAAAGGAAAGAAGTTGCCAGCAGGAAACTCGAAGCGTTTATCAGTCGGCACATTAGCCACTGCATTTGCTGTTACAACCGATGCGGGAAAGCACTGCTCGAAGTGTGGTGCACCCAATTCGCAATTCATCTGCTGATTGTAAGTAAGGATATTATCCTTCATCACAAAACCAGACTGCGCTGACCCGTACCCAAAGAGCAACTTGGCGTTGTTAATGATCGTGTTGTGGGTGATTCTCAATCCGTTCGCACTTGAAAGCATGAGGAATCCTGACGTTTCGTTTTCCGCAAGCCCCCCCATTTCGGTAAACAAATTATTGTGAACACCCACCTCTCCGCCCGGGGTTGAGGTCTTACCGAAACTGTCGAATAGAGCGAAGTTAAATATCGTCCCCAAATGCCGCACACGATTATTTCTGAAGGTTATCTGCCTCACAGTTGACCACGGAGCTGTCCCTCCCTGATTTCCCGCTGTTAATCCCATCAGTCCCGGGTATTGGACTTCGGATTCAAAGTAATTCCCTTCTATCAAGACCCGTTGAGCGTTCTTGAACTGAAACATTCCTTTATTCGCCGCATTCAACGCCGCCCACGCTCCGGGTCGAAAGAAATGATTACGAGTGATCCGAATGTCTGAGGGTAGGTTTCCATTCCACTTCGCTATAGTCCCGGCAATAGGAGGCAGGATGAGACCCTGGGGCATGGCGGGCTCCACGGTAATAGTCGAGCCAGAAACCCCTAATACTCTTCCAATTTGAAACCCCGTAACCTCTTGCCTCCACTCTACTGTGCCGTCTACCACCGGCCGGTTTTCATGTGCGTTAAGAAAGTCGGGTTCGGTTGCGCCTGAAATTCCCGATTTGTTGACATAGAACAGTATCGGAGGCTTTCCAGCTAATTGACCGGCAACCGTATGCCGATAAAGTCGCTGATTCAGCGAATAATTATGACCGGCAAACCACGGCTCAATAGTTGGGTTCGGATCAGTCACCTTCACCGCAACCAAGTCGCCCAAGTTCGGTAACTGCCCTTGTAAGCTTGATAGGTTAAGAGTTGTGGCTGTGCTTCCGGCCAGCACCGTGCCAAAATTCGGTGAGTCGCCATCACCCCCACCAGTGAATATCTGCCACATCCCCGCCTCGATGTGATTGTTGTCGATGGTGTACGGCCCCGGCCCTGAGCCCATCCAGACTCCGGCTGAATCTCCCACACCTGCCGAGTTGGCAAACTCGGAAATCCACGAGTTAATGAGACTTTGATTTATTCCATTCAAAACGACTGCAAATCTCGCGTCATTAAACTTTCCCGCAATATGACACCGATCCAACGTGATGTCGTGAGACAGCCAGTGTCCGTAACTGGGGTTGTCATCGTTGCCGTTAGCCAGGTTTATGAGAAAACTGCTGTGATACTCGCGGGTGGGATCGCTTCCATACTGAACGCCGAAATAAATGCCCACAAGTTTGTGATACCCCGCGCCTGCATCGGCGTCGATAACGGGCAACCCATTCCCCGGAGTTAATACTCTCGGCATTGCGGCGTCATGCGAAGGAGTTACCCGCACACCCTCGCCTGGAATGCCCGCAAGATTCGATGTCCGAACAGTGATGTACTGGGTGCTGGAGCCTTTGTTGCGCAGGCGGAAATTGCCAATGAAGGATGCCCCTGCTTGGAGGACGATTGTGTCACCCGGCTGCGCTATATCCAGGGCGGCTTGGAAATCGCCACCGGCGGGAACAACTATTGTGCCGGCAAAGGCGTTTGTGGCTCCCGCGAATAAAACGATCGCAATGAAAGCAACTGATGAAATGAAAGATGATTTCGGAGAAACTCGACGGTGGTTACGGCGCGAAAAGGTCATAACTGTTTGCTCACTTCGGTAATCGGACGATCTCCCAAGGGAGACTCCTGACTCTGCGGACCCGCATCGCTGCGGGGGTGCCATTTGTCGGTGATTGCTACTCTCTGTTTCGAAGGTGTTCTGAAGACCGGTTGGCGGTGACAGAAAAGCAACACGAAAAATACGTTAAGGAAGCAAGCTCAACATTGTGAAATCATTATCGAGAGCTTCTTAAACAACATTTTTTCGTGATAGACCGGGTCAGATGAGAGTAAACCTGTGGATAACTTGTCCGAGGGACCACCGCTGCCGTGGATTGGTTAAAAGGAAGGTGATAGAGGTCAGCCTCGGCTTATATCTGCCGGCTGTGACTTTGGCTCTGCTAGAGCTGGTGAAGTATTTATCTCCCGAGAGCCGCGGCTACGTCAGTATTAAACGTAGCAGCCTGTTCCTCGATCGCCATTCGGCAACCAGACTATCTCAAGAATGAACTTATCAAGAGATTCACGGCTTTGCGTCCCCGCCTCGCGACAGGTTTGCCTTTATCGGGTGCAATCGTCTGCTGAAAAGAACTGCCCGCTATGCGGGTGAGACTCATTAAACAGTGTTGATAACTGCTTGTCAACTGTTTATTCCTGAGCAATGCTGAGATTGCGTTATCTTATTGATTTGGTGTTAGCTTAGCGCTGTCGAGCTTGCCGCAGTTTGAAGTTGATGACCCGACGGGTTCCAAGCCTTTAACGCCCCACTCGGGCTTGGGAAACCCCAGTTGAAAAGCGTTAGACAATTTCCAGCGATTGGTATACACGGATTGTATTGTCAACCGCTGCTTCAACCGTGAAATTTTCTTGTACTCGCTCGCGACCTGCTACCCCCATTGCGCGCCGCAATGCTACATCGGCACCTAAGTGCTGTATCCCATTAGCGAGAGCGGTTGGATCGAGTGGCGGCACCAACAATCCTGTCTTCCTGTCCTCTACCACTTCGGCAATTCCCCCACTTCGCGCTCCGACGATGGGCACCCCGCAAGCCATCGCCTCAGCGAGCACCAAACCAAAGGCCTCTCCGATGGTAGTCAGCAGAAAAAGATCGGATGCCTGTAGCAAGGCAGAAGGGTCTGGAACGAGGCCGAGCCAAATAATGCGGTCGGCAATGTTAAGCCGATGACTTAATTCCTGGAGTTCCGCTAGCATCTCACCATCGCCAGCCACGAAGAGTCGGAAGGAAACTTTACGAGTGGCCAATAATCCACAAGCTTCGACGATCACTTGTGGATTCTTAATGGGCTTTAGGTAAGAAACCGTTGAAAGAACCAGATCCCCCGCGCCAAAGTCGTATTCTGCCGCTAACCGTTTCCGGGCCTCTGGGTTCGGTTTAAACCTTTGAGTATCGATCCCCAAATGCCTTACGACAATCTTGCTTTCATCGACCCCGGCAACTATCAGTTGACCCTTAATGTAGTCAGAGATGGCGATAATCTTTGATATCGGACTGGTCGCCAGGCGGTTCCGCAAATGCAGTAGAGCCTTCTTCCATGATTGAGCTGTGAACACACCCCCATTCTGCATTTCATAAATAATGTGCTTGATTCCCCGAATTCTCGCGAGCCAGCAAACAGGGCTGAAATAATCAAAGAAGATTATGTGGAAGGTCGTTATCTGAAACTTGTTTTGTAGCTGGCCCAGCTCCCTGTAGTAATTCAGAACTCCCTTCGCATAGTTAATAGCGGCAACCTGTACTCCCGCTTCTCTAAATCTGCTCTCGATTTCAGGAGGGAGAGTTTTCGTGAAAACAAGTACCGGACGGCTACCTCTCTTGAGGAGTTCCTGGCACAGAAGGAGATGACGATCCTCCTGGCTACTCCAACTTCGGGGAGCTGCATCCAGTAGGAACGCGATATTTTCAGGAGGAGCCATTTATAAGAAGATTGTTCGGTGAAAATGCTTTAGTCACGCGTGTGGCCCGGCCCAACTGAATCGTCAAGTTCGGGTGATCGCCCCGAAACTCCGTACAGCTCGAGGACGCGCGCAACGTTTTTTCGCAGGTCGAATTTCGCCTTGACTCTCTCGCAGCCAGCCTCACCCATCTGTTTGCGCAAGGGTTCCTCTCGCAGAAGCCGAAGGAGATTCTCGGCGATTTGGCTGGGATTGATCGGCTCGACTAAAAAGCCGCTCTTCTCGTTTTCGATTATTTCAGGAATTCCTCCGACCATCGTCCCGATGATGGGCTTCTCATAAGCCATCGCCTCGGCAATGACCCACCCGAACGCTTCTTGCCAACGAGAAACCTGGCAAACGATATCCGCTGCGTCGTAGACGCCTTCGGCAAAGGGATCTTGCACCAGTCCGGTCCACGTCAAGTGATCTTGAATTCCGATCTCAACGGCCACCTTTGCATATTCATCTCGATAGGCACCATCGCCAACGAGCACAAGCTGCACGTCATGCTCCTCTTTCAAAACCAAACGAGTCGCTTCCAGCAGATCCGGAATTCCTTTCTCGGGGATAATCCAGCTGACCTGGGTGACGATTTTTCGATTCAAAGGAATTTGATAGCGCTCGCGAAAATCCAATGCGCGGGCTTTAGACTTTTCGACTCGTGAAAAATCCACACTATTATAGATTCGTTCAAATCGATCTTCCGGCAAAACGCCAGGCGTAGTCATACAGCGCTTATTAAAGTCACTCACACAGATCACTTTCGTCAGCGGCCAATTGATCATGCGCACGAGAATACGCTTCCAAAGGGGAGCGCGGCGTGCCACATAGTCAGCGGGACGAGATCCCTGATCTGTGAAGAAGATCCGCCTGGCTGAAAACAAACGCCCGACCCAGGGGAGAAAGCCAATAAACCCGATAAAGTGGAGATGGAGAATTGCGGGTCGATACCGGCGCAGTATCCTCCCCAAATCCTTTGCCGCCTTGGGAGCCGGGCGCCATGACTCCTCAAGAATTTCAATCGACACGTTCGGCAGTTTTAGATAGCTCAGCACATCAGGCGGCGGCGGCGTTAAGAAGCACAGAACGCTATGCCAGCCATGTTCAGCTAATTGACGGGACAACTCGCGTGCGAAACTCTCGTTGCCTCCGATTCGGCGCGGCTCAACCCCAAAAACTGAGACGACAGTATTCATGATTGCTGGACTGGTGTGCGCAAAGTCTGATTTGGATATTTTGATCTATGACTTCTTGAAGGTTTTTGTAAGCCGTGCCGCCACTCGTTCCTGATACTTCCTGGCCCACAGGGTGGTATTTAAGGCCCTGCGAAACAGATTCTGAATGAGGGCGTGATCCTCGGGCCGTTCCCATTCAGGGTTGTAATTTGTTTTGTTGCCGAAACCCAGAATGCGCTCATCAACTTTCGTTAGCCCGCCCAGGAAACTCGCATTGAGAAGCAGCGGATGATAACGATAAAGTTCCACGTCCTCCTGCTGAAGACGGACTTGCGGATCATGATAGTTGTAAAAAACAGCCTGACGGGGTTCCAGCATGGGCACTCCCTGGCGATGAATCCCTGAAGTGTCAAACAGAAAAGCAGTCCCGGCAGGGCCCAGCAGTTCGACAATCTCCGCCGCCGGCACGTTCGTAAGCTCACTGGCGCGGACCATACGTGGATGCTGCTTGCGGTGGCTGCCTTTGATGTAATTAAAGGCGCCGCTCTTAACGTCAGTCAAATAGATGGCTAGCTTGACCTCGCGAGGAATCTCGGGGTGGTGCGATTGGTCATACCAGGCGTCGCCGTGCCAACCGTGAAAATCCCTCTTCGTGGGAATCGATTTCCACCCTTTTGCCTCGTTGATCTCAAAGTCATTCCCCAGATAGTTACGGAGAATCGCTTTAACAATAGGATGCAGGGCGGCATCAAAAAAACCCTGATCGATTGCCAGGATGTCCTGGACCATGTGTCGATAGGGTTCAGTCTTTTCATAACCATCGAAATTATTCCAACGCAGTCGCCGGAGCCGCGAAGCGAATGCCCTTTGCATTCCGCTGAGTTGCTGCTGGGTCAGCAGATTTTCAAGCAACACAATTCCGTTTTGCTCAAGTTCGGCAGTCATTTGGCCCACCTTATTGAGTTGCGGCACAAAACTGCTCTCGGCGTTCAACCCAACAGGTGCATCGACGGTATTTTTGTTTGTGCTCATCTTCTAACTTCCTTACAAAGCGAGCAATCCGGCAATCTGCTCTAACGCAGAACAAGTTGGGACTCGGCCCTGGGGCCGGGTGGTCTTTGGTTAAGGCGCCCGTCCATTACCTGCCGAAGCCGGTAATCGCGATACTGTCCGGGTTCTCCACTCTGCTTATCGACCGCGGCCATGACCATGTTGAAGGCCTCGCGTGCACTGGCGAAATGGACTTTGAATTCACGGGTGCGCTCCGCAAGTTCCATCACCTCCGACCAGAACCTTTGTACCGGCTCCCCGATCATCATGTCGTAATCCTGCGGGAAAAACCCATGGCAGTAGAGTTTGACAAAAACCCAGTCGGGCCGTCCGGCGACTCCGATTCCTGCACTTTGCCAACGATTAAACCTGTCCACCGTTAAAGGATAATTTGCGGCCATGCAGCCATCGTCGACGCGCGGGACGGGAATTCCCCGCACTCTTCTTGTCCAGTCAAACACCAGTGGCCCAGTGAAGATAAGGGGCAACTTTGGCGTGTCGCCGACTTTTACATCAGGTCCCTCGCGATGTGGTTTGCGTTCTGATAATGGACGTCCACATTCGTAAATGGCATTGATTCTTGGCGTCTGCGATCTGTCCGGAGCAGACGGAAGAGTGAAGTCAGCGTAACAACCGGTGTCGGCAAGAATCTGCATCTCCTCATCAACCCCACAAAACCTTCCGCCCGCGGAGTTGGCGAGCGCCCAATTTCCGTGAACGAATGCATACTTCGGTTCGCCTGTAGTGATATCCCGGGAAAGGCACTTGTGCTCTTGAACCAAAACATCGCGAAAGTTTTGCAACATAGTGCGCGTGTTCGCAGCGGTGTCTGGTGCGTCTAATCCGTGGTGGAGGTGTACCTCAACTTCGCCATAACCGTCACCTTGTATTCCGGCCAGTAGCTCCAGCAAATGGTGATCGTATTGTTCGGCGGGATAAAAGTTCGTATGGCGAAAGGGTGTGCCGTCGTGATCACGAACTGCGTCTCCAAGCAGTCGCGCCTGTTGCCACCAGCTTTCGATCCGCCTAACTGCCTGCTCGCCGAGACCGGGCTCATAATGGTTCGCCACCACAACGATGACGTGAGTCAACTCCTCGGAGCGGCCCACGCGGCGAGCGAATTCCTTTGCCCGCCACCCCGGATAACGAACCAGCCAGGGAAGCGACCAGCGAAACTTGTCAAACGTTGTGTGGTTATGATCCTCCATCGAAACTTCAGCACGCTTATGAAGTTGCCATACCTGGTTCATTGGTTGCCGCCAGGAGCTGGGAACCGGGTTTGCTCGGGCTCATGACTGCAACTCCCTGCTCAATCTCGTACAGCCGCCCCAAACATACGCTTAGGGCCACCAGATAGTAGACGTACCACAGAAAAGCGACCGAGGCGAACAGGCTGCAAACCATGTAGCCTATCAAACTCGCCTGCATCGCAATAGCAAGGTAGTGAAATCGCGACTTTTTTCGATTGTCGACTGTATCTCGTTCGATGGCCCGCAATCGCTTTATCGGAATGACCATGAACATGACGTAAAAAACGAGCGCGGCTATTCCTACTTCGGCGCTAACCTGCGTGTAAGCATTGTGTGTCGCAAGTCCCCTATTGGATCGAAGCATAAAGTTTCCAATTCCAATTCCAAAAAGCGGATGACGCAGAGTCACCAGGATTGACCTCTTCAAATCGTCTTTCCGGGCGCCGACTGAACTTCCCTGGTCCCCTTCAAAGACCGCCTTAAACCGACTCATCACGCCTCCCGGTGCAAAGACAATCAGCGCGCCGCCAAGTATCACAATCGTCCCCACCGCGAGCAAACGATTGCGTCGCATTAGCTTCCAACCCAATACCCCTACCGCACATATGAGTGCCAGCACACCTCCCCGCGAAAAAGTGAGAATGATGCCAGCCAACATCAGGAACACGCAGACGACATAGAAGAGCTTGGTTAACGGATTACGCGTGCTCAGAAACAATCCAACAGCGATTGGGACCATCGTCACTAGATGGAGTGCGAGGTCGTTTGGGTTCTCAAACATGTTACCGATGCTGCCTTTGACTCTATTGCCTTCAACCAGTTCCATACCCGTCTGGTAATTCCTGAGGGCGCTAAAACCCAGATAACAACTGACCAGTATCAGCAACACTACTAATAACTTCCATCGATGCTCGCTTCTGATCACGTTTATCATGACGATAAAGATCACCGCGACCTTCAAGAAGTCGACCAGGGAATCAAGCGAATTGCCGGGATCGTCCGCAAATGGGATCGAGAGGAAAACACAGAGACAAAGCAGCAACAACATTTTGACTTCCCGCGGGCGGGAAGTGAGGTTGCCTTCCAAACCCAGTTGCGTCGGAAGAAATATTAGGATCGTGGTGAGAGCGATCCAAAAAGCCATGGTGCTAAAGGGACGAAGCGCGGTGATGAACTCATAAGGTCTGACATAGACCGCCACCGTAAAAAGAAAGACACCCAAAAAACTAACCAGGTGCCCGCGTCGGACCATCCAGTTTGAGGAACTGGGCAAGTAGGATAGCTGAGGAGGTTCGACCGGGGCTCGCGGCCCACTTGACGGCGGCTCTTCCACCGCAGGTGGGTCGGCAAAAAACTCGGACTCTTCAATTTCTACTCTCGTTCCGCCGCCGCGAGTAACCGGTTCGTAATCGTACGTCTTGAATTTCTGCTTGTTTCGGACCATCTTATAGTGATTCCTTTGTCCGACACCGAGATCACGCCCGGGGGCCTTTCTTCGCAACGATAAATATGCCGTCAACAATCAAATCGTCGTCAGGCAAATCCCTAAACGCGGGAGCCAGGCGCGAACGAACGTCCCTAACCATCTTAAGTATCGATTCCGGATAATCCACGTTCAACTCAATCTTCTTTTTATGCGGGTGAAGGTCGCCTTTGCCACACTCGCCAACTCCAATAATGCCAGTCACGAGCAATTCGGCGTCGTAACCCAGTCGCTCCATGATATTGCGGTAGTAACCGATCAGCTTTCGATTCGGCTTGCCCGAATCAATAGCCATCAGGCGATAGACAGATTCGGACACCGTCAGAAAGGTCAAAGGGTTCATTCCGTTGGCGCGGAACATGCCCTGGTCGCTCAAATCGATCTTGTGAAGCATGTAGCCACCAACCTTCAGGATTCTGTCCATCGCCTCGAAAGCGGCGTCTGGATTGAAAATGTCCTGGATTGCTCCTCTGGAAATGACCAGGTCAAACGGACCTAGATCGTCCAGTTGCGGTGCGTCCTCCACGTCCTTTCCATAAACGCAAACAATGCGCTCGGGATCAATCTCCACGCCACTCGAAAGGTCGATTGCCTCGTCAAAGAGTGCCTGGCCATCTTTGTCCAGGGTTTCTCTCAGCGCAAGATAGATTTGCCGTTGATGATCCAGGTTTCGCTTTGAGTAAAACTTATCCAGACATACGACCTGCTTTGCTCCCGCAGCTATGAACTTAAGTGCTACACCAACGTTGTCACCAAAACCTAATTCAAAAACTTTCATTCCTCGCAATTGCTCGGCGGTAAGACCGGAGTATTTCAGATAGTCATCAAATTGGACGTTAATGTAATCGATGCTTTCGGATAGGTTAGTGAGAATAGTGCTGTGTGTTGAACCGTGCAGCGACTCAAAGTTGCCGGAGTTGAGCTGCCGTTTCATACGCCAGTTCTCATATATCTTGTGCGCGATAATGGCCGTCCTGGACTTCTTTGCCACTTGTTTTATCACTGGGGTATTACCTGCCTTTCGCCCGTCGCTTTCTCAAACCGTCCTCCAATGCATAGCATTATCTGGCTACACCTTGACGAACTGCTTCTTCTGAGATTTTGAAGTTATTGAAATTTACACCTGGATCGCTGCCGTCGGTCGCCTTGCCCTTAAACCTGCTGTCAGGGGCGAGGCGCCAATCGCCTCGAGTATAATCCACGAACTTAACGTGACTGAAGGAGCGTGGAAAATAGTTGCCAGGCGGGAAGTTACGCTCGAGCGGATAGCCGCCACCCGCAGAGTCTTTATTATCGGCAACAATGTTTCCTTTGAAGGCCCCCGCTCTAAAACACACACGCGGTCCTCCTTCGCAGACAATGCCATACTGATTGTGCTGCACAATGTTGTTGCGAAAAATAAAGTTGGTGGTCGGTTCTCCGTGAGTCACGATCACATTCCCAGTATGCTCGACCGTGTTGTGTTCAACCGTCACGGAATCGGCGCCTGTAGTTTGAACAAAGAACGCAGAGTAGTCTGTGCCGACGTCTAGTATGAGGTTATTCGCGATGCGAATTCGCTTTCCCTGCTGATGCGGCTTTGTATCTCTTCCCGAGATATTAAACGCCGACGAAGCGTGACGGATGATGTTGTTGGTGATTTCCACATCTTCAATCGTACTCCATGGCGCCGTGCCCCCTTGATTGCCGACTACCAGAGAGACGACACTGGTGCGTCCTCCGCTTTCGATCAGATTCCCGTCAATCACAAGTCGTCGCACATTCTTCATTTCGAAGGAAGCCTTGACTGTTGCGCGACCGAACCAATCAGCGGGTTTATTAATGTGATTTCTGCGGATCTCTATATCTGATGGCACAACATTCCTAACACTTGGATCGGCACCCCCGAAAAAGATGTTCTGCCCCGCACCTTCGACATAATTGTTGATGATGTGGAATGGTCCTGGTCCGGCCCAACCGCAGATTGCCTGCGTTTCATCTCCTGCTCCTGCGAACCCCGAGATGTGGGAGTTTAGAATCCATGTTTCTCCATTGTTTAGAGCAAAACCACGGCGAACCTTATTCAAGCCGGTCGAGTGAACGTAACAGCGATCGAAAACAAGGTGATGAGGAAACTCAGACGCAGCCTTGTAATCGTCTGAGCCCAGCCATAACAAGTTGTATAGGTAACCGGCATCGGGCGCCGGCACAAACTCAATACCGATGAACCTGTAATGATGAGCCTGTGGGGCCGTTGAGAGTGCTGATCCCCCATTGGGTCCGAGAATCTTGGCCATCGCGACCGCGTGTTTATCCGGTTTTACGCGCACGCCCTCGGCGGGAAGGCCTGATAAATTAGAGGTGCGAATTGTGATGTAGTCGGCGTCAGTATTTGAGCCCGGCCCCTTGTACGGAAGAATTATTGGACCATCGAATGCAGCTCCGGCTTCGAGAACGATGGTGTCGCCAAATTTGGCGAGGTCGACTGCAGCTTGCAGCTTCTCACCGGCTCGAACATTTATGGTTCGAGAGTCTTGGTCGGCAATTCGTCGCGGCCGTGCGCCTTGCGAATCCTCTGGCCGCTGGGCGAAGCAGGAGGTTAGCGAGAGCACTACGAGCAAACTGCTCACGCCCAGTACTGCGATTGTCCGACGTCGCGGTCGTTGGTCTTTCATCGCAAATATCGCTACTGCTTGCCGGTCTTCTCAAACACAAACTGGTTACAGCCGAGCCCAACTCTGCCGCAGTTCAGCTTTGTCAGCGTAAATCCTTTTGCACGATAGAAGTCGAAAACCTCGTCGGGCGTTGAAACTTCGTAAGGGTAACCGCCGACCCAGTCTATGATGTCGCGCCATCGACTCATTCCGCGTCGACGGTCGTACTGGGTCCATGAGCGTACGTACTGACCCGGTCTCAAGGTAATTAGCGAGCGGACGATTGCCTTTACCTCTCCCGGAGCAATCACGATAAGTGTAAATGGAAGTTTGAGGGCGGACGGTAAACGATTGTAAGTGCGCTTAATGCCCTTCCAACGCGTGCTCTGAGTTCCCGTATCGTTATACAGCGCGATGAAAAGTTTTCCTCCCGGTGCCACCGGCAGCTGCGCGTTCTCGAGTGCCTGCCACATCTGTCCCGTGTGATGAAGAACTCCCCAGGAATAGACGACATCAAACGTTCCCAGTTTTTTGATGTACTCCGTGTTTAGCACCGAGCCTTCTTCCACCAGCCAATCAGGGTCGTTGGGAAAAAATCGCCTGCGGAGCTCGGTTGTGCAGGCGACTGAATGCGGGTCGTAATCAAAAGAATGAACGCGGGCACCCAGCCGCCGCGCAGCGAGACTAAAGAGTCCACTGCCGGATCCGATGTCGAGGAATTTCTTATTCTCCAAATCCGTGACCTCCAGCATCTGCTTAAGAGAGTCTTCCGCTTCACGGATTCGAGAATCATCGAGCAGCGTCAAGAACTGGCTCCAGTTTTTACCAAACTCGAACCGTTGACCCTCTTGAACCTCAGCTGAGTGCAAACTTATCCCCCACACGAGAAAATATATTACAGGAATTCGTCGGTGTGACTATGACGCCGGCTGGAAGCCTTTCCCTGTTCAACGACGATCATTTCTGCGGAGCCGGGACAAAAGACCGGCTAGCGCCGTACCCAGAATGATAATCGAAGCCGGTTCGGGAATCGGCTGACTGACGTTGAAGTTGTAGGTGTAGGAATCGACACTTTGTCCGGCATTAAACCCAGACGGAATCACAAAATTCGGAGCACTGCCGATTATATCAATCGTCAGGGTAACCGCCGTTCCCTGAGGCGTAGCACCGGTAAAAGGAATTGTGAACAGCAACGTGAATGGCGGATGCTCGGTGCCAAAAATCGGAATCTCAAACGACTGAACAATGGCTGGATTGCCGGCGGCCTGGTAGGTAATCAAAAGCGTGTTGGTCACTCCCGGCGGCAGGGTTCCGGTAATGTCAACCCGAAACGTGAGTTGCTGGCCAATTACCGTGGCGCCCTGATTAGCGAAGAGATTTACGGTTGTGGTGTTCTCATTCTGGAGAACGCCAACATTACTAAACAGAAGCGGGTCGGCTTTGACGCTGGACGGCATTGCAAAAGCGACCAACACTCCGAGCACAACCAGGGCGAGGGGGCGAAGTTTTAGCATTTGACCTCAAATTCCACCGGTGGCTTACCGGTCAACACGAATCATTCTGTTAAAAGCAAAACGCACAATACGACTAAACTACCAGGAACCGCTCAGTATCTTAACCAATAATGGAGTAGCTTTACATATTCGCCGGGCACGCTTTGCCAACCGCGTGGTCTGAGCCACCATGTCCACGCCGAAGGGGTCTGCCAACCTGCGGGCGCACTCTGCATGCCCACCATGACGTTGGAACCGGCAAACACGCGCTTGAATGTCCAAAGCGCCCTCCTTGAATGGTAGGCGGAAGTAACCACGAGAATAGCAGTCATGGGTCTATTGTGAAGGTGCCCGCGCAACAGCATAGCCTCTTCATAAGTGCTGGATACCGGTTGCATAAGGACCTCTATTCTCTCTCTCGGTACTCCCATACGTACGAGTTCCTTGATCGTCGCTTCATGGTAGAACGGATTTCGCTGCTCCGCATTTGACCACGAGCCGCGATGGCCATCGTTCGTGAGGATGATTACCGGAGCTTTGCCTTCCGCGTACAGTTGCGACACCCGCATTGCTCTTTCTCTTAAGGAGGAAGATCCGCTCAGCAGGACGATAGCATCTGCCCTCTCCAGTGGCGCACTGACTATCAAAAGCCGTGCCGCCATCCAAGCTGAAAAAGGCCATAACAGAAGCGCCAGTATCAGCGCAGGGAAGACTCGTAATCTGGTGCGTCGAGGAGGTGACTGGGAGGCGGATTCCGTATTCACTGTCTGAACGGGTGACACTCTTATTGCGACCTGGTTGATAGCGTGAATCAATTTCGGACTGTCTACCAGCAGATTCCCTCGTATGAATTGCCGTCGGACCTGCGATCGAACAACCTTACCAGATCCAGAACTATTTGATCGCCGCGCAATTTGGCATCGATTTCACGAAACTCCTCGCCTTTGTTTCCGATGATCACGACATCGGAGTCCTCCAGCACCTCGCCCACGCTTGAACGCATTAATCTTGAGATATGAGGAATCTCGCGTTCAATGTACTCCTTGTTGGCTCCCACAAGACGCGCCACGGAAACATCGCGATCGTAAACCGCCAGCTGAAACCCCTTGCCGGAAAGTGTCTCGATCAAAGTGACCATCGGGGACTCGCGAAGGTCGTCGGTGCCGGCCTTGAAGCTAAAACCTAACACGCCAATTCGTTTCCGGCCCGTGCGCATGACCATCTCTACCGCACGCTCAATCTGCATCCGGTTACTCGGCAGGATCGAGGCGAGCACAGGAACTTCCAAGTCGAACTCCTTAGCCTTGTAGTTCAGCGCCCTCAAGTCTTTTGGTAAACAAGAGCCTCCAAAAGCAAAGCCAGGCTTCAGGTAATAACTCGAAATATTGAGTTTGGTGTCTTCGCAAAAAATCTTCATGACCTCATGACTGTCGACACCAACCGCCTTGCAGATGTTTCCAATCTCATTAGCGAAACTGACCTTCAAGGCATGGAAACAATTTGAAGTGTACTTCACCATTTCGGCGGTCTTGAGTTCCGTAATGAATAAGGGCGCTTCGATTCCTTCATAAAGCTTTGCGACTTTCTCAGCCACGGTCGCACTATCGGCCCCGATTAACGTAAAGGGAGGAGAGTAAAAATCCTTGAGCGACGTACCTTCGCGCAGAAACTCAGGGTTAATACAAACGTCAAAATCCACACCAACTCGCTTTCCGGAATGTTTCTCCAATGTCGGGATGATCAGTTGTTCTACAGTTCCCGGGAGCATCGTGCTGCGGATGACCACAACATGCCGCTCCTCCTTTTCCTGGAGAGCCTCAGCGATCTCCTGACAAACGCGCTCGACGTAGCGAAGATCGAGTGAGCCGTTTGGATTGCTGGGAGTACCGACGCAGACCAATGAAATCTGACTGTCGAGAACCGCTTCTCGCGAATCCGTAGTTGCCCGCAATCTCTTGTTAGACACCATCTCGGAAATCAACTCCGCTACGCCCGGCTCAACAATAGGACTACGACCCGCGTTGACCATTTCCACCTTCGTAGGGTTTACGTCAACTCCGATTACCGGGGTAACGCGCGCGAGACAAGCTGCCGATACACAACCAACGTAACCCAACCCAAATAGACTTAGTTTCATGCTCTTACCTTCAAATCGTGGTATTTCGAAAAATTCCTCTTCAAGCCGGCAGTCTGCGGTGCTTTCACCTGGTTCCCCATCGCTTGCTCGAGAAACTGTCGGTTCTTTGGCGATGGCGGAACCAGAATGAAACCGTCTTCGCCACCCACACTCTCTCCCAATTCCATTTGCGAAAAGAATGAGTGAAAGTCGGGCCACGAAACTCTCTTTTCATCCCCTTCGGCCCAGTTCCATTCGGGCCGCGGCCGCGGTGTTAGCACGCGTCTTGAAACCCACATGTCGCCACCGCGATTCCAAGTCTCCAGGGTTTGCGAAGCAAATCCCTTGCGCCAGTCGGCTGCGAGCGTCGTGCCGGGTGTAACAAGCGCACCGATGCGCAAATTGCCGGCCTGGTTTAGTGGATGGAAAGGAAAACTCCGGCTGAAGTTGATCAATTCATCCTGCCACGTCACGGTGAGCAGTCGGCTCTCGGGTTTCCATCGCTGCAACACGTCACTGATTCTGGACGCAGTTATTTCTTGCCGGCGATCGAGCAGTGGCTTAGCCATGGCTATGGTGTTGGTAACAATTACGGCGGCCATGAATGCAAGAATCACGTATTTCAAAACCATCCAGGAGCGCTCGCTGCAGAGGCACACGGTCAGTGCCAGAAAAATAGCCGGGTACAACGGAAGGTAGCGTTCGATCGCGCCTCCATCGAACGAAATGGCAAACAGGATCACCGGGACTGAGTTGATAATCAGAAAGCCCAAAACGCGTCTACCTACCGACGAGCGAATCAAACCGACAAACAATGCCCCAAGGAGCAAATAAAAGAGCGCCAGCTTCCACAAGCTAAGTCTTAGTAGATCCAGCAGCGTCACCTGGTTGAAGGGATCTCCAAGAAGGTACCGCTTGAAAAGCATTCCGTCGTTTCCCATGTAAATAAACGAACGGGCGAAGCCAAAGACCATTCGCGTGATGCCCTTGATATCTGTGTCGTGCGACGCAGCGGTCATCCAGGCCATAAACCCGGTAAACGAACGGATTCCCAGGGCTCCCATAACCACGACAACGTAAGCCAGTAGAATGAAACTAATGGTTACTAATGCGGTAGCTATTGATAGTCTCCAACGACGCCGATCAAAGCCAAACAGACAAAGAGGAGCAGTAACAGCAGCCGGCATCGCAAGCGCATAGGGGAACCACATCCAAACCGCCGCCGCAAATGTCAGTCCGGCCAGTAGCGCAGTGCTAATGTCATTTCGATCACTATCCGCGCGCCTGACGAGTAGCAGGAGGCCCAGCAGCAGTAGTGACAGCCCGGGAATATATGAGCTTCCAGTCTGCGCGAAGTTAAGGAACCCGTGAGAGAAGATGAAGGTTACCGCGACCAGACTGGTCACCCATTTGATCTTACAGAAACGCGAGAGCAATCCGTACAGAGCCCAAACGCTCAGCAGGCCGGCACACCAATTTAGCGCAAGCAGCACGAGCGTAACGTTGATTCTTACACCCTCACCCAATATCAAACTCGTCAAGGGGTTGAGGGCTACGTAAAGCAACCAACCAAGCGGCCGGAAAAAAAGGTGTCCAAATTCCCAAAAATCGTAGTAGCGACCGCCGGTGTAGGACACGATCGAGTCGAGGTAGTCGGCGGTGTCCGCCATGAAATGCGCGTTGGTGATAAGCGTGGCAAGCACGTAAATCGCCAATGCCGACCAGTAGGTTCTTCCAGTGCTGAACCGAGTGGTCGAAGCGCCGGACTCATTTGTTGCTGCTGCAAAACTCATGCGTCTTTTAATCTTCGTGACACCAGTCTAACTATTGACTCTTACTATCCGACTCGGCTGCCAGCATCGCTCGATTGTTTTCAGAGGGCGGCAGCAAAGCGAAGCCGTCTTCACCACCGACCGAATGACCAAACTCCAGTCGCGAGAAGAACGTGTTGATGTCAGGCCACGACACACTCTTGTCGTCTCCTTCAACCCAATTCCACTCTGGGAGCGGCCGGCTGCTGAGGACGCGTTTCGATACCCAGACGTCACCGCCCTGGGACCATGTTTCCTCTGTCTTGGCTGCGAAATCCTGCCGCCACAGCGGCGCCTGAGTGGTGCCGACGGCCACGATGGCATAGGGGTTGTAGCTGACACGATTGTCAGGATGAAAAGGAAAACTCCGATTGAAATTCACGAAGTCATCCTGGAAAGTTACTGCAAACACTCGGCTCGCTGGTTTTAGTAATTGTTGAAGCTGTCTTGCTCGGAAAGCCGTCGTTTCCTGTTTGCTGTTCAGAACCATCCGGGCCATCGCCATCGAATTAGTCAACACCATTGCAGCCACAAACACCAGGGTGATGTATCTAAGCAGCATTCCTGGCTTATCAAAGGCCAAACTCACCGCGAGCGAAAGAAATAGTACCGGATAAAGTGCCAGGTAACGCTCAATGTCACCACCTTGCCACAGCGCGGCCAGACCCATGATCGGTAGGGCGTTAATAAGCAGCAGACAGAGAACACGCCTGCTTTGCGCTGTGCGCAACAAGCTGAGAGCTAATGAAGCAATGAACAGATAAAACAATCCAATCTTCCAAAGGCTCAGCCGCAACAAATCAAAGGGTGTTACCGGGTTAAACGGATCACCCACAAGATAGCGCTTGAACAGCATCCCGTCGTTACCCATGTAGATAAACGACCTTGCAAATCCAAATACCATGCGCTGGAGGGACTTGTCTTGTGCCGGCCCACCCGCGGTCTTTGCCATCCACGCTCTGACGCCCGCAATATCGGTAACACCAACGCCCCAGATCATCACAGCCAGATAGACCAATGCAGTCAACAGTCCACCGGTTACCGCTGCAGTCAACACCAGTTTCCACGTCCTCTTATTACTGCCGGTCAACAAAACCGGGGCAAGCAGAATCGCTGGAATACCAAGCAACAGCGGTATCCACATGTAGAGAGCGCCAGCCAAACTTAAACCAGCGAGAAGGCCCCAGATGAAACGCCCATCGTCCCCTCGTCCGTGGCGAACCAGGAGATAAAGACTGACTAATAAGAAAGCGAGCCCGGGAATATAAGAACAACCGGTTTGAGAATAGTTGAGAAATCCGTGTGAAAAGATAAGCGCGCTGGTTGTAAGGATAACGATCCACCAGCGAGTAATCATTTGATTCAAGACGCCATAAAGCGCCAACACGCTCACCAATCCGGCGATCCAATTAATGGCGAGTACCACAACGAGTGCGTTTGCCCGAACGTCAGCACCAATGATGATGCTTGTCAGAGGCCGGCAAATCACCATCACGGCCCAGCCAAGCGGTCGCCACAGCACATGCCCAAATTCCCAGAACCAGTAATCGCGACCACTCTCGTAGGCGACTATCGAATCGACATAGTCGGCAGTGTCACCCATGAAATGCGCATCGGTAAGCAACGTCGCAAGGACATAAATAGTCACGACGGAGAGCCAGTGCCACGCCCCGTACGTCTCTTTGCTCAGAAGGCGACCCCAGCGATCAGCGCCCACGCGCATTCCCTTGTCAGTTGCAGTGACTGCCCAGAGCACAGTGACTCCTTTATCTCGGATGACCGTTCGTATTAGGCATCTTCAGGATCTTCGGGCTGGTGTGAAAAAGGTTGGTCTCGAATCTCCCCTTGTGGTTTGACCAGGAGACTTATCACCTTGAGCGGTTCCCATCACGACGCGCCATTTCGGCTTCAAGTTGCAACCGCATATCCTCTGTAAGCACTCGCAATTGATGATCTAACTCCTGAGACCGGCGGACAATGGTATGAAGAATCAACCCCACCGTGATCGAAAGCATTCCGGAGAGAACTAACCCGACTGCCAGCACCGCCGACGGCAAACGAGGCACTAGCCCGGTTTCCATAAACTCATAAATAACGATCACGCCGGGAATTAGACCAAGCACGATTAGTACAAGGCCGAAAAAGCCAAAAAAGGTCAGAGGTTTGTAGTCGCGAAAAAGCGCAAAGATTGTGTTGAGGATCAGAAAGCCATCATGGAAGATACGGATCTTTGAAAAACTTCCTTCAGGGCGCGTCGTAAGGTTGACGGGAATCTCGATAATTCGAAAGCCTCTATCCAACGCCTTGATGGTTAGTTCCGTCTCAGTCTCGAACCCTCCGCCAAACAAAGGCACGCCTTTTACAAACCCGCGATTGAACGCGCGATAACCTGACAGCATGTCTGTAATTTTGGCGCCCAGGGTGTAGTTCAGCATGTAGAGGAAAAACTTGTTTCCGAAACGGTTCGCTGATTTGAACTGACTGTCTGACTGTTGGTGTAGGCGTGACCCAATCACGACATCGGCCTCATCGTTCAGAATCGGCTCGATTAGTCGATGGATTTCCGGTGCAGGATAGGTGCCGTCGCCGTCAACCATGACGTAGACGTCCGCATGCACCTTGCGAAACATCGACTGGACCACATAGCCTTTGCCCTGCCGCGTCTCATAAAAAATCCGCGCGCCTGCGGCTCTGGCTTCCTCGACCGTTTTATCGGTTGAGTTGTTATCGAAGACGTAAATATCCGCTTCGGGCAATTCAGCATGGAATTGCCTTACCACTTCCGCGATAGTCAATTCTTCGTTGTAACAAGGAATGAGGATCGCTATGGATTGTTTCCGGGCGGAAATTCCTCCGTCCGATGACACCTCATGAGCTTGCGTCGACGTGACTATTTCGTTAAGCATCTCGTTCTCCGAATTTTTGCCGAGTTGCAGCACAAATAGTAAATACCACCAATGGCATCACTTTCCCGACTAAATCGTTGGGCTGCTGCCCCGCTTGGCATCCGCAGCCTACTCGTAGACGGCGCTAACTTTGGGGGCGGTTGTTAGAGTTCCTTTCATCTACGCCTCATAAGGCGGAGTGTTCGCGTATTGAGGAGGCAAAGGGGGGCACTGGCGACGTCAACAAACGGTTCCTGACCAGAGCAATTGTTTCGTCGTACGCACCCTGGCGGGCTTGTCGGCGAATCCTAATTACCTCGCTGAACATCCTCACGCTGTCACGTGCAAAGTCGATCTTACTTCCTTCCTGGTGATCCCAGCGAACGGGTATTTCTTGCAAATTCAATCCTGCCTCATAAGCCACGTACAACAGCTCAACATCGAAACCAAAGCGGTCGATGGTTGCTCCTTCCAAAACAGGGCGGCAAACATTCATCCGAAATGCCTTGAAGCCACATTGAGTGTCCCAGAAAGGCAGCCCGGTCGATAGTCTCACAATTGTGTTGAAGACCTTCCCTCCCTGCTCTCGCCGCCAGGGCTGATGGACCCAAATCAAACTGCGATCGAGAGCTCGTGAGCCGAAAGCAATATCGGCGCCCTGTGAAATAGCCGCCATCAGTTTCGGGGTCTGTTCAATCGGTGTCGAGAGATCCGCATCCGAGAAGATCGCCGTTTCCCCGGAACTCGCCAACAGGCCCCTGCGAACCGCATAGCCTTTACCCCGATTTACATCGTTGCGAAGCAGTGTTGCCCCGACGCGACCGGCATGACGAAAGCTCTCCTCTGCCACCTGCGCGGTGTTATCCGGGGAGCCGTCATCGACGACAATAACCTCTGCACCAGTAAATTTATCATTCAAGTAAGCAAAGATTTTCAGCAGCGTCTGACCCAGACGCGGTCCTTCGTTGTAGGCAGGCAATATCACTGAGAGCGACGGCAAAATTTCACTCATCCTTACGTGAAGTCGAAATCCAAGGCGAGAGAGACAAACAAAACGTGATAACGCGGCAAGGGTATAGGTTCGCGCTTTAGGTGTTATCCCGACAGGTCATTCACCCTTATGCCAACCTCGTTCCCTCGCTACTTTCGGGGACTGACCAGCATGAATAGAAAGCTGGAGCCCCAGGTCAGGTGAATGATGGCAAAAGCCAACGGCAGCAGCAGCATCAGCTCCGGGCCACCACCTGCCTTCTTTCTGGTGTGCCAACTAGCGGCCAGCGCCAGAGCCAGGTAAAGGCCCACTTCAGCAAGCAGCAACCACCAGACAAGCGGCCAGAACAAACCTGCCAGGGCCAACACCAACAGCGACATAACAAAAACCGGTGCAACCAAATGACGCAGCCTGATTGAACCGGGCTGACGCCGAATCATTTTCGCTTTCCACCCGCCATAACGGAGGTACTGCTCCGCCAATGCCTTGAGGGTGGTACGAGCAAAATAGTCGCAATGACCAGACTTATCCAGAAGCACCTGCTTACCGGAGCGCCGCGCCCGATAGTTGAAATCGTAGTCTTCGTTCGTCAAAAGCGCTTCGTCGAAGCCCCCTAAATCTGTCCATAAAGATTTTCTGAAACAGGCAAACGCGACTGTGTCCACCGGTTCCTGATGCGGACCACCAGCCCCCACGCGATATTTCGCATCCCCAATGCCGAATGGGTGTGAAACGGCCCCGGCAATCGCCCGTGCCATCGGCGTGTTCGCTCCTGGTTGAACTCGGCAGGGCATACCCACTACCGCAGCATCAGTTTCTCGCAACACTTCCACACAGCGCCTTATGTAACCCACACTTGGAACCGCGTGGGCGTCCATACGCGCGATGATGTCGCCTCGTGCTGCGGCCACACCGAGATTCAGGGCCGTGGGAATGTTGCGCGCAGGATTGTCGATCAGCCTGACCGCTAGACTAGAATTATCGTGCTTGAATTGCTCGATGAGCGACCGGGTTCCGTCGGCGGATAAGCCGTCGACCACGATGATCTCGTAGCGATTCGGATCGTATTGCCCGGCTAGCTGCTGGAGTGCTTTTAAGATGAACCTCTCTTCGTTGTAACAGGGGATCACCACCGAGACGAACTCTTCCGCTGATACCGGAACCGGGTGTCCGTTGCCTGTCACTGAGCGTAAGCTCGTATTTACTTTCATAATCGGGGTCTGCTTCATTCGACCGCGGGACGAACCCTGCCTTCTGGTGCGGATTTTGTTGCCGGTTCAATAAGGGAGTTCACGGCGTGCTCACAGATGGCCGTGAAACTGCCCGCAACTCGGCGCCACCCAAAGTTCTCTCTTACGGTCTCGGCGGCCTTTTGGCCCAGTTGCCTGGCCAACGTCTTATTGGCGAGCACTTCAACAACTGATTTCGCGAACGACTCAGACGTGTCTGCCAGCAAGAGTTCAACACCGCCAGTGACTGGCAACCCTTCAGCGCCAACGCTGGTAGAGATGATCGGTTTTTCCATCGCCATCGCTTCGTAGATTTTCAAACGCGTGCCGCCGCCGATTCTTAGCGGCACTATGTAAGCAGCAGCGTTTTCCATGTAAGGCCGCACATCGTCAACGCGGCCCGTGACTATGATTGAAGGCTCGTGACGACTGAGTTCAATCAGACCGGGAAAAGGGTTTCGGCCAACAACTGTCAATTTCACATCGGGCACTGACTGTCTAACCAGTGGCATGATTTGCTCAGTGAAATAGCGAATAGCGTCTTCGTTTGGCAACCAGTCCATCGAGCCGGTGAACACGAGACTGTTTGGTTGCGGGAGTCGCTCGCGCGCTGGACGAAAGAAATCCGTGTCCACTCCAGTGGGAACGTCAAACACCTTCGAGAGACCATACTCATTTTGAATCGTGACGCCGTCCTCAGGCGACACTGCAATGACACAGTCGAATCGGCGGCAAGCTTTCCTTTCGAACCGCCGCATCTTTCGCCATTGCCCGTAAAGATAAGCCTTCTTTGCGGGATTGGTTTGAACCTCGTAGTGGCGCTTCCAGATCATTGCTTCGACGTTGTGTTGGAAGAGTACCGTGCGACACGGCAGGTTTTCTGGAACATTGACTGCAGGAGCAAGGAAGTCACAGACCACCACATCAAACTTCCTCTGGCGCACGACCGTCTCGATCGCTTCACGCATTTTGGTAGACGAATACTTCTTGACCGCATAAGGCAGCGGCGAGATAAGATTGAAAGCGAGATCGAAATAGAAACCCGGCGTGAACTTCTCTTTCTGACGATGGGGAATAGAGATTAGATCGTGACAGTATTCCGCCGCTTGCATCTCTGCATCGGGCGCTGCAGTTCCGTCATCAATAGCAAGGTAAGTGACATGATGCTCAGCTTTCAGCTCCCGGAGCATGTGGTAGGTACGAATCTTGCCACCTTTATCGATCGGATGGAGAAGTTCAGTCTTGAGCCAAAGGATGTTCATGAGATCTATTTACCGACTTGCGCCAGTTCCCCGCGAGCTTCCTTGACCTCAGCCGCCTCGCCATCGAAGAACTGCCTTTGCCAGATCTCAAAATTAACCAGTGCCCATAAACGCTCATCGTGGTTCTCGCTGCCGGTTTGGTGTCGCTGTACCAACTCCCGCACAACATCAGGATTGAAGATACCCCGAGCCATGGCGCGTTCGCTCAGCACATACTCGTCCAGGACTGCCCTATAGGCGCCACGAAACCACGCACCGATGGGTACAGGAAAGCCCATCTTGGAACGGGAGAGGATCGCGTCGGGCAAAACATTTTTCATGCTCTCGCGAAGAATGTATTTCGTCGTGCTTCCGCGCAGCTTCATTCGCTCGGGCAGTCCACAGGTAAACTCAACCAGCTTGTGATCGAGAAAAGGAACCCGACTTTCAATCGAAGCGGCCATGCTCATTTGATCCTGTTTCATAAGCAACTCGTGAAGGTAGGTCTTGATGTCCGCGTAAAGCAGCCGATCCAACAACGACTCGGCGTCGGTCTCCGTCAGTGCCCGGCGCACGCCTGCATAAGGATCACCCGCACCAACACGCTCGCGTGTCCCCGGGGTTAACAGCCTGGCTTGCATCGCAGCAGGAAACACCGCGAAGTTGTCGAAGTAGATACTTTCGATATCCGGCGTGACGCTAAAAAATGTGCGCAGCAGTTTTTGTCTGACTACCGAGGCAGGCAAACCAGCGATGCCGCTCCGCACGGCAGCCTGCACAGCCCCAGGGGTCAGATTGCGGTAACGCTTGCCCCACGAGAGATTCACAATCGTCTTGCGGTAACGGCCGTAACCAGCCAGCAGTTCATCGCTGCCCTCGCCAGTCAAGACCACCTTCACATGCTGCGACGCCAGCAGCGAAACGAAATACAGGGCGACACTCGAAGGATGAGCAAGTGGTTCATCTTCATGCCAGACGAGGCGCGGCAAAGCTCCGAAAAACTCTTCCGGACTCACGACCACCTCGTGGTGGTTTGTCTTGTAAGCCTCGGCGACTATGCGCGCGTAGGCCAACTCGTTGGCTTCACGCTCCGCAAAGGCGACTGAAAACGTCTTGATAGGTTCGTCCACCATATCGCTCATCACAGCGGCAATGGCCGATGAATCGATGCCGCCGGAAAGAAACATCCCAAGCGGGACGTCGGCCATCAATCGCAACCGGACGGACGTACGAAAGAGGTCTGCCCACTCAGCGACATAGTCCGAATCGCTGCGTCCGTTTTCCCGCGCCTTTACAAAAGTGACGTCCCAGTATTTTCTTATTTCCAGGCGGCCATCGCGCCACGTCAACGTGTGGCCCGGCAGCAGCCGTTTGACGCCTGCGAAAAGAGTGTCTTCACCCGAGGGGGCATGGTTTGCGAGGTAGTCCGGTAAAGCGTCGTAGTTCAATTCCGGCTTCAGAGCCTCCCCGGCGAACAGCGTTTTGATTTCCGAACCAAAATAGAGTGAGCCGTCAGCGGTGTGCGCGTAGTAGAGCGGCTTAACACCCAGCCGATCGCGGGCGATAAAGAGCTCGCGCTTCCGAGCATCCCAGATCGCAAAGGCAAACATTCCGCGTAGATAGTTGACGCAGGCATCACCATGATCTTCATAAAGATGCAGGATGGTCTCTGTGTCGCAGTGGGTTTGGTAAACGTGGCCGGACGACTCGAGCTCCGTGCGGTAGTCACTGTGGTTGTAGACTTCACCGTTGTAGATGATCTGCAACGAGCCGTCTTCGTTGGTCATGGGCTGATGACCCGCGGCCACGTCGACGATGCTGAGCCGACGATGACCGAGTCCGACGCGACCGTCGACGAAGAGTCCCTTGTCGTCTGGACCGCGGTGCCTGATCACGTCGCGCATTCGCTCGAGCACTCCTCGGTCGAGGGCCCGTCGCGAGTTGCTTGACAGCGCTATACCGTTAATTCCGCACATTGCTTAATTCTCAAGTCTAAATCTCAAATCCCAGTTCTCTGAGCCCAGGCTCCTGAGATCGGATAGCTGACTGTTAATCTCAGCGTCGCTGAGGACGAGATGACTGATGCGGTGAGGCGAACGTAGAACTGGTCGTCCTTCGAGCTCCAATTGCCGCCCTCCGATCAGTACCACTTCGGCAGGGGTTCGCGCTCGTTCACTGGCAAAGCGCGCCCAGGTTAACTCGAAATCGGACGCCATTCTGGAAGTTTCCACCATTCCGAGCTCGTCCCCCTCAGCGCCGAATTCTATCTCTGAAAGATGACGAATCAACAGAATATCGTGATGTCCTTCCGTATTAATCTCAAAAGCCCGCCCGTTAACGGCTTCGATCTCGCGCAAGCAAGGCGGCAGAACAGCTCCGCTCGCCCGCGGCAGGAGAAATGTTACTAACTCCTCCGATCCTTTTGCCAGAACGGTGAACGCAAACACGGGCGCTTCCTCCTTCGCACCATAACACGGAGAAACCCAGCCGTTTTCGCGAGTCCAGGCACCGCCGCGGGCAAAAGTCGTGAGCTGCAGTCGCGTGGTGTCGCCATGATCGCTGATCACCTGTACCACGTTGTTCTTACTGTGCAGCGGACCAATATCCTCTGCGAAGTGAAACCATAACCTGAGTTCGTGATCCCCTGCCGATTCTACCCGGTCTCGCATGACCCAGTAGTTGCCCTTAAGAAATAGAATATCGCGCCAATGGCTGGCGGCTATAGGAAGTCGACTATAGCCGTCGTGAGTGGCTGCCACATAATCAAACCGCGGCTGGCTGATCCAGGAAAGCGGGACACTGCCGGCGACTGTCTGCCACGAAAACGGTCCGGCGGATACAGACGAAGATTCGCCGTCGATCGTCAGTGTGTTATGCGCCGCGGAACTGCGAAACCAGTCGCGCATCTGCTTTGAACCTGTATAGGTGTAGGTGCCAGGGTCCACTAGCATTGTTCGTCCGTTAGCGGCCAACTCAAACGACAACGCATCCGCGTGCGCGTGACCGCAATTGGCAATTCCATGGGGGCCGCAATCGAATAGCAGGTAATTCGAGTTGGGCGTCCAGCCATCGCGCATCACATAATACCCGCCTGCAGGAAACCCCATCGACGTGCTTTCCGGTTCCACGGATTGCAGTTGGTCCAACTCTGCCAAACCCTCCGAGCCAACCAGCCACAGACTCTCCTCGGCAGCGCCGCTGGCAACAAACTTATAGTCAGGTCTTTTAAAAACCACTGCGGCGGTAGAAAGCGTCGCACGAAAATCGTTTGCCGATCGCGCGTCCAACTGTAACAGCCTGCCCCCGTCGTCATCACCGAAGAGCGGAGTCGTGCCATCGGGTCGCGTGATGAACATCAGATGATCCAGCAATAGTTCCAAGCGCTCCTGAACTTCAGGGGGCCGAGCGACGCCATTAGCTTCGAGCAATAGCGAAAAATGGAGATAAAAGTCTGCCGTGTAGCGATGGTAATAACTCGATTGTTCGAAATAGACCCCATCGGATCTGACGTGTCGAGGGAATTCGTCAAGCAGAATCCGCAGTCCGATCTCACGCCAGCGGGCTGCCTCCTTGAACTCCGGCAACATCGTCCCCAGATAAAATAATCCCAGGGCTTCGCCTGTCAGATGCGTGTTGGGACTGAAGTATGTCGAAAGATAGGTTTCGAGATGGCGCGCATTGAGGTACAAGACTCGCACCAGGCGTCCAAAGGTTGCAGCACTTACCGAGGGGGAGTCCTTAAAGAAGTGGATTGCCCAAAGCCATGAGATTGAGCGAAAGGCCACTTCCAAACTGCTGGCCCAGTTAATACCAAGTTTGGGTGGGTTCTGGTCTATCCAGGATTCAACGTGCACGCTGAACGCCGTTGCGTAACTCTCCTCGCCCGACAACCAGTAAGCCTGACCCAGTGTAAAGAAATGCTGGTGTCGGTTTAGTTCCCATACGATCTTCTTGTCACCGGCCACATCAGCATCCAGGTAGTTCAAGCGGCTCCAATGAATCAAAGGCGCACGCTTTCCGCTCAGCGGCTCGAGATGCCAGTCAATAGGATCTCCTAACGATAAATCGCGCCAAGCAAGTAGATCAAAATGCCCTGCCAGGATGCGGTCGGCATGCGCCACGATCGTATTTTTGCTTGCGGGCCAGCGACCTCGCAGATCCGCAACTGTGGCGTTCCGATCATTGAAGGCGCGGAAGAATGCTGGTGCCTTTCGTGTTCGAAAATGTTCGTGAAACTCAGCTGCAGAACCCAGACCGATACCTGGATTGAGCAACTTCGAAAACGCCTTATCGTTCGGCAAACTCGCGAGCGAGGACCATCCACGCCGCTCGGAAAACGCGGCGATCGCTTGCAAACCACGAACACGCAGCTCGTCGAGGCTGGTCTGCCTCAATCTATTGAAGGAACGTTTCATTTAGTCACGACCCTGCCCCGCGACCCGGTGGTTGGTCTCGCGCTAAGTCGTGACTCTCCACTACCAGCGAATGGTCTCTGCTCAGTTCGTGGTAAACCTCAAACCACGAGTTCCTCACGGCGGCCCAACTGTACTTTCGGCACTCTTCTAATCCGCGCTCGCTAAATTCCTTTGCCAGTTCCTGGTTACTTAACAATTGCAAGGCGCAAGTTGCCAGGCGCTCGTAATCACCACACGGGACAACAAACCCTGTCCTGCAGTCGGTCACAATATCAGGAATGCCGCCGGCATTGGTGGTAACGATGGGCAGTCCGCTGGCAAATGCTTCAAGAATAGAAAGCGGCTGATTGTCGATTTCAGAACCGTTGAGATAGACGTCTGCATCGTCGTACTGTTCATGAATCGCCTCCGGAGGAACCTGGCCCACAAAGAAGGTGCCCCTTAGATCAAGCGTCCGGGCCAAAGTCTGGAGTGATTCACGTTGGCTGCCATCACCGGCGATGGTCAACGTCGCTTCGGGAATCTGTCTTTGAATGATTGCGAAAGCCTTGAGCACCCGATCTACGCCGTAGTGAATCTCGAGATTGCGATTGGAGAGGAAATTTGGGCGCAGTGGGCTTCTCGTGCGAAAGCGAAAGGTACTCGTCTCAATCAGGTTGTAAATCGCCCGAGCGTTTACCTGGTACCCAGCAAACACCCGCACCAGATACTGGGAAGGCACCACCACCGCATCCGCCAGGCCAATAGTCGGGAGCGCCGAGCGCCGCCAGCGACGAAGGTGATCGTCAGCCTCACCGCTGTGGTAGTTGAGCAGCACCTTTTTTCCGAAGAGCTTGCCGGCGAGGATCGCCGGTGTGGGCGCAATGACAAATGAAAGGTAGGAGGCTGAAAAGACGTGCAGTACGTCGTATCCAGGCACGCGTGAAAGGAGACTTGCCATATAGGCGAGCGAGGTAACCAGCGTGCGCACGTACTTGATCGACTGTAGCTTTCGAAAGATGCCGGGCAGGCGCGGATTGATGGGCAGAAACCCAATCTCTAACTCCGGTTCCTCGCGCAGTCGCGCCAACAATCGCGCCGCCTGAACGGATTGCCCGCCCAGGATGTCAAACGACGGTGCGATAATTAAGAGCCGCAGCTTTCTCGCGCGCTTCTTGTGACCTGCTGTTGTCATGACCTTGCTGTGCTAAGTCGCAAAAGTCTATCGTAAAGCTCTTCTGTTCGTCTGAGCTGCGTTTCACAGGAAAACTTCTGCGCGACCACCTGTCGTCCTCGTTGACCCATTAATTGTGCTCGCTCCGGCGCGACCAGCAGCGAAATGATCTTTTCAGCCATTGCGCTTTCGTCACCGGAACTCACCAGGTAACCGGTCTCCCCTTCAACGATGGCCTCGCGTGCACCGCCTACATCGGTAGCCACAACCGGCCGCCCCGCAGCCATATATTCCAGAATCGAATTTGAGAACCCTTCAGCGTAGGAGCTCAGAACACAAACACTCGAAACACTTAGCAGCTCGGCTATCTGTTCGCAACGACCGAGGAAAAACGTGGCATCGGCTAATCCCGCGTTTTTCGCCAACGCGCGCAACGATTTCGTGAGTTCACCTTCACCAGCTAAAAGAAAGGCCGCCTCTGGAACAGCTTCCCGTACCCGTTTTGCCGCCGCGAGAAACATCGGATAGTTCTTAACCTCGTGGCGCATGTTGGCAACGATGGTCACAAAGGCACGCGGCCGGCCATTGTCATTCAATCCCAAAGAAGCAAGCGCACTTTCCCGCGAAAGACTCGAACCTAAACGTGCGCCATCGATACCGTTATAGACGACCGTGATCTTTTCCGCATTTAAGCCGCTCACTATCAAGCGTTCGCGCACGGCCTCTGAATTAGCGATCACGTTATGCGCCAGAGCATAGGCAATACGCTGAGCTTGCTTCTGGGCACCCGTTCGCATTCCCGCAGTTTCCCTCATCGATGCGATGCGCACCGGTACTCGGGCTAACGAACCGCCGGACATGCCAAACACATTCGTGTAGAAATCGTGAGTGTGAAGGATGTCGATCCGCTGGTCTTTCAGCCATCGCACCAACCATTTCAGTTGCTTGACAGCATTAGCATCGTAAAAGCTGGTAAGGGGAAACGAAGGAATCTCGCCGAGGTCGAGATCCTCAATCTGATTGCGCAAACTACCCTTGGGGTTCAGACAGGCGAGACGAATTGCGAAGCGACCGCTTCCATGCAACAGGCGGGTGAGCTGCAGTGCCTGACGCTCAGAACCGCCCTGATTAAAACTATCGATAAGTTGAAGAACAACTGGCTTCAAAAAACTCAAGGCTCCGTACTTAAAGCGCCGCCGTCGCCAGCTCTTTCAGATCCGGATTGGCGCCGGCGGCTGGTCCATCCACAAATTGCCGGTGCCACAATTCGAACATCAGGAGTGCCCATAAGCCCATCGAGTGATCGCGCCGGCCACGCTTGTGTTCGGTTAACAAAACATCCAGATAAGCAGGGTTAATAAAGCCGCGCTGTCTGGTGCGTGCATCGCTGAGCGTGTCGTGAATGCGCTCCCGCAATTGCTGATTGATCCATTGCTGAATGGGCACTCCGAATCCCTGCTTTGGCCGGTTCAGTATTTCGCCTGGAACAAGGTCCTTCACCGCTCGCTTCAACAGGTGTTTTGTCTCCAATCCTGAAAGCTTTAGAGAAGACGGAATTCCGGAGACGAAATCGATCAGTTTGTGATCAAGTAATGGCGCCCGTGCTTCGAGTGAAACTGCCATGCTCATGCGATCGACCTTGGTTAAAATATCGCCCGGCAAATAGGTCTTGCTGTCGAGATAGAGCAACTGGTCCAATGAATCGCGGGACTTTACCTGCAAAGACAAGTGCGAAAAGAGCTGATCGGTATAACTTTGGGAACCAAGCTCTCGTTGCAGTTCTGCGGTGTATAGCGACTTGCGATTTAGACTCGTGAAAACGGACACGCTATCGAGGTAACGCGAGACGGGATCGAGCGAAACATTGTGCAGGTAGTTGCGCCCCCAGGCGCCGTGCGGCAGGCGTTGACTAACCGGTCTCATCACAGATTCCCGTAACACTCTGGGCAGTTGTGCAAAACCCTCGCGCTTCCGTTCGACGAGGTAACGACTGTAACCGGCAAAAAGCTCGTCACCACCATCGCCGGTCAGGACCACCGTGACGTGCTCACGTGCCAACTTCGAAACCATGTAAGTGGGAATTGCGGACGAGTCTGCGAAAGGCTCATCGAAATGCCAGGCTAGTTCATCCACTACGGTGCAAATATCCGGGGTGACGACAAACTCGTGGTGATCGGTGCCAAACTTCTCTGCCGTCATCCGCGCATACTTGAGTTCGTTATAACTGTCTTCGTGAAACCCGATCGAGAACGTCTTCACTGGCTGGTCCATGTTTCGAGCCATCAGTCCAACGACTGTGCTTGAATCAATGCCACCTGAAAGGAAGGCTCCTAAAGGCACGTCCGAGATCAGGCGTAACCGAACTGACTCGTCAAGCAACTCGCGCAGTTCTTCCAGATACTCTTCTGCTGAACGGGCAGGAGTAGTAGTCAGTAAATTGAAATCCCAGTATTGGTGGACTGAAAGCTTACCGTTGCTGAAGGTGAGATAGCTGCCGGGCGGAAGCTTGTAGACGTTTTGAAAAATGCAGAGGGGGTCGGGAACATAACCGAGAGTAAAGTACGCATCGACTGCTTCCAGGTCGACCTTACGGTGAACATCCGGATGTTCGAGCAGGACCTTCAACTCCGAACCAAAGACCAGCGTTCCGCCGCTCGTGACCGTATAGTAAAGGGGTTTCTTCCCGGCGCGATCGCGCGCGAGAAAGAGCGATCGCTTTCTGTCATCCCAAATCGCAAACGCAAACATGCCGCGCAGTTCGGCAAGAGACGCAGGGCCGAACTCTTCGTACGCGTGAACGATTGCTTCAGTATCTGAGTGAGTCTCGAATCGATGGCCGCGTGCTTCGAGCTTCGGTTGGAGTTCGCGAAAGTTATAAATTTCGCCGTTGAAGACCAGCGTTATGCTGCCGTCTTCACCAGACATTGGCTGGTGTCCTCCGGCAAGATCAATAATCGACAAGCGTCGCATGCCGAGCGCCACACCATCTTTAACCATTACACCCTGATCGTCCGGACCGCGGTGAGTGATGATGCGGCACATCCGGTCGAGTATCTGAGCGCGCTCGTCCTGATCACGAGCCGAGCTTGTGTCCCACAAATCAATGAATCCTGCAATTCCACACATGCTTAGGAACAACCTTTTATCAATTGGCTAATCACTCGGTCATAAGATCGCGCATCAAGAAGCGGGCAAACGCTTAAGCTGAATCGTCAATGCAAGCCCGTTCAATTATATACTGCCAACTCTTCTCTGTAGTCTTAACGACGAAAAAGGGGTTCTAGTATTCACGATCTGGTGGATTCTGCAATGGTCGTTAAGTCTATTGATGATTGTTTAGAGCGGTGAGAACTCTAATCGATAAGCCCTTCAACGGCAGGTAATCTCACAGGGAAAGTACTTGGGCGAACAGCTCGACTCACTCTGAAGCGCTGGTCTTTTTAGTCGCCCGGCGCTTGAAAAGCTCGTGCTGGAGTTTGCGTTTCGCATTCTCGATAGCCAGTCCTGGCTCAAACCACGATAACCAGACTAAATCCTCTGCCACGCGCCGCCAATCCCGCTGACGCGCATTTGCCCTGGCACGCGTCACCCGCATCTCTCCATGAGAATTCCGGCGCCAGTTTTCCAATGCTTGCTTCAAGGCACTTTCCAGTTTTTTATTTCCGTTTACAAATTCAAACTGTGACTGCAACACAGCATGAAGCGACTCTGCCATCATTGAATGGTCTCCGGACGTGTTACCGGCATGATAACGATATTGAGCAACGGTTTTTCCATGGCAGGAGATAGGATATCTGCTGCTGAGTTGCAAGTTCAGGTCATAGTCAGAACTGTTGGCCATGAACTTACCTTGCACAAAACTCCGGTATCCTCCGACAGATTCCACAGCCTTGCGGTCATACATCACCAGAGCAGGAAAGCCTATCGGGTTCCGCAACAGGATCTCCTCATAACCGCCACCTTCGTATCCGGCAAACATTTCGGAAATGCAGTTACCTGTAGCATCCATTAGTTGGCCGTAACCGAAAACGAAACCGCAATTGGGGTTTTTACGAAAACAATCCAAGCCTGCCTCGAGAGCTTCCGGAAGCAAACGATCATCAGCATCCAGAAAGATCACAAACTTTCCAATACTTTCGTTTAGTCCACGATTTCGCGCTGCGGCAACTCCCTGGTTGTGCTGCCGGATAAAACGCACGTCCGGGCATTGAGATGCTATCTGTTCGGGATCATCAGTGGATCCGTCATCTACTACGACAATCTCGAAGTTGCTATACGTCTGCGCGAGGACACTCTCTATCGACTCGGAAAGAAAACGAGCGTTGTTATAATAGGGGATCACCACTGAGACGAGATTAGCACGGTCTCGGTCCAGGTTACCGACGACTTGTTTTCCGGTGTGCGGAATTAAACTCATTCAATTCTCGTTTCAAGCGTCAAAAAAAGAATCAGAGGATAAAGCTGTCGCTCTGCACCCGCAATACTGATTGAAACCAGGCGCGCAAGCTGATCTTACCGCAAACGGCGATGCAAATTCTTCAAGCGTCCGAGTGACGCTGCTTGATCGATCCGCTTATCACATCCCAGAGCCTACTTAGACTCTGTTCCATGGTGAAGTTAGCCTCAATGCGTCGTCGTGCAGCCAGTCCCATTCGATCAGCCAATTCAGGTTCCCGAACGAGCCGCATCATTCGTTCAGCCATATTATCTACGTCATGTTCAGCGACGAGAAAACCAGTTTCGCCTTCCAGCACGACATCCGGAATACCTCCGTGCAGGGTTGATACCACAGGTAACCCGCTCGCTCCTGCCTCCAGGATTCCCACCGGCGTGCCCTCGCAGTCACCTGATGCCGCCTCGACTGAGTGCTGAACAAAGCATCTGGCTGTCCTCATCTCAGATTGGACTACTTCTGGCGGCTGCGCACCTAAAAAAGTAACTGACTCACTAACCCCAAGTCTCTGTACAAGCTCACGGCATTCACTCAGCAATTTGCCATCGCCGATCATGCGCAGCTTCGCTTCGCCAGAAACTTCACGAACCTGGTTGAAGGCCTGGATCGTCAATTGCGGCGCTTTCTTTTCGACAAAGCGTCCTACGGCAAGGAAAACCGGGGGAACCTCAGCAGGCCTCGCCCCAATGAACTGGCTACAGTCGATACCATAGGGATTGTAGTGAACCTTCTCGGGCAAAGCTCCTAGAGAAACCAACCGTCTTTCCATTGCTCGAGAAACAGCAATGATCGCAACCGCCTCGCGAAACATTCGGAGATACCCTGCGCGATACTCTTCCAATACAGATTTCACGCTGGCATCGTAGCCGTGGAAGTGAACGATGAGTGGCACCTTCATCTCACGACAAGCATCCAGCACCTGGACGCCTGTCTCTCCATATTCCGCCAACACCGCAGCAATGCGGTTCCGTTTGAATGCTTGCTTGTAGGCCCGCGTGACCTCCACACTCAGATCTTCATTGAACAGCGTGCGGCGCAGCTTGTGTAAGACCAACTGCGGGAATGACAGAATTGGTCGGCTGCCGATGTGAGGGCGCCAGCCATGAATGAGCAGTGTTTTCGCGGGCAATTGCTGAGCATGCGCGCGAATGAAGGTTTCTGAAACTGTTGGCTCGTAGGGAGCGACAACGCAGATTGATGTGACGGCTGTTGACGGCATTCAAGTGTGTGGACCACTGGATTCTACGACGGATTCTCTGGCTGATTGCTGCCGGGACGGCCGGCAGACTTTCTCGCCAGAACAATGTACACGGAAGCGTCCTTTGAAAGTTTGTCTGGCTGGCGTCTTTCAATCAACAGTATCACTGACTGAAGAAACCACGTGTAAAGCGGCTGAAGAAACTTCGGTAAGCGTTCGAATGTCGCATCCTGCCACAACTGCAGTGCTACCGATTCAATACCAAAAACACTGTGGATGGATGACACTTCGAAACCCGCTAGCTGTAACTCTCTTTGCAAACCGTCGATGGTCCAGCGCCAAAAATCTGTCGGATCGGGATGATAAGGCCAGATGCCATGTGTTGAGAGTATTAACGAGCCCCCCGGCTGCAAAACGCGCAGCGCTTCTTTGAGATACCCAGAAGGACTCTCGACGTGTTCCAGTACTTGCGAAGAGAGAACACACTCCACGCTATTGTCAGGCAAAGGCAGCTCGCCATTTGGACCAATGACCAGTTGCGCGCTTTCGTTCCCGGCAATATCGGCACCAACATAGTGCTTGAATTTCGCTTTAAGAAGAGGCTCATAAGGGTTATTACCACAGCCGTAGTCAACAACCGTGTCACCCGCTGGCAACGCGTCAGAATCGATGAGCCGTTGTAATTTGTCTCGCAGTTGCGAGAGGTGACAATACACTCGGCTGCTGCGGCCTGGCCTAAGTCGATTGCTGCGCTCGTGTGAGTAGTATTTGGCCACTTACATTTCCAAAATAGGTCGATCACGTTTACCGACCGGTGCGCGACTGAGTCGTTCTGCAGGTGGCCGATAGCTAGCAGTTAGCAATCTGCAACCACGAATCACCAAATCAAAGTCCCTCCGACGAGACTTTGCCTGGAGACTATTTTCCATTCAAGCCGGCGTTTCGGTAAAAAACCTTTCCGTCATCGATCCCGGCGACCTGGTCTTTCTTCCTTCTCAACATGGATAGCATCGGTATGAAATCCTGTATTGCCCGGCGTCCGGCCGGGATAAGCCACAGAACAACGAGGGTCGTTGCCATGCAGATTATGAACGCTAGGGTTAGACCAATCAGAGGATTATTAATATGGCTAAGCCGCCGAAACAGAATTACTACTATAAAGCCACACGCGGAAGCAAACAGCGGGGCTAGAAAGGTGCGATAAAAATCTGACGGCGCGACCGGTCCTTTGCGGCCGACAAACCAAAAAAGAAATGGCGCTGAACACAAGCCGATTGCGGCATACGAAGTAGCTACACCCACTGCGCCCCACGGCAAGCCCACGATAATTGCCAAGATCGTTGCCGTCCCGGTTACTAACGAAAGTCGAAACATGTCATTCGTTCGGTTCTGCGTGATAAAGAGCCAGCCCGTGGAATTGCAGATTGGTTGAATCATTCCCACCAGCCCCAGTAGCACGAAAATTCGACTCACTTCGGTCCATTGAGGGCCTAAAACTATTCGTACCATCCAGTCAGCCGTTCCGATCATGAGCGCCATTCCCGGCATCGTCACGATCGCGACCTTTGAGAGAATGCGCAGGTAGGCCTGACGGTAACGCGCCGGCTCCCCAGTTAAACGGCTGAGTGCGGGCACGGCTACTGCTGAAACGGGCGAGTTTATCTGGTCTATCGGCAACAACAGCAGCTGGTAGGCACGCGTGTAAAGTCCAAGTTGGCGAGGTCCCCAGAAGCGCCCAATCAGAAGACTGTCCAGATTTCGCGCAAAGAAATTGACAATGCTGAAGCCGGTGAAGTTGCCGCCGAATCTCAGCATCTCCTTAACTCCGGTGTGACGCCCGGGTGGACCCGGACGCCATCCACACGTAAGCCAGATAGCTGTAGTAGTAACAAGAGCTGCAGCTAATTGACTCAGGACTAGCGCCCAGTAACCTAAGCCATACCATGCCCAAAAGATTGCAGTGACTGCGCTCGCGAGAAGCGAAAGAATTTCAATTGTCGAAAGTGTACCGAACCTCATTTGCCGGCGTATGAGCGCTTCGTGCTGGACCGCCAGGCCAGAAATCACGAATCCACTAGCGTACGCCACGGTGATCCACTTCAGTTTCGGCTCGCCGTAAAACCAGGCCACGACCGGCGCCATCGTTGCGGCGCCAACTGCTAACGCTACACTTAGCAGAACATTGATCCAAAACAACGTGCTCACTTGCCGGTCGTTGATGGTGGGCTGCTGCACCGTTGCCGCCGCCAGTCCCATGTCTTTGAAGAGCGAGACAAACCCAATCAGCACCCCCACCATTCCGATGAGACCGTAGTCCTGTGGCAGCAACAGGCGTCCCAACACCATCGTTACGGCAATGCTGAAGAAAAATTTGAAGCCCTGCGCTATGAGCGTTACCGCGCCACCACGGGCTGTCCGACCGCCAAGGTCAGTCAGCAGATGTTCGGTGCGGAAGTGCCGATCGTCCGGTCTTTTGTCACTCAAGGGGTCGCTATTTGACGAAGAAGGAGAGGACATTCAATGCATCGCAGGCCGCAGCTAACGGGTGGCATCTTACTCGGTCTTAACTGCTGCGCCATCTCGAATCAATCGTTGAGCCCTCTTGTTAATACTCTGTCTCAGCGCCAGCAGCCCCTTGTGCTTTGCAAGAGTCTCCGCAATCATCCGAACCGCGCGGAAATCGCCTTTTCTCACTGCCGCATTGGCGAGAATCAATGCCGAATGTCGTAAAGTCTGTAGTTCCTCACCGGCCCACTCGGGTCTCTCGGCCGCGGCTCTCAATCTGACCATCGTAGCTTCGAGAAGTGATCGGGTTACGTCCTTGTGCTGCAAACTACCGCGGCTCCAGCGATAGTCAAAGATCTCTTCGTTAACCATCGCTATGGGGCCTACCATGGCAGCACGCAAAATGAATGCAAGATCACAGCAAGTCGTGACAGTTTCATCAAATGGACCAATACGCCGGTACCATGAACGGCTGAAACAGAAATTACTCATGCTGCCGGCATAGTTTCTGCTGAGCAGCGGCTTGAAGGCTGCTTCAGAATCGAGCACCGAATACTCGCTCTGCTGGTCGATGTAACAAGTCAGACCCTCAAATTGCGATACCGGCCACATTGCGCTCATGTCCCCTTCATCGAAGCCGATTATTGAAAAGCGACCGATAACAAGACTGCAGAACTGACAAGCGGCGAGAACCCTACGCTGCACTTCGAGCCGGCGCGGTCTCATCAAATCATCCTGGTCGAGAAGTAAAATGTACTCGCACGTGGCCGCTTCGACTCCGACATTATAGGGTCTACCTGGGCCGCCGCTATTTTCCGGTAGCGCGAGAAACCGAAGAGGCACGGGGGAGCTGCGACTTAAACGAGCGACGATCTCGGATGTTTCGTCCGTTGAGCGATCATCAACAATCACGATTTCCGCAGGCAACGAAGTCTGAGCAAAAATCGACTCCAGACTGCTCGCTATATAGGCGGCGCCGTTGTACGTCGCAATTACGACAGAAACGTCAGTCTCCATCACTTCATGTCCCTGGTCGGTGAATAGAAAGGGCACTCGGCGAATGCCAGTCCCCTCAGTTCAGATCGTGCAGCCGCAGAACGTGCGCGTCAGAACTACGCTCGGCTCTTGCCAGCGATGGCAACTCTGCTACAGCTCGAGACAAGTCCATGCTTGCGAGGTCGCTTCGAAAATACTTTCGCTCTTTATTCCCCCTGTATTCGATCTGAGAAACTTTTTGGCCGCCCGCTCGCTTCCAGTCTACCAGTCCCTGATATTCCCAGGAGCGAGCGGCGGAAGCGGCCATCCAGCCGTCTTCGGGCGTGGCGAGCGGAGTGTTAACCGCCCGACAAACGACAGAGAGATACCCGGAAGGCCTTTTGCCGACATACCGGATATGCGACTCGATACTCTTATGCGGAAGATATACACAATCAATGGGCGCTAGCTTCAGATAACGGAGCGTGTAATCCAGCAAGGGAATGGAAACGTACCAAAAAGTGTTCACTTCGTCCTGCCAACTCCCCTGCTGATTGAAGTCCATTACATAGTCACTGGTTTGGACCACATTGGTTGACACAATGACGAGGCCGTTTCGCTTAACTAAAGGTCGGATTCCAGCCAATACGTGAAATGGTGAAATTACGTGATACAGCAGTCCCGAACAGTTAATGAGATCAAACCTTTCCGAGGCGAGTTTTTTATCGAGCTCGTACATCAATCCGACGTTTCGATATTCGAACGTTACCTGATAATAGTGCTGCAACGCCGCAATTTTCTCCGCGCAATGATCAACCGCATCCGTCGCCAACACGCGCCCAGCTCCGCCGCGCACCATCAGCGCCGGAATCAGCCCTTCCATGCTGCCAAGGTCAAGGCAATCCTGCCCTGATAAGTCGCACTCACGCAGCATCAATCGGGGCAACATGGGAATCGATTCCTCGTATTGTCCCCTGGTGATCAGATCCGGCAAGAGCTCGATGCTGTAGTACCACCATTGATTGTAAAGATCCGTGGCACGTAGGGCGTTGACAGTCTTTGGATACTTAGTTCCGGCGATCGTACGCAATAGATCATTGGTCTTGCGTACTCCCGGAAATGACGAGAGCTGGGTTTTCAGGTTAGCCATGGGACGTGAAGGGTGCCGAGATCAGACTATAGCGAGCTCTGGAGGTTTCTTTATACCATCTTTCTCAGCGAGGCAAGAGATGCCACGCGAATGCGGTAAAGGGTGTACCGGTCCGACCGCAACCGGTCCAAACCCTAAACTTGCATAACGCGGTTGCGTCGGTTAATTTGCGTTTCGGCGACAAATGCGTTTGGCCGTTTTCAAACCGCACTCAAACAATCAGATTCAGGTTCGCCGGATAGCTGTATGGAGTCAAAGGTCCTAATCCATGAAAAGGCGATCGTCGAACGCGGCGCAAGCATCGGCCCTCGGACTCGGGTGTGGGCGTTCGCCCATGTTCTTCCGGGAGCCGTAATAGGCTCGGACTGTAACATTTGCGATGGCGTCTTTATCGAGAATGAAGTGCGCGTTGGCGATCGAGTGACCATCAAATGCGGTGTTCAGGTTTGGGATGGAGTTACGCTGGAAGACGATGTTTTCGTAGGACCGAACGCCACGTTTACTAATGATCGCTTCCCTCGTAGCAGACTTCATGGCGATCTGCCGCGCACTCTGGTGCGCGAGGGAGCATCAATAGGCGCCAACGCTACTCTCTTGCCGGGCCTTACGATCGGGCGAAACGCCATGGTTGGCGCCGGCGCCGTGGTCACGAGAGATGTTCCTCCCAATGCCATCGTGATCGGAAATCCTGCTCGCATCAAAGGATACGTTTCCACTCGTGTGCCGGAATCGCGGGAACCGCAAGCGGAGAGCTATGGCACCAGACAGCTGAGCGTCCCCGGCGCAACTGTCCATCATCTTCCCCTCATTTTAGATATGCGCGGTAACCTTGCCGTAACGGAGTTTGATAAGCACCTACCGTTTGCACCCAAACGATGCTTTCTGGTTTTTGGGGTACCCTCCCAGCGGGTCCGTGGCGAGCATGCCCACAAAACCCTGCATCAGTTTCTAGTATGCGTGAAAGGTTCTTGCTCGATCATGGTTGATGACGGCGAGCACCGCGACGAGATCGTGCTGGACAAACCAAACCTTGGAGTCCATATCACTCCCCTGACCTGGGCCACCCAGTTCAGGTACTCAAAGGAAGCAGTATTACTGGTATTCGCGTCAGAAAACTACGATCCGGACGACTACATTCGAGATTACGACGAGTATCTTGATATCTTGCGCACCACTTCAAATGATTAACGCGCTTGTCAGTCTCGTTCGAACCCCTCCGCGGACGGTCGAGTCAGATTCTTCAGCAGCTAATGAGAGTTCCTTTCACTAATCTCAAAGCCGAGTATGCAGACCTCAAAGCCGGACTGGAGAGTGCGGCCCAAAGAGTGGTTGCGTCCGGGTGGTACATTCTTGGACCAGAGCTTGACGCCTTTGAACAAAGCTTCGCCGCCTACTGCGAGGCGAACCATTGTGTTGGCGTAGGAAACGGATTGGAAGCGTTACATCTGATTCTGCGGGGCTATGACATTGGTCACGGCGACGAAGTTATCGTTCCAGCCAATACGTACATTGCGACGTGGTTGGCTGTTTCCAACGCCGGCGCATTACCCGTGCCCGTCGAGCCGAACGAGAACAGCTACAATATTGACCCTGCCCGACTGGAAGCGGCAATCACACCACGCACCAAAGCGATAATTGTCGTACACCTCTACGGTCAACCAGCAGACATGGAGCCGATTAATGTTCTGGCGGCCAGGCATGGACTAAAAGTCATTGAAGACGCCGCGCAGGCACACGGCGCCCGCTACCGGAGAAAGCGCGTCGGCGGGCTCGGTGACGCAGCCGGCTTTAGTTTTTACCCCAGCAAGAATCTGGGCGCCCTCGATGGGGGCGCGATCGTGACCCATGATCCTGATCTGGCCGATAAAATCAGAAAACTTCGTAATTACGGATCTCGAGTTAAGTACCAACATGAAATGCAGGGCTTCAACTCGCGTCTTGATGAGATCCAGGCTGCCATGCTTAGGGTGAAATTGGCGAAGCTTGACGAATGGAACAGCACGCGACGCGCAATGGCCGATTTCTATCGTGAGACTCTGAGGACGATTCCAGATCTAACGTTACCAATTGCGTCGCCACTTACCGAACATGTTTGGCACCTGTTCGTAGTTCGTCATCCTGAGCGAAACGCGTTGCAGCAGCATCTGGCCGCTAATGGGATCGACACTTTGATTCACTACCCGCTGCCGCCTCATTCCCAGCTCGCCTATCAAATCCTCGGCTTCGCGAGCGACGCATTTCCCATTTCGACGAGGATGTCGGCTGAAGTTCTGAGTTTGCCGATGGGACCAAAACTCTCGCTCGCCGAAGCTGAACACGTCGCCTCACAGATCGAATCGTTTGCTCTGCAACGGTCAAGCAACAGGTCCAGATGAAGCAGGGACAAGCATTGGTGAGCGTGATCGCGGTCTGTTACAACCAGTCGCCCTATGTCCTGGAGTGCCTCGAGAGCATTCGCACCCAGACTTACCCGAACATTCAGTTGATCATCATGGACGATTGTTCGCGGGATGATTCGGTAGCAGTGATGCAAAAATGGATCGAGAGCACTGGCGTAGCTGCTACGTTTATCGCCCACGCGCAGAACCAGGGTATTTGCCGAACTTTTAATGAGGGACTCGCTCACGCTACCGGTGAATACATAGCATTTGTCGCAGCCGATGACGTCTACTTGCCGGAAAAAATCAGTGAACAGGTGAGGCTACTTGAGCAACTGCCGGACACGGTGGGTGTTGTTTACAGTGACTCCTGGCAGATCGATGAAGCTGGCAATCTCCTCCCACTAAAGTTTATCGAAGCTCATCGTGAGTTCGAGCGCCCTCCCGAAGGCGACATCTTTCCGCTGTTACTGGAAAAGAATTTCATCCCGGCGATGACCACTCTGATTCGACAAAAATGCTACCAGGCGGTCGGCCACTATGACGAGAACCTCTGCTATGAAGACTACGATCTTTGGCTGCGCATCTCGCAGCGCTTTCATTTCGCTTACTCACCAGTGATTTCGACAAAGTATCGAATAGTGAGAAGATCTGCGTCCCGCACGGTTTTGCATCTACCCAGCTGGCCCACGTTAAGATCAAACTTCATCATCTATGAGAAATGTTTGTCCTCGAGTAAGCTCGATCATAGTCTCAGAAGATTGATCCTGGATCAGCTCAACACCTTCGCGGAGCAGATGTATGCCGGCCGTCATCGTGGCCGAAGCCGTTATTTACTCAAACTGGCCTGGTACGATCCCAGGCCATACAGTGTCGCAATGTGCATTTGTTCGTTAGCCGGCCTGTCCATCACCCATTTCGCTGGGTTGGTCAATAGGTTCGGCTCCGTAAGACAAGGATTGAAGGCCCTCAGGTAGGCGAGAGCAATTTGAAAAATTCAACGGTGTCGTCATCATAAATTGATGTGTCTGCGACTTGGCGAAGGTCCCTGCTTTTCCAAAGTACGGTACCTGAGCTTTAGGTGGGTGATGAGGTCACTAATCGACTCCCGGGCGTCGGGGTGGAAAACAACTAAAGTCCCCTGTGCAACAACTATAACGTCTCGGCTATCTCCAGAATTCCAGTTCGAGGCTCGTTGTCCGCTGTAAAGTCTGAGGTCCAGCTGACAAGCGGACGAATAACGCCGCCGATAGGCCCGGTAAAGTCTCCCCGAGCCGAGTCGCCGGCAAAACTATCGACTACGCTGAAAGCGACTGCATCGCGCTGATGGATATGGATACTGGATATCGGGATGTGCGATGACAGATTGGCTTCGACCACGATACTGCCCTCCGAAAAGAAGTTTCCCGGAATCCAGGCAGTGCTGACGAATCGTCCTACAGGACGAGCTACCCCACGCCACTTCGACTCAGTCTCCTGAACATAGAAGAGATGCAACCGTTCTTCGTTGAAGAAGTTGAAATTTGGGACCAGCTTGTGCCCCGGTTGCAGCACATCGAAAGTCATCTCAATGCCTACCGGACGTCGGATGTCAATTCTCTCGACCGTTTTGCCCTCAGCGGTACAGACTCTCACACGACGCAATCGCACAACGCTGTCGCTGGGTGCCGTTGCCACATTGGGCCAGTCATGTTCCGCCTTGATGCCGGGGAATGCTGACGACATAGACTTCGCGCCGTCGCTCTTATAACGTTCAATTACCTCCCCGGGAAAACCATTCGCAATGATCTGGCCGTTCGCGAGGAGTAGAACTCGGTCACAGAGACGTTCGACAGCGTTAAGGTCGTGCGAGATAAAGATGATTGTCTTCCCCGATGCTCTGAGTTCATCTACGCGGTTAAGGCACTTATGTTGGAAGGCAGCATCCCCGACTGCCAGCACCTCGTCAAGCAGCAACACATCCGGATCGAGATGCGCCGCTATTGAAAAGCCAAGTCGCACAAACATGCCCGACGAATAGCGCTTCACGGGGGTATCAATGAAGTGACGGATTCCCGCGAAGTCGATAATGCTCTCGATCTTTCTGTGAATCTCGGCTCGTCGCATCCCGAGGATCGAACCTGAGAGATAAACGTTCTCGCGGCCCGTCAGCTCCGGATGAAAACCTGAACCCACTTCGATAAGCGCAGCCAATCTGCCGTTAATAGTAATCTCGCCCGCAGATGGAGTGGTAATACTCGAGAGGAGTTTAAGTATGGTGCTCTTCCCTGCTCCATTGTGACCGATAATACCAAGCGCCTCACCACGCCGCACTTCCAGGCTAACGTCGCGGAGGGCCCAGAACTCCTGACGCCTCCACATCTGACTCAGCTTCCGCATGATAAGGTTCCGAGACGCGTCTTCTTCGGCCTCCTGCCTGATGAGATACTTTTTAGAGACTCGGTCGAAACTTAGATCGATCATAGTGTTTCTCGGCCCTCAGATAATGTCAGCCGCGGTGGCCTCTACTTGCTTGAAGTAGATGTAAGCAATTGGGAGCAGCACCACGGAGATGAGCGCCGAGATGCCGAGCGAGTTGAAGTCCGGCAGCGAGCCCTGCAGTACGACCCGGCGGAAATTCTCAATCACACCGACCATCGGGTTCATCATGTAAATCACCCTCAGCGTTTTACCGAGAGACTGCACGGCCGAAAGCGGATAAACGACCGGCGTCGCAAACATCCAGATCTGGAGCAGCAATGGAATACCAACTCCGACATCACGAAACCGGACGTGTGTTGCGGAAAAAATGAGGGCCATCGCCATTACAAAGACTGTCATTATCGCAACAATCGGGATCGCGTAAAGCGCGTTCAAAGTGAGGGGCACGCCGTAATAGACCATCATCGCCGCCATCACGATCCAGGCAATGATGAAATCAAAAAAGGCGGCGATAACGTAGGTCAACGGCAGAATTTCCCGCGGAAAATAAACCTTAGTGATGAGATGAATGTGACTTGTAAGCGCGCTCGTACCGCTGGTAAGTGCAGTCGAGAAATATGTCCACGGCAACAACCCGACAAAAACAAAGATTGCATAGGGGGTGCCGCCAGTTTCGATCCTGGCAACCATCGAGAAGATCACCGTATAGATGAGCATCAAGGATAGAGGCTGCATAACGGCCCACGTGATTCCGAGTACGGATTGCTTGTAACGCACGCGGACCCGATGCTCACTTAGCGTGTAGATGAGATCCCTGTATTGCGCCAGGTCCTTTAAACTACCCAACAAGCTCAGCGGAGAGAATCCGGTCGCCCGTATCTTTTTTATGCGGCGCCCATCTCCCGGTGTTTTTAGGACTTCTGAAGCCATCTAATTTGAAAAAGTCCTTTCTCTTAACTTGTCAGCGTTTTATCAAGTCGCACGCAGACGAGAGAAGATTTGCAGCGTTCGCGGCGACAGGCGCAGCCAGGAAAGCACCAGACGAAGCTTCCAAGTGCGGTAGTAATTGAAGGCCTCTTGAAAAAAACTTCGAGCAGAAGCGAAATCACCCTCTCTCAGCGCTACCTTACCGCGGTCAACCGCCAAACTGGCATTTCGCATGGCAACGGTACTCTCCATTGCCGCGCGCTCAGCAGGCGTCAGGTCATCCCGCAAAGCCGTCTTTGCCATAACCATGAGCTCGCTTTCGACCGACTTGATCGAATCGGAAGCTAAACTGCCAGGACGATGCCGCTGTTTTAGCAAGACCTTGGGCGTAAAAGCCATTCTCGCTCCTGGACGCTTTGCCAGCCGCACCCAAAGATCAAAGTCCTGTGAATGCCAGAGCTCGACATCAAACAACCCGATTTCAAGTACGGGTTCCCTCCGCGTTAGAACACCTGAGGTGATGATATTGCATCGTTCTGCCAGGAGACTCTCACAGGTTACTTCACCGACAGACGGATTTGTTTCCATGTAAGTAAGTCCGTCTATGTTTCGTTTACCAAAAAGTTGGGCATTCGCGTAGACGAGATCGTAGCCGTCTCCACTTTCAATGAAGGACACCATCTCAGCTAAAAAGCCCGGCAACCAAATGTCATCAGCGTCCAGGAAGGCGACAAATTTGCCGCGCGCTAAGAGTAGTCCGTTATTTCGCGCCGCACCCGCACCCAGATTCTCTTGCTCTAGATAGATGATCCTTTCTCGGAATGGTTCAATCGCCTGCTCGAATTCAACAGTGTCCGATGAGCCATCGTTGATCACAATAACTTCAAAATCGGTAAAGGTCTGGGCAATTACCGATGCAAGCGCTTCACCAATATACTGAGCCACGTTATAGGCAGGGATGATGACGCTGACAATGGGACTTGTATTGGGTTGGGTAATCATGTGTGGCCAGGAATGCGATGCACCCTCTACGCCGGCTATTCCGTCCTGAAAGCCAGGATCGCTGACGCTGCTGGTGCGATGTCAATGAGGGTTCACTGTTCCACCTTTCCTCGACTGTGATCTGCCGGATCGCCGACCTGGCAGCGCATTGAACAAATCGCCATCAGATCCAACGCTGAATCCAAATTATCGACGCGGTAGAAAAAGTCTTTCGTCGAATACCGCTCAAGAACGGACGCGTCAAGTTGTTGGGGAGGGACACGGAAAACGCAAACTCATGTAGGCAAACGCGCCGGCTTTGTATCCCGCTCCAATCCCTCCACATCAGTCTGGACCATCTCCGTGATCATCTGTTCAAAAGTGTAACGTGGCTCCCATCCCAGCACACGCCGTGCCTTTGCGGCATCGCCGACGAGTAGATCAACCTCTGCCGGGCGATAAAACTGCTCATCGACTTTTACATAGTCCTGATACTCAAGGCCTACTTCGCCAAAGGCCCGATCGCAAAACTCCCGCACAGTATGCGAGGCTCCACTTGCCACCACATAGTCGTCAGGCTCTGCCTGCTGCAACATCATGTGCATCGCGCGAACGTAGTCCGCCGCGTGTCCCCAGTCGCGTTGTGCATCCAGATTGCCCAACCTCAACTCCGAAGCTAATCCCGCCTTAATGCGCGCCACCGTGCTGGTGATCTTCCTCGTAACGAACTCGAAGCCCCGCCGCGGTCCCTCATGATTGAACAGAATACCGTTCGCACAATACATCTCGTAGGCCTCACGGTAATTCCTCGTCAGTTCGAACCCGGCAACCTTACTGATTCCGTAGGGGCTGCGAGGGTGAAAGGGCGTCGACTCGCGCTGAGGAGCTTCGCGCACCTTGCCAAACATCTCCGAGGATCCCGCGAAATAAAACCGGCACTTGGGACGCAATTCGCGAAGCGCAGCCAGCATATAGTGTGTGCCGTTGATGTTAATGTTCATCGTTGAAAAGCCGTCGGCAAACGATTCGGCTACGAAGCTTTGCGCGGCCAGGTGATAGCACTCGTCGAAGTCATGCCGGCTGATAACGTGAAAGATGCTTGGGTAACTCTCCAGACTCGCGGCGTGCAGAATAATATTATCTAAAAGGTGACCGATGCGCGTGAATCTACGTTGTGGGTCTTCCAGGGCTACACGCCGAACCAACCCGTGTACTTCGTACCCCAGGCCGAGTAGGTGTTCTGCCAAATAACTGCCGTCTTGTCCAGTGATGCCGGTTATGAGAGCTTTCTTGGTCACAGGTTAGCATTCTCCTTCAGGAGGCAACTGTTCACGCCTTACAGAATCCATATCACATCCAAAATCCATTGCCGGCGGCCAGGACAACCAAAGGCAGTTTAAGCCAATCACGCAACACAAGTCCCATAGGACCGTCATCGATCGTCCCAAGCATAGTCACCTGCGGCCGCTCTTTGAGCATTATCTGTGTAATGGCGGCACCCCATCCCAGTGCCTTAACATACCTTGACCGGGAAAATGCTGTTGGGAAACGGTAAACCCTCGGACCATGCTGGTCAGGGGAAGCCCGCTCGTCCTGTTCAACACCAGTGAGACAGCAAACGTGCTCATGCCCCATCGCAGCAGCCAGATTACTCATAAACTGCGAGAGGCCACCTACTTGAGGTTGATAGTAACGTCCACTGATCAGCAGCGTCTTCATTCGGAATCCAGCTTAACTTTACTGCCACACAACTTCATAGCGAAGAGGTTCCTGAAACCTCATGTCAGAGGTATCGCCAGACTCTGAAGAAAAACTTGTACTTAGGAAGATCGTTGAACCTCCCCCTGGAATGGAGATCCCAAACTTATAGCAGAAGAGTGACTGGTAGGTTTCAATAACATAAAGCCGATAGTGTTGGCCGGCATCATATTCAGCTCGCTAGAGGCTGAAATCACAATGACCTGCTTCCCGCAAAAGGCAAAGAAGCCGCAGCGACTTCTTAGGCGCGGCAGCTTCGAAATTATCAGTTGAACGAGCCGAACTGGCGTGGCAGGATCTTAGCGTCGCTAACCGGTTCGGTTAGACAGCTATTCCTTCCTGCTCGTTGGCTTCGACCAACTCTCGTACTCGCTCGCGGAGTGCAGTTTCAAATCTTCTTGCTTCTTCGACTTCACCAAACGAGAGCTCGCGTAACTCCTGTTCAATTCGACGCCGATAGTCTGAAACCAACGAATCGGACACGCCGAGTACTGCCGCTACTTCGAGCTGGGTCGAATTCTCTGCGCTCAAATAACAGTGCCATAGTACGCCGAGGATCCGATTGTACTGCTTAATCTTGCCACGAACTGTCTCGTGCAGGTTCTTGAGAAACTCGTCCACGAAACTGGCGGCTTCGTCTTCTGATTCACGGCGTAACAATCCCTGCTCGGGATTCTCGAGTTTGTCGACAGGCTCAAAATGGTTGCCCTCGCCGTCGTTGTCATCCGTATCCAACGGCACGAGGTAAATATCCATAACAGGCAAGCGCGACATCACCAGACTGCGCAGAGTGCGCACGTCTGCCGGGGAATCAATTGCATCAAAGACCGAGACGATTAAATCCTCGAGATCCGGATTACTAATCACGACTTGAGAATCGCCGGTGCATCCGACCATTCTGGTATCTCGTTTGTGTACCGGGATCATGTGTATTCGTTGCTCAACATCATGAGAACCCCGGCGGTGCTTACCGTCAGCCCATTCAGTCAAGCCATAAACTCGATCGGCAAGTCTGCGGTGCGGCTCATCGCCCGTGCCGCTGGAATCAAAGCGGCGGAAGTGCGAACTCGACTGAATCAGAGTCGAGATACGACGCGCCAACCGGTAACTCTCCGGATGTCGCTTTCGCAACTCAGCGGTCAGCAAGTTGGTGAGCTCAATCTGGCTAATCTCACACTCGATCTCGTAGTCGGTCATCTCCGTCTCGAGATAGTGTTCGAATCGGTTCTTGCTCAACAGTTGGACAAAGAGTTCCTGGGTCAAGTCTGAATAGGCACTGGACGCACCCTCTTCAATAAGCAATCCGGCGCTGCGTGAGGCTCGCACCAGTGGATGGTGCGAAACTATGCGATGAAGTTCGGTCCAAAGCCGGGTTACGTCCGAGTTGCGAAGACTCTCGACCCACTTACCACTCTTGGCCGAACGTTCCGAAGTACGCCGAACTCGTGGCTGGGGCTGTTCTTCAACAGCATGCGGCTGCATTTCTTTTTCGATTTCCTGACTTAAGGATTTCACGGGATTATGAGTTTCTGTGGTGTTGGTGATGCAGGTGTTAGGGCGCCTGCCAGCACTGGGTTTTTGGCTTCGGAGCCATTCGCCGTGGCAAAGGGTCTAGGACTAAAAGAGTACAGAGGCGAGAAGCGTGAAGCATTTAAGCGCCGGCAGGATCGACAGGTTGTTACGTGCTGAATGAGAACTCGCCGGCGGCGTAGGGGTCTCGCTGGGGAATTGATTTTTTGGGATTGCAGGCAACCTCAGAATCGGTGGCCGTCCTGGAAGGGTCAAAGAGCGGGAGCTCCCTGACTTGACGCGAGGGCATCGTAGCAAGAAAGGGGTAAACGAGCAACAAGTTTTTACATTTCTTTAAGTTATGCAGTTTTCTTAGGAAAAATGAGGAATCGCAACGTTAGATTTTTGGAACCCAAGGCGGATTCGAATTTTAATGCTGTTGAATAAGTGAATAGAGTTTTCGGATTTGAACGTCGAACCTCGCTGAAGCAGACTTGCCCCCTGGCTTTTCCGACGCACGACGAAGGAACGGTCCATTAATCTCAGAGTCAATCCTAGAATGTGTGCGGCAGCTAGGGGGTTCAAATGAAAGCGTCAAGCGTAAACGTGTTTAGAAAAACCTTGGCTTGTCCCTCGTCAACCTTACTTCTTTCTTTTCGCTCGGCAGCACTTTCGCCGGAGGTTGAAAACCTTGTAAACCACCACCTCGGCGTCTGCGATTTCTGTCGTGCAGAGGTTTCACTTCTCAGTCACCACCACCAAGCCCCGGCCAAACGGATTGGTAAAACCCCCGAATTGCCCATCAATCTGAGAATATTGGCCGAATCACTACTCTCGCAAAGCAAATTCACTCAACGGCGACCGACTGCAAGGCATGGATTGAGGTTTAGCGACCAGGCAGCCGATTGATCGTCAGCCAGCCAACTTTCGAGCTTGTCCAGCGGCTTCGCTCGGGATGAGAAGGCTGCTGGGCAGGTCGATCGTGAAGACGCTGCCTTCCCCAAGCTTCGATTCAACACTGATCTCGCCTCCGTGAGCCCGCGCTAAATGCTTAACAATCGCCAATCCCAACCCCGTGCCCCCCATCTCTCTTGAGCGCGCGCGGTCGACGCGATAAAACCGCTCGAACAACCGGTCAAGGTGCTGTGACGGAATTCCCTCACCCGTGTCTTCAACCAGAATTCGACAACGCTCAAGATTTTCAAACCTGATGGTTACACGTCCGGCCTCTCGATTGAACTTGATCGCGTTCTCGATGAGATTAGTAAGCATTTGTTCGAGCCGTGGAGGATCGGCATAAAGAACAGTTTTTCTCGGAATAGAATTGATCAGGGTTATTTTTCGTGATGCGGCGGGAGCTGCAAGCGACGCAATTACATCATCGACGAGAGTGCAGAGCTCGACCTCGGTTGGTTTAACTTTCACTGTGCCGGCCTCGATGGCGCCGAGTTCCAGGATATCGTCAATCAAGCTATGCATCCGCGCTGCGTTTCTTCGAATGATGGCTAAGAAACGCCGGCTGTCTTCATTCTCTTCGAGAATTCCTGATTCGAGAGTTTCGACGAACGCGATGATGGCCGTCAGGGGCGTGCGCAATTCGTGAGAAACGTTTGAGAGAAACTCCTGACGCACTCGCTCGAGCTTTTCAAGTCTGGTTACATCAAAGAAGACTCCGATCGCCCCTTCGGGCTCACCTTCGCTCTTCAAGGGAACGACGCGTAGGTCGAAGATGCGTCGGACGGCGCCAAAAGTTTCGACCTTGACGCCTGATCGCTCGCGACCTTGCAATGCGTCAAGGAAGGCGCTGTAGATCGCCGGGTTGCGCGTCAATTGAGTAAGTCGTTGGGCGTCTAGATCACCGTGCGAGGCGTTAAATAGATTGCGCGCGGATGCGTTTGACGCGACAACGCGCATTTCACGATCAACGACCAACAGGCCTTCTCGCATCCCGTCCAGGGTCGCGTCAAACAAACGGACGAGCGCAAAGCTGTCTTCTTCGGGCTTGGCGCCTCTGGCTTTGGGACCTTCGTATGAAACTTCTCTTGGCTCTGAATTGTTAGCGAGCGTTCGGTGCAGCAGAAATCCAGCGGCGGCGGCAAAGACCAGGACTAAGGCGGCGTTGTATGAAAACAGGGAGTCCAGGAGGATCAGTGCGGCGATCAGGAAACAAACTGCCAGCCAGAAAGATACAACCTTAGACACGGTCGCTAACCTCGTGCGAGGGCGGGATCGACTTCAATCTGATTTGGGACATCCAGTGAAACGATATCCGACTCCTACCACCGTCTCGATACAGTCTCCGCAGTCACCCAACTTCTGTCGCAGTCGCCTGATATGCACATCAAGTGTACGAGCATCGCCGTAGTAACTATAGCCCCACACGTTATCTAAGAGCTGCTGGCGGGTCACAACCCGATCAGCACTCTTGGCGAGCACGGAAAGCAGACCAAACTCTTTGTTGGTCAGTTTTATCTTCTGACCGTCGCAGACCACGCGAATATCGCCGAAGTCGATCATCAACTGGTCGTCCTCGTACATCCCCGCGGCGCCCTCATCCACTCGCCGCAGCACGGCACGAACGCGAGCCATGAGTTCCCGGACAGAAAACGGTTTAGTAATGTAATCATCAGCCCCAAGATCCAGTCCTGCAACCCGATCTGACTCAGACCCCTTTGCCGTCAGAATAATGATAGGGGTTCGTCGGGTACCCGGCTCTCGGCGAAAGCGCCGGCACAGATCCAGACCACTCATTCCCGGCAACATCAGGTCCAGCAGAATTAGAATCGGCGGATTCCGTTCGTCGAGCGCTTTAGTAAGGCCCTCTTCCCCGGTGGTGGCGATAGCCACGGGTAGGCCCTCACGCTCGAGGTTGTATTTCAAACCATCGGCGATGTCCGCGTCGTCCTCAACTATTAGCACAGGTCGAGCCATGTTTACTTTGTATGCTTAATGAAGGCGGCCAGGGCCATATAAACCGTCAATTCACAAATGTCGGTCACGTAGTCTCCGATGCGCTCGAGATGCTTCGCCACGAATAGCAAGCGAGCGGCGCGCTGAGCCGCAGCGGGCTCAATGACCATGCTTTCTATCAAATCCCGAAACACATGGTTATAAAGGTTATTAATTTCCTTGTCCCGCTGAATGATTTGACGAGCCAGCTCGGGGTCATTCGCAGCAAAAGCGTCGAGCGCGGCGTGCAACATTCCCGTGGCATGCTCCGCCATGCGCTGCACATCCACCGTCGAACGCACCTGAGGCTCGTTGTTGAGATCCATCGCAGCCCGTGCGATGTTGCAGGCGTGATCGGCGATGCGTTCAAGCACCGGCGCAATCTTGACGACAGCGATTACAAATCGAAGGTCTCTGGCCGCTGGCTGTCGCAAGGCAATGATGTCGATGCATTGCCGATCGATCTCTACTTCCAATCGATCGATTTCATCGTCATGGGCAAGCACTTCTTTGGCCGCCTCGCTGTCGCGCTCGGTCAGTGCGTGCATGGCGCGGTCAAGCGCACGTTCCGCTTCGCCGCCAAGCAGCAAAAGCCGATCGCGCAGCGAACTTAGCTCGTCATCAAGATGTCTGTGTTGCTGCATCTAACTTCTTCCAATCTTCGTTCTTCCATCGTGATCAGTTTGCGTGCTAATCCAACCAATGGCAATCGCTGATTGGACAGCCCTCCTTAACCAAACCTTCCAGTGATGTAATCTTCAGTCAATTTTTCGTTGGGCGCCGTAAACATCCTCTCAGTCGAATTCACTTCTATCAGTTTGCCCAGCAGGAAGAAGGCAGTCTGATCGGAAACACGCGCCGCCTGCTGCATGTTATGAGTCACGATCACGATTGTATACTGCTGCTTCAAATCGTGAATTAACCCTTCAATTTTTGCCGTGGCCAACGGATCGAGCGCCGAGGCCGGTTCGTCCATCAGTATCACGTCCGGCTGAATAGCCAGCGCACGCGCAATGCACAGTCTTTGTTGCTGCCCTCCAGACAATCCCAGGGCGGAAGTTTTCAGCCGGTCTTTGACCTCGTCCCAGAGCGCGGCATCTTTCAATGCCTGCTCGACACAGCCTTCGAGTACGCTCTTGCTGGAAGTCATCCTGTTAATTCGCAGACCGTAGGCAACGTTATCAAAAATCGACTTGGGAAACGGATTTGACTTCTGAAAAACCATTCCCACTTTTCGCCGCAGATCTACCACATCAGTTGCAGGCGAATAGATATCTTGTCCATCGATCAGGACCTGGCCCTCGACGCGTGTTCCCAGGATGATGTCGTTCATGCGGTTTAGCGTCCGCAAGAATGTGGACTTCCCGCAACCCGATGGTCCGATAAACGCTGTGACCACATGTTCCTGAATCTCGATGGAAATTCCATGCAATGCCTGCGAGCGACCATAGTAGAAGTTCAAATCGCGAACGCTAATCTTGCTCGCGGCCTCGCCGGCGTTACGATCCTCACTTTGAATTGAGGACGCTTCGTTTTCTATCTGCTGTGAAATCGGCAGTGACATCAGAACTGGTTTAGCCAAAATGGCCCGTAATGTACTCTTCGGTTAAGGCGTTATCGGGATTCTCAAACATCTTCTTCGTCGGCGACATTTCGATTAACTTTCCCAGGTACATAAAGGCCGTGAAGTCAGAGACGCGGGCCGCCTGCTGCATGTTATGAGTGACGATAATCACTGTGACTTTTCGCTTCAAATCAAAAATCAGATCCTCGATCTTCGCTGTAGCAATCGGATCCAGTGCCGAAGTAGGCTCATCAAAGAGAAGCATCTCCGGGTCGGTTGCCAATGCTCGCGCGATGCACAGGCGTTGCTGTTGACCGCCAGACAAGGTGTATGCAGAGTCGCGTAATCGATCTTTAACCTCGTCCCAAAGAGCTGCCAGGCGGAGCGACTCTTCCACCTGGCGTTTCAGATCTTCACCCTTGATCCCTCTCAGGCGCAGCCCGAAAGCTGCGTTCTCGAAAATTGATTTCGGGAATGAGTTTGCCTTCTGAAACACCATGCTTACGCGTAGCCGCATCTCGAGCGGATCGGTTTCAGGCCCAATAACATTTATCCCACTCGGCTGTAAAATTATTTTGCCCTCGTAACGAGTATCAGGATAGAGGTCGTGGATTCTATTGAAGCAGCGTAACAACGTGGATTTTCCACATCCGGAGGGTCCAATAATCGCAGTGACCTGATTTGCGGGAAAGACCATGTTGATGTCTTTAAGCGCCTGGAGTTTCCCATAGTAAAAGTTGAGGCCGGACACTTCAGCCTTAACCTTGTCCTCCGGAGGCACACTCTCCCTCGCCCGAACTTCAGAAGGAATTTGAGATTCAAACTCAGTTTGTGCGCTCATCGTATGGTCGCCATTCTCACCAAACATCGTTCGCAGGTTCACTTACCACTTGATTCGCTTTCGCACACGGTACCGGATCAGAATCGCCACCGCGTTGAGCGACAGCGTAACCGCGATTAAGACCAAACCAGCCGCCGCCGCATTCGTCACGAAGTCCTGGTCCGGCCGAGAAACCCAGTTGAACATCTGAATGGGTAAGACCGAAAACGGCGAAGACAACCAGTCAAACGAAACGAATGGGGGAGCGCTTTGAACCGGCGGCGAAGGCAGAAAAGCGATAAACGTCAACGCACCAATAGTGATCAAAGGCGCTGTCTCTCCAATCGCCCTTGACAGCGCGATGATGATTCCAGTCATGGTGCCCCCCAGGGAATAGGGCAACAGATGATGGCGCACAACCTGCCACTTGGTTGAACCAAGCGCATAAGCAGCTTCTCGGATTCCCTGGGGAATGGTGCGCAGTGCCTCTCTGGTTGCCACGATTACGATGGGCAGTATTAGAAATGCCAGCGTCAGTCCGCCGGTGAGAACGCTCTGCCCCAATCTGAATTGGTATACCAGCAGTCCCAGCGCCATGAGCCCGTAAATTATCGAGGGGACACCGGCGAGGTTTGCGATGTTTATTTCGATCAGATTTGTGAGCCAGTTCTTCCGCGCGTATTCCTCAAGATAGACACCGGCTGCGACACCGAGTGGGACCGCGGTAAACGCGGTGACGACCATGATCAGGAGTGTGCCTACCCAGGCAGAAAGTATTCCTGCGCGTTCAGCGAACCGTGAAGGGTACGACGTCAGAAATGCCAGACTAAGTCGCGGCAGCCCGTCGATAATCAGATCTGCCAAGAGCGCTCCGAGAGTCAAGATCCCAACCAGCGTGCAGAGAATCCCGACAATGTTGAAAGCGAAATCCTGTCGCTTGCGCTTTTTGATAATCCGCTTAAATTCGGACATCAGTACACCTCCCGAAACCGCTTGCGGAGGATGTAGCCAAGAATATTGAAGGATAGCGTTAAGATAAAAAGGACGACTCCAGCGGCGAAGATCGATTGATAGCCGATGCTTCCATGAGGCAAGTCTCCTAAGCTGACCTGTACGATAAAAGCGGTGATAGTCGCAGCCGGTTCCCGCGGGTCGATTGTAAGGTTGGGCTGCATTCCCGCAGCTATCGCGACGATCATTGTCTCGCCGATCGCGCGAGCTACCGCGAGTATGTAAGACGCTACAATGCCGGAAAGAGCCGAAGGGTACACAACCTTCAGCGCGGTGATTATGCGGTTCGCGCCCAGCGCGTAGGCGCCTTCGCGCAACGACATCGGCACCGCGCGCATGGCATCTTCGCTCAGCGAACTCACATAGGGAATGATCATGATGCCCATCACCGTACCGGCTGCCAGCATGTTGAACGTGGGCAAGCCCGGCATTAGCTTTTGGAGCAGTGGCGACATGAACTGCAGCGCGAAGTATCCATACACCACGGTCGGTACAGCGCTGAGCAGTTCCAATGCCGGCTTGATCACTTCCCGAATACTCTGCGGCGCGAACTCGCTCAAATAGATAGCCACGATGGTTCCTACCGGCAATGCGACGGTAAGAGCGACAACCGTCGTGACCAGCGTCCCCGTAACCAGCGGCATAATCCCAAACCGCGGCGAGGCAAAGAGCGGTGTCCAGAGGGTATCGGTCAGAAAATCTTTCAGCGAAACGTGAGCGAAGAAAGTCGACGACTCGTAGACGAGTGTGCCGACGATTGCCAGAGTAATTGCGACCGATGAAAACGCGGCAAGCATCAGCAGCGACTCAATAAAGCGCTCCTTAAGACGAGACAGACGCCTTGCTGAGGCTGCGGTGGGAGGATCCGGTGGACGGCGAACCGTTCCGTCCGCTGCGGGCGCCACTGGATGCTGTAGGACCGGAATGTCTTTCATGGGATTCTCGAGTCGCAGCACGCTGGAGTACTGCGACTCACACGCCAACCCGCAGCCCTATGTCTTCGGGATACGCTTAAGAATCTCCTCGACCGGAAGACCGACCTCAGGCACGCCGCCAAACGCAGTTCCCGTTTGTTGGTTTTGCAGTCGTTCCGTAGCGATCTGATAAGCAGCATCGGTGAGTGGTAAATACTTTACTTCCCTCGCTAAGCTCCCGACGTTCTTTAAGTAGAAATCCGCGAACTCTTTGACTGCGGGCTTCTCCAGCGCCTTACGACTGACGTAAATGAACAGCGGGCGAGACAGCGGATTGTATGTGCCCGCCAGCACATTCTCGGGGCTCGGCATCACCGGCTCTTTAACCTTGTTCTTGTCCCACTCAATGGCAACCGCCTTCATGCGATTACTGTGCGGCGCAAAATAGGCGTATGGGATATAGCCCAGCGCATACTTATTTCCCTCCACGCCCTGAACGAGCACATTGTCATCTTCACTTGCCGTAAAGTCGCCGCGACTGGACTTCGCCTTTCCAACAATAGCTTCCGTGAAATAGTCAAACGTGCCTGAGTCCGATCCCGCACCGAACAGCGCTATTTTCTCGTTAGGCCATTCTGATCGGATCTGGTTCCAGTGCGTGATCTTCCCCTGAGCGGCCGGCTCCCAGACTTTTTTCAGCTCCTCCACAGTCATCGACGTGACCCAGGTGTTCTGGTTGTTCACCACGACAGTAAGTGCGTCGAAGGCTATGGGCAACTCAATGTAGTCAATCCCGTTGGACTTAGCCTGCTCCATCTCCTCCCCCAAAATTGGACGAGACGCATCGGCGATATCGATCTCGCCGCGGGCGAACTTTTTAAATCCGCCGCCGGTCCCGGAGATACCGACAGTCACATGGACCTTTCCATGTTTCTCTTTCTGAAACTCTTCGGCTACCGCTTCGGTGATTGGAAATACTGTGCTTGAGCCGTCGATCTTTATGACAGCGGATTCGTTGTCCGGGCCGCCCCCCTTGCAAGCAGCCAACAACAAACAGACTGCAACCATCAAAACAGCCAATCTGGCAGGAAAGGTCATAGGAGTCTCCCTCACGGGTCGTTTCAGAAACGGATGCCTGAATCTTAGGGACGGGATGTTACATCGAGCTAAACACTGCCTGAATTCTATGTTAAACAGGGCTATTCGTGCGAGGTGGGTTCGGGCCGGTTGACGATTAACCTGTAACCGACGTTTACCATCGTATCGATCAGGACGTTGTGAGGCAGCAGCTTATTTCGGAGGCGATAGATGTAGACGTGGAGGCTTTCTGAGTTCAGCGGTTTACCATTGCCCCAGACGGATGCCCACAGATCGTCTGCAGTTACGATTCTCTCGGGGCTGCGCGCCAATCGCGAGATGATTAAGAATTCCGCGCGTGGCAGCTTTAACGACTCGCCACCACACGCAACGTAGTAGTTTCGATGCTCGACGCGAAAGTATCCGTCATCGTAAACGTCATCACTCAAGTGAACTCCGTCTTCCAGCCCAGCTATCGCTACTTCTTTTACGGACATGATGAAATCTCAGTTGCTACAAACCGAAGAATACTTTTGACGACCTAGAACTTCAGCTTGGTTCGGAACTGCATCACTCGTGGGCCACCTACGGTTGTCGTGATCCGGCCAAAGTCAGGACTGCCTAGTTCAAAGTCAGGGGTCGCAAAGTTGGCCCGATTGAAGACGTTGAAAACATCCCAACCAAACTCCAACGAAACCCTCTCTGTCAGCTTAGTATTCTTCACGATACCAAAATCGAGGCGCGACTGAAGAGGCGCCCTCAGGACATTGCGGCCAAGACTGCCGTTCTGACCGAGCGACGAGCATAGTACTCCCGAGTTGAAAGCCTCCTCGGTGATATCGGATCCCTGCTGGCGCAACTCAGCGAGCGTTCCACATAGTCCCGGCCTGCCGAAACCAAGCCGGTAAAGGCCGCCGGATCCCCTTACGAGGTCGGCATAGTGGAACGCAGTCCCGATCTCCGGTTCTGGAGAGAATATGGTGTATGGAGTTCCCGTCTGTGCTTGGAAGAAACCGGAAACCTGCCAGCCCTTAATGAACTTGTTGTTCGATCCGAACGATGGCAAATCGTAAACAAAGTTCAGACTGAAACGGTGCGTGCGATCAAAATCCGAAACAGCTCGGTTCGCGTCAAGATCTCGCAGGTCGCCCTGTACCACGAAGCCGGTGTTTGGCACATCAGGCTTGCCTGAGCCGGCGGTGCTGCCAGGATCCGTCGAACTGGTGTCGATCGACTTTGACCAGGTATAAGCCGCATTGAAATGAAGCCCCCGCGTGAGACGCTGGGTAAGGCTGAACTGGGCGCCGTGGTAACTCGACTCACCATTTGACCTTAAGATAAGCGCCTCAGGCACATTGAAGCCGAGTACCGGCACGCGCGCTTCAAAATTGATTACCTGGCCTCCTCCCAGGGTGCTGCCCGAACAGGTGATCGGATTTGCAAGATTCAAATCCAGCGGAGTTCCGCCGGGAAGCGTTAATAGCCCGCCCGAACAAGCCGCGGCTCCTCCAACTCTGTATGGGTTAGCAAATCCGAACGCCCTACCCACACCGCGCGCTCGCGCCGTATTACCCGGATTCAACGCTCCGTTTGGCGATCCGGCCGCGAGATACGCTTGATTGAACCGCTCGAAGATATGATCCGGCGTGTTTGGATCATTGAGGTCATATCCTTGATTGAAGGCAACTGCCTGCAGCAGGTTTCGGCCGCGAGTGCCAACATAGCGGGCCTCGATCAAAGTGTTCCTGGCGATCTCGTATTGAAAGCCAAGGTTCCACTGCTGCACAAAGGGGGTTTTCAGATCCCGATCCACGGCGCGGAACTCAAACGTCTCGGCGATATTGCCCGGCGGGGATGTCGCAGTCCCTCTAGGATCACGGGTGACTCCGGTGTTGTCGCGAATCGCGTACGTGCCACCGACCCCTGACGCTCGCGTGATACGAAACGGGAGCCAACTGCTCAACGGCAGGGTCGTGGGTTGTGCCGCAAAAGCATTTTCGAAAGGTACATTGCCGGACGGAACCGTGATCTCGATCTCTCTCAGGAAAGGATAGTTACTAAATACCGTGTTGATGAACGAAGCGGACGGACGGTCATAGAAGAATCCATATCCGCCACGCACAACCAACTTGCTTGAATCGAGTGGCGAATATGCAAACCCAATCCTGGGTGCGAAATTGTTTGTGTCCTGCCCGTTGAGGGTGTGGTTGTTGCCGGCCCGCGCCGTCACATCGATAGCGGCATCAACATTCGGCAAGCCGGTCGGACGCACATTATTTGGCACGATGAAGCCTGGCGCCGGACTGTCGCAGAGGGCATTCGATGCGCCCGCCTGAGTGAAACAAGGTTGAAATGCAGTGAAGTCAAAGTTTCCAATTCTTCCCTCCTTTTCCGTAGGCCACATGAACAGTTCGTAGCGCAAACCGAGATTAAGACTGAGCTTCCTAGAAACTTTCCAATCATCGGCGATGTAACCGCTGTAGTCCCGGAACGTAAAAGTCTTGCTCGTAACCCCAAACTGCGTGTCGGCTTCCGTGGCGTTGCCGGTCAGAAACTGCGTAAAACTATCGAACTTCTCAAACTCTGTTGCCTGCTCTTCCGGCAGATTCGAAGCGTATTTGTGACGCTTGAAGTCGCCTCCAAAGCGGAACGTGTGGCCTCCGCGGATCCAGGTGACACCGTTCGAAAAGCTGAACGTCTCCTGCTTCCGCTTGTTGAAGGAATCGTTTGGACCGCCAAATGAAAACTGCGACATATTTGTTCCCGGACGGCCGATGAAGTGCCCCAGTCGCCGTGTTCCCGGACTATCGTCAAAGAGAAGCGCCGGATTCGAAATACCAAGCGCGGCACTGGTAAATTCTTCCGAAAGAAATGGCTCGTCCAGGCTGCGTGTGTTGTTTAGATAGAAGTATCCAAACCTGGCTTCGTTAATCAGCGTGGGACCAAAAATATGCTGATCTGAAACTGCCAGCGTCCGGTTTTGGTCACCGCGCCTCAAAGTGAATGGCGAAGCAAGACTGGAGGGATCCGGGAACGAATCCAGTGCCGGAAAGTTGCTAAAGAAGAAAGTGCCCGTCAGCGTGTTTTGCTGCGTCAGGCGTCCATCGAGTCGGGTCGTGAACTGGTGCTGTTTGAAAGACGACGGTTGCACATTCAACTGCTGGACCAATGGATTGTTCTCCCGCAGAGTACGACTGACAACTCCCGGCGCGAAACCAAACTGAAATCCTCGCGCTCCAGCTCGATCGATGCCAATTGGCCTGGCATTGGGACGCGGTGACGGGATCACGAAGCCGCCGGTAACAGGGTTGATCAAGTTGAGTAGTCTCAATGCCACGGGCGAAATATCCGCTGCGCTCAAACAGTTCACTCCCGGTGTGCAGCCGTTGTCGGCGTTGAACGCGTCCGCCAGATTCTGTGCTGTACGGGGCCCACTAATCCGGCCCAGGGCCGCCGGCAACACGGTGACGCTGCGAGCTGTCGGCACAAAACCCGTGATGGCGTCCGTATACTGATAGCTGCCAAAGAAGAAGAACTTCTCGCGCTTCAGCGGCCCGCCAAGCGTGAAGCCGGCTTCATTTCGTCGCGCCTTTGGTCTTTCGATCCCTTCTTTATTGAAAAAGAAATCGTTGGCATTGAACTTCTCATTCTGAAGGAAGTAATAGGCTGAACCGTTGAATGAGTTTCCACCCTGTTTGGTAATCAGCTGAAAGTTACCGCCGCCCGAACGGCCCGTCGCAGCATCGTAAAGACTCGTCTGCAACTTCACCTCCTGCAGTGTCTCTGGCGCAGGAGCAATGTTGTCATTGAGCGAGCCTTCGTTGTTCGAAAGATTAGTGGCGTCTACACCGTTGAAAAAGAGGCTTGTGCTGGTCGTACGCGTTCCGTTGACCGATGGCGACTGATTGCCGTTTCCATTTGTAAGCACGGGCGAAAGCTCTGTGTTGACGCCGGCTTCGGTAGACAACAATTGCGTGAAGCTACGAGTCGAAGTTGGAACAGTTACCAGATCCTCAGAAGATAGCTGGCGAAAAGTTGTCGCAGTTTCAGGAGTCACCAAAGTCGCTCCATCAGTGATATTTACAACCGCTCCTACATCCCCTATCTCGAGCTTATCTTCGAGCGTACGTGGGACTGAGGCCTCGACGTCAGTCCGATCGCGGACTAACCGCTTGAACCCGGCCAGCTCGTAGGCCACTTCGTAGATTCCTACTGACAAGCCCGGGATGGACCAACGGCCTTCGGCGTTGGTTACTGCCGTTCGGGAAGCTGAAGTGCTCAAATGGCGGACAGTGACCGTTACGCCCGGCAAGACGGCTCCGTTTGGATCCTGAACAGTGCCCGTTAGCGTGCCGGTCGCTCCTGACTGGGCAAATACCGGTCGCGAGGTAGGTTGCGATAATGCGAATCCGAGGATCGCAAGCATGATAATAGAAACTAGCCGGAAACCCTGGGGGGCTTTCTGATTCATACAATTCTCCTGTGATTAATAAAAACCGGTTTGAGTCTGCTAAGTGTTCGTGAGGCACTTTACTCAGGCGGAGTTAAGGCGCTGTGAATGGCTCCTTAAATGTTTGTTAATGCGAACACAGGCGAAAAAGAAAAACCACTCGGTAACCGGCGTTTGTTAACAGGGAGTTAACATGGCCGTAACCTGCTCGGGTTAGGATGGCAGCAATTCAAGCTTGTAGGCACAGGTGAACAATGATGACCATCTCAAATGAGTTGAGCGGAGACATAGCAGTTGCGATGCTGGGGGCGAGCAACACTTCTCCGGGAAAACGGTTCGAACTCAAGGAGACTGTTTTGAAGATCCACTCGCTGCTTCAACAGATGGAAGGAGAGACGAGGGGACCCAAAACTTTGCGAGCACCTGATGGGAACTCAGCAGACGCAGTATTTGAGGCGGGAGCTTGAGACTCGAGGAATTTATCTACCGAGTTGACGCGAGCTGCTTTGGAGTTGTTAACCCACCAACGATTTCCGCATCCCACAACAGCCAGTAACGCTTGTTCTTGTTAGTTTGTCGGTCGTGCTGCCGAAACGCGAGCCGTACAAAACGGCCCTTAAAAGCTCCAGCATTGTCGTGGCCGAGGAACGTGTAGAAATATTCCGTGCGCTCAGGAAGGTTGAGTTCGCGGCGCATAGCGTTAAGGTTCTCTTCACACTCGCCGGCACCCTCCAGCACCAATGAGTCCTGCGAATCATTCACAACATGATCCAGCTCATGCAAGACTCCCCATCCCACGTCAAAGGCCTCTCGAGCACGTCGATCGCCAAATACTTGCCTAAAATCAGCGAAGTCGATCTGCACCACGTAAACTGGCTTGCCAGACGCCGTGCCGGTCCAACGCGCTTGCAATACTCGACAAAAAACGACATCGCTATTGGCGTCAGCCTCCTCGAGGACAATTACGTTTGCCCCAGCGATGGCCTTTGAAACCAGGTTCCGAGCGCTCAAAGATCCTTTGTTAGAGTGACTGTCGCCCACACGAAGCATGCCCGCCGAATCAAAGTCGATTGTCGACCAACCCGTTATAGCCCGCAGGCGGAGGATTAGTTCAGATCGATGCCTGGAGGTGACATTATCGCGAACCAGAACGTTACTAACGGTGGGTTCCGCCCGGAGCGTAGTTGCACAGAGAACGATCAGACAGAAAGCAAAACAAATCTCAATGTGAGAAAAAAAGTTCCTACCTATTCTGGGTTGCATCTCGACTTCCTCCCAGATTGGACCGTGCATTCGGAGTGTGCGTCGGTTCAGGTCAGCGAAACACCGTTGGGACGGCGCGGTTGAGGCATGTTAACAAAATGTTAAATCAGAGAGTAGTGAAAACTTGCTGGGGACTCACACGCTGAACTCAATCTGAACCACACCATGCGCGAGAAACGCGATCGCTGGTAACGGCAATTTAATATCCTGGCAATTTGCGATTAACACGAGTGCGCTAGATTCCAGACATGATTCGGAGAGTAAGAAAATCAAAGACTGCGTTTAATGTCTCGTGCAACAGTTGCAGGATAACGATTCGGCGGGATCGGCGTGAGAATTCGTCCTCCATCTGCCTGAAGTGTTTCTATCGATTTCTTAATGAACGTCTGGCGGCTCAAAACCGAACCGTTCAAGGTGAGTTTGTAAGCGAACGCTGAACGGCTGCGAGGAACTCTTCGCGCGTGCTGTCGAGGCAATACGGTTTCCCGGCCACCGCGAGCGCCTCATTCAGCCTACTTCGTTTCGCGTTGGGTCTACCCTCAATCCTCAGACGCTGATACGATTCAAGCGCCAAAAAAGCGTTGTCTTCAATCTCATGCAGACCCCATTTTGAGATCTCAGATCTGAGATTTTAGATTATCCTGGACCCGACCCTAGAACCTGAAACTGGTGTCGAACTGGATTCGCGTGGTCGCTCGGTTCAGTGACCCCGGTGGCGTTGGAATAAACGGCCCAAACAATCCATTCAGTCTTTCCGTAACGATACCGATGACACTCAAGGTTACTTTTGGATCCACCGCATACGCGAAATTGAAACGGTGGCCGCGCATATCCGACTGCTGCGTCAAATCTGAGAAATTGAATGGCGTCAGCACGGCGTCCTTTTCGATCCGCATAAACGTGTAACCGAACTGCATATCTCCCCGCTCTCTCGTTTTGCCGACCTGAAGCTCGGCCCACAGTCCATTGTTCTCGTTGTTAGGCAAGATGAGGTTTGCTCCCCCTGCGCCGGCGGTTACCACATCATTAGTTCGAGTGTTCCTGACAAAATTAAGAAGTAGCGTTACCGGAAACCGCCTGCTGTGCTTCAACTCCAGTCTGCCAATCAGGTCCACGAGGTTGAAGCCGGAAGCCAAACGACCGTCGCGATTGATCGCGTTGTTACTGGCAGTGGTAACTCCTGCGTTGCCGTTGCCCGCAACCAGGAAATCACGCGGTATCGACACCTGGCTGGTGATCGTCTGCGCCGGCGCATTAGCAGTCGCGGGGATTGTAACAATCACCGGAAGCTGGATCACCGAACCGAACACCTGAATCGGACTGATATGCTGCGTGCCGCTAAAGTAATGATCGGACACTGAAATCGTGAGTGCGACTTTGGAGCTGGGCTCAAAGCGCCCGCGAATGTTGCCACCATACAGAGCCAGGTCGCTGCCTCCTCGTCGAGATTGGTCAATGTTCACAGTGCCGTCGGGATTTCGCACAAACGTCGAGTTACGTTCCAGCATCGGCAATTGCCAGCCGACCAGCGTGACGTTCTTGAGAGTACCCTCAAAATTTCTTGAGTAGGATTCATTGAGACCTTCCACCATTAGATCATTGTCGAACGTCATTTCCGTATAGAGCCAGGGCGGTTCAAACTTGCCGCCTTGTATGCGCAATCCCGGAACCTGTTTCGGCTTGTAGGTGACAAATGCCTGATCAAGACCAAAAGCTTTGCGGTTGTAGAAATCAGTCAGGGTTTGGTTTGTGGAAACGTTGTCGGTGTAACTGCCGGTTGCCAGGCGCAATCCCCAGTCGAACTGCTCGTTGACTTGACCACGTAGCGCCAGCCGTGCGCGAATGCGTGGCCGGAAACGCATACTGAGTTCGTTACCCAGCACGGTCGGATTTGCAGCGTTCGGGAGGAAGTTAGTCAAGCCGAAGAACATCTCTGAGCGTAGTCTGATATCCCCGCTAAACGAGATCGACCCTAGTTGTTTTGAGATTGACTCGCTGTTCTTTTTGAGCTGAGCTTCAACCGCGGTGACGCGTTCCGCAACCCCCGTCTGGACGCTCTGTGTTTCACTTGCACTCCCACCAGCGACAACCACCACCTGCGGAGAAGTTCTCGCGGCTGGCGTGCCGATCGGCAGGGCTCGCAACTCCTTCAACATCTGCGTCTGCTCTGCAATCAACTCTCGCAGTTGCTGAAGATCAATATGCTGCTGCCTGATTGCTTCCTCGAGCGCTGTGATCCTTTCAGAGTCGCTTGCCTTCGCTTTCTCAACCACCGACCGCGGTTCGTTGCTTGCGAATCCATTGCCAGCCGCGCCCGGAGAATCGGAGAGGGTTTGGCCAAACGCAGGTACGGCAAAGAACGAACAAAAGATACAAACACCGGCCCGTAAAGCCAGTGCGAACTTTTCAATACAATGCATTGGATTTTCCTCCGAAGGTGCGAGTGATGCACCGAAGGTAATGCGAGAACGTGAACTCAAACTTAACGAGATGTTAACTCTATCTGAAGGCCCGAAGGAGGAGAAGACTTTATAGGATCAGCGTGATGACTTGTACTGAATAACGCGAACTCTTTCCAGGGTCACAAGGCCGTCCGTGATCATTTCATCAAGCGTGGGTAAAAAGCTTTCGACCTTTTCGAGACTGTCAACTATCTCGATCACAACTGGCAAATCTTCTGACAGCCTGAGAATCTTCGCGGTATGTAGAATGCTGTTCTTGCCAAACCCCATCACGCCGCGCAAAACGGTCGCCCCGGCCAATCCTGCCTCACGTGCTTTCAGAACAATGACTTCGTAGAGCGGGCGGTGACCAACCTTATCGCTCTCGCCAACAAAGACTCTGAGTAGATAGCCTTCCCCTGGAATGATCATTACTGGAATACCCTTGCAAGGCTATAGCCCAGCCAGACCAGCGACAAGCACAAAATGTTCGACGCCAGGACATTTACTAATGCGAGGAACATCTCACCATCTTTCAGGAGTGTGAGAGTTTGGAGGCCGTAAGAGGAAAAAGTCGTAAACCCACCTAATAAGCCAATGATCACAACCGTTCTGGTTGTAGGGTTCGTGAGGGCGCGGTCATAGAGAAAGTAAAAGAAAAACCCGACCAGGAAACAGCCGAGAGCATTAACAACCAGGGTTCCCAGCGGGAAAGTCTCGCCGTAGCGTCTGGCTATAAGACCAGAGATCCAATACCTAAACACCGGCCCTAGGAACCCGCCGAGACCCACAAATAATAGCCGTGTCATGCTGGTTTCCGTTTCCCTCGCCTCAGCCTGCTTGCGTCCATAATCTGTTTGCCTGGGAGAGGTCAGCTCAGTCTATGAATAGAGACTCTCAAGCAGCTCACCAAAATTCTCGTCGATCACACGGCGCTTTACTTTGAGCGTCGGCGTCAACTCGCCTCCATCGATGGTGAATTCCTCCGGCAGCAGAGCAACGCGGCGCACTCGTTCGTAGTCGGCGAGGCCTTTCGTCAAATCGATAACATCGCGCTGCACCAGTTTAATCGCGTCTGGAAACTGACTGAGCGCCTGACGGTCCTCGGGAAAATCCGCACCTGCGGAATAGAGCGCCTGCTTCAGCGCGTCCCACTCAGGAACAATCAACGCAACCGGCTGCTTCCGGCCCGCTCCGACGACAACCACCTGACTAACAAACTCGCTCTGCTTGAGCAGGCTCTCGATCAATTGCGGTGCTACATATTTGCCGTTGGAAAGTTTGAGAAGATCCTTTTTGCGATCGGTAATATAAAGCCTGCCCTCTTCGTCAAGGTGGCCCACGTCACCGGTTGCAAACCACCCATCCTTCAAACACGCCGCCGACTCTTCAGGATGACCGTAGTAACCACGCATGACGTTGTCGCCACGAATCAGGATCTCGCCATCTTCCGCGATCTTCAGCTCGATGCCGGCGAACGGAGTGCCCACGGAACCGACACGATTGTTCTCGGGCCTGTTTGCCGACACGATGCATGTCTCCGTCGCGCCATAACCTTGCAGAATGGGAATTCCGGCCGCCAGGAATGAGTATGAGAGTGCGGGGGAAAGCGGCGCGCCACCGGAAACAAAATACCGCAGTCTGCCGCCGACTCCTTCCCGCCATTTCGAAAACACGAGCTTGTTCGCCAGGTTCTGCTGAATGCTTAAGAAGCGCGGTATCCGTTGCCCTTTATCGCGCAGCTCGGCGTATGTCTGGCCTACCGTCAACGCCCGCATAAACACCTTCCGCTTCCAACCCTTCTCCGACATGCCCTTCTTCACAATGCGATGGTAGACCTTCTCAAACAACCTCGGCACGGCCGTCATGACCGTCGGCCGAACTTCGCGAAGGTTCTCGCCGACCTGGTCAAACGACGCCGCGTAATAGACGGACATGCCGCTATAGCAAAAGATGTAGAAACCGGTTCGTTCAAAAATGTGCGACAACGGCAACACGGACAACGCCACGTCGGTTTCACCGATAGGTAGGCCGCTGGTGATTGCCAGCACGTTTGAGATGAAGTTGTGATGGGTCAGCATCACACCCTTGGGCTCGCCGGTGGTTCCGGATGTGTAAATGATCGTCGCCAGATCGTCGGCGTGGATGGCCTTCAAATATGCATCGTAAGCCTCGGGCCGGGTTCGATCCTGCTCCGCCCCGGTTTGCTCCAAAGCGTCGAGAGTTATGGCGCGATCCAGACCTTCCGCGGCATCAGCGTCAAAGAAGATCAGCTTCTCCAGAAAGTCCAGACCTGCAAAAGCTTCGCGAGCGTGCTTATAAAGCCGTCGATTGGAGATAAAGATGGCACGGGTGCCAGAGTCAGCAAGGATGTAACGAACTTGATCGACTGCCTGAGTGGTATAGATCGGAACGTTGATCGCGCCGAGACTAAGAATGGCCAGATCGGCCATGGACCACTCGGGTCGATTCTCAGAGAGGAGCGCGACGCGATCGCCCGGCTTTACTCCAAAAGCGGCAAGACCGAGGGCTATGTGTCGCACTCGCTCAACGAATGTCTGCGCCGAATAATGGACCCACTCTCCTGCCATTTTATGATTGAGCGCATCTCCCTTGCCGTAACGCAGCGTCGCTGAGAGGCACATTCCCGGAACGGATGAGTAAGAAGGTGAAGTCGCTTCATCATTCACCTCTGTTTTTGCGGAAGCCACCGAAGTCACTTTCGCGTGCTCCTTTTCGAGGATTTGCTTATTTCAGGGTTAACGGGAGATCGGGCTGCGGGATAATACTACAGCAAAGACTTTTTCAACCATGAGTGGGCGCGGGCGGTAACTTGCCTTCCGCTGTCACTTTTCGTCTTCGTTTTCGGCGACGTCCCAGCAAGTCCTCAACTCGACCATTCATCGTTGCGAGCGCCGACAGAATCAGAAACAAGAGAGCATTGGAAGTCGTGTGCAGAGTGAAATCAAAAAAGCTGTGTACGAGCACCGCGAAGCACCCTGCCATCGCGCCAATGGCAACTCCTCGACGGAACTTGTCTTCCGACTCCATACGGCGAAAGCCGAGACGAAAAAGCATGACAACGAAAAACAGGGCAATTGCGGCGCCGACGATGCCGCCATCGGAAAGCACCTGGAGGTAATCGTTATGCGCTTGCTCGAGTCGATAAGCACCATTGCGGGAATCGTAATTGGTGTAGACCACACCAAACGCACCCAGACCTGTGCCGATAAAAGGATGAGCTTTAATGATGTCTACTGTGACGCTCCAGAAGTGTGCGCGCCCTGTAGTCGGGTCGTCGCTGTTAACAGTGCCGAGAAATCGACTCAACCCTGTTTCACCGCCCATCCACAGCACTCCGATGAAGAGCGCTACGATGAGTGCCAGGGCGGCGCCCGCGCGCTTTGCTGCTCCCAACACGCCTGGTTTGGGTCGTTCGGATTGAGTAGCGTGCGGCTTGCGACTGAAGGCGGTGATCGCGGCAATGAAAAGGATTTCGGCCATCAGACTGAGGATGCCACCGCGCGAATTCGTCATGATCAACGCCACGCCCATCAATCCGGCCGCAAACAGATAAATAAACCTTTTGTCTTTCTCGATTCCTCCCGAGAAGAGTAAACCCAGTGGCAAAGCCATCGTGAGTTCCATGTAGCCGGCAAAGTGATGGCGATTGATAAAAGGACCAAACGCAGTGCTTTGCGCCAACTCGCGAATCCAATAGACACGCGTAGGGCTGGTGAAAGATTGCGTGAGGCCGAAAATGGCAAGAAAGAATCCAAAGATGATGATTGTCCTAACGAGCAATCGAAGACGACGCGGTGTGTCGGTGAAAACCAGGACTGCTGCAAAGTAAATGAAGAGCGCCGCCACCTGAACCAGCACCAGCCTCGTAGCGTAAGGATCGAACGACAGTGCTTTGGCAACTGGGATTGAAAGAAGCCCGTCACCCTCATGAGTCCTTAAAGGCAGGAGTTGAATACAGCCGAGCGCCAGCATACCCAGCAGGGGTAACTGAAGCAGATTACAGCTGAGGCGCAACGTTCCGAGTTTCCAGCCGTCTACAATCCACAGCATGAGCACGGCAACAGCACCCAAATTGAAAATCGCGAGGGTCCAGTAATGAACAGTGCCATATGCCAGCGCCGACAATACGATTGCAACGCAGAGTGCCAGAAACAAAAACCGGCTCGCCAAAGTGTGCCTGATGCGATACCCAGGACGCTCTGCGCTGACGGTCACAGGATGCTGAGAACTCTGGGTGGCAAGTTCAGTTGGTGCGCTTGAGAAAGAAGTCGTCATACCAGATTGTTCCAAACATCGGACATACTCCGTCTTCACCACAGGCTGAGCGCGTCATCCTTAAGATGATCGCTTCTGTTTTGGCTCCGGTCTTAAATGACAGACCAACTCGCTGCCAATCATTAATGCCGGTTGGCGCCGCTTCCGAAACGGCTAAGGCAACATTATCGGCAGCATCAAAGATGGTCCACACAGGGGTCCCCGCACTCTCAAGCTTCTGCGTCTTCAGGAAATAGGACAACTCGTACTGGAAGTTTGGCCTGACAGGCACCAACTGAGAGACGTTGACCTCGGCAAGTGTGGTCCGAACCTGGAAAACCAATCGCAGGCTGCGCGAGCCGCTGCGGCCCACGCCAGGGTCGATTGCAACTTGCGCCTGTTGCTGTGATTGGACCTGCCAACTGAACACCGCGCCCTCACTGTGAGAGATGCCGGTTTCAAAACTGCCATCAAGAAGTTGATCCAGTTGAGCCTGGGAGTGTTCGTTGGGCGCTATTTGGTTCCAGACGTCCATGGCCTGGCGAAAGCGGCGTGCCGCAACTAGTGTTTCAATGATTTGCCGGCCAGTTGAACTATTGACTAGCTTTTCGGCTTCACTGAGGCTGGCCCAAAGGTTTAGACCGTCGTCGAAGCGTTCACGCTCCAGCAGGTAGAGGGCGAACTGAGCACGAGTTTGAGTAGACTGACCAACAGCCGCGCGCAGTGATTGCGGCTCATCATCGCCAAAGACCCGCCACGCAAGGTTGAATAATTGTCCTCGCAATTCCGGATCTGCGTCGCTGGCACTCTGCAGCTCGGCGAAGGCTGCTTCGTAGCTCTCGCTGCGCAACAGCAAGTTTCCTAAGTACCAGCGCGGCAGAGCATACGACGGAGCTAGTTCCACGGCTCTTCGCAGTGCTTTTTCGCCACGGGATATGTCTCCGGATTGTTCTAACGCACTGCCAAACGCCATCCAGAAGCGATAGTCGTTCGGCGATAGACTGGCGGCCTTTTCATACGCCGCGACGACCTGGCCGATTTGATCGCTGGGAAGTTTTCTCGCGGTAACGTCTCCCAAACGCCAATGCGTAAGTGGGTCGCTCGGTGCAATCGAAACTGCCAGCTGGGCCATCTCAAGGCCTCGGTCATCAGCGTTGAAATATTCCGCGAGTGTATTTCCCAGATACCATCTGACAACAAAAAAAGCCCAGACCAGAGTCAGGGCAAGCACGAAAATGAGCAGCAGGCGAACTGCGAAACGGCGGGGATTTAAATGAATGGTTTGTTCGGGCACGTCGAGCTTCAATTGCAAAACTTTGGGGTGCGCTCTTTAGACGCTTTCTGTTACTGCTAGTTGTAAGAACTCAAATCTTCAATCGTTATTCGCATGCGGCGCACAACGATCTCATTTTCCCGGCAAAGACCCAGAATCTCCGCGACTCTTTGATCCGACATCTTCAAGCTGGAAATCAAAACCTCATCCACTTCATGGCGTTTACAGATCGCGGAAAGATCGCCATTGCCGCCGAACACTTTCAGACCATGAATTACTTTGCCGCCTTTAGAAGGATCATCGTCCAGAAATCCCACAGGTGAATAATCAAGATCGCGGTTGTTGAGCAACTCCCGCAGCAGGAGCTCGCCGCCGTCGCCCGCGCCGTAAATAAGCACTCGGCGGCCGCCACCATTCTTCGTAACCGGGAGCAGTTGCCGGAAGAGCCGAAAAGCCATGCGGCTGCCCGCCAGAAACATCAACATCAACACGCCATCGATTATGAAGACAGTGCGCGAAAAGCCTTCAAAACGAAACGCAAACAGCACCACCATCATGCTGAGGATCGAGCTCACCGCGACGGCCTTAACGAAGACTATCAAGTCGTCAAGACCGGTATAGCGCCAGAGGCCGCGATAGACGCCCAGCACAAGAAACGTCGCCATCTTCACAAATACGAGCACCGGCAGAGTGCGTAGAAACAGATTCCAGGCGGCACTCCCCGAGAGTGCGCCAAACTTCATCGCGTAGGCGCTCCAGTAAGCGAGTATTATCAAAACCAGATCCAGCAGTACCTCGAAGATGCGCCGCTTGTACGAAACATCAATGAGAAACGCATAAAGCGAGTTGTCGCGAAGCGCGAGAGCCTCTTCAGTCTCGTCGTAGACCTTTACACCGGCCAGGTAGACACCCAACAGCGTCAGCAAAACGGTAAAGCCGGCAATTGCCGCCAGACTGACATCGAGATTTACGCGCTGCACCAAGACAGCCAGCAGCCCGGAAAGTGCGGCCAGTCCATACAACATCCATACTGCGCGGCGCTCCGATAATCCGAGCGCCACCAGTCGATGCGAAGTGTGATCTCTTCCGCCCTGCGACGCAGCACGTCCCGAGAGCTTTCTTAAAATGGTGACGAACGTCGTATCAAAAATTGGAATAAATAAGACGAGGATGGGTACGGCCAGTACTGGTAAAAAGCTGCGCGAACGTCCTCCGGAAACATTTACCAACGCAGCACTGGCAAGAAGGAATCCGACGAAAAGGGAGCCGCAATCTCCCATGAAGATTGACGCGGGATTCGAGTTATAGACCAGGAAACCCAGAAGGGCACCGGCAAACGTGAGCAGCATCAACGCCTCAGTGAATTGACCGGTAGTTACAAAACTCAATCCAAGAAATGCGGAGGCGATAATGCCAATACCTGCTGCCAGCCCGTCCATGTTATCGAGCAGGTTAAGTGCGTTCGTGATTCCAATTAACCAGAAAATGGTCAGCGCCATATTGACTGACACTGAACTGGTCCAGGGCAAACTTAGTCCGTAGTAGGTGACGTAGGCCGCCGCCATAATCTGGCCGACCAGTTTCTGATAGGGCTTGATATGCAGAATATCGTCGACCAGACCCACCAGGAAAAGAAACGTGCTGGCAATTAGGATCCGCCAACCGTACGTCGTATCAGGCAGGAAAACGAGGAAGCTGATGACCACGGAAAGCCAGATGGCGACTCCGCCTAACATGGCGGTTGGCTTTTTATGCCAGCGATCTGTTTTTGGCTTGGCGACCATGCCGAGGCGTCGGGCCACTGCGCGCACTAGAGGTGTGAAAATGAGCGCGAGCGCTACCGAAACGGCAAGTGCGAAGAGATTGACTGAGCTAAAAGGCATAATCCCCTGAAAGAGGAAGCAGTTCGGATTCACCGGTAGAGTGGAAACCAGGCGATAGGAGGCACCGAGATCGAGTAGGGTTTTCCGGTTCTCAGGCTGAATACTCGAGACTCAAGGCGCAGGACTACCAACCACAAATCAGTTTTCCGTTACGGCCTCATGGCTCAAGATTTTCCTAACACAACTCAGTACTCTCCATGACCCACCTCGCCGAGCCGGCCGCTTTGGTACTCGATCACGCTGCGCAGAATTCCGTCGAGGTTTACCTGCGGTCGGAAGTCGACCAGGTTCCGGACCTTTGTGGTGTCTGGAATACGACGCGGCATGTCCTCGAAGCCCTCCTCGTACGCCTCATCATAGGGCACAAAGACTATCTCCGATTCCGAGTTGGTTAGTTTCTTGATCCGTTCGGCCAACTCGAGAATTGAAATCTCTTCGTCAGATCCAATGTTGAAGACCTGACCCACGGCTTGCTGATGGTCCATGACTCTGACCAGCGCTGCCACGACGTCGCCGACATAACCAAAGCAGCGTGTCTGCCCCCCGTCCCCATAAACGGTGATCGGCCGGCCCGCGAGTGCTTGTTTCACAAAGGTCGGTATTACCATTCCGTAGCGCCCCGTTTGCCGCGGGCCGACAGTATTGAAAAGCCGCACAATGATGGTTGGGAGCTTCTTTTCGCGCCAGTAAGCAAGAGCCAAAAACTCGTCAATGGCTTTTGAGCAAGCATAGCTCCAACGCCCCTTCGTGGTGGCGCCCATCACAAGGTTCCCGTCTTCGCGAAAAGGCACATCGGTGCTCAATCCATAAACTTCCGAGGTCGAAGCGACCAGCACCCGCTTCTTTTTCTTGTTCGCCAGCGCTAAGACCACTTCGGTGCCGCGGACGTTCGTCTCGATCGTTCTGACGGGACTCTCTACAATGAGTTTGACGCCCACCGCCGCAGCCAGATGAAAGATCACATCGCATTGATCTACAAGTTCTGCAGTGACAGGCTGGTTATGGACGCTTTCGATCGTGTAATGAAAGTTGCGATGGTTCTTAAGGTGCTGAATATTTTCGATGGTGCCGGTTGAGAGATCGTCGATAACAAAGACCTCGTCACCGCGTTCGATATATGCATCTGCTAGATGTGAGCCGATGAAGCCGGCCCCGCCTGTAATCAATACGCGCAAATAAATGAGTCTCCTTCTGGGTTTTTAACGAGAAAACTACTGCTACAAAAATCAGCTCTCAAGAAGAGTGGTTGACTCTCGCCGAACTCGGTTGGACATCTTGAAGCTTTGCATCAAGCGCCGTTCGCGAAGGTCTTGCGCTGGTCGAGGTCGTTGTCACCGGCAACAATTCGCTATACAAGGCCCGCACGTCGTCGAGTAATCTCTGGCGAGAGTGTTTTTCTTCGACATATTGTAATCCTCTCGCCCCAATCTCGTCGCGCAGCTTGCGGTCAACAACCAGCCGGCAGAGGCCCGCGGCGAACGCCGCAGCGTTACCCGGCTGCACACTGAGCCCACGATGACAGACAGCATAGGGCCCCGTTTGGGCAGAGGAGCTGGCATTGCCCAGGAGATCGACGACGCCACCCACGGCCGTCGCAATAACCGCACGAGCATTTGCCATCGCTTCAATTAACGTTAAGGGTGTGCCTTCGTTGTTGGAAGTTAACGCTACCACGTCCAGGGCCGGATAGAAATCTTCCGGGTCTTTCCGATTCCCTGCGAAGATAATGTCGGAGTCGAGCCCGAGGGCGAATGCTTGCGATTCGAGCCTGGTCTTTAAGGAACCATCGCCGATAACGACAAACCTAACCTTAAACTGCCGCGCCGCCTCCGTCTCTTTGAATAACGAGACGGCCTGTAGGAAGAGATCATGGTTTTTAATCTCTGTGAGCCTGCCAACGATGCCGACGAGAATCTCGTCGTCGGCGATTCCCAGTTCCTGCCGAAAGTTGGAAGCACGGCCTTTCCAGCCGGAGAAGACCTCGAGATCGAGTCCCAACGGAATAACGGCGAGCTGTTGCGGCCGCCCAACACCGAAAGTCTCATGTATCGCCCGCCGCTGTTGCTCACTGACAACAACTATGCGATCAGTAACCAGGCGCGCTAACATCCTCTCGATCAGTAGAAAAACGCCCGTCTTAAAGCGACCATAGTAGCCATGGAAAATATGACCGTGGTAAGTGTGCACAAAGCAACACTTCCGCGGTCGTCCGACAAACATGCCAGGTGTAAGCCAACGATAGAGTAATCCCGCAACTCGGCCGACTGTTCCAGCCTTGGCTGTGTGGGTGTGAATTACATCGGGCCGCTCGCGAAGAAATAGGCAAAACAGCTTCCATACTGTCACCGCATCCTGCAACGAAATCTCCCGGCTCATCTCGGTAACGAACAGCGGGTTGACCCCCTGCTCGGTTGCAAAATAACCCATGTCTTCTTCTTCTGGTGGCACGCGGCCCGCGACGAGGATCGACTCCCATTCAGGCGCGCGCAATCCAGCCGTCAGCCAAACGACATGTTTGGCCGGGCCGCCAACGTTCAGGCGCGCGATGATGCGAATGAGTTTCATAACAGCCGATTGCGCTTTGCCCTAAACAGGGATGAGCAGAAAGTTATTTTGTTCACTGACGAACAACAACCTGGGTGATGATTTGGACGAATGTCTAACGCGATTTCAATCTGCAATCAGCAGTCTTCAACGCCTTCGCTGATCCGGTAGATCGTCTCCGAGTCATCTTCATGCCGGATCTCATCTACCGCGTCTGCCTTTCCGTGGCCCATGTACAATCGGTTAGGACAATTGATCACAATGCCCTGCGTGCTACCAACATTCTGATAGGCATGAACCACGCCCGCAGGAACCAAAATTGACTTCGGATTCTCCTCCCCGGCCTCCAGTGTCATCACCTTGTTGAATGTTTCGGAGGGTTCGCGATTGTCCCACAGCCGCAGCCTGAAGGTGGATGGTCCGAGGAAACAGAAAAGATCGGCTTGCCCGACATGTTCGTGTGGTCCGCGCGTGATGCCTGGCGCCGTGGAGGACATGTAGGCCATGGAGGGATGAAATTCTGCTGCAAGTTCGTCATGGCGAAACAGCTCCACCAACCATCCCCTGGAATCGGAAAACTTTCTTAAATCTTTAACTTCAACGCCGGCGATTCGACCGGGCTTGAATCTGTTAGGCATTGACTCCGACCTCGGCACGCTCCTGGATTTGCATGTTGTTCGCGCCGGTTTCCGCCACCAGATTCGAAGCGTGCAACAGACTTTCGAAGGTGCCCGCGTCGGTCCACCAGCCCTCCAGTTCTTCCCAGGTCATCTCCCCTTTTTGAATGTAGGCATTGTTGACATCGGTAATTTCCAACTCGCCGCGTCCTGAAGGCTTCAACGTGCGAATGATGTCATAGACCTCGGCGTCGTACATGTAAATGCCGATCACGGCGTATTCGGACTTGGGAGTTTCAGGTTTCTCTTCAATGCGCGTCACATTAGCGCCACTCAACTCCGGGACACCAAAGCGCTGCGGATCCGGAACACGCTTCAGAATGATCTTGGCGCCGCCCCCCTGATGACGATAAGAGCGCACTGCGTTCCGAATGTTGCCCTGAATGATGTTATCGCCAAGCACCACACAGACTGGCGAGCCCGCCGCGAAGTGTTCCACCAGTGAAAGCGCTTCCGCGATTCCGCCTTCGCCTTCCTGATAAGTGTAATTGAGATGCTTCAATCCAAACGCCTTACCATTGCCCAGCAGTTTTAGAAAATCGCCGGCTGAGTTGCCTCCCGTAACGATCATGATGTCAGTGATGCCGGCGTTCACAAGGGTCTGCACCGGATAATAGATCATCGGTTGATGATAGACAGGCAACAGGTGTTTATTGGTCACGGCGGTCAACGGGCGCAAACGTGTTCCCAACCCACCGGCTAGTACGACACCTTTCAACAGGGAAGACCTCCTCATAAGAGCCTGAAATCCTGGAATTAGAGTTTTGAGCTTTGTTCCTTGTGCTTTGGTCTCCGTTCCAGGGCATCCAGCGATTTTCCCGGAGCCGACCTAATCACACGGCCCCAAACACAAAGCTACAGGCTTCACTCTTAATCGATAAACCTTTCAAACCACAACTCCAGCATCAGCAGTGTCCATAGCTGATGCGAATAGTCTCGCTTGCTGGTCGTGTGCAGCTCGACCATTTGTCTGACTGCAGCCGGATCAAAGAGGCCGCGCGACAACGCTCTGTCCGAAAGCAACGCTTCACGCAGAAACGGTTGCATCCGGCCGCGAAACCAATGCCCAATAGGTACTCCAAATCCCATCTTCCGGCGATCGAGATTCTCCGCCGGTAAGAGTTTTCTCAACACTTTCTTCAATAGATATTTCGTTGTCAGTCCGCGTAACTTCAGGTTCTCTGGCAGACTGGCAGCAAACTCAATCACTTTGTGGTCCAGAAACGGTGATCTCGCCTCCAGTGAAACGGCCATCGTGGCAATATCCACTTTTACGAGCAGATCGTTTGGCAGATAGGTCATGATGTCCGTCAGTAACAAAGCATCGACGACTCCCGAACCATTAGCGTGCCCAAACCATTTGTCGAGGGTTTTACCCGCGTCGAACTCCTTCGTCTGCTCCTGAAAATCCGAAGAATACAAATCTGCTTTTGCCGGACCGTCAAATGTACTCACCCAGCGGAGATAACGTTCGACGCGCGGCAAAGACGCTGCTCGGAGAAACCTCTTTGCGTCTCTCACACGGCTGCGGCTCGTCTCGGAGGTAGGAATTAGATCCACGGCCTGGGAGATTACAGAGTCGCGAAAGAACTTCGGAACCCGATGATACTGTTCCGCCAAACGCATCGCGGCATATCGCTCATATCCGGCAAACGACTCGTCACCGCCATCGCCGTTCAGTGCCACTGTAACGTGTTTGCGTGTTTCGCGCGCGACATAATAAGTAGGTATCGCAGAAGAGTCGGCATACGGCTCACCGTAATGTTCCACGAGAATTGGCAAAACTTCCATCGCATCCGGCTTAACGATGAACTCGTGATGGTCAGCGCCAATATGTTTCGCGACCCGACGCGCGTGGTGTAACTCACTAAAATCCTGCTCTTCAAAGCCAATGGAAAAAGTCTTCACGGGCTCGCTTGATTCTTCGCTCATCAGAGCCACGACTGCGCTGGAATCTATACCACCCGACAGGAATGCGCCCAGTGGCACTTCGGACATCAACCGAACACGAACCGCGTCGCGCAGCACACGAATCGCTTGCTCTCCTGCGTCTGCCTCTGAAATTTTGAGCTTGCGGGAAAAGTCAGGCTGCCAATAACGCTCAATAGTGATTTCGCCTTTGCTCCATCGAAGACTGTGGCCCGGTTCGATTTTTCTGATGCTTTGATACGCCGTCAGAGGAGCAGGCACGCACATAAACGACAGGTAGTGATCGATGGCGCGGAAATCGATATTGCGGCTGACCCGAGGGTGAAGCAACAAGGCGCTAAATTCCGACGCGAATAAAAACTCACCTTCGAGATTGGCATAAAGGAGGGGCTTCTTGCCCACGCGGTCGCGCGCCAGAAAGAGTTCCTGTTTGCGTTCATCCCAGATCGCGAAGGCAAACATACCGCGAAGATACCGGGGACAGTCTGAACCATAACGGTCGTATGCGTGAACGATAGCCTCTGTGTCGCTATTGGTATAAAAACGATGACCAGCTTTTTCTAAATCTTCGCGCAGTTCCTGATAGTTATAGATCTCTCCATTGAAAACGATCCAGGCAGTGCGATCCTGATTGTGGATCGGTTGCCGGCCACCTTTGACATCAATGATTGAAAGGCGCCGCATGCCGAGGCCCACTGACCCGTTCACGTAGAAGCCGTCGTCGTCTGGACCGCGATGCTGTATGGCAGCACACATCCGCCCCAATAGAGCTTCATCAACGACTCTTTCGCGTTTGTCCACAATGCCGACGATTCCACACACAGTGAGAAAACCCTATTCGATGACCGACCACAAAGCAAGTGGGTACATGGTATCCAACGATTGAGGAAGCAACTGCCGGATTGCCGGATTAAGGCGACAGACAATGATCAGGTTTCGCGCCCCCAAAAAGAAAGTGCCGGGGAATACTACCTTCGCTACGATTTCCAGACCGGACTTGAGAACCAGGAACCTCTTCACTCAAGGCGCTCCTCATCACTACCTGTTCTGACCTGTGCTAACATCCGACCGCTTCAGATACTCAAGAAAACATAACTATCCGGTTCGTTAAGCTTAGACTCTCGATAGGAACGATGAACTTTGCCTGAACAGATTACCGCGACCACCTTAATTCCTCCCTGCAGTGGAAAACTAATCGACTTGCTGGCGACATCAGCCGAACTCGACGAGCTCAAGTCGAAGGCCTGTGAACTGCCGTCAATCCAGCTCTCGGAAAGGGCGACGTGCGACTTGGAACTCCTCGCCATCGGCGCGTTTTCTCCGCTCGATCGATTTATGAATCGTGAAGACTATGAACGCGTCATCGCCGAAATGCGACTTGGCAGCGGCCAACTCTTTCCGATAGCTGTCACACTTCCGATCGCCGCAGGGGCGCCGGTCAAACTTGATAAAGAGGTTGCGCTACGAGACGCAAAGAACGAGATCCTGGCAGTGATGCGCGTTGAAGAAATCTATGACTGGAATCTCGACCGCGAGGCCCTCGGGGTTTTTGGCACAACTGACCTGCGCCATCCGTTAGTGGCGGAAATGCACCGGTGGGGCAGCACAAACGTGTCAGGTTCTTTACGAGTTCTTCAACTTCCGCGTCATTACGATTTCGGTGAAATCCGGTTAACTCCGGCCGAAGCTCGTCTTCGACTCAAAGAGCTGGGACGAAGCAATGTAGTTGCGTTCCAGACCCGCAATCCGCTTCATCGCGCCCATGAGGAGATAACAAAGCGCGCGGCCGAAGCTGTCGATGGTATTCTTTTGTTGCACCCGGTTGTGGGCATGACCAAGCCCGGAGATGTTGACCATTACACCAGAGTACGCACTTACAAAGCGCTGGCGTCACGCTACTACGATCCGAATCGCATTCTACTTTCGTTGCTCCCTCTCGCCATGCGTTTGGCCGGGCCTCGTGAAGCATTGTGGCATGCAGTGATTCGTCGGAACTATGGCGCCAACCATCTAATCATCGGTCGAGATCATGCTAGCCCCGGAGTGGACTCAAGCGGTAAGCCATTCTATCCGCCTCTCGCGGCACAGGAAATGGCGCAAGAATTCTCCGCTGAACTTGGAGTGAAGGTTTTGCCCTTTCGCGAGTTTGTTTACCTTCCGGAGGAGGATCGTTATGAAGACGCATCGCTATTAGCTCCTGAAACACGCACGGTCTCCCTATCCGGCACGCAGGTGCGCGAGGAGTATCTGGAGGTAGGAACACAGTTGCCTGGCTGGTTTACCAGGCCGGAAGTGGCACAGATTCTCGCGGAAACATATCCACCGCGTCATAAGCAAGGTGTCTGCATTTGGTTTACGGGGCTTAGTGGCGCTGGGAAATCGACCACTGCTGAAATCCTGACCGTTTTATTGCAGGAACATGGACGGCAGATAACCGTGCTGGACGGCGATGTAGTTCGCACACATCTCTCGAAAGGTTTGGGGTTTAGTAAAGAGGATCGCGATTCAAACATTCGACGAATAGGTTTTGTAGCGGCTGAAATCGTGCGGCATGGTGGCACCGTAATCTGCGCCGCTGTCAGTCCCTACCGCAGCACCCGCAATGATGTGCGCAGCATGGTCGGTGATGAAAACTTCGTGGAAGTCTTCGTCGACACGCCGCTTGAGGAGTGTGAAAGACGGGACACGAAGGGAATGTATGCTCAGGCGCGCCGCGGTGAGATTAAAAACTTTACGGGTATCGACGATCCTTACGAAGCACCCCAGCATGCCGAGGTAAAATTAGAGACAATCAATTCGACATCGGAAGCTAACGCTGGCTCGATCCTCAACTATCTCGTTCAAAAGAGTTTCATCAGGAGCAGCCAGACCGTTGTAAACACGTCGTCCCAGGGAAAACCGAACGCCCCTCCCGAATCCTTAAACCACCTTGAGCACAACTAACTTGAGGTCCAGGCTGCTGGGGCTCTGGAAAGAGCACACGACCCGCTCGATCAATCGGCGGATATTCAGAGCCACCCTTGCTATTGCAGCGCTCTCTGTAATCGTCAAATTTGTAGCTGTCTTCAAAGAACTCCTGGTAGCCTGGCGCTTTGGTACCGGCGACAACCTCGATGCGTTTCTGATCGCGTTTCTGATCCCTTCATTGGGAATCAACGTTATCGCCAACTCTTTCAGTACCTCTTTGATCCCCACCTACATTTTGGTCCGCGAACGGGAAGGACCAGAGAATGCCCAGCGCGTATTTTCCAGCATCACCGCTGGCAGCCTGACGCTACTAGGAGTAACGACGCTGGTTCTGACACTTGGTGCCGGGATCTATCTTCCCTGGTTAGCCTCGGGATTCTCGGCGCAAAAGTTAAAGCTCACTTCAGATTTGATGTTGGTGATGTCACCCATTGTCCTGTTCAGCGGGATGGCAAATATATGGGGAGCAGTTTCAAACGCTGCCGAACGTTTCGCGCTGGTAGCACTCACTCCGGTACTTACACCTTTCGTCACGATTGTAGTTCTTCTCTTCCTTAGATCCTGGGGAATTTTTGCGCTAGCCGCTGGAATCGTGGGCGGTGCACTCCTGGAGATGATAGTTCTGGGCCTCGCTCTAAAGGCCCGAGGAATCAGCCTTCGCCCCAGATGGTACGGTTTTGACAATCACACCAGACAAATTGCGAAACAATTTAGCCCACGCGTCGCGGCCAGTTTGTTGCGCAGTGGCGCGACCGTTGCCGACCGCGCCTTTGCGGCGATGCTCCCTTCCGGAAATGTTTCCGCACTGAGTTATGGAAGCCGGATAACCAGCAGCGTGGTGGCTATTGCCGGTGTGGCGTTGGGCGCCGCTGTGGTGCCTTTCTATTCGAGACTGGCCGCACATCATGATTGGCGTGGTTTGCGACACACTTTAAAGCGGTACCTGCTGCTTCTGGTTGTCCTTAGCGTCCCGCTTGTCGCAGTGTTGTTTTTCTTCTCACGCGCCATCGTTGACGTGCTTTTTCAGCGGGGATCGTTCACCGGCAGCGACGCACAAGTGGTTTCCCAAGTCCAGTCATTTTATGTCCTCCAGATACCTTTCTACGTTGGAAACATTCTAGTTGCCCGACTGTTGTCATCCCTGCTTGCAACCCATATCACCATGTGGTCAGCAGCCTTGAATCTGGTGTTGACGATCGTGCTTGACGTGGTTTTCATCCGACAGTTTGGGGTTCCGGGAATCGCGCTGGCAGCGACTTGTGCGACGGTTCTCACCTTTCTATTTGTCCTGACAAAATCACTGGGAATTCTCAAGCGCAAGGACGAAAGCGCGGTGGCCCAATAGTTGACAATGCTTAATGCTGAATCTATGCGCGTGGCCGCTTTTTTTTGAATTGTTTCAAGAGGAAGGAAAGCACGGCGCGAGACATTTGTTGATGAAAAGGGCGTCCTTCATTTCATTCTGGTGATCGTTCCTTCTCTCTACGAGATGGTCTAACCTTTCGCGCTTCCTGGTACTACACACCCAAAAAGGCAATTTCAAACAAACGAGAGAAAAGTGCTTTCCGACCTGCCAGGGAAACGGTTACTCTCTCGCCTGTGTCGACTCAGTCCAATTCCGTTACCTCCGGTCATCCTTTCCCGCGTATTCTGGTTTCAGTCTTGAGCTACAACTCGGCCGAGTACTTGCTGACTACGCTCCGCACGCTTCAATGCCAAAACTACCCGAACTACAAGCTGCAGGTCGTCGATAACGCTTCAAGCGACAACTCCGTCGCGGAGCTCGCAATACAATTTCCTGACGTTAGCCTGACAGTTCTCCCGGAGAATCTGGGGTACACCGGAGGAAGCAACTTCGTTCTGAAACAGGCTCTGAATGAAGGCTACGATTGCGTAGTCTTGTGCAATCACGACATTGAAGTGGATAAAAATGCGCTCGCCAATTTGGTGGAAACCGCAACGGCTAATGAAAATGCGGGTGTAGTCGGCGGCGTTGAGGTTAGCTTCCTAACCGGCAAACGAAGAGCGTCAGCGGGCGGTGTTTACCATAAATGGACTTCGCGAATGTCGTGGCTTGAAGCCCCTCAAGATCCAGGCGATGAAGTACAACGCGTTCAATGTGTTCACGGGGCCCTGGTTCTATTTACCAGAAAGGCGCTGGAAGCGAACGTCAGAATGGACGAAGAGCTCTTTATGTATTTCGATGAACTCGATGTTGGCTTTCAATTAAGCGCGAAAGGATTGGCGGCTTACACAGATCAGCGAGTCTTATTCAAGCACCGAAGCGAACCGTATCAATTTCACGAGTTCACAGGTTATCTGTCGCAACGCAATCGCGTTTACATGATCGATAAATATGGCAACTGGTATCACCGCCTCTTCTATCATTGCTATTCACTCTTGCTTGAATTGCCGGCAAAAACAGTTCTTCGACTGCTCCAGGGTCACACGCGTTTTGCCGTTGCCTGCCTTAAGGGCCATGCCGACGGCGTGTTCGGACGAATGGACAGGTTTCGCATCTATAGATTCCTGACTGGTCATTCAAGGTAGCCGAACCTGCGTAGGGCCACTTCTCCCGCCTGCTGCACCTTTGCCACCAACGTGGGTGATTGAAGTTGCCAGCGGCCAATAGTCGGCGGGGCGACCACTTCCTGTCGCGCAATCGCCTCGGGATCTCCCTTAAGTTCCAGAAAGCTAACAATCTGCCCGGACGTTGAAACCGGATTGGCGCAAAGATCCTCGAAACGAATGCGCAGGTACCGACTTCCTAAAATCGCTTCACCATAATCGGCCGCCATCTGATTTATTCGGCTCCACAGCGTGATGGACTTCAACGGCGTTCGTGCAAATCTCTCGCGCACGCTCAACAGGGCACTCCCGTGTTTCTTGAGTTGATTCTGGTTTCCCGAGAACGCCATATCTCGGCCATCGCGAATAACGTGTAGAAACTTAAAGGCCGGAAACTGGCTATCGAAGAATCTAATCAGATAGATACTGCGAGGCTCTTTCCAGCCCCACCGCTGATTTGATTGGTGCGGAATGACTGCATCGCTCTCCAAAACCGTTGCGAGCTCTTCGCTCATTCGTTCCGTAAGATCGCAGGGAAGCGGACTGTTAAAACGCATGACCGTGTTTATCCAGCGATCATAATAGGTAGCGAAAACCAGCGTATCCTCCGGTTCGTTCAACCGCCCTCCCATAAATAGTCCCGCCCGACGCGCGATTCGTGCCACTACCCGCGTGCCAGAGCCGCCAGTCGCTCCAATCACACATGGCCCAAGGGAAGCGACTCCGGCGTCAGCTAGTAACTTTGCGACTCTCGTCATGCAAGTTTGGCATCTGTTCAGGATAATGCTGGCTATCAGCGTCAAGCGTGACCAGGGCCTCGTAGTCATAGCGCAGCGCATACTTTATTGCCGTATTGATCGAGCGTCCGTAGCCGAGATTGCTGAGATGCGTTGCTGTAACCACATTGAGGTCGTCCAGACTCTTGCCGGTAAGGTCGGTTGACCCGTCGTTGATTACGAGCAGATCGAACTCCGGCAAGCTCTCCCTGACTCTCGTTACTACATCTTGAATCGTTGCCGCTTCGTTATAGGCGGGAATGGCGATGAGCACTCGCATCACAGATGGATACTTGCCTTAATGGTTAAGACTCCCGGTGATAACACGAAACACTCTCCCGTTGTGGAGATCCAAAGACCAACTTGGTTGGAATAAGATCATAATCGAGCGACGGCTGTTTGGCCTTGTCAGAGGAACGCATCTTTTGCGAAACTCAGGCTGCCATCTGAATAACGGTGGTATCGCCGTGTCACTAATTCTCGCAACGCAATTGCGAATCTCTCAAGTCGGCCTTCGGGTAGTGCAGCGCGAGTCATCATATGATTGATTTTTTCTTCAAACAAACGAATCACTGCAGAGTTGCCAGACTCGCTGGCTTGCAAACGAGTAAGAGCCTGCTGGTAAAGGTTCAGCGTTTCGCGAAGCGCCGTGTTGCCAAGGTTGCGTGCATCAGCAACTCTACTGCTGAAGGCGAGGCGTTTTGCTACGTCTCCCGTGTACTGCTTCTCGTGTTGGCGATACCGCACCAACGCATCACTAATAAAGACTGCTGGGGCACTCGCGGCGATTACCAGGCCACACCACATGTCATGGGCGACGTCGGAAGGTATTGGCAGCAATAGCTTCTTAAAGCTGCCTCTAAAAGCCATCGTTGTGCCGAAGCTGGGATTTCGTTTCACAAACTTCTTTAGAGTACTCGGCCCGTGATTCCTGCCCGGTTTGAACTTCAGATATGACCAGAGTGAGTAGCCAAGCGGCACCAGGTTTTCGTCGACTATCTCAGCGTTGCTCAGCACCAGACCCGCCGCAGGGTTGTCCATGAACGCATCCTCAACTCGCTCGAGCTTCTGTGGCTGCCAAACATCGTCCTGATCGCAAAGAACGATAATGTCACCGCGGCAATCACCAATTGCACGCTCGAAGTTTTTCGTGATCCCCAAAGTGCGATTGGTCTTCTGCAATCTGACTGGAAATGAAACTGAGGCTGAAAAGGACTCAATAATTTCAGCCGTGTTATCGGCAGAGCCGTCGTCACAGACGATCATCTCATCGGGAAGTCGGGTTTGTATTTGAATGCTGTTGAGCTGCGCCGGCAAAAACGAAGCGCCGTTGAAGGTGCACAGAGCGACAGAAAGGACATTCCTCCGCAGGCTTTGATTCTCCAAATTCATTTCCACAAAAAGCCTCGTTCAAAGTCTTATGACAACTTTGCGCTTTACGCTCCCTGAACAAACCCAGCTTCTTGATTCAACTCTTCGTACAACTGAGAAACATCAATGGGAAGGTTGTTTGTTGAGCCACTCGCCTTGTGGTGTCGCAACTTGCTCGAAGCGACGTTTCCTGCCCTTTCAATGAACTGATCTGGAACCTCTAGATCGAGAAATCTCAGGACGCGCTGCAGTTCCGTATTCGCGTTGCGCAAGTAACTTTCGTAATGCGTGATGATCCGTTGTTCCCGAGTCGTATCGCTTAGTATTCTCTGGTTGTAGCTCCGCCAGAGTTCCATGCAGGCGGAAGTTGAAAAAGAGCGACGACGAGTCAGTGACACCGCCGCCCTGGTTTCCTTGTATAGCTTCCAAAGGGCGCTGCCTTCCGAATATTTGAAAACCGGGCGCCGTTGCAGAGAGGCCACGACCTCGAGCGGGTTTCGTACACAAATCACTACCCTTGCACCCGGCAACAAGGCTTTCCATAGTGGCAAGGTTAAAGAGTTGCGCGGATCTTTCCAACCCCAGGGTTCCCTGTCCAGGAAAGTGCGCACAAGTGAAACCGCAGCTTGCTTCTGAGAAAAAATTCTTTCGTTGTTCTCCCAACCCGGATTCAATGACGGCGGTTGGTACCATGCACCACCAAGTTGCTTGAGAATCCCTTCGTTGATCTCGACGAACCCCTTGTGTTCCCAATGCCCTTCGGGATTAGCAGGTGTAGCCGGCGTAAGCTCATTTTCAGCGCCCAGGTACAGGCCACAAAGATGAAGCAGGTTTGTGACCATGGACGTACCCGAACGGTGCATTCCTGCGATGCAAACTGGCATAAGGTGACTCTTAAATCCCTATGAAATCGTTATTGCTTAATAGCAAAAGGAATGAACCAGGAGCTTGCGCACCAAAGCGTGCTAACACGCAGTTTGAGAATAGTATTAAACGAGGCTTTCCCAAAGTTGGGGCCTTCTGGAAATGATTCACGCACTTCGAAATTGCGAACGACTGACAAGAACCACCAACAGACGCGGAAGCGAACTTCTCACGGTGCGATAGCACCTCTTGACACTCACATCCGGGTTCAATACTTTGACTTGGCGCAAATCCAAGGTTGACATGTTCCTGGTAAATCATTGATTGACTGTGCTCGCATAAACCTCTCGTTTCAAAGTTGGAACTATTGAATCTGGTCTTTCAATGTTAACAGCCAAGGACATCATTCTCATTTCCAGTATTGAGTGGGGATTTCTCTGGCAGCATGCGCAAGAAATTGCATCGCGGCTGGCCCAGGCTGGAAACCGTGTCCTTTATGTAGAAAACACAGGCATCCGCTCACCCGGAATTAAGGACGCTGCACGAGTGGGCCAGCGCCTGAAATCATGGTCGCGTTCACTGCCTTCCCATGGCGTACGCGAAGTGGAACCAAACGTATTTGTTTGTTCGCCGTTGGTGCTACCGCCGTTTGGCGGACGCTGGCGTCGACAAGTCAATCGGCGGCTGCTGTTGCCGATCGTGCGGCGAACTGCCCGCAACTTGGGGATGAACGACCCGATCCTCTGGACCCACCTGCCAACCAACACTGCTTTGGAACTGATTAAACTTCTGAAGGCTCCACGCAGCATAGTGGTCTATTACTGCATAGCCGACTTCTCGCAACTTACGCCCTACGCATCCGCGCTAAAGCAGAGCGAGAAAGAGCTGGTTCAACTGAGCGACCTCGTGTTCTCTAATTCCAAACAGTTGGCGGAACACTGTGCCCGCTGGACAAACAATGTCCACGTTTTTACACCCGGAATAACAATGACTCATTTCGCCATAAACCAGGCGAACAACCAGCCTATCTCTAAGACGACCCAGGAGGAGCAGGCGCGCGAGAAAACTGGTCCGGTGGTTGGCTATATCGGCGGGTTACATCGCCATGTCAACGTCGATATGTTGTCCGAGATGGCCAGAAAGCGTCCGCTGTGGCGTTGGATCTTCGTCGGGCCGATACAAACATCACTGCGCGACCTGCCGGATCTGCCAAATGTAACCCTGATCGCGCAGCAGCCTCACAACGAACTGATCCGTTACGTCAAATCCTTTGATGTCTGCATTGTGCCGTATCTCAATAACGCGGAGACCGAAACCGTAGTGCCAATCAAGATCAATGAATATCTCGCGGCCGGGAAGGCGGTCGTTTCCACGGATCTACCGGCCGTAAAGGAATTCAACCTCAAACATAACGTCTTGTTCGTGTCGCCAGCTGAACCGCAGAGTTTCCTGAGTTGCATCGAACACGCACTCCGCAGCGCCGATGGCATTGGCGTTCTGGAAAAGAGGCGGGCTGTTGCCGCGTTGAGCGATTGGGGACCCCGAATTGTTGCGATGTCGGACCTGATTGAGGAAAAGATTGCTCGCAAACGATAGTCAGCGTGCGCGGTATGCACTTGACGGGCTCGCCTTGGGCAAGGCGACCCGTTCATCTCTTACCGGAACAGGCGTTCTTTTCGCAGCCAGTTCCAGTCGTTTCTTCTCCTCGCGTTTCTCAAACATCAAGACATAACCAACCGCTGCAAAAATGAAATAGAAGACGAGGAGCTGGGCACGTTGGCGGTAAGCCGTGCCCACGTTGCCCTGAAAAACAGAGTAAGCCAAGGAAAGCATTACTGTGAAAATGAGAATGGGCGAGATCATCCTCAGCCGATACTTGATCGAAAACCACAGACCCAGCACGAGCATCGGGAAAGAGGCCCACCAAACCAACATCTCCGGCAAGGTAATGCTCTGTCTCAGCGAGGCTAACTGCCACGGAAAGGGAGCAAATAGCAGATAGATCAGCCCAATCGGAATGGTCGTGATCGCGCCTCCGGTAGTCGACACATCTACGTCCTGTGCAAATCCGGATTGTGCGCTCCTCGAAGCATCAAGGCGACTACGCTGAATCTGCTTAAGGTTGCCATAGGTTTCAAATTGCACATTTGCGTACCTTGTGACGCCCATGTACATCAAGCCGACCCCAAGCAGAATTACAAGGAGGAACTGGCGCACAAAAGTTGTCGGCGTCAAGGCTTTCATGCCCATCAAAAACGATCCGCCAATCGCAATCACAATCATGTAAAAGACATAAAAACGGAGGCTCAGCAACGCAAACAGCGAAATACCCAGGACTGCCGCATACTTCAGGTTAATCTTCTCACCCAATTTCAATGTCGCGAGAATGGAAAGTGCAAGACAAAAAACGATCGGCGCGTCTTTCAATCCTTGTGAAGACCAGAGAATCAACGAAGGATAAAAAGCAACTCCGAGCGCTGCCAAACGACTGACACGCCGATTGTTGAAGACATGTTGCGCGCAAAGGAAAACCAACGCGGCAGTCGCGGCGCCGAGCACCGCATTTACAAGCTGGATCGCAAGCATGTTGCGGCCAATCAAGGCGTAAACGGCAGCCACGAAGTTGACCATGCCCCAGCCGGAACCCTCGCCCTTGCCTATGAATTGTTTGACGAGGTTCTCGGCATACTGATCACCGCCCCAGGCTTTCAGCTGTTCCGAACCAAAAAAGTCATAGGTCAGGGCATCGCCACCGAAAAAGTCCTGGCCCCGGAAAACAAAGATCAGAGTTGCCAAAAATACTCGCAGCAATAGCGCGGTGATAAAGAGCTTGAGGAGAAAGTCTCCAAACTCGGCCTGCTTATATGCAAACCGGCCGCCAAGCAGCGCTAGAACGGCGCAAAGAAGAATGGCCTTGCTCGAGTCGAAGATTGTGTAGACTCCGTAGTCTGACTCGAACGGCGCCACGAGCGGGGGCACGGCCAAAATGACCGCGCCTGCCAGGATCAAACAGAACAATGCCAGAACGCTTTTCATCTATTTCTAAACTGAAATCAAATCTCGTCTGGTAAATCCAATCGAGTTTTTCGTTCGATCAGAAACTTATCCTCGTCGCTCAATGCCTTAATAAGTCTTGCGGGCACACCGGCAATTAAATGGCCCTCTCCGTCAAGCGCGCTGGTGATTACTGAACCTATTCCCACTATACAGCGCGAAGGTATCGAACCTCCGGGAGCGATGCGGATCTCGGACCCAACATACGCCAACTCACCGATTTCAATAGGACGCGTGCGTTGCCGGTTGTGAGTCCACAGAGAGGAATTTCGACCGCCTAGAATACTGCGTCGCCCGATCACTACCCGGTCCGTAAAGTCAATCTTATGTCCCGTGGTGACGATGCTTCCCTCGCCAAGAACAAATCGCGGGTCGGTCGGATTCACCACGTCAGGATCCGGAATGGAATTGATCTCGTTCATCCGGAGCACTTCGGCGTAACGACCAAGTCTTACTTCATCACCGCCGCGAAATATATTCAAGTGGCCGATCCTAACGTGATCTCCCACGCTAAACTTTTCCACTCCGATGATCAGGTTAAGGTGGCCAATGCTTACGTCGTCATTGATGATGCATTCGCGCGCATCGATCACGCTGAGGCCAATTCGCACCCTTTTGCCGATTCGATAGCCAAAGAACAGCCGATAGAGGGGACGTTTGAGAAACGAAGGGAAGAGCGCGACGACGGCCAGCACGAGCAAACGGAATCTACTGGTTGTTCGCATCAAGCGGCCATTCCCAATTCACCGATTAAGCAGTGCTCGCGCGCGAAAGTCAGCGCACCAACTGACGACTCTCCAACTCTGACGTAGCTTGCTCCACTTGATCCTGCGCTGCCTGCTCGCGCACCCAGACCAGCAGTTCCGGAATTCCCTGCTCCAGACTAACCCTGGGTTTATAACCAAGCAAAGATCCAGCACGCGATATGTCTGCCACACAGTGACGAATGTCACCCTCGCGGTACTTGCCCACAATTACCGGCTCGAGTTGTTTGTCCAGGCCCTTCGCCAGCAACTGGCTCACTGTTTTTACTGAAGTTGGCGTTCCAGTACCAACATTTACCGCCTGATAATCGGCCTTATCGGTTTCCAGAGCGAGCAGGTTAGCCTGCACAATATCGCTCACATGTACAAAATCTCGAGTCTGTTCGCCATCCTCGAAGATCATCGGATTCGCATCATTGAGCAGTCGCGCAGAAAAGATGGCGCACACTCCGGTATACGGATTGGAGAGCGCCTGCCGCGTTCCGTAAACATTGAAATAACGCAACGCCACCGTCGGAATGCCATACGAGCGCCCCACGACGAGACAGAATTGCTCCTGATCCTGTTTCGTAACAGCGTAGACCGAGGTGGGAAATAGCGGCTTGTCCTCGGCTGTGGGTGCAGGCGAAACCTGACGACCACAATTTGGACATTCAACTTCCCAGCGCCGATCGCTCAATTGATTCGAAGGACGCAGTTGCGGGTAAACCTTGCCACACTGCTCACAAGCATACGCGCCCTCCCCGTAGATCGACATAGAGGAAGCAACGACGAGCTTTCGCAGCTTCTTTTTCCGCGCGAGCATCGCCTCGAGCAACACTGCGGTGCCGAGATCGTTGGCCGCGACGTATCGTTGAATCTCATACATCGATTGCCCGACCCCAACTTCCGCTGCTTCATGGAAAACCACGTCCACGCTCTCGAGAGCCTGGTCTACTGCGGAACGGTCATTCACGTCTCCGTGAAAAAACTCTGCCTTCGGATTTATATAAGCCGGCGCGCCTTCGCCGTGAACCTGGAAAACCAGAGCGTCGAGTATTCTAACGCGATGTCCGCGTTCGATCAGCGCGTCGACCAAATGTGAACCGATAAACCCGGCGCCGCCTGTGACTAGAATCGTAGATGCTTCCAAATTGCTCCTCTTTTCAGCCGCTTGGACTAATTCTCGGCAACTCGCGACTGGCCCATCGAGTTATCGGTGACCCTCGCTCCGCGCAAGACTGAATGCCAAATTTCGAAAACACGGGGCGCCTGAACTCGTGCGGAATACTTCCGTTCGACAGTTTCCCTTCCTGCTCGCCCCAGCGTTCTTTGCAATGCCGCTGAGCGCAATAGCTGGCTCATTTTCTCGACCCATTCATCTTCCGTGCCGGCAATGAAACCGTTTTCTCCGTCCTGAATGATGTCGGTATTCACTCCGACGGGCGAACAGATTGTGGGAATTCCGAGTGCCATAAACTGAAGCGCCTTCAAACCACACTTCCCTTTGCTCCAATCATCATCCGGGAGCGGCATTACACCGATATCCACTTGACGCAAGTCTTCGAGTTCAGTCTCGGAGCGCCAGAGCATAGCATCCACATCGATGCCTTCCAGTTCGTAGGTTGGAGTACCAATTACTCGCAACCGAAATTTCTCGCGTGCTGCCAGCTTCTTCAGAGCACCTCGGATCGTGTCCAGGTGCTGCACAGTGCTGTAACTTCCGGTCCAGCCGATGACAGGCACATCGGCGGTGTCTTTCTCTTGCACGAGGTATTTGTCAGTGTCGATGGTCGTGGGAACCACTGTTACGCGATCGTTAAACCGGCTCGCGAACCCGGCGAGATACGGATTGCCAACCATGACGTGGGACGACAGCCTGCAAACCGCTTTGGCCTTTGCGGCGAACTTTAGATAGCTGAGATAACCGTTGGACGGGCTTTTGTAGGAGACGAAGATAGCATCGTCAAAGTCAAAGACGATCGGCACACCCGTGTAGCGCAGCCAGCGTTCAAAGATCGGGGGACCGAGCAGAGCAGCCTCGCGGAACAAATAGACGAGATCAAAATTCCTGACGGACCGCATCAGTGAGCGGCGGCGCTGTACGGCCTTCGACACCAGCTTTAGTTTTTGAGTGAGATGACCCGGTTGGTAAAGAAGTGTGTGAAGCTCCTCGTCCTCGAAGGGTTGATGAGTAAGCTCGACCCCATATCCCTTCAAGAGTGGTTCCCATTGTTCGATTCTGTATCTCTGGCCGGGGGACGTATCGTAAATCCCGGGCACTAGTGCAAGAACGCGCATAAACTCAACTCAATGGCTGTCTTTGATTTGGCCACCAAAGATATCACAGGGAGAATGGCGAATGTCGAATCGGGATTTCGGGTTGGAATGACTAATTGCGAATTTCGGGCTTCGGATTCGAATTTCGAATTGTTGGGCGCCTGAATGTCTGATTCTGATCCTGCTTCGGTTGATACAACTTCAACCAGAAGGTTTTGCTCGGCAAACACTTAATCGCCGACCCTTCTCAGCCGGCCTTGCGTCCGATACCCACCCAACCAAAACTCGCACCCACGTGCCGAGCCTCCAATCCGCCTCGTTCCAACCACTCCGAGATCTCTTGTTTCGTGTAACGTTTTTCTATGGGTGCTGAGAAGTGCTCCAACTGATCGTTAACTCACAGCAAACGGTCGTCTGGGTTCCGATCGGAGTGTCCCTGCACAACCTGGGCACGCAAGTTCTCCAACAGCTTTGCTTCACAGGGGGACATCACTTACTAACTTACCTACTTAACTGGTCCTGACCTTTCAAAACACGTTGGTAGAGACGTTCATATCGCGGAGCAGCAATTGTCTCCAAATTAAAAAGGCTCTCAGCAACTTGTCGAGCCCGCTTGCGTGTTAATTCTGAACTACTCGCCAATCGCATGACTGTTTCAAAAGCCTTGTCGTATTGATCTTCGCTAAAGTCTTCCACTAGCGCTCCAATATTCTCTGTGGTTATCAGTACGTCCGAGTCCCCGATCCCTGCGTTAATAATCAAAGGCAATTCGCAGGCTAAGTACTCGGCATACTTCGTCGGCGAGGACGCCAGTTTAGAGAAACAAGGCTTGATAAAAGCAAGTCCGGCATCGCCCGCAGACAAGTAGGAAGGAACTTCACTGGAAGCCACTGACAATACGGAGTAATCCTTCGGCCCAATGCCGCGTGCTTCCATCAGTGAACTCACACGAGTGTGGCTCCCCGTCGTAAGCCAAAGGAAATGAGCTTTCGGCAACCTGCGTAAGAACAACGCGAAAAAGTCGGCCATCTGCTCCGTCAAATACCAACCGTCAATAGAGCCGCTATAGATTACAACAAACCTGTTTTCGATCCCGAGTTCTGCTCTGCGCATTGCTCGGTCAGCAGCATTGAATTCGAAGCGCTCCAGGTCAGCGCAACAAGGCACTACTTCGTGCACAATTGATCTTCCGGCGAGCCCTTCCCAGTTTCGGATTACCGGCCAAATCCTTTCGGTTAACGTGACCACGCCGTCGGCGGCAGCCATGGCCCGTCGCTCCATCGTTTTAGTCAGACGATAAGGAATGCTGCCTTTCCGCCAATGGGCGGCGTCAACATACTCTTCAGCCATCAAACCGCGAATGTCAAAAATCATCTTAATGCCAAAACGCCTCTTAAGAGCCAGCGCAATCGTGGCTGGTATGTGACTGCGCGCGTGGACCACCTCAATCTTGTTTTGACGCACAAGTCGTTGACCCAATAGGATGCCCGCGAGGACATCGTAAGCAGTTGCCGGCAAGGAGGGTCGTTGATGGTAGCGCAGCCAATGCCACTCAATATTTTCTGCCTTTAGCTGGGCCTGAAGTGTTTCCGACTTCGCGCGGCCGGTCGCGGAAAACGCGTCGGCGCGCTCAAAACTCATTAGAGTGAAAATAACACCACGCCGGGCAAGCTGCCGCAGGTAAGGAAGTACCTGGCTTTGGCCCAGCGGATCCAGCATTCCGTTGTAAGAAATGAATAGGGCGCGTCGACCGGCTAGCGCACTCGCACGCGGATCGCTATGATCGTCGATGACTTTTTCGGGTAACGGCGGATATGTCTCAGATCGCATCGCTTAGCCCGGATGCTTTTTTTTGCGGATTGAGCTTATCTCGAAATAGCCATTGCACGCTTCCGGAGATTGCGGCCGCATCAAGAACGGCAATGATAATGACGAGCAGCGGCAGCCGCAGGAGATTGCGGCCCGGATTCGCCGGATAGCACCTTCGGTTCCGCCAAATCGCGACGACCGCGCGTGCCATCAACATCAGCAACCACAAAAGCAGCGTAACGAGCAACCAGGTCCAACCCAGCCAAAACGACGGCAGCGCCGTCAGCACCAGCAAGGCGTAACGGCGAAAGATTGCAGCCTGCCATTGTCGCCACAAACCCGCCTGAATATTGCTGCGCGCGTAGATTTTGAAACGCTGAAAAGTCTTCCAGATTGAAGCTTGCAGATTCCAGTGAACGACTGCCTGCGGAGCATACACAGTGTGTTTTTCTGCAGCCGCTATCTTGCTCATGAAAAGAAGGTCCTCAGCCGACCTTAAATGCTCCGGAAAGCCCCCCACTTCTTCCCAGACCGAGCGCTTCATCAAGGCAGACACGATTGATCCGGCGCGGAACATGCCCTCGTCGGTTTCTCCGGCCGGGGGCACGTAAGCAATCGCAGCACACTCCTTAAACAGCGTATCAACCACCGGCTCGTACGATCCGTACACCACTTCGGCCTGTTCCGTTTCCGCGACCCGCGCGGCAAGTGTCCCTAACCATGTCGGCTCTGGTCGAATACCTGCATCGATGAAAGCCAGCCACTCATACGAAGCACTCTGCGCCGCAAGGTTTCGACCCTTGCCAGGCAATGCCGGCCCGCTGCGGATAAGTTGAATAGGGGTGCCACCATCGATGTAGTTCTGAATGATTGACGCAGTCGCATCGGTCGAACCCCCGTCAGTGATCACGATCTCATCAGGCGCGCGAGTTTGTAAGAGAAGTCCGTCCAACAGAGCATTGATGGAGTTCTCTTCATTGCGGACCGGAACGATGACGCTAATCTGCATCTTCGCCTATTTTCTACCCGTCTTTACGCCAGATCTGCACTGCGCGGACCTAATCCAAACCAAACTCCTGACGCCAGTCGCCGCTTTCCTTGAAAGGCGGCTGATCTTCTTTGCGCAGGATGAAATTCTCGAGCACCAACACGTCCATTTCCGTGCGCATAAAACATCGATAACTATCCTCCGGAGTACAGACGATGGGCTCGCCTCGTACATTGAAACTAGTGTTTACAATTAACGGGCACCCTGTCTTTTGTCGGAAGGCGTCGATGATCTCCCAGTAGAGCGCGTTCGTCTCGCGCCGCACAGTTTGTATTCTTGCGGAATAGTCCACGTGTGTCACGGCTGGAATCTCCGAACGCTGCACGTTGAGCTTTTCAATACCCCAGAGGGTTTCCTCCTCGGACGTCATCTGGCGGCGTCGTTTGAGAGCAACGTCGGAAACAATCAACATGTAAGGGCTGTCAGCGTCGAGTTCAAACCAGTCGCTAACTTCTTCACGCAGAATGCTCGGCGCAAACGGTCTGAAGCTTTCGCGATACTTAATCTTGAGATTCATCGCCGACTGCATTTTTGGAGAACGGGGATCACCGATGATGCTGCGACCTCCCAGGGCGCGCGGGCCAAACTCCATTCGGCCCTGATGCAACCCGACAATCTTGCCGGCCGCCAAAAGCTCTGCGACGGCTTCCGGTAATTCGGAACGGTCAAGCTTTTGATAACTGAGTCCGTGAGACACCAAAAATTCCTCGATGGACTCGACGGAATCCCTCGGTCCAAGGAATCCGCCTTTCATGCCGTCGGCATAAGGTGCAAGTCCGTTTCTTGAGTCCACACTCTTTGAACGCCACGCTCCCGTGGCCTCAGGACTAGAACGGGGTTGATTTAAGTATCGGTGCCAGATCGCAAGGGCGATGCCGACAGCACCTCCCGCATCGCCAGCAGCTGGTTGAATCCAAATGTCATCAAAGGGCACTTCACGTAGCACACGCCCATTTGCCACACAGTTGAGCGCTACGCCGCCGGCTAAACAGAGTTTCCTCAAACCCGTTTCCTGCCGAGCATAACCCGTCATCTTGATCATGACTTCTTCGGTAATCACCTGGATGCTTCGGGCCAGGTCCATCTCCCGTTGCGTTATTCGTGATTCCGGTCGGCGAGGTTTTCCTCCAAAGAGCTTGTCAAATGCTCGGTTAGTCATCCGCAAACCGGAAGCATAGCCAAAGTACTCGTGATTCATGCGGAGGCTGCCGTCCTCGCAAATCTCCATCAACTTGTCCTTGATCAGATCGACATACTTCGGCTCCCCATACGGAGCAAGCCCCATCACCTTGTATTCTCCCGAATTGACCTTGAATCCGGTGTAGTAAGTGAAAGCGCTGTATAACAAACCCAGACTGTCGGGAAATCTCAACTCTTTCAGCAAGGTGATCTCATTGCCTTTGCCCACTCCTACCGAACTTGTGGCCCATTCACCAACTCCATCGATGGTCAGGATTGCGGCTTCCTGGAAGGGCGAGGGATAAAAGGCACTCGCGGCATGACTCTCATGGTGATCGCCAAACAAGAGTTTCCATTCAAACTTCTTTCCTTCCTTCTTCGCAGCTCGTTCATCAACAGCGCCGTCAGCCATTGCCAGCTCGGCCCTGATTAGATCAGGCATCCATAGCTTTTCCTTCATCCAAAGCGGCAAAGCTTTCAGAAACGAACCAAAACCGGCGGGAGCGTAATCGAGGTATGTTTCCAGCAGGCGATCGAATTTCAGCAGCGGCTTGTCGTAGAACCCAACGTAATCCAGGCTTTCGGCCGTGAGGCCTGCTTCCTTTAAGCAGTAGCGAGCCGCGTGAAGAGGAAAGCGGTGATCGTGTTTGACTCTGGTGAATCTTTCCTCCTGAGCGGCGGCAACAATCTCCCCATCAACTACAAGGCAAGCTGCCGAGTCGTGATAAAACGCAGATATACCCAGGATGCTTGCCAACTCAGAATCTTCCACTCTCTTTTAGAACAAGGTGTAGATGAAAGGTGCTATGGCAGAACTCTTCGCAAGCACGAGCAATGCTCCGACCAGCACCAGCGTGATGACGATTGGAGCAAGCCAGTACTTCTTATTTTCGCGCATGAACTGCCACAGTTCGCTGACTACTTGTACCTTCGACATGATTGCTCCTCAATACATCTTCTCATAGTGACGCGAATCTCTTTGTCGCCCGGAGTAAGGTCGCCAATAGCTCCGGCTCGATTTCGCTCGTCGAGCTAAAGGATCCCAACCGAAGAGGCGCTTCACAACACCGATCGGTGTGACGATCAAAAAGAAGACCATGCCCAGAATTATACGCGTGCTGACGAACCCCAGCACCTCCGCCAAAAGCATCCAGGCTCTGTTCGGATAAACCAACGCCCGCGGGAAGACAATTCCCAACACCACGAGCGCAGCTCCCAGCCCCAGTAATATGGGCGTGACCGAGGGAAACCGGCCACGATAGATCCACCATAAGGAGAGCAGAGAAAAGATCCCGCCCACAATAATGCCAAATTCTTTCTCTGCTCTAAATTGGTGTCTGGTCATACTTTTTCCAGTCGCGAGAGACCCCTTAGATGTTACCAAGAACCGTACGAGCTTTGTGGTAGGTGCCCCTCGTGCGCCGGTATAACGGACTACCACCGAATGAACAGAAGAGGAACTTGTGCACTGCGGTGACGCACGCCAGCGCGGAGCCAGAAGTCCCAGTCCATAAAATAGTAATAAGAAGGATCGAGCAAACCGATGTCGTCGATGACTGACCGGCGAATGAAAGCAGATGGTTGCGCGATTGGGTTGTGACATTCGATCACAAACTTCTCGAAGCTGAAGTCAGGAGCGGGGGCAGTCGTTTCATTAGGTGTGCCGTCGGCTTCGGTGAAAAGCGAATCGCCAAACAACATTAACCACATGGCCCTAACGTAGTCCTTGGCGTAGCCCCAGTCGCGCCGCGAATCAAGATTGCCGAGGTAGAGCTTCTGTTGCAAGCCGAGTTTAATCCGAGTAGCGGCGCGGGTAATTTTTCGCGAGACAAAAGTCTCCCCACGCCGTTCACTTTCGTGATTGAAGAGAATGCCATTACAGGCAAAGAGTCCGGGAGTGGTGCGCTGCAGGATTGTATTGAGAGAACTCGCGTCGCTGAGATCGCCAAAAAACATTTTTCGCCTGCTATCCGGCTCATGAGGGTCCTTAAACAGATGATCAATGCGCGCTGTGTTGAAAGACGATGAGCGCCGAATGATGCCATTAACCTCATAGCCCTTTTCAAGTAGCAACTCAGTGAGAAACGAACCATCCTGGCCCGTGATCCCGGTAATCAATGCGCGTTTAGCCATATCGTTCTTGAAATGCCGGGAAGGCAACAAGTCCGTTGCCGCAAGCGAAAGCCAGTTCAACTCTCAGGGCCAATTTGCCTTTGATGAGGGGTTAGGTTTGAGAACAAATCACACCCTCCACCCCGAGGTCTAAGTCTACGCCTGAAAACTGCTGACCGTTTCCATCACATGATCCTGTTGCGTGGCGGTGAGTTCAGGAAAGCACGGCAGCGCCAGCGTTTCGCGCGCGGCACTTTCGGACTCAGGAAATTCTCCGAGGCGATAGCATAGATAGCTAAAGCACTTCTGCTCGTGCAGCGGAACAGGATAATAAACCCTGGCGGCGATGCCGTGCTTGGCCAGATGCGCAATCAACTCATCACGGTATTTGGGCACGCGCACGACGTACTGGTGAAAGATGTGGCGAGAATTCGGTCGCAAGTACGGCGGCCTCAATTCGAATCCCAGATCCGCGGTCTCAAAAAACTTTGTATATCCAGTCGCTTTCTCACGTCGCGCTTCTGACCAGCTTTCCAAATAACACAATTTCACTCGCAGCATGGCCGCCTGTATCGCGTCGAGCCGGCTGTTGATGCCAACTTCGTCGTGGTGATACTCATTCTCGCCCCCGTGCACGCGGAGCCTGCGCAATCTCGCCGCCAGCGGTTCTCGAATTGTAGTAAGCATGCCCGCATCGCCTGCAGCACCCAGGTTTTTCGAAGGGTAGAAACTAAAACAACCGATCTCACCCATCGAGCCCGCACGGCGCCTGTGATCCTCCGCGCCAATCGCCTGAGCTGCATCCTCGACAAGCGCCAGATTATGCCGCTTGCAGATCTCGAGCAGAGCATCCATCTCCGCACACTGGCCGTAAAGATGGACCGGGATAATCGCTCGCGTTCGCGGAGTGATAGCCGCCTCTGCCTGAGCGGGGTCGATGGTGAAGGTGTGGGGATTGATATCCGCGAAGACCGGACGCGCGCCCAATCGCGAAATGGCGCTGCCCGTTGCAAAAAACGTGAACGGGCTGGTAATGACTTCGTCGCCCTCGGTTATATCCAGAGCCATCAGAGCAAGTAACAACGCATCTGAGCCTGAAGCACATCCGATTGCGAAAGGTGTTTCACAATAGAGCGCCACCTCTTTTTCGAATTCTTCCACTTCGGCGCCCAGCACAAACTTTTGCGAATCCAGGATGCGCTCGAATGCGGCCATGAGTTTTGGCCGCAGGGCTTGATGTTGTGGACCCAAATCCACAATTGGGACTTTCATGGAGCCTTTTTGTTCTCAGTAGGAAATAAGAAGACTGGCACAAATGAGCGGGGAAGCGACAACAGGAGCTTCCCCGCGTATGAACTAAAGAAACGTCGCGCAAACCTCAGCGGACTGGCGCTTCGCCCGCCGATTCTTCGGGCTTGTCGTCGGTCTCGTTGTCGGCGTAATACCCCGAGTAGTAACCGGAGTAGTAGTAGTCTTGCGTCTCTCGTTTCACATTATTGAGCACCACTCCAAAAATGTGAGCGCCAACGTCAAGCAACTGTTGTCGCGCCCGGCGAACCACGGCGCGCGAACTCTTGCCGCCGTGCACGACGAGTACGACACCATCAACCATGGTCGATAGGATGGAAGCATCGGTAAAGGAGATAGCCGGCGGTGAATCGATGATGATGTGCGCAAAGCGTTCGCTGAGGATTCCAAGCAAGCCACGCATTTCATCCGAGCCCAACAATTCCGCAGGATTCGGCGGGACTGGACCGGAAGTCAACAGTTTCAGATTCGCCTGACGTTTGGAAACTTGCATCAAGCCGTCAAGATTAGTCTCACCAGACAACCAGTTTGTTAGACCCTGAGTATTGGGCACTTCAAAATGGTGATGAAGTCTCGGTCGCCTCAGATCACAATCAATAATCAAAACTTCGGCGCCTGTTTGCGCCAGCATGAAGGCGGTATTGATCGCGGTAGTGGTCTTCCCTTCCGAGGGCTGGCTTGAGGTGACAAGTATCGTCTTCGGCGGCTGTCCTGCAGAAGACAACAGCAGCGAGGTGCGCAAGTGCCGATAAGCTTCTGCAATTGGCGACCGCACATCGTCAATCATTGCCAATGCGGTGTTGTCACCTCCACCTGTGGGGGGCGAACCCGCAGTTCCCATCAACCGCCCCCCCCCCGAGCGACCGGCAGGAATAAGCGCCAAAGCCGGCATATGCAGATAGCGATCAACATCGTCGATTGATTTCACCGTGTCATCCAGGAAATCCAGCAGGAACGCGAGACCAATACCGGCTGCTAAAGACAGCAGGAACGCGACCATAATATTGCGCAAACGCGGGGGACCAACCGGCGTCTTTGGCAGACGACTATAGTTGGCAATGCTGACTTCGTTGGGCCGGTCGTTCTGCGTTACCTGCAACTCGCGTTGTCGCTGCAACAGCGTGTTCAAATACTGTTTGTTGGTTTCCAGTTCCTGGCTGATGGCCAGCATCTCGATTTGATCGCGAGTCTGCTGAGTGGTAGTTCCCTTTTGCTGCTCATAAGACCTTTTCAGGCTCTGCTCTTTCGCGACCGCGGCTTCGTACAGACTCTTCATCGACGAGATGATCTCGGCAGGGGCTTTCTCTAAGTCAGCCTCAAGCGGCTTAAGCTGCGCGTCGAGCTTTCTCACTTCGGGCCAGTCTTCCGTGTAAACCACCAGGAGGGCGTCTCGTTTTTCTTTCAGCCCGGAAATTTTTTCTCGCAAACGGCCAATTCGTGCTGACTCCTGCACCTCGGGAATCGAATAAGGATCAGCTTGCCTCTTGGCAGCCTCATATTTTGACTGAGCGTTCTTGCGCTCGTTTTCCGAGTCGAGAACCTGGCGACTCAGGGTAGCCAAACGTTGGGCTTCAAGATTGCCCTCCGCACCGGGTGTCAGTGGCAGGTTACGACTGCGCGCATAATTAAACTGGACTTCCTGCGCGTGTTTGACCTTCGTCTGCAGACTGGCAATCTCTTTGGCCAGCACATCTTCAGCTCGCGTTGAGCCGGCGGTGGCGCGTTCGAGGTTGTTGTTCACAAAGACCTCGGCAAGCGTATTCGCTATCTTCTGTGCCAGTTCGGGATCGGAATGCGTAAACTTAATCTTGACCAGATTGGTTCCCTGAACTGCCTCCACGCTCTCTCCGGCGATGATCGCGTCTTCATAAGGCTCCAGCATCGCGAGGTCTTCTGCAGATAGCGCACGGTCTGCGGCCTCACTCTCCCCCACCAGATCTAAACCTGGGGATGTAGCGGGCGCTTGGACGGCCGGCTTTCTCTGCCCGGAAAACATTCGGCGCAGGGATCCGAAGACGCCGGCCTGCGTTTGCGAGCCTGTGAAACTCGGATTGTTCTTGAGATCGAGCGTTAAAACTACCTGACGAGCCAGGGCGGGATTCTCGAGAAGTTTGAGCTGCGTGCCCCAAAATGTGGGATCGCTCTGCGCGTTGATGACAATCTCTTTCGTCTGAAGCACGCTTCTGGGCTTCTGTTCAATCCGAATCGTCGCCTCCGCCTGATAGATTGACGGCAATCGAAACATTTGGATCGTCACAAGTGAGGTCACCACCAGCATCAAACTGAGAATCAACCATTTTCGTTTAAGAATGACGAAGAGGTAGTCTCGCAGACTGGTAGACTCCGTGCCTGCCACTCCATAAGGTCGCGACTGAGCTAAATCGGATAAAGGCGAATCCAGGCTGCGATCCAGCGCACTTACCGGAATGAGACGATTATCTTGCGACATTATTATTCTTAAACCTCAAAATTTTAGACCATTCAGACCGTTGCGAAGCGACACAGAATAATAGCAAAGACTAGCAGTCTGGCAAGCTGAGATTAGTGAGTCACTAGCTTGCCGCGCTTTCGGCGCGGCTCGTGGCATCAACAAAATGCAGCAGCGCGTCGCGCCAGGGAGGCAATGGCTTCAGTCCAACTTCAGGTGACAACACGCATTGCAGACGGGAATTCCGGGGGCGGGCAGCCGGCCGCCTTAGGTCTTTCTCGGAAATTCTTGCTACTGCCCTCGAATCCAGCTTCGCATACGAGAGAGCCAAATCGATGAACTCTTCATAGCTTGCCCCGTCCCCAGCGTTAACTATGTGGTAGATACCCGGATGATCAAGAAGGATCAAGTTGCGGAGTTGGTTTGCGAGGTCTTTCGCGTAAGTCGGCGTGCCCCAGGCGTCGATGATTGCTGTAATACTTTCACCACGACGGGCGCGGCCCACTGCGGTACTTAGAAAGTTTCGACCACCCACTCCAAAAATGAATCCAGTTCGCACCACGACCGTCCGCGCATAGGCTTTCCGCGAAAGGATCTCGCCCGCGAGCTTCGTGTTTGCGTAAACGCTTTGCGGGTTAGGCGTGTCACGTTGCGTATAAAAACCTTCCTTCCGGCCGTCGAAAACATAATCCGTAGAGATGGTAAGGAAGCCGGCCCCAATCTCGCTGCTCGCGATCGCAAGGTTTTCCGGACCGAGGGTATTCGCCGCCTGTGCTTTCTGAGGATTCAGCTCGCAACTATCGACATCGGTCCAGGCAGCACAGTTGATCACCGCATCCGGCATTTCAGACTCAAATACCGCTCTAACATTAACAACCTTCGTTATATCAAGTTCCTGACGACCGTAGCGTATGACCTCGTCGCCGGCAGCCTCACATACCTGGCCCACTGCCCGGCCGACCATGCCAGACGCTCCAGTGACCAGCACCTTCAATTTGCCGGCACCTCCCGTCCGTATTGTTGCTCGTAGTACCTTCGATAATCGCCACTACGTGCTCGCGTAATCCACTCGGTGTTATCGCGGTACCACTGAATTGTCTTAGTCAGTCCTGTCTCCCACGTTTCCAGTGGTCGCCACCCTAAATCCGTTTCCGTTAAGGACGGATCGATCGCGTAGCGGCGATCGTGTCCCGGCCGATCGGTGACAAAACGAATCAGGGAACGGGGCTTTTGGAGCTTCTCAAGAAGTGAATTCGCTACTTCCAAATTACGACGCTCGTTTCTGGCGCCGATATTATAAGTGGCGCCGGCACGTCCCTTCTCCAGCGCTAAAAGGATTGCTCGACAATGATCTTCCACATAAATCCAGTCACGAACATTCTGCCCATCGCCGTAGACAGGAATTGGCTCGTCGTTAAATGCATTGCTGATTGCAAGTGGCAGAAACTTTTCCGGAAACTGCCGGGGTCCGTAGTTGTTCCCGCAACGGGTAATCACTGTGTCGAGTCCGAAGGTGTGGCTTGCAGCTCGCACCAAATGTTCGGCAGCTGCTTTAGAAGCGGCGTAAGGACTGTTTGGAGCGAAGGGGGAATCCTCCGTAAAGAATGCGTCTTCATCTTCCGGCAAACTGCCCATTACTTCATCCGTGGACACCTGCAAAAACCGTCTGACTCCGTACGCACGGGCGGCGTCCATCAGTCTTTGCGTCCCAACGATATTAGTCTGAAGGAAGTCGTCAGCAGAAAGAATGCTCCTATCCACGTGCGATTCGGCGGCGAAATTAATAATAGCGTCCGCGCCCAGGGCAAGCGCTTTGTTCACCGAATCGGTTTCGGCAATATCACCGTGGATGAAAGAGTGCCGGTCTTGATCCAGACCAACCAGGTTATCCAGATTGCCGGCGTAGGTAAGCTTGTCGAGATTCGTCAGTCGGTATTGCGGCCGTTCTTCGAGTACCAGTCTCAGAAAAGACGAGCCAATGAATCCGGCGCCACCAGTAACTAGAAGTCGAATCATCTGTGTTAAATTGCGGGCTTCGCGATCGCAGGATGACTGAAGTTGAGCGCGCGTTTGTCAGTAACTGAAAAGGATTGCGTTACCACGGGAACAGTAGTAATTGGCCGGCGTACTGTCAACAAGCCCTGAGCTGCAGCACTCTGTTAACGTCCGAAAACAAAATCATCAATGCACTATCACTTGATCGGAATCTGCGGTACCGCGATGGCTTCCCTCGCCGGCATGCTGCAAGCACAAGGACATCAGGTAACCGGCACGGACGAACACGTTTATCCGCCGATGTCTACGATGCTGGCAGACTTGAATATCAAAGTGATGCTGGGTTATCACGCAGATCATCTGAGCCCGGCGCCTGATTCTGTGATCGTCGGCAACGCGATTCCTCGCGGAAATGCTGAAGTTGAAGAGACACTAAAGCGTAAGCTGCTTTATCGCTCCCAAGCCGAGATCGTGAAAGAAGAGTTTATTCGCGGCCGGCGTTCGCTGGTCGTCGCCGGCACCCACGGCAAGACGACAACCACCAGCATCGCGGCGTGGGTCATGGATCAGGGGGGACTAAATCCAACTTTTCTGATTGGGGGCATTGCGCAGAACTTTGGCGTCAGTTTCCGAGTGACCGACAGCGACTATTTCATCATCGAGGGCGACGAGTACGACACCGCCTATTTCGACAAAGGTCCCAAGTTCATGCACTACCTGCCCGAGATCGCAATTGTCAACAACATCGAATTTGATCACGCCGATATTTATTCTGATATTGCCGCCGTTAAGCTCGCGTTTCGACGACTTATGAATCTGGTCCCCGCCAACGGCCGATTAATTGCCGGCTGGGACAGTCCAGCCGTTCGTGATGTGGTGAATTCTTTTGGAGAAAAGCTTTTCACCCAAGTTGACACTTTCGGGATGTGCGCTGACGCGAAGTGGCAGATTCGCGACGCCGAGTACCTGGCTGAACATTCACGCTTCAGAGTATTCCGTGATGCCGAGCTGTGGGGCCAGTTTCAAACGCCTCTGATCGGCGATTTCAACCTGCTCAATTGTCTGGCCGTTGTCGTGGCCGCCGACGCGTGGGGGCTGAGCTGCGAAGCAATCGCTGCAGCGCTCGCGTCGTTCAAGAATGTGCGACGCCGCGCCGAGATTCGCGGGACCGAACGTGGCGTGGTCGTGATCGACGACTTTGCGCATCATCCCACCGCTGTCCGAGAAACACTTCGCGGACTTCGCAGCCGATACAATGACAATCGGCTGATCGCGGTGTTTGAACCACGGTCATGGTCGTCGCGGCTGGCCGTCTTTCAGCAGGAGTACGCTAGCGCGTTCGCTTCGGCGGACTATGTTGTCATCGCCAGCGTCTTTGACAGTCAGAAAGCGACGGAAAAAGGGCAGACCCTGGATACTGCAAAACTAATTTCCAACATCTCCGAGCAGAACAAGACTGCGGTCGAACTCTCAGGAGCCGACGAGATCGTGCAGCACCTCAAGGACGAGTTGCGGAGCGGAGACGTCGTGGCGGTGATGTCGAATGGCGGTTTCGGCGGGATCCATGAAAAGCTGCTTTCAGCATTGAGAGGTGACTAAAAAATCGGCCCACCGGTTCTCGCCTTTCCCAACACTCGCAGCATTTTCTGCCAGGTCTTCAGCCCTCCACCAGCAAGGGGACACAATACATAAACATTCGTAACGCTATCGAGTCTTATGGCTAGTAGAGATCACTCCCCGACACCAGGAGGTTCCCCTCTGCCGTGAAGAACTTTTCCATCTACGACAGCGCTCGACAACTTTGTGACTCCTCTCAAGCGGAAGATTTGGGTCTTATTTCCGGCATTTCGCGAAAGGATTTCGACGAACGCGAGACGTTTTATTTCAGCTCGGGTTCGCCAGGTTTCGAATATGCGTGTTTGTTAATTGAGAATGCGCTGCTGTTAAGAGGGAGTCGAAAAGGAAGAGTTTATGCCTGCTTTGGGAAGCTTTCCTTCTTACAACCGATTATCGCGCGTTACCTGCGCATCGCTGATCTTTCGGAGTCAGTCTTCATCTTTGGTGAAGCGGATTGGGATCCGCCACGGCACCCCAACATGAGAAGCATCCCATTGAAATCGGATTTTGAACTGACGCACGAATCGTTTCTGATCGCAGACTCGCCAACTCTTCAAGTTGCGTTGACAGCAAAGAATGGAGAAGCGGCAAACCGAGGCGCGCGGGAGAAGAGAATCCTTCGAACTATTAAGACGAGCAATCCGAGGGCAGTAGCGCAGTTGGCTACTGCGGCGGAAGGTTTGATCGATTGGTCGATCGCCGCGTGAGGGCGACAACGAGAGAATCCGCCTCTTCACCTGGGACCGCGGGCGGCCCAACCGCTCAATTTTAGAATCTCCTCATCACTACTTGAAGACTACTAAAACCGAATCCAGGTCTGCCAGAGGTGGGCGAGGCCGCCGCGGTCCCAGTGGAAGAGACCCTTTGTTTTCATCAGCGGCTAGTTTTCGGAACCTGCGGACAACTCGGGCTCGGGTTGCGCTCTCAATAACGGCTTGGGAAGTCCTTTTGCAAGATCAAGATTGTCCGACGCCACTTCAACCCGCGCAGTCAGCACACGTCTGATGCGCTTTGGCAAAAACTTCGCCGCAAACAGCGCCATCGCTCCGATCAACTCCACCACGTCTCCGCCGCCGCTCCAGTGCTCCCTCACAATCATGGGATCAGTTCGTTCAGCCAATCGCAGCAACGAGAGTGCAATCAGGTAGGCATCGTCAATCTGGCCCACGAAAGGAATCATGTCAGGGATCAAATCAAGCGGAATCAAAGCGTAAATGATCGCGCCCGCAACCAATGCCTTCTCTGTTTTCGGTACTCGCGCATCGGTGAGCAAACGGACACACAAGATGACTAGATTCGGAATGAAGAGCAGTAGATTTTTCATCCGCCTACTGGCATGCAGCGCCATGATTTACCTCGTAGTTTTGGGCTGCCGTAACTTACCACGAAATTAGTTCGAAGACGAAAACTTGTCCTCTGTTGCGGTGTTGGTTAGACTCGCGGTTCTAATTCAGACTGGCGAGAAAGTACGACGGTTGGTATGTTGCGTATCAGTCAAACCGTCACCCACAAATCCTTCCATGGACATACTTGACCAACTCAGAAGACGTGCGGCCGCCCGACCCCAACGAATAGTGTTGCCGGAGGGTAACGATTCACGCACTGTAATCGCCGCCGCCAGGTGCGTACGAGAGCGGCTGGCCCACATCATTTTACTCGGAGAGGAGGCCACGATCCGCGAGACCGCTCAGCGCGAGAGTGTGGATCTGGGAGGCGTCGAGGTCATCGATCACAAACGTGCGCCTGACTTCGACAAAATGGTTGCTCTGCTTCACGAACTGCGCCGTTCGAAAGGCATGATGGCTGATGAAGCTCGCAACACTCTTGCTGATCCGCTTTACTACGGCAATCTCATGGTGCGGCTGGGTAAGGCAGACGGTTCGGTGGCCGGTGCAACCAACACCACCGCTCACACGGTTCGTGCAGCGCTGCTCTGTATCGGCGTTCGATCAGGATTCAAGTTGGTGTCGAGTTTCTTTCTGATGGTCTCGCGCGAAAGGACTTACGGTCATGATGGAGCGATGATCTACGCCGATTGCGGTGTGGTAATCGAGCCGACTTCCGCGGAGCTCGCGGAGATCGCAATCGCTTCGGCGGATTCGTGTCGTGCACTCCTTGCCGTCGAACCGCGCGTGGCCATGCTGTCGTTTTCAACCAAGGGAAGTGCCACACACCGCCTGATTGACAAGGTAGTGGAAGCGACGCGAACAGTGAAAGCTCGCGCGAGTGAATTGGAGATCGATGGCGAGTTGCAGGTGGATGCGGCGCTGGTTCCCGATGTCGCTCGTTCTAAAGCACCTGGGTCAGCGGTAGGGGGACGAGCAAACGTGCTTATCTTTCCTGACCTACAGTCCGGCAACATTGCCTACAAGATTACTGAGCGTCTGGCAGGTGCTACCGCGATCGGTCCGATTCTCCAGGGATTGGATAAGCCCGCAAACGATCTGTCGCGTGGCTGTAGGGCTGAGGATATTGTAGACGCGGTGGCAATCACCGCAGTTCAGGCGCAAGCCCGCCAGTCCTGAGGTTGAATTTCCACGGAACTTTCACAGACTGTGAATAGCCTGCAATTTGTGCAAGCAACCAGGCATCAATTCCCACCGCCAGGCAACTCAGACTTGGTTGTTTGTGCATCCAACACTGGCTTTCACAACATCCACTGGAAGAAACTACTGTTGCTTTATCTAAGAAGTATTCGCTTGCTGGTTTTCGCCCTGCTGCTCGGATCGAGCAGCAGCATATGCGCTCAACAGCCCGCCCCTTCACCAACTCCAAAAGACGACCCAGTGACTGTCTTCACCGAAGAGGTTCGCTTGCCGATGCTCGCCGTCGATCAGTTTGGCAATTATGATCCGACCGTCGAACCCGAAGACATTCTTGTGCTCGAGGACGGAGTGTCGCAGCAGGTTCGCAGTGTGCGACGGATTCCGGCTAACGTTTTGCTGCTGCTCGACACGGGTGGCGAACTGAGCGGCTTAGGAGGACAGTCAAAACATCCCAGCCTCACGCGCGATGTGGCAATGGAACTGCTGAAGCTGATGAAAGCCGGGACGGTAGTTTCGGTAATGCAGTTCAACAACTCAGTTGAGACGTTGCAGTCCTGGACCACAGACACTGAGGCGGCTGGCCTGAGATTAAAGACAAAACTTTCTTCAGGAAAACGCGCAAGGTTTTCTGACGCACTCGCGGCTGCTTCACGGGAACTCACAACCCGTCCGGAAGGAAGTCGGCACCTGGTGGTGATTACGGACGGAGTGGACACAGGCGGCAAGATCAATAGCACAGAGGCAATCAAGCGTCTGATGGCGACGCGGGCCACTGTTCACATAATCAGCTATACAGAGTTTGTCAGACAGAAAAAGGAGGGACGTCCCTCCTCGGTTCGAGCAGGACAATTGCCGCCGACCTCGGATCCCATTACCAGCACCGATCCTACGCAACCGCCAGGATCTACCCGCAGTCCGTCGTTCGGCGTGAGTATCCGATTTGATCCGGAGATGAAGCGGCAAAGAAAAGCCTACGAAGCTGATCTGAAGAAGAGTCAGCAAGCGCTCATAAATATTGCGACCGAAACCGGGGGGCAGATCTTTTTGCCTAAAACGTCCGAGCAGATGCTTGCAGAAACGAAAGAGGTGGCTCGAGAGATCGGGGCCGAATATGTGATCACTTATCGGCCAAAACGTGCCCTCGCCGACGCTCGTCAAGGTGAATATCGCCGGGTTGAAGTGGCTTCGCGAAGAGTGGGGCTGACGCTGAAAACTCGCAGAGGGTATGTGGTTCCGCAGTAGGAGACATTCCTGTCTGTCACTGCTTCAACCAGAGAATTGGGGGTAACCCGGCACGAGACACACAGGATTGCCGGTTTTCCCTCAGCTCACCAACGCTTCCATCTGGCCTTCCCAAACTTCCACCATGCGCGCAACGTCAAAATCGTCCGCCTTGGGCAGCAATGATTTTCGGTGAAGGTCTTCCCAATCGCTCTTGGGCACGCGGTGAAACGACTCGACTACAGCCGGATCAAACTGCTTCCCTGACCACTCATCCAATTCACGCGCGGCATCCTCATACGACTTTCCACGGCGATACACCCGGTCGCTGGTCATCGCATCGAAAGCATCGGCAACCGAGAAAATGCGCGCGCACAAGTCGATGTCTTCCGTTTTCAATCCCAGCGGGTAACCCGAACCATCCCACTTCTCATGATGTTGGGCCACTACTCGCGCCGCGCCTTCAAGAAACTCAATACCGCGCAGAATCTGCTGGCCGTGTGCCGGATGTTCGCGCATGCGCACCCATTCCTCGTCAGTAAGCTTCGCCGGTTTGCGAAGGATCGAGTCAGGCACGCCGATCTTGCCGATGTCGTGAAGCAGCGAACCAAACTCCAGCGCCTGCATCTGACGGTCGTCGAGGCCGTACTCGCGGCCCAGTCGCAAGCTATAAGTAACAACACGCTCTGAGTGGCCGTGCGTTTCTGAATCCCTGGTCTCCAACGCGGCGGTCAACGCCCGCAGCGTTGAGCGATAAGCGTCCTCTAAAGAGTCGAGTGCCTTATCGAGTTCCGCAGTCCGCTGCTCAACAAGTTCTTCAAGATGGTTTTCGTAGCGCTGCTTTGCCGCGAGCAACTCATGGTGCTCGAGCGCGCGCTTCACGACCGCTTCGACCTGTCGAAGATCGAATGGCTTCATGAGGTAATCAAACGCCCCCAGCCGCAAAGCCCCGATTGCGCTTTCGACGGTCTGCATGCCGCTGATCATCACCACCACAGTGTTTGGCGAGATGCTCTTCACATGTGGCAACATATCCAAACCGCTCATTCCCGGCATTGTGATGTCGCTGATTATCAGATCGAATTCGCTCTCGCTCAGTTGACCTAACGCCTGCTCGGCTGACCCTGCTGATGCGCAGTCGTACTCTTCACTTAACAAATCAGACAGGACGTCGTTGATGTCTTGCTCGTCATCAACGATCAGAATCCGTGACTTGTGGGCGCCTGACATTTCTACAGCTCCTATTCGGACGGACTGGTAAAGCAGTAGCGAACTAAAACTTAATCGGGACTAGAGGATGGGAATTTGCGGCGATCTCGCTTGAGGAGCCCTGCCGCCGCAGGACAGTGGAAGGATTCTACAGGTTTTGGCTTTTAGGGGCAAACATGTTTTTACGTCGAGTTAAGTAGTGCTATTGCGTGACTTAGAGGAATGAGGGGAGGGGAAGTCGTAGTAAAGCCGGATCCACGCTGCAGAGGGAGAGTGTAAAAGTGGCCTCAGTAACGAGCTGAGCGTCTCCGTTTTCGTACTCCGTAGGTATAAACAGCGGCCCCACCACCGCCGACCGCGGCGCCAATCGCTGCACCCTTTCCACCTCCGGCGATACCGCCGACTATCGCTCCTGCGCCGGCACCGCCAGCCGTGGTCAGCTTGTCACGGTGTTTTTGCCAGAAACTCCGGCCATGCCTGTGACCGTCGCCCACGCACGCGGAGTGAATGTGGGTGACCTTGTTATGCCTATGTCGGAGTCGACCGCATCTGGCGGAAGCTGGCACAGCCATAATCGCCATTAGTGCGAAGACAATCAAAAAGGCAGTAGCCTTCCTCATATGTTTTCCTTCCTGGTTTTTGGGAGAGAGTTTTTATCGCTGGGGGCGAGACGAAGTTATTCTAGTGAAGTGGCTTACGGCTGTCCAGGAGTTAGCACCGTAGCGCGGCAAGCGTTCGAGGAATATTGCAGATTACAAGGCGTCGCCCGCCATCGCGCCGGACCCGACGCCACTGCGTTACGTACGTGATGACTTCGTTACAACGCAAATCGCACCAGAAGAAAAAAAGCCGTGCATCTAAACGGGTGGCGACTGAACATCAATGCGGCGGTGGTGGTTGCGTGAGAATGCCTAAAACTTTATTATCTCCGCACTCAAAAGCCGGAGTGGCGAAATTGGTATACGCACCAGACTCAAAATCTGGCGTTCGCAAGGACATGTCGGTTCGAGTCCGACCTCCGGCACAAAAAGATCCAAGCAAATTCAACAGATTTCATGAGATTATTCCGATAAAATTTCCGGAACGGAAGTTTTATGCTTCCCTTGATTAGAGCTTTTGCTCCAGGACCCCATTTCGGCGAGTAGCGCCGCTCCTAACGTCGTGACTTAATGCCGCGTGTGCGCTTAGTGTCACCCTACGCTACCCTCCAGCGTTGAGCCTGCAGGGTCCTTCGCTTTTATAGCTCGTACAGCATTAGAATTGGGAAACTGCTTTTGCGTACAAATGGGAGCATAACTACGTACAACGTTTTTCCTGCGAGGCTCGGGATACTGAACGCACACTATTTCCATGGGCCCGGCTCTGCCACCAACTGCGGATGCACTTTCAGAAGCCATTCTCGTTCTCCACTACTGAGTATCATTATCGGTTCATCACACGGCGCACGTGGAACGAAAGGCACCGAGATGCCCTTTACCACGGCTGGGGCTGCCTGCGTTGCTCGGCCTGACGCGTGCGTGAGCTAACCCTTAACACCGCTGTTGAACGTTGAGAGACGATTATCTAATGAAGGGGGATCGTCCGCGAAATCCTTTGGGCGGATGAAGCGAAGGCACTTGCAGTTTAAGGTAGGTGAACACGCCGCCGCGTTAGCGCCGACCGAATATGACCCCTTAGTAGGCTTACTTCAGATAATGGCATCAGATTTGGAAACGTTGGCCGTTGCAAGACTTTTTGACAGTGATCCGCGAACGCGAAGTATTCCAAGTGTCCTTTCGCTGATCAATAACAACATGTCGCTTTGACAATTGAAGGATCTTTGATGTTGATCAGATGATTGTACAAATACGGGCGTTCATGGAAGACCCTTTCACCTAAGCGATGTTGTTAAGGCGAAGCCTATCATTAGAACGAGGTGAACGCATGAAAGGCTGAAAGCAAGGTGCCCTCGGTCCCAGCTGGGAGTCCCCATAATACTTTTCTGATTGGTTATTGGACAGTATCATCCGCTGGAGGACCATACACTTTTCTAAAAGGCTCAGCGCTGTTGCTCAACGATTACGCGGACTCACAATTCGTGCTTGCCGGCAAGCGCGTTGATTGGAATAACAAAGCGCTGCGAACTCAAGTCCAGGATCTTGGTCTGGTCGTTGACTCTTGCTTTCGTCAATTTATCTGTGGTTGTCTGCCAACATCCCCGCTGTTAGACTGAACGCCAACGATTACACGTTGCGCTGGAGGTTTGGGAAGACTGCCAACCGCGATTGAACCCGCAAACTACTGCTCTGAAAGCTCGAGCCCACTAATTCAACCGTGATAATAGGTTCCCTTGCCACCCCAGAAGAAACCCCTACGGTACGGACCGCATTGCCCGGTTCTGACGCTTTCTTGCCGGACAAACCCGTTGTCACGATTGAGCCCTGTAAATCGTGGGTCGCCCTGCGATTTGGAGAATTGTGGCAGTATCGCGAGCTGTTTTATTTCTTAATTTGGCGCGACGTGAAGGTTCGCTACAAGCAGACTTTGCTAGGCGCCGTCTGGGCGATCCTTCAGCCGCTGCTGACAATGATTATTTTCACTCTGCTCTTTGGCAAGTTGGCAGGCATCAAATCAGATGGTATCCCCTACCCGATTTTCGCTTACGCTGGTCTATTGATCTGGACCCTATTTGCCAACGCGGTCACAAACAGCGGCAACAGTCTGGTCAGCAGTGCGAACCTGATCACCAAGATCTACTTTCCGCGCATGATCATTCCGGGCGCTGCTGTTGGCGCCTGTCTGGTTGATTTCGCGATCTCTTTTGTGATTCTGGTTCCGCTGATGATCTACTACGGAATCACGGTGAACCCCACGATAGTAATGCTGCCTGCGCTGATCGCGTTGGCAACGCTGCTGGCTGTTGGCGTGGGCATGTGGCTATCGGCTTTGAACGTTAAGTATCGCGACATTCGTTATGCTATTCCGTTTTTGATTCAGTTGTGGATGTTCGCCTCTCCGGTAATTTATCCGGTCAGCATAGTGCCGGAGAAATGGCGATGGGTATTAATGCTGAATCCACTTACCGGCATCATTGAGAACTTTAGGATTGCCCTGTTCGCCGACCGAAGTTTTGAATGGAAATCGCTCGCTGTTTCTGCGGCGATCACTCTGGTTGTCCTCATCTACTCCGCATACTCATTTCGCCGCATGGAGCGCGGCTTCGCGGACATTGTGTAGTCAATCATGCGACCGATCATAAAAGCAGAGGGCCTGGGGAAGCAGTACCGCATTGGTACTCGCGGGGCGGGCTATTCGACCCTGCGCGAAACGCTGGTCGGTGCGACTCGATCGTCACTCAGGGCTTTCCGACGCAACGGAAGTTCCGCCGATCAAACGATCTGGGCATTACGTGATGTCAGCTTCGATGTTAACCCTGGTGAGGTCGTCGGGATCATCGGACGCAACGGCGCCGGAAAATCAACTCTGCTTAAAGTCCTTTCGCGAATTACTGAGCCCACCACCGGCAAGGTTGAATTGTATGGTCGGGTGGGAAGTCTTCTCGAAGTGGGAACAGGTTTTCATCCGGAGTTGACCGGCCGGGAAAATATTTTTCTTAACGGCTCCATCCTGGGTATGCGCAGAAGTGAGATTGAAGCAAAGTTTGACGAGATTGTTGCTTTTGCCGAGATTGAGAGGTTTTTGGACACGCCAGTCAAGCGTTACAGCAGTGGTATGTACGTCCGGCTTGCCTTCGCGGTGGCAGCACACCTGGAACCTGAAATTCTTGTCGTTGATGAAGTCCTGGCGGTTGGGGATGCCGCCTTTCAAAAAAAATGTCTGGGTAAGATGAGCGATGTGGCAAACGCCGGTCGTACTGTACTGTTTGTCAGCCACAACATGGGGGCAATTCAAGGACTCTGTGGACGTGCGATCTGGTTGTCGGGCGGGAAAATTGTTGGTCAGGGTGAAGCAAATCATATAGTGGCCGAGTATATGGAAATGGTGGGCCAGGAAATCGACACGCCTGCCACGGATCCATCCGCCGCTCTATCAATCCGAAAAGTGCACCTGCGAAACGAAAGCGGAGAGATTACCAGCAATTTTTCTTTCGGCAGTTCTCTGGCGATTGAGATCCACTACCATGCTCGGGAACGAATTGAGCAGCCATATTTTTGGATTAGTGTATCCAGCAAGTTTGGGCCGCTCTTCGCGGCGAGCATGCTCTTGGATGGCAAACGGCCTGACTACCTGGAAGGTGAAGGATCGATTACTTGTGTATTCGAGAAATTGACACTCTTGCCTCAGATCTATCACATCAGCATGGGCGTGAGAGATGCCGACGGCGCCGCAGCACTTGTCAATTCAACAGACGTTGGTATCTTTCAAGTCACTACCGCCGCTAAAGAGCTGGGACTGGAGGGCGAGTTGGCCGAGTCAATGGCTTGGAATTCGTCCCCCTTTGTTGTGCCCTACCGATGGCAATTACCTGACCGCCGGATGGAACGAGTCGACTTTTCTTTGGAGAGGAAGTTTTAGAAATGAGCATAGCGTGGAATGAGTCCGTGGTCCTGGTAACGGGAGGCACCGGCTCTTTTGGGAAGAAGTTTACGGAGGTGATGTTGAAGAAGCATCGCCCTAAGAAGCTGATTATTCTTAGCCGGGACGAGCTCAAGCAGCATGACATGCGGCAGGTTTGGAGCGATCAGTCTGGTGAGTACCCAATTCGCTATTTCGTAGGGGACGTTCGAGACAAGGAGCGGCTATACCGCGCATTCGATGGGGTCGACATTGTCGTGCACGCAGCCGCCCTCAAGCAGGTACCGGCGTGTGAATACAACCCATTCGAAGCCGTTCAGACCAACATTCTGGGTGCGAAGAATGTGATAGACGCTGCCATCGACAAGGGAGTTAAGCGAGTAATCGCATTAAGCACGGACAAAGCCGTTAACCCCATCAATCTTTACGGGGCAAGCAAGCTGGTGGCGGAGAAGCTATTCGTACAGGGCAACTCTTACGTCGGTGATGAAGGTACTCGCTTCAGTTGCGTCCGTTACGGCAACGTCGTTGGCAGCCGTGGGAGCGTCATTCCTTTATTTGTAGAACAACGCAGGACCGGAACTGTGACAGTAACCGACAAGCGCATGACGCGGTTCTGGATAACGCTCGAGCAGGGCGTTGAATTCGTGATCCAGTGCGCGGAGTCGATGCATGGCGGCGAGATCTTTGTGCCGAAGATTCCGAGCATGAAGATCATGGATCTCACCGATGCGATTGCTCCTGACTGTGAAGTCAAGATCAACGGCATTCGGCCGGGAGAGAAAATCCACGAGTCGCTCCTCTCCTCCGATGAGGCGCGCTATGCATTGGAGTTTGAAGACAAGTTTGTGGTCATGCCGATGTTCCCATGGTGGGACAAGACCCGTTGGAAAGGTGGGAAGACGCTACCTGATGAATTTGTCTATACCAGCGATACCAACGAGTCGTGGCTAACCCGCGCCGAGCTGCAGAAGATGGCTGACGTAGGTGACGGTGCATGACGACTGCTCTTGCAATTGAAGGAGGTGACCCGGTGAGAAGCACGGTGTTGCCATACGGCCGGCAGTGGGTTGACGACGACGATATCTCTGCAGTCGTCGATGTGCTCCGATCGGATTGGCTGACAACTGGACCGAAGGTCTCGGAGTTTGAGGAGGCGTTTGCGGAATACGTTGGCGCTAAACACGCGGTGGCGGTTAGCTCCGGCACCGCCGCTCTTCATGCCGCCGCCTTCGCCTGTGGTCTACGCGAGGGTGATGAAGTAATCACGACTCCATTGACCTTTGCAGCCAGCGCGAACTGCGTGCTCTACCAGCAGGGCACACCAGTATTCGCCGACGTCCGGCCAGACACGCTGAACCTGGATCCCGAAAAAGTAAGAGAGAAAATAACGTCGCGAACGAAAGCGCTCATCCCGGTCGACTACACGGGTCAACCCGCCGACATGGATGAAATGAACGCTATCGCCGCGGACCATGGCCTGATGGTGATAGAGGATGCCTCGCATGCGCCCGGCGCTCAATACAAAGGACGCCGCGTGGGTACTCTGGCAGACATGACGGTTTTTAGTTTGCACCCGGTCAAGCACCTGACGACTGGAGAGGGGGGCGTTATATCCACCGATGACCCCCGGCTGGCACAACAACTGCGCTTGTTCCGGAATCACGGCTTGTCGAGTGATGCAAAGGAACGACAGGAAAAAGGCGTCTTTGTTTACGAGATGGTCGAACTGGGTTACAACTACCGGCTTACTGATATTCAATGCGCCCTTGGTCTGTCACAGTTGGCGAAAGTAGACCGATGGCTTGAGCGTCGCCGGGAAATCGCTGCTCAATACTCCGAAGTGCTTGGCACCTTCCCCGAACTGGCACTGCCCGCCGTTCGGCCGGATTGCCAACCCGCCTGGCATCTTTTCGTTATCCTGCTCAACCTCGAAAAGTTGCGGGTTGGTCGCACTGAAGTTTTTCAAGCCCTTCGTGCGGAAAACATCGGCGTTAATGTCCATTACGTACCCGTGCCGTGGCATCCTTACTATCGTGATCTCGGTTACGAACGTGGTAACTGGCCGGTGGCGGAGGGTGCGTATGAACGCCTGCTCAGCCTGCCTATGTTTCCCACGATCGATGACAAAGATATCGACGATGTGATTCAGGCTCTGAAGAAAGTAGTGGACGCATATCGGAAATGAGTCCGCTAAATGTGGTCATTAGAGCAAACGGTGGTGAGGCGATCGGGTTGGGCCACATCAGACGATGTCTCACGCTGGCCGAGGCGTTGGCGCGGCAGGGAGCAACTGTCCATTTCCTAACCAACGATAACCAGGCCGCGCTTGATACGGTGCGGACAGCCGGCTTCGACGCCATTCCCGTGGATCTGGAAAAGGATTTCGAAGAAACACGCGATGCGATTCGCAGCCTCCAGGCCAACGTTCTGGTTGTAGATTCTTACGACATCGATACTAACTACCTCACCCGAATACGCGATTCTCACAACATTTTGGTCGCAATCGATGACAACGCTGACCGTCGGTTACCGGTTGATGTGGTGATTAACGGAAACGCCTATGGTCCTTCTTTGAAGTATGACGTATTGCCGGAGACGATGCTGCTGCTCGGCCCACAATACGCTATTCTTCGCAAAGAATTTAGCGATACGGTTGTGCGCCGAATGGGGGGTCCGGCAAAAAAAATTCTGATTACCATTGGAGGAAGTGATCCGGCTCGATTAACGCCGGAGTTGGTCGATCTGGTGCTTCGCGAGAGGCCGGAGATGCAACTCGATGTCGTGGTTGGGCCTTTCTTCAAGCAAAGGGATCCATTCTTTGAGGCGAACACCAACAGGCTCGAACAAATTCGAGTGCATTACAATCCCGGCGACATGCGATCTCTAATGCTCGAATCAGACCTGGCGATCACCGGAGGCGGTCAAACTACCTACGAGCTGGCTGCGACAGGAACCCCTGCTATAGCCATCGCTACTGCGGACAACCAATGGCATAACCTCGACGAGCTGGTTAGAGTCGGAACGCTCAGATTTGCCGGTAACGTTTCAGATCCTTCTCTTCCAGCAAAACTTGAGAAGGAGGTTGGCGAGTTGGTTGATCATCCGGAGAAGCGTTCCGAAATGAGCCATCGTGGTCTGGAACTAATTGATGGAAATGGAACTGAGCGCGTCGCGTCACAACTGATCAAAGTGCTGCGACGGCGAGAGACAGGCCTGGCCGAAAGCGGGTTACAACTGCGTCCGGCCGGTTCAGGGGACGTGAGATTGCTCTGGGAGTGGGCCAATGATCCGACCGTGCGGCAATACTCTCACCACCCTGAGACGATAGCCTGGGAGTCGCATGTGCGCTGGTATGGAGTCCAGCTTGTCTCAGCTGATACCAGATTCTGGATTTTGGAAAAGTCCGGGGAGCCTGTAGGGCAAATTCGTTATGACAAGAACTGCGCGGATAATAGTGCGGAGATAAACTTCTTAGTGGACAGGAACCATCGAGGCCATGGTTACGGTACCGAGTTGATCAGGCGGACTCGAGAATTGGCCTGCTCGGAACTCGGTGTCAGTAGAATTACAGCGGTGACGTTCGTTGAAAACACTGCTTCTGCGAGAATATTTGAGAGCTTGCAGTTCGAGCAGTTGGGTTCAGCGTTGATACATGGACGCCAATGCTATCAGTTCTCGTGGGATGTGAAAGGGAGTGACAACCAACGGTGACGCAGTCGCTCAAGCCATTTATTGAGATTAAGGGTCGCCGCATCGGACCCGGAGAACCGATCTACGTCATCGCCGAAATGTCTGCCAATCATAATCACGATTTCAACCAGGCAGTTGAAATCCTGAAGGCCGCCAAGGCTTGCGGCGCTGACGCAATTAAACTGCAAACGTACACGCCCGACACCTTGACCATCGATGCGGACAAAGTGCACTTCATAATCGGTGGCGGCACTCTCTGGGACGGAAGAACGCTCTACGATTTATATGGTGAAGCTTACATGCCGTGGGACTGGCAGCCGAAACTGAAGCAGCTCGCTGAAGAAGAGGGCTTGGATCTACTTTCCACCGCTTATGACGAAACGGCCCTCGAGTTTTTAGAGAAACTCGACATTCCTGCTCATAAGGTCGCGTCGTTTGAAAATGTCGATCTACGTTTGATTGAAAAGATGGCGCAGACCGGAAAACCAATCATCATGTCAACGGGTATGGCGAGTCTTGAAGAGATCTGGGAAGCGGTCGAGGCAGCCCGCGGAGCGGGATGTGAACAACTCGCACTGCTAAAGTGCACCAGCGCTTATCCGAGTCCGCCTGAAACGATGAACCTCCTGACCATCCCCGCTCTGGAGAAAGAGTTTGGCACGGTGACTGGACTGTCCGATCACACGATGGGCATTGCCGTCACGGTAGCGTCAATCGCTATTGGGGCGTGCATCATTGAAAAGCATTTTACTTTGTCGCGCAGCTTACCTGGACCAGATAGTGCTTTCTCGCTGGAACCAAACGAATTTAAGGAAATGGTGGACGCGATTCGAACCGTCGAAAAAGCGATGGGCCAGGTGAAGTACGGGGGGACCGATCTGGAGTCCAGCAGCAAGAACTTTAGGCGCTCCTTGTTTGTCGTGAAAGATGTGAAACAGGGGGAGCTGCTGACAGAAGAAAACATTAGATCGATCAGACCAGGCCAGGGATTACCGCCAAAGTTCTTCAGGGAAGTTTTGGGGCGGCCCGTGACGCGGGACGTTGAGCGGGGCACACCACTCGATTGGAGCCTGATTGGGGAAAACAAAATAGGAGTGTCCGAGTAGATGAAGACAGTGGCTATTGTTCAGGCCCGCATGAATTCCACGCGGTTGCCCGGAAAAATCATGCGGCCCGTTCTCGGCAAACCTTTGCTCGAGCTTCTGGTTGAACGAGTAGAGCGTGCAAAGGGCGTTGAGGGAGTTGTAATCGCAACTACTACGGATGCTGACGACGACGAGGTTGAGAGCCTGACTCAGCGACTTGGGGTTGGTTGTTTCCGCGGAAGCGAACACGATGTGCTTGAACGAGTTTTGCAAGCCGCGCATGCATTCGACGTCGATTTGATCGTTGAGATAACCGGCGATTGCCCGTTAATCGATTTTCAGGTCATCGATAAGTTGCTCGAGGTCTATCACGCAAATAACTACGACTATGTCGCAAACGTTCTAAAGCGCACGTACCCACGCGGGCTCGATACGCAGGTTTTCGCAACATCGGTGCTGGACGAGGTAGCGCGGCTGACAGATGACCCGGTCGATCATGAACACGTGTCTCTTTATATCTATGAGCATCCTGAGAGATTTAAGTTGCACAACGTTGAAAGTGGACTACCGGAGGAATACTGGGATCTTCGACTGACAGTGGACACGGCCGATGATTTCGAACTCATCCGCCGAATTTATGAGGAGTTGTATCCTTCCAACCCAGCGTTCACAATGGAAGATATCGTTGAATTGTTTCAACGGCAGCCCGAACTTCGTGAAATTAATCAGCACATAGCGCAAAAAGCTGTGCGCTGACAGCTGGAATGCAACGTAGGCGCGTTCGCATTACAATCATCGCCGCAAAGCGATTAGTCAGCGCGTTAGAGAGGAGTACCGATATGCTTGCAGTCATTGATTACGGTATGGGTAATCTGCGGTCAGTGACGAACGCTTTCTCAGGCCTCGGATGCGATGCGTTTATAGCCCGTCAACCCGAAGAGTTGCGTCGAGCTGAGATGATCGTTCTACCCGGCGTCGGCGCATTCGGAGACGGCATGGACAATCTGAACGCCGCCGGATGGACGAATGCGCTGGAACAGGAGGTCCGCGTCGTGGGAAAACCATTTCTCGGCATCTGTTTGGGAATGCAATTGCTTGCGACCACGGGTACGGAACATGGCACCCATAGAGGCCTCAATTGGATACCCGGTGTTTCCCGGCGTCTCAACACTGATTCCGATCCCGCTCTTCGTTTACCCCACATCGGTTGGAACGACGTGCATTTCTTAAAGCATGATGGACTCTTCGATGATACAAAAGAGTTCGATACTTTTTATTTTGTTCACAGCTACATCCTGGTTCCCGAAGACACAAGCGTAGCGACCAGTTTTTCGAACCATGGTGAAGACTTCATTACAACCGTGGAGTCGGGGAACATTTTCGCCGCTCAGTTCCATCCGGAGAAGAGTCACAAAGCTGGGCTTCGCCTGCTGGGAAATTTTTTGAAGACGGCAGCTAAATCGGCATGCTTAAGAAGCGCTTGATCCCGGTTCTGCTTTTGCAGAATGGATTGTTGGTCCGCAGTGAGTCATTCAGAATCCACCAGGTAATCGGCAATCCGATTCACGAGGTTAAGCGGTTTAGCGAATGGACCGTTGATGAACTCGTCTATTTAGATATAACCCGCGATGAAAAATATGATCTCCGTCGAGAAGACCACAAAGTCAGGGGCCTGGATGATCCGCTATCAATTCTCGATGAAGTAAGCAAGACGTGTTTCATGCCTCTCAGCTTTGGAGGACGGATACGATCCTTCAACGACATGCGTCAGCGCATAAGCCGAGGCGCCGACAAGGTTACAATCAACAGTGCGGGCGTGAAGACACCCGATCTCGTGACTCAAGGAGCGAAGGTTTTTGGAAATCAGGCTATCGTTGCTAGTATCGATGCGCTTCGCCATCCGGATGGGAAGCACGAGGTCTTCATTGAGGGAGGCCGGGTGGCGACAGGTATGGCCCCTGCGGACTGGGCCCGCGAAGTTGAACGCATAGGTGCGGGCGAGATTCTATTGCAGAGCATTGACCGAGATGGGACGGGCCGCGGTTATGATCTTGACTTAATTCACGACGTGGCATCGGCGACAAATATTCCTGTGATTGCATGTAGCGGGGTGGGACGTTATGAACAATATGCTGAAGGCATAAAAGCAGGTGCCTCAGCTGTGGCCGCGGCGAATATCTGGCACTTCAAGGAACTATCAGACCGGGGTGGAAAGCGGGCCTTGGCAAAGGCCGGCGTTGATGTGCGTCAGTGAGGACGAATATTTAATGGCTGTCGAATACTGTAAGACTTGTGTTTATCCGAGCGTGGCCGCGACTCCGCTAACCTCTGATGAGAATGGAGTCTGTTCCGGATGTCGTGTGGCAACACAGAAGCAAGGCATTGACTGGGACGAACGATTCGCGATGCTCCGCGAACTCGTTGACGAATTCAGGTCAACCAGCAATTACGACATAGTCATCCCAGTAGGCGGCGGTAAAGACAGCTATTTCCAGGCACATATAGTGACTAAGGAGTTGGGCTTGAAACCATTACTCGTCACCTACCATGGCAACAACTACCTACCCGTAGGCGAATCCAACCTGCAGCGGATGCGCGAGGTGTTCGATTGCGATCACATCATCATGCGTCCCAGTGAGGACATGCTGATCAAGATGAACCGTATCGGGTTCAAGCTGCAGGGAGACATGAATTGGCATAACCACTGCGGCATCTTTACCGTTCCCATCCAGCTTGCGGTCCGTTATGGCGTTCCACTTATGATGTGGGGAGAACATGGGTTCATGGACCTCGGCGGCATGTACTCATACAATGACTTCATAGAGTTCACTGCCAAGTTTCGACTTGAGCATGCCCAGCGTGGTTACGATTGGTACGACTTCACAGATGAAGGCCTCGACCAGTTAGGAAGACCGGAACTAAAGGAAGGGTTAACGGCCAAAGACCTGCTATGGGCGCAGTACCCGTCGGATGAAGCAATTGATTCCGTGGGGGTGCGCGGATTGTACTTGAGTAATTTTCTCAATTGGGAAGCAAATCGTCAGGTCAAATTGATTATGGACTTGTATGATTGGAAGCCTTCCGATGAACCGTTCGAGCGCACTTACCGCCGTTTCTCTAACCTCGATGACATGCACGAGAATGGCATCCACGACTACCTCAAATTCATCAAGGTGGGTTATGGGCGCGCAACAGACCATTCATGCAAGGACATTCGCGCTGGTCTAATGACTCGCGAACAAGGCATTGAAATGGTCCGGCAGTACGATCACGTAAAGCCCCGTAAGGATCTCGATCGCTGGCTGAAGTACGTAAACATGACGGAGGACGAGTTTGACAGTGTTTGCGATACTTTCCGCGACCCGCGTGTCTGGCGCGTAGAGGATGGTCAGTGGGTGAAGGACACCATCTGGGGAGAGACCACAGCATACGGTCCAGCGCGAGGAAAGGCGGCAGTCCCCGCTGGTAGACAACAATGAGTAGTCCAACCTTTAGAGAAACCGATATTCGTCCAGACCATTTGATGGATGGTCAAGCCGATCGTTTTGCATCCGACTTGCGTCGGCTGATGGAACACAAGCAGGAGTTTGTAAGTGTCGCTTGTCCAGCTTGTGGTACTGACTCGGCTAGTCCGGCTTTCCAAAAATACGAGCTTAGTTATTTAGTCTGCAATAAGTGTGAAACGATGTATGTTTCGCCCAGACCTACACCAGCACTGTTGGACGATTATTACTCCAAGTCAGAGAACTACTCCTACTGGAACAAATACATTTTTCCGGCGTCGGAGGATACGCGCCGCGAGAAGATTTTCAGGCCGCGCGCGCGGCGCATAATCGAAATCTGCCAACGCCATCGATTGAATATGGGAACCTTACTCGAGGTAGGAGCCGGTTTCGGCACCTTCTGCGAGGAGATCAAACGACTCGAAGCGTTCCAACAAGTCATAGCAGTCGAGCCTACGCCGGACCTGGCGCAAAGCTGCAGGAACCGTGGACTGGAAGTTATAGAGTCGCCGATCGAGCACGTGAAGCTCGACGGCCGCACAATAGATTTGATCGTCAGTTTTGAAGTGATTGAACATCTGTTCAATCCTTCCGAATTTATCGAGAAGTGCTGGCGCTTGCTCCCGGTTGGTGGACTATTAGTGCTCACCTGTCCCAATGTGAAGGGATTTGACATACTCACGCTCGGCGAGCTTTCTTCGGCGGTAGACTCAGAACATCTAAATTACTTTCACCCCTCTTCACTATCGGTGCTGCTGGAATCGAAGGGTTTCGAAGTTCTGGAAGTACAGACGCCGGGCCAGCTTGATGCAGAGTTAGTGCGAAAGAGTGCCTTGGCAGGGGGGGTAGATCTGGAGGAGCAAAAATTTCTTCAACATATCTTAATCGATGAATGGGACCGTTTGGGCCAGAACTTCCAGGAATTTCTGGCTGCCAATCAACTTTCTTCTCATATGTGGTTAGCATCGCGGAAAGTGGAAGGTGGAGATCAACCTTGAAATCTGAAGCAGAGGCAAACCGGCTGGAAGCAATTTGGAGTGGAGATTTCGGCGACGAGTATGTCGATCGGAATTCAACCGCGTTCGAAAAGCGTGGGGAGTTCTGGCGAGAGTTGTTAAGTGAATTTCGCGCACGTCGGGTTTTGGAAGTCGGTTGTAATCTGGGAGCAAACCTTCATTGGGTTTCGCAGATGGTCCAGCCGCGAGACGTATTTGGAGTTGACGTCAATAGCAAGGCCCTTGAGCAACTTCGAACTAACGTTCCGGGTGTTAACGGCGTTTGGAGTGTCGCGCGAGATTTACCGTTTAGAGATCGCTGGTTTGATTTGGTGTTCACCATTGGCGTGTTGATCCACCAGCCTGAGAGTACACTTCCGCTAGTAATGTCAGAAATAGTTCGCTGCTCTGGCCGGTTCATTCTGTGCGGTGAGTATCATTCCGATGAAGTTACTGAAGTGCCCTATCGCGGCCAAAAAGGCGCACTCTACAAACGCGATTACGGGCAAATTTACCGCGATTTGTTTCCGGAATTACGCCTGCGTAAAGAGGGTCATCTGGGTCCTGAAGCGGGCTTTGATCGAGTAACCTACTGGCTTTTCGAACGCACCTGAAGGTATTAACCCCCCTGTGCCCTCGGACCATGAGAAATTGGTTTTCTTTCTCGCTTGTAGTAGCAAGTCCCCGCACGTCAAGGCTTACCATGATTTTTTGGGAAGCCGACCAAACTACCTTTACCTGCAAGACTTTCGATATCCTCCCGATCTGCTCGAACAAGCTAAGAAGGCTGGCGTCACTCTGGTCTAGCTTCACTGAATCGGTTTCCCGGTGTGGCGTTTGACTTTGACTCAAACAGAAACGGTTAACTTGGATATCCAAAGTGAGTCATAAAACTGTTCGACATCTAGCCTTCATTTCCACAGCCGAACATGCAGCGTCTGTTGACTCGCGTTGGCGGGGAGCGGAAGGGTCGCGAACGGTTATGTGTTTGGATGAGGCGCTCCTGCCCGTTCACAAGGCGCGCGACCTCTTTTCTGGCGATGTTGAGATCGAGGCGTTGTCTGCCTTGCAGTTAGACGCAGGTGCCATTGTTGAAGAGGCGCTCAAATTAGCAGAAGACCTCTTTCCTGAGCGTCCTGAGGATCCTGTGGCGCGGGTCGAAAGATGGGCGCTTGAAAGTATTCGTCGCTGGCTTGTCTACGCCGTACATTCCGTTCGAATAGTCGAGGAAGCTTTTCTACGTTATCAGCCCACTGAGCTTTGGGTGCCGCATTACAAAGAACTCCCCCTCATGGTTTCTCATGACCTGTACGACGAAAATCCTCTTTTCTTTGATCTTTTACCGGCGCTCTGTCGCCGAAAAGGGGTCATAGTTAATTGCGCACACGACCAGAGATCGCACGATTTCTTGAAACGTAGGCTAATGCCAATGAAGTTTGTTGTCGGCCAATGGCTCGGCAGTTTTCGTCAACGACAAACGGGCTCCAACAGTCCTTCGCAGCGACCGATTCTGCTATCCAACCTGGACAATGACTTACATCGACAATTTGACCTGACGAAGATGGATTCAATCGCCGAGCAAACTTTTGCCTGGCTGCGCGATGGTGAACAAGTGGTACCATTAGAAGAGTTTCTGGCGAAGGTTGGAATTCCCGAAACCACTCGTCATGGCTGGCTGGACGGACGAAAAATTGATTTAGACGGTAAAGCCATGCCGGCCGGCACCAGGATAAGGGCACTGGCAAACGTCAGATTTCTTATCAATCTGGTACGAAGCGAGAGGAGCCAATACGTAAGACGGAAGAGAATTGTGGACCGTAATGAGATCTCGTGGTGGAACTTGCTTTTTGGCTCTGAGCTTCCCTATATCCATCGCGAGTGTCGTCTTGCTGGTGCGTTCTATTGCATTAACGAATATGAGAAAACGCGCGCAGTCTTGCAGAAATGGCGGCCCGGGTTGCTGGTTATCTCTAACTTCTGGACGGACCTTCCCAAGCTCGACGCAGCGAACGATTTGGGAATTACCACGTTAATGACTTCCGCCGGCATTAACTTCATCAAGAATGACTTTGTCCAACGGAATGCGCCGATCGTTTGCGTCTACGGCGAGGCCGAGGAGCGCAAGACGGTACAGGCAGCGCCAAACGTTACTGTAATACAAGCGGGCGATGCCCTCGTTCCGCCGAAAACCGATCACGTTCGGATGTTCGAGCGACAACGGCAACCTCGTCGAATTCTGTTGGGGATGTCTGGCCGGATGTTTGGATGGTGGTTTGGTTCCCTGATCTTTGACTATAAAGTTTTCGATGAAACACTTCGTGCATTTGCAGCAAAGATTCGGCAAGAACAAGAACCGGTGGCCGTAGTCCTCAAGAGCCACCCCGTCTCGGATTTGCATGCGTTGTATGATCAACTTGTGCAAGAGGAAGGCGACGTTTTTGTAGAACACAGAAAGCCTCCGATATCTGAACCGGAGCTTTCTAAATTTGACGCGGCGGTATTATTCAGCGCTGCTACCACTTTTCTGGCCGAATTGATTCGCGCGCGCGTCCCAGTAATCTATTTCGATGGCGCTTTAACGAGCTTCGGGAAAAACTATTTTGATTACCAGGGATTGACCGTGGCAAGCAATGGCGATGACCTTTACGCCAGTCTGAGGCCGTTAATGCAAGGAGACAGTGAGGCCCGAGCTTCAGTCTTACAGCAAGGCGATTCATTCCTTGCTCGGTACATCAATCCAAAAGCAAGACCATTCACGTCTGTTGTTGACGAAATCTTTAGACGTGGACAAATAGACCGCCGGCCAGATACTGGTAATGTATCAGCAGTGGTTCTTGAGTCTCCCGCTAATTCGTTTAGAGGGGCATCCAATTTGAAGCCTTGAAAACTGATAACGAGCTTTGATTGAAAAATGCAAATCGTCGAAATCGAAAACTTAAAGGACTACAAAAGCTAATGACGAACAAGAAATCGGGAGTGATGTCTCACGTGCTTGAGGCGAAGCACAGCCTCGGGCGGGCAAAATATCGACTGCTGGAGAAAGCCAAAACCGTTGGAGATGCAGAAGAAAAACTTCTGGAGACGGTCAGGCCATACACGATGTCATCGCGGTTGAAGCTAAAGAATTTGAAACGACTGGCTGCGTTGGTAAATGAAAACAACGTGCCTGGTGATTTTGTGGAATGTGGAACCTTTAAGGGTGGAAGCGCCGCAATTATTTCCACTGAGTTGATTCCCGAACGGCGCCTCTGGCTCTTTGACAGTTTTGAAGGGTTACCAGACGTTAAAGAAATCGATGGCCCGGATTCGAAGGAATGGGTGGGAAAGTGTAAAGGAACTGAAGAAGACGTCCTCGAAGCTCTTACGAGTGTGGGCGCTCCTCCCGGCCAGTATTTACTTCGGAAAGGGTGGTTCCAAAACAGCTTTCTCGAAGAACTACCGGAGAAAGTGGCACTGCTCCATTGCGACGCCGATTGGTACGATTCTGTTTTGCTCGTATTGGAAACATTCTATGAGCGAATTCCGACAGGTGGCATCGTTGTCCTTGACGACTTCGGCTGGTGGGAAGGTTGCCGGGAAGCTTTCTACGATTTCTGTTTTCGACACAAAGAAAGGCCGTTGCTGGAGAGGATCGATTGCGATCAAGCATATTGGATTAAGGGACGAACAGATAATCGTGACCAGCCAATAGTCTGGTAGGTGCCGGACGTTGTGACGTAAAAAACGTGCTCGACCGAGCTAATTGTTAACTGCGACTGCTTTGGACAATGCTTATCGCCGTAGGCATAATCTACCGCTCGGTCTACCCCCCCCTTTTATTCAGGTCCAGCGCAGGTAGGCATGGAACTGCACGGCTTTTTTTATATTTGGAGCGAGTTGCCTTCACTGGAAGAACTACGGTCAGCCCATAATGCACAGTCTGCGAAATAACTGCTTTGGGATCAACGCCTCACCAATAGACTCAGGACGCGTCAAGGGGGGATAGCTTTAGATTTGGCTCTATCGACTCGCCGATTCGGCTGGCTACTGCTGGCATCGCTACTGATCTTCACCGCCTTTTTTTTGGTTTTACCTCTCTTCAAACCACGAGGTGTGTTTGGTTGGGGCCATTACCGGTTGATCGATCTATATGTCGGTCTGCCAGTACTGCTCTGCTCCATTTGTGTCGCTTTCTATCTTTTGGGACCCGCGTCCGGCAGGGGCAAAAGAACAGCCCGCCTTGCCGCCCTTTTTACCAGCATCCTGTTTACTGTTAGCGTTCTAGACCTTGGCTATGCCTTTGGTGTGGAAGGTGCTTGGCGTAGTTCTGTTCCCACAGATGTGTGGTTTGATGGCGAAACAATTACGCGAGATAATGCCCTGCCGGATAACGAGCTCGGATTTGTTAGAAAGCCCTTTATGGTTTGGGAAGGGCGTCTTTCGCCTGATGCTAAGCACGTTAAGTACCGGACGGATGAGGATGGATTTCGCAATGCTCCGGGAGTTAAACAGGCTGACGTCGTATTTATTGGCGATTCCTTCACGGAGGGAGCAAGCGTTAACGAGGAAAGCACATTTGTGCAACGGGTAGGCGCCGCAGCCGGTGTGACCACGGTGAATTTGGGCCGAGGTAATTACGGACCACAACAAGAACTGATCGTCCTGAAGCGTTACGGCCCGAACTATAACCCGCGCATAGTGGTTTGGCAGCTCTTTGAAGGAAACGATCTCTCGGATGCGCGCAACTTCGCCGACTGGAGCGAACGACCGCCGGCAGAGTCTCTGATGCTCCGCTATACCAAGCGATCTTTAATAGCCAGGTTTTTGCACATGACGACGCCTGGGGACACAGGATCAGGCCGAGTCCTGACGCTTCCCGACGGACGGACTGCAAATGTTTACCTGGATTATAAATATGTTCCGGACGAGCCGGCACGAGAGCCGCGCGGTCTCTCGGAGCTCAAGAACGCTATCGCGGAGGGGAACCAGTGGTGCCAGTCTCGTGGAATCAAACTCCTGGTTGTTTTCATTCCGATTAAGGTCAGGGTTATGGGGCCTTTTGTTCAATTTAAAGATGACCGCGATAGGGATGGGTATCTTCCGGGTGGGAAGTTGGATGCGGAATCTGACTTTGCCAGTGAGATTTGTAACTTTTGCAAGAACTCCGGTTGCCCGTTTATCGACATGACAAATTATCTTCGCCAGGGTGCAGCGGAAGACCGTCAGATGATCTATGCCTTGCATCAGGATTCTCACCTGGATGAAGGAGGTCATGGAGTGGTGGCGCGTGTGATTGGGGAATGGATTAAAAACAATTAAGTAGCTGAAATGAAACTCGCATTACTCTCGATCTTGATATCCACCTACATTGGTGTGGTAGCACTATGAAAAAGCGTTCTTTCCGGGCCGAACGAGAGTTCGGATTGATAGTTGGTGGAATTTTTGCGCTGCTCGGCGGGTGGTGGCTCTATAGAGGCAAAGTTACCAGCGTCGCTCAGATAATGGCTCCTCTTGGGATGCTACTGGTGATATTGGGACTGCTATTTCCCAGGGCACTCATTTATCCGAACAAGGCGTGGATGCTGCTTGCTGAGGTTCTGGCGTTTGTCAGTACGCGAATTATTCTGGGTATTGTATTCTTTTTTATCGTTACGCCGATTGGGTTTATCAAGAGACTAATGGGATGGGATCCACTGAGCCGGCGCGCTCGTCCGAACGGCGGATCTCACTGGAAACCATATTCTGAGCGACAGCGCGACCCGCGTCATTTTGAAAAGATGTATTGAGGAGATGAAATGTCAAAAGTGCAGGTTGTGACGAACTGTGGCAGTTCATGAGAGAGAATAAGAAGTACTGGTTGGCGCCAATAGTGATTACTCTGGTGCTTGTTGGAGCACTACTTGTAATGGCAAAGGGTTCGGCGATCGCGCCGTTTATTTACACGCCGTTTTAGGAACAGAGGTCTTTTTTGACAAGCATTCTTGGAATATCAGCCTTCTATCATGATTCAGCTGCTTGCTTAGTAGTTGACGGGGAAATTGTAGCTGCGGCCCAGGAAGAGCGGTTCACTCGAGTCAAACACGATTACCGTTTCCCTCTGGAGGCCTCAAAATTCTGCCTGCGGGAAGCCGGCATTAGTGCGACGCAACTCGATTACGTAGGCTTTTACGATAAGCCGCTGTTAAAATTCGATCGTCTGCTGGAGACCTACCTCGACTACGCCCCTTCCGGTTTTAGCTCTTTCCTTAAGGCCCTGCCGTTATGGATGAAAGAGAAACTGTGGATGCCGGATTTGATTCGCACCGAACTCGCCAAAACGGACGGAGAGGACGATGAGCGAAAAGCTAAGAAGGCAGCAAAGGAGTTTGAATGGAAACTTCTGTTCGGCGATCACCACGAGAGCCATGCTGCCAGCGCTTTTTACCCGTCCCCTTTTGAAGAAGCCGCGATCCTAACAATTGACGGTGTTGGCGAGTGGGCCACAAGTTCGCTTGGAATAGGAAGAGGCAATGAAATCACGCTCATGAAGGAGCTTCGCTTTCCGGATAGTTTGGGATTGCTCTACAGTGCCTTCACGTACTATACGGGTTTCCGAGTAAACAGTGGCGAGTACAAGGTCATGGGTTTAGCGCCTTACGGCGAGCCCAAATATGTTTCGTCTATCAAAGAGAAACTTCTGGAGATTCATGATGATGGCAGCATCAAAATGAATCACGAGTATTTTAGTTATTCGCACGGACTGCGAATGACGAATCGCGCCTTTGATAAGTTGTTCGGTGGACCGCCACGGAAACCGGAATCGAAAATTACTCAACGTGAGATGGATTTGGCCCGCAGCATTCAGGTAATCACTGAAGAGGTCATGCTGAAAATGACCAAATTTGCACACCGGGAAACCGGGATGAAACGGCTCTGCATGGCCGGTGGCGTAGCCCTCAACTGTGTGGCCAATGGCCGCGTGTTACGCGAAGTACCGTTTGAAGATATCTGGATTCAACCTGCCGCCGGTGATGCCGGCGGCGCGTTGGGGATCGCCATGGCCATCTGGCATCGTTACCTTGGAAAGCCTAGAGTTAGCGCTGAAACTACGGGTGCTTGGCGCTCTAGTAAAACTCCCCAAACAAACGGGTTGTTGCCCTACGCCGATGCGATGAAAGGTTCCTACCTGGGTCCACGAAACAGCGAGGAAGAAATTGAGAGTTTTCTGCAGGCACGCGGGCTGAAGTATGAGAAATTTGCGCGTCATGAATTACCGCACGCGATCGCTAATATACTAGCTGAGGGTAAGATCGTCGGGTTACACCAGGGGCGTATGGAATTTGGACCACGCGCGTTGGGTGGGCGTAGCATCATCGGTGATCCTCGTTCTTCCGAAATGCAGTCCGTAATGAACTTGAAGATCAAATATCGAGAAAGCTTTCGTCCTTTCGCTCCCAGCGTCCTCCGGGAGAATGTTTCTGACTGGTTCGAGTTGGGTGCTGACAGTCCTTACATGTTGCTGGTAGCGGATGTTGTCGGAGAAAAAAGAAGAAATATGACGACGGAGGAGCAAGCACTTTGGGGAATTGAGAAGCTGAACGTGAAGCGATCTGAGATTCCGGCCGTAACTCACGTCGATTATTCGGCGCGCATTCAAACAGTGAGACGCGATACCAATCCTCTCTACTGGGAGATCATCGACGCGTTTGGCAAGAAGACCGGGTGCCCGGTAATCGTGAACACAAGCTTCAATGTTCGCGGCGAACCAATTGTTTGTAGCCCTGAAGATAGCTACCGGTGCTTCATGCGCACAGAAATGGACTATCTCGTACTGGAGACCTGCATTCTGGACAAGAAAAATCAGCCGAAGTTTGATGAGAAATCAGATTGGCGCAGCGAGTTCAATCTCGATTGAAGCCTAACAACATCGAGAACTGCTGGGGCCTTAGGAATGATTAGTAAGCATTCGGATGCACGTAGTTATTGTTGATACAACCCTGACGACCTGGCCTACTGGAGGCGCGCAGACCTTTCTGGTTGAACTGGCCCAGGCACTTGTTCAGAAGGATTGGCGCGTTTCGATCATCACGCAGCCCGGCCCGGAGACCTCATTAGTGAAGGCTCTGGGCGAGGGCGGCGCAGAAGTCCGCTTCGATCTCTGGCGTGCCGCCCATCTTCCTGAGGAACGAGGATCCCGTCTCGCTTCATGGGTTAATTCGGAAGAGCCAGACATCTACGTCGTTTCTATTTCACCGGATGCAGGGTGGCTTGCGCTGCCTGCGTTAAAACCTTCCATTTGTACCGTCTCAATCGCACACAACGACGTCGAGGCGTTTTACGCGCCGCTGGCCCACTACGCGCCGCTAGTCGACTGCGCGGTCGGTGTCAGCGAGGAAATACATAGGAAAATAATTTCGTTGTCAGGTGTGCCAGCCGAGCGTGCGCAACACATTCCTTACGGTGTTCCTTCGCTGACTGCCAGGGAGATCACACAGCGGCTCGAGCAACCGGCGGACGGAACGCTGCGAATTGGTTATGTTGGACGCCTCACTCAAGAGCAAAAACGAGTGATGGAATTCGTGCCACTCTCTCAAGCGCTCAGTCAAAGAGGTGTCAAGTTTGAGTTGGATCTGATAGGCGACGGCATCGATCGCGCACGCTTGGAAGAAGCATTTAAGCAAAGCGCGCCTGAAGTTCCGGTTAAATTTTGGGGATGGTTGGCACCGGATGAAGTGAGAAGTCGTTTATTGAACCTGGACGTCTTCATTTTGATTTCAGACTATGAAGGGCTTCCTGTTGCGCTCCTGGAAGCAATGGGTCATGGGTTGGCTCCGGTCGTTAGTGGTATAGCCAGTGGCAACACACAACTCGTACACGACGAACAGAACGGCTTCATTGTAGCCACCGGAGATATTGCCGCGTTTGCCAACCGTGTCGAGACCCTGGGGCGCGATAACCCATTACTACAAAAGATGAAGTACGCCGCCTGGGAAAAGAGTTGTGAATACTCAGCGGAGCGCATGGTGGATCGCTACCTTGCCTGCTTCGACAAACTTACCAATACGGCGCTGGAGGGTGCCCATCGAAAGAGAGTGCCGCAGCCATATCCGGTGATGAAATCTTGCCAGTCACCTTATCCAGTCTGGCTGAGGAAAGTAAAAAGTCATTTGCGTGCCTCCCTGGAAACTACCCGTACACTGCTGTTAGTTCTTCCCGGCGGGATCGGTTAGGGCGAATGGTTGTGGCATGTATCGCTTGCGATAGTCAGCGGGTCTCACTTATCGGCCCCCTTCCGGTTTTTGCTGACGGGAATGCAGCCGAAGGGGGACAACTGACAGTGGGCTCAATGTATCGTTGCCTCGACTGCTCTCTACAATTTCGCGCGCCGGCAGCGACTGAAGCCGAATTAACTTCGTATTACAGTGCCCTTTCAAGTGATGACTGGTGGAAGCACGGCGAAGAGCGCGAGGTTTGGCGCAAGATCAAAATAGTTCTTGATAGTGCACCGGGACATCGGGTGCTTGATGTGGGCTGCTTTCGAGGCGATCTTTTGAACTATCTTGGTGAGCGATGGGAGCGTTTTGGAGTCGAGCTCTCGACTGACGCGCGGAAAGTCGCAGAGAGCAGAGGCATCAAAATCATTGGTAGCAGAGTCGAGGAGCTGAAGGTAAGCGGACAACAGTTTGCTGCTATCACCCTGGTCGACGTGATCGAACATCTGCCGCGGCCATTGGAATCACTCCAGAAGTTAGTACACATGCTTATGCCAGGGGGTCTGCTTGTGATCTTTACGGGAAACACGCAAGCCTGGTCGTGGCGATTTGCGGGCACCCATTATTGGTACAGCGCGATGCCGGAACATGTGGCTTTCTTTCAGCCGGCCTGGTTTCGATGGGCCGCCCCGAAATTGAATTGCCAGGTCAGGAGCATTGACCGGCTCCCTTACGAGCCCGCGTCCATGTCACGAAAATTGGACGAGGCGCTGAAAAATGTCGCTTACGTCACGTACCAACGGCTAACGAAGTCAGTCTTGTTAGGCGCCGCTCTGCCCAAATTGCCCATCGTGGGGCGGATCGCCAGGTGGAATGGTTCCTGGTGGACGACGGCCCAGGACCATATTTTGGTGACCTTGGCAAAGCCTTGATAGTCTGCGACGCCCTACGTTGCAGTCATAAGGCAGATATGCTTAGCTTATCCGAACCAAAAAATCAGAACAGTTGTGAGTCGCCGATATTGTCAGTGGGGGAGCGGGTGAATGTCTGTTGCAGTTATCACGGGATCGTCGGGCCTGATTGGGAGTGAGGCCGCTAAGTTTTTACATGAAAAAGGCTTGCAGATTGTCGGGATCGACAACGACATGCGTAGCTATTTCTTTGGCGAAGACGCCTCAACCGCCTGGAACACCGAACAACTTGAGAAGAGCCTGAAGAACTTTGTCCATCTACCGACCGACATTCGCGATCAGGAAGCGATTTTTAAGATTTTCGACAAGCACGGTAAAAACATTTCCTGCGTTGTACATACGGCCGCGCAACCCAGTCATGATTGGGCGGCGCGCGAACCGTTCACTGACTTTGGTGTGAACGCCACCGGGACATTGATCATGCTCGAGGCAACTCGTCAGTACTGTCCCGAGGCGGCGTTCATCTTTACGTCGACGAACAAAGTCTACGGTGATACGCCAAACAATCTTCCTCTCGTAGAACAGGAAACCCGTTGGGAAGTTGATAAATTGCATCCTTACTTTGAGCACGGCATCGATGAGGAGATGACGATTGATCACTCGAAGCATAGCTTGTTTGGCGCCAGTAAGGCCGCTGCTGATTTGATGGCACAAGAATATGGGCGTTACTTCGGACTCAAGACCGGGATCTTTCGCGGAGGTTGCTTAACTGGGCCGGCACATTCAGGAGCTGAGTTGCACGGATTTCTGGCCTACCTGATTAAGTGTGTAATGACCGGGAAGACCTACACGATCTACGGTTACAAGGGTAAACAGGTCCGCGATAACATTCACTCGTATGATCTGGTGAATGCGTTCTGGCACTTCGCGCAAGATCCAAAACCCGGAGCGGTATACAACATGGGCGGCTCGCGTCACAGCAACTGCTCCATGCTGGAGGCAATTCAGCTTGCCGAAGAATTGTGCGATCGCAAACTCAATTACAAACTGAGCGATGAAGCGCGTTCGGGTGATCACATCTGGTGGATCAGCGACGTTCGACGATTTCAGAACGATTATCCTGAATGGCAGTACCGCTATGATTTGCTGGCCATCATTAAGGAAATCGTAGACGCCACCGCCGAGAGAGCGAGCATGGTAAGAGCATATTTAATTAACGGTGCTCTCGATCCGCTGCAGGACGCTGGTGCCGGTAGTTAGTAATTATGGAAAATGAAAACACACCGCTGGTTTCAGTTGTAACGCCTACTTACAACCAGGCCGCATTCCTACGCGAAACGATAGACACGGTTCTAAGTCAGGATTACCCCAACATCGAGCTCATTGTGATAGACGACGGTTCTACTGATGAAACTCCGCAGATACTGGCCGAATACACCGGCCGTATCCAATGGGAAAGTCAGAAGAACATTGGCCAGACTCCCACCATTAATAAAGGGTGGGAACAGTCAAAAGGCGAAATTGTTACCTGGCTAAACTCAGATGACACCTTTTTTCCCGGCGCGGTAAGGAAGGGTGTGGACTACCTGATGGCCCACCCGGACGTGGGAATTGTTTTTGGCGACACGCTGTTTACTGAGGCTAACGGTACGCCGGTCGAGCAGTCGAAGAGATTGAAAGGGTTCGACTACGAGAAATTTGTTCTGAAGTGTGAAAACCTGATTCCTCAGCCGTCCGCATTTATTCGCCGAACGGTGTTGGAGAACACCGGGCATCTGGATCCTTCGTATTACTACTTTATGGATTGGGACTTCTGGCTTCGAGCGGGTATTCGCAACCGTATCGAATACTTTCCTGAGCTGCTTTCGACCTACAGACTGCACCTGGAATCAAAGACTGTGGCCCAGGCGGCTAAAGCTGCTCCCGAACTCGAGTACATGTACAGAAAATTCTTTTCCCTGCCGGAGCTGCCCGATGAAATTCGCCGGCTCGAGAAGTGGGCCATGGTCAACATGTACTTCACCAGCGGGGGTTACTATCTGAAAGGTGGAAACCCAAAGGGCGCCCGGCAAATGGGCCTGAAAGCCATCCAAGCCAACCCCATGGCAATAACGCGCCCGAGCATGGTCCACAAATTCATCTATTGCCAGATGGGTGGAGGCGCTTCATACCAACGTGGCCGAGGTATGTATTACAAAGCCCGAACTGCTCTCGGCAACACCTAACAATTGTCACTGCTGATGTGAGGTTTAGCTAAAGCCATCGTTAAAAGTCATTCGAGCCACATTCGTAAGCGTTGTTATTCCGACTTAGATAAATCCCTTTATCTGGTAGGGAATCATTCAGAAGCGACAAACTAAAGTTTGTCGGACACTGGCGACCAGTGTGCGTTTTATGTGTTGTTGAGAACGCTGGGAATTCAAATAAGACTTGTTGACCGCGTCAAATCACGATGAAAAGAGCTCTGATTACAGGAATAACTGGACAGGATGGGTCGTACCTGGCGGAGTTCCTACTGGAGAAGGGCTACGAGGTCCACGGCATTATTCGCAGGGCATCGACTTTTAACACCGGACGGATCGAACACCTCTATAAGGATCCACACATTAACGGAGTTCACCTTTTTCTCCATTACGGCGACATCGCGGACTCTACAAACCTCATTAAGCTGCTCTATCGAATCAAGCCTGACGAGGTCTACCATCTAGCCGCGCAATCGCATGTGAGAGTCAGCTTCGATATTCCTGAATACACGGGGGATGTAACCGCGCTGGGTACCATTCGGTTACTCGAAGCAATTCGAGAGACCGGCGTTGGTTCCAAGTTTTATCAAGCGAGTTCATCGGAAATGTTTGGGAAGGTTGCGGAGGTGCCGCAACGCGAGACGACCCCATTTTATCCACGGAGTCCTTACGGAGCTGCGAAGGTTTATGCGTTTTGGGTGACCGTAAACTACCGCGAGAGTTACGACTTGTTTGCGTGTAACGGCATACTCTTCAACCACGAGTCACCGCGGCGCGGAGAAACATTCGTGACCCGTAAGATTACCCGCGCAGTAGCCCGGATTAAGGAGGGCCTGCAGAGCAAGCTATACTTGGGAAATCTCGACGCTCAACGGGATTGGGGATACGCCAAAGAGTATGTTGAGGCCATGTGGTTAATGCTTCAGCAGGACAAACCGGAAGACTATGTGATCGCTACTGGTGAGACGCACTCAGTAAGAGACTTCTTAACCGAGGCCTTTTCCTACGCGGATCTCGACTGGCAAAAATATGTTGAGTTCGACGAAAAATACCTGCGTCCTGCCGAAGTGGATCTGCTTGTTGGCGATGCGTCTAAAGCTCGTGACGCACTTGGGTGGCAACCATCAACAACCTTCAAGGATCTTGTGAGATTGATGGTCGATGCCGATATGGCAATAGTTAACAACGGACAGCGCGAACCATTTGGTGATATTCCGACGTCAGACTCGCACGACGATGCCAGATAATTTTCCATACAGCCGCGTTCTGGTAACGGGCGGCGCCGGTTTCTTAGGACGCTTTGTCGTCGAGCGTCTGCGTGAGTATCGCGAGTTGGAGATCTTTGTTCCTCGCCAGGAGCAATACGACCTCGTGCAGCTATCTCATATTCAGCGCCTGCTCGATGAAGTACAGCCTGATTTAATCATTCACCTGGCCGCCCTGGTCGGCGGCATCGGCGCTAATCAAAAGCAACCCGGCAGATTCTTTTACGACAATCTAATGATGGGCGTGCAGCTTATCGAGCACGCCAGGCTTCGCGGCGTGAAAAAAGTTGTGGCGCTGGGAACCGTTTGCGCATATCCGAAACACACACAGACGCCATTTAAAGAAGAGGATCTGTGGAACGGGTACCCCGAAGAAACTAATGCGCCATATGCGTTGGCGAAAAAAATGATGCTGGTGCAATCACAAAGTTATCGCAACCAGTATGGGTTCAATTCGATCTTCTTAGTGCCGGCAAACCTTTATGGTCCAGGCGATAATTTTGATTTACAAACGTCGCACGTGATTCCGGCCTTGATTCGAAAGTGCGTCGAAGCCCGTGATACAGGCCAGCCTTTCATTGAAGCGTGGGGTACGGGTCAGGCGTCACGCGAGTTTCTATACGTGGGCGACTGCGCTGACGGTGTGGTGCGCGCTGCCGCTGCCTACGATGAAAGTGATCCCGTTAACCTGGGGACCGGAACGGAGATTCAGATCGGCGATCTGGCCAGGTTGGTCGTTGGACTGACGGGATATCAGGGCGAAATACACTGGCAGCACGACCGTCCTGACGGCCAGCCGAAACGACGTCTGGACGTTTCGCGAGCGTTCGAGAAATTCGGATTTCGCGCGCAGATGCAGCTCGAAAAAGGTCTAAAACGAACCATCCAGTGGTACGAGGCGCACCGCTCTCACCAGGTACCGCAGTCTGAAGAGCTGCAGAAACCGCTTAGTGTTTAGCCCAAACTACTTATCGTTATGAAACGTGCATTAATTACAGGAATCACCGGACAGGACGGCAGCTATCTCGCTGAGCATCTGATGTCGCTAGGTTACGAGGTGCACGGACTTGTGCGCCGCGTTGCCCTTGAAGATCCCGACCGCCGGTTCGGACGCATCCTGCACATCCTCAACGACATTCAGCTTCATCAGGCAAGTCTCGAAAGTTACCCGAGCATCTTTTCCCTTTCTGACCATCGGCGTTGTCGTTGACCGCTCAGAAAGGATTCGTTTCAAGTCGGCCAAAGTATCTGATCGAGTCCCGGGCCGGGGGCAAACTCCAGAGGCTCATGGCCGCGCCGAAAAATTCGCGCCGTGCCAATGCCCTTCAGGAACGTCTCAGCGTCTTCCACCCGCAGCATCGTCCCTTCTCGCAATCCCACGACAGGCGTTTCGTTCTCTTCGAGAAACTGCCGCAGCCGTTCTTCCCTCGTCTCACCCATATGCTTCGAGGTGGGATCGGGATCGAGGTAGTGCGGATTGATCTGATAACGGACCAGTCCCAACGCCTCGAACGATGGTGGCTGAACGATAGGCATGTCGTTAGTCGTCTTGATTGTGGGACTGGCAACATTGGTTCCGGCACTTGAGCCTATGTACGGCATGCCGCTCGCGGCCCGCTTCCGAACCGGATCGAGCAGTTCGTTCTGATACAGACTATTCAACAGCCGGAAAGTATTTCCGCCCGCGATAAAGATCGCCTCTGCAATGACAACCGCATGAATTGGATCGGCCGCTTCATGAATTGAATCCAGTTGATATCCAAGCGCCGCAAACCTTGGTCTGGCCCGCGCAGTGTAGCCATCGTGGTCGTGAAGCGCGTAAGGAACAAACAACACACGCCGTACTGAGCCGAGAAAATCCTGAATTTCATCTGCGGCGTGGTCCAGATAACCGTGGCCGTGTAGCGTTGAGTTACTAATCAGCAGCAATCGTTTGGCGTCACGTTGTGTCATCGTTGTTCACTCTTGTGGGGGTGTTCCTCCGTGGGCGCCCCTCGTTTTCGGTAATTGCATTGTGTCCTGACGGATGCGATTTGCAAGCGGGGCGGAAGTGCCGCCCCGACAACTCGAATGGCCGGCGCCCGAATCGGGGTCCGGCCACAGGTCATAACAAAGATCCGCGAATAACGCCGCCGTGCTTCTGACTACTTTCCCACCACCGTGATCGATCCTACGTCGTGACCATTCGTCTGCGCTGGCGCGTAGTAGTCCTTGTAATTCTGGTGGTGGTAGTAGTAGTTCTGGGAGCGCACGTCTATCTTGTTGAGAACTACACCGATAATCTTCGCGCCGATCTCCAGCATCACCTCCCGGAGAGGCTCCTTGACTTGTCTGTAACCATCTATCTAACATGCGACCCGCTCTTACAAAGGTAATGGAAAACCAATCTTGCCAGGCATACTACACCCGCAGTTACTGATAATATGCGACTGCAAGCAGGCTACCTCCAATACAATAAATAGTACCCGACGCGCTTCAAAGGAAACTTATGTCCATCTCTTTTCAAGATCGCGCAAAGATACCTGATGACGTTCTGCTCTCAGGTTTGCAAGACGAGTCCGTAATTCTCAACCTGGTGAATGAACGATACTACGGGCTCGAGGAAGTGGGAACGCGCATGCTTTCGGTTCTGACCTCCTCCGCTTCGATTGAGTCGGCTTATCAAACACTCCTGTCGGAATACGAAGTTGAGCCTGAGAGGCTGCGCCAGGATTTAGAGGAACTACTTGAGCAGCTTTTAAGAGAAGGATTAGTAGAAATTACGAGTGAGTAAGCTGCACAAAATTCGAGCGCTGTCCGGGAAAGAGCGACTGCTACTTTCACAATCCGTTTTAATGTTGCCGCTCACCGGCGTTGCGATATCACTCTTTGGCGTTGGACGTTGGCAGCAGGCGCTTGGCCATTCAAGGCTGCCCAAAGCGAAATTAAGCCCTCTCCGTGAATCCCCGAAAAGTTCTACGATTGGCTCTCGCTCGCTCGAGATAAATGAGGCGAGGAAGATCGCGAGGCTAGTGAGAGCTGCGGCAAATCATGGAGTTTACCGAGCCAACTGTTTACAGCAGTCACTGGTGCTATGGTGGTTACTCGAGCGCAATGGGATTGAAAGCAAGATTTGCTTTGGAGCTCGGAAAGAACAGCAAAAATTGGAAGCCCACGCGTGGGTAGAATGTTTTGGTTTGGCGCTAAATGAAGATCAAGGCGTCGAACGACGCTTCTCGCCATTTGGAGGCGTAACGGCAAGTGGGGCGATCGAAACTCGATGAGTGGCATTGTCGGCATCATCAATCTGAATGGGGCACCTGTAGATCGCGAGCTGCTGGGGCGGATGACCGATTTCATGACTTTCCGCGGGCCGGATGCTCAGGAGATCTGGATCGACGGTAACGTAGGCTTCGGACACACGATGCTGCGCACGACGTTCGAGGCGGAAACTGAGAAGCAACCGCTAACTTTGGATGGGAGAGTCTGGCTCACTGCTGATGCGCGTATTGATGGTCGAGCAGAACTGATTGCGGATCTGGAAGCGACGCTGCGGCGAAGGCTTGGCGTGCCGGTGGGTTCAAATGGTCATGCGGCGGCACTGGGTCACGGTCACGAAACCAGGATTCCCAACGACGCCGAACTAATCCTTTTGGCTTACGAAGCCTGGGGGGAAGACTGCGCCAAGCACCTCATCGGCGACTTTGCTTTCGCCATCTGGGACAGCCGCGACCGCAAGCTCTTCTGCGCCCGCGATCATTTCGGTGTGAAGCAGTTCTATTACGCCCGTACACAAAATTCACTCGTATTTAGCAACACTCTGAATTGTGCGCGGCTGCATCAAGACGTTTCGTCTGAGCTCAATGAAATCGCGATCGGTGACTATCTCCTATTCGGTATAAACCAGGACTTAACGTCGACGACTTTCACCAACATTCAGCGCCTGGCCCAGGCGAGCTCGCTCGCTTCATCTCACAGAGAACAACGAATTCGCCGGTTCTGGACGCCGCCTGCGGACGGAAACATACGGCTTCCAAAATTCGGAGACTATGTAGAACAATTTCGCCATCTCTTTTCCCTCGCGGTAGGCGACCGACTTCGGACACCCAGAATTTCGATTTCAATGAGCGGCGGGCTGGATTCCCCTAGTGTTGCGGCAATGGCTCTTCCCCACCTGGGCCAACATGCAAACGCACTGCACGGTTTTGTGGTCGTTTATGACAGGCTCATACCGGACCGAGAACGTCATTTTTCTGCCCTGGCCGCCGAAGCACTGAAGATTCCTGTCACGCATATTCCGGCAGACGACTTCTTGTTGTACGAGGCAGAGAAGCCTGACGACTTGAAGCAGCCGGAGCCGTTCCTGATGAATCCGACCGCCGCGCAGTACAATAAATTATTGTGTGCAATGGCGAATTTTAGCAGGGTCGCCCTCAGCGGATACGATGGCGATGCATTGATGACTGAACCACCGAATTCAACCTTTGCCATGGAAGCGAAGAGTTTGATGCTGAACGAACTCATAGCTGATTTGAGTTGGTTCTTTCATAGAGGTCGCCTTCCGCCGATTGGAGTGAGAACGCTTTTCAAGCGCATGATCGGCTCTCATCCTCGCAAGTCGTATCCCCCCGACTGGATAGAACAGTCATTTCGGCGGCGATTAAATCTGCAGGATCGTTGGCGTGAATTCACATCAGAATCTCCAAAGGCACACCCAACGCGACCTTATGCCTTTCGCCTTCTGACTTCAACAAGTTGGGCGCCTCTTTTCGAAGGGTACGATCCTGGTAGTCACAAACTACAACTCGAAGTGCGGCATCCAATGATCGATGTCCGGCTGGTAAAGTTCTTGCTCGGCATTCCTTCGATTCCCTGGTGCGTGGACAAAGAGATACTGCGGGTCGCTATGGCGGGCAAACTGCCTGAGGTCATACTGAACCGGCCAAAAACTCCGCTGGCTGGAAATCCGGCTCTTCATCTCGTAGAAGAGAGTAGTGTAGAATCCATCGACAATTTTGAGCCGGTACCCTTGCTAGGTGAATTCGTTCGTCGAGGTTCGGACTATCAAGTTGCCGGTCAAAAGGATCAGGGTAAGCTCTGGGAGAATTTGCGGCCCTTTGGCTTGAATCACTGGTTAAAGTATTCACTACCTAATTCGTTTCTCAATGAGGATGCAAATGACGCCAAAAATAATGGGGCACAACCGGGAGCAACAACACGAAATCAAGAAGCCATACCAAGCGCCCACGTTAATTGATTACGGCGATGTTCGCGAGATAACCCGGAATGTGGCTAACAATTCTACGACGCTTGACGGTGGTTCCGGAAGTATGCAGAAGACGGCGTAGAGATGTCAGTCCGAAGCCCGATAAAAACCCGCAATTTTTCAATATGGAATCGTTCCGAGATCACACAGACACCGGCGTCTTACCAGGACGTGAGGAATCAAATTAGTGGTGGCTGGTTTGCTCCAGACGATTTCGCGCTATTATAAGACCGATCCAATTACTCGGACGACAGGAGACAAAAGTGGAAGATAAATCGCAGGTTACCCCTTCGGATAAAGTAGAACCTTCTGAAAAGCCCTATCAAACTCCGCGGCTTGTGTCTTACGGCAATATTCGCGAAATAACCAAGAACATCGGACCTAAGGGCTCGTTGGACGGCGGTGGTGGTGCGGGGGCTGGTCCTAAAACTGGCGCCTGAATGCGCAGGCTACTAAGCCGGAATGCGATCTTTAGGCCAAACTTCCGGTACCACTCGTTTTGATTTCACTCGTTAACCTCCTCACACTTTTCTCCATCGCATGTCCTATACATTTTGGATCTACGGTCTCGGCTTCGTCTCCAACAGACCGATCCCGGGTATTCCCCCCACGAAGATCCCGTCCGTCGATATTCACCTTTATTTGGGCAACCTCCCGGATTGGCATCAGGAAATTGATACGTCTATTCAAGAACCCTGGTACACAAGTGAATTTAAAGATGAGTCCGGCGAGCCTGCGCTCAGGGTATTCAAGATCAATTCGGGAAACCACTTTTGCTTTTCCTATTCCGATGGCACGAGGTTCGTTCTTGATGTTGCAGGTGAAAACGTCTGGGCAATTTGGTCGCAGTCCCTGACGTTGGAAGATACAGCCACCTACCTGCTTGGTCCCATCATGGGATTCGTATTGCAGCTACGCGGCAGCATCTCTTTGCACGCAAGCGCGATCGTCATGGGTGACAAAGCGGTAGCACTTGTTGGCCCAGCGGGCTCAGGCAAATCAACAACAGCCGCTGCCTTCGCCGATCGGGGATATAGAGTGCTGGCCGAAGATGTCGTGACACTCGATGACCGGGGCGATTCCTTTCTCGTCTTGCCCGCTTATCCTTGTATCCGTCTATGGCCAGCTTCCGTTACCGCCCTCTACGGCCCGAACGCTCGCCTACCCAAACTCACTCCTAATTGGGATAAGTGCTACCTGGATCTCAACCCGGAGCGCTACCAGTTTGGCGACTCACCCGTAAGCCTTGGCGGCATCTATCTACTCGGTGAGCGCAAGGACGATCCCACGGCTCCTTTTGTCTCCCCCGTCCCAAGATCAGCAGCTTTGATTTCGCTGATAGCCCATACTTACACGAGTTACTTAATGGACAAGAAAATGCGCGCTCGTGGGTTCGACTTAATAAGCCGCGTGCTGGCCGAAGTTCCCGTCAGACAAGTAACCCCACACACCGACTCGTCGCACCTGGAAAAACTTTGCACAACAATTGTCCGGGACTTTGAGAGCCTGGAGTTCGCGTACCAGCAGACCCGGCGCGAGCAACTCTTCAATGTATAGCGTCGCATCCTACGGAAAAATGATCGCCGAAGGTCCGCGTGTGAATGCGTACGTCGAAGCGTTGCGGCGTGTGGTAAAGCCGGAGTCGGTGGTCGTGGACATGGGCAGCGGCCCCGGTTTCTTTGCGTTGTTAGCGTGCCAGTTGGGAGCCAAACGCGTTTATGCGATTGAGCCGGATAATGTGGTCGAGCTTGCGCGACGAGCCGCGATAACAAACGGCTTCGCGGATCGCTTGGTTTGTATCCAGGATTTCTCGTCTCGAGTTAAACTTCTTGAAAGGGCCGACATCATCGTTTCAGATCTGCGCGGTGTTCTACCCTGGTTTCAACATCACTTGCCCTCTATTTGCGACGCTCGCCTACGGCTATTGAAGCCCGGTGGCAGCTTGATTTCCGCACGAGACCTCATCTGGGCTTCTCTAATCTCTGCTCCGGAAAAATATGAAGAACTGACGGGTGTCTGGAAAGCTGATCTCCATGATATCGATTTTCGTGCGGGCCGGTCGCCTGTTGTGAATAGCTGGATAAAATTCAGACCCAAACCAGAGCAGTTGTTGGTTGAACCAGTGCTTTTGCACACCCTCGACTATGGCAGAGTTGAAAGCCCCGACGTCAACGCGAGTATTAATTGGAAAATAACAAAGTCAGGGACCGCCCACGGGGCTCTTCTGTGGTTCGATACCGAACTCATGCCGGGTATCGGCTTTTCCAATCATCCTGCCAAACCTGAACTTGTCTACGGCAGCGCTTTCTTCCCTTTCTCATCCCCGATCGAACTTCAGAATGGCGATGAAATTGGGTTAACGATCAAGGCAGATCTGGTGGAGGACGATTATGTCTGGCGCTGGTCCACCTCGGTTGGAGCGCCGCTCCAGGAGCCTCGCATTAGCTTTAAGCAAAGCTCCTTCTACTCGGTTCCGCTTTCGATCGCTCAGCTGAAAAAAAAAGCGGCAGCTCATATTCCTAATCTTAATGAGAACGGCAGGCTCACAGCCTTTGTACTGTCCCAGATGAATGGCAACAGCTCTCTCCAACAGATTGCGGATCAAATCGTCATGGAGTTTCCGGAACGCATTAAGAACCGGCAGCAGGCGTTGACGACCGTCGCAGACATTTCTCAGAAATACAGCGATGACTAACCGACAGCTGCTCACCACCAAGCTGCGCAGGGCGGTGGCGCAGTTGCGACACTTGCCGCGCGCGTTGGGATTGGTGTTGGAAGTCGCACGGCCCTGGACCATCGCCTGGCTGGTGCTCCTCATCATTCAGGGACTCCTGCCCGCCGCCGCTGTCTACCTCACAAAGCTTATTGTGGACGGCGTAGTGGAGGCCTTAAGCAGCTCGGGCCAATGGTCAGCAATTCGACCTGTCCTGATTCTGGCTGCCGCGCTCGCCTGCGTCATGCTCCTGATGGAAATCGCTCGCAGCGTGATTGGCTGGATTCGCACGATGCAGTCCGAACTGCTGAAAGATCACATCAATAACCTGATCCATACCAAGTCGGTTGCTGCGGATCTCGCTTTCTACGAGTTTCCCGATTATTACGACCATCTGCATCGCGCGCGTTCGGAGGCAACCTACCGTCCGGTTGCCTTGCTCGAGAATCTCGGCAGCCTTTTGCAGAACGGCATCACGCTTTTAGCGATGGGGGCAATCCTGATTCCGCTTGGCTCCTGGCTCTCGCTTGTGCTCATAGTCAGCACGTTACCCGCCCTTTTTGTCGTACTGCACTACGCGCTCATCCAACATGAGTGGCACCTGAGCACCACGGCAGAAGAGCGCCGCACCTGGTACTACGATTGGGTTTTGACAGCGGCTGAAGCTGCTGCTGAGCTGCGCCTGTTCGGGTTGGGAAAGCACTTTCAGTCGGCTTACCAAAGCTTGCGGCAGAAGTTGCGCCAGGAACGGCTGCACCTGGCTCGCCGCCAGAGTCTCGCGGAGCTGGGCGCGAGCGTCGTGGCCCTAATCATCATTGGCCTTACGCTCGTCTGGATGGTCCGGCAGGCGATGCTCGGTCAGGTGACACTCGGAGAGTTGGCCTTAATCTATGTCGCCTTCAATCAGGGACAACAGTTGATGCGAACACTGCTGGCAAGCGTGGGCCAGCTTTATGCCAACAGCCTCTTCCTGGGAAATCTTTTTGAGTTCCTCGCACTCAAACCGCTGGTGATCGAAGCTCCACCCATTCGCGCCGCCACTCCGAAGACACTGCATCGTGAGATCCGATTTCAAAACGTTGCTTTCAGCTATCCCGAGAGCCAGCACGCGGCGCTGGAGAATTTCTCGCTGACGATTCCTGCCGGCCAGGTAGTTGCGATTGTGGGTCCCAACGGCGCCGGTAAAAGCACACTCATAAAGCTGCTCTGCCGCTTTTATGACCCGTCCAGCGGCCGGATCGAAATCGACGGTGTCAATCTCACTGAGATTTCCACGACGCACCTGCACCGCCTGATTACGGTCCTGTTTCAGCGGCCGGTGCATTACAACGCGACTGTGAGAGAGAACATCGAGTATGGCGATCTCGAAAACGAACCTCAGTTGAGCGATATTGAAGCCGCCGCCCGGGCAGCGGGTGCCGAAGATTTAATTGGAAGGCTACCAGAAGGATATGCGAGCACGCTCGGCAAATGGTTCACGGGTGGCACTGATCTCAGTGTGGGTGAGTGGCAGCGAGTTGCTCTCGCTCGCGCATTCCTGCGACGCGCGCCGATCATCGTGCTGGATGAACCAACCAGCTCCCTCGATTCCTGGTCAGAGGCCGACTGGTTACAGCGATTCCGCAAGCTTGCTTCAGGCCGCACTGCAATCATCATCACGCATCGGTTCACGACCGCGATGTATGCCGACGTCATTCATGTGATGGAACAGGGACGAATTGTCGAATCGGGCACTCATGATGATTTGCTTTGGCAGAACGGCCGCTACGCTGAATCCTGGATGAAGCAGATGAACGTCGCGGATTTGGCGTCAACGCACGAGGCATGACCGATTTGCGCCCTGAGCACGAACTACTTCTTTGCATCGCCCGCAAGACGCTGGATGATCGGTTAAGCCGCCGCCTCCGAACTCTCGCCGGAACAAATCTTGATTGGGATCATCTAGTGAAGACTGCGGCCAATCACCGGCTTCTCCCTTTGCTTTACACGCAGTTGAAAGCCCACTGTCCCGAAAATGTGCCACAGCCTGTTCTGGAAGAACTCAAAACCGATTTTCTGGACAATAGCAGGTGCAGTTTGTATCTGGTGCGTGAACTATTGAGCACGCTTAGTCGCTTCCAGAGCCACGGGTTGAAAGCGCTCACTTTTAAGGGTCCGGTTTTGGGAGCAATGGTCTACGGCGATCTGGGGCTGCGCTCAGCAGGCGATTTGGACATCTTGATTGAAAGACGAGACTTTGTGAGGGCGAAGGATATCTTGCAATCTGCCGGCTACCAGATGGAGCCGCAATTGAGTCAATCTCAACAAACGGCACATCTATCCTTCCACTGCGAGATTCAGTTCTTTCAGGAACACCAGGTCAGCGTCATAGATCTTCATTGGGAGCTGACCCCCCAGAACTTTCCGACTAATCTGGATCCCCTGGGAGTCTTCAGCCGCTCAAAGAAAATCTCGCTTGGAGGCAAGGACGTTGCCACTTTCGGCAACGAGGATCTGCTGCTTTACCTTTGCATGCACGGAGCGAAACACTATTGGAGCCGATTGGAGTGGATTGCCTCGATCGCTGAGCTCATGCGCGGTGAAGAAGAACTTGATTGGAAATTGATTTTACAACTTGCGCGCAAAGCGAAAGCTGAGGTCATGCTCAGGCTGGGCTTGATACTGGCGCGCGATCTGTTCGCAATTGAAATTCCCCTCACCGCACTCGAAACAATACCGGGCAAACGAAACCTCGAACAGCATGCGCGCCAAATAGAAGAAGAGCTTTTTCGCGAGCGTGCAACTCTACTAAGCCAGTGGGAAATGTTTCGCTTGAATTTGCAGTTCATGGATCGCAAACGAGATGCAGTTCTCGGTTTGGCCCGTTCACTTCTGACTCCGACGATTTCCGACTGGCGTATGGTCACCCTACCCGCTTCACTCTATCCGCTGTACTACCTCTTGCGCCCGCTGCGGTTGATGGCAAAATACGGTTCAGGACAAGCGCGCCGGCAAGATTAAAATCGAAGGTGCTGTGAGCGCGTTACCGCGAGTCTCGCGCAGATTTCTTTTGCACTTCTTCCGAGTCGCTTTGGTCGTGGTTTCCGTGGCTCGCGAGGTCAACAGTTTTTGACCAGTTATCACGTTGCTGATACTTTCAACTCGAACAACGGTCACTCATTCGAAACATCAATGTCAGCAACGTTTCCCAACACCGCGCAGCAGTCCGATGAAAGTTTGGCTGTTGGCAGGAAGTTGCAGGCCGCTCCCTTCGCAAAGCCGCCGCTAAAATGGGCCGGAGGCAAGCGATGGTTGCTGCCTCATCTGGAACCGCTTTGGCGCGAATTTCGTGATCGCACTTACGTTGAGCCATTCTGCGGCGGACTCGCAGCGGCGCTCGGCATGCGGCCATCACGCGCGGTACTGAACGACGTCAATCCACATCTGATTAACTTTTATCGCCAGCTACAGAAAGGACTGAAGATCCTGGTCGAGATGAGATATGACCGGGATTTGTTCTACGGCCATCGCGACCGCTTCAACGAGCTTGTGCGTCTGGAAAAACACGAGACGGCGGAAGCCGCACAGCTCTTCTATTATCTGAATCGCACCTGCTTCAATGGACTTTGCCGTTTCAATCAAAGTGGGGAATTCAATGTGCCGTTTGGCACTTACAAGACCGTGCGGTACGAAACAGATTTCACCTTGCTCAGAACTGCCATCCGAGTCTGGCAGTTCACCAACGTGGATTTCGAGTCGCTGGCGCTCGACGAGGGAAGCGTCGTCTATGCCGATCCGCCTTACGACGTTGAGTTCCGCACTTACAGCGCCGGGGGATTTTCCTGGGATGACCAGGAGCGCACGGTCAAATGGCTGGCCGCACATCGCGGGCCCGTGGTCCTATCTAATCAGGCGACGCCAAAGATCGTGAAGTTGTACAAAACTCTCGGCTTCAAACTGAAGTATTTGCAGGGTCCGCGGCGGATCAGTTGCACTGGGGATCGTACGGCCGCAAGAGAAGTACTGGCGACAAAGTTGTAGGGGCAGGCACTCTCCGTGGGCCGCCCCTCTCTTGAACAGAAAGGCTCGTCACGGAAACGAGCAGCCTCCCTCCCTATATGGACGCAGCCTCGGTTTGCGTAGAGGCGGACTGGGTGGACAGGAGGGGGCGCCCACGGGGGGACGCCTCTGCAAATATACCTTTGGAGGTCTCGAATGCGCTTTCGTCTTTTACGCACAACGTTTATTTCCGCGGTTCTCGGACTCTTGTTTTCAGGCGTTGCGCTCGCACAGGATCCAGGCAAAGTGTTGCACGATCTTTTCAATCGCGAGTGGGAATACAACCTGGCAAACAACCCGACGCGCGCCTCGTCGCTGGGCGATCGTCGTTGGAATGATCGCTGGAGTGATGTCAGTCTCGCCGCCATCCAACGGCGACACGATCACAACCTGGCGGTACTCGCCGAGCTGGCCCGGATCGATCGCGCGAAACTCTCGCGGAGCGATCAACTGAACTATGACCTCTTCAAACGGGACTACGAAACTAGTGTCGCAGAGTTTAAGTTTCGCTGGTATCTGGTGCCGCTGAATCAACGCGGCGGTATTCAATCGCAGAACGAGCTGTCTGACTCGCTGCGATTCGAAACTGTCAAGGACTATGAAGATTGGATCGCGCGGATTAAATCGTTTCCAGCTTACATGGATCAGACCATTTCGCTGATGCGCGAAGGCGTGAAGGCGAAGATGGTGTTGCCTCAGGTAATCATGCAGCGCATCCCCGCTCAAATCGACAAGCAGATAGTAGCGAGCGGCGATCAAAGCCTCTTCTACAAACCTTTCAAGCGGTTCTCGCCGGCCATTCCGGTCAGCGAACAAGAGCGGCTGATGCGTGCCGCGATACCGGCAATCGAAGCCAACATCATTCCCTCGTATCAGCGCTTCAAGAAATTTTTCACCGAAGAATACTTGCCGGCCTCTTACAAGGAGGTCGGTGCGTGGCAGGCACCGCAGGGTGTGGAAATGTATGCGTTCTTCGTGCGCAAGTTCACGACGACCAACACGACACCAAGTGAAGTCCACGAACGCGGGTTGAGCGAAGTGCGACGTATTCGCGCGGCGATGCAGCAGGTGATGGATCAGGTCGGCTTTAAGGGAACTCTGGCCGAGTTCTTTACCTTCCTCAGAACTGACAAACGCTTTTATTACTCGACGCCCGAGGAATTGTTCGCCGCGTACGAGGCCATCTCGAAACGGATCGATCCGCACCTGGTCAAGGTCTTCAGAACGTTGCCGCGCATGCCGTACGGCGTGCAGCCAATCCCCTCCGCGATAGCGCCCGACACCACCACCGCTTATTACCGCCAGCCGAGTGCCGACGGATCGCGTGCCGGCACCTACTTTGTAAATCTCTACCAACCCGAGTCTCGGCCCAAATGGGAGATGATGGCGCTGTCGCTGCACGAGGCAGTTCCCGGTCATCACTTGCAGATCGCGTTGGCACAGGAGCTGGGCGAAATACCAAACTTCCGACGCTTTGGTGGCTATACGGCGTTTGTTGAAGGCTGGGCACTCTACGCGGAGTCACTCGGGGAAGACATGCGACTCTACGACGATCCCTATGCGAAGTTTGGACAGTTGAGTTATGAGATGTGGCGTGCCGTGCGTTTGGTGGTGGACACAGGCATCCACCAGATGAAGTGGACCCGCAAACAGGCGATCGACTACTTCATGGAGAACTGTCCTAAGCAGGAGCTCGACATCATCAACGAGATTGATCGTTACATTGCCTGGCCCGGACAGGCGCTGGCATATAAAACCGGGGAACTCAAGATCAAAGAGCTGCGGCAGCGGGCGAGCAAGGAACTGGCTGAGAAGTTTGATATCCGTGAGTTTCATGAAGTCGTGCTCGGGTCAGGTGCGGTGCCGCTCGATGTATTGGAGAGGAACGTGGAAGAGTGGATGGCCGAAGTGAAGAAGGGTGATTAAAGTGCAGGATTAATGGATCAACCGAGCCACATCTCATGGATACCCGACCTGATCTACTCGGGCGGAAAATTCCAGTCCGAGGCTGCTCTACTCGTTGCTGACTCAGGTAATTTGGTGCGGATCGTACCGGCTACCGAAGTTAGCCGTCCGAACCTGCTGAAAGGTCGCGCCCTGCTGCCCGGCCTCGTCAACGCGCATTCGCACGCGTTTCAGCGCGTCATTCGCGGTCGTACCGAGTATCGCACTGCAAACGCCCGAGATAGCTTCTGGACCTGGCGCGAGATGATGTATAGCGCTGCAACTCGTCTGACGCCTGAAGACATCTACGACGCTTCGCGCATGGCTTATCTTGAGATGGTGCTGAGCGGCATTACGTCCGTGGGCGAGTTTCATTACCTGCATCACGCCCCTGAGGGAGAGACGTACGACGATCCGAATCTGCTGGCGAAGGAAGTAGTACGTGCAGCACGCGATGTGGGTCTGCGAATTGCGCTGTTGCGTGTGGGCTATGCGCGCGCGGGCTTTGAAACTGAAACTAATCCGCAACAGGCCCGGTTCATTGAAAAAGACGCGGCAACGTTTCTCAGAAACTTCGAAAGTTTTTCGTGTGACATAGTCACCGATGACGGAATGGTATGGACGGGCATTGCGCCACACAGCGTGCGCGCCGTGCCGCTCACCTACTTGAAAGAGATCGTCGCGTACGCCGGAGCCGGCGGTCATCCAGTGCACATGCACGTTGCGGAACAACTCGCCGAAGTGGCGGCTTGTATTGCCGAGTATGGCCGCTCGCCCGTAGCACTGCTGGAGACCGAAGGATTATTGAGCGAAAGATTCAGCGCGGTTCATGCGATTCATCTGACAGAAGAAGAGATTTCGGCGCTGGCGCGCGCGCGCGCGCTGGTTTGTGCCTGTCCAACAACGGAACGCAACCTCGGTGACGGAGTGGTCCCCGCAGATGCGCTCTTTAATGCCGGAGTGCGCATTTCCCTGGGTAGCGACAGTCAGGTGCAGATCGATCTAATGGAAGACGCGCGCGAGATCGAGTATCACTTGCGCCTCCAAAAAATGGAGCGTGCAGTGTTGGCTACGGACGAAGACGAAGGGCCTTCAGCTCTAGCGGCGAGGCTTTTCGAGTGCGCGACTCGTTATGGCGCTGAGAGTATTGGCTCGCCTACTGGATCGCTCGCTGCCGGCCTGCCTGCGGACTTCTTTACAGTCGATCTGAATGACCCGGCGATTTCGGGAAGTGACTTCGACTCGCTACTGGCCGGGATTGTTTTTTCGTCGTCGCCGAAAGCAGTGCGCGAGGTGGTCGTAGCTGGAAAAACGATCGTTACAGATGGACGGCATCGTGATCAGGAACAGATCGTGTCGCGGTTCAAGGCGTTGCAGAATAAGTTGTGGGGGTAAAGAAAGAGTCTCAGGTCTCAGGTCTCAGAGGGGAGGTGAATCGCTTTGGTGACTTGGAAGACCTTGAGAGTTAAGACTCAACCTGGAGGCTGAGATCTGAGACTTGAGCTTTGAGACCTATTTTCCATGACCGTAAAACAAACCCTTTCCGAACTCGTCGAGATTAATTCAGTCTCAGCAATCTCAAACCTCGAAATCGCCGACCATCTCGCGGCGCGCTGCGAGGAGCTCAATCTGCGAGTTAAGCGTTTTCCCTACACCGATGAGCATGGCGTCGAGAAGCAGAACCTAATTGCGCTTTCCGGCGCCGATTTCTCTGATAACACTTCTGTTGAACTCGCCCTCGTCGGTCACATGGACACCGTCCCGTTCGATCCCAATTGGAAAGAAGCGTTGCTGCTGACTGAGCGCGAGGGGAAACTCTTCGGCCGCGGCGCTTGCGACACCAAGGCATTCATCGCGGCGACCTTCACGGCGGTCGAAACCGTCGATCTGGAAGCGCTTGCTCGTCCACTCGCGCTGATTTTCACTGCTGATGAAGAGGTTGGCCTGCTGGGTGCCAAGCGACTCGCCGAAGCACGTCCACTAACGTCGCGATTCAGTATCGTGGGCGAGCCGACATCGTTGCAGCCTATGCGCGCCGGCAAGGGTTACTCACTCGGCGAGATCATTGTTAGAGGTCGCGAAGCACACAGCGCTTACCCTGCCTTTGGTGCTTCCGCGATCTTGCGCGCGTCGCATCTGCTTAGTCGAATCGAAAAAATTGCAAAGCAACTCGAAGCAGAACGACATGAGGCATTCGATCCTCCGTTCACCACAATCAACGTCGGCGTGATCCGCGGCGGCACCGCAAAAAACGTCATCCCGGGTGAATGTCGCATGACGCTCGAATGGCGGCCGATTCCGGGTCAACGATCGGAAAGGGTCCTCGAACTGATAGCGGAAGCGGCAGCAGAAGAGCGCAAGGTCGAGCCGGAGTTTGAGTGCGAGATCATTCCTGCTCGTGCTGATGTGGGATTCGAAACGGCTCCCGATTCCGCACTGGTGGAGCTGCTGGAAAAGTTGACCGGCAGGAAGTCCGGCACCGTTGCGTTTGGTACTGAGGCGGCACAATTAAAACAGCTCGGCGCGGATGCAGTGGTGCTGGGGCCGGGAGACATTCGCGAGGCGCATCGTACGGGTGAGTTTGTCCCCATCGATCAACTGGAATCCTGCGTGCAAATTCTAACGAGTGCGATAGAGCAATTGTGCGGATGAGCTGCAAGACCGAGACGCGCGTGCGAAATTGCGTGTCACGACGGACGGCTTAAATTCCGCTCCAGTTTCGCCCGCAAGCACGGGGGTAAACGCTCTTCCTCACTTTATAAATCTGTTTCCATTACCATCTTTGTTTCTTTTTGTCGATGGTGGAGTGTTAAAAAGGCAACTATTTACCCTTAAACTCATCGAATCGCTGTCAACCACGAAGGCCCCAAGTCCACTGCCAATGAAAACTCTGCTGCAATAATCAATGAAACTTAAGTACTTAGTTCTTGTTCTCTTACTCTGCTCTGCCGTTGTCGTACAGTCACAGGAGCGTCCGCTTACCAGCAAAGAGGTCGTCGCCCTCGTCTATCAGCTCCCAAAGAACCCTTCCCTGCGCGATCAAGTTGTCGAAGAAATTCGTAGACGTGGAATCGGGTTTCCTTTGACTGACGGCATGCGCTCGCTCGTTGCGACCAAGAGTGGCAACGACGCGCTGCTTCGTCGCACATTGGAAGAAGCCGAACGCAGACGCCGGAACCCGACCGAGTCGGCATTGCTCCCAGAGAATGAGGGCGCTGAGCTTCTGGAACGCACGCGCAATGTCACGCTCGCCGCGATCGAGGCGATGCCGGACTTTATCGTGAAGCAGGTAATCCGGCGCACCGCGGCTTACGGAAATACAAACAACTGGATCCCACAGGACAATCTGACCATCGCGGTTAGTTATCGAGCCAACATCGGCGAAGAGTACAAAGTGCTCACTGTTAATGGCCTGCCGTTGTCGCAGGAAGCAAGACAGGGAAAGGACTATAGCGACGCCGTGGGTGGCTCGACCTCGACGGGCGAATACGTCACCGGATTGGTCGGGATCTTTAAACCGCAGGCACAGACTGAGTTCAAAATGGTCGATACCGACCTTTTGCGTGGCCGTCGTACACTGGTATTCGAGTTTTCGGTGAAGAAGTCGCTATCCGAGCTAACGCTCAAGGCAGATAAAGATCAGTTGGCCAATGTCGGTTCCCGCGGCAGAGTTTGGATAGATCGGCAAAACAACCGTGTGCTGCGGTTTGAGCAAATTGCAACCGAAGTGCCGGCCGGATTTCCGATTACCGCCGCCAGCAGCGTCATCGATTATGATTGGGTGCCGATCAGCGAACGACCTTACTTGCTTCCTTCACACGCCGAGATTTTCATAACGAGCGTGTATCGGGGACAAACAGTACAGACACGAAACGAAATTCGTTTCCGTGGCTATCAGAAATTTGGCGCTGAGTTGAAAGTGATTGATGAAATCGATGAGAGTGATCTTCCGCCAGAGAACCCCGAACCTGAACCGCCGAAGAAGCCTTAACTGGCTCGTGCTCAGCTCGATTTTAGGATTTTCTTTATTCTCTGCGTTACCAGCAGCAGGACAGTCTTCGTTCCTGCCTGCCGCTCCGCAAAAGGCCAACGCTAAATCGTCGGCCCAAAAATCTCAATTAGCCCCTCTCCCGCCTGATCAGGACTATCTCGTATATGTGGTCTCGGAAGCTGCCGATAAGATCTCTCTGGTTCGCTTTGGACCGGAAGGCGCGCGCGTCGAACGTGAGCTTTCCACTGGCGACATGCCCGTAGATCTCGATGGCCCTCACGGAATTGCCATCTCGCCCGACAAACAGTTCTACTACGTCTCGCTTGGACATGGCCGGCCGTTCGGCACTGTCTGGAAATATTCGGTCAAAGACGATCGCGTGGCTGGGAAAACCACGCTTGGTCTGTTTCCCGCAACGATAGACATCTCTGCCGACGGCAGCGTGCTGTATGTAGTGAATTTCAATCTTCACGGCGATATGGTGCCTTCTTCCGTCTCGGTTGTAGCAACGGAACCGATGCTCGAAGTCGCCCGGATTCAGACCTGCACCATGCCGCATGGTTCGCGTCTGAACCCGGCAGGCACGAAGCATTACTCTGCTTGCATGATGGATAACATGCTGGTTGAAATCGACACGCATACCTTGAAAGTATCCCGGCACTTCATGCTAGCGAAGGGTCATGAAAACGGAATGAACGGTGCGCCCGCGGCGTCACATAGGACGGCTTCCGGGGGTGCCGGGAGGGAAGCCGGCGGCGCCAACAGGATGGGTGGCCATGGAATGGAGCCCCCAAAAGCCGGCGACCTTTTGTGCGCTCCGACGTGGGCCCAGCCATCGCGGGATGGAACTGCAATCTTTGTAGCTTGTAACAACTCTAGCGAAATCGTGGAGGTCAACACCGAGCAGTGGAAGGTGACCCGACGGTTGGCCGCTCGCGCAGGTGTTTACAATCTGGCAACCACCAATGATGGCACCCGCTTGATCGCAACCAACAAACGAGATCAGTCGGTGTCGATTGTCGACATCAAAACCGGCACAGAACTCGGCCGAATTCCCACACGGCGGAAAGTTCTGCATGGAGTAGTTGTCTCGCCTGACGACCGGTATGCTTTTGTAACGGTGGAGGGAATTGGCTCGGAGCCCGGAACGGTGGAGGTTATTGACCTGACGGCACTTCAGTCTGTGGCCTCGGCTGACGTCGCGCTCGCGGCTGCAGGAATAGATTTTTTGAGAACCGAGCCGCTGAAGAAATAAGCTGGTGTTTGGTCCTGGGTCTTTCGCCTTTGGATTCAATCTGAGATTACAGATCTCAGTCCGTCATCGCTCCTCGCTCATGTTTCATACCTCCCTCCGACAGTCCTCAATAGTGCACACACCTCTATCTGTTTGTGTTCAGCTAAAGCACACGCAAGAAATCTTGCATCGCACGATTCCATGCTAATCGCGGCCAATTGTTGACAAGCAAACCATACGCGATGTGAGGTACACGCATTGCCTACCCGTAACTAGCAGTAAGGAGACTCTCACATGAAGCCCAGAGTTTTAATTGTCGATGATGACGAGTCGATTACTCAGCAACTTTTCTGGACGCTCTGCGACGACTATGACGTAGTGACGGCGAATGACATGCAAACGGCCGTCAGACGCGCAACGATATATCAGCCCGATCTTTCCATTCTCGATTTGCAGATGCCGCCAGAGAGTCATTCGCTGGAGATTGGATTGCGAATACTCGAGTACCTGAAGGCGCACTTACCCGAATCGAAAGTGCTCGTGATGACGGCGGCGGATGGTGTCGAAACGAAGAAAGCCTGTAAGGCGATCGGAGCTGACGAATTCCTCTTTAAGCCTTTCGATACTGAACAGTTGTTGTCGCTGATGCGCCGCATGGCTCCTCGTGAATTAGAAGTTGTTTGAACACTTCGGTAATCTTTTTACCCCTTTCGGCCACTCCCACCAAAATTATGTGGCCGATTCAGCACCGCGCAGAGGTACCCCCTCCCCGCGCGGAGCGCTTAAGCCCCCGCTCCTATTCACTGCTTGAAATGGGCGGGGGTCTTCTTTTTAGAAATCAGAAGACAGAAAACAGAATACCGACGAGAGAATTCCGAGATCCTGCCGGACTGTCCATTCCATATTGTCTCTTCTGTATTCTGTATTCTGTGTTCTGTATTCTGTATCCTGTCTTCATGACTGAGGCAATGAACAAGGTTAAAGGAGTGCGCGAATTACCGATCTTCCCGCTACCCATCGTCTTGTTCCCCGGTCTGCCTCTGCCGCTTCATATTTTTGAACCCCGATATCGCCAACTGCTGGAAGATATCCGACTCGATAACAGCCTTTTTGGACTCTCCTTTTTGGACCAAAGCATCACCGAGCAGGACTTGCCTCCGGTGGGCCATGTTGGCTGCGTTGCCGAACTGACAGAAACTCAGACGCTCGCCGACGGTCGCTCAAACATACTCACAGTAGGACTCATCAGATATCGTGTCGAAGAGTATCTCGACCGCGGTACGCCGTACCTGATGGCACGGGTGACGTATTTTGAGGATGAGGAAGAAGACCCGAAACTCCTGGGAGAAAACGCAAATCAGGTCGGCGAGCTCTTTATGCGTATCGCTCGTGCCATCCGCGCAATCAATGATGAGCGCGCAAGCCTTCCGGACCTTTCCGATACCGACCCGCAACGGCTTTCATTCCTCGTGGCGGGCGCGATGGAGATGGAGGCGGATGTCAAGCAGCGTTTACTGGAGCTGCGATCAACCTCTGAGCGGTTACGTAGACTTCGCGATATGTTGAAACGCGCTGTCGGAAATTATGAAGAACGGGCGCGCATACACGACCTGGCAAAAGGGAATGGTCATAGCGGCAGGAAGATCGAGTTGGAATAGCTATTTGTCTGAACAAAGCAACAACCAAATCGCGGTACGCGTACTGTTCTTCGGCGCTGCGCGTGACGCTGTCGGCAAAGCCGAGATCACGTTCAACGTTGCGGCGCAGGCAAAAGCAGCTGAAGCTTTCGAAGAGATATTGGAGGCATTTCCCGCTTTGCGACGATTCGGCCGCTCACTGCTGTTTGCCGTCAATGAGGAATACGCGGCTGCAGATCACATCATCGCAGAAGGTGATGAACTGGCAGTGTTCCCGGCCGTCAGTGGTGGATCTGCCGCCCGCCCGGATTTTTTTGAGCTCACCACTAATCCTCTCGATGTGGGAGCGATAGCCCGCAGAGTCGTCTTGCCCGAGTGTGGCGCGACCGTGACTCTCGATGGATATGCGCGTAAGTGGACGAAGGGACGCAGCACGAATTATCTCGAGTACGAGGCCTACGCTCCGATGGCTTTAAAAGAGATGGAACGTCTTGGCCGGCAGGCACACGACCAATTTGACATTGCACACATAGGAATCGTGCACCGCACCGGCAAATTGGAGATTGGAGAAACCAGCGTGGTGATCGCTGTCAGCGCCGCACACCGCCGCGCGGCGTTTGCAGCTTGCGAGTGGGCCATACGCGAGCTCAAGCGCACAGTGCCGATTTGGAAGAAGGAAATTTTCGAAGACGGTGAGGCGTGGGTTGAAGGCGAGGATTCAAGGGCTTCGCCGTGACTTTGCGGGCGTCCCTGCATGAAGGGAACGCCCCCTGATTGCAGCGGACGGTGTTAACAAAACAGCGGGCGCCCACGCAGAGACGCCCCAACAGTCTTTTCTAGGCGGGACTTTCCTCGGTCTCTTCTTCTACTGCCGCTTGTACCAGTGACGCACTCGTCACCATGTCCTGAGAGTCGGTCTTAATCAAACGCACACCCTGCGCGCTCCGACCAGTTCTGCGAATATCTTTTACGTTCAACCTGATGAGTTTCGCTTGCTGGGTGATGATCATGATCTCGGAGTCGTCTTCAACTGGAAAAACGGCCACTACCTTTCCTGTTTTTTCGGTCGTCTTCATGTTGATCACTCCCCTGCCGCCCCTGGACTGCAGTCGATAGGTAGTTATCGGCGTCTGCTTGCCGTATCCCTGCTCCGAAACCGACAACATCCTTTCCGTGTCATCAGCAGATACCGGACTCACTGACACCACAAAGTCGTCAGGCTTGAGGGTTATGCCGCGCACGCCGCGAGTGGCACGTCCCATCGGCCTAACGTTCTTTTCATCAAAGCGAATCGCCATGCCATTGTGCGTAGCAATGAAAATTCGCTTGGTGCCGTCAGTTAACACTACGTCAAGCAACCGATCGCCCTCATCAATATTGATCGCGATGATGCCGTTAGTGCGAATGTTCTGAAAATCTGACAGGGAAGTCTTTTTGATAACTCCCTTGCGAGTGACCATCACCACATGTTTGCTGTCGGTGAAGTCACGCACCGCCACCACGCCCGCTAGCTTTCGATCTGAGGGAATATTGATCAGATTAACGACGGCTTTTCCTCGCGCCGAGGCGCCGGCATCGGGTACTTCATGAACCTTCAATTTGTAGACCATCCCGTCATCGGTGAAGATCATTATGTAAGCGTGGGTTGACGCGATGAACAAGTGGTCAACAAAATCATCGTTCTTCGCCACTGCGCCAAAACGTCCTTTGCCACCGCGTCCCTGACGTTGGTAGGTCGTGATTGGCGTGCGTTTGATGTAACCGCTATTGGTCACAGTGATCGCCACGTCTTCATCCGCAATCAAGTCTTCAATCGAGAACTCAGCTCCCTCGTCGATGATCTCCGTGCGTCGTTTGTCGCCGTAGTCTTTCCTGACATCCTCCAGTTCCTTACTGATCACCCGCCGCAGCGCATTCTCGTTTGCCAGGATCTCCTCGAGCTCGGCAATCAACTTGATGATGCCTTCATACTCGTCGATGATCTTCTGCCGCTCGAGCGCGGCCAGCCGTCGCAGTTGTAGATCAAGCACGGCCTGAGCCTGCAGGTCCGAGAATGCAAGCCGCTCGATGTTTTTTTGCAACTTGCCAAGATAGGACTTGAGCGCGACATCTGAGGGAACACCCTTCCAGCTCTTCACTTCGTCCATCGACTTCATCTGGCCCGTCAGCCACTGCCGAGCTTCGTCTACTGATCGCGAATTCCTGATCAGGGTCACGATGTAGTCAAGTGCGTCGATAGCCTTTGTTAAACCTTCCAGAATATGAGCGCGAGCGCGGGCCTTGCGTAATTCATATTCCGTCCTTCGTTTGACAACCTCGCGGCGGAAATCGATGAACGCCTCGAGCATTTGCTTGAGGTTCAGGACACGCGGTTGTCCGTTGACGATGGCCAGGTTGATGACCCCGAACGAAGTCTGCATCGGAGTGAGCTTGTAAAGTTTATTGAGAACTACCTGCGGTACCGCGTCTCGCTTTAATTCAACGACGATGCGCATGCCCGTGCGATCAGACTCATCACGCAGGTCGGAAACGCCGTCAAGTTTCTTTTCGTTGACCAACTCCGCGATTCGCTCGATGAGCCTGGCCTTGTTTACCTGAAAGGGGATCTCGGTGATTACGATCGCGTCTCGCTCTTGCGTGCCACGGCCGATACGGTCGATACCGGCGCGCGCGCGCAACTGCAGAACCCCGCGTCCCTCCAGATAGGAACTCTTGATTTCATTCCGACCATAGATGAAGCCACCCGTGGGGAAATCCGGACCGGTAACTATTTTCGTCAGTTCTTCTATATGAATATCCGGTTTGCGAAGCAGTGCCAGGGTGGCATCGAGGATTTCAGTAAGGTTGTGGGGCGGAATCTTCGTCGCCATTCCCACGGCGATACCGTCCGAACCATTGATGAGCAGATTTGGGATACGTGTTGGCAGAACCTTCGGTTCAGCGAGCGACTCGTCGTAGTTTGGTTGAAAATCGACGGTCTCTTTCTCGATGTCGGCGAGTACTTCGTTGGTCAGCCGCGCCATCCGTATTTCGGTATAACGCATTGCCGCAGCCGCATCGCCGTCCACCGAGCCAAAGTTGCCCTGACCATCCACCAACGGATAGCGCATGGAGAAATCCTGCGCCAGTCGCACGATCGTATCGTAGACCGGCATATCGCCATGCGGGTGATACTTACCGATCACATCACCTACGATGCGGGCGCTCTTCTTGTAAGCCTTGTTATAGGTGTTGCCCAGCTCATGCATCGCCCAAAGCACCCGGCGGTGAACAGGTTTCAACCCGTCGCGAACGTCGGGCAATGCGCGTCCAATAATCACCGACATGGCATAGTCGAGATACGAACGTCGCATTTCATCTTCGATGTTTATGTGATTGCGTTCAGAACTTGTTTCCATCTATTGGCCTTTCCAGTACAATCCGCGCGTAATTAAGACTCGATTATTTGATCTCGCAAGCAGAGTGATGAACAGACGACAGCGCCTTCAGCCGTCCTTAATTCTTCTGTTTTTATACGTTAAGTGATTGTAAAAAATGCTCGCGGGGCTCTTCAGTTTATCGGCTCGAAAGTACGCGATATTATAGCCTGCCCCGATGCATTTTGGCAAAGCTGATAAGGCTGGGCAAACCTAATAAAATCAACAGCTTCGACCCCGTTCAGCAGTCTGACCCCGAACTGTTTATCTGTCATACGCTAAAGGCCGAATCGAAGGCGAAAAACTCGGTAAACATCTGAACAGCATGACTGACGGTCGAAACTGGAAGCGTGTGCGAGAACGGTTGGAGCTGCGGCTTCCGGTGAGAGTGCATTGCCGTGAGACGCCCGACTTTGAGTGGATTGAAATCACCAGACTTACAAATGTAACGCCCTTCGGAGCAGGCTTTACGCTCAAGCGTCCTACTGAGCGTGGGCGCTTGTTGCACATGACGATTCCCATGCCGCGGCAACTGCGGGTGTTCGATCATGTTGAAGATCAATATCGCGTGTGGGCGATGGTGCGATATCTGCGCCCCCTGGAATCCGCTGACAAAACTCCACTCTTCGAAGTTGGCGTGGCGTTCATTGGAAAGCGCCCGCCCAAAAGTTACGACGAGGATCCTTCGCGCCGCTATGAAGTCGCAGGCTCCTTTGCCGAGGCACTGGCTGTCGCGAAGGATGCCGATGAGATCACCGCGCCTATCGCGCCGTCCGATAAGCGTCTTCACACTCGCCACAACATTCCAGTCGACATGTTTCTGGAGTTGCTCGACGAAAAAGGTCAGGTGGCAAAAAACGAAAACACCGTCACCGAGAATATCAGTCGGAGAGGCGCCACGTTGTTCACGACAATAGAAATTCCGGTGGGGCGCTTTGTGCGGCTAACAAGTCTGCAGTACGGACTGACCGTCCACGGCGCAGTTCGCGCGCGCAACACCGGCGCGGATGGTATTCCCAGAATTCACATTGAGTTCATCGATAGAGAGTGGCCGTTGTAAGACCAAAATGAGGGTCAGGAAATGAATGAGCCGCAACGCATAGTTCTACCGCGCGAAGTGTTGTTGATTGAGATTGATCGGCATTGCTTCTTTCCGGACTGCGAGGCGAGGGCGGCGGTCGGGTTGACTAAAAATGAAGCACGGAGCTACCGCGGTTTCAAATGCATTGTGTGTCAGCGTTGGAACGATGATCTCCTCACCCAGAAAGATGTTCCAGACTGGTGGACCGAGCTCCGCTGTCGTCGGTAGCAGTTAGGACCATCCCCCAAGTTTCAGAGACCTTGAACAATACAGACAGATCATCGTCCTCAAGATCGGCCGATCGCGCAAAGCCGGAAGCGTTCGTGCTGCCAGAATGGGTGCTTGGCGCCGTCAGGCCCGTCATTGGTTCGTTCAACCGGGTATTCTGGAGAGTCCAGCACAAAGGCCTGGAAAACATTCCGGACAAAGGAGGGCTGATCATTGCAGCCAATCACCAGACCTATCTTGATCCATTTTGGCTTGGCACCCCAATATCGCGGCCGTTGCGTTTTCTCGCGTGGAGCGAAGCGCTTAACTGGCCTGTCGTAGGCAAGCTCATGCGAATACTGGGCGCCTGGCCTTTGCAAGTCGAGCGCAGCGATCCCGCGGCAATTCGGCGCTCGCTTCAATGGCTAAGAAATGGCGGAGCAGTCGTGATTTTTCCGGAAGGTGGTCGCGGTCTGCCCGATGGATCGCTGATCCGTTTCAAAAGTGGGGCGATCCGGATGGCTTTGGAAGCTGGAGTGCCAATCCTTCCCGTCACTATTCGCGGCGGCAATCGCATCTGGCCCGCCGGTCGGCGTGTTCCGCGTACCGGCAACGTCGAGATTATTTTTCATCCCATTCACGAAGTTAAGCAGCGTGAAGGCGAAGAGACTCGTGAATGTGCACGTCGAGAAAACGATGAGTTGGCGAAGATCATTCAAGCGGCCCTGTAGCGATAAGACTCGGCATTAGCGTTCACGAGTGCAACACTCGCATCATCGCGTCGTGGACCAGTCCATTGCTCGCAAGGACTTTGGCGGTGTAGATATCCAACGGAGCGCCCGAATAATCCGTCACTCTCCCACCCGCCTCTTCGATTAGCAGAATCCCGGCAGCGACGTCCCAGGGGTTTAATCCGTCTTCCCAAAAACCGTCAAACCTTCCACAGGCCACATACGCAAGATCAATCGCGGCCGAGCCATCGCGCCGGACCGCTTGAGCATTCATCGTGAAGTTTGCGAAGTCTCGAGCAAAGTTTGGCCGCTCGCGCACGTTGTAAGGAAAGCCCGTACATAACATTGCTGCGTTCAGATCTTCGACTTCCGACACGCGAATCATCCGGTCATTCATGGTTGCTCCCTGTCCGCGCTCCGATGCGAATAACTCGTTCCTGCTCGGATCGAAAATGACGCCAATCTCGATTTTGCTCGCGCGTTCGAGAGCGATCGAGACACAGAAACACGGATAGCCATGGGCGTAGTTTGTCGTGCCATCAAGCGGATCGACAATCCAGCGCCAGTCGCTCTCGCCGGGAACAGCGATCACGCCCTCCGTTGATCCTGACTCTTCGGCAAGAATCGCGTGGCGCGGATAGTGGGACTTGATCCGTTCAATTATCAGTTTCTCAGCTGCGAGATCTGCTTCAGTGACAAGGTCGATATCGCCCTTGCTTGAGACTTGCAAAGCTCGCCCGAGCCGATCGACCAGGATCGCCCCGGCATCGCGAGCAGTTTGAATGGCAAAGTTAAGCAACGCGTTTTTCCGTGATTAGTTTGATGAGGCTGCTTTTGCGTGGTCAACCGTTTCGCGAGGCGCGGCCATGCGCGTGGCCGCAACGCGAATGACTTCACTCACCTGCTGATCCCAGTATTGCCAATTGTGGTTCCCGGGAAGCAGACGAACCTGATGGGGAATCTTTCGTTCGAGCAGGATCTCGGAGAACTTACGCGTTGAGCCCAGCAATACATCTTCTGTTCCGCAGTCCAGATAGATATAAGGCAGCTGCGCGATCTGTTCAGAGGAAAGGGAACGATACAACCTTAAAATGTCGTTCGCTTCACGAGTGCTGCTATTGGCTGGTCCGAAAACAGGAACGAGTGATTGCCAGATTCGCTCATACCCTTTCAACTCTTCTTGCTTCCAACTCGCCGCGTCGAGCGCACCACTCATGGAACCCGCGAAGGCAAACTTGTCAGGATGCTTCACGGCAAACTTCAATGCTCCGTATCCACCCATTGAAAGACCCGCAATTGCCCTTCCCTCTCGCGACTGAATCGTCCGAAACTTTTGATCCACCTGGGGAATCAACTCGTCCAGAACGTATGTCTCGTACTTATCATCCGGCACAGTCGCGCTGTCCGTGTACCAACCGTCATTCCCCTCGGGCGTTATAATGACCACCTCCGCCAATCTCGAATAGACTGCCAGCTTCGTGCGGGTCGTCCAATCTGAAAAGTGTCCGGTCAGACCGTGGAGAAGATAAATTACCGGGTAATGTTTATGCTTCGCCTGCGGCGACGAGTAATCGCGCGGCAGTATCACTTTGTAAGGCAAAGTAGTCCTGATGAACTTGCTCTTCAGCTCTTCAGTGAGGATCCGATTCGGATCGCTGGGCGCCGCCGCCGGTGCGCGAACGACTGCGGCGCTGCTGGCAAGCACGAGCACCGCAAAGATGGCGCCAGCGAGTCGCAGAGATAGTGTGCGGTCAATCATCGGACGTGCTGAATTTCTCATTGCAACATCGGGATCTTTATCGACTTCTCGCGCGCGGTCGACTCCGCCTCTTCATAACCAGCGTCAACGTGCCGCGCCACGCCAAGTCCGGGATCATTGGTCAGCACACGATTGAGACGCTTTGCGGCCTCGTCTGTTCCATCAGCCACCGACACCTGGCCGGCGTGCAGCGAATAGCCGATGCCGACGCCGCCGCCGTGATGAAACGAGACCCAACTCGCCCCGCTCGCCGTGTTTAAGAGCGCGTTCAAAATTGGCCAATCGGCGATCGCGTCAGAACCGTCTCTCATGGCTTCGGTTTCGCGGAACGGCGATGCGACTGACCCGGTATCAAGATGATCGCGACCAATTGCGATTGGCGCTTGCAACTCACCGCGCCGCACCAAATCATTAATCGCTTCTCCCATCTCGGCTCGCTCACCATATCCCAACCAACAGATGCGCGCCGGCAATCCCTGAAAATGGACTCGATCACGTGCGAGTCGCAACCAGCGATTCAAGGTTTTGTCGTTGGGGAAAAGTTCCAGCGCCAGATCGTCTGTCTTACGAATGTCGTCGGCTTCGCCGGACAAAGCCACCCAACGAAAGGGACCCTTGCCTTCGCAAAACAGCGGACGAATGTACTCCGGCACGAAACCGGGAATCTCAAATGCGTCTTCGCAACCGGCATCGAAAGCAAACTTTCTGATGTTGTTTCCATAATCGAAAGCGATCGCTCCGGCGCGCTTCAACGCAAGCATCGCGCCTACATGCGTCGCCATCGACTTTGTAGAACGAGCGACGTACGAGGCCGGATCTCGCTCGCGAAGATCTTCAGCTTCTCTCAGACTCAAACCCGCAGGTACATATCCATTCAGAGGGTCGTGTGCACTGGTTTGATCGGTTACCGCATCGACCTGCAAACCTCGCCTGACGATCTCCGGCAGCACTTCAGCGCAATTGCCGACCAGCCCAACGGAGATCGCGCGTTTTTGTTTACTCGCTTCTTCGCAAATCTCGAGTGCTGCTTCCAGACTAAATGCGATGCGATCGCAGTAGCCGTTCTGCACGCGCCGTTCGATCCGAGCGGGATCGACATCGATCCCAAGAAACACAGCGCCGTTGAGCGTGGCAGCCAACGGCTGGGCTCCGCCCATACCGCCCATGCCGCCGGAGACAATCAACTTGCCACTCAAGTCGCCGGCGAAGTGTCTATCGGCCATGGCAGCAAACGTTTCAAACGTTCCCTGCACGATGCCCTGAGTGCCGATGTAGATCCAACTGCCTGCCGTCATCTGGCCGTACATCATCAAGCCTTTGCGCTCTAGCTCGTGAAAGTGTTCCCAGTTTGCCCACGCCCCCACCAAATTCGAGTTAGCGATCAAAACCCTTGGCGCGTATTCATGCGTGCGAAAAACGGCGACCGGCTTTCCAGACTGGACGAGTAGTGTTTCGTCGTTCTCGATCTGTTGTAGTTCCGAAACGATCGCCTCAAACGAGGCCCAGTTACGCGCGGCCTTTCCGGCGCCGCCATACACGATCAACTCATCCGGACGCTCAGCAACGTCCGGATCGAGGTTGTTCATCAGGCAGCGCAATGCGGCTTCCTGATGCCAGCTTTTGCAATTGAGTTTTGGGCCGCGCGGCGCGCGCACAGTTCTAGACATTGAAGAGACGCTATTCGGATCGGTTCCAAAGCCGGCCCAGCCAGCCACTGCTCTCCTGTTTGGTCAACTGCTGGAGTTCGCCCGAATCGAGCCAGACACCGCCGCACTTATCACACGTATCGATCATGACCTCTTCGAACTTGTTCTCGGTCAGCGAACCGTCACACCTTGGGCATTGCATTGATGAAGTGCCGGCGGCTTTTGCCTCTTCGGCAACTTTCATCTTCTCGCGCAACTTCTCGACGGCTTCCCGGTTTTTGCGATGAAAATACTCCTCTTCCAGACCCTTTCTTCGATCATCAAATGCGTCAGCCATTTCGTCCTCCGATGAATTGTGGATTTGAGAACTTCGATGGTAGGACAGACATTCTTGTCTGTCTATCTGTGGTACCAGCGATCACAGAGTTGATTGTCAACTACAAGCAAGACCAGACAGAAATGTCTGACCTGCTAGAGCGCGTCAAATTCGCCGGCTCGGATAGCGTTCGCAATACTTTCAATGTCTGCTGCCATTGATCGATCCTGCTTCAAAGGTCGCACATGCGTACGAACAATGTCATAAGCCTGCTTCACGTTTTTGCCTGGAAGCAGTGGCAGCCGGTGTTCTAAACCTTCCCCTGCCGTAATGAACTCGATCGCCGTCATCAAGTGTGCATTGGCGACAATCGATCTGAACTTTGTTGCGGCTGTCATTCCCATCGACACGTGATCTTCTTTGCCACCATCAGTCGGTATGTTGTCAACACTCGCCGGGTGAGAAAACACTTTTGCTTCCGTTAGCAATGCGGCGGCGGTCACCTGCATCATCATGAAACCCGACGAGAGGCCAGGCGTTCTTGTCAGAAAGGGAGGCAAGTCTTCATTCAGATCGGGATTAACCAGCCGATCGATTCGTCGCTCGCTAATGCTCATGAGATCAGTCAGTGCAATTGCTGAATAATCCAGGCAAAGGGCGATCGGGGCGCCATGAAAGTTTCCACCGGACAAGACTTCCCCGGTATCAGTAAAGACCAGCGGATTGTCAGTCGCACTGCCGGTTTCAATTTCGATCACATCCCGAGCGTGATTTAGTGCACCACGTACGGCCCCGTGCACCTGCGGCATGCAACGCAGGCTGTAAGCGTCCTGAACGCGCGGATCGTTTTCGATGTGTGAACTTCTGATCTCACTGTCTTGCAGAAGTTCGCGCAGATGTTCGGCAACTTTGATCTGCCCCGGGTGTGGTCTGGCGCTTTGAATTCGATCATCGAAAGCCACGGGCGTTCCTCGCAATGCTTCCAAAGTCATCGCGCCGGCAACATCAGCCAGTTGCGAAAGTCTCTGCGCTTCATAGAGCGCCAGACCACCGACTGCAACCATCGCCTGCGTACCATTCAACAGGGCAAGTCCTTCCTTGACCTCCAACTGCACCGGTTCCAACCCGGCACGACGCAGAGCTTCCGCACTCGCCAGTCTTTGTCCCCGGTAGAAAGCTTCGCCTTCGCCAATCACGGTCGAGGCGAGGTGAGCCAGCGGCGCAAGATCTCCACTTGCACCCACAGATCCCTTCTCAGGAATGAGGGGCGTGACGCCGCGCTCCAACAGGAGAATAAGGGCATCGACCAGCAGCGCACGCGCCCCGCTGAACCCACGAGCGAGCACGTTAGCTCTCAACAAGAGCATGGCTCGACTTTCCTGTTCAGACAGCGGGGCACCCAGGCCACACGCGTGACTACGGACCAGATTCAATTGCAACTCGCGTAATTGCGTCTGCTCGATGCGGACGTCTGATAGTTTTCCAAATCCTGTATTCACACCGTAGACGGTGCGTCCGGCTACCACAATTTCTTCGACGACGCGACGTGACTCCTCCACACGCAGGCGAGCGTCGGAAGCCAGGGTCACGTGCTCCTGCCCAGTGGCTACCTCTGCAATTTGTTTCAGGGTTATGCTTTGACCGTTTAGCTCGAGCATATGAACCAGCTCATTCCGAAACAGACCTGCGCACCAGTAGGAGAGACTTCAATCTGTCTAACCTGCCTAAAGAAAGACGCTCCCCGGCTGCTGAACACGCCATTACCCTCGGGTCACTGTCTCTTCTCTTATTCTGTTTGGCGATTCTGAGATATCTATGTCGCTGCGATCCCTATCCGGACTTTCGGTGACATCAATTTTTCTAAACTCGCCCGTTGCGGTGCTGCGCACTCGTTGCCGCGCACGCTTTGCGCGCACCGTCGTACGGCGGGTCGCAACCGTGGCGGCGCGCGTCGTCCAGTTGGTCATGCGTCGCAACGGGCGAAGCGAAAACTCGTGCTGTGGCAAGACCTCGCCGGTTGCTTCCCGCAAACGCACGGTGCCAATCGCGAAAACAAGTATGGCCGTGTTGAAGAGTATTCCCACGACGAAAACTATCCAGCCCGGAACAATACCCACGGTGGCGCGCTCGATAAAGACGGTGAAGTCGCGCGCGGGCAGGGGATACATGTATACCTTCAAGTTCCAACTCAACGCCAGCAAAGCAAAGATCCAGAGATAGTTTCGGCGCAACCTCCTGCCCAGAGCTTCCCATTCGGTAATGGTGAAGTGAGGCGTGATTAAATCAGCAGCAAGATGTTCCGCCCACGCTTCATCTGCGGGAACTCCTTCGGGAGCCAGTAACTGTGCAAAGTAACCGGTCTCGATCACTCGCACCCGGCTGGACCAGATCTCGTAATAGCGATAGCGCCGCGCCTCCATTATCAAGAAAATTGCTACCAGTATCGAGTTAATCGGGATTACAAAATGCGGGCTGCTGGGTGAACTAAAAACAAACGAGAGTGTCGCGCCGGCGGTCAGCACTGCCCAGTTGGTTGTTGTATCCAAACGGTTGCGCCAGGTATTTGAGCGCTGGACTTCGCCGCGATAGAAGTGAATCATCGCAGCGTTGAACTCCGGCGCCGCCATGCGGCGCATCAACGCCATGGGGCTCTGGACAACCTTCTCGGTAATGGTGGTTTCGGCCACAGGCGGTGGCCGCAAACGACCGGTAACCCGTTCGGCTTGCAACGGCCCGCTACCTGTTTGATGTGTTTCGGTGGTCATTCACCAGACTCGCTAGCAGAGCGCCGGGGGATCGAGCTTCCCGCCTCAGGAGGGCCATGATAGCACGCTGATAACATTCATCGAAGGAATGATTTGTAAAGCTAATCCGCATCTGGAAGCAAGTAAGAAGCAAGCGCGGGAGGAGAGCGCGCCTCAAATGAACCGAGTCATCTCCCACAACCTCTTCGTTTTGAATCAAAACAAAATCAATCAGCCTATACAGGTAGAGGGCAATAGACATTCCATCCGTGTCCGACCTGCGCCTATTTTCGATTCATGACATCGACCGATTTTGGCCTCCTTGACACCTTTTGAGAGGGACTCCTATAGTTGGCCATCCCGCGATTTGCTGAAATGACTTCCATGATGAATGCTGACGCGGACAGTGATCGCGATAAGCACTGGATGCGAGAGGCAATCAGCGCTGCGCGTTTAGCGCAGGCCAAGGGTGAAGTGCCGGTTGGCGCCTGCATCGTAAGCGGTGATGCAGCACTGGCAATCGCCGGTAACAGGACGCGAACGGATCGCGACCCGACAGCGCACGCCGAAGTGTTGGCATTACGAGATGCCGCGCGCAAGGTTGATAATTTTCGTCTCACAGACGCGGTGGTTTACTCAACCATCGAGCCGTGTGCGATGTGCGCAGGCGCCTTGATTCAGGCACGCGTCAAACGCCTGGTCTATGGCGCGCTCGATGAACGGGCAGGAGCCGTCGAGTCACACTTTCAAATTTGCGCTACTGATTTTTTGAACCATCGAATTGAAGTCACGTCCGGCGTACTGGAAGCAGAATGCCGCGAGTTGATGCAACAGTTCTTCAAAACGCGAAGAGCTACGAGGCTGAAGGATGAAGACGGAAAGGGACCTGGAGGTGAGTAAGGATGTACCCTACGACCCGGGATCCCTCGTCCTCATCCTTAAATCCTTATTCTCGGAGAGGTCGCATAGTGGATTAGTGCACCGGTCTCGAAAACCGGAGAGGCTTAACGGCCTCCGTGGGTTCGAATCCCACCCTCTCCGCCAGTTTCTAACAGGGTGAAAGTATGAAGACGAAGGATGAAAGGAGCCACCCCGAGACTTGACCTTTTCAGGAAGAGATCTGGAGGGCTGCTTCCCCATTTTCATCGTTAATCCCTCATCGTTCATCCCTAATTCTCGGAGAGGTGCAAGAGTGGTTGAATTGGCAGCACTGGAAATGCTGTGAACGGGAAACCGTTCCGTGGGTTCGAATCCCACCCTCTCCGCCAGTTTCTAATGAGGATGAGGGATGAAGGCGAAGGATAATTAGGAAGCGCCGATTTCGTCCTCTTCAACTGAGTTCTTCATCCCCCGCCCCAGGGCCCCCAATAATCGCTTTAGATTCCCCCGCCAGGCAATTAGTCCCGGTCTTTTCAAAGGAGAACAACGAATGGATGACGAAAAGCTGGCCCAGGAAGAGGCGCGACGGTCGGTACAACATCAGTCTGTAAAAGCCCAGGTAGAAGGCGACGTCAACGCGGAGATAGCAGAGCGAGCAAACGTGCAGTCACCCGGGGAAGCAAGAAAGATCGGTGAAGTGGCCGGCCAGTTCCGGACTAAGGCAGTCGACGAAGTGATCGATAGTGAGCGTGAGGTCGGCCGCTCGCGAAGTGTCGCGCGGGTATCGCAAATTATCGACTACTTCTTCTATCTACTCTACGCATTGTTGGGAATGAGATTTCTGTTGGCGCTGCTGGCGGCACGTAGTACTGCAGGTTTTGTGCAATTCATCGTCGCGGTAACGGACCCATTCTACGCGCCCTTTCGCGGGATTGTTGCCAGCCCTCAGACGAATCAAGGGCACACTCTATTGCTGCCCATAGTGATAGCATTAATCGCCTACATAATCCTCCATCTGGCGATTAACGGGTTGTTGCGCATGCTTGCACATCGCAAAACCTCGATTTAGGGGCACCGCTTTAGGTTTTTCACGCATGATGCGATATCTTGTCGCAGGCCGCCACGAGTGGTGAACCTGCCATTTCTTTGAAAGTTATCAGACTTCGGGCTCCGCACAACGTTTGTCTTGTGAACCCCGCCAGGCCGGGAACGGAGCAACGGTAGCAGTGGCAGCGTGTGTTGCGGGTAAGTCCGGAGTCTGGCCAAATCCACTCAGAAGAGCGACGGGAAGAGACTCCCGTCGCTCTTGCTGTTTTAACTCCGGGCATTTATTGAACGACCGGGTATCCTCTGCTACAGTCAACGGCATTCAATTGCAAAGGACTCTTTCTCATGCAACGTCTCGTCGCCGCTGGAATCTCCCTGCTGACAGTTTCAATAATTTGTTTAGCTCAATCTCCTTCGCGCGAAGATCTGCAGCGACAGATTGAAGCTAAAAGCACCGAGTTGAAGGCCCTCGAGAAACAGTTCCTGTCGCCTTCAGCCGAGGACAAGGAAACTTACGCGGCATACCTGGGGCGAACGGACATGGGAGTAATACGACTACTACCGCGCGCAACCGGCCGCGAAAAAGTTAAGGCTGCCGAGATTTTGACACTGCGGGGCGGCGGAGCTTACTACTCGTTTTCCCGCCTCACTCACGAATACGGCAATAGCTCAGATATCAGCCTTGAGCAGGGCCAGTTGGCGGTAGGCTTTGCCGGTGCAAACTACGGACTCATGGCCAACCTGGGCGACGTGCCATTGGAGGCTGTCACGCTCGAAGATTCTCAGGTGCGGTTCATGGCTGCTTATGAAGTGCCCAGCGAAGAACCCCGAGCACGTTTAGAGGCTCGTCGATTTTCAACCGGCGCAATGGAAAACGGGGTGCTTTATAAGGGTCGTTTTCCGGTTGAGGTTCGGGCGACATATCTGCTGCGGTCGATCAACTACGGTGGCGCCGACGTGCTGGTAGCTTTCAAAGTGGTGCGAAAGGATTCCGACGGCAGTGTGATCATCATTTGGAAACTCCTGGAGAATTATCCAGTGCCTCAACTTGCTCGAAACCAACAGTAGAATTTATTTAAGCTCAAGCAGAATTCTCAGATTCTCCGATGACATACCAGGTAATCGCCCGCAAATGGCGCCCGCAAACTTTTGAGGAAGTAACCGGGCAGGAACCAATCACACGCACCCTTCGCAACGCCATTGCGCACGAGCGCTTGCATCATGCGTATTTATTCTCAGGCGCACGCGGAGTCGGCAAAACAACCACAGCTCGGTTGCTGGCGAAGGCTCTCAACTGTCATAAAGCCGCCTCGCCAACTGCAACTCCATGTCGCACCGATGATCCTGACGCTTGCCACTCCTGCCGCGAGATCTCCGAAAGCCGCTCGATCGACGTTCAGGAGATCGACGCCGCATCAAACACCGGCGTCGATAACGTGCGAGAAGCAATTATCGGCAGCGTCGGTATCGCACCCGCGCGCGACCGCTACAAGGTTTTTATCATTGACGAAGTTCACATGCTTTCGACGCCGGCATTCAATGCCCTACTGAAAACAATCGAAGAGCCACCGCCGCGTGTAGTCTTCATCATGGCTACCACCGAGCGGCACAAGGTGCCCGAGACGATCCTTTCACGCAGTCAGCAGTTCGACTTCCGCACTATTCCGACGGCAAAGATTTTCGAACGCTTGCGCTTCATTGCCGATGCCGAAGAAGTTAAGGTACCCGAAGAAGCTTTACGCGAGATTGCGCGCGCGGGTGAAGGTTCGATGCGCGATGCGCAGTCAGCTTTTGACCAGGTGATCAGTTTTTCCGGTGACGAGATCAAGAAGGAAGATGTTGAGCTCGCCCTGGGTGTCGCCGGAGCTGATGTGCTTACGCGCGTGGTCAACGGAATCGCCGCGCACAAACCGGCGGAAGCCCTTAGCGTTATTGACGATGTCGTGATGCGCGGGCAGGACCTGCGAAATTTCTGTCGCGACCTGCTCGCACATTTGCGCGATCTGCTTGTAACCAGGGTTTCGGGCAGCGATGAGCTGCTGGAATCAGCGATCTGCACCCGAGCGGAGCTGGAACGGCAGGCCGCACTATTCACAGAATCGGATCTGGTGCGCTTTTTTCACTCGCTGGCTGAGACAGAGACAAAGCTGCGCGAGGCCAGTCATCCTCGCTATCAGTTGGAGATCGGACTGGTCAAGCTAATGGAGATGAGGCGGCTCGAGCCATTGCGACAGTTGCTGGAACGAATCACGGCTCTCGAGGAGTCGTTGCGAACTGCCCAACCACCGACCGCGACACCCTCATCCTCAGCGCCTTCGTCCGGAGGAACTAAGGGAACACCTATGAGCAGTGCCGGCGAAAGGTCTGGCACCTCCGGTGTGTCACACTCCTTTGCAGCTTCTGCTACTGCCCCGGCATTTGAAGCAAAGACTGAAAACAGTCAGCCGGTTGCGGGCGCGTATAGTCCGACTGCTTTGCCGACTGCTTTGCCGACTCCTTTGCCGACTCCTGAAGTCGTGCCGGCGAATCGGTCACAGATCGATCGGCTTAAGATCGTTCTGGAGACTAAACGCAAGCGACTGCTGGTCACGGCTTTGGAGAGCGCAAGTTTGGCGTCGCTTGAGGATGACGAGCTGTATGTTGAGTTCACGCCGGACACACGCCACCTTCGCGATACCCTTGCGAAAAGCGACAACGTGAAGATTCTTCGCGACGCCTGTCACGAAGTCCGCGGTCGCGACACCGGCGTTCGCATTGTCATAAAGGATCAATCCGGCGCTGACAACGACGCCCCGCCAAGCAGAGAGGATGAGCAGCGTTTAGAGAAAGAAGCGCTGCGAGCGGCCGCTGAGAAAAGCCCCCTGGTTCAGCAGATGCTGAAAACCTTCCGTGGCGAGATTGCGGACGTCAGGCGTCTGGATCGCGATTGAGACTCTTGATATCTCAAATCGCTTGAGCTTAAAAACACGTCCACCTTCCCCACCTCTTTCCGAACTCAACTTCACAATTCGTCGTATAAGGTCGCGCGGAGGTTCAACAACATGCGCGATCCAGTTCTGGCGGGAGTCTTGAGTTTCATCGTTCCGGGCGTTGGGCAGCTTTATAACGGTCGAATACTGGCCGGAATTCTTTGGCTGCTTTTTACCCCAGGTTTTTGGATTGGTACCGGCGGCACTCTCGGCTGGATTTGCCACATCGTCGCGGCATACACGGCATATTCTTACGCGAAAGAGCATCCGGTGCGGATCTGATGGCGACACTTCGTCTGACGGCCAAAGTAACGAACTTTTCCTTTAGCTGCCGTTCGGGTGGCCTCCCCGGCACACCGTTGGGTTAAGTTCCATTCCATTTGAAATTGATTTGAGGCGGCCGCCAGCGGTTCCGTCCCACAGGCAACTCGATTCGCACTTTCCCCCACGTAGCCGGACCCACGCACTAACCCTATCTCCCATTGACACCCTTCTCAATTGCTACATATAGTCGGCATCGAACCGTAGGACCCTACGGAGAGTCTCTCCACTCCCCGTCGTCACTAAGCCCGGTGCACATCCAGTCTTCAGCGGAACTCATCGGCAATCTACTGCTCAAAAGAGAGAACTATGAAACCTCATCGACGAACTGTTCGGGCTCTCATTGGCCTTTCAAGTCTCCTCCTGATTTTCCATTTCAGCCAATCGACGGCTGTCGCGAAAGACACCTGGACTTCCGTGAAGTCTCGCAACTTCAATCTGGTTGGCAATGCCAGTGAAAAGGAGATTCGGGAAGTTGCCGTCCGCCTCGAACAGTTTCGTGAGGTGTTTTCGCGATTGCTGCCCAGTCTCAAGCTGGCGTCTCCGGTTCCGACTACCGTCATCGTATTTAAGAGCGACAGTGCTTTTAAGCCGTATAAGCCGGTAGCGGACGGTAAGACTGTAAAAGTTGCCGGATACTTTCAGGCCGGCCGCGAGGTTAACTACATCGCATTGTCGACGGAAGACCGCTCGGAGGGCTCATTCCGGACGATATTCCACGAGTATGTCCACCTGCTGGTCAATAACACTCTGGGTCGCTCGGGCGTGCCGGCATGGTTCAACGAGGGACTTGCGGAGTATTACAGTTCTTTCGAGATTGCAGACTCGCGGAAGGTATCGCTGGGAATGCTCATCCCCAGCCACCTTTACCTCTTGCGTTCCTCGAAGCTGCTGCCGCTGGAAACGTTATTTGCGGTCGACTACCACTCACTTCACCGCAACAAGCAGGACGCGGTCGGTCTCTTTTACGCAGAGGCGTGGGCTTTTGTCCACTATTTGATTCAGGGGAACGAGGGGAAGAATGTTTTGCGGATGAACACGTTTCTGGAGCTGCTTTTCAAGAACACGGATGCCCGTACTGCGTTCACCCAGGCGTTTCAAACCGATTACCCGGGAATGGAAAAGGAGCTGAAGAGTTACATTCAGCGCGGTACCTTTCGAATGAATGTCGCGACCTTCGCACAAAAGCTCGAGTTTGATTCCCAGTTGCAGGTATCGCCCCTCACTGAAGCTCAGGGACTGACTTATCTCGGTGATTTGTTGTCGCACATTCAACGTCCCGGCGACGCGAAGGTTAAGTTAGAACAGGCTCTTGCGCTTGACCCGAACCTGCCGATGGCACACGCGTCACTGGCGATGGTGTTGATGGAGCAGAAGAACTACTCCTTAGCCAAGCAACATCTGATAAAGGCAGTTGAAGGAAACCCATCAGACTATTTATCTCATTACTTCTATGCTTACTTGTTGAGTCGCGAAGGGATGGACGACGATCAACGAATTGAATCGTACGCGGCCGAATCGGCAGGGATCATGCGTGCGGAGTTAAGCAGGGCGATTGAACTCAAACCAGACTTTGCGGAATCGTATCATTTGCTGGCGTTCGTAAATCTGGTCACTGAACACAATCTCGATGATGCCGTGCAGTTGATTAACAAAGCCGTCGCTCTATCACCGGGTAATGAACAGTATCTTTTCGTACTCACACAGATTTATCTCCGCAAGCAGGACTTTGCCGCAGCCACCAGAACGATCGAACCGATGGCGAAGAATGCAACCGATCCGCGAATCCGAGCCACTGCGGAAGGGCTTCTGAGATCCGTAAAGTCCTACCAGGAGAGTATGGCGCGTTATGAAAGGGACAGGGCATCCAATAGACAATCGTTGCGTGAGGCAGCCGAACAAACCGACCAGGGTCCCACCATTGTGGTAAATCCTTACATTTATCTCCAAGAGGCGTTGAGAAACCCCGAGCCTGGTGAAATAAGATTGCAAGGTTCGTTGACACGGCTCACCTGCTCGGCGAAGGGAATAGTTTTCGAGATCAAAGGAGAACAAGGAGTCCTGCGCCTGTTTGCAAAGGACTTTGATGGAATCAACATCACCACGTTCACAAGTGATGTCGGAGGCGAGCTGACGTGCGGCGCGCGTAAAGGCCAGGACTTCGTGGTGGTAACTTACAAGCCCTTGAAGGACGCGCGGGAAAAAACTGAGGGCGCGCTGGTGTCGCTTGAATTCGTACCAGCGGATTTCAAACTGGCGAGTTAACCCCGGCGAACTTTAATCGCCAATGAACGCGGATGAGACGTAGGCGAGAGGATTGATCGAGCCTGCGCAGGATTTGGGTTTTCGTTCATTGGTCTTTATTCCCGGCTACGGCCTTTTCTTTCAATCCCTCACCATATGTGTTCATCCGTGATTGATCTACGGTCGTTGAGGTTTCTTATTAGGCGGAGTCGCTCGCGGGATATCGCCTGCATCGAGCGGGTTTTGAGCGTTTTCAATCTGCAACTTCGGTGGCGACCCGCGAAGCGCCGGCGGCAGCTTCGGCATCGGCAACTTAACAGTCGCAATCGGATCTGATCGTCTGATAATCGCGCCTCCCCGTCCTGCCACCCAAATGTTCGTGCCACCGCGATAGGCCACTGAAAACAGAGGCGAGCTGGTAATCGTCGGCTGAATCTGCCAGGTCATACCGCCATCCTTGCTGTGAATGATTCTTCCCTGATCGCCGGTAGCGAGCACGTCATCTCGGTTACTGACAGCCACCGCAAACAGGTTGGTCTCAAATCCACCCTCGAGATCTTTCCATGTGATCCCGCCATCATCAGTTCGCAGAATGATGCCCTTAGCGCCGACAATGTAACCGCGCGCGGGATCGGCAAAGGTCACCGCGTAAAGCCATTCCCGAATGTTCTGGTCGACGCGTATCCACTTTTCACCGCCATCATCCGTGCGCAGGATTGTGCCTCCGGAACCAATGGCGACACCGTGCTTTTCGTCGACGAAACTTACGTCTTCCAGCCAACTAAACAGATTCGCATTCTGAAAGCGCCATGATTCACCACCATCATCGGTGTGGTAAATCGCGCCTCGCGCACCTACGATCCATCCGCGTTCCGCCGAAACAAAATCAAGTCCAAAGAAATCCTCGCTGGCTTCGATTTGGATCCTGGTCCAGGTAATGCCACCGGTATCCGAACGGAGGATTGTGCCTTTGTCTCCAACGGCCCAACCCAGCTTGGCATTGATGAACTTGACCGAATTCAAACGATTAGTTGTGCCCGAGGGTCTGATGGTCCAGTTTTTCCCTCCTGAGCTTGTGTAAAGAATTCTTCCTCGCGAGCCAACCGCCCAGCCTTTTGTGTTATCGAGAAAGAAGATGTGGGCGAGGTCGTCACGCCCCCCTTCTGTGAGGCGGCTCCATGACAATCCCCCATCATCGCTGCGCACCAGCAGGCCATCAGCACCAGCGGCCCAGCCAAGAGATTCGTCCACGAAATGTACCGTGAGTAGGCGCGGCGAGGTTCGAACATTCACCGGCAGCCATATATTCCCTCCATCACCGGTGGTGAGTATTACTCCCCCATCACCCGCCGCCCAACCATGGTTCGCATCTGAAAAGTGGACTGAGAAGAGGTCAGTAGTTACCAGTGGATCAAGATTCTCCCAAGTGGCGCCACCATCTTTGCTTAGCAGGATTGTCCCCTGATAGCCGACTACGATCGCGCGATCAGTATCGACAAAGGTGACACCCGTCAGTACTAAGCTCTTGATCCCGCTTTGCTGTTTCCACTCGACACCCCCGTCGTTGGTGATGAGCAAAGTTCCGCGCGAGCCAACCGCAATGCCCCTCTTTGAATTAACGAAAGCGACGGAAAAAAGATGTGCATCCGTCTTCGCGTTTTGGGCTTTCCAGGTGACACCGCCGTCACTTGTGGAAATGATCGCGCCAAAGGTGCCAACGGCCCAACCACGGCGTGGCTCGTCAGGAGCGAAGGTAACGGAAAAGAGATGATCCCGTGTTCCCGTTGGTCTTCGTACCCACTTGCTGCCGCCGTTGGTGGTCGTGAGCACTACTCCCCTGGCCCCAGAGATGATGGCCCGCGATCGGTCTTTGACGAAGACGCTGTACAACGTGGTGTTCGCGGCCGACTCTTGCTCCTCCCATTGAAAACCACCGTCGTCTGTTCTCAGGATCGCGCCATCTGAACCCACAGCCCAACCGTGTCTTTTATCAGCAGCAAACCGGATTGAGTTGATGATATTGCCCTGCGGCAGGGGGTTCTGCCATTCCCACCCCCGTGACTGTTCCTGCGAATTGATGGCAATCGAAGAAAGAACAATGAGTCCCACCAGCGCTGAATACACGGCGGCTCTTCGCCATAGAGACAGGCAAACTCCTCTCTTCCTGATCGCGGATCGGGCGGACATCATCATTACACTACTGCGTTGATGCCTGGGTTCCTGGGGTATTGAGGGGGAGAATTATATTGATCAGTAGCGCTGAAAGCGAATCGCAACCCAGGGAAGTGTCTGGCTCACTTAACCATCGGGGGCCGGTAGCCACGATCGACGCGCCAGCCAGTCAAGCCGCTTCTCAATCTCGCTATGGTCAAGCCATGGGACTGTCCACATGCAGACCATTGGCCGCGGTCCGTGCGATGGCCACGATTATTGTTCTCATTCTCAACGAAACCCACAACGGACTCTTCGATATGGCCGTAATCAGTTTCGGTTGCTTCAATTGAAACCGGAGTTGTTCTTTTCTCCACATATTTTATCCCGAGAAATGGCTGGCGAAGGCCCACACCCGGGCAATGTCACGGATAGAATCTCAGGCACGACTAACTCATTCCCCTCGCAATCAAAAGCCAGACCAGCAGTAATCTGAATTGCCCTTGCGCTTCCTCGTGGTCTGGGAGCGAATGCGACACGCAGGCCTCCTACGATGCCAAAACCGTGCAGAAAACGATTGTGAAGTTTCTGTTTCTCGCGGTGATACTGCTGCTCGAGATTGAAATCTTCGACAGTGAGAATCTTCCCCGGAAAGAAATGGTTTCGGGTGAAGACTTTGAGTTTCATCGTCAGTGTACGGTTGCGGGTCGGATTACTCAGCCCCTCTCTTGAGTGGAGTTACTCGAGCGCCCCCGCAGTTGTTCCAACTCGTTCGACGGCTTCCTGAAGCACTTCTTCGTCAACTCGCCCCAGCGCGGCAATGCGGCGAGCAGCGCGATCCGTTGCTTCCTGCACGACATGCCCATCGTGACCGCGGGTCCATTCCCATTTCACCTGGTGACGGCTCGCAGCTTTATCCAATCGTTCCCACCATTCATGATTTGTCTTGCGTCGATACCGGCCGCTCATTGTTTCGACCACATAGCGTGAATCACTTAAGAGATGAACACGACATGGCTCTCTAAGACTCTCCAGACCCAAAGCCGCTGCAGCAACTTCTGCCTGTTGGTTCGTCGCGTGACCAAGATAGGCGCCGACGGCACGCCATATTCCGCGATAGCCAAGCAACGCGACGGCGGCGGCCCTGGTGGCGGCTTGACCGTTACCAAGGCTCGATCCATCGCAGACGATTGTTACGTGCTTGGTAGCAGTCGACCGCTTCTTTTGTTCCATGCCTCCTGCCATAAACCCAGGGAGTTTTATTGTGTCGATTGGTTAACGAGGTTAGCCTACCATGCGAAGGCCTGAATTGCAGGTTTGAGGCGGCGAGAAGGTTTGCAGGCCGCTGCACAGCGTCAATGAAGTCAATCCCTGGCTGCACTGCCGTCGTCTCACGACGACAGATGGGCTAGAATCACTCGGGCACCTTAGCAGCGCTTCCTTAGTGAAACACGAATGAGAATCTGCAACCTGTTTGCTCGCGCGGGAAGACAACTTATTCACAACCCGGCCCATGCGGTCATGCTCATGCGCATGGCGGCCTGGGTAAGCATGCTTTCACTTGCTGTGAAGTTTCAACCCCTGCCGGCAGCACTTGGATTGGTTGCAACTCCCATTCGAACAAACACCAAGCCGGTGCCAGGTACGGCAGATCGGTTAGCCCACACTATCGACACGCTCCTGAAGACAAAGCTCTTCTGTCTTGAGCCCGTGTGTTGGAAGCGAGCGGCCGTCCTACATCGTTACCTGTCACTCAACGGAATCGCAACCACGATTGCTTTTGGTATGCGTAAAGAGGCCGATGGAGTGATGCGCGGTCACGCCTGGCTGGAAGCAAAGGGCGAACCGATTCTCGAAGCTGAAGTCCCTGACTACAAGGTGACCTACACTTTTCCCGCTGCTGAAAAGCCCCGGTTCGATCTCGAGTTAGGCTCGCTGAAATACGAAAAATATTATGAAAAATGAGAAGCGAATGACGCTTCTCCTTCCGGGTAACCTAATCTCGCTTTTATCAACTCCAGCGCAAAATAAAACTCAGCAAGATACTCTCGGCTCAGAACGTTGTTAAGGCCTCGTCCTCATTCTGTCTCAGTGTTCTACCGTCGAGTAGTTTAAGTTCGGTCTCTGCCGGGGATAACTACGGTGGGGTGCGCTGCAATCAGTAAATCTATCTGACAAGCTGCGGGGTCGACTTGACAGAATTGACTTCTTCTCTCAACTAACAAGCTTGTAGAGCTGAATCTTGTTGAGAAAGCGTTCCACGCTTACAGCCGCTTGTTCTGGGGATACCTCGTACGCGGCCGTCAAGTCTTCAACGATCTCACTTAACCTTCTTTTCTTCTCGAGGGCTTTCCAAATCAACATGGCTGACTCGTTGAGCTGATAATACTTTTTCGTGTTCAGATCTATTAGTAATCCTTCACTACCATCAAAGTCGGTAAACACCACCTGCTCGTTCGGGATTGAATTCGTCGAACTCATAGCTTTCATAACCTCACATACTTCGCGTGTGAATCCGGCCCCCGTTCGCCCGTGAGCGTCAAGTAACTGTTGAAGTGGAGAGGTGGAATTGCTTCACCTCTCCTCATCATTGCCGCTAGCTCTTAGGGCAGAGCTTCAACATTCACGTAAAGCTTGAAAGACCCCGTTTGCTGAATCCCTAGAAGAAACCGAATGTCGATAGCATCTCCATTTGCCAACGGTGTCCCCAACGTGACCGTCCCGGCGGACAAGCTGGAATTGAACCCTCCACCATTCGGCTGACTCGGGGGTTGCTCAAGCGTAGTACCTTGAACAGTGACGTTGCTGGTGCCCACACCGCAGGGTGCGCGATCGACTGTGACTACTAGTGCCGTTGATGTTCGAGGGCGAAGATCAGCAATACCCGAAGGCGCCGGGAAGGTGGTCAGGTCGATCACTCGGAATCGCAGACGCGTAACGTTGCCCCCGGTGGCGTTGGTGAATGTTCGGCGAATGTCCAACGTGCCGAAGGTGGAATTGTTAGCAGGGTCTGAAGTGAAATCACGAACGCGATTCGGTGGCGAGGGACCGGTGACGCAAGGATCCAGCAGTTGCGCCGAGATGTTTGCGTTCCGCTGAATCGGGCTCGACAGATTCTCTGGCCCAGGGGCTCCTAGTCTTTGGCCGGCACCGGCGGACGTGCCGTTAGTATCCACAAAAATGAAATCTGCGGCGTTGTTGTTAGTGTCTTTAGGGGTATCGATAGTACAGAAGCCCATTGTCGTTATGGAACCGCTCTTACCACAAAGATCTCGATAGAAGGAGTAATCGATTGAGAAAGGCGTCAGGGCTGGATAGCCAGTGCCTTCCTTGTAAAGAGTGTTCGCTTCAGATGTCGATCCGACCGCGTCTAATCGATTAGCAAGGGTGAAGTCGCCGCCCACACTGGTATTGAATATGGCTATACCAGCGTTGTCCGGAATATCAGTCGTGTACGTGGCATCGCCGGTCGCAGTCGTGCCGTTACCCGCCGGATAAGAAGCCAACGAATACCCTACTGAATTCACACATAAATAGTGTCCCCGGTTGGGTATGACGGTGCCGTTCGGAATGACGCAACGCGCCACACCGTTAGAAGCGGCCACTGCATAACCGGTACCGCCGCCGGCAACCGTGTGGTCGGCGCCTGAGTTGTTGTAGATCTCAATGAACTCGTCATTTGCGCCGTTAGGACCACGCACCCGAAATTCGCTAATTACCAATCCGTTGGCAGCCGGCGCAGCGATGCCCTGCTTTGGAATTCGAGGAGCCCGAGTTTCCGTACGACTGGCGCCCTCATCTCCTTGTCGAACAATTGAAGCAGTAGGGGTCACTTGCGGAGTGATAGTCGCTTCAATGTCTGTGGATGGTGGGTTCGGAGCCGGAATGATGATCGGTAAAACGCGGGAATAGGTCGTGCTTTCTTTTTTCGCCTTGCGTTTCTTGCGCTTCTTCGAGCGCGCCGGTGGAGTAGCTTCAGCCTCAGGTTTTTGCTCGGCAGCAATGCCGGTAAAACCCGCGGTGTTCGCGAAGGCTGTCACCTGAAGGACCGCACAGACTAACAAGAACGACATTAAGGTACTCAAGGCAGAACGTCGGACATAGCTGGACATCAAGTCTCCTTTGAAAATTAGTAAATGTAATGGAATCGACTAGTAGGGAGAGGCTCGCCATATTCCAACTTTTTCCATCAACTTCAGTGGGGCGATTTTCCTGTGGTGGGACATTGGCTCAGTCGATCGCAGTTCACTCTTACTCTTCGCGTGAAATCCTTGCTCGCTCTCCCTGGCTCGTTAGCGATGGATTCCTCAGCTCGATAGGACGCAGGGTAGGTATCCAACTTGCTCAAAAAAAGTAACACGCTGATCTGTCGCAGTCAATTAGAAAGATCCGCAGCGATGTGTAAAAAGTTATCCCAACCGCGCGAAATCACATTGAAATAATGTTGGATTCCACTAGTTGCTTCTTTACCGATCAAGCCTGGAAGGGACCTTCAGAGTGGACGCCTGTCACTTTGGAGAGTCACGGATCTCATGCGATGAATTAACGCCGGCCAGTCAACAAAAACCAGGTATAGCGCGAGCTGATGAGGAAAGAAGATATTCATCAGCAAGAGGGTCGATACATGGAAGAGCACTCCAAAACTCAGGATCCACCAACGCACGCGCTGCCAAAACACCGCGAGCGGAAACAGCAGTTCCCAGACCAGCACAAGCGCCACGACCGGAGGCAGATACTGGCGCACTTGCGGCAGCAAAAACGCAAACTTGAAGCTCGTATCGTGCAGATTGTCCAGTGAGTGATAGATGGCGAGCGCCGGTAAGTTGTCGGGATGAAAATAGTTGAGCCCGCTCACTCGAAGTTTCAGCATCCCGGAGCTGAAGTAGACCCACGCCATCAATAGCATCATCAGCAATACCGGATAGCCATAACGAAATCCTTCCTGAGGCCGCCGTGGTCGTCGCCAGTTATCGATCGAAAAAGCGTCGCTGCATGGCGTGAACGCAAGGATCAGCAGAAAGTATATGCCAAGCATCTCGTCGTGATTGAAATGACCAAAACTGCGAAGCAACCCCTGGTAAAACAACACCAACGCAAAAGCGAGCTTGGTCGAAACCGATGTGAGAGCCCCGACCGTGGCCATCAACAGAACTCCCACCAGGAGCACCTTAAACGCACTCATGGCGGCAGGAGATACAAGTGCGTCATAAACCGGCCAGGGGAGGAGCTTCATTAACCCAACGGGCCGAAGAATGGTTACCGGGAGATGGCCTAAGTTTGCGAAGGAAGTAGTGAGGACAGATATTAGGAACACGCCGAAGACCAGGGCTCGCACAATGCCAAGATTCAGGGCGCTGGTTGAGACCAGGCGGTTTAGAGATCCGAATGCCACGTTTCGACAAGATTATCGTAGTGCTGAAAGCGCCCACTGTCCCAACGATAAACATCCAGGCGCACCGCCTTAAGACGCAAGCGTGACTGGGACGATAGGCTGGAGTTGTAGAGCCGGCCCCAGGTGGCAAGCAGTTCGGGAACCAGTACTGCTCTGGGAACCTCGGAGTTGCTCTTAATGAGCTGTAAATTTCCTGGATGGGGTGATTGAAGCTTGAAAGCGTCATTATTGACCGCAGCACGAACCATGCTCCAGGTGCGACCATACAATGCGTCCGTAATCCCGGCTGGCCGCAGGTCGATGAGCTGCCCTGAAACCGTTTCACCGCGTATCAAATAGTAGGTCCAGGGTTGCTGCAAACTTCCACCGCTGACCATCACTGTCCATGCCGTGGCAGGATAAACGCTCCTGGCCGTCGCAAAAGACCAGAGCAACGGAAGAACTATGACAACCGTCAACAACGCATAGCGCCAGCCGAATTGGCTGTCGGACAAGTCAGCGGCCTGACTTTCAGCTAACGGCTTATTCATCTCTTGCTTTACTTACGTTGACCTGCACTGTCGTTCAACCTGATTCTTTCTAACTCCAAATACGGCTCGCGCGCCCACTTGTTGCACATCGTCTGGATGGCCTGTGAGGCAGCACCTCGCTTCGCTCTACTATCGGATACGAAGGGTCGAACCCTCGCTTCATCCTTGGCGTAGATTCGCAGGGAGGATTCAATGGCCGCAAGTTCGCTCTGAGTCGGTTTCAGACCAAAAAAATCCATCAGATCCAACAACGACTCGAGCGACAATTCCTCGTAGTTCAGCAGGCGGGACTGCTCACCCAGGGAACCGCGCTCGACGGTTAGCAGCCTTCCAATGACCCGCGCGCAGTATTCCTCCGGCGACATTGCCAAAACGGACTGCTGGTCACAACCAATCACGGCAGCGGCGAATAATGCGTCCGCTTCAACTCGCATCCATTCCGGCATGTAATCGAGATTCGAAACCATGACTTCGACCGGATCCCGATAAACAAATACACAGGGAACGTTGGGCCAGATTTTTTTGATCCGCTTAAGCTGCAGCACACTAAGGCTCGAGAACTTGAGCAAGTAATGCAATTGGCTTTCGGTTCGACGTTGACCCAATACATTGACAACAGCGCGAAGGAAAACCGAGTAGACCAATTCCCGCCTCCGGTCGTTCCGGACGTCAGTCAAAAAGCGCGTAATGAGCTTGTCGACCGCAAACGCTTCTGAGATTACCAACGTATTAGCAACAGCCTTGCAGGCATTTGTGATTACCGTTGAGCCACAGCGCGACGCATGAAAAATAAATCCAGTGGGTGAGATACCAATTTCCGACTCCAATTGAACAAGAGTGTCCAAATCTGTAAACCGCTCCCCGTTGGTTCGCTCGCGCCTGACTCGCTCAACTGTCTGGTGAAAGAAAGGCTCGCTGAGTTCAAGGCCACGCATGTCCCGCCAAAGGACACCTGGACTGGAGTCTCGGATTATAAGATCAACCGGCAGCCAACCTTTAAGATCGGCGGAATCAAAAGCCGAGCCGATGGTGGCTGAGAGTTCAGCAGGCATGGCTTACCTTATGGTTAGTTAATTGCCGCGCTGGTGTTTACAACTGGAAGTGATCGGGGTTTGGGTTTCTCGAGCTGCGAGTCGGCGTGCCACGGAGTCTTAGCGAACGTACTCAGGCAAAGCAGGCAGGGCGAGCCAGTATTCAAATCCGGTTGTTCCCCTGCGGCAAGCGTTGCGGCGATGACATCGTTGCGTCGTTTGAGTTGCAACTCTGCTATCTGACGCAAGCGAGCATGCGCGAGATGAAATGGTTCCGTGTTGAGATCGGCTGCGATGTCCTGATGTTGAGCCGCCCCTCTGAACCCGGAAAGATTACAACAAAGAGTCAGCCTGCCCAGATAGTCGATATTGAAGCTGCGACCAGCAAGCGGAGAACAAGGCGGCTCAGGACTGGTGTTGTAATAGCCCACGTCGATGCCGATATTCATGCGGAAGATCCTGGCAAGGCTCGCAATCTCTTCTTCAGCTTGACGGCGTTCTTCGCGGCTCAGGGCTGACCGCTGATTAACATCAGGCGAGGTGGGCAGAAGGTGACCAAAGCTCAGTGTCGCAGCTCCCATTCTGGCCGCAAACATTGCGATGTTTTCGAGTTGATCGATCGTGTCGCGCCGAATCCCCACTTTGATCACAAAGGGCATTTGGGCTTTGCGACAGCGGGAAAACGCCCTCACCAACCTGACGAACGACCCCGAACCGCGCCAATTGTCATGCTCAACTGCAGTGACCCCGTCTACGCTAAAAGCCACATGACTGATGGCCGCCTTTACCCGAAGCAACGAGGGCCAGAGTTTTTCGAAGTTCCAGCCATTGGTAACAAAGCTTATCTTCAAAGACTCAGCTTCCGCGGCGGCCAGAATCTCTGCAAATTTTGGGTGCAAGGACGGCTCTCCGCCAGTGAATGTTATGCGGCTAATGCCGACGCTGGCGCGGGCCTCATGAATAACGCGCTTGAATAACACCAACGGGAAATAGTTTGGCGATTGGCGATAGAGCGCCTCGTCGTCCCGCAAGCAATAGCTGCAATGCAGATTGCAGATGTCGGTCAGCTCCACGCTAAGACGCGGCGGACCATAGCGTTCGGGATCTGCAGGTTCCGTGACCATTATTGTTTCGCAAAAGTTGCCGTGAGAAAGCTGGAAGTGAACGAAGGATCACCGACAAGATCTGAACCGGCACACAGATCAAAACTCCTGGACTGCCTCACCAGTCGCGCCAGCACATCAAGAAATCCACGAGCTACAGCGCGATCGTAACAGGACCACGGGCATAACCTAATCAGCCGGGACATTGTTTCGGCCGGTGATAGCTCGCAGGCTCTGCTCTCCTGCTGCTCGGCGATGATCGGAAAGAGAAGTATGTTGGGCGTGCATTCTTCGATTAACCCGGAAGGGAAAAGCTCTTCTGGAATCAAGGACAGCTTTTCCTGAGTGTAAGCCAGGTTTCCAGGAAGGCGCTCATGAATCCCAGGTAATCCACTTTCCTCAACTGTTCGCCTGGTGAGCGCGAAAAACTTACGCACTCCCCTGGCCCTCACCGCGCCAGCGTCAATACCAAGCAGCACCGCATCGTCAGAAAGATAGCGCCAGCCAGTCGCAGCCAGTTGTAGCGTGAGTGTTGATTTACCACTTCCCGAAGCACCACAAATCAGCACGGATTTTGAATCAGTCGGACTGACAACGGCTCCGCTATGAAGCTCGAAAACCCCACATCTTCGCAAAGCTGCTGACAACGAGTGCGAAGCGAGCTGGGGCAGCAGACTGTCATCCGGGTGAAGGGGCCGCGTGAGCGAAACACTGATGGTATCTGATTCGTCCGCTGCGATCAGCGCGCGATCCGGAAATAAAATGCGATAGGCAGTATCCGCGGCATAACCAACATTGGAATCGTTGAGCTCAAACTCTTCGAAATTCGGCTGGATTATCGGAAGAACGCCAAGGTAAAAAGTGATCTTAGCATCCGCGACGAATCCAGCCGGGTCAGGAATCAATGCGACGTGCCAGCGATCAAAAAATTTCTTGATTGACCAGCAAGTTGCCTCATCTGCAAAAGAGATAGACACGAACCGACCGGCGACCTCGTAAACAGAGGTAAGCGCCGGCCGGGAAAAATCGGACGCGACCTTCATAGTAAGTAAAGCCTGACGAATCAGGTCCAGCTAGTTAGTCGCACCACTAGTCACAGTCTGGAAAAAGGTGGTTGCTTCAAGTACGTCCACCGGAACCGTGATTTCCGGTTCAATAAACTGCCTCTTTGTACTTGAGATCTGTTCCTCCATTTGAGTTTCAATCGGAGTCACCAAAGATTCATTGGATGTTAACAAGTTAGCTGCCTCCTAGCGGGATTGGGTTGTCATATTAGCATTGCTAAATTGCAATGCAAGAAAAATGTGCCCTCAAATCAGAACCGCAAACGTCAAGGCGCTTCTGGTTTACGGCACTGCATTACTGTGAGTTTGATTCGCCGGAGGCATAATGATCAGCCGCAAAAGCCTTCGCTCGAGGCGTTGCAAATCTGCTCTCACATACATAGCAATGCTCGATGAGAGTCGCTGGATCGCCTCTTCGGTGGGTATTCCTACAATTTCGGTAGTAACCAACTCAGCCGGCTCGTCGCGAAGTTCAACCGGCACTCCGAGTTCACTGCCAATGCGAAGTACGATCAAAACCAACGGCTGCTTCCTGGCCCTGACAGTCAATCTGTTTCCATCAAACGAAATACGTAAAGGGCTCTCTTCGATCCGCTTCTTCGCCTCAGCACTGGTCGGTTCCACACCCTCTTCGGTGTCGCCCTCAAATAATATGGCTTCTGATGCGCCCTTGACCACCTCTGTGAAACTCGGCTGAGGCTCGTTGTATCCGTAGAGATAAATGCCAATCGGTGTTTGCACGTTATCGATGACTCGATAGTCAATGAACACCTGGGGAGCAAGCATTTGCAGCGCCATTTCAAGCGTCAAGTCAGACGAGTTAACCGAAACCTTCTGCTCTGCGAGCAGGGGGCTGAGCTTTACCGGTGCTTTCAGCCGCGTCGATAAATCCGCAGCGATTCGCGATAGGCTGATCTCTTTCGCCTTGATGGAAACACTTGTCGGCGGTCCCGCCTTAACCACGAGACTGTAGTCGGCCTTCGGTTTTTGCGCGGCAACCTCAGCGCCCTTTTGCTGCGCATTCAGAGAATTGTGAGCACCCGCAATGATAGCAATGCCCAAAAGCAAAAGAACGTCGAAGGCCGTTTTAGTCGCGAGCCCATACACATCGCCGAAGGTCTTCATAGTTTATAAAGCGTTCTTATCTTTAGTTGATTAATTTGTCTGAACTGTTGAACGGGGCGTAGTGAAACTAACACGCGCTTAAGAAAATGATCAAACAATATCGTCTGAGCCTTAGGCGTGATTGATCTTTGCGGGATTAATTATTGGCAATCATCGTAGATCAGTCGCGCAATCTGATGGACCGAGCCTGGTGCCGGCGATCAAGGAGACATCGAACTCAAAAGTTAGCCATGGGCACCGCGTGCGGCGAAACCGTAGCGCTTCGCAAGTCTGAAAACCCGCAATGGCAGATACAGAAAAGATAATGCGTGCGGGAGAGGCGCCGTAGCCCAATCGACAGGAGTTGTCGTCAACGCCAGACGAGTGCAATACCGAATCTTATCGCGGCGCCGATCTTTGAGTTTCAAATGAAAGGCTATGCGGGCGGCAAAGCTGGATAGTTTGCCATCGAGCGCAAAAAATCTTTCGCTGATTCGCTTGACGGTGTCGTTCAGTTGGCGAGCAGACGTGATGCGTGTAACTACTTCAGGAGGCATAGGCGCACTTAGCAGTTGACGAGCCAGCGAAAGCGCCACCATTACCATTCTCTCGCAGCGCAACCGGCGCGCGTGGCTAAACAACTGGTCCCAATTGAATTCAGAATTGGCGCGCAGCAGCTCCGCAATGCCACAAACCCATTCGAGTTTCTCCCAGAAATCCTTTGCTCCGTGCACCGCAAACATAAGGAGCAAGTCTTCTGGGGCCGGCGAAAGGACCTTCGTCCCTTGCAGCTCGAGCGGCTTCAGCCTGCTCCAGAGTTCCTTCGTATCCAAACCTACATCGAGAAATCTTGGGGCAATGCGCCAGTGAAGTTCAATGATCGTTCGACCCGCATCTCTTCTAAATAACCGCACATACCCAAGCTTAGTAAACGCATCCTGCTTCTCGGCCGGAAGATCGAAATGCGCTTCAAATCCCAGCCCGACCAACACCTCGGTTGCTTTCCAAACATCTGCTTCGCGCACGAGGATATCGAGGTCACAGAACTGTCGCAGCGCCAGATCTCCGTATAGGCCAACCGCCACAGCGGGTCCCTTGTACGGTAAAGCGTGAATGTCGTGCGCTTCGAAGAACTTCAGTAAGCGAAGGAGCTCGCCCGTGAGCAAGAAGTTGAAGGCGGTGTTCTTGCGAAAGTAGTCGCGAAGATAATCGAGTCTCTCGGGAGGAACAAGGTCGGAAAGCGTCTCAGCGTCTCCATGGCCCCGAATGGCGGGCGGATGAAAAGCAAGATGAAAGCTCAGGAGCGGCAAGAGTCCATTTCTCAGTGCCAGCCGGAACAACACTTCCCAATCCAATCCATCTCGCAACAGCAAGGCGATGCGATCAACCTGCCCGCTCTCCAACCGGCGGCGAGCGCACTGAAGCAGCAGCTCGGCCTCACTCGAATTACACTGTCTTGTCAACTTGTCAGCGCGGAACACTTCCATCTGCTCAGTCCTTGCTATCGTGGTCGCGTGGGTTATCGGTTGCCAAGCGCGTAAACCGTAGTCTCAGGATTGTAGGTCTTCCAATCGAACCAGTATTCGTTAAGCACGTAGATCTTACTCAGTTTGCGTCCGGCCAACGGCCCGGAAAGAGCAGTACCGGTAAAATCCCATTCACTGCCTTCCGAGTCAATCAGGCGCAACGGCGTAACCCCGGTCTTCAAGAAAAGCTCCAAATGGCGACCATCCACGGTGGTTTCAAATGCTCGCACGGATCGGCCATCGTCGCCCATCAGGAATATCACCGGGGTTCCGCCGACGTGATCGATGATTGGGTTCTGTTTTCGCAACGCTGACAGAGGATAAGCTCGCGCCGCATCTTTCACTTTCAAACCAACGACCAGTTCTCTCTGTGGCAACGTGGTGTCTTCGCTCAAGGTCGCAACTGGCACTTTGCTCATTCGCTCTTCCCAGTTGGCAGGTGCGTATTCACCAGCGGCGGCAATGCGTTCATCAGGTTTCAGAACTCGACCGTTGGGTTCTTCTCGTTTCCAGGTCGAAAAAGTTAATTCATCGTGCATGACGCTCTTCAATCTCTTTCCTTTCAACGGACCCAGAATCGCTTCGCCAGAAATCTGCTGCCACCAGGAACCGGTCTCTTCATCACGCATGATGAAATTCTGATTATTTATTCCGCTAAGCCGAAAATTTAATTGGCGGCCATCTATCGTCGTCTCCCACACCAGACCGGTGTGACAGAGCGTTCAATAGGTCGCCACCAGTGGGACACCTCCCACGATGTCCTGAACCAGATGGTGGTAAGCCATCAGCCGCACCGGATACGCGGCAGCTTCGTTACCCAGCTTGACCGCGAGGACCATGTCTGTGCCCTCAATGAAATTCACTTCGACCGCATTGGCGTAAGCGCTATTAGCGAGCGGATTAAACATCCACTCAAAATCGTTCTGACGCGCGAACCAGGCAGGCGGAATCGCGAGGACTGCGATGATCACTAACAGCGACTTCCGCCACCAACCATACGAGTTGCGCCAGAGCGCTAAGCTCAGCGCAATGATTCCAAACAGCGCGATCAGCGAAACTGCCGGCGACCATGACTTTAATAAGTACGAAATCGCAAGTGCGCTGCCGGTTTGCGGCCGAAAGGGTTGAATCAGAAACGCGGGAGTCAGAACAAAAGCGAAGGAGACCAGCACCAACATAACCAGCAATAACCAAAACACGCGGCGTATTAAAGGCGACAGCACAAACTCTCCTTGTCCAAACGTGCTTTTTGAAACTCAGTAATCTTTTTGATTACTCATTCACCTTTAATACAGCGAGAAACGCTTCTTGTGGAATCTCAACGCGGCCGACCTTCTTCATCCGCTTCTTCCCTTCCTTCTGCTTCTCAAGCAGCTTGCGCTTGCGCGAGATGTCGCCACCATAACATTTCGCAATTACATTTTTCCCAAGCGCCTTCACGGTTTCACGTGCCACTACTTTGTTGCCAATCGCTGCCTGGATCGGAACCTCGAACAACTGACGCGGGATTAGCTGCTTCATTTTCTCGGCCAGCAATCGGCCTTTGCTTTGGGCAGTATCGCGATGAAGAACCAGTGACAAAGCGTCTACCGGCTCGCCGCCGACCAGCACGTCGAGCTTAACCAGGTCGCTCTCCCAATGGCCCGCCAGGCTGTAGTCGAGCGACGCATAGCCACGAGACACGGATTTTAGCCGATCGTAAAAGTCGAGGACTATTTCATTCAACGGCAATTCGTAAGTGAGCATAACGCGGTTGGAAGCGATGTATTCAAAACCCTTTTGCACGCCACGCTTTTCTTCCAGCAACGGCAGGATGCCACCAAGGTACTCATCGGAACTTAGAATGGTTGCCCGAATGACTGGTTCCTCAATCTTAACGATCCGGCCTGGGTCAGGCATCTTGGCAGGTGAATCAATGTCGGTGACTTGCCCGTCAGTCGTCGTTACCGTGTAGCGCACGCCGGGTGCCGTCGTGATTAAAGCCAGGTCGAATTCGCGCTCCAAACGCTCCTGGACAATCTCCATGTGCAGAAGGCCAAGAAAGCCGCAGCGAAAACCGAAACCGAGGGCCGTGGAAGATTCAGGCTCGTAGAAGAAAGATGCGTCGTTCAACCGCAGCTTATCCAGCGCATCGCGTAACTCTTCATACTGATTTGTGTCGACGGGATATAGTCCCGCGAACACCATCGGCTTGATCTCCTGAAATCCGGGAAAGGGCTCAGTCGTCGGACGCGCGGCTTCCGTTATCGTGTCGCCAATCTGAACATCGGCCACTTCCTTGATCGAGGCTGTCAGAAAGCCGACCTCACCGACACCAAGTGAATCGATGGGAGTGGGGCGCGGGCGATTTACGCCGATGGTCTCGACTTGATAATCGCGGCCCGTGTTGAAGAACCGAATCTTCATCCCGGGACGAATGGTTCCGTCGATTACTCGAAACAGCACGATGACTCCGCGATAAGAGTCATACCAGGAATCAAAGATCAACGCCTTCAACGGCGCCTGCGGGTTGCCGTTCGGCGGCGGTACGTCGCGCACAATGGCTTCCAGTACCTCGTGCACGCCCACGCCTGTTTTTGCGCTCGTAAAGACTGCATTGTGTGTTTCGAGACCAATCAGATGTTCGATTTGTTCGATTGCTTTTTCGGGCTCAGCGCCCGGCAGATCGATTTTGTTGATGACAGGAATCAGTTCCAGATTGTTGTCGATTGCAAGATAGGTGTTGGCTAGTGTCTGTGCTTCGACCCCCTGCGAAGCATCGACGATCAGCAGGGCGCCTTCGCAGGCCGATAGTGACCGCGAGACTTCGTAAGAGAAATCGACGTGCCCCGGCGTATCGATCAGGTTCAGAACATAAGACTCGCCATCGTCAGCCTTGTAATCCAACCGCACCGCATGCGATTTGATGGTAATGCCACGCTCGCGCTCGAGATCCATGTTGTCCAGCACCTGTTCAGACATCTCGCGTTGAGTCAACGCGCCGGTGAGTTCAAGCAGGCGATCAGCCAGCGTGGATTTGCCGTGGTCAATATGTGCGATGATGGAAAAGTTACGGATTGATTCGGGGTTCATTACTTTGTCAGTTGTCAGCAGTCAGTTGTCAGTTTAGCTGCGAGCCACACTCACAAGGATGACTACTAACCAATGACGACAGGCTACAACATAACAAAAGGCACGCGAAACCGCACGCGCACCTTCATTTCTCAAGAAGGATCAACTCAGAAACCGCAACCGGGCAGCGACCCGGCCAACGAACTTCTCAATCCCGGTCATTGTGGTTAACGCCCGAAAATGCTCCGACTGAATTTCACCTTTCAGGCTGGGTTGTTGGTTAACGGCCAGGCCGCTGCGCTTTGCTGTTGCTGAATCCGTGCCCGGTACGAATTAATCATCCAGATGCTCGTCGACGTAGGCCTGGGCCTTCTCTTTGGTGCTCACCGATTGAATGAACGCAGCATTCTTCAAAGCCCAGCTAAAGTGGTCTTTTGTGAATTTGGCATAATCAGCGGTCGGGATGCCGTCTGCCGACACCATCCCGATCTTCTTCAAGACCCGCGTGATCAGCGTCGTATCGCCGGTCATTCCCACCGCTTGAAACAGCCGGTGCTTTTCGTCATCCGACATTGACGAGGAAGTTGCGGAGGAAGGGCTGGCATTCCCGTTCTCGTTGGGAGGAGTGTTCGAGTTACGATTAAGGGGGCGGTTCGCATTCGAATTGAAATTGTAATTACGGTTGGTCGACAGACTCCCTGTGAACATGTAAATAAGGACTCCCGCAACAACTACAACAATCAAGCCTAAACATCCTGCGCCGCCACAACCGAGCGCTATTTTCTGATTTTTGTTCATCGGTTCCTCGTTTCTAGTTTGTGATACGACACGAGACCAGGAATAACAAGACTTACAGGATGCGAGCGAGGCAGCACGAGGTCATGTGCGGCTGATTCTGTTCATCTTGTTCAGGATGTCTATTCTGTTCATGCTGACCTGTCCCGGAATGAAACAACCTGGCGATTTTAATTTACGTTCTTCCGGATCGTGCCTTCATCCACGTAATGCAGGCTTCAAGGTGGCGATGCATCTCTGCGCCAGTGCCCTCATGCAGATCACCGTGTCCGGGCAACACCCATTCAAAACTGTAGGACAACAGCTTTTCCATTGAGCGAATTTGTTCCGCCCATGAATACCACGCAACGCTCGGAAAGGCAGTTAACGTTTCGCGTTTGGGTGACCACGCAAGGTGATCGCCGGTAAAGAGAAATCGATTCTTATACAGCAGGAGCATATGACCGAGAGTGTGACCTGGCGTCGGTATAACCAGAAGCTCTTTATCCAGCGCTACTGGTTCCTCCCCTTCTACGACTCGCTCTACCCCGAGCCGGCCCGCGCCATCATCTCTGTGCATGATCCGTTCGCACCCAAACCGGTCGGCATAACGTGCGTGGTCCGCAACGTCGTCCTTATGTGTAAGGAACATTCTTTGAATCCCGCCCAACGCGCCAATACGTTTGACTAGATGCGAGGTAAACCGCGGGGAGTCGATCATGACGTTGCCGCCGTCTGCCTCGGCGCGATGAATCAAATAACTCCAACCGCCGAAGCTTGACTCAGAAGTAAATCCGCAGAAATAGACGTTGTCGGAAACCAACATCGGGAAGGCGTCGATGCCGACGTGAACGTCATGCTTTTCAGTGCTGCCTATCGATCCTGTCGGACAAGCCACGAGCGACATCAAAGCCAGCCGAAGTTGATCTGCGGTAGCCGGCTGGCGATAGACGCTGCATTGATCTCCGTGGTCACGAAATATATCCGGTGCTAATTGACTACAAGTGTCGCAATCGATGCATGTCGAGTCGACAAAGAAGTCTCCCGGGATATTTTCAGGAAGCCGCGCGTTTAAGTTGGCCAAGTTGAACCCTCTTGGTCTCGGGATAATGGAGCAACGACGCTTTGCGTTCAAGTTATCACAGCAACTTCCATGAAGTGGAGTCGTCCTTCCCGGCGCCTGGCGGTTCGTGAAGGTGCTGCTAGCCGGGACGGGTAACATCGGTTTGAAATCAGGTCCCGCGCGAGGGCCATCTACGCCTGGGATGCCGTCACAATCCCAAATTGACCAAACTTGCGCCGCTACCTTGCGCCGAATAAGATTCTTTCCAGGCTGTCATTATCATCGAGTAGTTCAGGAGCTCTCAATGCACTCAATCAAACATGTTCTTACGGTTGTCTTTGCTATCGCGATGATTGCGACTTCGACTTTACTAGTGCTCGCACAATCCGGGTCGGCTCGGGCACCAGCTAAATCTCTTTCAATCTCTCCACAAAAAACCGTGGCCGAAGTCGGACAAAGAGTGCAGTTCACCGTTAGCTCGACAGATGCCACCGGCAAAACCACAACCGAGAAATCGCACGTTTGGTTTGCGGCGCCCTTTGATCTCGCCGGCGTCGACGAAACCGGCTCAGTCACATTTTATCAGCCCGGTTTAGCAACAATCGGTGTGCTCGTCGCAGGCAAACCCGTTTTCACAACCGTCAGAGTGAAACCAGCGGCGGTGAAGAATGTTGAAGTGATTCCGGTGAGTTCGTCTTTGATCGTTGGCGGGACGATGAAGCTGCGCGCAACCCCGAGAGTGCTCAGCGGCGATCCGCGGCACGATGCAGCTGTCACCTGGCTCTCCGAGAATCCGGCAATCGCGCGGATCGACGCCGCAGGCATTGCGACTGGTGTTGCCCCGGGAAGAGCCACCTTCAAGGTGACCTCAGGCGACGCGAGCGGGACAATAACAGTTGAAGTGGTCAAAGCATCGCTCAACGGCATCACGATTCAACCAGCAACCGCTACTGCACGGACGGGTGACGTCGTTCGGTTCAATGCTGTCACGGTTGGCTCGACAGAAAGCTATGCAGCCGTTTGGGGAGTTTCGGGTGAAGGAGCAACTCTTGAAGCCGACGGCGCGTTCGTGGCAGAACTGCCCGGCACGTATGTGGTAAGCGCCACCATCGGAGATCATGTTGCGAATGCGTCGATCGTGGTGGCGCCGCGAAACGTTGAGCGCGAGATCAATGTCGTAGGTCGTGCTCAGTTAAAGGATGTTCATGGAGCGGAGCAATGGATCATCGGCAACTACGCTTACTACTCGACCATCTCGGATCGCTTTCTAGTGTATGACATTTCGGATCTCACGAACCCAAAGCTTACCGATACCATCAAAGTTGACGCGCGCACGGTCAACGACATCATGACGACTGCAGATGGCAAGGTTCTTGTCATCACTCGCGAAGGCGCGTCGAATCGGAAGAACGGAATTGCTTTCTACGACACTTCAGACCCCGCCCATCCCAAACTCATCTCTGAATACACGGCGACAGTAACCGGCGGCGTACACAGCGCGTTTGTCGATGGTCGCTACGTTTATTTGACTGACGATACCACCGGCTCGATGCGGGTGATCGACTTTGCGGATGTGAAGAACCCGAAAGAGGTCGGGCGCTGGCAGGTCGAAACTCCCGCTGTCACAACTGTGCGCACGCCGGATGGCGAAACCATTGGCGGGCGTTATCTACATGATGTCCAGGTGTTGGATGGTTTGGCATATCTCGCATACTGGCGCGATGGGTTGATCATCCTCGACGTTGGAAACGGGATCAAAGGTGGTAGCCCAGAGAAGCCTCAGTTTGTAAGCCAACAGCGCTTTAATCACAACGAGCTTTACGGTGATGGATGGCTAGCCGGCGCGCACGCAGTTTTCCGTTACAAGAACTACGTGTTCGTAGGGGACGAAGTTTTTCCGGGACAGTTCAATATTGCTGATCGGCAGCGCATTTCCGTGCGCGGCGTCGTTCATGTGTTGGACGTGTCAGACATCAATCGCCCACGCAAGGTTGCCGAATATCACGTACCCGAAGCAGGGGCACATAACATCTGGGTCGAGAACGATGTGCTTTACATGGGCTATTACAACGGCGGCGCGCGCATTCTGGATGTTTCCGGCGAACTGCGTGGCGACCTCTACCGGCAAGGTCGAGAGATCGCAAGACTCTGGACCGGGGATCCGCAGGGCTTCCGGCCGAACCTGCCTTTCGCGTGGGGCGCGCAACCGCACAAGGACACAATCTTTTTCAACGACATTAATTCGGGGTTGTGGATCGTAAAGCTTGGGGAACCAATTCTGAAGGGATCGACGACGGCGCCCGGGAAATGAGTGAGTTTGAGGAGGTTGAGGAGGAGACACTGTCCATTCATCATGGAAAATAAACCGCGCTTGTCATTGAATCCCGAGCTCCCCAATCAACCGATGCAAATACGATCGACTAATCCCCAATCGCTTCGCGGCTGCTGCTTTGTTACCCCCCGTGCTCTCCAGCGCGTTCAGAATCGCGCGGCGCCTTGCAGCCCGTGCGGCGCCTTCCAACGTGAGCTCGTCCGCAACATTCACGCCCGGCAGAACCCGCAACATTTTCTCCGGCAGGAACTCGATACCTAATCGAGAGCCGGCGGTGAGCACAACCAGTCTTTCCATCAGGTTCTCTAACTCACGAACGTTCCCAGGCCAATCGTACTCCTGCAGCGCTTCCAGCAAAGCCGAGTCAATCTCAGGCAATGTCCTTCCATACTTCTCCGCACTCTTCGCCGCAAGGTGCGCGGCCAGCACCGGGATATCATCGGGCCTGTTTCGGAGCGGCGGGATCACGAGCGGAACGACGTTCAGACGATAGAAAAGATCGCGCCGAATGCCTCCGGTCTCAACTTCCTCTTCCAGATCGCGATTGCTGGCGGCAATCAGCCTGATGTCCACGTTCAGGGTTTTCGTTCCGCCCACGCGTTCAAACGCTCGCTCCTGCAGGACGCGAAGGAGCTTCACTTGCACGCTTTGGGTGAGCTCACCAATCTCATCAAGAAACAGAGTTCCTGAATCGGCGAGCTCGAAGCGTCCCTTACGCGAGAACGTCGCCGAAGTGAAGGAGCCTTTCTCGTGTCCGAACAATTCGGATTCAATCAATGCTTCCGGCAGTGCCGCGCAACTCACGGCGATGAAAGGGCCGGCAGATCGCGGACTCTCTTCGTGAATTGCCCGCGCGAGCATTTCCTTGCCAGTGCCATTCTCGCCAATGAGCAGCACCGTAGCACTGGTTAAGGCAACTGCCTTCGCATTCTTGAGCACCTTTTCCAGTGACTGACTGCTGCCGATCAGATGAATGAATCCTCTGGGGCTAACCAACTCATCGCGCAAGCGCGAATTCTCAATTTCGAGACGCCGCATTCGCGCCGCTTGATTCACAATGTGCAAAACCTCGGCAGCGTCCAGAGGTTTTTCGAGGAACCCGTACGCACCTCGCTTCACCGCTTCGAGCGCGGCACTTTTGGAATTGCTGCCGGTGATAGCAACCACCTGGCTGGGAGGCTGTCTCTCACGGGCAGCCTTGATGATTGCCAGCCCTTCGGAAATTTCGGCGATGTTTGGTGGAAGATGAAGATCGCTGATTACCACTTCAATTGTTTCTGACTGCAGTTGCCGGAGCGCTTCGGTGCTCGATGCGGCTTCCAGGACCCGGTAGGTGGAGCTCAAGGCCCAGTAGAGCCCGCGTCGCACGCTTTGATCGTCATCGACCACCAGCACAGTTTCGGTATTCAGGGTTTGTTTTCCCATCACAGTTCGGCCGGACGTGTACCGCTGCATCGAACTAACTACTAAGCGTGTAAAAAACCGGTAGGTCGGAATTGGGCGAAATGAACGTGAGCAAGTTGCTTAAAGCTGCTCCGCTGGTGGCGGCGATGGTAGCATGACGCGAAAAGTTGTTCCATCACCCTCCGTTGAACTTACTTCAATCGAGCCGCCATGGGCGTGCACCACTTCGCGACAAGTGTAGAGCCCGAGCCCCATGCCACTCTGTTTGGTTGTGGCGAAAGCGTGAAAAAGTTTCTCATCGATAAAGCGATTGCTCATGCCGACACCAGTATCGGCAATGCTCAAATAAACCATTCCGTTCGCGTCCATACCGCCTTCGACGGTCAAGGTCCCACTCTTACCGTGCATTGCTTCAAGTCCGTTCAGCACCAGGTTTTCAATCACTTTCTCGATACGCTCGCTATCGACCAACGCGATTAGCGAGGGAGGAAGATTCGTCTCGAGGTGGTGGGTGCCACTAACTCGGCCGATGGTTTCAGAGAGGACACGCCGTATCAGCGGCACCAGATCGACCGGAGTCGGACGCTTGAACTCGCCACTGAGCGTGGTCACGGGATTGCTGATTCTCTCTACCAGGGCTTTCAATTTTTCAGTCGCGCTCGTCAAAGACTTCATCGCGTCGGCGCGAAACTCTTCATTCGCGTAATGCGCTTCCATGTTTGAAACCAGTAGCGACAAGCCGCCAATTGCATTCTTGAGATCGTGAGTGAGCATCGCCGACAGTCTGACGAAGGATTGAAACTGGCGAGTCTCAGATTCGCGCGCAATCTGTTCACGCAAGCGCCTGGTAACCAGGTTCACACTGTCTGCCAGTGGACGCATGTCGTCTCGCGAACGTGCGTTGACCTGTAGATCCAATTCGCCTTCCGCGATGGCCTTTACATCTTCCGTTACGCGTTCAATGCTGCGAGACTTCCGCTGATACTGCGTGGTCAGTAGGGTGGCCATGCCCAAACCAAAAACTGCGGCCATGCCGACTCCCAGCCATCCTGACCGCCGAGCGGGAACAACCTCGAGACTTGAGTTGCGTGCCACCGCAAGTGAAAGTCCGGCCGGCTCTATCGGAGCATAAACCGCCAACCATTCATGGCCTCCCGATTCGAAACTCTGCCATCCATTTCTGCCCGCCATCATTGGACCAGAGACTGGCGCGAAGTTGCCAAACGACGTGCTCACCTGTTGATGCGTGTGCGCATTATTTGTGTGGTAGACGATCTCACCCGATTGATCCAGCACCACGACGATCCCGGAGACGCGATTGAATCCACTCGCGGCAAGCTCCGATCTCTTTGCCACTTCGGTCAGGAGGTCGCGGAGCTTGAGATCCGTGACGAGGGCACCACGAACGAGGTTGCTTTCATCCCTTCCGAAGATCGGAGTAGCGCAACGCAGGGTCCGGCCCGTCGCGGAATTGCCAATCAGCCGGCAAATACTTTCCGACTTCGTCGCCGACCAGATCAGCTCGTCAAGTTGCGATTCGTGCTGCAGGAAATTCTTTGTGCGCAGCGACACGGGCCCGCCTGGATTATGCGCCGCGGGCTCGGCAACAAACAGGAGTTGTCTGCCCGCGTCGAAGCACGCGATAGCCGAGTAGGCTTGCTCATCGGCCAGCAAGGCTGACACGACGTCCTTCAAGTTGTCCGGAAGGTCATTGACTTTGTTCCCTACTGTTGCGAACGACTGGACCTCCGAACTACTAGCAGATCCTGGTCCCTGCCGCGCCGCGAGGTAGTGAAGGATTGGGGTACCGGAAGCGAGAGTCAGGCGTTCCTGTTCGCGTTCCGCCAGCAAAGCTTTGAACGAGTGGATGGCTCCGGCCAACTCGTGGTTCAGATTTGCGAGCAGCATGCCCCTGGCGCTGTTCAGATTCGTCAGGAACAAAAAGCCACTGAGAAGCAGGAGCGGCACAGTGCAGATTAGTGCGAGGACGAGGAAAAGTTTCGAGCGAGTGAGCAAACGCGAATTCTCCTGCAAGGAATGCTGCAAGGAATATTAGCTCATGCTCGCGGTTTCAGGTTAGGGAAGATTGGAGAAGTCTGGATACCCAAGGCTCCGTCGCCGCTTCGCCCTTTGGGCCGCACTCCATATTTGCTCCTTCCTAACACTAAGCACCGTTTTTTCAGCGGCCAGCCGGGGCAAAGCACACTCCCAAACCGCTAGGCTGGTACGCGGCCAAACTGATTGAGAAGTGAAGCCAGCATCTTCAAGATCTGCTCGTGCGCTACTCCATTACTGGCTACGAGTCCATTGCGGTTTTGCACTTCACGAGTGTTGTAAAGCAGCGGTGATCCAAAAAGATCGGTCATCTCACCACGTGCTTCGCGCAGGATAATCTCCGGCGCGCAGGTGTCCCACTGCTTTGTGCGCGGCGAAAGGTGAACGTACAGATCGCACTGCCGTTCCACAATTAGTCCCACCTTTACTCCTACTGAGCCACGATTGACTTCCTGTTTCACACCAAGCGCCCGGACGACCTTATCCATCCGCGGACTGCGGTGGGAACGACTTGCGGCCAGCCTCATTGCGTGAGGATCAGTAAGGTCTGAAACCCCCGCTGGTTCCGGCTCAAATTCCGGCCGCTCGATCCATGTTCCTCCGCCACGGACTGCGCGATACAAGACGCCAGTCACAGGCTGATACACGACTCCCAGTACCGGCTCCCCCTCTTCAGCCAATCCGATCTGCACCGCAAAGTCGCCATTGCCGTCGATGAACCCATTGGTCCCATCGAGCGGGTCGACCATCCACACTCGGCGTTTTCCGAGTCGCCGTGAAGTGTCGATTGATTCCTCGGCGAGGATGCCGTCTTCCGGAAAGGCCTGGGCCAGACCCTTCACAATTAGCTCGTTCGCGACCGTGTCAGCCTGCGTTACCGGTTCGCGATCATAGGAATCGCTCTTCTGCTCAATCTGCAGAGGTCCTTCGTAGAGACTCATAATCGCCGCGCCCGCCTCGCGTGCGAGAACCAGAGCGACGCTTAGCTCGGAATCAAAGTTCGTGGGTGTCATTGTTGTCGGTTGTCAGTTGCCGTTGTCAGAAAAGCTAAACGTCAAAAGACGAAGATCGAATGACTATGCTAAAGCAACAGGGTGAATGACACTGTTCTCGCCCCACAACGGTTTAGCAAACTCAAGATCGTGTCATTACTCTTCGGTTTAACTAATGTTGGGCCAGCACTGATGGAGCACTGATGGAAAATGACTACTTCCCAACTCCGGGAGCTATCCCCACCAAAAGCGACAAGCGTTCGGCACCGGTATTCGTCACACCATGAGAAACCTTCGCGGGCGCAATCACCAGCATTCCGGGGCCTGCCTCCTGCTCAACGTCTCCGACAACAAACGTCCCCGTTCCTTCCAGCACAAAATAGAATTTGTCCGCGCCCTCATGCGCATGGACGCTCTGCGTCTGCTCCGACTCGAGACAGTTGAGGCCCACCATCAACTGATCGCCTTCCCAAAGCGTTGCTTTATAAAACTTCTCCGGCCGCATCCCGGCGTGGTCGCGCCAATCAATAATTGAGTTCATCGCTCAGTTTTCCTGTCACAATCATTTTCAACAAAGCTAACATACAAACCTCGTGTTCGTAATTACCACGACTGGTGAATCGCTTACACGACTTCTCGTCAAGATTCCTCGCGCATCGGTTTGTTGTTTTCGCCATACCGGGTTGATTTATTGAGTAGAAGTTAGCGTTTCGATTAGGTTGACAGGGCAAGATCGATAACTCGCTTGCGACCGCTCTGAAGCGGCGCGTATAGTCTCGTCAAATCAGCGTTTCAACTTACGTTTTCAAAAGAAGAACTACCGATGACACTTAAAGGTTGCGCAACACTAGCAGGAACCACACGGTATCGGGAGCGTTTTCAAAACGCGGCGCGCGGGCACTTCCGCAACGAACAGCAGCTCTTGCTGTCTTCAATCGGAATCGGGACCTACCTCGGCAATGCAGACGAGCAAACAGATCAGAGGTATATGGAGACCGTCACGGCTGCGGTAAAACTCGGCGCCAATGTCGTCGACTCTGCGGCGAACTATCGTTTTCAAAGAAGTGAACGCTCGATCGGCCGCGCTTTGCACTCCTTGATTTCTGAGTACGGTTTTAGTCGGGATGAGATCGTGCTCTGCACCAAGGGAGGATATCTTCCGTTTGACGGTGCGCCACCCAGAGACGTTCGCGGATATATCGAAGAAACCTTCGTGAAGCCCGGCATCGCAGGCCTTGATGAATTCGCAGGTGGCAGCCATTGCATGACGCCGTCGTATCTTGAAAACCAGCTCGAGCAGTCGCGCCGAAACCTCGGTGTCGAAAGCATAGACGTTTACTACATTCACAATCCTGAGTCGCAGTTGGGTTCTGTTTCGGAAGCTCAGTTTTATGCGCGGCTGGGTACGGCTTTCGATTTTCTGGAGAAGGCTCGCAAGCAGGGAACGATACTGTGGTACGGCGTTGCGACCTGGAATGGTTTTCGCGCCGCGGCGGAATCGCGTCAGTATCACTCGCTTTCAAAGATGGTTGAACTCGCCCGCGCGGCCGGCGGCGAATCGCACGGCTTTCGCTTTATCCAAATGCCGTTCAATCTCGCGATGCCGGAGGCGTTGACACTCCGGAATCAGTGTGTGAACGGCAAGGAGGTTTCAACCATTGAAGCCGCCGGCGAGTTGGGAGTCAGTGTGGTCTCGAGTGCCTCGCTCTTGCAGGGACGCGTGGCGTCAGGTCTTCCGGACGAGATTCGCAAATCACTCGGCTCACTCGAGACGGATGCGCAGACAGCGATTCAGTTTGTGCGCTCGACACCGGGGGTTGCTACCGCCCTGGTGGGTATGAGCAACCGCGCACATGTTGAAGAGAACCTCCGGCTCACACAGATCGCGCCTGCGTCACCCGAAGCTTTTGTGAGGGTGTTTTCGAATTAATTAATAGCCCGTTGTCAGTGGTGAGTTGTCCGGACCGCCAACATCGAGCGGACGGGGGCGCGCTCGGCGTCGGTTTCACAAAATGTGATGGAAAGGACCTTATGTCTTCCAAACAGTTCAAAACATTCGACGAGTTCTGGCCGCACTACGTTAAGGAGCACAGCCAATCCGCGACTCGAACAATTCACGCCATCGGCACCATGGCGGGAATGGCTTGCGCCGTCGCCTTGCTTGCAAATCGAAAATGGAAACTGCTGCCGCTCGCGCTTGTGCCTGGATACGGAGCGGCATGGCTCAGCCACTTTCTGATTGAAAAGAACAAGCCGGCGACATTCAATTTTCCGTTGTGGTCATTCATGGGTGACTACAAGATGCTCAAATTGATGGTAGAAGGGAAAATGGAGAAGGAAATTGAGAGGATTGGGAGGGAGGAGTTGGAGAGCAGAAGGGGTTGATGAGAGTCGGCTTTTCATTTTCCCGATCGCTTTGGTAACTGATGTTCATGGGAAATAGTTCTCTCCTTACAACTCACATCTATCCTTGACATGACCCCTCTCCAAAGGAGCGCGGAACTATGAGAGGCAACATCCCCATCCCAGAGCTCCCTCACGCCGAAGAAGTTTGGCTAATGGTCCTGATAACTTCGATCAGGGAACGCCAGACCCAACAAGGCAAGCTCTTTTGCGAGGCTCAGGCGCGCAACGCCACCGGCATTATCAATTTGAAGATCTGGGGCGAGACGCTCGATATCTGGAAAGAGATAAAGCCCGGGCTCTGGGGCATCACGGGAAAACTCGAGACCTTTCAGGACCGCACTCAGTTCGTACTTACTGAGTATCGTCCCATCACGATCGAGCAGTACCGCGAACATCAAGCAGTGGATCCCGCGCTGCCGCGCGCATTCACGATGGATATCGAGACGTTGGCGCTGCCGGATTTCCGTGAACGGGTCGGAGCGCAACTTGAACACATGATGCGTCTCGGCAAAATGCGCTTCGAACAGCAGCAAAGATATCTCGAGGACATCGCGGCGGAGGAGGAGCGCTGCTATCAACTCGGCGCGTTGAGCGCGACCTCGGGTCGTGTGCTCTGCATCGCAGTGCACGCCGGTCCAGTTCCGGGACTGCAGTTTTCCGGAATTGAACAACCGCAAAGCGAACACGTCTTTGGTATCGACTCGGACGGTGAAGAGCAATCTGAGAAGAAAGCGCTTACCGAGTTTCTGGCGCTAATGAAGGACTTCGATTGTGAATCGGACGAGCTGATCGGTCACAACGTCGTTGGTTTTGACCTGCCGTTTATCTTTCAGCGCTGCCTGGTCAACGAAATCCCGGTGCGCCCGTTTGTGAACCTGTCTGAATTTAATGTGCGCGGTGTTTATGACACGATGCATCATTGGTGGTTGGGAGCGAAGCGACAGGTTAGGTTGGACGACCTTGCGTGGGCGCTCGGAATTGAATCGAGCAAGACCTCGGAAGTTGAAGGCAGCAAAGTCTTCGATCTCTATCAGGCGGGCCGGCTCGCGGAAATCCGCGAATACAACCTTAATGACGTGCGCGTCACGCGGAAAGTGTATGAGCGAATGCGGAGGAGGAGTTTCTAGGTCGCGAGTCACGAGTTTCAAGTTTCAAGTTTCAAGTTCGTAGTTTCAGGTTTCAGGTTTCAAGTTTCGAGTTTCAAGTTTCAAGTTTCAAGTTTCAAGTTTCTAATTAGTCTAAGGTCTCAGGGTTCAGATTAGTGCTCTCCTCGAACTACCTTAATGTCGCTCTGCCATAAGACCTGAGGCCTCGATTAACTTTGAACTTGAACCCCTGCTCAACTGAGACCATCAGACCAATTAGAAACCTGAAACCTGAAACTTGAAACTTTGAAACTCGAGTGAAGACCTGAGACTAACCTCCCTTCCTGGCCCGCGTCAGCGACACCGTTTCATTTTTGCAACACGCGCTGGTAAACTCTCAAAAATTGTCATGGAGAATCTCTTAATGCTTTTCGTTTGGAGTCTGGTTGGGCTGGGAGTTGGCGCCCTCGTTGTCTGGCTGGTGATGCGGGCCAAAGTTCAGCACGAATACAACCGCGCCACCACTGAGAGTGCCATGCAACTCGCCACGCTCACCGAAAGACTGGCAGGTAAGGAGCTGGAGCTGCTTCGGCAACAGGAAGCTTTCGACAAGACGATGTCCGAGCACGAAACTCTCCGCGCGCAGAGTTCCGAACTCAAGGCCGCGCTGGCAGGCGAGCGCAGGGCCGGTGAGGAACGACGCTACGCGTTCAAACAGGCCGCCGATGAACTGGCCGAAAAATTCAAGGCCCTTTCGCGCGACGCTCTCAAAGACAACAGTCAGTCATTTCTGGAACTTGCGAATGCAAAACTCGAAAAAGCTCAGGAAACGGCGCGCGGCGATCTGGAACTGCGGCAGCGGGCGATCGACCAATTGGTCAAGCCGCTGAAAGAATCTCTCGAAAAAGTTGACGGCAAGATTGGCGAGATCGAAAAGGCACGCGCCGGAGCTTACGCCGAACTCCGTGAGCAAGTGAAAGCGCTGACCACCTCCCAGTCACAGTTGCAAGCTGAAACCGGCAATCTGGTGAAAGCTTTGCGCACCCCGCACATCCGCGGCCGTTGGGGTGAGATTCAGTTGCGCCGGGTCGTCGAGATGGCAGGCATGCTGCAGTATTGCGACTTCACTGAACAGGAAACGGTAGTTTCCGAAGATGGCCGCATCCGGCCGGACCTGATCGTTCGGCTCCCCGGCAACCGCACGATCGTCGTCGACGCAAAGGTCCCCTTCGACGCGTTCTACGAATCCATTTCAACCAGCGATGACGAAGTGCGCTGCGCGCGCCTGAAGGACCATGCACGGCTGGTGCGAGCACACATCAATGCCCTGAGCAAAAAATCGTACTGGGAGACAGTGCAACCAACACCGGAGTTTGTGCTGCTGTTTCTTCCGGGTGAGACGTTCTACAGCGCAGCGTTGGAGAACGATCCGAAGTTAATCGAAGACGGGGTCGGCCAGGGCGTGATCATTGCCACACCAACAACCTTGATTGCGCTGCTCAAAGCCGTCTCATATGGCTGGCGACAAGAGCAGATGGCCACGAACGCTCAGGAAGTCAGCAAGATGGGTAAAGAGCTTTACGATCGCCTGCGAGTTTTCACCAGTTATTTCAGCAAAATCGGTGAAGGATTGGATAAAGCGCTGGAGTCGTACAACCGGGGCGTCGGCTCACTCGAAGCGCGAGTGCTGGTCACTGCGAGAAAATTCAAAGAGCGTGGCGCAATTGCCGGCGAAGACATTGATAGCCTCGAACCCCTCGACAAGACTGCTCGCGCGCTCGCCCTCGATGAAGGCGGCTTGTTTCCCGATCTTGTGGCCGGCGAATTAGAGAGCGGCAAGCACGGCGAAGAAGAGGTCGCATTGCCGCTGCTGAATACAGTAACGAGTGACCGGTGACAGGTGACACAAAAGCGATTTTTTCTGATCCCTGATCTAACCTCTGACTCCGGACTCCCGACTTCTGACCTGTCACCTGTTACCTCTCGCCCGTCACCCTATTCTGTCACCTTCCCCCCGTCACCAGTTTTATGAAGCAAATCTGGCTGGGTCCAATCTTAGGTAATAATCGCGCACGACTCATCGACCGCTGCGCCACGCTCGTCTCCAAAGGCGAGGCCGACACCTTCCTGTATCTCGCAGCTTCTCGCCCACTACTCGAACTCGTCACCGCAGGCATTTTGGACGGCAGCACCAATCGCGGCCTGTGGGGAGAGCTTCCCGTCTACCTCTTTCGCGGATTTGTGCGACGACTGGTGCGAACGGCAGTCACGGATGAGAATCGCACTCCACTCGCAGTGCAAATGCCGATTGATGGTGAAGAACTCCCACTCAAGCACAGTCTAATATCGCAGATTCTTTTGCGCTTGAAAGCGCAGGGGAAACTCAACGCAATCGGGCCGCTGGCCTTGAGCGATGGGTGTGTAAACACAATCGCGAAACTGATTGGCGAATTGGAGCGCGCTGCTAAAACGGCGGCGGAACTAAAAGCGATTGTCGAATCGCGCGCGCAAGACAGAGAGGCTCAAGCTACTGCCAGCGTCCCGCTGCAAATCGATTTCGATCGCGAGATCGTCCTCATCTACGAAGCATACGAGCGAGCACTTGCCAACGCTTGTCTGACCGAGGCAGATGCAGATCAATTGCGAGCACTTGCGATCCTCAAAGGAAACCTGAACGGGCAGGCGGTCAACGCTCCCTGGCTTTCACGGCTCAGGCTGCTCGTCATCGATGGCTTTTTCGATTTCACTCCCGTACAAGGCGAGATGCTTCGAGTTTTGATTCCAGGTGTTCCAGAAGTCATCGTCAACCTGAATCACGACCAGCGGAACCCGGAAATCTTTCGCGCCTTTCATGAAACCGTTGCCCAGCTCTCAAGCATCGATGTGTTTGAAGTAAGTCACTTCTCTTCGGCCGACGAAGTGCCGGGCGCACTGGCGCCCTTGCGCGAGAAACTTTTCAACTCCATCGCCGAGGGGCAGAAATCGGAAATCAGAATTCAGGCGTCAACAGGACTCGAAACTAGAAACTCGAAACCAGAAACATCCTCCGTTACTTCTTTCTGCGAAATTCGACTCTGGGAATGCACGGATCGCGAAACCGAAGTCCGCGCCATTGCCAAAGAGATCAAGCGGCTCGTCCTCTTCGATTCCTACACGCTCTCCGACATTGCATTGGTTGTTCGCGAGCGCGATTCATACGCCGAAACGATTGCGCGGGTGATGCGGGAAGAATTCATTCCCTGCAACCTCGAGCAGCGTGGGGCAATTTTTGAGATTCCCTGCGTGCGCGCCGCACGGAAACTCTTTCAATTACTGGCCGAGCTGGAACAAGAGAACGCAAGTATCAGGGTTTCCATCCTCGGAGATCTCATCAAATCCGAATACTTTCGGCTATCTGAAAAAGATCTCGCCGAGCTCGCGCAGGAATTCGACCTGTCGCACGCTTTGCTCTTGTGGCTGGACAACGAAGAAGCGACCGGCAGCGACGAGCGCCTGCGGTATCGACTTGGCATCGGCCGCTGGGACGTTGATGCGCTCGAGAACGTCGTCGCTTATGTCGGCGGCGAGTTGCGAGTGTCGAGATGGTTGGATCGAGCGGGTCAACTACTGGAGCGCTGGCCACAGGTAAAAGACACCTCAAAGCTGGTGGCCCCGGATCCTGGCAGCGATCAGGACGGCGATGCCGATCCGGAGGACCAAATAGTTGACGCCGACAAGATTGAAACCGATGCCGGGGACATCGAAAAGAAGCGCAGACCTTCACGCGATGTTCATCCGGCGGCCATTGCCTGGACGGCGCTTGTCATCCGCCGCATCGCAGAATCAGTCCGCAACGTCCCTCGGGAAGGGCAACCTGTAGAACTGCGGTTTGGAATTTTGCGGCTACTGGAAAAACTGGGGTTCTCAGCACAGGTTAGAAAGCCTTTACGCCGCGGTTTCGACGAGGACGAGTTACCGCATGCGATGCTCGACCTGCGCGGGCTCGAGGCTTTGCGTCGAAGTTTCGTCGCCGCTATCAAAGCCCTGGAGATCGCCGACGAGGCAGTGCCCGCGAACGTCCCTGGAGGAAAGATCCGACTCGCTTCTTTCCTCAACGAGGTTTCCCGCAGTCTAGGCTCGCGATCGCAGCAGGGCGCTGTCGAGCAAGGTGGTGGCTTGCAGGTACTGGCGGCAACAGATGTGCGCGGGCTACGTTTCCGGGCCGTGTTCATCGCGGGATTGGTGGAAGGCGGTTTTCCGTTGCGTGCTTCGCGCGACTGGATTTATCCGCATGAAGAACGCGCGCGGCTGAAAGAGTTTGGTTTGACGCTGGAAGACATTTCTCCTGCGACCTTGTTGAAAGAAGAGCATTACTTCTATCAGGCAGCCTGTCGGGCCACCGAGAAGCTCTACCTGCTTCGCCCCTTGTTGCTGGAGGATGGGACTGAAACTGTTACTTCGTATTACGTCGAAGAGCTGCGACGCACGATTGCGCCCGCCGAGTTAAGAACAGAAGCGAAGCGGCGCGATTTCGACGGCAAGGAAGCATTCTCGGCTTCCACGCCAGCCGAGCTTGGCCGGTCGCTTGTGCGGCAGCAGCAGCGCCGGCTGCACGGGGTTTCGCCGGACGACCAGTTTCCCATAGCTGAAGTAGAGCCTTTTCTCGCGTGGGCCACTGCCGCTCATTACCTTTCGACCGGCGCAGCTGACCGCATCGCGATTGAGAGAGAAAGGTGGTCGGCGAATTTCGGACCTTACGATGGTCTCATTACGGATTTACCCCTGCGCGCGATGCTTGCCTCTCACTTCGGCGCCGAATTTCCGCATAGCGCCAGTGGGCTGAGTCTCTACGGCAACTGCGCTTACCGCTTTTTCGCCAGCCGCGTTTTGAAACTGGAGCCGCGCGGTGAAGCGGCGCTCGATCTACAGGCGCTGGATGCTGGAAAACTCCTGCACGACGTACTGCGACGGTTCTTCGAGCAGCATCGCAACGAACGATTGCATCGGACCCAACTCCCGGAGTTACGCCGCGAACTCGCGGAATTGGCAGACAAGGTCTTTGACGAGCACCAGCGCGTGGTGCCGCCCTTAAATCCAAAAGTCTGGAAGATTGATCGTGAGATCCGCAAGATATTGCTCGATCAGGTGCTGCTGTTCGAGCTCGGAGTGCAGGAAAAGAACAAACTGAACATGCGCCCTGCATACTTTGAGGTAGCGTTTGGGATGAGACCGCAACAGCCTGCTGATCCGATTTCACGTGCGGAATATCTTGCACTGACGAGAACCACGGAGCGTGGTGAAGAGTCGATAAAAATCCAGGGTCAGATCGATCGCGTCGACGTCTCGGACGACGACAAACTGGTTGCCTACGATTACAAATTATCCAGGGGCAATAATTCTCCGGATATGGTCGCTGGTCGTAGCCTTCAGGTGCCAATCTATCTCGAGGCACTGGAACGCCTGATTCTTCCTCAGCACACCATTGCGGGGGGCGGTTATTACACCGTACGCGGCGGTAGCGAGCGACGCAATCGAGGGATCTATCGCGCCGCGTACACCGAATACACGAACCTCAGCGCAAAGACTAAATCGGTGATGGGCGATGACGAGTGGCAGAGAATCCGAGCGGAAGCGATAGCAAGGATATGGGAATTCCTCGATGGCATGCGGGCCGGCGATTTCAGGCTGGTGCCGTCAGAAGGAAAGACGACGTGCAGGTTTTGTGATTTCGGGGCTGTTTGCAGGTACAACAAGTATCGGATCCAAAGAAAGTTTCTGGTTTCTAGTTTCTAGTTTCACTTGTCACCTGTCCCTGTCACTTCTGTGTTCTGTATTTGGTTTCTCTTTTCATGCCACTAAAACCCGAACAAGCAGCGGCCGTTGAAACACTCGGCGCCCATGTCTCGGTCACGGCGGGGCCGGGCGCAGGTAAAACGACGGTACTCGTCGAACGCTATCTGCACATCCTTCGCAGCAATCCTCACCTCAACATCGACCAAATCGTAGCAATTACCTTCACTAACCGGGCGGCCAACGAAATGCGCGAACGGTTGCGCAAGCGGCTGGATGAACTGCTTGCGGATGCTCTTCCTGAGGAGCGGCGTCGCTGGATGAACTACAAGCGCATGCTGGATGGCGCGATCATCACCACCATTCACGGTTTTTGTTCTCGCCTGTTGCGCGAATATCCGGTCGAGGCCCGGGTCGATCCACAGTTCGTGCTGCTCGACGAGCACCAGGCAGCAACGCTGCTTGAGAACGCAGTCGAAGAATCGCTGACCGAGTTCATCAATGCCGGGCACGAAGCGGTTTCGCGTCTCACTGCCGGGGTTGGCCGCAGCCGATTGGCAGCCGCACTGGTGGAGCTTTACAAAAGTATTCGCGGTCAGGGTCTTGCGGCTGAAAACCTGTTTCAGTTAGTCGCGAACAGCCATTCTACCTGGGATCAATACCTTTCATCATTTGTCGAAGTTGATCGGCACGTGACTGATCTGATCAATACCCGTAGCTTGCGGGGCAAGGCCGAGGAGAAACGCTTTCAACTCGAGAGAGACTGGCCGCGGATAAGAAAGTGCCTGCTCGATGAGAACTTGCCGCTCGCGGATTACTGCCGCGAGATTCTTGAGTTGCGTGAAATTGCCCGGCCCGACGCAAGGGGCTCAATCGGTCCCCTCGTTCAGCAGATTGATGAACTCTTCTGGGGCGAAAAGCCGAAGACTTACGGTTCCGTACCGGCTTTGCGCTTCGACATAGTTGCAAAGGAATATGCGTGTGAAGCCCTGCTGCTCATAAGCAAGATCGACGAACGCCTTGATCAAACGAAGCGCCAGCTCGCCGCACTCGATTACGACGACCTGCAATTACGAGCGTTGAAGTTGCTCGAGCAACCAGAAGTTCTTTTGCGTGCTGCTCGACGTTACAAGTTCTTTCTCATCGACGAGTTCCAGGACACCAATCCGCTGCAACGCGATCTGATGAGCCGGCTCGGACTCGCGAATCCGAGGGACTCGAATCTGTTTATCGTGGGTGATCCCAAGCAGTCGATCTACGGCTTTCGCGGCGCGGACGTCGGCGTATTCAGTGAGATGACTGAGGCGCTCATCAAAGCAGCGGGCGTGAACCTGCCTTTGCGGCGTAATTTCCGCAGCCAGCCACAATTGATTCATTTCTTCAACCTGCTTTTCGCGCAACTGTTCAAACCAGATGAAGAAATTAACGAAGCTGATTTACAGCAACTGGGATACGTCGAGCACGAGCCAGGCGTCCCTGAGCGTGAACAAATAGTCGAGGGTCCGCTGGTAGAATTGCTGGTGGATACGATTACTTCTGATAACGAAGAGTGGAAGTCGCTGCTCACCACGCGCGAACGCGACGCGCAGCAACTCGCCCATCGCATCAGTGCGTTAGTCGATCCCGGAAGCGCAAATGCCGCGAGCACAGGCGTCTCGCCGCCCGCGAGCGATGAGACCAATCAGGCGTGGGTGGAACTTCGCACACAAGAGGCGCCGGCTATCGTTGGCAAACGAGAGGTCTTGGCTCCTCGGGAATATCGCGATATTGCTTTGCTCTTTCGCGCCATGACCGATGTGCCGGTTTACGAGTCGGTTTTCCGCCGCGCAGGTATTCCTTATCAGACCGTCCTCGGCAAGGGCTTTTATGAACGGGAGGAGATCACGGACCTGATTCAACTGCTCCGCTTCCTCGACAATCGCACGGATGAGTTGGCACTCGCCGCCGTCTTGCGATCGCCTCTTTGTGGAATCTCCGACAATGCATTGCTGGCTTTGCGGCTTGGTCCACGGGTTGGCGAAACCGCGCCAGGTGAAGTTCCTCAAGCGCGACGAAGGCCCCGCGGACTTTTCCAGGCGCTGCGACGTCAGGAAGAGATCGATTTCATCTCATCCGAAGAGCGTGACGCACTCGACCGCGCCACCGGTTTCCTGCAGTCGCTAATTGAGAAGCGAAACCGCTATCCCGTGGGAGATCTTCTGCGTTTTGCGGTGGAGATTTCGGAATACACGACGGTGATTGCCGCGAATTTTGACGGCGCGCAAAGACTTGCAAACGTGGAGAAGCTGTTTACGCTCGCTGAGCGGTTTGAGCGTTCCGGTGCGCATTTAATTCGCGACTTTGTGAAATACGTCCGCGATTTCGAAACTATTGGCAGCCGCGAAAGTGAAGGCCAGCTTGACGAAGCAGCAAACGCTGTGACGTTGATGACGATTCACCAGGCCAAGGGCCTGGAGTTTCACACAGTGATTATTCCGGATCTGCAACGAATCGCCGGACCCAAAGACAATTGGTTTTTGTTGGATCGCTTCCTTGGCCTGACGCTGAAGGTTCCGGACGGCCGCGGCGATCAGGTAATGGGCGGTACTTTCAAGAAGTTCAGCGATCGCGCGCGGCAGCGAGAGTTGTTTGAAAGTATCCGCTTGTTGTATGTCGCCGCGACGAGGGCGAAGGACCGCTTGATCCTTTCCGGTGCAGCGGAGGAACTCAACAAGCTGAACGCCGGCCGCGACTGCTGGCTAAAATGGATCTGGCAGGCACTCGGACTTGAAAACGCGCGACGAAGTGAGCTTATCAACATCACGCCCGAGGTGCAGGTTCAGTTCACACTGAATCTGACGGATGAATCACGAATCTTTGAAGAGCAATCTGTCGCCGCGCTGACGACTTCCGTTGTCGAAATTGATCTCAGTGAACCTGCGAAGCTGTTTCCGCTGCTTGCTCACGTTGAGCGAGTCGTCGATTCGTTTGTGCCGCGGTTCAGCGTGACGCAGTTGATTAACTACCGGCGCTGCCCGCGACAGTACTATTTCGATCGCGTGCTACATGTTCCTTCTGCCGACGAAGTCGCGGTATGGAATGACGCCGAAGCACCCGAACCGCCCTCGAATCTAACTGCAACTCTCAAGGGTGCTGTCATGCACAGGTTCTGCGAGACTTATACAGCCGGCGATGATGCGAACAATCGTCTGCGCCAAAGTTTTGAGGAAGTCTTGCGAACACGACAGTCGCAGTTCGCGGATCGCCTGCTGGACATCGACATTGACAGCTCCATCGCAGAGTTGTGGCCGCTGGCGCAAAAATATCTGGACAGCGAAGTGTTTCGTCGAATCGAAAATGTGCGACAGATGGTCGGGAGAAAAGCGAGACGCTACCCTGAGGATCAAGCTGGCCCGGATCATCCCGAAGCGAGTCCAACCGGGTTGTGGAGCGAGCTTAGTTTTCGGTTGCGCCGGCCGCAAGGACTGATTACCGGAACCATCGACAAGTTGCTGATCACACCCGCTGCTAACGGCGATGGTTTTGAAGTCGAGATAATCGACTTTAAGACAAATCGATTTCGAACCGCACCGGTGGCCACAACCACGGCGTCACTCTCAGATACACCGGTAGCCACGGCAGGCGCAAATGATACGAAGGTCGCACGCCCAACTGAACCGCGGGGATCAAAAGTGCGAGACTTCGGCAACAGCGAGCAGTTCAGTTTCGATTTTCAGGTCGCGCCGGCCACCACAAAACTTGCCGAAACGAACCAGATGGACCCGACAGCGCTGCAAGAACAGGTGCGCAACACGGCGAGCGACTATCATTTGCAGATGCAGGCTTACGCCCTGGCAGTGCGACAATTGATACCCAATCTGGCGAGCAGTGGAAAGATCAAAGTTACCCTTCACTTCCTGCAACCGGACGTTGAGTTTCATTTGCCGGAAGAGCTACTTGACGCGAGCGCTTGTGCGGCAGCACTTGATGAAGCCATGCTGCAGATCGTTTTGTCATCCGAGCCGGTGGAGTTTCCAGTTTTCCCCGCCAACCACTGTCGCATGTGTAACTTTCTGGATGTCTGCCCGGCGGGACGGCAGTGGTTGAACGATGCGACAGTGTCGACGGCAAGAGTGTAGGCCCACACAATTTGAGATGAAATGAAAAAAGAAAACGAAGCAACTGTCGGCGCCGCTGCGCCTGACTTCAAACTTCCAGATATGACAGGCGGCCAATGGAGCCTGGCAGATCACCGCGGCAAGGTCGTGGTACTACTTTTCTATCCTGGTGACGAAACGCCAATCTGCACGCGCCAGATGTGTTCCGTGCGTGATCGGTGGGAAGATTATTCGGCAACGGGGGCCGAGGTGGTGGGAATCTCGACGGATTCAATAGAGTCGCATCAAAAGTTTGCCGAGCATCACGATTTACCGCTGCGGCTTTTGTCAGACAGCAATCAAGCGGTCGCGAATATGTACAGTGCGAAGTCGCTCATTCCCGGCAAGGTAGCGCGCTCGGTTTTCGTAATTGATGCCAAAGGGAAGATTAGTTACCGCGACGTCCGTCCGCTCGGGTTGTTTCGGCCCAAGGATGACGAAGTAATCGAGGCCATCAGGAACGCAGGCACTTCCTGACCCTCTTTCCGGGGAGCGCGGACGGCCTCGTCCGCAGGCGCCAAAGAAATCACTGCTAAGTAAACCTTTCACCTACACCTTCACACTGCCCGACACGAGCAACACCACGCCACGCCCTGTCACCTTGAATCTTCAAACCTCAGACTTGATAATCCTCGCAAAGGAGAACTAACAAATGGCCGACATCAAGTGTAAGCATTGCGGCGAGAAGCGACCGGCAATCGGGTTTGCGCCTTTTCCGAATGAACTGGGGCAGAGAATCGCGACTGAGATTTGCCAGCCGTGCTGGAGCGCCTGGCTACAGAAGCAGAGTCAGATAATCAATCATTACGGTTTAGATCTCTCAACTCCGGACGCTCAGAATTTCCTGTTCGACAACATTAAGGGATACCTGTTTGGCGAGACACCGCAGCTGGCGCAGATCGACACTTCGAAAGAAGGCTCGGTGAAATGGTGAAAGGGGGTCGCTATCGCGCCAATCCATTTCTCGTGTAAATCTCCGAAATATCGGAGTAAAACTTTCTTTCTGGTCCTCACGTAACAGACTCTAATCGGGTTTACTGTTCCCGGTTTCTAAGTTAAGCTTTCCGCCTTCTGTCAATCAGTACAACGTTTGTCCGCGTTCTATCTCGGCCCGGCAAACCAACCATTCGAAAATTTCTTTAGATGGGGACTTCAACGTTTATGCCTAGGGTCCACCTGCGACTCGCAGTTGCTGCCACCGCTTTCGTTTCGATCCTTATTTCCGCGACCCACTTCACAATAGCCCAACGCAACGCGGTCGATACATATGCAATCACCAATGCGCGGATCGTGACGGCTTCAGGACCGGCGATTGAGCGGGGCACAGTTGTTATCCGTGACGGCTTAATTACCGCGGTGGGCGCCAATGTCACCGCACCGCCTGATGCCAGAATTATTGATGGAACCGGGCTAACGGTGTTTCCGGGATTGATTGATGCGAACACGAATCTGGGAATGCCTGAGCCTGCTCCCACTCCGAGCCCGGGCGGCGGCTTCCTGGCGAACCTACTGCGGCCACCAACGCCACCAACGGGTCCCAATTCCACGCAGCCTCCCGGACTGCAACCCGAAGTCATGGCCGAGGCCCAGCTGCGCGCGTCCGGCGATCAATTCAATTCGACTCGTAACGTCGGAATCACAAGTGCACTCACCGTGCCGCGTGGCGGTGTCTGGATGGGCCAATCGGCGCTCATCAATCTTGCCGGAGATTCTCCGCAGCAGATGATCGTGCGTTCACCGGTTGCCATGCACGTCGGCTTTACACCACTTCGTGGAACTTATCCCAGTTCCCTGCTCGGAGTTTTCGCGACGCTGCGGCAAATGTTGCTTGACGCACAAACGTACCGTGAATCGCAACAGATTTACGCGCGAAATCCGCGCGGCATTCGTCGACCGTCAACTGATCGATCTCTCGAAGCACTGCTGCCTGTGCTTGACGGCCGGTTGGCAGTCGTCTTCCACGCAGATACTGAACGCGAGATCAGGCGGGTTTTGGATCTTGCTGAAGAGTTTAAGCTGAAAGCGATCGTAGCCGGCGGTTCAGAATCCTGGAAGGTCACTGATCGCCTGCAGAAGGCAGATGTGCCGGTGCTGCTTACATTGAATTTTCCGCGCCGTACTACTGCTGCATTGCCACAAGCCGATCCGGAACCATTGCGCTTACTGCGCTTGCGAGCAGAAGCGCCAAAGACGGCGGCAAAACTCGCGATGGCAAAAGTGCGCTTTGCCTTTCAGTCCGGCGGCCCTACCGGCATTGGAGATTTTCTTGCAAACGCGGGCAAAACGATTGAGAACGGCTTGCTCAAGGATGACGCGATTCGAGCGTTGACCATTCGACCGGCAGAAATCTTTGGTGTGGCTGATCGGCTGGGCTCCCTGGAGGCCGGCAAAATTGCCAACCTAACCGTGGTGCGCGGTGACTTATTCGACCGCAACAGTCGCATCGAGCATGTCTTCATCGATGGCCGTCCCATAGACCTCCGACCGGCGCCCGCAGCTACAAGTCAGCCACGTGACTCGGCAGCCGGAACCTGGACCCTGAATGTGAATCTCGGGTCGGGAGAGATTGGCGCCACGCTGATCTTGCGGCAGGAAGACAACCAGCTCCGAGGATCGATTCAAGGTGCCCTCGGCAGTAGCGAGATCTCGAACGCTGCCGTCACTGAATCAGGTGAGATTCGGTTTAGGGTCCCAGTTACCTTCGAAGGACAAACCACCGAAGCAAGCTTTACCGGAACGATCGCCGGAAATGAGATGAAGGGCGCGGTCACGATAACCGGCCGCTCACCGGGTTCGTTCACCGGCGGCCGAGCGACACCGCCACGCCCGCCCGCACAACCGGCGGAACTCACTGGCACCTGGAACATCACCATTGATCTCGGGGGTCAAAGCCTTCCCGGCACCCTCGTGCTTTCTCAAGAACGCGACAGAGTGAGCGGCAACCTGCAAACGAGTCTGGCTTCGGCACAGTTCAGCGGCGGGACCATTAATGCGGATGGGTTTCGGGTGACCTTCACTGCGACGATCCAGGGCCAGGCAATGGATATGACGCTGCAAGGAAGAGCTGTTGGAAATCAGATCAGCGGCACCATCACCGGAGAGATGGGCACAGTAACTTTCAGCGGCACGCGACAGGGATAAACTGGGAGCTGACAATGAGACGTAGAACGATCGCGCAACTACTTCTGGTCACAGTTTTTTGTGCCAGTCACTCGTTAGAGGTTTCGGGACAGGGGCGATCCGCGAGTACTGATGAAGTACTGATCCGCAACGCAACCGTGCTGACCATCACGCGCGGTGCTTTGCTCAACACCGACCTGCTGATTCGCAAGGGCAAGATTGCGGGTCTTGGGAAAAATCTGAAGGCTTCAGCCGGCGCCCGGACGATCGACGCCACGGGCAAATACATTCTTCCAGGCATTATCGATTGTCACTCGCACTCCATGCTTGATGCTATCAATGAAGGCAGTCTGGCTGTGACTTCGATGGTCCGGGTCGGCGACGCGCTAAATCCGACCGATCCGGACCTCTATCGCGGACTCGCCGGTGGCACCACGACACTGAATCTCCTGCACGGATCGGCAAACCCGATCGGCGGACTCAACACCGTGGTAAAGATTAAGTACGGCCGGCCAGTCGAGGAGTTTATTTTTCCCGGCGCTCGACCCGGCATTAAGTTTGCCCTCGGAGAAAATGTAAAACGCTCGAGCGTTCCGGCGCTGCCTGGAATTACCCGCCGCTACCCAGCAACGCGCATGGGAGTCGAAGAAGTAATCCGCGAGGCGTTTACCAAAGCTCGCGATTACAAAAAGACCTGGGACGAGTATCGACCCGGGCGCGATAAAAATATGCTCCCGCCGCGTCGCGATCTTCAGCTCGAGCCATTGGTAGAAATTTTGGAGGATAAGCGTTATGTCCATGCACACTCTTATCGCTCCGATGAGATCTACATGCTGATTCGGCTCGCCGACGAGTTTGGTTTCAAAATCAAAACCTTCCAACACGTTTTGGAGGGCTACAAGGTTGCGAAAGAGATCGCACAGCACGGCGCCGGTGCGTCCACCTTTGCGGATTTCTGGGGTTACAAAATCGAAGCGTACGATGCCATCCCGCACAACGTCGCGATCATGACGCGTGCCGGCGTAGTCGTGTCGGTGAACTCCGACTCTGATGAACGCGCGCGCCGTCTTAACATCGAAGCGGCCAAGTCGATGCGGTACGGGGACCTGACTGAAGAACAAGCTTTGAAGCTAATCACTATTAATCCGGCCATCCAACTGGGCATTCAGGATCGGGTGGGCTCGATCGAAGTCGGTAAAGACGCGGATTTGGCTATTTGGAACGGGCACCCGTTGAGCGTCTATTCGCGCGTTGATACGACCTTTGTCGACGGGGAGATCTTTTTCGACCGCCAACAGGATCTCGCCCGCCGGTTGGAATTGGAGAAAGAACGCGCAACGCTCGAGCAAGCAGAGGCAAATCGACCACCCGCCGGTGGTGCTTCGCCGCAAGCGCCCCGACGGCGCCGTCCAGCCGACGCTGACGATGATATGTGGGACGGATACCATGACCATCCGTAGAACTCTTGTAGCGGCGTCCCTCCCTGGGCGCCTCCTCGTTGGCCACGAAGATTGACGGAGGAAATTTTGGTGCGCATGTTGAGAGAGAACAAATTCAGACGAACAACGCTGAAAGCAATCAACTCGTGGGCCGGTTCCCTTAGGACGAAACCATTTCTCACGAGCGCACAGCCGCTTCGCTTCGCGCTGTTGTCGATCTGCTTGATAGGTATTCTCGCAGCCACAATTCCGGCGCAGATCGGAACCCCATCAACCCAGACCAGCGTCCTTCCTCCGCGCGGCACTTACGTGATCCGCAATGCGCATATCGTTCCCGTCACTGCGCCGGATATCGAAAACGGCTCGATCGTGATTCGTGACGGGAGGATCGTCGCTATGGGGGACAGTGTTACCGTTCCCGCCGGCGCGCAGTCAATCGACGCTCGTGGTCAATACGTTTATCCAGGAATGATCGACGCCGGCACCGCTATGGGCCTGGTTGAGATCGGACAAGGCGCCTCGGGAACGGTCGATACCGCCGAGATTGGGGATCTGAATCCTCACGCCAAGGCTGTTGTCTCACTTCATCCGCACAGCGCCCACATTGCGGTGACGCGCGTCGACGGCGTGACCAGCGTGCTCTCACTACCGAGCGGTGGTCTTATTTCCGGCCAGGCGGCGCTGCTTAACTTGCTGGGCACCACACCCGATGAAATGGCGGTAGTTCCGCTCGCTGCGTTGGTCATCAACTATCCCCGGTTGGGCAGCCGCGGCGGAGATTTTGGAGGCACTCAGCAACCGGCAAATCTTACAGAAGTGCTCACGACAAACGAGCGCCAGGTCCAACAGATCAGAAAGATGCTGCGCGACGCCGAAGCCTACGGGCGCACGCAGGACGCTTACGCCAAAGATAAGTCTCTGCCGCGTCCCAATCAAAACCTCGTGCTCGAATCTCTTGTGCCATATGTGCGCGGCGAACGACTCGTCATCTTCCGCGCCGATCGGCAGGGTGAGATCCGCGGCGCCATTGCGTTTGCGGAGGAGATGAAATTGAAACCAATCATCCTCGGCGGTGACGAGGCATGGAAGATTGCGAGCTTCCTGAAAGAGAAGAACGTCCCGGTTATCCTGACTGGAGTTCTTAGCCTGCCCTCGCGTGAGGATGATGCTTACGACACGCTTTACGAGGCGGCCGCGAAACTACAGCAGGCTGGTGTCCGTTTCTGCATTTCGACCGGGAACAGCGGTTCGGCCGTTCGCAATCTCCCCTTTTATGCAGGCATGGCTAGCGCCTTCGGTCTCTCCAAAGCTGAAGCGCTGAAGTCAGTCACAATCTATCCCGCGCAGATCTTGAACGTGGCCGACCGCATGGGTTCGCTTGAGGTGGGAAAGATGGCGAACATAGTGGTAACGGACGGCGATATTCTTGAAACGCGAACTCACGTACGGCGCCTATTCATTGATGGACGCGACGTACCCTTGAGCAGCCGGCATACGGATCTATACGACGCTTTCAAAAACAGACGATAAGTAGACAGACATACATGTCTGTCAATTTTGTTCGCGTAGCCATACTTCTAAGCACTGAGGGCAGACAGGCATGTCTGTTCTATTAAGAGGAGGTTGCCCTTGTTGAGACGACTGTCATCCGCTTTTCTGCGTCTTTCGCTTGCGTTCGTGGTGGCCCTGCTGATCGCGCCCGACGCGTCCGCTCAAACAAAGCTCCTACGCTTTCCGGACATTCACGGCGACCGAGTGGTCTTCACCTACGGTGGTGACCTTTGGGCCGCGTCCGCTTCAGGCGGGATGGCTACCCGCCTTACGGCACATCCCGGAATGGAAGTCTTTGCCAAATTTTCGCCGGATGGAAAGTGGATTGCTTTCACTGGACAGCACGATGGTGATGAGCAGGTGTTTGTGATTCCTGCAACCGGTGGAGTGCCGCGACAACTCACCTTCTATCCTTCCAGAGGCCCATTGGCTCCGCGTTGGGGATGGGACAATCAGGTTCATGGGTGGAGCCGCGATGGGAAGAGGGTTTTCTTCCGCTCGCAACGAGATTCGTGGGCGCTGCCGATTGCTCGCCTTTACTCGGTCTCAGTCGAAGGTGGCCCAGCCGAGGCGCTGCCGATGCCGCGAGCAGGATCCGGCGACTACTCGCCGGACTCTACACAAATGGTTTACTCGCCCCAGTCTCGCGACTTTCGCTCTGAAAAACGTTACGGCGGCGGCCAGGCAAACAGCCTTTACATCTTTGATTTGAAGACCTATGCCACCAGGCTGATTACCGAAGGTCCGCGTCCGGCGCGCGATCCGATGTGGATTGGCGACACGATCTACTTCAACTCGGATCGCGATGGCCGTTTCAACCTCTACGCCTTCCACGTTCCCTCTGGCAAAACGACGCAGATGACCACCAGCAGGCTGTGGGACGCGCGGTGGCCCAGTTCAGATAATGAAGGCCGAATCGTCTACGAGATGAATGGCGAGCTGCAGGTGCTTGATACCAGAAGCCGGAAAAGCAACTCACTCTCGATCACAGTCCCTGACGAAGGACTGGCGCGCCGTCCGAGCCGAGTGCCTGCAGCAAACAACATCGAATCTTATGCACTCAGCCCCAAAGGCGAACGCGCCCTCTTTTCAGCCAGAGGTGACATCTTTACCGCACCGATCGAGAAGGGGCCAACGCGAAACCTGACTCACTCTTCCGGCGCTCATGACAAATGGCCTTCGTGGTCGCCCGACGGTTCGCAGATCGCTTTCATTTCGGACATCAGTGGCGAGGAAGAGCTGCATTTGATTCAACAGGACGGTCTGAAACCTCCCGTGCAGATCACAACCGGCGGCGCCGCCATGCGTTATCAGCCCGATTGGTCAGCCGATGGCAAGCGTATCGCTTTTGGCGATAAGGATGGAAAGCTCTTTGTTGTCACGCTCGCCGATCGCAAGCTCACGGAGATCACTGACACGCCGCGCGGTCAGATTCGCGATTACACCTGGTCAACACGCGGAAACTATCTCGCATTCAGCATGGCTGCCACCGCTAGCGGGTTCTCGTCTGTGTATGTTTGGGACGCGGCCAGTAACAAACTGAATCGGGTTACAGATGAAATGTTTAATTCCTTCGGTCCAGCGTGGGACCCGCAGGGGAACTACCTATACTTCATCAGCGACCGCGAGTTTGCCCCGCAGATTTCGCAGATTGAATTCAACTACGCGACCAATCGCGACGCATACATCTATGCGATGGCGTTGCGTCAGGACGTTAAGCACCCCTTCCCGCCCGAAAGTGATGAAGTCACGGTTGCGAAGACGGACGGCGACAAACCGAAACCGGCAGAGGGCCAGCCGACGGAAGCGAAACCCGAACCCACAGCTTCACCCGAAACCAAACCGGATGCGGCGAAGGTTTCTGCGGTACCGCCGCCGATGACGATTGATTTCAATGGCATTACTTCTCGCGTGGCTCGCGTTCCGATTGGCGCCGACAACTACGGCGGGCTCTCAGCAAAAGCCGGACACTTAATTTACGGAGTAGGACCGGCGTTCTATTACGGTCGTCAGAGCGATCGCACAGTTCCGCTCAAAATCTTTGCTTTCAAGGACCGCAAGGAAACTGTCATTGCGGAAGACATTCGCAGCTATGCCTTGTCGGCAGATGGGTCGAAAGTGCTTGTCGGCCAGGGTCCTGCTTACAACTTGTACGATGCTACTCCCCAAGGTGATAAGACTCGTAAGACTGTCTCGACGGCTGGATTGGCAGTTGACCGAGTACCAGCGGAAGAGTGGAACCAGATATTTCACGAAGTCTGGCGGCGCTATCGCGACTGGTTCTACGTCTCGAACATGCATGGCTACGACTGGGTCGCGCTGCGCGAGCAATACAAGCCACTGCTGCAGTATGTCTCTCACCGGTCGGACTTAAACTATGTGATCGCAGAAATGATTGCGGAGCTCACCGTGCAGCACGCCTACGTCGAAGGCGGCGACTTCCAGATTCCACCTCGGCCGCGCTCTGGGTTGCCGGGCGCGAGGTTTGAATTGGACAAACAATCAGGTCGGTATCGCATCTCCCAAATACTGCGAGGCCAGAATGAAGAGGACATCTATCGTTCACCATTGACTGAAATCGGGGTAAACGTCAGCGTTGGCGACTATGTTCTGGCGATTGATGGCGTTGAGTTGAAAGGCAATGATGATCCGTATCGACTGCTTCGCAATAAGGCCGACCATCCGGTTTCGCTAACCCTAAACAAGACACCGGCGCCGGAAGGTGCGCGAATTGTTTCTTATCGGCCAATTACTGACGAAGGTAATTTGATCTACTTGAGCTGGGTCGAGCAAAATCGGCGCAAGGTGTCCGAGGCGACTGGTGGGCGGGTGGGCTACATTCACATTCCCGACATGGGTAATAACGGCATCCGCGAGTTTATAAAATGGTACTACCCGCAAATTCGCAAGGAAGCGCTCATCGTCGACGTGCGCGCGAACGGCGGCGGCAACGTTTCGCGCATGCTCATCGAGCGGCTCCGGAGAAAATTGCTGGCGTTGAACTTCTCGCGCACCGTAGATGAGGCGAACACTTATCCCGACGCAGTCTTCATCGGACCGATGGTCGCGCTACTCGACGGTAACTCTGCATCGGACGGCGATATCTTTCCGGCGATGTTTCGCGAGTCGGGACTTGGACCATTAATTGGCAAGCGCTCGTGGGGTGGTGTTGTCGGTATCAGTGGCCGCGGCGTGTTGATCGATGGTGGTGGTATTTCCGTACCTGAATCGGGTTTTGCGAGTACGAAGGGCGAGTTCATTATCGAAGGCTACGGCGTTGATCCGGATATTGAAGTGGAAAACGATCCCAAGTCAGAGATTGAAGGTCGAGATCCGCAACTGGAACGAGGCATTGCCGAGATCATGGCAAAACTGAAAGCGCCCGCGCGACTGCCCGCGAAACCGGCTGGCCCAGTTAAGACAATCCGCTAATCTCTTTGTAGGGCGTCCCTCCGTAGTGAGAGGGACGCTCCCTACAATTTGTCCTTCACAATCAGCTTCTCGGCGGGCAGCATCGCCGGCACACCCTTGTGTTGCCAGCACCGACCAGGCGCGTGAACACGTCGCGAGCACGGCTTCCCCTTCTTCGTTCGCGCTCCACAGACGTAGACCTCTTCGGAAACTACCGCGACTTTGTCACCGGATTTCTCATTAGCTTCCACTCCTGTATCGGTCTTGAGCATTGGCGAGTTTGCGTGGCGCTGAATAATCAACGGTGGCGGCGGCGGTTTGCCTGCCCTGCCGCCAATAAAGCCCAGGCAAATCAGCAACGCAGCCGCTACTGCAGGCCGGGCAAATCGCTCCTTTCGCCGGCCCTTTGCACACGCATCACAAAAACGGCGGCTGTTCCATAGCCGCCAACGCAGGCGGATGACTTTTTCACCGCATTCGCAACAGAAATTTGGTTGGTACATCGTGAGGTCTCCAGAAATTCGTGAGGTTTTTCGACTACTTTGCTTGCTGTGAATTATAGCCCCGGCGGCCGAAAATGGCAGACAAAATCCTGCCAAGCAACGTGCCGCTAGCGTCCAACGTCGAAAGTCCGGCAGGCAAAATCCAATTCACTACCCAAAGTCGACTGCTACGAATTGGCAACATTACTTCGCCGGGACTTTTGACGTCGACTGGGACTTTCTTTTTGACTTTGGACTTTTAATTAGTGGAAAGGCATACTCGTTAACCATCCTGTAAGGGAATATCATCACTTTTCCATGAACAATAATCGGTTCTTTCTGACACTCCCGTTGAAAACTGTCTACCACGCGCTGCTTTTCTCAGTGCTCCTGTTGATTCCGAGCATTTCGCTTCGCGCGCAGGATGATGTTCTTCGTACAGACACTTCGCTGGTACAACTGAACGTTGGGGTAGTTGATCGCCAGGGGCGCGCAGTGACTTCTCTTTCGCGCAATGACTTCGCCGTTTACGAAGACGGAGTAAAGCAATCAATCCTCCATTTCGAACCAACGAGCGCACCGTTTAGTTTGGTGTTGTTGCTGGATACCTCTGGTTCGACGATCAGCTTTCGGCCGCAGTTGAAACAAGCCGCCTGGAGGTTTCTCGACGCGCTGGCGCCGGAAGATCGAGTACAGGTCGTGCAATTCAATGCGAGGGTAAAGACCCTCGCGGACTTCTCAACTGATCGCAAGAAGACTGCGTATGCGATTGATATTGCCGAGGGGGCTGGTGAGACTCATTTTTATGATGCTTTGAAATTCGCTTTGCAGTCCCTCGCAAAGGAAGGCAAACGGCGCAAGGCAATTGTGGTGTTGACCGATGGTTTGGATACCAGCATGCGCAACACGGATCGCGCTGCCGCCGCAAATTCACAAACGGATGAAGAAGCGATCAAATCGATTAACCCTATGGCCAATGGCGTCCTGAACGACGTCCTGAACCGAGCGGACCGGCAGGGCGTAACCATCTATCCGCTGGCATTGCCGTCGGGTGATGCAAAGCGTTTGCCGCTACCGGATCCGGTCATCACCGGCATCTACACCGCGGCGCGCACGCGCTTGCAGACACTTGCCGACCGTACGGGTGGGCGCATCCATGAAATTCACCGACTCGATCAGATGGCTCGTCTGTACATGGAAGTCGCAGCCGATCTCAGATCGCTTTATACGGTAGCGTACCAGGCGCCAGGCGATCGTCCGGTCAAAGGAAAGTGGCATGAGGTGCGCATTGAAGTCGTTTATCCGGAACTGATCGCGCGCACTCGCCCGGGGTATTACGCTCAGTAACAAAGTACTGAGTACCGGGGAAGCTTGGAGTTTCGAGTTTCTAGTTTCGAGTTTCGAGTTTCCAGTTTCGAGTTTCCAGTTTCCAGTTTCTAGTTTCTAGTTTGGAGTTCTAGTTTCGAGTTTCTAGTTCTTATTGGTTTCCGGTATCTGACCTCCAGCATGACTCCAGCAACTGACCTCCAGCATCTTGACATCTAGCATCAGCATCCAGTCTCTACGTACTGGTGCAGTTTGAATTTAACGCCGCAGGCGTTGGCTAATTTCAGCCCAGGGTTGCTTCAACCCTGGGGTAAATAAACCACCATTCTTTAAAAACTCTGAAGGAGTTCGGATGACACAGGCCTAACGCTTTCAGCGTTTTTTTGACATTCTTTACATTTCTTGTCCCAGGGTTGAAGCAACCCTGGG